>DAOULU010000023.1:0-3064 GCA_034417075.1 Anaerolineales bacterium
ACGCCGTTTCCGTAGTTGACGGCGTTCCATTGACGCAGCGCGGCCGCGCCGCCGGCTGCTAACGCCCACGTATGCCCGTAGTCGAGCGACCGCGCGACTTGTTGCGTGATGAGTCCGGTGTTCGCAACCGCGACGACTACGCCGTTTCCGTAGCAAACGTCTTGCCATCCAACAGCAATCGGCATAGTCGCTGCGCTCCATGTCTCTCCGTTGTCGTCGGAGTACATTGCTTGCCCAGCTGCTACGCCGTTTTGCGCGACGCCTACCCAATGACGGTTTCCGCAGTAGCAAAGGCCCGTCCATTGTCTAGCGCCGGGTTCCGCTCGTGATGCCCAGTTGTCGCCACCGTCAACCGATTTCGCGATTTGATTACCAACACCGTTGACGGCTAGAGCAATCCAAGCGCCCCGACCATAACGGATAGAATGATACGAGAGCCCATTGGGCGACGGAACGAAGTAACTGTTTATCCCGGTTCCGGCGTAAGGTCGTTGAGCTGGTGCTGCAAGGTTTACAACTAATGGGTACTGTGGCACCTTTCCTCCTATTTGAATACGCGGTTGAGATGCGCGACGACTTTCAAAAACTTAGCGCCGCCGCCGAAATTCCCAGCGGAATAGTTTAACCTTACGTACCGAGTTCCGGGATTCATAAACGCGACTATCCAGTGTTGTCTCGGGTCACCTAGCAAAGGGTCGACCCATCCAGGGTCACCGATTCGATAAGTTGCGGTGAAATCGTCCCATTCCAACCCGTTGCCGCGTTCAAGTTGCCAAGTTACGGCAACGTCTTCCCACTCGATATGAAACGATACCGAATAGGTCCCTTTCGCACCGAGGTCGAGCGACGGCCCGTCATCAAATACGCCCATAGCAATACCGCTCAGCGTCGTGTCCCATAATAGCGGTGATAATGTCTGCATTATCTAAACTCGATGTGAAACGATTGTCGTCCAGCCGTGTACTCTAATGCATCGATAGACGCCGACCACTGGTAATCGAAGGGTGTAAGAGGCGTCCAGCCGAAAGATTCCTCGAAGTTGTACGACTGACCGGTAAAGTTATAGCTGTTAGAATGAGACCTTAGAGTTATTCGACCATAGCATTTCGGGTCAATCTTGAATTCCTTTGAGAAATTCGGAATAGGCAGATAGCCGCTTGATGGATACGCGACAGGGAACAAATACCGCTCTTTCGCGAACAGATGCACATACGACGACGGAACGCGCGGAACATCGCCGGGAACTACTGACGCGGATATTTGATAGGTCGTGTAAGGAGTAGCTAAGGCTTGGTCCGGAATGTAATGCGCGAACACGTCAATGTTGTCAGCTAGGAATGTTCCGGCCCATCCGAGGTTCGGTAAAGGAAAGTAATCCTCGACATAGACGTTATCGTAAGACACTCTGACAGAGATTCTAATATCCAGAGGTACACACGGCTCGCCGGCCGCTTGCGGCCAATTCGGGTCGGCAATGACAAACAACGTCTTCGGCCCGTAGTTGCCTCGATAAGCGACAACGGGTTTTTTGTCGTTGATATTTAGTAGAACCGTTGCCATTACTTCGGCTGAACGATGAGCTGGTACATCTTAGCGCCGGCTTTCACCGCTTGTGCTTGTGATGGTTTGGTCAGTCCGGCCCGTTGTGCTCGAACGGCCGCGCGGGTTAGATAGAAGTTCGCCGCCTTCTGTCGTCGAGTCCGTCGCGGTCGTTGTCGAGGAGCAGCGCGGCGACGGCGCCGGCGTTTTCCTTTGCCGGCGAGACCTGTCGCCTTTGCAACGTCTGAAGCGATTTTCACGCCGGCGCTCGCAGCGGCCGCGCCGGGTACGATTGCCTTGACAATTGGATTGTTTAGGACCTTACCCGCGAACTTGACGACCTTGTTTAGTCCCGTGGCTTTTCCGACCGTCTTAACCGCCTTTTTGATGCCCTTGAATATCGAGCCGAATATACCGGATATCTCGTCTCTCGCTCCGTCGCGTAGATTCCGCTCGATAAGTTCGAGGTCGACACGCGAGGAAAAGTTCATTACGACGCCAGGGGCAACGTTCAAGCTCAAACGGGTATAGAGAAACTTTCCCCGCTCGCTAAACCGTACTTTCGGCTCTGCCGGCTGCCACCCTTTCGGTGCTTTCATCAGGTCGCCGCGTCGACCTGTCGTTGTGGTTATTGCCATTGTTTCCGCTCCTTGAAAAGGTTTTACCAGGTCTTACCCGTGAGTGTCTTGTAACGCGCTTTCGTTTTCGGCCCGACCAGCCCGTCAACGGTGAGCTCACCCATAGCGTTCTGAAACGCCTTGATTTTAGTTCGGTCCCGACCGCCGCCGCGATAATATGTACGCAAGTCCGCCGCCGCGTTTTGTGCCGGCCAGGAGACAGACCGGTGTAAGAGCGTTTCCGCTCGCGCTTTGGTCTTAGGACCTGGTATGCCGTCAATCGCGAGACCCCCCATACGCCGTTGATAGTCTTTTACGCGCGTACGGTCTAGTCCGCCGCTTCTAAGATAGCTATCAATAGCCGTTGCGGCGATAACGCTATCAGGCACGGCGGGCGGAATCGATATGAATTGCGGTGCTCTCGTTGTTGTTGCTGGTAATTGTTTCGGCGTTACAGGTTGTGGCTTTTTCGCCGGCGCCACTTTTGCCGGGGTCGGGGTACTCACCTTTGTAGGTGCCTTTTTTGTCAAGGTCGATAGAATTTGCTCTAACGGTCCCGACTCGCGCACCGGTTGAACCGTTGCCGGTTTCGGTGCGGTCACAGTCGGCCTTTCGGCCGCCGTGTACACTTTCGGCTTGACGACTTTCTTTTTCGGTTTCCACGAAACATCGTAACCGAGTAGCTGTTCGATTTTCTTCTCGGTTTGAGTGTCGGGCCTACCTGTCGCCTTCGCGCCTATTCTTCGTTGGTAGTATTTGATTTTGCTTTTAGATGTGCCGCCTCTGTTTACATAAGATAACAATTGTTGAGCGTATTTTCGTTTCGCGGCGTCTTTGTCTACTTTCTTCTCTTTCGGTTTTTTCTCTTCCGGTTTTGTTTGAGCGGCCGCCTTCGATGCGACCGAAAG
>DAOULU010000024.1:0-132736 GCA_034417075.1 Anaerolineales bacterium
TCCTGGGTAAGCTGCGTGTAGGTTCTCATCAGTGCTCCTTTGACGTGGTGGTCTAAGAAGCATTGATACTACCGCAGCTTACCTCTTAGTCCAACCTTCAAAGTTGCACTTCGGAGTTGAATCTAGCGAGCAAAAAATTTTCAACTAACAACTAAACACATCGGGGCGCAGTCAATTCTGCGCCCTAGTTTTTTTAACCCAATTATACTGGTGGGAGGCAGATGTTATTCGCTGAAACTCACTCGACGGGAGGATTGAAATAGTTGTACACAGCGCGGGAGATATCGGCGAACATCTTCGACGTCGGGTCCCAAAACATTTCCTGATCCTGAAAAAAGAACAGTGAAAACACGTAATCTCCCCCCGGTGTATAGACGATGCCAGCGTCTCCGATCATGTCGAAAGGCGAACTCGGCCAACCATGCTTGTGTGCCACACGCGTACCGTCCGGGACTCCCGCCTCGATCAAACTCCCGATCTTGTTTTGAGCGAGCAGATCGACCATATGGCTGCATTCCTGCGGTGTTACTCGATCGGAGTAGACAGCGAGCAACGCACCGCCGCCGTTCTCACAATGATAAATATCCATCAACAGCATCCCGACATCAGTTGGAGTGGTCTGCGTGTATTTATCCGGTCGCGTGTTGATGTCCGTACGCTGGTTGGCTGGTGTGTTGAACGAACGCAGGAGCGGTGCGCCCAGGTAAAAAAATCCGCCCGTAAAGGTGTTTTTTAGACCCAACGTTTGAAGGGTGTCCGTAACTGCAAGCGGACCGAGGTCGTCGCCAATCTGCTCCATCAGCCAATCGGAAGATTCGTTGCCGGAGCGCGTGATCATGTCAAACATATGATCGTCCGCTTCTTCACCGAAAGGTTCGTCGAATTCTATGAAATATGTCGTCATGATTCCGATCTTGATGGTTGAGGCTGCGCCGAAGGAAACATCTGGTTCCGCAGGGATGTCTTCACCGTCCAGGTAAACGATGCGCAGTTCTTCACCCGACCTCAAATTTACCAGAAATAAGTCTGTGAGGCCATTAAAATCCGCTGCGTCAACGATCTGTTTGATCAAAATCTCGAGCGTGCTCAATGTCGGCCTCGGAGGTACGTCCTCCAGGACTGGTAGGTTTACGACCCGGGAATGGGGCAGCATTAAGATGTCCCCGATCAACCGTTGTGACCGGTCGATGTCGAGAACGCGTCCCGGTCTTCCGGGTTTGAAATTGGGGGTCCCCGGAATAGGCTCGGCAAGATACGGAGGCTCGTCGTACCGGGCGGCAATATCCGCCAAGACCAATTCGAGTTGCGAGACGGAATACTCCGCACGCAAGGGGATCGCCGCTTCTTCTCCCGGTCGATTCCACAGAAAATCCATGAAACCGGACCAAAAATCGTCGCCGGTGCGCATCGATTCGGCTGCCGCCAACATGACTTCTGTATCCAGGCGGAAACCGACGCTTGCCGGTGACATGAGGATGATTTGATCGTCGTAGTGTAGCTCGACAGGTGAACTGTAGGTCTGCAGGATGCGTTCGACCGCTTCGGTTTGGGACAGTCCACCTACGGGAACACCACCGACGGAAAGCCCTTCCGGAAGATGTGCTCGTTGTCGGCTGAAAGCGATCAGTTCAAAGAAGAAAAAGACAACCGCCGCCAACAACAACCCAATCGATATCCAGCGCAGATAATCAGGACCGCCTCGTCGCATCAAACCTCCAAGAACGAGAGTATATCACACCCAAATGAGGCCGTTTTCAGATCACGGAACGAGATTGCAAAAAACAAAAAACGCTTTCGGGATGATATATCGGTGGGAATTTTAGAGGCACTACGAGACCCATCCGCGTAGAAGCAAAGGCAAGATGTTTGCGAATGCATGCGCTCCCCAGGGTGCCCAAATCGATCGAAAACGCGCGTAAAGCCAACCGGATAATATCCCGAACGTAAATATGCTGACGATGTCCAGCCAGCCCTGGGTCCAATGCCCCGGATGAAAACTGAAGAGCGTTGCCTGAATCACGATGCTTGGCCAACGACCGTATTTCGCCAGCAGTGCGCCGCCGATATATGCGCGGAAAAAGGTTTCTTCCAGAAATGGAATCCAGAATAGCAATCCGAATAGCAGCAAGGTGTTCGATCCGATTTGAGTCCAACCGTTTTGAAACCAGATGTTGAAACCGAGGCTCAACCCGCGCCATACGGCCCCAGCCACCATGCCCCAACCAAAAATCGACAGCGCACGCCTTCGGCTGTAGCCATAGACGGTCGGGGCTTTACGAAAGAGTAGCAGCGTTAGCCACGGAAGAACGGCGACGACCCAGATCCACGAACGAAGATACGGCTCGAAGGAATGAGCTGCGCCTGAAACCGTGACGAAGTCGACGATGACGATGAAGGACAATCCCGGGACGACGGCGGCCACAGGGAGTGAGAACGTTGCTGAACAATCGTCTGCCGAAGTTCCAAACGCTTCGGGAGAATCAGGTCCGTTCAAATCTATGTCTCTTTCAACCGTTCCATCTGCGTCTTGATCTTTTCGGCAGCCTGCTGGAACTCCATAAGCCTGTCCTTCTCTTTTTGAACGACGTCTCCGGGCGCACGTTCAGAAAACGGACCGGCCAGTAATTTCTCGAGACGCTCGATCTGGGAGTGGACCTCTTCGAATTCCTCTGTCAGACGTTCGCGCTCCGCCTCTACGTTGATGACGCCTTCCAGCGTAACATGCACTTCGACCGGACCAATCACGAGCGGAATCGCGTCCACCGGAGGGGATGGCAATGTCGTGTGGATCTGCATTCGCTCGAGATCGATGCCCGCCAGTGAGGCGATCGATTCCCGCTGTTCCTCAAGCAGGTCCGCCATGGATCCGGCGTTGAACGTGGCTGCGATTTTCGTTTCGGGGGGTGTCCCCTGCTCCGAACGGATGTTGCGGATCGCACGCACGACGTCCATCAACAGGTCGAAGCGGTCCATCGTTTCCTTTTCCGTCTCCGAAATGGGCTTCTGATGTGGCCATTGCGCCACGATGAGCGCCTCTTCCCACTCCGAAAGAAGACCAAACCCACCGCCATGTTCAAGGCAAGCCGCTTTCAGTTTTCCCCAGAGCTCTTCCGTTACGTACGGCGTGAAGGGGTGCAGCAGTCTTAGACAGGCATCCAGCACCTTGACCAGGACCTTGGCGGTATCGCGGGCCCGTGGACCGCCCTGCCTCGCCTGCAGCTTAGCGATTTCGATATACCAATCGGCAAATTCACTCCAAAAGAATTCGTAAATCTGCCGACCGGCTTCGCCATATTGATAGGACGCAAAAAGGCGATCCACGTCCTCGATGAGCGCCGCGAGCCGTCCTTCGATCCAGCGATCTGCAGACGTGGGTTCGATCGACTCATCCTGAATACCTGCGGTTTTCAACAACGTCATGATCACGAAACGACCGGCGTTCCAGATCTTGTTGGCGAAATTCCGGTTGGCTTCCACGCGCTGTAGACTGAGGTTCATGTCGTTGCCGGGAGTCGAACCGGTGAGCATGGTGTACCGGAGCGCGTCGGTGCCGAACTCGTCCATGACCTCCAGAGGATCGATCACGTTTCCCAATGTTTTGCTCATCTTCTGACCTTGCCCATCGCGGACCAGGCCGTGCAGGTAGACGGTTTCGAAGGGCGCGACTCCCGTGAACTCCAGACCCATCATGATCATCCGCGCCACCCAGAAGAAGAGGATGTCGTATCCGGTTTCCATCATCGTGGTCGGATAGAAGTAGCGGTAATCTTCAGTATCTTCCGGCCATCCCAGAGTCGAGAAAGGCCACAAGCCGGAGGAAAACCACGTGTCGAGCACATCGGGATCCTGTTCGATGTGCGTCGACTTGCAGTGAGCGCATTGATCGGGATCGTCACGTGCGACGGTAATTTCACCACATTCCTTACAGTGCCAGGCTGGGATGCGATGTCCCCACCACAACTGCCGGGAGATGCACCAATCGCGGATGTTTTCCAACCAGTTGAAATACACCTTCGTGAAGCGCTCGGGGACAATTTTCACCTCACCCTTGCGTACGACCTCGAGCCCCTTTTCGGCCAGCGATTTCATGCTCACGAACCATTGCGTGGAAACCATCGGCTCGACAATTTCGCCGCCTCGCTGCGAGCGGGGAACTTGCATTAAATACGCTTCGGTTTTGATCGTAAGTCCGGCCGCCTCCATGTCGGCCCACAATTTCTTCCGGCACTCGAATCGATCCATACCTTCGTAGGGACCGGCGTTTTCGTTCATCGTCGCATCCGGATTGAGCACGTTGATCACTTCCAAATCGTGGCGCTTGCCGATTTCGTAGTCGTTCGGATCGTGTCCCGGCGTGATCTTCAGCGCGCCGGTCCCAAATTCGATGTCCACATAGCTGTCTTCGATCACCGGGATAAGACGGTTCAGCATCGGCACCACGCAGTCCTTTCCCAACAGATGCTTGTAGCGCTCATCCCCAGGATGTACGGCGACGGCCGTATCGCCCAGAATCGTTTCCGGACGCGTCGTCGCTACGGGAATGAAGTCCTGTGAATCGGCGATCGGGTATTTGAAGTAATATAACGTTCCCTGTTCCTCGGTATACTCCACCTCGAGATCGCTGACCGCGGTCTGCAAACCGGGCGACCAATTGATTAAATAGGTCCCCCTGTAAATCAACCCTCTTTCGTAAAGCCGCACGAAAGCCTCACGCACCGCTTTTGACAAACCATTGTCCAACGTGAACCGCTCCCGGTCCCAATCACAGGAAGCCCCCAGACGACGTAGCTGCTGCGTGATGATCCCCCCATATTCCTTCTTCCACTCCCAGGCACGTTTCACGAAAGCCTCCCGACCTATTTCTTTACGGCTCGTGCCTTCTTGTCTCAGCATCCGTTCGACTTGAAGTTGGGTGGCGATGCCGGCGTGATCCGAACCCGGCACCCACAGCGTTGGCACGCCTGTCATGCGGCTATGCCGGATCATCAGATCCTCCATCGTCACGAACATGGCATGTCCCACATGCAGTTCCCCGGTGACGTTCGGAGGTGGAATGGAAATCACGAATGGTTTCTGACCCGGGTCGATGCGAGGTTTAAAGAAGCCGTTCGTCTCCCACCACGAATAGAGACGTTCTTCAACTTCGTTGAAATCATAGGTTTTTGGAAGATCTTCAATTGCCATTTGCCCAATTCCTCCTACTACATTCCGTCGAATTTACCCAAAGCACGATTTCGTGATCCAAAGTGTGTCCTGCGAACGAGATCAACTACAGTGAATCAAAAAGTCCTTCGTCCTCGAGGACGAAGGACCTAACCTCCGCGGTACCACCTCGCTTCACCAGACGAATTCGCCTGGCACTCTCACTCCCCGACCAACATCAGGGTTTCGCTGTAACGGGCTTACCCGCACCGGTCTACTCACCTCTATATGAGGTCTTCTTCGGTGTTCGTCCCGGGCGACGTTCAACAGCTGCTGCTGTGGGGGCTTTCAGCCAGCGGCCGCTCCTTCTCTACCAGCGCGTGGCCGTTTACTCCTCCCGGTGTTCGCTTATTGATTTGTGGGAGACATTATAGCATAGAAACCGCAGAAAATTGGATCTTGGGGAACCACTCAAGCAACAACGCGTGTCCCGATACTGCACACGGGTCATCTGAAGTTGATCGTGGTTCTTTTTCCATCGCCAGTACCGGGGGATCGCAATGGTATGCTGATCGTAAACGTACTCCCTTGTCCAAGTCTACTCTCGACCTGAATCCGTCCGTTGTGTTGCTCGACGATCGATTTAACGATCGCCAAGCCCAAGCCCAAACCCTGCTCGTGGAGAGTGTCCGTCGCGCTAGTACGGTAGAACTTTTCGAACAAGCGTGCCTGATCGGCCGGCGCGATCCCGACTCCAGAATCCGCCACGGCGATAAATTGGTCTTCTTCGCTTTGTTCCGCACGCACGGTGACACTTCCATTCGCGGGCGTATACTTCAACGCGTTGTCCACCAGATTCGATATCGCCTGACGCAGTAACCCGGGATCGGCATCGACGGGTTGCATTCCGTCCGCCAATTCAACTTCGATGGCGACGCGTTTGCTCACCGCTTGGGGACGGTAGGAATCGACTACATCCTTTATCAACGACTCGATGCGGATGCTCGAAATGTTCAAACCCATGCCGGCCTCAATACGGCCCAAATCCAGTAAATTATCGACCAATTTACTCATGTGGTCGATGCTCGTGAGGATTTTTTGTAAAAATTCTTCCTGCTGCTCGTTTACGTCTCCGACCATGCTCAACATGGTTGCATAACCACGCATCAGCGTGAGTGGCGCACGCAAGTCTTGACTGACCGTGGAAACGAACTCCGATTTCAGCGCGTCGAGCTTTTTATAATGGGATACGTCCCACAAAACACAGATTCTTCCCGCAGGAAAACCACCTTCAGTACGTATATCCGTTATGGAAGCGAACATGATGCGTCCGGAATCCATCTCGATTTCCGTCGCGTGTTCGGTCACACCACCATCCAGCAGGAGCGTACGAAGATCCGGGTTCTGGACGACCTCCGTTACGGTTTTCCCGAGACTTTCCCGCTCGCCGGTGCCGAACAGGCTCGCGGCTGCAGGGTTGAGAAGAGAAACCCGACCCACAGAATCGACCATCATCACCGCCGCTGGTGTACCTTCTAAAACGGTCACGAGACGCATGCGCTCGTGTTCTGCACGTTGGTATAAGCGAACCTTGGTTATCGCCACAGCCAATTGATCGGAAAGGATGGACAGCAGGTTGAGGGCATCCGGCGTCACCACGTAGGGCGATCGGTGACCGAGCCAGAGAACACCGACGAATTCATCCTCGTGTCTCATAGGTATGGCAGCCAGCGTCTCGATCGGCCCGCTCAAGTCTTTGAGATCGAGAACCGCACCAGCGCGCGTCGGATTCTCCAGCACGAAACGCCCTCTACGACTTGAAAGCGCCAAGATTTGCGGGTCCAATGCTGCCCAATTGCCTGGATCGTCGCCCGCAGAAAAACCCATACGCCGGGCTTCATCGTACGCGGGAGCCAGCGCGATACGAACGTGATCGGCAGCGGCGATCTGCCGGATACCGTCCAGAATCGGCTGCAGCATTTCCGCAAGGTCGAAGCTGGTGGAAAGCCGTTGACTTACATCGAGCAGCAACCCCATCTCATCCAGCCTAGCTTTCAGGCTGCGGCGCATCATCTCGAACGAGGAAGCGAACCGGCCAAGTTCATCCTCACCTGTTGCCGGTACGGGTTGATCTAGGTTTCCGCGCGCAATCGACTGAGCCACCTCGGCCATCTTGCGCAGGGGATGCGTCAGACGATGACTGACGAGAAAGACTGCGCAGAGTAAAACGAACCCCACCACGACCAGCCAGCCTCCGAGGCGCAGGGTGATTTGAAGCGCCTGGCGGTGGACCTCGCGCAGCGGAACGATGACGACGACATGCCACGAATACTCTTCGATCGCTTCAACGTAGACCAATTGCCGCGTACCGTCCTGCGTATATTCGACGTTTACCGTGCCGCTCGTTTCAGGATGGAAATTGAATTGCCGATTCATCAGGTCGTCCTCGGAGTGAAATAGGACTTCCCCAAGCTCGTCGGTGACGAACGCCGATCCGTATGAAAATTGGTCGAAGCTTTGTACCAATGGTGTCAAGATGAGATTGGATTCGAGCGAAGACCAGCCGACAACGACGCCGACAGCCTGGCCATTCTCCTCAGGAAGAACCGGTGTAATGAAAGCCATGCGCGTACCTGATTCCAAAGTAGAACCGAATTCGAGTGTCTCAGAGGGAACGCCCATTAATGCCGCATTCAAGTTGGCTTGAAAACCCGGGGAATACGCCGGAGGTTCTGACATTGCAGGGTATGCGACGACCAGACCAAGTTCTCGATCGTAGACTTCCAGGCTTTCGAAAAAGGTGTAGGCGCGCAGCAACGCGTCCAGCGGCTCTTCCGTCCACGATGCGGAACCGAAACGATGGGCAAGATCGTCCGCCAACTGACGGCTGTATTCCCTACCTGTGTGGACGAAAAAGGGAATACTGCCACTGGCCTGATTGACGGTTTGCTGCATGTGTTCAGTGAGCATTTCTCGCGCGGATTGTTCAGCCGAAACCCAATCCCCCATCAATATCACACTGCTAGCGACAAACCCGGAAAATAGCAGAACTGCGCTCAGACGCACGGCCAGCGATTGACCAAATCCCCGCGTTATACCTCGTCTCGGTTCGTACCAGATCTTCGCCGCCTGGCGTTTTATCAGTTCACAAAATGCGCCACCGATCGTCACTTCGATCATCGTGGCCAATGCCGTAATGCCGAGTAGGGAAAGAGTGATATCGATACTGCGGTACACGTCACCTTGTGTCGTGACAAACATGCCGATGCCCCGAAAAAGGACGTATATTGCGCCACTGGAGAGACCACTGATGAATGGACTGCGAAACAATCGCCCTGGCAATCCAACATCATCCCGCCGCATCAACCAGGCAGCAATACCTGCTTGCAAGCCCATAAATATAGGAGTGAGCACACTGAACGTTTCGAAACCACCGCGCGCTGCACCAGCGACGACCCCAACAATGATCGCTTCACGGATTCCCAGAACTCCTCCGGCGAACAACCAGGGAATCGCCCCGAAAATTGCCACGGCAGGTCCGCGCAATTCTTGCGGAATGAAGGCCAGTGTTTCCGTTCCCGGCACATGAAAACGCAGTAAAAACGTCAGACTCAGGATGGGAGCGACGATGAGCAGAAAAGGAAGACTTGCCCAAAATCGTTCCGCTTTTTTCTTCGATGTTGATGGAATTTTTGCTGGGAATCGGATATAGAAAATGATCAACAAAGCCAGCGCGATCCCCCCGACCAGAAAACCGAGCGCCGATGAGGGAAAGTTGAACTTCAAACCTTGATCGAAACCCCACCAATCAACGGACATTTGCGCCTCGGAGAAAAGTATGACTTCGAGCATTATAGCATCGTGGATTCGTGATTCCAAACGAAGACCTCGTCCACTTCTTGCCCCTCGTATCGCTTTATGCTAGACTGCCATCAACCGGGAAATCATCCCAAATGGAGCGCCCGGAATGACAGAAAAGATACTCATCATTGATGATGACGTCGATACCCTAAAACTCGTTGGCTTGATGCTCGAACGCCATGGCTACGAGATCGTCGTTGCCAGCAGCGGAGCTTTGGGTATCGAGAAGGCCAAAGAAGAGACACCGCAGCTCATTCTGCTCGATATCATGATGCCGGACATGGATGGGTATGAAGTTACGCGCCGGCTGCGAGCCGATCCTTCCCTGGCACACATCCCGATCATCATGTTTACTGCAAAGACTATGGTCGACGATAAGGTCGCCGGTTTTGAAGCGGGCGTCGACGACTACTTGACCAAACCGACCCATCCGGCTGAGCTGACGGCGCACATCAAAGCCGTTCTCGGTCGGGCAGCCCAAACCCAAGTCACAACGCCCGAGAAAGCCAGAACCATCGCCTTCTTGGGGGCACGCGGTGGTATCGGAACCTCGACGCTCGCCTTGAACACCAGCATCGCGCTGCAGCAAGAAGGCGATGATGTGATTTTTGCAGAACTCAATCCTGGTCATGGAACGATCGCTCTCGAACTCGGAATTGGGAACGACTCTGGTCTTTCTAATTTACTCAATCGATCGCTGAAGGATATCCACTTGCGATCCGTCGAGAGCGAGATCATCAGCCACACCTCGGAGATTCGCATTCTGGTCGCCTCACACGCTCCAAACAACATGGAATTGGAACAGTCCGTGGCGCAGATGGAAGCAGTCGTCACGAATTTGGCTTCAATGTGCACTACCGTCGTGCTCGACCTCGGTTGCTCGATGCGCTCGTACGTCAAACCGATTTTGAAGCTTTGCGATTGTCTGATCCTCGTGGTGGAACCGGTTTTCCCGTCCAATATCCTGGGAAGGTCGCTGCTTCAAGAGCTGTCTGGCGACGGGATCCAGCACGACAAGATCTATCTCGCCCTGGTCAACCGGGTTCGTTCGAGCATGCAGATACCATGGCGACAGGTTGAAACCGAGATTGGTCTTGAGTTGGCCGGGATCGTTTCCCCCGCACCGGATTTGGCCTATCAAGCCTCCAGTGGTTCAACGCCCCTTTTACTCGCCCACCCGGATAGTCTCGTTTCCGATCAAATACGCAAACTGTCGATATTTCTTTCCCAGCGCCTCGAACGTGTCGTGAGTTGAGCCGCGTCGTGAAGCTTGATGATCTCGAAGGCCTCCTTCAAAGAGCGATTTCGCTTCTGAAACACTCAAAACATACAGTTGCGCTTACCGGAGCAGGAATTTCGACGCCTTCGGGGATACCGGATTTCCGCTCCGCTCACTCCGGTTTATGGGAAAGATACGATCCAATGGAAGTCGCTTCGCTGACCGTATTTCGACACAATCCAAAAAATTTTTATGATTGGATCCATCCTCTGGCTCAACAAATCCAGGACGCCGCGCCGAACACCGCCCACATTGCTCTGGCGCGCCTCGAGAAAGCGGGATTTCTGGACGGGATTATCACACAGAACATCGACGCACTTCATCATCGTGCGGGATCTCGCGTCATCCTTGAACTTCACGGACATCTGCGACTAGCGACTTGTGTCTCTTGTTACGAAGTCTACAATACGGATGGCATCATGGAAGCATTCATTCGAAGCGGCGATGTCCCGCGCTGCGAGAAATGCGGCGGCGTCCTAAAGCCCAATGCCGTTCTCCTCGGTGAACAGCTTCCCTATGATGTTGTGCGATCCGCAGAAAAACTTCTGGCGCACTGTGAACTGATACTCATCGCCGGCTCATCGCTCCAGGTTGTACCCGCAGCCACGCTGCCGATCCCAGCGCTGAATGCCGGGGCGAAACTGATCATCGTCAACCACACACCCACTTACCTCGACGAGCGTGCGGACGTTGTCATTCACAGCGACGTGGAGACCGTTCTACCTTATCTTGCAGATGGAGTGCTGGGTAAAGACCATGAGTAAATCACGTTCAGCGAAAGACGAATCGGCAATTCGCAACTATCCCCGATTGTTGAAACGCTATGCCCGTCTTCTAGACGTCAGTTCGGAACTGGTTTCCACTCTCGAACAAGGTACGCTGCTTCAACATATCGCCGAAGTTGCGCGCGAGTTGACGACCAGTGAGGCGTCTTCGATATTGTTGTACGATCCACAGACCAATCATCTCTATTTCGAGGCAGCGACGGGTCCGTTGAAAGAAGGATTCAGCCGCTCTGCGGTGCCAACGGACAACAGCATTGCAGGCTGGATATTTACGAATCGTAAACCCCTCCTCGTTGAAGATACGAAGACCGATTCTCGCTTCTTCGCCGACATCGATTTGCAAACAAACTATCTCACCCGCTCGATCCTCGGTGTTCCTTTGCAAACCAAGGACAAAACCATCGGGGTGATCGAGGTCCTCAACAAGAAACAAGGAACCTTCGTCGAAGACGACCAACTCATCCTGCGTTCACTGGCCGCTCAGGCGGCGATTGCCATTGAGAACACACGTTTGTTCCAACAAAGCGACCTAATCGCCGAGATGGTTCACGAATTACGTACACCGCTGGCCGCACTCTTGGCTGCCGCCCACCTTCTCCAACGTCCAGATCTTCCCTCCGAGCAAAGCACCAAACTCAGCCAAACCATTTTCTGCGAAGTACAGCGCCTGAATGATATGACGACCGATTTCTTGGAGCTGGCGCGCCTGGAATCCGGTCGGGCGAAATTCGAACGAGAACCGGTCTATCTCGAGGGGTTGATCATGGAATGTCTGGAGATCGTTCGTCCCCAGGCCGACGAGCAAAAAGTTACCTTGAAAACCGAATTCGACCGCAGCCTCACCCCGGTACACGGGGATCGCAACCGATTGAAACAATTGGTGCTGAATCTTCTCACCAACGCAATCAAGTACAATGACCCGGGTGGCACCGTAATGGTGTCTCTACAACGCGAGGACGGAACGCTTGTATTTTCCGTGGAAGACACCGGATGTGGCATTCCGAAAGAAAGCCTGCCGCATATCTTCGAACGTTTTTATCGCGTTCCGGATCGAGAAAAAGACATCAAAGGCACGGGATTGGGCCTGGTAATTGCCAAACGTATCGCCCGCAACCATCAAGGAGACATCGAGGTCGAAAGCGAATTGGGGAAAGGAAGCATCTTCAAACTTCGATTGCCGATCTCGTGAGACTCGAATTGTTACAGGCTCGCTTCAAGCTCAACCTCTTCGTCCGAACTGGCGCTCGAGTGCGTCAACAGAAAGATGGATCATCGTCGGACGGCCGTGTGGGCAGGTGCGTGGCGCAGTGCAGCTTTCGAGGTCGCGCAGCAGTTTTTGCTGCTCTTCCAATGAGAGAACCTGTCCCGCCTTGATCGCTGCGCGCTTGCAAGCTCGTGCCGCCAACCTTGCCTCCGTTTCCTTCGCCAGAGGGGTTTCATCTTCTTCAAAATCCTCAACGACGGATCGAAGAATCCGTTCTGGATCTGCATTAATAAACATCGCGGGAATTGCCCTCAACCTGAACGTCCGCTGTCCAAACGGTTCCACGTCGAAACCAATGCGCTGCAGCACCTCGGATTGATTTTCGAGAAGATCGCTTTGCTCAAGGCTGAGCGTAATCACCAGTGGCTCGAGCAATGTTTGCACCTCGACCTGATCCTGCTCGTATGCCTGCATCAACGCCTCGAACAACACGCGTTCGTGTGCAGCGTGCTGATCGACCAGATATAGGCCATCCGGTCCCTCGGCGACGAGATACGTGGCGCCAATTTGCCCGACGGCTCGCAACAACGGTAAATTACCCACCGGTAATGCGGATTGAAGCCGGATTCCACTGCCCACATCCTGCGCGTCTACCAGCCGCTGTGTCAGCTGCCAATCGCTCTGAACTCCCGAATCCGATTCCTGCCAGGAGCCGGAGATCGAAGCTCCCAATCCGAGCGTAGGAGACGGCGCTTGACCCAACAAGGTCGATCGAACGACTCGTTGAACCACCGAGAAGACGACATCCTGCTCCCGAAAACGCACTTCCGCTTTGGCCGGATGCACGTTCACATCGACCGTATCTGGGGGAAGATTCAGGAACAGAACCGCCATTGGGTATCGTCCAACCATGAGCAGTGCATGGTAGGCTTGAACCACAGCTGCAGCGAGACTCGCATCCTGCACCCAGCGCCCGTTGACGAAAAACGTCAATTCCCTTCGATTGCCGCGATGGATCGACGGCGGGCTTATGAAACCTCGGATTTGGAACGGCGTCCCGCTGTTTTCCGGAATAGCGATCAATTCTTTTGCTTTCTCCAAGTCGTAAATCGCCGCCAATATTTCCCTGCGATCTCCCTTTCCGGAACTTTGGAATGCTTCCCGCCCCTCCTGCGTGAGTTTGAAGCGAACATCGGGATAGGCCAACGCGTAGCGAGTCACCAGGGCGGAAATACGCCTTCGTTCCGTATTTTCGGTCTTGAGGAATTTCCTGCGTGCAGGAACGTTGAAGAACAGATCGCGAACCCGTAGAATCGTGCCTCGAGCCGCACCAACGGACTGCACGTCTCCCAATTGCCCACCTTCGACGACCAACCGGCTACCCATGTCCTCCCCGATCGCTCTCGTCATGAGTTCGAGTCGGGAAACTGCACCGATGGAGGACAGCGCTTCGCCCCGGAAACCGAGGGTTTGAATGGCAAACAGATCTTCAGCGGTACGCAGCTTTGAGGTCGCGAAGCGGGAAACCGCCAGCGGCACTTCACGGCGAGGTATACCGACGCCGTCGTCGGAAACCTCGATCAAACCGCTTCCCCCGCGCTCCACCTTGATTTCGATCGAAGTTGCGGAAGCATCGAGGGCATTTTCCACCAACTCCTTGACGACGGAAACCGGCCGTTCGACCACTTCCCCGGCGGCAATGGTGGAGGCGACTTCTTCGGGTAAAATCTCGATAGGCATTGAAGTCTTCATCGTGGAAGTAGATTATAACCTCGAGGCGGTACGTTGACATCCTACTTTACAACCCCTATACTGCCGCAGGTGAGTAAACACAATCAATTTTCCAGCGACACATCGACTCGCAGAACGGTCCGCAACCTTCGCTGGCCATTTGAATTGAAAACGATGTGCCGGACGATACGATCGATCGTTCCTGAATGGAAAGAACGATCTTTGAGGTGACGAGAAGGAATTACTTGAATGACCACGATCCGAACGATTTTCTTTGATCTGGACGACACGCTCTACCCCAACACCAACGGATTATGGGAAGCCATCGGAGAGCGGATCAATGCTTTTATGGTCAGCCGTTTGGATATACCCGAGCAGCGTGTCTCCATGATTCGGGATGAGTATTTGCATACCTTCGGTACGACGTTGAACGGGTTGATCGCCAATCACCAGGTCGATCCGCAGGAATATCTGGCGTACGTTCACGACGTTCCCCTGGAAGAATACTTACGGCCGGATCCGGATTTACAACACATGCTGGCTCAAATTCCCCAGCGTAAGATTATCTTCACCAACTCCAACACGGGACATGCCAAACGCGTGCTCGCCGTCCTAGGCGTTGAGGCGTATATTGATCATATCCTCGACATCGTCGCGCTCGATTTCATCAACAAACCAAAGCCACAAGCGTATACACGCGCCCTGGAGATTACCAACGCCGGTGATGCGGAAAACTGCCTTTTTATCGACGATCGCGTCGAAAATCTGCTCCCTGCGGCCGAAGTTGGCATGAAGACGGCTCTGGTTGGGAATAAAGCCAAACCCGCCGGTGTGGATTATCACCTAGAGCGCATCACGAACCTTATAGTCACAATACCCGAGTTGACAAGTCAAGCGGCGACGAAAGAAGAGAATTCTGGTGGATGACGGGCTTGGGATTGTATGCGGTATTCTCATTCTGGTCGTGGTCTTCAACCTCGGAATTTTAATTCCGGCATTACGTCGCGGTGGTAGGACTTTCACCAATCCCTTTAAGGGTTATCGACCACCCTGGGAAGTTGAGCAGGAAGCGGTCGATGAACTACGGAAATCGTTGCTCGAACTAGATCACGTTCCCGACAAGGAGACACAGTCCTCCGATGACCGATAAAATCCAAACGCTGCACCATGCTGTGAACCTCGTTCCAGAAAAGGGATGCACGATCGCTTTCGGGGGCATGACTCTTTATCGCCGGCCGACAACCTTCGCTCTCGCATTATTGGCTCGATACCAACGCAAGCGATCCCCCAAAGAATTGACCCTGCTCAGTTTCACAGCGGGCATTGAAAGCGATCTGCTCGTAGGTGCCGGGATGGTTTCTAAGGTGCGCTCGTGTTATTTCGGGCTGGAATCATTCGGCCTCGCGCCGAATTTCACCTCGGCAGCCGGCGACGGTGCCATCGAGATCATCGAAGAGACCGAAGCCAGTCTGGCAAATGGGATTCGCGCAGCCATGTCCGGCGTTGGTTTCCTGCCTTCCACGGCATGGCAGGGCACGGATTTGCCGCAGCTCCGTCCGGACGTGAAAGAAATCGTCGATCCATACTCCGGTGAAAGGTTGACCGCGTTCCCGGCGATCCATTGCGATGTTGCAGTGATCCATGCCCTCGAAGCTGATACGGATGGAAATGCCAGGATTGGCGGAAACAAAGGCATCGACGAGGAATTGACAATGATCGCCGACACCGTGATCGTAACGGCCGAAAAAGTATCGCCCAAACTCGATAAGGCGGAGATACTTGGCCCGGTTGTCGATGTTGTCGTTGAGGTTCCGAACGGCGCATGGCCCAGTTCGTGCCATCCACTTTACCCACTCGACGGTCTGGCGATTCTTGAATACACGGAAAAAGCGGGAGGTGAAGAATACGAAGATCTCATCACCTCCTGGCTGCAAAAATGCGATTTGGATAATTCGTGAGCGTGTTCGGAATTTGGCGGAACAGAAAAGGTCGGTACACATAACATCATGAATCCCAATAAACCATAGATCGTGGTGAAAATCTGACTCGCACTTAATTTCCCGAATTCATAATTTTCTTATACTGACGTGTTATGGTTAAACGTACCTGCGCAAGTTATGCAGGAGGAGTGAAAATATGTCACCGAAAGTAAAAATGTTCTTACTGGGTGCTTTCGTCAGCGCGGTATTATCCGCAGCGCTGTTCACAGTCGGGTTGGTGATGGGTATCAGCCTTCACACGGAGGAAACCCCGCAAATGTCCTATTGCCAGTACGTATCGCCCGAAGAGACGCAGACCTTGTTCGAGCCGTATTGGCAAGCCTGGGACATCCTGCACAATTACTACGTCGAACAACCGCTGGATGACACGACGCTCATGCGGGGTTCGATCCGAGGATTGATCGATTCGTTGGGCGACCCCCACTCATCGTACATGGATCCAATCGAGTTCGAACAGGCCAGCGCCAACTTGGAAGGCTACGAAGGCATAGGGGCTTGGGTCGATACGAATACGGAATATCTGACCATCCTGTCGCCCATTCCCGGGTCTCCCGCAGAAGAAGTCGGATTGCAACCCGGCGACGAGGTCATCGCCATCGATGGCGAAGACATGACGGGCATCGATGGTAACCTGGTTATCCAACGCATTCTGGGACCCGCAGGTACGACGGTTCATCTTACGATCTATCGTCAAGGCGAGACAGAATTGCTCGAATTCGACATCGAGCGTGCCCACATCGTCATTCCGACCGTTGAGGGAGAGAAGCTCGATAATGGAATCGCGTACATCCAACTCTATTCGTTTGCCGAAACGACCTCCGATGATTTGCGCACAATGTTGGCTGATCTCATCGACGATGAAACGACCGGCTTAATTCTGGATCTGAGGAACAATGCGGGTGGTTATCTGGTCAGCGCCATCGACGTGGCTTCGGAATTCATCGACGATGGCGTGATCGTCACCGAGCGATTCGGCGACGGCAGCGAAGAAGTCTATCGCACCAACGGCGGTGGTCTGGCGACCGACGTTCCCCTGGTCGTGCTGGTCAACGCAGGCACTGCGTCTGCTTCCGAGATTGTCGCTGGGGCGATCCAGGACTACGACCGCGGCATCCTTGTGGGCGAAACCACGTTTGGCAAAGGTTCGGTGCAGCAGTGGATCCCACTTTCATCCGACCAGGGAGCCGTTCGAGTGACTGTCGCAAAATGGTATACACCGAACGACCGCTTGATCCACGAACAAGGACTCGCACCGGACATCGAGGTCACGATGACTATCGAGGACTGGGAAGCGGGCAACGATCTACAGCTCGAATCCGCAATTGACCTCTTGCTTTCGGGTGATGCATGAACTTTCGGTGATGATCGAAAGAAGGAGAAGGTAAAATGTTTTACTTGAATTCCACGTATTTCTTGTACATGATCCCCGCCTTTGTACTCGTTATGCTGGCACAATACTGGGTCAATTCGACCTATCGCAAGTGGAGTCAGGTACGTAATCTGAATCAGATGACAGGCGCGGATGCCGCGAAACGGCTGCTCACTTACGGAAACCTGCCTGACGTCAGTCTTGAAGGCACACCCAACCAACTCGGCGATCATTACGACCCTCGATCTAAGACGCTCAAACTTTCACCGGGTGTCGCCCAGGGTCAATCCGTCGCTGCTTTGGCCATCGCAGCCCACGAGATCGGACATGCGCTGCAGGATCGACAGGGGTATCTACCGCTTCGATTCCGCGCCGCACTCGTTCCCGCCGTGAACATCGGCTCGCGTTTGGGATTGATTTTGATCATCGTCGGCCTGCTGATCCGAGGCGTTTTCGGCACACAAATGGCCTGGCTTGGTGTCGGAGCGTTTGCCCTCGGTGCCGTTTTCTCTCTCGCCACACTCCCCGTCGAGCTCAACGCGTCCTCCAGGGCGCGAGCATTGCTCTCCAACAGCGGACTGATCCGCTCAGAGGAAGAGAAACGCGGCGTCGATGCCATGCTGAATGCGGCTGCCTTTACCTACGTTGCTGCACTTGCTGCTGCTATCTTACAGCTGCTCTACTGGATAAGCCTCGTCAGTGGAGGCAGCAGGCGGCGTCGTTGAGCGTCTGACGCGTCGCGACTCAAAGGGGCAGACATATAACATAATTAATTCCAATTCCGAGCCGTCCGCGTGAAATTCGGACGGCCGGTTTTCACTTCGCAGGAAACGGGTTTCTTGGCTTGAAAAAGGGGATTATTTTGACTCGCCCAAGACCAAGTGCTAGAATCAATTGCCTGATGGCCTTCTTCTGGCCAATGCGAGGCTTGACATTTCACGGAAGGAGGCAAACATGGCTACTCGTGTCCTTCGTCTGGTTTATCCGCCAGTTCTAATCAGCAAACCGATACTCTACCAACTGATCAAACGCTTCCAAATCGAAGTCAACATCCGTGAAGCTCACATCACGCTCGAGGAAGGTTGGCTCGAAGTTGAATTGAATGGGGAGACGAAAGAACTGGATCGTGCGATTCAATTCCTGGAAGAAAAAGGCATCGAAGTCATCCATCAAGACTGAGGCAATCTCATGGAGCAATCACAGATCGATCTCACCATTGAACAAATCCGGGGGGCACTGGAATCGGGCAACGTCCTCGATGCCATCGCCGCACTCATTCGCTTGCATCCCGCAGATCGTGCCGAGGCTTTTTCGGACCTGAAGGACGTCGAACAAGCCTCGATACTACCCGGTTTGGACGTCCCGACGACAGCCGATTTGCTGGAGGAACTCGAAGATCCGGAGGCAGCCGACGTCGCCGAAGGACTCGCGCGAGAACGCCTGGCAGACGTGCTGGATAAGATGGAACCGGATGAAGCTGCAGACGTCCTGGGGGATATCTCACCGGAACTCGCCAAAGACGTGCTTGCCAAAATGGAAGACGCAGAGGAGGTTCTACCCTTACTCGAACACGCGGACGAGACGGCCGGCGGTTTGATGACCACGTCATTTATCGCCCTGCAGCCGAACACCACTGCGAGTGAGGCGATTGAATATCTTCGCGGAATCGGTCCGGATGAAGAGACACCGTATTATTTAAACGTCGTGAATCGCCAGGGACGATTGGCAGGAATGGTTGGTCTGCGCGAATTGGTGATCGCCGATCCAAACACCCGCATCGAGAAAATTATGAAGCGCGCCGTCATCCACGTTACCACGGATACCGATCAGGAGGACGCGGCTCGATTGATGGTTCGCTACGATTTGGCCGCACTGCCCGTCGTCACCGACAAGGGCATCCTCGTCGGAGTGATCACGTACGACGACTTGATGGACGTACTCGAGGCCGAGGCGACGGAGGACATCTACCGCTTGGCAAACGTGTCGGATCCCGGGCTATCAGTCGAGAGTCCGATCCGCTTAAACGTCAGACGCAGATTGCCGTGGCTTCTGGTGAGCGCTGCGACGGCATTTTTCGCTTCGTGGGTTATCTCGCGTTTCGAGTCGACCATCGCGCAGGTCGCCCTGCTCGCCGTATTCCAATCCATCGTCAGTGGACTGGGCGGCAATTCCGCAACGCAAAGCCTGGCGATCATGGTGCGCGCCATCGCCCTGGGTGAAATTCAGCTACGTGACTCCTGGCGCATGGTCTTCAAGGAAGTCATTACTGGGATATTGCAGGGAACGGCCGTTGGAATCATCGCTGGAATCGGAGTCTATCTTTGGAAAGGCAATCCTACGCTGGGCTTCGTCCTCGGCCTCGCTCTGCTTGGTAACCTGCTCGTCGCAGGTCTCGTCGGCACCACGATTCCGCTGGTGTTAAAAGCCTTGAACATGGACCCGGCACTTGCTTCTCCCGTGTTGGTGACGACGGTTACCGACAGCGCTGGATTCGCGCTCTTCTTAGGTCTGGCGACGTACTTTTTACCGTACCTGAAATGATGGATCACGAATGACAAAGCAGCTGATTGTCAACGCCGACGATTACGGTCGGACGGAGAGTGTCTCGCGTGGAATCCGTCAGGCGCACCTTGAGGGGATCGTATCCACGACAACGGTAATGATGAACCTACCAGGCGCTGTGGAAGCTGTACGCCTCGCCAAAGAAGAAAGCCCGGAACTTGGTCTGGGCGTCCATCTGAATATCACCTTCGGCGAACCCTTGTCTCCCGAATTGAGACGGTCGCCGATGACGGTTTCTCAGGGAAAGCTTCCGGCGAAGGATTTTTTCTTTCAACAACCTCACCGAAGCTTGCTCGACGACGTGGAGAGTGAGTGGCGGACTCAAATTGAAACCTTCCTGGCATGCGATGCCGTCCTTGACCACATCGATTCCCACCATCACGTCGCTTTGGCATCCGTGGATCTCTGGAGACTTTATCTCAAGTGTGCCGACGAATACGGCTGCGGTGTGCGCCTTCCCAATGCCATCGATGTAGCGGATGAGGCCCTTTACGATGCGATGCCCCAGCGATGCATCGATTTTGTTCGTCATGAAGCAATCCGTTCAACGGAGGATTCCGCCATTCACCATCCGGATCACTTCTTCTCCTCCTTCTTCGCCGCCGGCGTCAGCCTGGAGCACCTCGTCCAGATCCTGAATTCACTTCCGGACGGTGTGAGTGAATTGATGTGCCATCCCGGCTTTATGGACGAAGAACTTCGCACAACTAGTGGCTATGCGAAACCCCGCGTGCAGGAATATCAAATCCTGACCGATCCGACCGTCCGCCAAGTGATCCGGGAGAACGCGATCAACCTGACGACATTTCGGCGAGCGTGGGCATGAACCCGAAACCGTGGCTCGTGCACCTGCTGCGATTTTTCTTCAAACACCTGTACACGACATTCGCCTGGGCTTACGACTTCGTCGCCTGGACGACTTCCATGGGCCAATGGCGTACCTGGCAAGCGGCAGCCATCCACGAAGGCCTACAAAGCCCCGTCCTCGAACTGGGGCCAGGTCCGGGACATCTGCTGCTCGATTTGCTGCGCAAAGGATACCAAGTCGTAGCGCTCGATACTTCGCAGCAAATGACACGCCTCGCCGCGAATCGACTGCGCAGAGAAGGTTGTCATGTCCCACTCCTGCGTGCAAAAGCGCAAAGCATTCCGCTACCAGCGGATATGTTCGCCGAAGTCATATCCACCTTCCCCAGCGAATACATCCTCGATCGACACACGCTGGAGGAAATTTGGAGGGTATTACAACCCGGCGGAGAATTGATCGTCATCGGAGTCGAACAGATCACCGGACGAGGCATTCAAGATCGTCTGGCCAACTGGCTGTATCGCTTCACCGGCCAGGCCGGCGACTCGGGTGATCTCTGGATGCAGCCGCTCGAAGAGATGGGGTTTACTCCGAAGCTCGAACGCGTGCGGCAATCACGCGCGGTCGTGCTCCGTTTCAGAGCCAGCAAGCCGTTACCGTGAGACAATGGTTTTCGATCCCAACCCGTGATCGTTATAATAAAGTGGGGTTTCCGATAAACTACACACCTTTCAACCAGACCCTCGTAGGATCGGTTAATAACCTGTGAGCGTAGAACGGTGCATGCTACATCGGTCGAATCCATGGAGAAAATCTTGCGACGAGTAAATGAAAACGACCTGGCCATGATCGTCTCGAGCGATCACAAGTACCTCTTCATTCGCATGAAAAAAGGCGAAGAACTTCAAACTCATCGAGGCATCCTGAAGCACGACGACATCATTGGTATACCCTGGGGATCTGAAGTCCGCAGCCACCTCGATATGCGATTCTATGTGCTCGAACCAACGTTGCGGGATTTGCTGCTGCGCATCAAACGCAAGTCTCAGATCATCTATCCCAAGGACATCGGCTATATCCTGCTGCGATTATCCGTCGGACCCGGAAAGACGGTCGTAGAGGCAGGGACCGGTTCCGGCTCACTGACGTTGGCGCTCGCCTGGTCTGTGGGAAAGGAAGGGAAGGTGATTTCGTACGACCGTCGAGCAGACATGCAGAATCTGGCCCGAAAAAACCTCGAGCGTGTCGGTTTGGAAGATCGCGTCGAGTTGAAATTAAGAGACATCGAGGAAGGATTCGAAGAAACCGGCATCGAAGCGCTGTTCCTCGATCTTCCTACTCCTGAGCAATACCTGGGTCAAGCGCGAGCAGCCCTTGCGGACGGAGGCGTGCTTGGGATCATCGTTCCGACGACGAACCAGGTAACCGACATACTGCATACCATCTCGATGCATGCCTTCGAACTCATCGATGTGTGCGAGATCGCCCTGCGATTCTACAAACCCGTGCCCGAGCGTCTGCGCCCCGTAGACCGCATGGTTGCACACACCGGCTATCTCATTTTCGCCAGAGCGATCATTCCTTTCGAAGAATAAATCGTCCCATTCGCTTGCACGATTTTTACAACCTTGAAACAATGTCTTAAAATAGCGCTGGCAAGCTTAATGAAAGTCCAACTTGCTGGAGGATGCAATGCCTCGCTTTCGTCGACCGGTAATGCCCTTTCGTAGATTTCCGCCTCGCCCTCGCCGCCCTCTCCGGCAGCGGGCGGCAAGAATCGTCATGGACAGACTGCGGATGGCGCACTCGCTGCTTGAACAAGGAAAACCCCGGGAGGCCGCAGCGATTTTTTCCGAAATTGCAGACACCGCTGCGAATCGGGGCATCCCACGAGCAGCCGTTTTTAATCTTCAGGCAGGCCGCTCCTTTATCGTCGCGAATGATGTGGAAACCGGACTGGAACGGATCCGCCACGGCCTGGAGATGATGGCTTCGACGTCCCAGGTCGCTCGGCTGCCCAACATCGGCCGCAGAATAATCGCCGAACTTCGAGAGCGCGGATTGATCGAAGAGGCACAGGCGGTCGAGGCTGAAATACAAACACTGCTTGCCAAACACGGTCTGTCACTGGCGATGGCCGTCAATACCGCCGATGAGGGAAGACTTCCGGTAAAATGCCCGTACTGCGGTGGAAACGTTCAGCCCGATGAAGTGGAGTGGATGCAGCATCAGCAGGCCGTTTGTGCCTACTGCGGAAGCCGATTAACCTGAGATCTACAACGGACTGGGGATTCATGGGAGATCTACGCGCGCAGCTTCGAAACCGTCTTATCCAACAGCAACCGAAGCTCGACACCGAGCGGGATGCAAGACCTGCCGCAGTGTTACTGCCCCTGTATCAAGAGCGGGACATCTGGCATCTGCTCTTCACACGTCGGACGGAATTCGTCGAATCCCATCGCGGGCAGGTATCATTTCCCGGTGGTGTGATTGACTCCGAAGACGAAAGTCCCACCCAGGCCGCACTTCGTGAGATACAAGAAGAAGTCGGAATTCGGCCGGAAGACATCGATATTCTCGGCATGCTCGAGCCGCTGCTCACGACAACGCAGTATGCCATCACACCCATCGTAGGAACGTTTCCCTGGCCGTACGATCTCCGTCTCAATCGTGACGAGGTGGCGAGTGTCTTCGGCGTTTCACTCGAGTGGCTGGCCGATAAAAACAACCTGGAAGTCCGCCAACGTGATTTCCCCGTATCCGGCAGCAGCATTCCGGTATATTACTTTAAACCGTACCAGGGCGAGATCATCTGGGGAGCAACGGCACTGCTGACCTTAAATCTGCTGCGCCTTGTAGAAGACCCGAGATAACAAACGCGGAGCGGTGTTCCTCCGCTCCGCGTGAAGATCGTTTGGTCCGCTGGATTCTACGATTATTCTTGGTCCTCTTCGAACTCTTCTTCTTCCTCCCGCTTTCCGCGTTCGACGAGTTCCGGCTCCATTTCGACCTCGATCAATTCTTCCTCTTCTTCCTCGATCTCTTCCTCTTCCTGGTAAACGACACTGGCGAGGACTTCATCCTCACTCGTAAGCACGTCGATTCCTTCACCAATTTCAAGATCGGCGACGGTGATCACGTCATCCATGTTCACCAACGAGGAAATGTCCACCTCGATCCGGTCAGGTAGATTCCCGGGCAGCGCTTCGACTTCAATCTCGCTCAGACCACTTACGAGAAGTCCACCCAGCTCCTTGACAGCGAGCGACTCGCCAATTAATTCGAGCGGGACTTCGGTTCGAATTGCGACGTCCATCGAGACTTTAAGAAAATCGATGTGCAGGATGTCCCCGCGAATATAATCGCGCTGAACCTCGCGTAGAAGCACCTGGTGAGCCGTATTCCCGACCTTCAGCGAAATCAACGTAGAAGCACCGACGTGTGCAAGTGTCTTCGTCGTTTCATGCTGGTCGAGTTCGAGGGGCAGTGATTCGATTCCCGTCCCATACATTACTGCTGGCAGAATGCCCGACCTGCGCAGCGCCTTGACTTGTCTGCCGGTTATCGTCCTTTTCTTTGCATGCAGTATAACTTCACTCACTTCTTGATCCTCCGGAGCGCCTCTCACCCCGAACGGGTTACCCTCGCTCCATGCTAACGTTACTTATATGGTACGTTTTTCAACGGCGACGGGCGAACAATTTCCCGATGAGTAGCATTAATCCGATGGTGATGCCGGATACAATACCGGCCAGTAAAGCACCTTGCGTATCCAACATCGTCTCTACCGTGCCGTTGACTTCTTGCGCCAGAAGGATGACCGAAGAGCTGTTTTCTGCATCGACGCTTCTACCTATCGTGGCACCCACCTGGGTATTGTAAAGCTTGACATCCTCACCAACTGCGATGCCGATGCCACCGTCGGTAGCAGAGACGAGATTCCCTCGTACCGTCCCAGCAGCAACGTGGTCGAGAGTCACTTGCTCCCCTTCGACTTGAAATACCCCTCCTTGGCGAAGTTCGACGTCGGAAGCCGTAATCTGGTTGGCGCCGCCTTGCGTAACGCTCACCACCTCGGCTTCGAGTTTCTCGATCGTACCGCCCGTTAAATCGATTGCATCGACTTGCATCTCATCTTGTTCGGCCATTTCCTTCTCTTTTCCCATACGCACCTCACGTGCAGAGGAAAGGGGTGCCCCGACAAATCGGTCGGCACCCCGATTTACGCGTCTGGAATTCTACCGATTGTTGACCGCGACGTCAACCGTTATAAAAAAAATTCACCAATCTGCGCCCGATTATCGTATTCCATATCTGCCGCGTTGACCGAAATCGCCCGGCGTGTTAAACTCACCAATTGTCGATTCGTAGAGACATTTTTCGAGTGACGATGAAAAAAATAATCACCTATTTGATATTTTCGGCGATCATGTGGATCTCCTCGATCGCGGGTACGGCATCCAAGCAAGCTCCGGGCTTTGCGGATATCACGCGCCCGGAAGACGGTGAGATCCTGCATGGTGTCGTTACGATCGAGGGTTCTGCTGCACATCCAGCATTTGTGGCCTACGAACTATCCTTTGCGTACGACCCCAACCCTACCGATACGTGGTTCCCGATCGTGGACGATTTACAAACCCCGATCACCGATGGAAGACTGGGGCTTTGGGACACTACGGGCATCACAGACGGCGATTATCAACTACGTCTCTATGTAATCCTTGAAAACGACAGCCGCCTGGAAGCGTACGCTCGCAATTTGCGCGTCCGCAATACGATGCCCATCGAAACGCAGCCCATATTCGAAGAACAGACGGTTTCCACATCGACCGCGCTGGTCGCCACGGAAACGCCCGCACCGACGATTGTTCCCGTCATCGTTTCTCGGCGCAGCGGTACACAAAAAGTCATGCGGTCCTTGAAAACCGGTGGTTATATCGGCGGTTCTTTGCTCCTGCTTTTCGCCGCATACACGTCGGTGCGCAGATTCGCCCGATCCCGACGCCTTTCACCACGCTCCCGCAGATCGAGAAAAGCCGCGAGGACCAAGCCGTCGAATGAGAGAGGGCACGAATGAAGGAAATATCAGCGCCTTTTCTGATCGTCGGTTTGGGAAATCCGGGGAAAGAGTACGCTCGAAACCGGCACAACGTTGGTTTCATGCTGCTCGACAAGCTTGCCGATGACTTTCAAATCACATTTTCGCGGCAGAAATCAAACGCTGCGTTCGCGGAATGTCTTCTCGATGACAAGAAGGTCTACCTTGCAAAGCCACAGACGTTCATGAACGATTCGGGTCGTAGCGTCGAGCCGCTGGTGCGTTTCTTCCGCATCCCGGAATCCCAATTGCTCGTCGTTTACGACGAATTGGATCTACCGACGGGCAACATCCGCATCCGAGCCGCCGGTGGCTCCGGCGGGCATCGAGGCATGCGTTCGATTATCCGCGAACTCGGAGCCCAGGAATTTCCCCGCGTGCGGATCGGGATCGGCCGCCCGCCGGGAAAAATGGATCCTGCGGATTACGTGCTGCAAGATTTCAGCGGCGATGAATCGATCGAACTTCCGCTGGTATTGAAACACGCTGCGGAATGCGTTCGAATTTTTATTCAAGAAGGCATTCAGGCCGCGATGAACGCGGGGAATGCACTCTAGATCACCATGGATCTGACTGGTCTTTTGAAACGTATTCGTACCCTTCAGGGATATCAGGCTCTCCTTCAGAAATTACTTGCAGATGAGTCGATATACGGATCGTTGTACGTTCCTCGTTCCGCACGCGCCGCCTTGATCGCCTCACTTGCAGATGATTTAAAACAGACGTTCGTCGTTCTGGTCGCACGAGCCGACCGGATGCTCACACTCTCCGAAGAGATCGCCGCCTGGTGCCCTGACCTGACCATCGTGACCTTCCCCGACCCGAATCCTGTGTTTTATGAACCCAGCCCGTGGTCCGATCGGACGATCCGTCGTCGTTTGACGGTCCTTTCGGCTTTGACGAAAGAAGTTCCGGTTCCTGATGAACAACCGGCATCTTCCGATAAACCCCTCGTCGTTCTATCCACCGCTCGAGCTACAATGACGAGAACTCTATCGCCGCAGCGTTTTTTAAACCACTCGAGAACGATCGCGGTCGACGATAGCGTCGATCTCGATCAGTTGGCGAGATTTCTACTAAACGTTGGCTACACGCGTGAGAGCCTGGTTACGCAGCCGGGACAATTCAGCCGTCGAGGCGGCATCGTCGATCTGTGGCCTCCCGCACAATCGCTTCCCGTACGCATCGAATTCTTTGGCAACCAGATCGAATCCATCCGCATGTTCAATCCCTCCACACAGCGCTCGGTCGACGTCGAACCGCAGGTCCGTATCACACCGGCGAGAGAGGGTTTGCCGCTTGCCTATGACTCCGCCTGGGATGATGTGATCCACATAGCGACACAGATCGAAGATCCCGAAAAACATCGCTGGCTCGAGTACTTCCTGCCCCGCATGAACCCGTTACCGAAGGGTCTTCTGGATTATGTTCCCGATGACGCCGTAGTTCTCAATTTCGATCGTACTGCATTCGATGACGCCGTCACTGAACTCGAAGAACAAGCGCTCAGTCTACGCCAGGATCAAATCCGCGAGGGGCTCTTAGAAGATGATGTACCCCTACCCTATCTCACGCTTGACGAACTGGGTGAAAAGTTGGACGATTTGAATGAAATCGATCTCGGTCAGATTGCCGCGGATCGAAATGTGGAAATTGACCTCGGCGATGCTTTCACAGCAGGGCGCCGTTTCGGCGGGCAATTAAAGCCCTTGATGAACTACCTTGCAGAGATCGTCCTCCATCACGAATACGGCGTAACGATAAGCCGCCAGGCACTTCGCCTGGCCGAAATGTGGTCACAGGAAAACGCGCCAGAACCCGTACATGAAGGATTGTTAACCGATTTGACGCCTGGCAGGATACACTTCATCCACGGCGCCCTGTCTGAAGGTTGGATCCTAAAGACAAAGGATAAAGCCCCGCTTCATTTACTCACCGATGCGGAAATCTTTGGTTGGGCAAAACCGAAGCCACGGGTCCGCCCGAAGCGAGTCGCCAAGGCGCCGGAAAACGCCTACGCAGATCTGCAACCCGGCGATTGGGTCGTGCATGTCGACTTCGGTATTGGACGCTTCGGCGGCCTTGTCGATCGCACGTTGGATGGAATTCAACGCGAGTTCATCTTGATTGAATATGATGGCGGCGATCAATTGTATGTTCCCATCCATCAAGCCGACCGCATCTCGCGCTACATTTCCGCCGACGGCTCGGCTCCGACACCCACGCGCCTGGGCAACCAATCCTGGGAACAAGCAAAGAGCAAAGTCAAGGTCGCGGTCGAGGAAATTGCCCGTGATTTGCTGCAGCTCTACGCCAAGCGCAACACGATCGAAGGACACGCTTTCTCGCCAGACACACCCTGGCAACAAGAACTCGAAGCATCATTCCCCTACATCGAAACAGAAGATCAGAAACGAGCGCTACAGGCTGTGAAGCAGGACATGGAGTCGAGAAGGCCAATGGATCGCTTGATCTGCGGTGATGTGGGTTATGGAAAGACGGAAGTCGCATTGCGAGCGGCATTTAAGGCAGTTATGGACGGAAAACAGGTCGCCATGCTCGTTCCGACAACCATACTCGCGCAGCAGCACTACAACACCTTCCGCAGAAGATTGTCAGCTTTTCCGGTCGAAGTTGAAATGCTTTCTCGCTTCCGTTCCCGACAGGAAGCGGCCCAGATCATCGAACGATTGCATTCGGGCAAAATCGACATCATCATCGGAACACACAGGTTGCTTCAGCAGGACGTAGAGTTCCACGATCTTGGTCTGCTGATCATCGACGAAGAGCAACGTTTTGGCGTCACGCACAAAGAACATCTCAAATTAATGCGAACGGAAGTGGATACGTTGACGATGACTGCCACACCCATTCCGCGGACGCTCTACTTCGCCATAACCGGGGCGAGGGACATTTCCACGATCGACACGCCTCCGGAAGAACGCCTTCCGGTGATCACGCACGTCGGTCCCTACGATCCTCGATTGGTCCGGCAAGCGATCTTGCGCGAAATCGACCGCGGCGGGCAAGTGTATTTCGTGCACAACCGGGTGCAAACCATCAATACCGTTCATAGACGACTGCAGGAGCTTGTCCCGGAGGCGACGATCACCATCGCGCACGGACGAATGCCCGAAGCTCAACTTGCTTCCGTGATGGAGGAGTTCGCCAGCGGCGACATCGATGTTCTCTTGAGCACATCGATCATCGAATCCGGCTTGGACATCCCCAACGCCAACACCCTGATCATCGACCGTTCGGAGTGGTTCGGACTCGCCCAGTTGTATCAAATTCGTGGACGTGTCGGGCGCGGGGCATCCCAGGGATATGCATATTTCTTCCGCCACCCGCGTCAGCGCACGACCGAAGAAGCTCGTCTTCGGCTGGATACGATTGCCGATTACTCGCAGTTGGGTGCAGGATATTCGATCGCCATGCGTGACCTTGAAATCCGCGGCGCGGGTGACATCCTGGGCACCCGGCAGCACGGCCACATCTCCAGCGTCGGATTTCACCTTTACACGCGTTTGCTCTCCAGCGCAGTCCGGCGTCTGAAATCCAAATTTGAGTTGGATGATAAGCAACGGCTGCAAACCCCTCTTGCGGCTGAAATCCTTCCGGTTTTCATCGATCTCCCATTACCTACCGCGATACCCGCGGATTATATTGATGATCGCGATTTGCGCTTGCGACTCTATCGAAGAATGGCGGAAGTGCGCACACTGGACAACATCGAAGCGCTCGCCGCAGAGCTCCAGGATCGCTTTGGCCCACCACCAATCGAGGTCGAAAATTTACTCTACCAGTTACGCATTCGCAGCCTGGCTATGCGCGCAGGTGTGGAGAGTATTTCGGTTCAAAACGGGCAAATCCTGCTTCAGATGCCCTATTCTGAAGAGCCACGCAAACTACCCATTTCCGCTGACGATGTTCGCCAAAGCAAACGCGGATTGTGGTTGTCGCGCCGGGATGATTCGAATTGGAAGGGTCGGCTCGAAGAAGTCCTGTGGGCATTACAGCCTGAGACGAACGGGGAATCCGTCCTCCAGTGAGGCATGATGAAGCTCTGACCCTGATGGATCAGTTGCCCGCTTCGATCCTGGAAGCTGCAGGATTCATGCGATATCTACCATCTATGATGGGAGGGAAAAACAGATAAATTTCCGAAGCACTCAAATTTCGCCGCGGTATTGAACCAATATCGTCAGGTACGGCTGCGCCTCAATGTACTCAAAACCCAGCACCCATGTGCGCCAATCGAATTCGCTGCCCCCATCAGGAATCGGCCGATATACGGAGTAGAAATTGATGTTTACGTACTCATCCGGCCAGACGATCTCGCGCGTGGTGTTGCCGACGCGTAGTTCATTACAGATAATTTCCGGCGAACGGGTAAACACGTCTTCCAATTGTGGTGCGATTACGTCTTGAAACGAACCTTGGATCGGAAATTCAGTCCCGCCTTGAACGCCCCAATCGATTTCGGTGAGGTCTTGATAGATTTTCGGCAACGAATTAAGGGGAACGATGATCTCTGGATTCCACCAATTGTGCCGCAGGATCAAGCCCCGGGTCGGATTACTGATCTCGGCAAATTTCTGTCCGCTTCTGTCACGTACGGCCTGACCAACGGCGTCAACGGCTTGCAGTACGCGCGCGTCGTTGCAAAATTCCTGAGAGGAAACCTCCTCCGTGAGGTTCCAGGCGTTTACCCAACCTGTTCCTCCGGTGGGGAGCCTGATTTCCACCCAAACCGAGCTGCCCAGGCCCGTGCTTGCCCCGGTCAATTCCAAGCCTCGTTGATCGTAGACAAGCTCCCCCACGGCTGCTCCCGATAAACCGGCTGGATTGCGAGCGACCAAAGGTTCGTCCGCATTCACCCATGCGACGGCGAATAAACCGGATTGGGGAGGAGGTGAAGGGTTTTCCGTCGCTTCTATCGGGCTTTGAGGAGTGATCGACGCGACTTCGGTCCCAATGCGATCTATCGACACAGACGAGCGAGTACACGACGCGCACACAAGCGTTTGAACAGCGATGAATACGAGTACACGTCGGATAGAGAATGAACGCATCACGAGTCGATTATCCTACCTATTCTCCATAGCCAGATCATCCACAAATAATCCTTTCTCTCAATGGTTCGCAGAAGTGCTGGAACGATGGTCTTGCACGATCTTGCTCCTTCGTACGCCGCTGCGCTTTCGCGTACTGTCCATCGGCTGGAGTGCGAGTGTAAAAACATCGTCCATGTTATCCACGAAACGGATGTTTATTGCAGAACGGACACTGCGGGGGATTTCGATCAAATCTTTCTCGTTTTTCGTCGGAATGATTACCATCTTCAACTTGAGCCGATATGCGGCCAGGATCTTTTCTCGAACACCGCCGATCGGGAGCACACGCCCGCGTAGCGTGATCTCGCCGCTCATACCGACGTCGTGCCGCACCGGACGTCTCGTCAGCGCCGAAGCTACTGCCGTCGCCATGGTAATTCCGGCGCTCGGTCCGTCTTTCGGAATAGCCCCTTCCGGAACATGAATGTGGATATCTTTCTTCTCAAAATCATCAGTCGATATTCCCAACACCTCAGCCCGACTCTTGATAAACGAAATAGCGGCTTGAGCGGATTCCTGCATGATATCGCCGATGTGACCGGTAACCTGCAGATTTCCCTTTCCCTCATACAGCAGCGCTTCAATTGTCAGGCTATCGCCTCCGTTTTCGGTCCACGCCAATCCCATTGCCGCACCGATTTGATCTTCCTTGTCTGCTTCGTGAGGCGTGATTTGTGGAGGTCCCAATAAACGCGTTGCCATGGATTTAGTGATGCGTTTTGGGATTTTCTTCCCCTCGACTTTTTGTCTGGCGATCTTCCTGCATATCTTTCCGATCTCGCGTTCCAAATTGCGAACCCCTGCCTCCCACGTATGTTCGCGGATGACCGTTCGAATCGTATTGTCTAAGAAGTGTATTCTTTCGTTGATCAGACCGGTTTGTTCTAACTTTCGCACCACGAGGAATTTACGTGCAATGATCACCTTTTCCTCTTCGATGTATCCGGGGAATTCAATCACCTCCAAACGATCGAGCAGCGCCGGTGGTATCGGTTCGACGGTGTTCGCGGTGGTGATGAAAAGCACATTCGCGAGATTGTAGGGAATTTCAAGATAATTATCGGAGAAGGCATGGTTCTGCTCCGGATCCAGGATCTCGAGCAGCGCCGCCGCCGGATCCCCGCGGAAATCTTGTCCCAACTTATCGATTTCATCGAGCATGAAAACCGGATTGATTTTCGCCGTCTTGCGCATGGTTTGCAGGATTCTTCCGGGAAGCGCTCCAATGTACGTCCGGCGGTGACCGCGAATCTCTGCCTCGTCCCGAATACCGCCGAGTGAAATGCGGATGAAGTTACGGTCCAACGCCGTGGCAATCGATCGACCCAACGAAGTCTTGCCGGTTCCGGGCGGCCCGACGAAACAGAGAATCGGCTGACGGTGTTTGGGAGGCACGAGACTTTTGACTGCGATGTACTCCAGGATCCTCTCTTTCGCTTTCTCCAATCCATAATGTTGGCTGTCTAACACTTCCGCCACGTGCTGGATATCCAGATTATCCGTTGTCGATTCAGACCAGGGCAAGGACATCAACCAGTCGATGTACGTTCGCAGGATTGAGACCTCGGGTGACATCGGAGGCATTTGACTCAGGCGCTGAATCTCTCGCAGACAGGTTTTTTCGACCTCTTCTGGCAGCGTCAGATGTTGCAGGCGCTTGCGTATGTCTGCGATTTCCTGAGCCCAAATATCGCCTTCTCCCAATTCCGTCTGGATGGCTTTCATTTGTTCGCGTAAATAGTTCTCGCGTTGGGACCGATCCATTTCGCTCTGAACACGAGAATATATTTGGTCCTCCAACTCCAGGACTTCTAATTCCCTGCCGAGCAGCACGCTAACTCGCTGCAACCTTTCCATGGGGTCGAAGGTTTCCAAAATATCCTGTCGTTCCGCGACGTCAAGTTTCAAAGACGAGATCACCATATCCGCCAGCCAGCTCGGATCCTCGATATTGACGGCGTAGACGAAGGTCTCCTCCGGAAGTGCGGTATTCAATTGCACGCATTTTTCGAACAACGTAAGGACTGCACGCATGAGCGCCACGAGTTCTTTCGTACGTTCACTCGACTCATGAATCGGACGTGCACGGACCTTGATATACGGGTCCTCCTGAATACACTCGACGATTTCGACACGACGCCGGCCCTGAGTGAGTATCGAACTTGTCCCGTCCGGCAAATGCATCAGCTTTCCAACGGCAACCTCGACGCCTACGGCGTACAAATCATCGTACCCGGGTTCTTCGATGTCCGCATCGAGCTGCGTTACGGCGATCATCGTCTCATTGGTCCGAGAGACTTCCTCAATCGCCAACAGAGAGTGATCCTGGCTGACGAAAAGCGGCGTGATCATGTTGGGAAACAAAACGATATCACGCAACGGTAAGACGAGGCATTCAATGAGTCCATTTTCATCAAGAGTGGCCTCTTTAATATCGTAAAGCGCATCCGCTCGACGTCCAATCGCGCTGCTCCATTCACCCGGAAGGTGAGGCCATTCCAGTGCTCGAATCGTCATCACGCACCCTCTTCAATATCTTCTGATTTTTCTTTCTCCATTGCCTCAACCGCTGCGATTGCCTCCCCCACGACGAACAAACTACCCGTAGCTAATATCACGTCCTCGCTACCCGCATCCTTCATGGCTCGCGCGAGTGCATCCGCAACAGGCACGATGATGTCCACGCTGACACCAGACGCATGGGCCATATCCGCGAGGATTTCCGGATTCGCCGCACGCGGGTGAACGGCTTGGGTCACGATCAATCGCCAAACGCGCGGAAGCAGCTCGGTAAACATACCGCTGATGTCCTTATCGGCCGAAGCGCCAAACAACAAAATTACGCGTTGGCCCGGGAAGTAATCATCCAGGGCGATACGAAGCTTCAAAGCCGAATCTCGGTTGTGCGCCGAATCCACGAGCACCAACGGAGAGCGTGAAACGATCTCCAGCCTACCTCGCCAACGTACCGACGCAAATCCTTCGTGAATCGCCGCTTCAGGGATTTTCAAACCTCGATCGCGCATACATTGCAGTGCGGCATAGGCTACGGCGGCGTTGACAACCTGATGGTGACCGAGGAGAGGGATAAAGAAACGCGGTGGAACCCATTCCTCGATTCCCGCCGATTCAACGTACGTGTCCATCAAAGGTTGTTCCTGCGAAGACCACACAAAAAAACTCTGACCTTCGAGTGAATGTTTGCCGGGTGAAAAGAGCCAATCCCGACCGACTTTCACAAGCGGCGCTGAGAGTTCTGCGGCCACTTCTTCGACTACGACTTCGGCCTCGAACATTTGCGGGGCCATAACGATTGGCACCTGCGTCTTGATGATTCCCGCTTTCTCTCGAGCGATATCGGAAAGGCTGTTGCCCAGCAAGTGCATATGGTCGTAGGACAAAGACGTAATTGCCGCCACCATTGGATGGATCACATTGGTGGCATCCAAGCGCCCACCCAACCCCACCTCGATCACGGCACATTCGACTTCACGTTTTTGGAAGTGTAAAAAACCAAGCGCCGTAATAATTTCGTAGGCGGTTAAACCGTCGACCCGCGCGACGTGGGGTTTGATTTCTTCGACGAGGTCTGCAACTTCCGTCTCCGAAATCTCGATCCCATCGACACAAATGCGTTCGGTAAAACGCTGTAAGTGGGGAGAAGTATACAGACCCGTCCGGTAGCCGGCCGCCTGGGTAACGGAGGCGATCAGCGCCGCTGTCGAACCCTTGCCCTTCGTTCCGGCGATGTGAATCGTAGCATACGTATCTTGTGGATTGCCGAGGGCATCCAGCAAAGTTCGGATGCGCGCCAGATCGAAAACCTCCGCAGCGTAGCGGTAACTTCGTTCGACGCTGTAATCGATGTGGCTGTAGATGAAATCCAGAGCTTCCTGATAGTGTTGTTTTTCCATGGGAAACAGATTTTATCTTTCACTGCCGAAAGACACAAGTTCGGATTATTCTTGCAATCGGGCATATTTCGCGCTAAGATGAATTAGGCTCAACAAGTTCACATGATGAGGAGGTGATAGCGAAGTATTGAATGTTGATTTTCTCCATTTTTTCCCAGCACAACGCGAATCGAATACTAACTATATATTATTGAGGAGGATAGAAGTCCAATGGGTAAAAGTCGCTTGACATTGATCCTATCATTATTCGCGCTGTCCGTTTTACTGCTCGTTGCAGGCTGCGGACCTGGAAAGCTCGGAACAGAGAAGAATCCCCTCAAGTGGGGGCTTGTGCCATCTGGTGAATCCGAGCGTGTTCTAACCGGATTTGAAGAAGTCGCCGACATGATTTACGACGAGACGGGTTTGGTCATCGACACGTTCGTGGCCACCGAATATGCCGGTGTTATTGAAGCCATGTGTGCCGATCCGCCCAAAGCCCACATGGCGTCTCTGGCAACTTTCTCATACATTCTTGCGCACAGCAAAGGTTGTGCAGATGTGGCGCTTGTTTCCGTGCGCTATGGTTCACCCACCTACAGCGGCCAGATCTTCGTGCGTGCAGATAGCGGCATTGAATCGCTCGCAGATGCGGCTGGCAAGACATGGTGTCGAGCAGACCCAACCAGCACGAGCAGTTGGGTTATCCCCACCATTTACCTGAAAGCCGCCGGCGTCGATCCAGACACGGATTTGGCGCAAGTCGTTGATGCTGGTTCCCACGAGGCGGCTGTTGCTGGCGTCTACAACGGCGATTGTGACATCGGCGCTTCGTATATTGACGCTCGAACCCGGGTCGAAGGAACTATTGAAGGATCCTACGATGACATCATGGATGCCATCGTGGTTATTCAGACTTTCGAGGGCATCCCCAACGATGGTGTGCAGTTCGTACCCAGCCTCGATCCTGAAATCCGCGATCAAATCGTGAATGCGCTATTAGCGATCGCCGAGACCGAAGAGGGACAAGAAGCCTTGAACGTCGCTTACCAGTGGAATGCACTGGAAAAACACGATGACAGCTTCTATGACCAATTCCGTCAGTTCCTCGATGCTTCGGGTGTAAGTGTTGAAGATTACGCGGAGTAGCAATCACACCTCTTAGCACTGAAAGTAACGCTTGAAAAGGCGGGAGTGGGAGGAGAATACTCCTACTCCCGCAAGCACTATTAATATGGTCTCTACGTGAGAGAGGCACATTTTAAAGATTCGGGGATTAGGAGGGGCATATGCTTGAAGTCCGCAATCTAACCAAAATATACGACGACGGCACGGTGGCATTACGAAATGTGAGCTTTAACGTGCCGGATGATGAGTTCCTGGTCGTCATTGGCTTGAGTGGTTCTGGTAAATCAACGCTGCTCAGATGCATCAACCGTCTGATCGATCCCACGGAAGGCGAGATCGTCTGGAACGGTGAAAATCTCGCAGAATTGGAAGGTGAAGAGCTACGCATGGCCAGGCGAAAGATCGGCATGGTCTTTCAACACTTCAATTTGGTACGGCGGTCGACCGTCTTGACCAACGTACTCGCGGGCCGACTTGGGTATACGTCCTCGAGAAGAAGTTTATTCGGCAGGTTTTCTTCCGAGGATTATAAGAAGGCAGATCAAGCCCTCAAGCGCCTGGGGATCGAAGACCAAGCGCACAAACGCGCTGATGAATTAAGCGGCGGTCAGCAGCAACGTGTCGGAGTAGCACGAGCGCTCATGCAGGAACCGGAAATGATATTGGCCGACGAACCTGTCGCCAGTCTTGATCCTGTTTTAGCGCACTCGATCCTTCAATATCTGGAAGTCCTAAACAAAGAAGATAAGATCACTATCATTTGCAGTTTGCATTATCTCGATCTCGTCCAACGCTATGCGACCAGCGTGATCGGTCTTCGCGAGGGCGAGATTGTCTACCGGGGCTCACGTGAACATATTCGCGCGATGAGCGATGAAGAATTCAAGGAAATCTACGGACAAGAGGCTGAGAGAGTCGGCGGAGGATTACAGGGCGAGTTAGTCGCTGTCGAAGGAGGCAACACATGACACTCAGGCACGTTCCTACTCCTACCGAAGAACTCAAGCCCAGTTTCGTGCCTCCATTCCTTGCCGCCATTCTATCGTTGATCGTCCCCGGTCTTGGGCAAATTCTAGCTCGGACGATCAGACGTGGCTTATTGTTACTGTTCAGTTTTGCCACGATCCTCGTTCTATTGGCCTGGCGTTTCACAGAGACTGCAAGGCGAGATACCGGTTTTGTAAACATCGTTAAGAAAGGTCTAAGCTTAGACCCGGCGCTTATTATCCTGAGTATCCTCGTTATAATTTTCTATGTCTGGAATGCAGTCGATGCCTATGCGATCGCCAATCGTTCGAGCAGCAATCCCGCAGGGTTGTTATTTCTGGTACTCGCCGTATTCTTCATGCTCGGTTGGCAGATATGCGAGATCGATTTTGTTGATCTCATCACCCAGGCAGATGATGCTGCGCCAGTCCTTTCAAGCGTGCTCTGGCCATGGCAAAAGAGCATCGAAATTCCTGAAGATGTGATTATAACGGTTGCCGAAATCCAGATTCCCTGCACGGACAATCCTCCAGCCTCCAGCAAACCTCTCGAAGATGAACCTTACCTGATCGCCGATCCGACGTGCGGTACACTCGCAGAGTTCCAGGGAGAAAAGGGTACATCGCTCTTTTTACGCGGCTACAACTTCATCCCGAATGTAGTGGCCGAATTGTGGTGGAAGGATCCGATTGGAAACGAGTTCCGTCAACGTCAAGAAGGTAAGTATATCCGCGTAATTCCGGATGAGGACGGCTTCTTCGAACAGCTCATCGAAATGCCGTATCGACTTAATCCTGAAAGCATACGCGACAGCGTAACGATCTGGGAGTTGCAAGCCCGGCAAGTTGCCAGCGTCGGGAAATGGCAATTCAGCAAGGAATTAAAATTGGCCATCGAGAAGATCGTGGAAACCATTTTTATCGGTATGATGGCAACTTTCTTCGGGGTCCTTCTTGCACTGCCCGTCAGCTTTTTCGCCGCTCGCAATCTGATGTCGGCTTCCGTAATCACGCTTGGAATTTACTTCCTCACACGGACCATATTAAATATCATTCGATCGATTGAACCCTTGATATGGGCGATCATATTCGTTATCGTTGTCGGCCTGGGGCCGTTCGCCGGAGTCCTGGCATTAACCATTCATTCGGTTGCTGCCCTCGGTAAACTCTATTCGGAGCAGATCGAATCAATCGATCCGGGGCCCATCGAAGCGATCCAGGCCACCGGTGCGAATTGGCTGCAAGTCGTCATTTATGCCGTCGTCCCTCAGATCGTTCCCCCATTCGTGTCCTTTACGATTTACCGATGGGACATTAACATCCGCATGTCCACAGTCATTGGTTTCGTGGGTGGTGGTGGGATCGGCTTCCTTCTTGCCCAATGGATCCGGCTGCTGGATTATAAGGCAGCAGGAATTGCCGTGTGGTTTATCGCCATCACGGTCGCGATATTAGACTTCGTCAGCGCGGAGATCCGCCAACGATTTGTTTGATCCGTAATATTTTCCATCAACATGCGCTGGTTTCGAAATAGAAACCAGCGCATGTCCTCATATCCCGAAGCCCGAGTTGTAGCGTAGAGCATGGATGGTATAATCTGCCCCTAATGAGGTCTGAATCGATGAACGAACCAGTGCTTCTGCTCAACGCGAACTATGCACCTTTGAACGTGTGCACCACACGCAGAGCCCTTGGATTGCTCATAGCAGGAAAAGCGGAGATGCTGTTGAACGGCCGTGGTTTCATACGGACCGTGCGACAAAGGATTCCTCGCCCATCGGTGATCCGCCTGGATTACATGGTGAAACGACCACGTCCACGCGTACGTCTGACGAAACGCGAAGTCTTTCGAAGGGACGACTATCGATGCCAGTATTGCGGTATGCGCGCCCATCGCTTGACCTTGGATCACGTCGTTCCCCGCCATCAAGGGGGAGAATACAGTTGGTACAATCTCGTCACGGCTTGCGAGGCATGCAATCTCAAAAAAGGCGGACGGAATCTACAAACCGCACACATGAAACTCTTACGAGAACCCAGGGAACCCGTCGCCAGCGCAATGTATCTCTACGGCACGCACTTGCCTGAGAATCAGGACTGGCGATCGTTCCTCGAAGGCTGGTGATCTGCATTTTTTCGGGATTCCAATAGCGCGTAGATCCCCCCAGCAACGACACCATGTCCCCCCAAGATAATCGGTATCGCGGATTGACCCACGATATGCGTGAGTCTTTTCAACGTCTCATCCTGGATCGCTTCCGCCCAACCCAGATCTGATGCGAATCGATCGGCCGTAGAAGGCCATCGACCTCGATGCGCCATCCAGACGCGAGTGTCCCAGAGAACGCCGTCTGAAGTGTTTGTGATAAATTCCACAAATCGCTGCGCTCCCCAATCTTCCAGCGTTTCTCCAACCAACGACCGAACTTCCCTTCGTTCGAATCGCCGGCTGGCGATCATGCCGCGCTCTTCGGCGAAGGCGCGGATCCAAATCTGAGTTTCGTCGTTCAGGGTCTTCCAAACTTGAGGGGACGTCCTTCCGATCAACGTAAGGGTACTGGCAGGCGTGCTCATGACAGCAAGTAAATCATCAACCACATCCAGACACTCAGGAGGAGCACCTTCGATGAACCGTAATAGCGCATCACCCAACGCTGGATGTCGATGCAGCAAAAGCAAATCGCTCGGCGTATCGATATCAACTCGGCTCGCCGCGCCGAAATCTGCAACTTGAACCTCGCAATCGACCTCATGATCCAGAACCCAACCGAGTGAATTATCTCGTTCCAAACGATCTTGAATTCGGGGGAAAACGTCTCCCTGATTAGTCACCAACCAATCTGTTGAATGGTAATTGTTGACCAGGGCAAACGGTTGTTCCATTCGGTCCACCCGGTCGAAGACCTCCTGCAATAAGTCCGCTGTCATCAAAGGTGCGCTTCCACCCCCAAAGTAGGCGGTTCGTCGAAAATGGTTTTCCAGGATGATGTTCGTGAGAACTCGGCCGAAGTGGAACGATCCGGCAGACGATGCTAGAGGGACTGCACCTTGCTGAACCAAAGCTTCGCGATCCATCGAATCTGCTGCGAGGACGAAGATTTCCCCCACATTACGTACATGCCCCAACCGTTGAACCAGATCGCACGCGGCCGCTCGACGTCCTTGCGCGACCCAACCTTCGGCCGGAGAGCTACCGACCTGTGACAACATAATGATGACGGGAAACGTAGACATTGAAATTCCGGCCGCTGTCATGCAAGCTGATGGTCCACCATCAACCACGATAACAGCTCGGGGTTTTTAGTCGATTTCAGGTTCAATTAAACCAAGCGTGCCATCTCGGCGCCGGTAGAGAACGTTAATCGAATGACTTTCAGCGTTGAAAAATATGAAGAAGTCTTCATGCCCAACGAGGCTCATTTGTTCGATCGCTTCCAATTCGTCCATCGGGGTAAGCATAAAACGTTTCCGCCGCACGATGGTGCCTTCTGGTTCCATTGGTGACTCAGCGGAGTCGGAAAGATCCATTGCGAGATCGGAAGCTGAACGCCCATCTCCCCGACCACGCCATCGTCGGCCTTTGTATCGTTCGATCTGTCGATACAGTTTATCCATGACTGCATCCACGGAGGCAAATATGTCATCCGTACGCTCTTCGGCGCGCAGTAACACACCTTTCCCCCGTACAGTAAGCTGAACGACCTGGCGATCGTTCGCATTTCTGGCGGATTTCACATACTGTAGATCGACCTTCGCCTCCTGGAGAATATCGAGATACCGATCCAGCTTTTCGACTTTCTTCGTAATGTAATCCTGTAAACGATCGCTTAGATCCATATCTTTGACGTTAATCATTACTTTTATGGTCATCGAAATTCCTCGTGTAATGGGTTGACTGGGAAATCAGCGTGATTCGCGCGCGCGGCAGTAAGCGCAAACACTTGCATCGCACCGGCATTCTTTAAAGCCTGTGTACATGCCATCATTGTCGCACCCGTTGTATACAGATCGTCAATTATCAAAATGTTCTGTCCACGCACCTTCCGGCTGTCCGCCTTAAATGCCCCTTGCACGTTTCGTTTGCGGGCAGCGGGAGAAAGTCCTACCTGGGATCGTGTATCCCGAATCCGACGAAGTGCAGAAGCTCGAAAGGGCATCCTGAGTTTCCGAGCGACAGCAGATGCTATCAAGTCAACTTGATTATACCCTCTTCGGTTTAATTTATTTCGGCTCAAGGGTACGGGGATGACCGTTATACTCGGCCAAGCTTCGCTGAATACGATTTCGACCAGCCGACTTGCCAACCAATCGGACAGTCGTCGATCTGGTCGGTATTTTAACTGCACCAATGCTCGACATAATGGTCCGCGATACCAGGCATAGGAACGTGCTTGAAAGGGAAGCTCCTTCGAGCTGCACGCAGAACACTGGACTGTCGATAGCAACGGCAATCCACACAACGGACAGAGTTCACCAGAGATTGGATCAATATCTTGGATGCAATCCCGGCACCAAATTGCCCCCTGTCGATTGCATCCCACACAATACGGTGGAAAAAACAAATCGAGGCATATATCGAGCACTTGCTTCGAAAGACTCTTGCACCGGTTGAAAATCGTACGCGGCAAAACACCCCCTATAATTTGATTCCCCTACGATTTGCTTAGAAGATACCACCCAAGGCAGAGGTCATCAGGGTTAGAGCAGCTGGACCGAGCAACAAAATTAAAATCGATGGAAATATGAGACAGCCGATGGGGAACACCATCTTAATCGGTGCACGACCGGCTTCTTCCTCCGCGATTTGCCGCCGGCGAGTTCGCATCTGGTCGGATTGAATGCGAAGAACCTTTGCCATGCTCACACCCAACTGTTCGGATTGGATGACAGCGGCGATGAAGGAAGTCAGTTCAGGCACGTCGGCTCGGTCGGCCAGGTCTCGCAGCGCTTCGCGTCGCAACTTCCCCAGTCGAATCTCCTGAAGCACACGTCCGAATTCCAAGGAAAGATCGTCCTCCCACTTCTCGTGGACTTTCCCCATGGCAGCATCAAATCCAAGACCCGCCTCGACACAAACGTTGAGCAAGTCGAGCGCATCAGGCAAGGCTCGAAAGATTGCCCTTTGCCTCGATTTAATCTTGCTCGTCAGCCACATGTCTGGAAAGTAAAAGCCGAGGGCGATGAAAAGCACAGACAATCCCAATCCTTGTAGCCAGTTCCGCCCCGACGAAGTGTAAACGAGGAAGATCGCCCCACCGAACAAGACACCCACGATCACACGAAGGACCAGGAAGAATGCGGGGTCCAATTGCATGGGGTTGCCCGCCATCTCGATTCGCTTTCGTGCGTTCTCGAGCGTCGCTTGTGGCGTGAAGCGAGAGGCAATCTCGCCTATTTTATTGAACATAGGCAAGACGATTCGTTCGAAGAATCCTTGGGACAGCTCCAGGTCTTCAAGCGTTAGAGGTACATCGCTTGCAGAATACTCCGCCAGTCGATCCGAGATCGGGTCGCTGGCTTGAGGCGCCTTGATACCTGCGACAACCAAGACGATCGCAAAAATTACAACGACAACGACGATGACCAGTATCACCATCGGACTCATGTCAAATCACCTCGATCGCTCGTATCTACAATATCCCGTCGACATTACCACAACTTCTAACCTCGAGTTACCTTCATATCCTGCAGCTAAATTCGTATCCGATTCGCAATCGCTAAATGTCAATGTTAACGATTTTCTGAATTGCGATCATTCCGAAGACGATCATCAGGAACGCTAAAATGACCATCGGAATACCGCATCCCCTGGTCGCCGGTTCGAAGAGCACCATGATGTATTCACGATTCACTGCGAACAAAATTCCCGTCAGGGCAAAAGGTAAAGCTGCAATGACCCAACCTGTTGCCTGTCCCTGTGCGGTTAATGCTTGAATCTGACCTTTAATACGTACCCGCTCGCGAATCGTGTGTGAAATCGTGTCGAGAATTTCAGCCAGATTACCACCGACCTCTCGCTGAACGTTGATCGCCGTGATCACCAGATCGAGGTCGTCACTGCTGATGCGGCGGAGGAGATGCTCGAGTGCATCCTCAAGCGTGAGCCCCAGTTGGACTTCTTGTACAACGCGTCGGAATTCATCGGAGATCGGAGAGGGCAATTCTCGACTGACAGATTCCATCGCCTGCAGTGTAGAGAAACCTGCCCGCAGGCCATTGACCATCAGATTGATCATATCGGACAATTGGTTATCAAACGATTTCAATCGCCGACCTTGAGCGAGTTTCACATAGAAACGCGGTACGAGCAACCCGATGAAGAAAAAAACGATGCCCAAAAAAATACTCTGGCCGGTCAGGAAAAAACCAAGCACTGCGACGACGACGCCGCTGATAAAAAGTCCCGCGATATATTCCGCAGGTCGGAGCTTAATGTCTGCGCGCGCGAGACTCTTCGAGATTCCATCAAATAGATCCGTTCCTTCCCCCATACGATTGAAGAAATCCGAGATGGGCGTCGACTTATCACGCTCTTGTTGTTCAGAGCTGAATTCCCCTCCATAACTTAATTGACCCGTCTCGGAGTATTGTCCAAGCCGCTCTTCTACGATCGATCCTCTTCCGAACACGGAAGAGATGATTCCGATGAGCAACAGGAGCATCCCAAGCCCCAATCCTATCATAAGGATTAGATTTGAATTCATAGGTTAGTACCCGCGCTTTCCACCAACGCCAAAGATCGTCGCCGGCAGATGAATCCCTGATGTCTCAATCTTATCAATAAATTTAGGTCGGAGTCCAGTCGGCCGCAGCCTGCCGATCACACGACCATCCTCGAATCCCGTTTGCTCGAATACGAAAAGGTCCGTCATCGTGATGATGTCGCCTTCCATGCCTTGAATCTCTGAGATATGAGTCACCTTACGCGTACCATCGCGCAACCGTTCCAGATGCACGACGAGTTCCAATGCAGAGGCGATTTGTTCTCGAATCGCTCGTACAGGGAGATCCATTCCGGCCATCAAGGTCATTGTCTCGATACGTGCAAGCGTATCACGAGGGCTATTCGAGTGAGCCGTCGTCATCGAGCCCTCGTGACCGGTGTTCATGGCCTGGAGCATGTCCAATGATTCTTCCGCACGGATCTCACCGACGATGATCCGATCTGGTCTCATACGCAAGCTGTTCACAACCAGGTTTTGAATGGTCACTTCACCACGACCTTCAATGTTGGGTGGTCTCGACTCTAGCGTGACGACATGTTCCTGCCGTAATTGAAGCTCGGCCGCATTTTCGATCGTCACGACGCGCTCATCGGCAGGGATGAATTGCGAGAGAACGTTAAGGAGAGTCGTTTTACCGGAGCCAGTACCCCCAGAGATAACGACATTGATGGCCGAGATCACGCATGCTTTAAGGAACTCAACTGATTCTGGCGTTAACGTGCCAAAATCAACCAGTTGATCGACGGTAATCGGGTCACGTGAGAATTTCCGAATGGTCAGCGTAGGTCCGACCAGCGATATAGGCGGGATGACTGCATTCACACGCGAACCATCCGGAAGACGGGCATCTACGTAGGGGCTGGACTCGTCGATGCGTCTTCCCAGTGGAGCCACGATGCGATCGATGATGCGCATGAGGTGGTCACTGCTTTCGAAGGAAGCAGGTTCCCGGTGAAGTTTACCCTTACGCTCGATGTAGATTTGCTTCGGCCCATTGACCATTATTTCTGTAATCGTATCGTCCGCCAGCAGGGGTTCAAGTGGTCCCAGACCGAGAATCTCGGCCACGATCTGCTCGAAAAGCCTTCGTCTTTCCGGTCGAGAAAGCACGATCTTCTCCTCGGCCAAGATATTCTCGAACAATTCCTCGATCGTTCTGCGGACCTCTGCCGTCTGACTCACGTCCATGGACGGATCAAGTTCGGCCAGGAGTTTGTTCTGAACGCGCGTCTTCAGGTCGTAATATGTATCTCTTTGCGCTGAGCGTGGTGGTGCGACACGGCGAGCATTCAACCCCGACAACCGACCGGTGGTTCCCCCAATGGGGGGATTACTGCCAGCACTCGATGGGGCTTCCGCTTGTCCTTGTTCAATCCTTTTTAATAGCGACACTGTAGCACTCTCCTAAAAATCGCACTCAACAAACCTAACCCATTTGCGTCAGCGATACTGTTATTCTTCAACCACCTTTTCCATCTCGATCATTTTTTCTTTCAATGCCCCCAGGATATCGATGATGCTTTTTGCAACAGATGAGCCACGATCCGATAACATGAGTGGAACGCCGCGATTTACGGACGTCGAAACTGCACGTTCATCAAACGGGATGACGCCATTAACCGAGTAGTTCAGATTCTCCTCTACGGCTTCTGGTGTTATGCCGGATTTGCGGTCCATTTTATTCAACACGAAAAAGACATTGTCTTTGGGGAACTCGAGGACGGTCAAAAGGTCGAACAACAGTCGTGCGTCCTTAATAGAAGGTATCTCAGGAACGGTTACGACGACCAGAAGATCGGCCGTATCCATCACGGCAAGTGCAATGTCATCCATATTGGAACTCATGTCGACGATGACATAGGCGAACTGTTTGCGAAGATGCTGCAGCACTTTGCGGACTTGTTCCGCGTTGACCTCGTCCGCCATCTCGGGGCGTGGTGGTGCCGCAAGAACTCGTAGACCGCTGTCGTGTTGTAAAAGGATTTCACCAAGGATTTCCGGATCAACCTCATCGGCTCGTGTAGAAACATCCGCAAAGCTGAATTTGACCTGCAAGTTCAGTGAAACGGCTGCGTCGCCGAACTGCAGCGCCGTATCCACCAGCACGGTTGGAGTTTCATCTGTTTGCAAACCCAGGGCGATATTCGCGGCCAGGACCGTACAGCCCACGCCACCCTTAGCGCTATAAACAGCGATCAACTTCCCTTCTGGCAGCGCGTAGCCCATCCCGGGCATCGGTTGAATGACCTGAGGCGTTGGTCGTTCTAATGATCTCCGCTGTTCTTGCGCGCGAGTCGCAAGTGATCGAATCGTTGAAATCAACTCGTCGCCCGAGGGAGGCTTGGCGATGAAATCCCTTGCACCAGCGAGCATCGCCCGGCGCATGTAATCGGCTTCGCTCTGAACGGATAAGATGACGATTTGTGCGTAGGGGACGTCCTTCAACATCTCTTGCGTCGCCGTGATGCCATCCATGTCGGGCATGTTGATATCCATCACGACAACATCGGGGTCTTTTTCGCGTGCTAACTCGAGTGCATCTTGCCCATTTACCGCAGCACCAACTACCGTGATATCCGATTCGAATTGCAATAATTTTCGGATGTTCTCACGTGTTTCTGCGATATCATCAACGATAAGTACGCGGATTGTTCCTTCCGCGTTTTCAGACATACGATCCTCCGGTAGACAACCAACCCATATTAATTGTTTAGATCCCTTATTACTTAGCTTCTCCTTCAATTTTTACTTCGTAATCGATGAAAGGAATGATCGGCATCTCAATCGCCGGCGTCAATGCGTAAGGCAATTTGGCCGGGACGGTAATGTTGTAATTGTCCAGCAGGTATTGTAGTGTGATACTGCTAGTCTCTGTGATGGTAGTATCGTCCGGCGATCGCAACGTTAAAACAAGATCCGCTCCCGCTTTAACCGCCCAATTCAATGCCAAAGCATCTTGTGGCGTGACGATGAGGGTAATGATGTCGGGCAAAGCTTCCTCGACGTTCTCCGGAGTTGCCTCCTCACCTTCAGGAACATCCACCATACGGACTTCTTCCCCTAGAATATCGACGGTCGAAAAATTACCGAATTTAAGCACCGTAGCGTTTTCAACCAGACGCTGGGAAACCAATCGTGGCCGTTGCGCTTCCTGCGGAATCACGTGAATGGGCAGACCCAACTCCGGCTCGATCTCGACACGTCCGTACGGCCAGTATTCGCCGCCTGCACGTCTCGCTGCGTCTTCTATTCCCGGACTGATGGGAACGGTAACGTGCGGCCCAAATTGCTGTGGTATGCCCCCTAACGCGCTGATGGCCGTCGTTTCGTTCGGTAATTCGGTCTGGAAATCCGCATCGACGCTGACAATTAAGAAGCTAATCAGAACATCGACCTGATCCCCGGCTCGTAAGGCATAAGCAACGCCGGATATTCGATGCCACGGAATAGAGATCGCAGTGTAACCCGGTTCGATCGCCATTGCGGCATCGGAGCCGACCCCAAGCAGATCACCCGGTGCTTCCGTCAGCATGCCTTCGGTAATAAAGAGTCCGCGAGCGATGTCCATCCGTGCCCTGCGGCCAACGACTCGAGATTTGAGTTCGTCCTCATCTTCACCACTAATCATCGTCTCGATGACCAGATCTCTCGGCATTTGGGAGACAACGACACCATCTTGTTCTGGGATGATTGAACCGCGCGAAATGTCTTGTCCGGCGACAACCACGTATACCATATCGCCAGATAACCCGGGTTGAACAGTACCTTCACCTTCAGTTGGTGGAGCTTCTTCGTTCCCCCCAAGCATCAGGTATGCAGCAAGCACACCGAGGAGGATGATTATCGCAAGTAGCATTATAACTCGACCACCACGCATAGCGCCTCCTTTCGTGGTGATAAAACTAAGTTTCCATGCGCGTATATTATCTATTCCGTGTTAAAAGTCAAGTGACCCTGATTACAAAAACCTTTCAAATATCTTTCAAATATGAGATAAGGCCAGACAGTGCACTTAGGAGCCCTATCTTCCGATAGGGCTCCTCCAGTTGGTAACGATGTCAAGGCGTTCCCTATAGTACGCCCTTGACGATTGTTAGATATTGCTGACGATATTGCTGAACACATTTCCAATGGCAGGTCCGAGCAACGCCAAAATAACGATCACGACAACAGCGATCAATACAAGAATCAAAGCATATTCAACGAGGCCCTGACCTTTTTCCTTCGGGCTGTACAGCATCTTTTTCACCTCCTTTTCATTGTGGTTTTAGAATTCATAGACTTGGTACGAATAATTATAGGTACTGCCTTAAGTCGATTCAATAGGACATCTTTCCGATGCCATTTTCCGGGACTGAGTAGACATAAAATATATGCTGCCTGCGTATCGGAAAATCGTACTACCCCTCACATGCGTCTCGCTCGCGCTCGTCTTCAATTCAGATCAATCTCCAATGTGCATTACTTTCTCGATCGGATTTGAATCCGGATGGATCCCGTTGTTCAAATTGGATTTACCTGGAATCATCCCCCCAGAGGAACCGAATATGCCACGCGCGTACCTTCACCAGCAGTGCTAGCAATTTCAAGGGAACCGCCCACCTGCTTGATACGATCCTCTAACGTGTTGTAACCGTACTTTTTATTATCTTCTTCCGAGATCGTGTCAATATCGATCCCACGACCATTGTCTTCAACACTCACCCGAAGTTCTTGTTCACCGATATCGATCATGACTTTAGCTTGTGTTGCTTGGGCATAGTCGCGCACATTTCGCAACAAAGATTGCAAGGCTCGAAACGTCAGAACTTCGAGGTGCGGCTCTAAGCGCTGTTCCGTTCCGGTAATCACCGTGGAAACCTCGACACCCGTCTTTTCGCTGTACGCCTCGATGTATCGTTTCGCTGTTGGCACCAAACCCAAGTCGTCCAACATCATTGGGCGTAAATCAAAAATGAAGTCTCGAATTCGCGCGAACGTCGATGCGGCAGCTGCCTTCAGGTTGTTCAACTCTTCCTTGGCTTTTTCGTGATCCGTATTGAAGAGACGAACTGCGATTTCTGTCTGCAAGATGAAGTTCGATAAAGCCTGCGCCGGGCCATCGTGTAATTGACGCGAAATCGTTCGTCGTTCATCCTCTTGGGCTTCGATGATCTGTTGGATCGTCGAAGTTCCTCCCCCCATCAAATCCAGGACGGAATCTTGAGGACCACCCTCGATGACCTGTAAGGCCTTGCCTAAATATTCACCATACCGCTTCAAATGCGCTTCGTCACTCTGCAATTTCTCCAACTGGCCGCGCATGGTGAAGAGACGCTGCTGTGCATCGGTAAAAGCTTCATACGTGGATTTAATATCCTCACGCGGAACGGTTTCGAAATGCGATTGCATTTGATGTAAATGTGCCGTGATGGAAGCATTTCGCTGTGCGAGTTTCTCCACTTCCCCCTGGCTCTGTTCGACGAGCAAGCTGATTTCTTTTAACTCTTTGCGCACCTGCTCTACCTCTTCGCGAGACGTTTGGAGAAATTCTTCGAAGGGTGAGAGTTCTTTGATTTCCGATTCGGTCATCGCTACGCCTGTTTACTTCCGTGTATCTTGAAGACGTACCCAGCCGTGTCGCAGCGCATAGACCGCAGCTTGGGTGCGATCTTCCACATCTAATTTATGTAGAATTGACGTCATGTGATTTTTTACAGTCTGGTGACTGATCCCCAATCGAGAAGCGATTTCTTTATTGCTCATCCCGCGCGTCACATATTGCAGGATTTCCATTTCGCGAGGGGAAAGCGGCGTGAAAGCTTCCACGTCTCCGTCGAGATGTGGGCGTCGAACCGTCTCTACGCCTCGGGAAAGCCATTGATCCAACCCAGATGAATCATACACCTGATCGCCGACGACGAAGAAACCTCGGGCCACATGGCGGATTACGTCGACCAATTTACCCGCTTCCACGTCTTTCGAACAATAGGCGGCTGCGCCGGCTCGAAAAGCGTGTAACACCTGTTCGACATCATCGTACGCCGTGACGAGGACTACTGCAGTATCCAATCGTTCCGCAGAGACCTGGCGTGTCACCTGCATGCCGTTCATGTTCGGCAGGTTGACATCGATGAGCGCCACCCGCGGCTTCAATTCTCTGACCAGCTGGAGGGCTTGGTCACCACTTGTTCCTTCTGCAAGTACCTCGATGTCATCTTCTGAATCGAGAACGTTCCGTACACCCTCACGAAAGAGGGGATGATCGTCGACGATGATGACTGGGATATTCTCCATAACTAAGCCACCTATTTTTTAACATTGGCGAGTATAGCACAGACATTACTCACGAGGCAAACCATGAGATTCCCATCTGTAAACGGCCATGTTCTCCCCACCTGCACTCGGGCTGAATTCCGCTGTTGTAAGATACACTGTCTCAGCCTGCAGGACAAGGGACGGATACCATCCGGGAAAGGTCATGAGATAGTCTGCATGGTTGTCGGTTAAATACCGCGCCAGGGAGTTCTCGTCCCGGATGAAGGGAAGCACCTCAGGGGAAATCAATCCCGCCAGATCCAAGATGTCCCGCTTTGCGTAGTATCCCAAAGCGCCGATATCGTGTGCTGCGACAATGGCGTCTGACTCCGTGTTCGCCTCGATCCATTTCGCGCATTGAACCATCTCCGTCTCGATGATCGCCACATCCTGAGCATAGGCTCGTGCACCCAGTACGAGGAACGCCAGTGCCGCCGCCCAAACCGACATCACCCAGGTTCTTGAAAAGAATCTGGGTAGTAGACGTTCCGAGTTCATCTTCAAGACGGAGATCATGCCCCTCGAGCCGATGACAAGTAAGACCGGTATTACGGGCATCGCATAGCGACCATGTTGATAGGTAACCGGCAGCCGCCAGGCGTATGCGGCCAGAAATCCGATCACCCATAGCAGCGGCGCGAATACCGTCCATTTTTTCTCACGCAACATCTGCTTAACGGAGATCGCGATACCAGGCAGCAAGGTGGCGGCAGCTCCGATGAAGGGAGTGGAAAACTGCGATAGAAATCTTATACTCATGGAATTCTCGCGCAGCGCTGCATATTCAGCCGTTTTGGCGTAGAAAGTGCTCGGCCACCAAGTTCCTGAAAGTTGATAGTTCGACATCGCGTACGGAATAGTCACGATAGCAAGTCCCAGACAGACACTTGCAATATCTGTCAACGTTCTCTTCAGTGTCACGCGATCTCGAAACAAGATTATCCACCCTACGGGAAGCAGCAACGAAAGTGCATCCGGACGGATCCAGACTCCAAAGCCGATCGCGGCACCGATATGGAATGCCTTAAACGGGAAACATTCCAATCGATAGAGAACGAAAGTAGCGATGAAAGCCAGTGCAAGGATTTCCATTCCGGACACCGCGGCCCATGCCAGATGCCACTCCAGAATGACGAGCGACGCCGCCCATAACATCCAGCGACGGGGCTTGTTCGTTTTTTTAATGAACCACAAACCACAGACCCAGGCAGTCGCGAGTAGCAGCAACCCTCCGAGCAGATCACTCCACGCCCTTGGATCCAATCCCAAACGATAACCCAGTGCCAGCGCCAACGTCCACAAAGGCGCTGTGGAACCTGCACTGGGATGGCCGGGCAGAAAGGCCCACTCCCCGTTCTCAATCAAGTTGCGGGCATACGTTTGATGAATCCAGGCATCATCCAACGGAAAACCAAGACCAAAAACAGCTTCACTCGTCAGCAGGTATGCTCCGAGGATAATGCCCGTCAGAATGACAAGAAAAAGCAAGCGACGGGTAGCGTGCCCGATGTCTCTTTGAATCACGGCTCGCGCTCCGAGGAGAATACTTTCCATATTTGTACATCTTCCCCATTGGCGTCCTGGGTGGTCGATTTCAATTCCATCCAGTTGGGCGTGAATTCTCCTGTATAGAGAGCGTTCAGGCTTTCGGGATGATTGACATCGAGTATTACCCAGCGAACGTTGTATCGATCGATCACAGATTTAAGCGTTTGTGGCGCGCCGTTGGGAATGACAACGGCTTCCATGCCCGTGGCGAGGAAAAATCCCGGTGGGTTGTTGACCGCCACGACGTCTTCCGGATGGCTGATTGCAGACAATGCTTCGCCGACTTTTTCGTACGTTCGCTGCGGCGCCTGCCAGCGAGATGAAGATAGGTCGGAGCCACCGACTTTACTCCAGGTGAGGCCAGCAGAGAGGAGAATGAGAATCACGAGCACTCCAGCGTTGAGTACTTTTTTGGCTTCAGACACGTCCCACTTCCGGATTCTCGCAACCCATTCGATGCTGCGATCAAGACCGATGGGTGCAATCGCGCAGAGGATCGGGTACAGAACGACTCCGGAATGGAAAAAGCCACCGTATGCGCCAGCAAACGGATAAATGAGCGTCATCAGGCTTACGAGCAGTCCGAGATAGATCATCGCCAGGCGGACCACTCTTCGTTCTCGCAGTTGGTACACGCCAACGAGCATAAACAGCCACATGAAAAACAATCCGAGTTCGGCAACGAACCTTTGAAGGATCACACCCAAAGCCCACAGTCGAGTCGATAAGATCTCTTTGATTCCCGCCTGCCACCAGCGCTCGGGCGTCAACTGGGCTGCAGGATAGCTGAACAACTCGTTATACGAAAGCAGCCAAAGCGTACGCCCCGCCCCGGCAGGAAACACGTGTCCCGTCGCGAAGAAATTTCGAACGAACCACGGTCCCGTACAAAGAAGATAGCCGAGTGCGAGCATCCCGACCACTCTGAGCCTCGCCTCTCTGCTCCACCAGATCGCCACCGCTACGGGTAGGAGTAGCAGGACTCCGTCCGCTCGAGTGAGATATCCAAGCCCGGCAAGGATCCCCACGATAAACCACGTGGAATTTTTCGATTCCTGACTTGCATCTGCAGCCAGAAGGAGAACGGCGCCTCCGATCCAGGCAAAAATCGTGAAAGAATCCGTCGTCACGAAGTATGGTATGTAAAAACCGGCGAAAATGGACATCATTCCAGCGCTCAACATCAAGCGCCGGTTCGCGCCGAAGCGTTTCGCCAGCGAAACAGTCAGCAGCGGCAGGAGAGCGGTCGAAATGAACATGGGGAATTGCGCGGCTCGAAAATGATCGCCAAGGAAATACATCGCACCAGCGGACACGACACTCGTCAGAGGCATCCAGTAGGTATGGGAAGGATGTGGTAATCCGGCCGGATCATCGAGATAATTCCAGATGAAAGGCTCCGAGAACCCTTTTCCGGCAGCCAATTGCCTGGCCGTCGTAAAATAATAGTCAGCATCCATGTAACCCGGCGCGGGCACAGCCAACGACACGATGAGATATACAAGCACCGCCAGAGCGAGAAGGAAGATTATGTCCCGTCTGTGCATCTCAATCCCGTCCTACCACTCCCCGTTTGAAATCCAACTGAATCGGGTGAAGCAACCAGGCCATCGCTCCCACCAGTCCGCCTACAACGTAGAAAGTAACAAACACGAGAAATGAAAAGCTCAGCGCCTTTTCTGCGGCTACACCCACGGTACTTAGATAGGCCACGATCGTCGCTTCGCGCGTTCCCAATCCGGATATGGAGAACGGTAAAAGCGTGATCAGGCTTCCTAAAGCAACGCTGAACATGATGACACTGAAGTTTACATCGAGCGCTAATGACTTCGATAGAAGAAAACACTGGGTGAAATAGACCGCATACGCTGCGATGGTTAGAATGATGCAAACCCCAATGGCTTTCGTGCCCATCTTTAATAATCCATGGCGAATGCCGACCAACCAACCATCTGCATCGAAGAGCCTCCTGCCGTAACGACCCAGGCGGCCGGCAGCATTCTGCAGCCAGTTGAATGTACGATCGTTAAGAAAAAGTACCAGAGGCAGCAGCGCAAGCAGAAAGAAAAGGACCATCCACAGCCGATACTGCGCCGTTCCAATTGAAAAGATCGCCGCGCCACCGACGAGGAGCAGGGTATATAGATCAAAAAGCCGATCGGCAAGCACACTGGAAATCGCCATGCCGGATTGGGAACTTCCTTCGTCGTGGACATAAAACGCTCTCCCGAACTCTCCCAGGCGTCCCGGAGTCAAGAAACCGATGAATATGCTGGCAAAGTATGCCAGGTATGCCTCACGCCACGGCAGGGAGAGGTGTAACGCACACAGGATCGCCTGCCAACGTACGGTTTTTATCGCGATGAGAAGGATCAATAAGATTGTGGCGATCAAGATCGTTCTCAGCTGCGCTTGCTTGAGAGTGTCAATGAGATAGTGTATATTGAGCTGCTGAAGCAAGAAGCCCAACAGTATCAAGCCGATCGTGCGTGGTAGCAGCGACCGGAGTACACTTCCGATATTCCGATTGCGAACGTTCAAACTCTCTTCACCGTCCACTGCCTCTGACACCTCAATACTTCCACTCAAGAGAGCTTCGAATCTACAAGCCACAATTCCGTCGATGGCCTACATTGACAGAACAACGCTACTCGCTTTTTCGGGCGACGATCACGCGACGAAGCCCAAGGAGCGGCATCAACCACCCCCTCGTACGGCTTTCGATCCACTCTCCAATTCGAATTAACCATGTCGGACCACCCGGAATGAGAACGGTCGTTTCGACGTTCTCGATTTCAAAGCCGGCATCCACAATCATCGACTGCAGTCTGCTGAGTCGAACAAATCGATGCGGACCTTCCGAGTGGTGGAATTTGAAAATCGCGGCAAGCGCATGGACCGGCTCCCATAACACGTTCGGCGTCGTTAGGATGAGTGACCCACCCGAACGGGTGAGGCGGCCGATTTCGCGGATCAGACGGGCCGGATCGGGAAAATGCTCAACCGATTCGAAACACAGAACGGCATCGAAAACCTCATCGTCGAACGGAAATGCGTAATTGAGGACTTTCTGCCAGACGAAGTCCTGCAAACCACACTGACGAAGCCGGTGGACGCAAATCTGGCCCATGCGATCGGATACATCCGCACAGACCGCCGAAGCCACCTTTTCGTTTTCGAAGAAATACGCCGTTCCGTTTCCGGTACGTGCGCAGAAATCCAACACGTGTGATCCTGCCTCAATGTCGCTCAATCTCAAACCATCAATGAAGCGGCGAAAGTAGGAATAGGTTCCTTCATTGATCTCGTCATAATCTTCCGTTGCATCCCAATGGCGACCTACGTCCTCGAAGGTCCAATCCTTACGCATCCAATGGCCGATTTCTTCTTTAATGCGTCCGAAAAAGGAATCTTGCCCTACATTTTGTTCCATGAAAACTATGTATCTCCCACATAATTTTTAGATCGTCCGAAGAGCTCACGGATTCGATTGCGTTGGTGAATCGATTCGGAACCTCATCGTCCGTAAGCCACTTCTTTTGGTCGGTTTGGATATGCGTTTCCAGGTCTTTCGCAGTACGTCAAACAACGGCCCGATGACCTTCAACGGTAAGCGCTCGACCAGGTATCTTGCCAATCGGGAGTGACCGATCAGAAGGATTCCCGAAATGAAGAGTTCAACAATTCTACGCACGATGGGTATATCTTCGGGAGCATATCCGTATTGGGGAACGGCGCGGCCGAATCGTCGACGCCAGTCCATGCGGATGAACGTTCCCCGTTTTTTGAAATCGAGCATATGACCGTGCATCGCCAAAGCGGAGTCCAGCGACAATTCCTCGAGTTCCAGCAGGCCCGTGTCTTTCATCTCCTTCAACACACGGGAGCCCCGCTCCGTGCGGGCCAGAACGACGGAGAAACCTTCGCCCCGTTCTTCGAGCTGGGGATTCCAGGCATCGCCAACGGAAATGTCTGTCAACTCATTTGTAAAATCGACGCTCAGCAGGGTGCTCGTTGTGAGATAGAAGGGGATCAAGTAATTGTAATAGAATTTTTTCTCCCGCAGGATTTCACCGCTCGTTAATTTAGCTTGCAGGTGACCCGGCCACTCCCCCTCCCGATACCGCAGTTCAGCGATGTCTTCCAACTCTTTACCGCTTTTCGATCGTAAATAGCTCCGGATTGAATCCAGATACATGATCGTTCCCACATACGGGCCAAGGACGTATTCGATCTTCTTCGCGCCTACGTGTCCCAAACGCTGCAACTCTCGAATCGCAGCCACCTGATCCGGCAAACCTACGTATGCCAGGCGTCCGTCGAATGAATCGATCTCGGCGAGGATGGTGTTTACAGGAACCGGCACGTAGACGCTCTGCGCGGCCGCTTCGATCTGCTTCGCAGTCCGTGCGATCATCGGAGTGGAGAGCCAGGCTTCGGGACATCCGTGCTGTAGCACGACGGCGGCGTCGATAAGATCATTCTCGAGTAAATAAAGCAACGTATGAGTGATCACGCCGCCTGAAGATCCGGCGCGCCGAATCCTGGGAACTGAGGAGTGTCCTAGAAATATCTGGCGATAAACTCCGACCAGCCAATTTTGAGGCAGGTCATCGAAAAACCAGCGAAACAGCTGGGGATAATTGATTCCCAATCCGGGACAAGCCTTGTAAGCAAGTTCAGTTAACGACGAGCTATCATGATTCCACTGCGATACTGGCAGCGGCCCCTGGCTCCCACGCAGCATGTTGATGCTTCCGCCGGATAATCCGGCACAAGTGCCGCAATGGGTGCACAAACCGCGCTCAACGACCTCGGCTCGCAGGCGTTGAAACACGCCGCTCGATTCGCTCTTCCTGGACTCGGTCACTGTGCTTGCCACCTCGGCAACTGATATACGAAAAATGTGCGCTTAAAATGCTCGATCGAAATCGATTTCCCGCGACGGAAAACGGACATAGATTTTCATCAATCTTCAGGTCTATGGAAGGAAGGCAAGCGGCGATCCATCAATTCTGCAAGTAGCCCGAGTACACCGACTTGCACACCGGTCATGAATATTACGACCGCGGATGCATCCGCAAGCCGGCCAAGGACGGTAGTTGAGAATACGGCCCAGGCGATTGCGATCGCAATCAAGACCACGCTGATCGGTACGAAAATTTTTAACGGCGCGAAATACAACGTGATGCGTAATCCGAGTTGAATGAAATTGAGCGTGTCACGGATTGGCCGCAACTTCGATTTTCCCACACGTTGAAAATACGAAATTGGAATGTACTCAACGATGTACCCGTTGGTCAACATGGCCAGCGTGATCGTCGTGGTAAACGAAAAGCCACTCGGCAGCATGCTAAAAAATGGAAGAGTGGCCTCCTTCCGAAAAACACGAAGACCCGAGTTCAAATCCGGTATCGGAATTCCGGCCACGAGTTCCGCCAATTTGCGAATAAACCACTTTGCCGGTCTGCGAAGAAGAGGAATGGACACATTCTTTCCCACTCTCGCACCTACCACCATGTCACATTCGCTGTGGAGTAAACGCTCTACGAGTTCGGGAATTTGATCGGCGGGATACGTTCCATCCGCATCTGTGATCACCAGGTTCTCGAATTTAGCGCGCCGAATGCCGGTTTTCAACGCCGAGCCGTAGCCCCGGTTTCGAGGATGACGAAGCACCTTCGTTCTCGAGATTCTTTCCGCAACAAGATGCGTATCATCGTCCGAGCCATCATCCACCACGATCACCTCGTATTCCCAATCCAGCTCTCGGAGAACCTGATAAATACGCTCCAGAACAAGTCCGATGCCTTCCCGTTCGTTGAAAGCAGGAATGATGACGGACACACCGGATGAGATCGCTTCGTCTACATCTCGATTGGAGGAATTCAAGTGCTTCGCTTTCTCCGTCATAAATCACCTTTTCCGTTCAAGAAGTAATAACCATGTTTATTCATCGATTGTCGGAGGAATTTTATATAGCGTATAAACACCGTCAAAGTTTTGAACAACATCTAACTCTTCGTCACGAAAAACCCTCAACTCTTCCCAGTCTTCAGGCTCAAGGAAGTTATCAGACGAAAGCACCAATTGTATGCCTAAGTCGTAAATTAGTACGTGGGTATAATTCTGACTTCGCAACAGCGAGATGGCTTCATCGGATCCTCCAACAGTTCGCATCAGATACCACCACTTGTCCAGAATTACATCCGGCGAGCATGGAACCTCGCAATAATAGGATCGGGGCTCCCAGAACATCGCCACATTCGAGCCCTCCGGTAATGAATTCATGGCTTGCATTACAGGTTCAAACCAGCCAAGTTGTTCAGTGAGATATTCTTCCTGAGTTTGAATGCCACTGAGCACCCGAATGGGGTCCATTTTTGCAAAATTTAACACTTCCGTAATCATCGTAAGAACAAACACAAATATGACCAAGAATCGCACAATCCAGCCAATGTGGATTGAGCGCAATTTGATACGCCAAGTGCTTTCAAGACCAAATGAAGCCAGTAACACAAGAGCGGAAAGGATTAGAAAATAATGACGGGTTATCGTGAGCGCCGAAGAAATGTGTGAGGCTAGTCCCCAAAAGAACCACGTAGCGAGTCCCATCGTAGCTAGGCGAGTAATACTCTTCCGCTTCTCCCCTTTAAAAGACCCCCATCCCAAAATGACACCCGGAATAAGTGCCAGAAATAATGGAGAGATGCTTGTGTTGAATATAGGTCCTCCTTGAATTCCAAAAATAGTACTCTCGAATGGCAGTAACAGATGGTCTAGAAGAGTCCTTTCGTACGACTCATATTGATAGAAGGTGAGATGAAGTTCAATCATATCCCTGCCACCGAAGAAGAAGGGATAAAGCGGGTTTCCCGTCGTAATAAAGTTCTTAGCAAACCAAGGCACGGTGATTACGAGAGAGATACATACGAACAATAGAATTGGCTTTAAAAGAGTGTTCCACGAAAACGAACCTGATTGCTTCTTGCTCGACAGCAGTCTTTCTCCAGAAGGGATTTGTTTATCCATCGGTCGCACTGATTTACGTTCCTGTAAATACACGACAAACAAGTAAATAATTCCGATGGGAATCATCATTCCTGCGGTGTATTTCGTACTGAATGCAAACCCCGTAAAAACCGCAGCGAAACCTACCCAGGTGATTTCTTTTGTTCGACCATAATGATCTAACAGGATGATTGTCGCCAGACCAAAGAAGAATACCCACAAATCGACATAAGCCCAACTCAACCCTCGGGAAATGCTCGCACCTGACAATAATATTGCAGGTGCGATCCAGCGAAATTCCTTCCCCACCAATCGCTCGGCAAAACCACCTACACCTAGTGCTGCAATCACCCCAACAACACACCCCAATGTTGCTGCCGTCGTTCCGGCTTGCAATGACATCGCCCATGTAAACATCATTTCTGCCAATTGCGGAAATCCGGCGAAGAGAATATCACCAACGTGATCGATTTTTCCCATCTCCAAGTATCGCCGAGGTAATTGGAGATGATATACGAGACTGTCCCACTTCAATGACGGTGCAAGCGCCTGCAGACCTGCGATTACGATGAGAAACAACACCAGCCAGCGCGACGCTTTTTCCACAGCACTACACTGATGACGACTTTTGAATGCGATACGCCAACCACCAAGCCAGGCCCAGATGGGTTTATACAAGAGCAGTACGCCGAGTCCCAAGGCTACCCAGGCTTGCCACACCCCAATAAAACCGAACAGCCCAGCGACAAGAACGACGATGCTCAAGACGCCCACGCCGATGCCCATCTGCAGGGTCGCATTCTCTATCGGCGAGAATGGAAGCCGTTCACCGAAGATCAAACGCCCCAACCCGCCCGACACTCCCACAAGCGTACAAGCAAGTAGTAAATCCAGAATGGCCAATATTGGCGCATTATTTTGGCCACTTGGCCAGGGTTTATGAACCCAGAAATAAGCCGCGAGGATCCCCTCCACCCAAAGCAACATCAACAATGCAGAGACCATGCTTGGCGTTCGAGTTCGCGTTTCATCTACAAAGCGATCCGTACGCGTCCCCTCATTATTAGCGCCGCTTTTTTGCTGGCCTGTATCTCGAGACACTTTTCACTCACTTCCCCGAGCGGATTGCTCGATAGAAGAGATGGATCGGATAAATCATAGATCAGGTTCGGTCAATAAACCCTCGAATGGGAGCTTCTCAGGTCGGATCGCCCACCAGCGAACCCACAGTAATCCAACGAAGGTTAATATCGGCAGTGGAAGATACATGATCAAACTCTCGTCGGTTTCAGCCACGGTTGCCAGGAACAAACCCCACATTCCGATGAAGAATACGAGAAGGACGAATACAACGGTATAAATGCCGCTGCGTTTCCAACGCTTAACCCAACTGCCAAAGATTATGCACAGCGCCGGCAGCATTACGACGTAATTCGTCGTGGCCGTCCGGAAGGCAATCAAGTTGGTCACTACGATGGTCAATGCAGCAGTCCATTGAAACCAGCGATCTCCCTTGCCCCAAGCCAACGCCCATTCGAGACCGAGGTAAAGGATGAACACGAGAGTCAGAACCAACGTGATCCGATCCGAATACGCAGGAAAGTAACTTGCGATGATCGCGACGGGTTGTCCGGGTTTCGTGTAGGTTGCATAATCCATGATTTGCCAGATCCAGCGCAGCGGCCAATCTGGCATCAAGGCGAGTGATACGGCGAACAGCGTGATCTCCGCACCTGCCGCCCAAAGGATCAGAGTCCAGCGTTTTTGCGAGATTGCCCACAGGATCACGAAGGGAATCAGCAGGATGGACATCTGCGGCTTTATTGTCGACAAAGCCAGCAGTACACCTGCTAGCGCGTCGCGTTTATGGCGTACGGCCAAAAGGGCACCGATCATGAAGACGGCGTTAATTGCTGCGAATTGCCCGAGGAAAATCGTGCGAACGCCGGGATACCAGAATATGGAATAACTCATGAGCAGCGCCGTCATCGTGATGCTCGGTTTCCAGTTTGCGATACGCAAGCCCAACACGAGAAGGACAGGCAGGGCGATGATCAGAAGCGTCGTCATGAAGGCGCGCGCAATTGGATAGGAGAGCAAACCAAACGGGCCAAAGAAAAGCATCGAATACAGCGGGTAATAAAAATGCGCCAGACTTTCCCCCTGTGTAGGGTCAGCCGGCCGCCCATAAAAAGCCACCTGTGCGGCCAGACTTACCTCTTCGTCATACGGATTTGTGTTCTCCACAATCCAATAATGGGCTCCCGTCCAGCGGGCAAGAAAATCATTTCCGCCCGGATTTTCAACCGCTAGGCGGTAGCTGACAAACAGCAGGCCTACCAACACGATCGGCACCAGAATCCATGTCAGTTTTCTCTGCCAACCGATCAATAAAGCTCGCAAGTTCCACCTCCGTAAATGCGAGAGAATATCCCCATCATCTCCACCTGTAAGCGTTCAAGAGACGGTTTCCTCCGAATTATCTAGGGCACATTTCCGGGCGTGAGTACGACCGCACTGTCATCTTCGTATCTGGTTTCCCAGCCGGACAGACTCAACACTTTTGCCAGAGGTGATCCAACTTCCAGCAGCGTAACCTCGATGTTCCATTCCGCAAAGATAGCTTGCCAGCCCGGGTCTGCGCGCCATGCGGTGATGTAGTCTTCCAGAATTTCATCGTTAAACAAATCCGTCCGGCCATCAACAAAAGTCTGCCAATCCGGGTACAAAGCCCAAATGACGTACCCACCCCAATTGTAAGAGTTGAATAGATTCCCATACAACCCGTTGTTGCGTATCGCCTCCACAGCGCGGATGGGCGTGTGTTCGGAGATCGCATCCTGGATCGTTTCTTGATTCAACGGCAGCATGATTTTCACACCAGCAGCGAGCAGCATCAGCACCAGAATGACCAAGTTGAGCAAGCGAGCGAGGTACTCGGGAACTTGCTTGCCCTGCTTTCTACGCTGGACGAACGGTTGAATGGCTGCATACCCGTGTTTGCACAGGAAAGGCGCTGCAATGAGCGCAAATAGCGCGATGTTGCGCGCTGCGACGAGACTCATATATGTGAATCCAACCACGAGGATCAACGAGACCCAGGTAACTTCCTTCTTTGAGAATGCAAGACTCGCCAATAAGAGCAAGATCGTCCACAGAAACGGCTGCGTTTCGATGTGATGGAAATTCGGCGATTGCCATTCTTGAATGAAATCCTGCAGGGCACCAACGGAAACGGTCTTGAAGGGGTAGAGCAGCATCTGCACGCCGTACGGATTGAAAACGACTGCCACCGCGCAGGTCAAACCGGAACCAACCCACAGCAAGAGAGAACCGCGATGTTGAAGCCAAGCCGCCTTGAATGAAGTCCCTTGACGCATCATTTCATCAAAAGCCTCCATAATTTCACCCAGTAGAAAACTGAAGATGAAGATGAACCCGATAGCAAAGCCACCATGCAGGTTGGTCCACAGTGCCATGAGGACCGGCAGTAGAAAAGCAAGGCGCCGGTTCCCATTGCGCACCTTCGAAAGCAGGAGGAAAAAAGCTCCCGCCAGTGCGAAACTCATGATCTGCGGCCGAGCAGACCAATACACGGCCGAAACGGAAGCGGCAAGGAGCATCGTGCTTGAACGCATCAAAGGGGGTCCCTGCATCAGAGGCCAGATAAAGGCGAACGCCATCAAGACGAACAACGCCGTCAACAAGATCAAACCTGGATAGCCCAACCATTCGTAGGCACCGTATAAGATGACTTGCGCGAGCCAGCCCGGGTAACTCCAAGGTTGTCCTTGCCGCGTAAGCGAGAAGGGATCCTCGCGAATGATCCCGCCGGTTTCGGTGATAACCTTCCCTGCGGCCAGATGCCACCAGGTGTCGCTATCGATGGAAACACGCACTGCCATGGAGAAAATAGCCAAAAAAGTGAACCACAGAACCAGACGGCGAAAACTCACGGGAGCACCTCATTCATCGGTAGATTGCGATCCCTCCACTAACCAAATCGCGTTAATGTCTTCGATATGTATCGCGGGTTCGAGATTATAAAATATTTGATAATCCCCGATGCGAATTTCGAGCCAACGAATGTCCCTCTTGTGAAATTCATCGCGAAGAGACTGGTCCAATGCGTCATGGTTGGTCGTTATAAAGGCAACTCGATCGGCAGCGGCAACCTCTTCGTCGTAGGGTTGGTATCTATCGTCCCTTTGTGTGTAACGAAAATCATGATGATACGGAAGCTCTGGTATGTAGATTAAACGCTCTTCGGAGAGGAATGCCAGTGGATAGGCCACCCAATAATTACTGTATCCCCGGATCTCACCCTGCTGGGTCAGGAATTCGATCAAAGTTTCGTCGTGTTGGTGGTCGATCCATGTTATGGCATTAAATTGCGTCGTGATCCCGGGAGGATTTTGCGCGGCAGCCTGAAAGTTGCCCAAGAGATTGTAGGTAAGAATCGCCAGAATGAGAACTACACACCACTTCTTTCGGATCGTCGGTCTTTGCTTTACCAGAAACTCGGCGGCGAATAACGACATCGGCACGGCGAGCGGGATGAAATAGCGTCCGGAAGGATCCGCACCAAAGGGCGTTAGAATGTAACCAAGCACCAGGCAAACACAGACACCCAGCAACAGCAATTTCCCGACTTGTCTGCTTCCAGATCTTTTCATTCCCGTAATCGTGGTGAAGCTGACGACTAGCCAAAACGCCAACGCAAAGGGCAACAGCGGAAGCACAAGCCAACGGATCTCCCAAGGTGGGCGCAGGCCAAAGATCACGCTCGTGCCCAGGAGAATGAAATAGCGAATGCGGTTGAGTATGACGCCAAGTGAAGTACCCGAAGATGCGCCCGCGATCGCCGAGCCCATCAATTCCTCGACCAACTGGCCGGGACCATGCGAGATTGCCCACACGATCCAGGGCAGAGCGCCGATTGCAGCTGCGACCAATAGCAGAGCCAAACGAAGGAACGTTTCACGCTTACGAAGGTAATTCAAAGCCTTCCATAAAATGAAGATACCACTGGGCATACTATAAATCAGGGTCAATCCGAAAGTCCAAAAGCCCAATCCCGCAAGCGCACCCCACAACACGTAGAGATGAGCCGAACCCGGTGATTCGTCGATTTTCAACGCCAGGATGAGGAGCAGGTTGCCGATCAACAACGCCTCTCCGTATCCCCCTAGCGAGACTGTGGTATACAAGGTGACGTTTACCGCCGGTATGGCCATGATCAAGCCCGCCGCCCAACCGGCCCATCGAGAGTGAAAAATCTTCCAGCCGAGAACCATTGTCGTCGCGACGGTGCCGGCATACAACAGTACTTGCACGATGCGAATCGCGAATACCTGCTTCCCAACAACGACCATGGCAAGCGCCACGAGAGAGGCATCCAGGCTCCCCATATACCCCTGTCCGTAGAAGAATGTCGGCCAACGCCCATCCAGGATATGCCTGGCCATTAACCCAACGATCGCTTCGTCGGCGTTGAAAGGGAAGGCGTTCATCGCCAGCAATACGGCCTTTAAACCGACCGCAATTCCAATAACGGTCAGGCTGGCAGCCGTATTCAAGACCCTCGGATTGAAACGCTTTCCCACCTCATCCCTCCTCTGTATAATCCACACATGCTTTTTTGTCGATTCCTGACACCACAGGCCATCGTTTTCATCCTTTCATTCGTCGCCCGGACAATTCCCGAACCGCGCACGATCGACGACGCTTTCATCACCTTTCGCTATGCGCAGAACATGATTTCCGGTCACGGATTGGTTTACAATCCTGGTGAAGCCGTACCGGGCACAACGACACCAGTTTATGCGCTCCTCATGACCGCTCTGGGCTTGCTGGCCGGTGGAACGGACGCCCCATTTCCAACCATATCGGTCATCGTCAACGCGCTCGCGGACAGTCTGACGTGCTGGCTGCTTGTGAAGCTCGGGGAGGCACTGGACCACCGACGTGCCGGACTGTCAGCAGCGATCGTTTGGGCCATCGCCCCGTGGTCAGTAACGTTTGCCATCGGCGGTTTGGAGACGAGCCTCTTCGTGCTCCTGATGGTGTCAACATTTTACTTACATTCGACAAACAGGCCAATTTGGGCCGCCCTGACGGCAGGCCTCTGTCTGCTTACCTATCCTTTACCGATGTATTTCCAGGGGACTTTCATCGGCGTTGAAAGAATCGGCGAGCACTGGAAGCCACCTGTCTTGCTCACCATCGCCACGAGTCTTGCATTCACTTCCACGCTGCTTGGATGGACGCTGCGTCCCGATCACGGGTCAGAAAACCCTGCACCGAATATGGCCTGTATCGACTGGAAGTGTATACCCGCAAAACGCTGCTCGCTGATGAGAGATTCGAGCAGCGCTATCCACAACGCCCACGGTTTCCAACGGACATTTCCGGAAGTGACGGTATGTTGATCAATCAGAGAGTTCCGCTTCAATGAGAAACCATGTTCGAGTGCTTATCGGTTTGTGCGCACTTATGATCTACGCCATCTGGGTTTCCCTCGGCGTAGATCAAGTGCCATTTCATCCGGATGAAAGTTCGCTGCTCTACCAGAGCCGGGACTTCGAACGTTGGTTATCGGACCCCCTTTCGCTGGCCTGGGATTCCACGAACCCTGACGATTACGATCAGGTATACAGGGCACTTAATGCCCCGCTGACGAAGTACGTCCTGGGAATTGGAAGGCGCCTTGCCGGCTTTGGACCCGAGTCTGTCGCAACGGATTGGAATTGGTCAAAATCGTGGCAGGAGAATAAAGACGCCAAAGGACTGCCTTCGGATTCGCTTCTTCGCGGTGCCCGTTTGGCTGTAACGCTATTGCTGCCGTTTAGTCTGCTGCTGGTTTTTCGCAGTGGAGAAGCATTAAGAAGCCGCAGGATGGGATATATCGCGGCGTTCTTGCTCGCTACGAATGCCCTCATCTTGCTTCACGATCGAAGAGCGATGGCGGAAGGCGTTGTGACGTTTGGCGTATGCTTGGCGATCCTCGGCATGCTCGAGGCCGATCGCAGACCGTGGCTCGCCGGTGCAAGTGCAGCATTGGCGACGATGGCGAAATATTCGAGCGCCCCCATGTTGCTAATCAACTTTCTGGCCTGTGCCTGGATTCCATCTCAAGATTCAACAAAGAAGACAAAGATCTTTAAGAATCTCTTGATTTTCATGCTAGTGGCAGCGTTCATCATGTTCGTCCTCAGTCCGATCGCATGGACGCATCCGTTGGAGGCGCTGACACAAATCTGGGGCGCTCGCCAGGAATTCGTTCAAAAGCAGGTAGACACACTCCGGGTACTGCAGCCTAACCAGGTGCTGGAAACGATGCCCACGAGAATCGCGATCATGCTCGGTCACTTGTACTTAACGCCACTTCAATTCGAGGAATTCGAGAATTACAATACACAAGTCACCGCGATGAGCGAGGTGTACTTGTCCAATCCCATGCATACCTTGTTTCGAAATGTTGTCGGCGCCGGATTGGCCCTGCTCCTGACCATTTTTGGAATCGTGGCGGGTTTCCGCAATCTACGCGCCCTCAAAGATGGCTATACGAAGCGCAATATCGTGCTGCTCTTTACGGCAACCGCACTCCAGATCCTCGCCCTGCTGATCGCCAACCCACTGCCTTACCAACGCTACTGGATTCCCATCGTGCCCTTCGTATGTGTATGGATGGCCTACGGCGTTGAGGAACTCGTTTCGTTAAAGAAGAAACAGGCCACTCGACCAACCAGCGACCTGTCTTAACCATTGTAGGATTCCGATCCGATTACTCCCGCAGGTAATCAACCAATTTGCGACGGTGACCCGGATGCCGTAGTCGATTGAGCGCCTGGGCTTCAATTTGGCGCACTCGCTCACGCGTCACGCCCATCTTTCGGCCCACTTCCTCCAACGTGTAGCTTTGACCATCCATGAGACCGTAACGAAGCTGTAGGATATGAACCTCCCGCGGGGGAAGATTGGTGAGCACGTCACGCAAATGTTCCTTCAGTAAATTGTGCATCACAGCTTCCGGTGGCGCCGGGGAATCGCTGTCCTCGATGAAATCGCCCAGCTCCGAATCCTCTTCCTCATCCGTGGGCGTTTCCAGTGAAAGCGGCCTCCGCGCCACCTGAATCATGTTCTCCACTTTCTTCGGCGTTACGTCCAAAGCTTGGGCGAGTTCTTCCGTCGTCGGATCACGTCCCAATTCTTGTGTAAGTTGATGCGACACGCGCAGCAACTTGTTGATCTGATCTCCCATGTGGACCGGCACGCGAATCGTACGGCCCTGATCTGCGATCGCCCGTGTGACGGCTTGCCGGATCCACCAGGTGGCGTAGGTGGAGAATTTGTGTCCACGGCGATAATCGAATTTTTTCGCCGCGCGGATCAAGCCGATGTTTCCTTCCTGAATCAAGTCTAAAAAGGGAACCCCTCTGCGCATGTATTTCTTGGCGACGCTGATCACCAGGCGGGAATTGGCCGTGATCAGATGCTCTCGCGCAGCCCAACCGTCCTCGATGAGCATTTGATATTCTTTTCGCTTCTTTGGGGAGACGGGGGACTCGGCGAGTTTTTCCCTCGCTTTTCGGCCTCTTTCGATTCGTTTCGCTAACGATACCTCTTCCTCAGCCGTCAGCAATGGAACGCGTCCGACTTCCTTCAAGTAGAGACCCACCGTATCATCCGTATCCACGGCGGAAAGATAATTCTCTTCTTCCAGAGCTGCAGTCGAACCGTTTTGATCAGTAGACTCGGCCTCCGAACTGTCATCTCCACCGTCTTTACGTTCGTCATCGAGGATTTTCACACCCGCGCTGATGAGAGCCGCGTACGCATCCTCGAGTTGATCGATATCGCGCTCCACTTCCGGAAAGATCGTGAGGATATCGTCAATCGTTACGTATCCGTTTTCCTTCCCTAGCTCAACGAGCTGGCTAATCCCGGGATGTTCCTCTTCGGAGTACAGATTTACGTCATCATTGGGATCAAAGCGCGCTTCGAGGTCAACCTGATTGTCAGTCTGCCTCACGCGTCGATTATTCTGCGTTGCACCCTTTTTCTTCTTTGTCATCTCCACTCTCGATATATATTGCGTTCAAAACGATACAATCCCAATCTATACGGACGATAAATTCTGTTTGTTTCATTTTTCGGCGTCCACCCAAATGGTTGAGAATACAATCCAACCGTTAACTGTTTGTGGTTCAAACGCCTCAAATCGACGACGATGACATCGCTCCGTAAGTCGATAACCGATCTGCAGTTTGAATGTGTTTGCCGACGCTGAAATACGATTGTTTCGTTACCTACTGCATCGTAGGATGGTCGAGGCAATGACAATTTCTTACTTCGCCAATCCACCGGAACGCAGATAACTTATAAAAATCGTTATCGGCTCACACCGCACATGATGATAATGGCTTAAAAATGGATCCGCTTGCCCCCTCTACGAATGCATTTACCTGCGTCCATAGCTCTGATATTGGCGATGAAGTTCGCGCTGCATATCTATATGATTAAAATACCACACAAAAGCCATTCTCGATCAACGTTTCGCGATTAATTTTATTCGTCCGAACCGATACCTCCAGACCGTCCACGTTGCCGTACGAAATTGCAGTCCTCATTTTTAGAGTAAAAACTTTTCGCACTCATTAAAAACTGGATTGCGATTCCAGAGCACACTATACAAAAAATAAAGCCTGTGAGTCAATAGGCATATCCCAACTCCTTTTTCAACACACTCATCTCTCAAAAGATACGCATGTGTATCCGTTTATCGTTCACTAAAATTGCTTGACAGCATCTACAACGACTTTTAGAATGAAAACTCCCGTTCCCCAACATCTATAGATAGGAGGAGTCTATTTCAATGTTCACAATGGAAGGTTTAACGCAATTCGAACAGATCGCAGTCTGGGGGGTATTGGGGGTGGCGATCCTTGGTTTGCTTTATGCGGTATTTCTGCGCGCACAGGTGCTGCGTGAAGATAAAGGAACGAAAAAGATGCAGGAGGTGTGGGGCGCAATCCGAACGGGAGCCGACGCATACCTTCGCCGGCAGTTGAAATCAATCCTGCCCCTGATTTTAATACTCACGGCCGCACTATTTCTTTCCGTTTATATCGTCGAACCCTCGCCGGAAGCGATGGAGCGTTTTACAGGCAGAAGCGACGATGAAATTCGCCTGATCATTGGTCTCGGCCGCGCGCTTGCATTTGTCATGGGCGCTGGCTTCAGTCTGGCTGTCGGGCAAATCGGCATGCGCATGGCGGTGCAAGGAAACGTGCGTGTTGCATCCGCTGCACGAGGATCATTCGGCGACGCATTACGCATCGCCTATCGTTCCGGAACGATCACCGGCATGCTGACGGACGGTCTGGGCTTGTTCGGCGGCACGGTCATTGTTATTATCTTTGGCATTGCCGCCCCCGACGCCCTGCTGGGTTTTGGTTTCGGCGGCACCCTGCTGGCATTATTCATGCGAGTCGGTGGTGGTATTTACACCAAGGCGGCTGACGTTGGCGCCGACCTGGTGGGGAAAATCGAAGCGGGAATACCCGAGGATGACCCCCGCAATCCGGCCGTCGTCGCCGACCTGGTGGGTGACAACGTAGGCGACTGCGCCGGGATGGCTGCAGATATTTTTGAATCGTACGAAGTCACGATCGTTTCCGCATTGATCCTGGCACTGGCGCTCTGGCACATCACCGGCAACCTCCACTGGATCATCTATCCCCTCCTCGTACGAGGCATCGGCGTGCTGTCCTCGATCTTCGGCACATACGCCGTACGAAGCTCCCCGGGGAAAAGCGGCGATGCGATGAAATCCATCTTCCGCGGCTTCCTTACCTCTGCGGCGATCTCTATCGTTAGTTTCTTCATCCTAGGATTCCTTTATTTACAGGATATTCCAGGAGGTTGGTGGCGGCCCTTCGCGGCGACGACAGTTGGCGTTTTGTTGGCCATCGCCATCGACCGCATCACGGAGTATTTCACCAGCACCCATAACTCGCCAGTTCAAGAAATCAAGAAAGCTGCGGACACAGGACCGGCAACGACGATTCTCTCCGGCATCGCCATTGGCTACGAATCGAGCGTCTGGTCCATTCTCGTCATCGCCGTGACGATATTCGCATCGATTTTGATCTTCGGCACAATCCCTGGTGTCGAAGGAAGCGCACAGGTCACCTACATCCTTTACGGTGTAGCCATGACGGGTATCGGCATGCTCACCCTCACGGGCAACAATGTGGCGATGGATTCGTTCGGTCCAATTTCCGACAACGCCAACGGCATCGGAGAAATGTCCTGGCAGGAAATGAGCGATGAGGACACAACGCAGGCCAAGCAGATCATGGCCGATCTCGACGCCGTGGGGAACACGACCAAGGCAATCACCAAAGGTGTCGCCATTGGCTCAGCTGTGATCGCGGCCGTGGCACTGTTCGGATCCTACATCGTTGACGTCAGCCGGGCGCAACTTATGGCTGGTATTGACCTAGCCGAACAAATCAGTACCATCGGCATTCGCATCGATGTTCCACAGGTCTTCGTCGGCATGCTGATTGGTGGGGCACTGCCCTGGCTGTTCTCCTCCTTCGCCATCAACGCCGTCAGTCGAGCTTCCGCACTCATTGTGGAAGAGGTCCGAAAACAGTTCAAACGCGGCGTACTGGAAGGCAAAAGCAAACCGGACTACACACGACCCGTAGCTATCGCCACGACTGCTGCACAAAAAGAACTCGTCTCACTGGCGCTGCTCGGTGTAATCACGCCGATCGTCGTTGGTTTGGTTCTGCAGGTTGAAGCTCTGGGTGGTTTCCTGGCAGGTATCATCCTCTCGGGACAGTTGCTCGCCGTGTTCATGAACAATGCCGGCGGCGCCTGGGACAACGCCAAGAAAGCGATCGAAGACGAACCATCCGATCCGGCTAACAATACCGGCAAGGGCTCGGAACGGCATATGGCTGGTGTGATCGGCGATACAGTTGGTGATCCGATGAAAGACACCGCTGGTCCCGCCTTGAACCCCATGATCAAGGTTGTCAACCTGGTTTCCGTGATCATCGCGCCCATTGCGGTTCAATACCGAAACCTGGACCTTGGTGTGGTTTCCGTCGTAGCCGTGCTTGTCCTCGTCCTGGTTTGGGCGATCTTTCAAAGCAAGCGAACTGCACCGAGTATGGTTGACGACTCGTAGAAGATGTCGTAGAAAAGACATCACCTAAGCATCAAGAGAAAGGCTCGGCACGGTCCGAGCCTTTTATTTTTCTTTAACTATCCCATCGTTGATGAAGACGTCTCGAGCAGCCATGCTTCGATCCACATTGCCCGGTGGTTGAATCAGGAAAATCGGATCAAACGATAGCAATCCTCGTTTGCCAACCGAATTCCCTCTTGTACAATGGAGAATGCTCTAACACTCAGCATACGATCCACCGAACTACGGGCATTCTCTTCGAGGTGAACAGCATTTGGTCGCCTGCACTAGTTCAATTGAACGATGAGAGAGGAAGATCATGACAACAAAGAACAAAAGATTGATCACTTATCTGATTTCGATCCTCTTTCTGCTCACGGTGAGTGAGATATCGAGCGCCAATCCGCTAGTACGTCAGATCAGTACATATTTCTTCCTATGTATCTTGTCTGGCGTGCTTTTCTCTCGGTTCAGTAACACCCAACCTTTTAAGATCGCTAAGGTGACCTTTGTTTTATTCGTATACCTAGCACTACAAGCGGCGCATCTTTTCTCCTCACCGTTGCCGTACGCGAGTGCAGAGAGGGTACTCTGGGGGTTGATCCTCTTCGTCGGTTTTGTTGTCGTACAGGAATCCCTGAATCACCATTGGGACATCCAGACCTGGGAAAATGCGCTCATCACGGTAGCAGTTTTCGTGACCCTGAGGGAGTTGGCGACGGCTGCAGTCTGGTTGTCCCAATGGCGTAACATTACCGGACATTTTTTGCCTTTGCCGCCGGTTGGGTATCGAAGTGCCGGCTTCCTTCTCGGCCACCCGAACATCCTCATGGGGTTTATAAACCTTATATTGGTGATCGTATTCGTGCGCGCGATAAGGACAGGTTCCTTGCGTATGCGCGCTATTTACACCACGATCATCACGCTCTTCGTTCATCTTGCCTATTTCGCTTCATCGAGAGGCGGCTGGCTCGCCGCCGTTGCAGGATGTGCCGTCTCTGCCGCAGTAGCACTTGGTCCATCCATGATATCCAATTTCAAAGGAGCGATAGGTATCGCAAGACGGAGGACCGCATTGAAGTATATAGCCGGGATCGGAATCTCAGCCATCGTTGTAATCTCCCTGACAGCCTTATTCTTCATCCAATCGCAATCCGTACCCGGACATGGGGCGATTAGCACTTCTCGATCGAAAATCTGGGGGCCCGCCTGGAACATTTTCTTATCGTCGCCCATTTGGGGTCGTGGATCGAGCGCCTTTCCCATACTCTTCGCCCGCGAGAATCAAATCCCCCCTGGCTTTGCGACTAGCCACGCGCATAACATAGTGCTTCAGATTGCAGCCGAAAATGGGATCATCGGATTACTTGTGGCGTTCGTTGCGTTTGTGTTCATCGCCCGTGCGGGCTATCAATATTGGCGAGAAGCAGACCACGCTGGCCGCTATGATCTGGCAGCATACACCGGTGCTGCCGTGGCGCTGCTCATTCATCATGGTGTCGATTATCTTTTCGAATCCCCGCTATACACTGCTGCCGTGCTCATCATTCTCTCTCTGTTCTATCATAGGGTTTTAAACGTCTATAAAGCTACGATTCCAAAACGACCAGGGCTCATCGGCCTGGCAACATTGATGGCGATTTTTCTGTTCGGTTCCTTATTCGCCTTTAGGAACACAACGCTGTATTGGGATGGGGTTCAAGCCGGAAATCAACGAGACTGGCAGATAGCTGAAGAGAAGATTTGCCAGGCACAACAGCTTGATCCTGAAGTCACACTCTATCACTTCCAGTGTGCGCTCGCACGTGCGTATCTAGCCTATCCATCGGACGACGTAGAGATTTATGCTGAAGCTATAACGAGTCTCGAATCCGGCTTGGATCGTGATCCGTACTGGCCGGTCCATTGGGCAAACCTTGCCGCGCTGGAATGGGAAACCGGGGATATAGTTCAAGCGCTCGAACATATGAAACATGCGATCGAGATGGCGCCCCGGAATGCAGAATTAATCATGATCTTGGGGTGGATGGAAGAACAAGTGGGAGAAACTACGAGCGCCGTTGGTCGGTATAAACATGCTGTCAGCCTCGACCCCTGGCTGAGATACAGTATTTTCCTCGATCCAACCAACCCTCTGCATGAGAACTTTTTTGCTTCCCTGCGATCTCAAACCGGAATCGATCCACGACAAGATGCGCTGCTGGAAGCCTGGCAAGCCCTGCAATCAGGTTGCACGGAAACCGCGAAGTCACAATTCGAGCGGTTAATTGAAACCTATCCGCAGGAGATTAGAGCTTACGTTGGTTTGGCATATGCACAGATTCAAATGGGTGAACTGGCAAAGGCAAGAGAGAATACGATCAAGGCCTTGTTTCTTTCACCGATCGACGCGGTTCCGCCTTATGTGCATCATCTAGCTGGCCGGCTGGTGATGGCTGAGAATTCTGAAACCGACGCAATACTCCAGTATGAACAGGCATTCTGGGGAGCACTCAACCAATCGAATTCCAAACAGTACTACGATCGAACATACCTACGGCCGTTCCTCGCCCCCGATTTGGTTCCCTGGATCAGCAGGCTGAGGATCGATCGGAATGAAATAGGAAATCTACAAATTCTAGCCGAGTATTACGAAAATGCCGGAAAGGAAGAGCTTGCTGCATTCATCCTGGCCAGTCTGCAGCATTAGCTCCAGGAGTGAAGGCCAATCCGGCTTTGAAGCCGCATCCTTACTGAAACAAACGGATATCTGAGGATGCGTAGTCTGGCGGACAAACGACTTGATACAGCACGACCCAATCGTCATCAAAAAGCGATCGGAGGCAACCCGCATCCCTCCACTCGATCAAACGACGAAGGGCAAATTCCAGCACCCCTTTTGAATCGTGCTGCAGCAAAAAATCCAGATATTCCCGATTGAGAACCAAGTAGCCCAGCGCATACTCCGAAAACCACGTTCCGAGTTCTTCGCTTGATCCCAGACTCGCGATTTCCCCCGCCCATCGAAAGTGATCCGGATCCGGGACGCAATTGGGCAGGCAATAATACCCTTGGCCGTCTCCCAGAAGAAGAATACGCTTCTCGTGTTCGAGATTCTCTTCAGCATAGGAAATCGCAGGATAATTACCGACAATCCGTGATAGGTAATGCCCTCGACTCTCCGTCCCGATGACTACGTCAAAGGGTCGGTACTGACCCGTGTAAATTGCTTGATAAAAGAGTGGAATCGCCATAAGTGCCACGCATAAAAATGAAGCCGCGAATCGAAACCTGCCCAACTTTGTCCGCTCGGAAAAGATCGCTTGCAAGACATAAACCGTCAACACTGCAATTAAGGGAAAGATCGGCGTGAGGAAACGGGTCTGCTGCGAGCCAACCGACCACAAGACGAACCTGAACGCAGAAATTACCAGCAGGAGAGAGATTGCGCGTGTCCTTTTCAAGGTAACCACAAAGCAAGCCAATATGAAAAGAGGATTCGGAATGTCGATCTGGTTCATCACCGCGCCAAAACGCTCCGGATGTGTGTAGATATGAACCGGGAGGAGCACGTAATCGAGCGCCGATCTTCCATACCCGAATGACTGCAGGTAGCTCTGATAGAGTTCCAAACGCACCGGTTCCCACCCATGCCCTCCCAGAAAGAATGGAAAAACCGGATTCCCAAACCAAACGGCGTTCTTGATGTACCAAGGTGAAGCGACGATGATCGCTGGAGCACCGAAATACAGGGCGGATTCAAGCAAGGCGCGCCATCCGCTACGCCAATGGAGCAGCAGCAGAAGCATTCCCAGAACACAAACACCTTCTAGGCCAAGGTACTTACTGCCCATTGCGAGCCCGCACATCGTGCCAGAAAGGATCAAGTATTTATTTCCACGGTTCTCGATTCCGATGAGAAATGCAAGAACGGCCAGCACTTCGAAGGCGCTCCAACCTAGGTCGACGTATGCGAAGCCGGCCAATATCGGCAATATTGGGATGCCCATGATCAGCGCTAGGGCGAGCCACGCATGCTCACGATTCAATACCCTCCGCGCCAGCAAGTAGCTCGTGAGTACATATAGCGTCCCAAGTGAAAAATGAATCAACTTTGGAAATATGTCATCCCCAAACACTAATCCGAGAGAAAAGACCATCTCGATCGTGAACGGTCCGTTGATGTACCAATTGTCCACATGCGGGAAGATCTTTCCGGCCTCTAAGAAGAGCTTCGGTCCAACCAGGTGATACATCAAACCATCGTAATCCCAGGCCGGTGTAAGCGCGTTGACAAAACTGATACCGGCAATCACAAGACTCACACTCACCACAACCTTACCGGTGGTCGATACGCTTCCCCAGGATTGCCGGATACTGCCAGGCAGAGCAGCGATTCGCCCAACACACTCCGTCGCTTCGGGCGCGACAAGGATCGCGGCAGTGATCAATGAAATTGCGATTGCAAGCGGATTGAGAAGCTGCAGGAATGAAAGCAACAGAATCCAATAGGAGACGACGCCAAATCCCAATGCGAAGGTAAAGGCATCCCGCTCTAAGTTCTCCATTCGTTCGAAGCGAAATAGTCGGAGCAGAACCACACCGAGAGAAAAACATAAAATCAGGGTCAGCGACCAGAGAATCAACGTAAACGCCAAGTCCCGCAGGGCTGCGGGACCGGTAGATTCAAGCGCACGCACAGGCCAATGAACGCGTGCCCAGAGAATGAGAAGCACTAACATTCCCCATCCTGCACGCTTAGTCCAGTTCGAACGTAAATCGTTTCGCCTGACCTTCACAACCGTGGATTGTATATCAGACCACATATAGGGGAAAGCATGCCTTCACTTTCCGTCCGCATGGGCTTCATGTAAAATACGCGCCTGGAATCCTCAACACAAGATGTCATGATGGCACCCTCGATTGAAGACGGTCACGTGTGTGGATTATAGAAAGACGGCTCGATCTACAATCAACCTGCGTCATGAGACTTCTTTAATGGGAAGGGCGATGCCATTCATGCAAGATTCGAAAAACACTGGAATGAAGCGCATGGAACCATCCCTGACAAAACCTCATGATTGGCAGGATGAGCTGCTTAATCGCTTTGTTACGGGCACAGGTATCGCCTTGTTTGGTCGAGTGCTGGGCCGGTTTTTATTCGTTTTGGGGCAAGTCATCTTTGCCCGCTTTCTTGGACCAGCGGAATTCGGAATTTATGCGATTGGCTGGACGTTGCTGCAGATGCTGGGCACGATCGCACCGCTGGGCCTGGACAAGGCGGTCCTTCGCTATGCAACGCGATACTGGAAAACGAACGCCGCTGATCTGAAGAGCTTGATTTTTCAAACGAGCGGTATATCGCTGCTCAGCGGAATTAGTTTGGGCGTCCTGCTCTATTTTTCGGCGCCTCTCGTCGCTCTGAAAATCTTTCACAATCCAGATGTCACGCAGGTCATCCGAGGACTCGTGCCGGCGTTCGCCTTACTTACTGTGATTCGGGTTATTGCTGCCGCAACAAGAGTCACCCAGAAAACGCAGCACGCTGTGGTCTTGGAGGATCTATTACCATCCAGCACAAGCTTGCTCGTATTCATCCCTTTATTTCTTCTCGGTTTTGGGCTTTCCGCCGCGATCGAATCTGTGGTCGTGGGGTACATACTGAGTTTCGTATTGGGAATAATTACGTTGAGACGGTTATTTCCGGAAATCTTTACCAGTCAACCCAAGACAACCACATCGTTGAGAAAGTTAATGGCGTTTTCACTCCCTTCCTGGCTTGCAGGAACTTTTGCCCTATTCATCATCTGGATCAATCGGCTGCTCATCGGCGTGTACCGTCCCGAATCTGAAGTTGGCATCTATCAAGCGGTCTCGCAGATCACGCAACTGTTCCCGCTCCTGATCAGTTCGATCGCATATATTTTTTCTCCGATGATCTCTGATCTCTATCACCAAGACAAGGAAGATGATCTCCAGGAGCTGTTCGTGATCAGCACGAAGTGGGGACTATACATGAGCCTGCCGCTGCTCCTGACCACCATGTTCATACCACAAGGACTCTTACAACTGCTTTTTGGAAATGGGTATCAAACAGGCGGAACCGCATTACTCATACTTTCAATCGGTCAATTGATCAATATCGCCTCCGGTTTTGTCGGTGGGATGATGCTCATGACGGGTCGTCAGGTAAAGTGGTTTTGGGTAACGACGATTGCCATCAGCATCAGCCTCGGGGTGAACATCTGGTTGACACCCAAACTCGGACTTAACGGTGCTGCGATTGCTACCACGCTAGGCCTGAGCATGCTTTCGATTATCGGTCTGGCACTCGTGCGGTCCGAACTGGGATTTTGGCCGTACGATAAGCGATATCATAAAATCGTTACTGCCAGCCTGGTCTCTGCTGGAGCAGTATTTTTGACCCGGCTGTGGAAGCCGGAATATCAGATCCTGCGCCTTGCAGTTATCTTCGTGGTTGCTGCCGGCGTCTTTGGCCTCGTTCTTATTGCGTTTGGATTCGATGCAGAGGATTTGACGGCTTTTCGATTGATTAAAGACGGGCTTTCAGGTTTTCTTCGGAAGGTAAGACATGCCGAACGATGACATCCGTATTTTATATATCGCTGGTTGGAGCCGCAGCGGAAGCACAATTCTCGGAAACATCCTCGGCGAGGTGGATGGGCTGCTCCATGTCGGTGAGATGTATTACTTCTGGGAGCGCGGCTTTCATGAAAACAGAACATGCGGCTGCGGTGAACCTTTTATGGATTGTTCCTGGTGGAATCCGATTCTTAAAGCCTATCGAAGTGATCGGGAATTTGCACCAGCCGATTGGATGCTTAGACAGCATACGAAATTTGCACGTACCAGGAATTTTCCCGGATTATGGTTGCATCGATCAGGCACTGAGTCGAATCACGAATTCCAAACCTATACGCAGGAGCTTTTAAGCCTGTATCGAAGTATACAAAAATCGACAGACGCGAAAGTCATTGTCGACTCGTCGAAATCACCCACTTATGCACTGATCCTGTCCTCAATACCCGGCATAAAGGTGACCATCCTCCACCTGATCCGCGATCCTCGCGGGACCGGTTATTCCTGGCGTAAACATCCTCTTCAACCTGAAGATGGCATCGCCATGGGTCGGCTTTCTATATTCAGGAATGGAATCATGTGGTTCATCTGGAATCTGCTCATCGAGGCCATGCAGAAGCGGCGTGCCGTAGGCTCTTACATGCGAACCCGCTACGAAGATTTCGCTTCCCAACCCAGACATACCGTCAAACGGATCCTGAATGAAATGAAGATCGATGATCCCCTGGATTTCTTTCAAGACCCTTCAATAGTGAATATAGGCATCCATCACACCGTGGCGGGAAACCCGGCACGGTCCAAGATTGGTCCAATCCGCATCCGTCCAGACAGAGAATGGATTGAGGAGTTCGGCAGGTTCGAGAAGCTGCTTACAACCGTCCTTACAATGCCCTTGTTGCTGCGATACGGGTATCCAATCGCCGCCGCGCCCGATTCAATTCATCTGCAATTGTATCCCTGAGCCAACAAAGGCCGTTGGGAGATTACGAAATTCATGGAACTTCACTCTATCCTTCTCGTCCACAACACCTATTGCCAGGCTGGCGGAGAGGATCAAGTGTTTAAGGCGGAGGCTCGCCTTCTTCGTGAAAAAGGCCATCGGGTCGTTGAATACCGACGCTCGAATTCCGAGCTTGACCGCATTGCAAAACTCACTGCTGCGGTGGAAACCATCTGGTCACGTCGTTCGGTGCGCGAGCTGAGTCAGCTCATCGAAGAAACAGCACCTGATGTGGTGCATTTCCACAACACGTTTTTGCGTGTCTCTCCCGCTCCCTATCACGCTTGTTTTCGACATGATATTCCCGTCGTGCAAACGCTGCATAATTACCGACTGACATGTCCTGCTGCCAACCATTTTAGAAACGGCGGACCCTGCGACGATTGCCTCGGTCTGCGATTCCCCTGGCCGGCGATTATTCATCGCTGTTATCACAATTCCGCCGCCCAAAGCGCAGTCGTAGCGGCGATGATCGCTCTCCATCGTGGATTGGGCACTTGGGGACGCGCCATTCAGCGCTATGTCGCTTTGAGTTCGTTCATGCGAGATTGGATGATTCGAGGGAGCTACCCTGCGGATCGCATTGTGGTCAAGCCCAACTTCTTGCTTGACGATCCTGGCGTAGGCACCAAATCAGAAGAATACGCACTATATATCGGACGTCTCAGTCCCGAAAAGGGGATACGGACGTTAATGCAAGCGTGGGTAGATCCTGATATGCCGCCGTTAAAAATCATCGGCGACGGTCCTTTGGAAAATTTCGTTCAAAATAAGGTTGAAGTACAATCGTATCCAGACGTCGAGATACTGGGTAGGCTTGCCCACGATGAAGTACTTGCCCACATGAGAAAAGCCAGATTTCTAGTATTTCCCTCCGAATGGTTCGAGGGGTTCCCCATGGTGCTGCTTGAAGCTGCTGCCAGCACACTTCCTGTCCTGGCAACCAGGATCGGTTCCATTCCCGAAATCGTTCGACACGAGAAAAGCGGGATGTTGTTCCCGCCCGGAAACGTTCTCGAGTTGAGAAAATTAGCCAAATGGTTCGATAGAAACGCAGCCCGGAGCACCGAGATGGGCGAATTCGCACGGAAGAATTACCTGCAGAACTACACTGCCGAAAGGAATTACTCCCAATTGTTAGATATTTACCATCAAGCGATAAGCACCTGTGAAAATGGACGGGGGACTAATGATCGTTGAACGTCAAAACCAGTTCCAAGAGCCGCAGGAAACTGGCAGTGGCGGAATACAAACGATCCGACGGGTAAACATCCTCGGTATTGCCGTCAGCGCCATCACTCCCCGGATAGCCGTCGAGATCATCGAAAGTTGGATCGACGCCGGTGAACATCATTACGTCTGCATTACGGGGGTTCACGGCGTGATGGAGAGTCAAAAGAACGAACGCCTGCGTAAAATCCATAATCAGGCGGGCATGGTCACACCGGATGGTATGCCGTTGGTATGGTTGAGCCGTCTGAAGGGATTCTCGTTCGTCCGACGAGTTTATGGACCCGATCTGATGGTCGCACTCTGTGCGCGCTCCGCCACGACAGGTCACCGGCATTACTTCTACGGCGGTGCGACTGGAGTGCCCGAGCAATTGGCTTCCGTTCTCGGAGAAACATTTCCGGGAATCCAAATCGCGGGCACATTTTCACCCCCATTTCGACCGCTTTCTGACGAAGAAAAGGAAAACGTCATACGCAACATCGACAGATCGGATGCTGATATCGTATGGGTGGGACTGGGTACACCGAAGCAGGAAATATGGATGGCAGAATTCGCCCATCACCTGCAGGCGCCTGTGTTGATCGGCGTCGGAGCTGCGTTCGACTTTCTCACGGGAAGGAAACCGCAAGCCCCTCGTTGGATGCAGCGAATGGGATTGGAATGGCTTTTTCGCTTGATATCCGAGCCAAGACGGTTGTGGCGGCGGTACCTGTATAACAATCCGAGGTTCATCCTGCGTATCACGGCCCAGATGTTAGGATGGAAGCGCTATTCTATCGAGTAATCTGCAGAGATACCATGATAGAAATGTGACTGGGTGAGCATATGGATCGACGGATAAGCCGACTATCAATTTTACTCTTCGCAGGAGATATCCTGCTCACACCCCTCAGCCTGTTGACTGCCACCTGGCTGCGAGCGCTGCTTCCTTTCGGAAAGACACTGACTGCCGGGGATGAAATCCTACCGCTTCCGGTGTACATCCTGGCCATCATCTGCTGGTCAGGTTCATTGGCCATGTCGGGAGCCTATAATTTCGATCGACCACGACGGTTGACTTCGCGTTTCACGCAACTGGTTACCGGTTCTGCTGCAGCCACCATTCTTTTTGCCGGCTCACTTTATATGACCTACCGTCAAGTCTCCCGCCTGCAATTTGCCTATATCTTTGTCATCACCCTCGTTTTTATGACAGCGTTTCGAGCTGCAACCCTGCTTTATACACGTCTAGGGCGCAGCCAGTCCATTCTGGAGCCGACCAGAGTTCTCTTCATCGGAGCCGGCACACTGGGACGAGAGGTTTTGAAAACGATCCGAAGCTATCGTGCTTCAAACTACCAGGTGATCGGATACCTGGATGATAATCCTGATCTTAAAGGAAAGTATATCGATGGGGCTCCTATTCTTGGCAAGCTTGACGACTTGCTTCAAGTTGTTGAAAGCCATGACGTATCAGAAGTCTGGAGCACCTTACCACCGCGCGCATACGACAAACTACACACCCTCGTCGCAAACCTGGAACGATTCCCGATACGCATCAAAGTCATCCCGGATTATTTCTCTTTGGCATTGGTCCAGGCGAATGTCGAAATGCTTGGCGGATTCCCACTAATCGGCCTTCGAGAGCCCGTTATTCGCGGTCTACCTCGCATGATCAAACGTGCTTTCGACTTCGTTATCAGTCTGATATTGATTATCCTGTCATCGCCAATCATGGCCGTAGCTGCGATCGCCATCCGGCTAGACAGCGCTGGGCCAATCCTGTTCCGGCAAACGCGGGTTGGCGAGAATGGCAAACCGTTCGAAATGCTCAAATTCCGTACAATGACCGCAGATGCTGAGATCAAAATGATGGAAAAATTACGAGAGGCCGGTGAAAACGAGGTCATTTACAAACACGCCAATGATCCACGCGTTACTAAAGTCGGTCGTTTGCTTAGGCGCTACAGCCTGGATGAATTACCGCAGCTTATGAATGTCCTCAAAGGTGAGATGTCTCTTGTCGGTCCTCGCCCTGAGCTGCCCTGGTTGGTAGATCGATATCGACCCTGGCAACGGAAACGTTTCGCCGTCCCGCAAGGCATCACAGGCTGGTGGCAAATTAACGGACGCAGCGAAAAGCCAATGCACCTCAACACCGATGAAGATCTATACTACATATACAACTACTCTCTCTGGCTGGATATCAAAATCCTGTTGATGACACCCATTGCAGTCATCCAAGGGAAAGGCGCATTCTAGAATAACCCTGGAATTCGACGACAACGTTTGACCCAAAGAGGATCCGACTGATGACCCAATCGAATGAATCCATATATACTCTTGTACCCTCACCCGGCCATGTATTGGAAGGTCATCCGGAAAACCCGCGCCGATTTCGACACTTCGACCAGATCTTCACCCCACCGCTGAGCGATTCACTGCAATACATCGAACCAGTGAGCGCAGCGTTGGACGCCGTGACGTCCGTGCACCCCGAAAAATACGTGGTAGCCCTCGAGCAAGCTGCAAAACAGGGACCGGGATTCGTCGATTATGGCGATACCTACGTAACACCTGCATCCTATGATGCGGCATTCTTGGCCGCCGGTGGTTCACTCGAAATCGTTTCAAGTGTGGCCAGTGGGAAAGCGAGCCGCGGATTCGCGTTGGTCCGTCCGCCTGGGCATCACGCCACATTTACGAAAGCCATGGGGTTTTGTCTTCTGAACAACATCGCCATCGCCGCTCGTCACGCACAATCGCTGGGCTTGGAACGGATATTGATCGTAGATTTCGACGTCCATCATGGAAATGGGACACAGGAGATTTTCGAACAAGATCCGCAGGTCTTCTATCTCTCGACTCACCAATCCGGAATCTATCCCGGGACTGGATTTATCGAGGAGACGGGCATCGACGAAGGGGAAAACACCATCGTTAACGTCCCGCTGCCTTCACGGGTAGGCGATCAAGCTTTCACAAGAATTTTCACAGAGATACTGGAACCGCTGTGCGAGCGTGTTGCCCCGAATCTCATCCTGGTCTCGGCAGGTTTTGACGCACACTGGAACGACCCTCTGGCTGGCCTCCAATTGACCACGAGCGGATACCACAATCTCGGGGAATTACTTAAAAGCTATGCGGATACCTACAGTTCAGGACGAATTATCTACTTCCTGGAAGGCGGATACGACCCTGAGGCGCTGAGGGACAACGTACGAGCAATATTACTCGCCACACAAGAACTCACGCTCGATGAAGATCGCTTGGGTCCTGCACCTTTCCCAGAACCCACAATAAATTCGCTGATTGACCGTATTCGCTTGCAACACAATCTCTAGCGGGGCAGAGAAGAAACCGTCATCGATAGGTCAATTTGAGGGTAGTCTTGTAACAACTTTTACTTATATAGACCCCAGCGAACGTCTTAAATCGAACGATTGTGAACTTTTTAAGATTTCCATTAATATCTCCCTCGCTCGCTTGCACAAACCTTGCAACTATAGCATACTAATATTGAGGTGCCTGCATGGCAGAGTTAACGCTACGCGCCTATTTAAAATTCATAGATGAACTCATCGAGCAGCAAAAACTCGACGAGGCGATCGCCCATTGCCGGCGAATTCTCGAATCCTATCCAAAACACCTGGATACCTATCGCCTGTTGGGAAAATCGTATCTGGAAGCCAAACGTTATGGGGATGCTGCCGATATCTTTCAACGCGTTCTTTCCGCCGCCCCGGATGACTTCGTTTCTCACATCGGCATGGCGATCGTCCGCGAAGATGAAGGTAATTTGGACTCCGCAATTTGGCACATGGAACGTGCTTTCGAGACAAATCCGGCCAATCCAGCCATCCAGCAAGAACTACGACGGCTAATCGGCAATCGAGATGGGGTCGAACCGGCAAAGGTTCGGATGACACGCGGTGCCCTTGCACGTATGTACGCACATGGTGAATTGTATTCTCAAGCCATTGCAGAATTGCGCGCCGCGCTTCAAGAAGATCACGAACGTCCAGACCTCCAAGTGATGCTCGCATCCATGTATTTACATACCAATCAACATCTGGAAGCTGCGGAGGTGGGCAACGGAATCCTGGAGAAATTACCCTACTGCCTCGAAGCGAACCGCATTATGGCTTCCGTTCTTCGAGCAAACAACAAAACAGAAGAAGCAAGTACGTACCATCGACGTTTGGCTGCAATCGATCCGTACATGGCCTTCGTCGACGATGCCAGGCTCAGTCCGGAGACGGTCGACGCAAGCAGTGTGAAACTAGATCGGTTGGATTGGAGTCCAGGACAACCAATGCCCTCCACTGAACCCGGCAAACCCTCCTGGGCAGCTTCCCTGAGCGTAAAACTAGGGGATACCGATTCGGGTACCCTTAAGACACCCTCAAAACCAGCCTGGCTCGAAGAACTTGGTAAATCTACCCAAAAAGCGACGAGCGATATGAAACAAGAATCCGATTCCCCACCGCCCTTTTCACCGGATGAATCTTCAGAACCCTCACCGCCTGAAGCAGATGAAGTACCTTCAACGGAGGACGCCAAAGCGTCTGCATCACAAATTCCGGAGTGGATGAGTGAAGCTGGTTGGACGGAGTCCACAGGCGAAGTCCAAGAAGGTCCGATCTCTTTCAGCGACGATGAACTCGAATCACTCGAAGCAGGCGTACTCCCGGATAATCCATCTTCTTCAGGAGACGAAACATCGAGCGACGAAGATGGCGAACTCGCCCCGGCTGAAATTCCGGGGTGGATGCAAGACATCGCACCTGTGAACGCTCCCGGGGAGGGAGCCGAGGGTGGGAGTGGATTGCCTGATTGGCTCGGTGACATCGCCGCGGATATCAATGAAGTGGCGCCCAATCCGGAGGAAGCTGTGACACCCATTGCCGATCAACCGGTAATGGGCGCGGACCGAGAAACCGAAAAAGATGTTTCCCAACAGGGCGAAACGGATGAAGATGACGAATCCGGCTCCATACCGGGTTGGCTGGGCGCCCAAGAACCCGGAGCGACGTCGACGATCATCACCTGGCTCGGGGACCGAGAAACTGAAGAGCTGGAAAGGAAAAAAATTCCCTTCGAAGAGGTCGAAGTCGAAAAGGAAGAACCCGCCAGTACTGGCGAAGAAACAGCAGAAGAAGAGTCAGAAGCTGCAATTTCGGAGTGGTTCGACGGAGGTCAGGAATCCAAGCTTGAAGAACCTAGCTCGGCACAGCCTGCACCCGAAGAAATAGAATCGTCCTGGCTGGAAGACGTAGCGGATGTTGCAACGCAAGAACCCGAAGATGTCCTTCCGGCACATGAAGCTGCGATGAATGCGGCACAGGAAGCGGGTGAAGAGCCTGGATTAACCCCGAAAGAGCCTCGATACGAAGAACTGCCGACAGCAGAAGCCCCTGGCTGGCTGCAAGATATTGCCGAACCCGATTCAATCGAACTCTCTTCGGATGATTTTTCCTCAGCCATTATGGATAATGAAGAAGGCGGCGGCTTTGAGGCAGCTCCAATCGAGAGCGCAGAGGCACCGAGCTGGCTTAAGAATATGTCGCAGCCGGAAGGCGACAGCGACGAAATCCCACGCGCAGCGATTCGCCAAGAAATGCAACTTGGCGCCGAAAGCGAAACACCCTCCCCAGGCGAGGCGACGCCTCCAGAGGACGATACTTTTGGCTGGCTTTCGAATTTGGAGACGAAAGAAGACCAGACACCAGTCGCCGATACCCAAGAGCAAGAGGCCGGCGCCGCTGTAGATATCGAACCTGCGGCTCCACTCGAGTCAATCCAGAGCGAAGAAGAAGAGGTGGATTGGCTTATGGACATCGGCGAGCCAGAAACGGATCGTGCTCAACCTTCCATGGAAGCAACGTCGATGCAGCAATCTCCGGATTGGCTACACGACGTCGATGAACCGACCACAGAATCTACGGTTGAGGAAACCCCTTCACTCGGAAAAGCACCGGATTGGCTCGATGGTATTGCCGAACCGGATTCGATGGAATTCAAGATCTCGCCTGCCGAAGAAGATGCCATAGATTGGCTGAAAGAAATCGCCACGGATGAATTAGAACACGAACCCGCTCCATCAGAAGAACGACCCATTGAAGAGCAAAAGCTCGTAGATACCGGTTCGTTGAAAGCCTTCGCAGATGAAGTCGCCGCAGCCGACACAACGGATTTGAAGGACGACGAAGTCTTCGATTGGCTGGAGGATCTTGCTGCAAAGCAAACGACCACGGAAGGGGAAGAGCAGCCGGCGTCCCAGGACTTGGGATCCGCAGGTTTATCTAGTACGGAAGCAGCTGCTCCACCGATCGTCGAAGAACGGGATATCCCGGAAGAACCACAACAGGGTCTTGATTGGCTTGAAGATCTTGCTGCACAGCGCGGCCTCGATGTTGATGTCGGAATCGAACCAAGCACTGTACCCGCAGCCGCGTCTGAAGCGATTGCCCCAGCCGAACTCGAGCAACAGGCCGAAACTCCACTGTCCACCGCCGCAGAAGAGCCTGTACAGCAAGGAGAAGCACCAGCCGAATCTATACCCCCTGAGCCGCCCGTGCAGCAGCCGGAGGAGCCCATGGTGACGGCTCCAGCCGAGCCCTTGCAGGAAACAGAAGTCCCGATGGAAGCAGCTCAAGGGGAAGCGATCGATGAAGCGCCAGTAGAGGACATTTTAGCCGACGATCGACATGAAATCGAAGAGACGACCGAATGGCTCGATCGTATGGCCACTCAACCCCTCAAATTGCCCGAAGCAGGATCGGAGGACGAAGCTCCCGATTGGTTGCTGGAGGTCGCATCATCTCAACCTGCACCCGATGCACCGACCATGATTTCCCACGCAGCTCCACAAGCAGACACGGTTTCGGATGAAATCCTTCCTACCTCAGAGGCAGCCGAGCCAACTCCCGCGGGAGTTGAGTCCGAGGAAGCGGCTCAACCCGTTAGACGACCTGTGTACCGTGATCCGGATACCGACATCGAAATAGAGATTCCGGATTGGCTGCGAGCGACTCCGGATGAAGTACCTCCACCCGCCCCACCGGCACAGGAGGAGACCGCACAAGCACCTGCCATCGAATCCGAAATTGAAGCCGCAGCCGAGATCGAAGCAGAAGTAGAGCAAGCTGCTGCCCCTGAGGAACCACAGGCCGAAGCTATCCAAGAGCAGCCCGTGGCAGAGGAAATCCCACCGACAGCTCCGAGCGAACCAGAAGTTATGATGCCGGAATTCACAGTTGAAGTGGAAGAATTACAAATTTCAGAAGTCGAAGAACAACTGATCCCTGCATCGGAAGAACCAGAAATGGAAGTCGAGGCGGAAGCGGAGGCTGTACCTGAGCCCGAACCTGAACCAGAGATGGAACTTGCGCCGGAACCAGAAGCGGAACTTGCTCCGGAACCCGAGTCCGTACTTGAACCAGAACTTGAGACGGAAACTCCGCCGGAACCCGAACCAGAGCCGGAACCTGAGTTGGAGAAGGAACCGCAGCCTGAGCCTAAATCAGAACCCGAGATGGAATTGGAACCAGAGCCCGAACCGGAGCCGGAAGCGGAATTAGAATTAGAACCAGAGCCCGAGCCTGAACCGCAACCAGAAACCAAGCCGGAACCAGCTCGTGCTTCCAAAGCCAAACCGAAAAAATTGGAACCTTCCGAAGTGCTCGATCTTGCTCGACAGTCGTTTGCTTCAGACGACATCGAACAGGGAATTACTCATTACACCGAACTCATCAAGCGAAAGAAGGAACTCAAAGCGGTCATTGAGGATATCAATATAGCGTTGGATCGGGAGCCGGAAACGCCAGACTTGTGGCAGCTGCTCGGAGACGCCTACATGAAGGACGATCAACTACAGGAAGCGATCAAAGCATATCAACGGGGTACGGAGGTCGCTTAACATCTATTCAGGATCAGCTCAAGAGAACTCCTACAATACGTAGGATTTGAAGTATCAAAAAAAGCCCATCGAAGACATGGGCTTTTTCAATTTAGCCGGTGGGGAGATTTCTCTACCGGTTCAAATTTCGTCATAGGAGAAAACGTATATCCCGGGATGCGTCCCGCAAGTCACTGAATCCGCAGAAGAACCTTTCCGTCCTGCCACAATTCCTCGAGTTTATAGTACGCTCGCAAGTCCCCTGAAAATATATGCAGGATTACATCGCCATAATCGATGAGTATCCAACCGCTACTCGCATTTCCTTCGATGCTGTAGGCATTTTTCGAATACTTCTTTTTCACCTGCATGTGGACTTCATCTGCAAGCGCCTTGAGTGTTCGCTCGCTGCCCGCAGTGCAGATCACAAAATAATCTGTGAAGGAGCATACTCCCACCAGATCAAGGAGCAGAATATTTTCCCCTTTTTTTTCGTCGAGTGTTTCTACAATGGTGTGTGCTATTTCTAATGCAGTTTCCGTCATCCGTTATTCGCCTGGTTTATTCAACGATATAAATGAAATGGCGGCAGCTACAGCTTCTTCGGGAGATTCGACTTCGTAAATATCGGCAGCCTCTCCGCGATGATCTTCCGCCCGCCAAGTATTAAGTCCGATCACCTTCCTTCCCATTTTCAAAGCCATCGCTATTTCTGACAAGGTGCCAGATCCTCCACCGATGGCGATTACGGCTTGCCCGGCCAGGACCACCAACGCGTTGCGTGCATGGTTGAGGCCGGTGGGCAGCGCGATCGTTAAAAATGGGTTTGCGTCTCGCAAATCCGTTCCGGGCAAGATTCCGACGGTTATTCCGCTCGCCTGAATCGCACCGCGGCATGCTGCCAGCATCACCCCACCACGGCCTCCACAAGCAAGGATTATTCCCCGTTCGGCGAGCAAACGCCCAACCTTTTCGGCATCGGCATCCTGCTCTGGGGAGCTGATTCCCGCTCCGATCACGGACACAATAGGTTTGCGGTCGAGATTCAAACGGCCTCCTCGAGGGCAGCAGCTGACAGTTGACTGTAGACAGCTCCCGTGGGGTGAAGATCGCTACGCATCAGTCGGATATCCCGTACTTGGACAACGCCTATCCGCCCCACTTTAACCTGGGTGAGGCTCTCGGCCAACGCAGTTATAGCATCACGGTGAACATTACGTTTCACGCGACCGATCGTGAGATGCGGATGGTATCTACGACGTTCTCGCGGAAAACCGAGTCCTGCAAGTTCATCCTCGAGGTCTGATTGTAGGCTCGACAGCGCGCCGCTGGGTTCGCGGATATCGATCCATAATGTGCGAGGAGAATTCAGGTTGGGAAAACAACCGAAGGAAACGACTTCAAACGCAAACGCAGCGTGACGTGCAGCCAGTCGTTGAATGGAATTAGCAATCTCTTTGAGGTCGTTCGAAGGGACGTTCCCCAGGAATTTCAACGTAAGGTGGATGTTGTCTTCCTGTACCCAACGGATCACGTCACGCGGTACCACTTCCTTGATGCTTGCAACTTGTTGAGCCAATCGCTTAACGATATCTTCAGGTAGGCTTATGGCGATAAAACTGCGTACGTTACGCAAGCTGATTTCCTGGCTGTATCCTTATAGAATCGGCGCTGCTCCCCTGCTAGCCGTCATCCGTACGTTGTTACCGTTGACCGTGCGATATCCGGATGCGGGGCATTATACCATGACGAGAATGTGCTACATGGGTACATGCAATACATTCCTCGACCACTCGCCGAATCGACGTCCGAAAACAACATATTAAAAATGGGACAATCGGCCCTGCGTTGTTATTTCAAGACAAAATTAGTACAATTTGAGCACGATGGTAAAACTAAATCGGCGCAGTTTCGTCAAACTCTCCGCCTTGGCGGCAGGTGGGATGATCTTCAAGCCACTACCCCCAATCCAGTCCAACGGTCCTTGTGGCTTGGGACGTGTGACCGTTAGCACGATCGGGCTTTACAGTGAACCCACATTCCAGGCAACCCGTCGAGCTTACATCAAGCGAGATACGTTGTTGACGCTGCTTGAACGTGTCCATGCAGACGATGGTCCAGTTCACAATCCGATTTGGTTTCAAATTTCTGATGGATTCGTTCATTCTGGTCAAATCCAATGCGTCAGTTGGAAGCCAGCGCTGCCTCGCGAAGATGTGCCCGAAAAAGGCGCACTCTTCGAAGTTTGTGTGCCGTTCACGCGCACGTACCGGCAACCCGATCCCCAATCCGATCCACTTTACCGTCTGTATTACCAATCCACAGCGTGGGTTATCGCGGTTGAAAAAGGCAGCGACGGAAGAACGTGGTATTGCCTGCTCGATGATCTCCTGAAATACCGCTACTATGCACGCGCCGAGCATCTCCGCTTCGTCGAGGCGGAGGAATTGGAGCCAATTTCCACACATCTAGAGCCGCATGAAAAACGTCTCGAGGTCTCTTTAGCTCATCAGGAATTGCGCGCCTACGAAAAGGATGAACTCATTTTCCGCTCGAGCATTTCGAGCGGAATCCCCAGCCAGAAACCGGAGCCAAACGGGATCCCCACAACCACGCCGCGAGGAAGATTCTACATCACAAAAAAGACGCCTCTTCGACACATGGGCGACGGACATCTCACTCCAAGCTTGGAAGCCTACGAACTTCCCGGAGTCCCCTGGGTTTCCTTCTTCCACCACACGGGCGTGGCGTTCCATGGTACCTATTGGCACACGGATTTTGGCCGTCCCAAGAGCCATGGTTGTATTAACATGCGCTCCGAAGAAGCGAAGTGGCTTTATCGATGGTCAACCCCGGTGATCGAGGCCGACGAAATGCTAAAAGCTGGCCACGGAACGACTGTGGACGTATTCTGACCCCAGCGTAACTTCGATCTTGATCCTTCGCGATGAGTCAATGAAAGAAATTTCCGTTGTATGCAGACCAGGGAACACGTATGGGGAAATTGCAGCGGGTAACGAAAAGACCTTATTCTTCGTTGTCTCCACCGACGAGATCGAGTATGTCGGAGAGCTTCCCGGTATCGCCGTAGCCGGAAGCGCCCCGACTCATTGCAGCTCTTCCTTCCTCATCGCTAAGCACATCGGCAAGGACGAAGATGGTACTATCCTGCGAGAGCTGGCGTAAGCCTCGCAGCAGCCAGTAATCACGTTCCTGCGCCAAATGAACGTTCACAAGCACGAGACCGGGTTCGACTCGTTCGGCGAGTGCTAATGCTTCCTCTGGGCCGGTTGCTACAGTCACACGGTGACCGTGGGCCTGAATCATCATCACCATATTCTCCCGCGTCGCTTCATTCGCCTCGACCACGAGGACACGAGTAGCGGGTTTGAATCCCGAGTGCAGTACTGCGCGTACTGTTGCCAGGAGCGCACCCGTACCGACCGGACGAACGAGGAAATTCGCCGCGCCCAGATGTATACTCCCATCCGGATCGCTCGTCGTGGTCAAGAAGATTAACGGGATACTCTGCGCACTGCGATCGTGTTTTAAAACCATGGCGATGTCCATCGCCGTCGGATCGCGTGCCAATAAATCGAGCAAGATCAAATCCGGGTGGCGTTCTCGCGCCAGCGGGAGGACGTCTCCGGCACTGGAGGCCTCGAATATTTGGTATCCTGCGGTTTCAAGCTCCTTGACGAGCAGGTCACGAATTGCTTGCTCTTCTACCAATACAAGAATCGTATTTCTGGATTCGCCCCCCTCGGGAAGTCGGTCCTCCACGATCCGCCGCAACGGTGACACATCGGCATCCCTGACCTGAGTCGCCTGCAAAGGTAATGCTAGATGCAAGCGTTTCCCGTGTTCCTCGTCACCAAAGAGCCATAGATGCCCTCCGAAAGTCGAAGCGATTTTTTCACATTTGGATAAACGGAAAACCTTCTCAGCGCGAGTCTCAGTAAATTCTTCTCCCTCGGTAGGAATGTTTTTGATCGGCAAAGGGATCTCAGGACTGACGTTGCTTACGGTGACGATAATCCATGGGGCACGACTCTCAAGATCGTACATTTTTTCATCCGAGAAGCCGAAGGCGTTCAGTCGGTCGACGTCGGAGACAAATTCGGCGCGCACGCGCACTTCGTCGTGTGTCGAGGTTTTAACGATGTATGCTACGAGGCTGGCAATAACCATTACCAGGCGTTCTTCATCCCCTTCGATCGCCGGCAAATGTGCAGGATATTCGGATACAACGGAATAGTTCGTATCACCAACAATGTCTGCGACAAGGCTGATCGCCTGCACCATGGCTGACGGTAAGTGAATTGCATTATTTTCCATAGCACCCCAAAAGCGCTTCCTGCGAAGATCGTGCGCTTCACGACTTCCCCCTGCAGGTATCATGCTAACAATATCCCAATTCGAGATCAAGTCACCTTGCGATCCCCTTACAAGTTGGACAACACCTGCCATGAGAAGTAAAATCTGGTCCATGCAAGCACAATTTGCAGCTGCGAAAATCGGGAAATATGCCACCTCCGAAAGCGGAGACACACTCGAAATGGTTGAACGCCCGAGTGGCGGATTGTCTTTCGTCTTGGTCGACGGCCAAAGGTCAGGTAAATCAGCAAAGGCGATATCCAACATTGTGGCCAGAAAAGCGATCAGTCTGCTCGCCGACGGTGTTCGAGACGGTGCTGTCGCTCGAGCCGCCTCGGACTATCTGTATACCCATAGAGCCGGCAAGGTTATGGCGACTCTCAACATCCTTTCCGTCGATCTACTCAGCCAAACTCTCGTCATCGTTCGCAACAATCATGCACCCGTGATCTTAATTCAGGGCAACGAAATTCAGAAGATCGAAGATCCCGTAGAACCGGTCGGGATTCGGAAAGCGATTCGCCCGTCGATCCATGAATATCCTCTCAGCGAGGGCTTGGCAGCGATTGTTTACACCGATGGGCTGATGTTCGCTGGCGAGCGCACCGGGCAGCACATGGACATTACTCGATGTGTCCAAGATCTCCTCAAAGTCGGCCAGCCAAATCCACAGGAATGGGCGGCGTATCTTTTGAATCGAGCCCTAGAGCTCGATGAGGGGCGTCCCGGAGATGACATCAGCGTTCTCGTTATGAGTATACTCCCCGACGATAAGAATGACGTACGCTATCTCTACGCGCGCATGCCCCTTAAGTAGAGGGGAAATCTAGGCAAGATGAGTAAAATTCACACCCGTCCAACGATCGCCATCGTGGGCCCCTGCGCCTCCGGAAAGACCACGCTGGCAACTTCCCTAAAAACTAAAAATCTTGCTGCACGGCAAATCGCGCAAGAACATTCCTATGTTCCAAACATGTGGGAAATTCTCACCAAACCCACGGTGCTGATATACCTGGATGCGTCCTACCCGGTATGCACGCAGCGAAAATCTCTGGCCTGGACGGTTGAAGAGTATGAAGCACAAAAACAACGCTTGCGACACGCATACGCGAATTGTCACATCTATATCGATACGGATGAATTGTCTCCGGATGAAGTACTACAGCGTTCGCTGCGAGCATTGCGAGATATCGGTATCGGGATCGAGTGATGCCTGAAGTGAGGTACGCTCACCTATCCTCATCCATTTTCGAGAAGGTCATGCATTTTTCATATTTATCGCGAAGAATATTGACCTCAGATGGCCACAGATCGAGCACAACCAACCGTGTGTACAGCCTGTTATTCCGGTTCAGGAGGCAGTATAATCAGATCGTCTTGCCAGCTCTCCGAGACAGGAGCGGCTGGTTTTTCATGAGCGCAGGAGGAATACATATCGATGTTTAAGAGTTACTACAGCCGCTTCGTTTTCATCCTACTCATTATCGCCGGTGCGATATGGATCGTACTTCCCAACAATCCGGGAATCCATCTGTCATCCTGGACAAAAGAATTCGAAGTCGTACAAGGATTAGACCTGCAAGGTGGGCTACGCGTACTGCTCGAAGCAGACCTTCCGGAAACGACAGAAATCGCAGCAGATCAGCTAGACACCGCGGCTTCAATTATCGAAAAGCGGGTGAACGCGCTTGGCGTGACAGAGCCCATCGTCCAGGTCGCAGGTACGCGACGAATTCTGGTCGAGCTGCCCGGGATTGGGGATCCGGAGGAAGCCGTCACGACGATCAAAGAAACGGGGCTGTTGGAATTCATCGAGATGGACATCAATGATGTCTACTCACTCACTCCCGGACAACGGATTAAAACCGATTTCGGAATGGACTCGAGTGCAACAACGGAAGGACTCCCAACCTCCACTCCGACTGCCGAAGAAGAGCAAGCTACGCCAACGCAAGAACCCGCAACTCCCACCCCAACTGCCGGTGAAACGCAACCCACACCAAGCGGGGAAGAAATCACCAGCGAGCCTCAGGAAAAAATATTTCATACCGTTCTAACCGGCGCAGCGTTGGAAAATGCTGGTGTGGCTAGAGATCAGGTTGGCAACATTTCCGTTGGGTTGACATTTACCTCCGAAGGCGCAAAAATCTTTTCGGACTACACCGCCTCACACATCGGTGGAATCCTGGGAATCGTACTGGACAAGCAGCTCATCTCGTATCCTCGAATCACTCAGGCCATTCCGGGGGGTAACGCCTCCATCACTGGAAATTTCACCTTGGAGGAGGCAAACAATCTGGCCGTTCAACTTCGTTACGGCTCTCTGCCCATTCCACTAAAAGTCGTCGAGAATAAAACCGTCGGCCCAACTCTCGGTCAGGACTCGCTGCAGAAGAGCACGGTTGCGGGCCTCGTGGGGCTTGCCGTCGTGATGGCCTTCATGATCCTGTACTATCGGCTTCCCGGTTTTTTGGCCGATCTGGCACTACTGTGCTATGCGACGATCACGTTCGCGCTTTTCAAAGCCATTCCCGTCACGCTCACCCTGCCCGGTATCGCAGGATTCGTCCTCTCGATCGGCGTGGCTGTGGACGCTAATGTGCTCATATTCGAACGCCTGAAGGAAGAGCTGCGCAGTGGACGCAATTTGCACAAGGCCATCGATCTCGGTTTTTCACGCGCTTGGCCTTCGATACGAGACTCCAATATCTCAACGCTGATCACCTGTCTGATTCTGTATTGGTTCGGCAACACCTTCGGCGCTAGTATCGTAAAAGGCTTTTCCATCACGCTGGCTCTGGGTGTTTTGGTCAGCCTGTTCACTGCAATCACCGTCACGCGGACCTTCTTGCACATCGTGCTGGATAACATACGCTTCGCGGAACACCCGCGTTGGTTCGGAGTTTAGGAGCTACACAATGTTGAACATCGTCGGCAAACGTTATTGGTATTTCATCCTCTCCTTGATCGTAATCGTTCCCGGCGTCATCGCCCTTATCCTCTGGGGACTACCGCTCGCGATCGACTTTACGGGAGGAAGCATTCTAGAAGTGCGGTTCGAATCCGGCTCGCCCCCTGCTCCTGCAGAGGTAGTCGGTTTGTATGATGAACTCGGCGTCCCCGATCCACTCGCCCAAAGCGCAGGAACGACAGACATCGTCGTCCGCAGCAAGCTGATCGACGAAACGACCAAGGCCATGATCATGGACGAAATGGAGAAGCGATTCGAGGGACCGATCACATTACTTCGCTTCGATTCGGTCGGACCATCGATCGGAATTGAGGTCGCGCAACAGGCGGCGGGTGCAATCGCTTTGGCCGCGATCTTCATCCTCCTCTACATCACCTACGCCTTCCGCGGTGTGCCCAATGCGAGACGTTTTGGAATTGCCGCAATCATCGCCATGCTCCACGATGTCGCCGTAGTTATCGGCATGGAAGCGATCCTCGGTCACTTCCTTGGATGGGAAGTCGATGCACTTTTCCTGACGGCGTTACTTACGGTCATCGGTTTTTCCGTTCACGATTCGATCGTGGTTTTCGATCGCATTCGCGAAAATCAGCGCATCCACCGCAGTCTTGATTTCGAAACTCTGGTCAATCACTCCATCGTTCAAACGCTCGACCGCTCGATCAACACGCAACTTACAGTGATGTTGACATTGTTGGCGTTGCTGCTCTTCGGTGGTGTGACCACACGGCACTTCGTTACCATCCTGTTGATCGGTGTATTTAGCGGAACGTACTCTTCCATCTTCAACGCGGCTCCGATTCTCGTGGTTTGGGAAAACAGGGAATGGCATCGGTGGTTCCGGCGCAAGAGCCCAGCCGCAGCCTAGGATAATACAAACTTCCCGGGAGCACACAGCGCCCGGGAAGTTTTTTTTTACAGAGAGTGGCCTATATTTCTTTGGACGGCGGTAAGGGCGGCCAGGGGGTGTCGTCCGGACCGGCTGTGGATGGTTCCTTTCCGTTCTCTACAGGCTCTGCGTCCAACAAAACGCCGTTCTCCGAATCCAATTGTCCGCTCATTCCGGCAGAGGTACCGCCTTCAAGCATGGCAATCAGTTTCTCGAACGCTTTTTCTCTCTCGATCGGATCCGGCTTGCCTTCATAAGCCGACTCGACTTCTTCTTCGGAAAATATCTTCGTTGCGTATGGATCGACTTCCGAGTCGGATTCGGGATCTTCTAAATCCTTGGATTCGCCGTTCGGAGGGGAATCTGACGCTCGGATTTCCATCACCTCGACCGGTTCTTTTGGGACAGCGTCGATTAACTTTCCACTTTTTGTACGGCCATTCCCCCCGTGTTGTTTATCATCGACGGTGGACGTGGTTTTTGAGGTATCTTCAGAGAGTTTCTCTGCCGCATTACGATCCCCATCCGCTGAAACCGTGTCTTGCACCTCCACTTTCGATTCATCGGGATCTGCAGACAATTGCGCGAGATGTTCGATCTCCGAAATCTGGAGTCGTAAAAATTCCAGAGAACTGGAAAGATCACTGCGCTGCTGATTCTTCTCTAGCCAATCGATACTTCGATGGATTTTGGCCATAGGTTCGGCCAGACCGGGATCGAAATGGATTTCCTGTGAACCGATCTCTCGAATAATCACCACGCGGCGTTTCGACTCATCAACAGCCGGCAGCTCCGCGGATCGTAGGTTTAAGATGTGATCGTCGAGTGTCACCTGCGTCTCCCACGAACCACCTGCAGTGTGGGCCTTCACGATAAAATCTCGTATGGGTTGATCCTCAGAATTCAGCTCTATCGTCAACCATTTTTCAGCCACCGGGCTGCGGAGTTTAATCCGGCCATCATCTCCCACAACGACGACCCCATCGGGCAAGGCACCAAGTAAATCTATAAGTTCCTTGTGACGTTGGCGCAGTTGCTGCACCCGCGCCGTGACTTCCGCTTCTAGCAGATCCCCACGCCTACGCTGTGAGGCTGCCATGCGTTGATTGGCCAGGATGAGCTTGCGAAATTCGAGCGCCCTGGCAATCATGCTGTTGAACACACTGATATGATCGAAGGGCTTGGTCATGTAACCGAAGGCACCTTTGTTCAGAGCCTCCACGGCGTTATCCAAGGTCGCCGCTGCCGTTACCACGATGACCTGACAGTACGGATCTTTTTCCTTCGCCCGCCGCAGCAGCGCCAAACCCGTCGCACCAGGCATGTAGATATCCGTCACGATCAGATCGTAGTTGTTCTCCTCGATGAGATCCAGGGCCATCTGTCCGTCGTCCGCACGATCGGGATCGAGACCCGCTTTTTGGAGTCGCCGTACCATGATTTCCTGTAACTGTGGTTCATCGTCAGCGACCAGAGCTTTGATTTCAATCATTGTCCCATTCCTACCCCTTAAATCTCATATCGCGCTGTGCGGTGGAGTTACTGAATGATGACCGCACGCGCTTCATCATCACCGACAGCCACATCGGTAGTCACGATTCCATCAGCATCAAACGTAGTATCGAGTGAACCATCCGGATTGTAGCGCGCCACGACAACGTAGGTATCACCGTTCGTTCCAAATCCGGCCACGACGATGGCACCATCGGATTGAATTTCCACATCATAGGCCCAATCGTCTCCACCGGAAAAAACGTCCGTGGTCAGAATCCCGTCACCATCGAAAGAGTTGTCCAGGCTGCCGTCATCGTTGTAACGCACCACGACAAAGTCCGCATCTGTATCCGCATATCCTACAACGACGATCTTGTCGTCATCCTGCAGCGTGATTCCGTAGGCACCTTCGTCTTGCCCAACGATCACGTTCGTCGTTACGATTCCGTCGCCATCGAACGTCGTGTCCAGAGTGCCGTCCGCGTTGTAACGCACCACAGCCAAACGCTCGTGACCCGTTCCAGTGTTGAACACGAATCCTGCCTGGAGGATCTTCCCGTCCGGCTGAAGCGCCAGCGCGAAAGCTTCTTCGTCTTCACCGGCTCCCACATTGCCGCTGGCAATACCGTTGCCGTGGAACGTGTTATCCAAAGTGCCGTCAGCGTTGTAGCGCAACACCATAAAGGCTGGTTCTCCACCGACATACCCCCAGCCGCCAACGACGATTTTCCCGTCCGGCTGTACCGCCCCGGCGAGCCCACGGTTCTCTTCCGCATTGACGTCGAGTGTGGTCACGCCATTCGTATCGAAAGACGTGTCCAGACTGCCGTCGCTGTTGTAGCGTGCGATGACAAAATCGAGATTCGTACCGTTATGAGTGGATCCAATCACAACGATCTTTCCGTCGGGCTGAATCACAACTGCATTGGCATGATCGTAGCTTCCGGAAATGTCCAGAATCGCGATTCCATTTCCATCGAAAGAGGTATCCAGGCTGCCGTCGTCGTTGTAACGAACAACGTTGATGTCGTGGTTCGTTGCATCGACGACGTTCCAACCTGCAACGACGTATTTACCATCGGATTGAAGGGCGATGTCGCGGGTGACGTCGTTATCGCTGCCAATCGCCGTAGTAACGATGCCATCACCATCGAAGCTGCTATCCAATGTTCCGTCCTCTTCGTAACGCAGGAGGGCAAAGTCGGCATTGCCGGAAGCGTCAGTGATGCCGGCCACGATAATCGCCGGAGTCGGGGTAGCGCCGCTGGAGACGTCCAAGGAGATGCTTACGGGATCGGTCAGACCGGTGGTAATAAGGTCTTCCGCGCTCGTGCCGTCCGTGTTGGCGCGTCGGATCTTGTTGGTGCTCGGGCCGGCACCGTTTTCGGTCCAATACATCTTGCTGGCGTCCAGGTCCAAGTCGAGACCGTCTGGATTGGCGAGCCCGCTGATAACGATTTCGACGCTAGTGCCGTCGAGGTTGGCTCGCTGGATCGTGCCGGCTGTCTGATCGGTCCAGTACATCTTTCCGCCCGCGACGTCCAACGTTATGCTCAATGGATAGGTTAGGCCTGTGGTAATCAGGTCCTCTACGGTAGAGCCGTCGAGGTTCGAGCGCTGGATCTTATTGGCGCCGTTGTCGATCCAATACATCTTCCCGCCAACAGGATCCAACGCAATGTCGTATGGAGATGATAAGCCAGTGGTGACGAGGTCTTCGATGTTCGTTCCGTCTAGGTTGGCACGTTGGATGATGTCATTACCGAAGTCGATCCAATACACTTTACCGCCAGCGAGATCGAGGGCGATGCCTTGCGGGAGGTTCGTTCCGGTGGTAACGATGACTTGTACATTGGAGCCATCGAGATTGGCGCTCTTGATCTTGTCAGCACCGAAATCAGTCCAGTACATCATCCCGCCGGTCGGATCCACTACGATCTCACGCGCGTTGCTAAGCCCGGTGGTGACGAGGTCTTCGACGTTGGTGCCGTCGAGGTCGGCGCGCTGGATCTTATTGGCGCCGTTGTCGATCCAATACATCTTCCCGCTGCCAGCCATGGGCGTGCTGGTCGGTGTCGCGGTGGGAGTGGAAGTTGGGGTAGCCGTGGACGTCGGCGTTGACACGCAGGGGGCAGGATTCAACTCTTCGGCCGAAACCGTGTAGAACGTGGAGGGCGAACTCTGGTTATTGTATTCGGTGCTGACCCATTCCGAAGATCGTACCGTGCTGGAAATGTGGACTTCATCGATGTCCCCAGGCATGTCGTTATACATTTCCAGAGTCTTGATGTCTGTCGTGGAAGTGATGGAATCGGGAGTGCCGAGCAGGGTCAAGGTTTGTGAAACAGCGTTCCGGTATGCCGACCCAACATCGGTTGTTGAGTCAAAGGCGACAACAACGTAGGTCCACGTGTCTTGAGGATAGAACGTGTCAATATCAGCAACAACTCTGAACACATTCATGCCATCGGTGACGAGGCTAATGGCGGTACTGTTTGGTGAATAAATATCTGAGTACCAACCGTTTCCAGCAGCGCTACCCGGAGGCTTTGCCCAGAACAGAGGGGAATCAGCGCTACCCCAGCTTGCTGCCGTCCGTTTGATCCAGAACGAAAACGTCAAGTCAGCCGGCTGAAGCGTCGTGCTGGTGCCCATGGTGATGTCGTTGTCCACACCGTTAAAACTTCGCGCGTTCGCGATCTGCCCGGCCGTGTCGGTGGTTCCATTGTTGGTACCGTGGTTGGCATACGAAGTGCTGTCGGTGAAAACACCGTTCAAATGCCAGACGGCCCGATAATCGGCGCTCCAGACGTCGGTCGGGTTTTGCTGATTCGGTGAGGACGGGTACCCGTAGTAGAGGTAGAGCACGGTGTCAACGCTGGACGAAAGGTCGGGCACCTTGACCCAGGCCGCGAGTTGGCCGGAGCCGCCATCGAAGAGCTCGATTTCGTGGCTGAGTTTGGTGATGCTGTCGTCGGCGGTGAAGAGCAGGTCGTAGCCGTCGTCGCGGGCATCGGCGGCCAGATCCGCGTCGCTGGGTAGATTAATGAGGACCGGGAAGTCGGTGAGGTTGGCAGCCACTCTGGTGTGGTCGATGGTGATCTGCTTGCGGTAGAGCCAGTGGCAGTCGTACCACGGTGGGGGCGTGCTGGTCGGCGTCGGAGTCGATGTCTCGGTCGACGTGGGCGTCGGTGTATCAGTCGCTGTGGGCGTCGGTGTATCAGTCGCTGTGGGCGTCGGCGTCTCGGTCGACGTGGGTGTTTGTGTGGATGTAGGCGTCGGCGTCTCGGTCGATGTAGCCGTCGGCGTTTCGGTCGATGTAGGCGTCGCAGTATCCGTCGACGTAGGTGTCGGCATGTCGGTCGACGTGGATGTAGTGGTCCCTGTTGCCGTTGCAGTCGCAGTGTCGGTCGATGTCGCTGTCACCGTCTCCGTCGGAGTTTCGGTGGCTGTATTCGTTGGTGTAGAGCTCGAAATGGGTGTATCCGTCATTGTAGGAGTCGCCGTTGCTGTATCGCTAGCGACTGGCGTATCTGTCGGCGTTGCCGTGTCCGTGGAGGTTGAACCGGGCGTGTCGCTCGGCACCGGCGTGTTGGTGGCCGTTGCTGCTGGAGGAGCCGTTGTGTTTGTAGGCAAAGGCGTATTCGTGATCGTCGGTGTATCCGTGATCGTCGGCGTCCTTGTGACCGTCGATGTTCTCGTGGACGTCGGCGTAGGTACACTGACGATGGCAGGAATCTGTACTCCAGAATAGTGATAATCTCCATCCCAGAACAACGAACTTGGAGAGCCGCTGTTCAAACGCAGAATCAAGCGTTGGCCAGTTACGAAATCATGCTCGATCGTGCTGATCGAGGCGGAGAAGAAATAGGCTGAAGTGATGTTCGCGGGCAACGCAAAGGAAGCGGAGCCGAGCACCGTCGCTCCTGCCCGCAGTTCGACGGAGAGGCTGACTGCGCTGGAGGAAGGATTGTAGGCATAGAATCGTACGGTCGTCGTTCCCCCTAGGAGCCGCTGACCACTCGAGAATTGGGGGGAATAGAACGTCGCGCCAGAACCGTTGCGATAATTTCCGTTAGGAATAATGGAATACATCATGTAGCTAAAGGGCGTGACGTCATCATAAAACCAGTACGTATTCGGAGGTGGTCCAGGAGGCGGCACGGGCGGCGGCGGCCAGGGTGTGTCTGTCTCGGTGGGGGTATTCGTTTGCGAAGGCGTCAAACTTGATGTGCTCGTCGCTTCCGGCGTGCCGGTGTCCGTAGCAGTTGCGGTTGAACTTGGCGAGCTCGTGGCGGTAAACGTCGAGGAGGCCGTGGCGCTCGCCAGTTCCGTCACCGTCGGCGTGTCCGTAAGTGTCGCTGCGGGGGTCGCCGTCGACGTGTCGGATAGTGTCGCTTCGGGGGTCGGCGTCGAAGTCTCCCAGAAATCCCCGGGTTCAACGATGGGTCCTCCGGAGTCGCTACCCGGTCCGGGGTAATTTTCAGCGTCCCGATGGATTTCCTCGATGATATCCGGATTGACCGGCTGCAATACCATGAAGGGCCACGGGCTGTAATCCGCGTTCATCTGGGAACGCGTATTAGCATAGGCGGTCTGGCCGCGCATCATGCCACACGTTCCGCAGCCAAAAAGCAGAAGCAGGATCAGCGGAACGAGCAGCAGCCACTGCGCCAACTCGTTGCGCTTATCCTTGCGTTCTTCTTCCTGCTGCCCTACAACGTCTTCCACAATACTCCCTTACGTTCCAACTTCTTCGTTATTCCGCATTCTGCGTCCGCGGCAGCAATACGGTAAATGTCGTACCCTGGCCGATCTTGCTATCCACTTCGATCCGTCCACCGTGGCGGGCTACGATCCCAAAACTCACAGATAGTCCCAACCCGGTTCCCTGTCCTTCAGGCTTCGTCGTGAAAAAGGGATCGAAAACGCGTGAGAGATTCTCACGTGGAATCCCGATGCCCGAGTCTTGCACAGCGATAGCGACTGCTTCTTCAGCCTGTCCGAGACTGAGCCGCAATTTACCACCGTCAGGCATGGCTTGAACCGCGTTGGTGATCAGGTTGATCAACACCTGTTCGATCTGGGTCGCATCGTACGTCACCTGCACAGGTTCGTTGGGCAGGTCCAGATGAGATTCGACACCCGCCTTACGAACCAGATATTCCGTCAAACGCATCGACGATTCAAGAGTCTCTCGAATGTCCCGGGTTTCCATTTCGGGAGTCGATTGGCGGGCAAACTTGAGCAGGTCACCCACGATGGTGCTCGCGCGCGAGGCGCTCTGTCGTATGGTCTTCAATTGATCGCGAGTGGACGGATCCAGGCCGATTTCTTCCTGCAGTTCCTCCGCCATACCCTTGATCACCGCCAGGGGATTCTTGACGTCATGTACAATACCTGCCGTCAGCTGTCCAACGGATGCAAGTTTTTCAGATTGGACCAACTGCGCCTGCGTGCTCTGCAAACGAGCGTTGGCGTCGGCTAGTTCCTCATTGCGTTTAACCGTCTCGGCATACAATCTTGCGGCTTCTGCCGTGCGCTCACGCAGACGGTGTGTCATGGTGTCAAACGCACTGGCAAGTTCCCCGATTTCGTCCGACCCTTCCAATCCCGTGGACTGATTCAGATCTCCAGAAGCCACGGCTTGGGAAATGGTACGCAGGCGCAGAATGGGCTTGGCGATGCTTTGAGCGAGCGCGTAGCCCACGATGATGGTCGCCACGGTACCTAACGAAAATATGATGCTAAATATATTGCGGCTTGTCGCCATGGTCGATACGATGTAGTTGCTCGGTAAAACAATCGACAGGATCCCCATCTCTTGCTGGCGGATGATCAACGGCGCAACTACCGTCTGGTAATCCCGTCCGTACAGTTCAATGTCTTGTGTGACGGCGGTCTGATCGTCGGAGAGTATATCCGGATCGACCTCAAGAACCCCCGGGCCTTCATCCGGCAAGACGAGTGTGGTCGCGATCAAATCTCCATCTTGATCTAATATCACGACGTCTGCCAAAGCCTGGCTCTTGATATCTTCGATGAGTGTTTCGAGACGAGAGCCGATGAGGAGGGCACCAGCCAGTTCGCCATCCCCCGCACGGATCGGAGTACTCGTAAACAAATAAGCGCCGTGCGTCGTCACGAGAATATCCACGTACTTGTCCCCCAGTGAATCGACCTGACCGATAAGCACGCGTGCGACCAGGTTGTACGCCGAAAAATCACCTCCACTCGATTCCCGGTAGATACCATTCGCTGGATCGATGGCCAAAGTTAAGATTTCCGTACCCGCGAGGTCGATCACGGTCATCGCTTCCACACTATTATTCAGCACCAAAGGTAAAAGGAGGGATTGTAGACTTTTCGCATCCCGATCGAGAGTTGCCTGAAATACACCTTCGGTATAAGCCATCAAACGCAGGTTTTCGAGATGCTCCCTTTCTTTACGCACGATTCCATCTGCGGCCACACGGCTGGCCTCGAAAGCTTGATTGACGAAACGCTCCCGGATCGACGAAGTCACCAGGCGCGTGACCACGTACACGCCGACCATGGCGATAACCAGGGTAAGAAGGACATACGGCACAATCAACTTCGCCCGCAATCCTGAAACGAACTGTAGCAATAACTTCGCCCACGAGTGCGCGCTTGAATGATCTTCACTCGATGCTTCGGTGTGTTTTAGCAGGTTTTTTCGTATCGCTTCCATCGGTCCTCCCAAATTTTGGGATTGCGATTCATTATCTTTATGCCGCACATGGCGCGGCTCACCCGCGATTCTCCTGCCGCCATCGCGAGGTGTCCCTCCCTCTAGCTAGAATCTCCTTTTTCAATTTCGATTGTTCGAAACTCGCTTAGGGCATCCCCCACGGCGCCAGAACAAAGCGTAACTCTTCGACAATCATGCAACCGTTTTATTGAGAATATCACGACTACTATTTCCTTGGCGCAGGCACTTCGTCCTAATAGGACCAATATCCTGTTGTTAAGGGGAAAGCACAAACAACCGCTTTCCACCAGCTCGCTTCGCTTGATACATCGCCTGGTCGGCGACTTTGAGAAATTGCGAGGCCTTTTCAAATTCCGGAGACCATTGCGCGACACCTGCGCTGACCGACAAATACTCTCCATGAAAACTCGTACTGGTGACCTTGGCACAAATCCGCTTGCCAACATTGCGTGCAGCTTCTAGATTCGCTTCAGGAAGTAGAACGACAAACTCGTCTCCTCCGTAACGTGTCGGCAGATCGACGCTTCGGATTTGTTTACGGATTTTATCGGCGACGATCCTAAGTGCCTCGTCGCCAGCTGGGTGACCAAATCTGTCGTTTAATGATTTCATTCCATCGAGATCGAGCATTATCAGCGAAAGCGGACGATCGTATCGGAGCGCTCTTTCAACTTCAATCATCAGCATCTCATCTAATTTACGGCGGTTGAATAATCCCGTCAGAGGATCCGTAATCGCCAGCCTTTGTACTTCGGCGAACAAGCGTGCGTTCTCTTGCAGCAAGCGGCGATGGTCTAGCGCCCGTCTGATCGCTAATTCGAGTTCAGCAAGTGAATCGAGGGGTTTCGTAAGATAATCGTAAACCCCACAGCGCAGGGCCTCCACAGCCGTTTCCAATGTGGCACTACCGGTTAAAACGATGGCTTGAAGTTCGGGATCGATATCTTGCGCCACTTGAAAGACTTCCAGACCGGAAAATTTTGGCATCCACAGATCAAGCAGAATCAGATCGAACGATTCGTTCTTTAAAGCCGCAATTGCTTGTTCACCATCTTCGACTTCGGTTACTTCCAGGTTCATTTGTTTAGCTCGTCGGACGAGGATGCTGCGGAAGTCCTTATCGTCATCGGCGATTAGGACCTTTTCGCTGAGCCCTACATTCGCATCAGCCTTGGAGTCGATATTCGCATTTTCTGGTTGCATCAATTCTTCACCTACCCAAAAGAACAAACCAACAGACGGTGTACTTCACACCTTCAAAATCCCGATTTTATGATACTGGATAGCCTTTTGAATCTACCTTGCAATCTACCTACATTGAAGCATGTTACCTTCGTCCTACACGCGCGAGAGGCTAATGTCGGCAAATACCGACAAGTTAAAATGTAAGCCGTTCAATTAATCAAGGGTACGATTTTGAGAACGATCAGTGCTTACGGCTCGAGGCGATATCCGTAGCCGCGCACGGTGACGAGGCGCTCGGGTTGGCTCGCATCCGCTTCAACCTTCTCTCGAAGCATCGAGATATAACGGCGTAATGCATTTCCACCCTCACGTCGATCCGATCCCCAAACTTCATCGATGAGTTCCGATTTTGAGACCGCTTCTCCCGTGCGTTTCGCCAATACGGCGAGCAGCCGGAATTCAGTGGGAGTAAGATCGATCGGCCTTTCATCAATCATTGCCAACCGTTTCCGTATGTCTACGGTCAGACTCCCCACCCGAATGATCTTCGGCTTCCCGAGATCGGTAGAATGTGTTCGTGCCAGGACTGCAGACACTCTCGCCGCCATTTCGGGCAGGCTAAATGGCTTGGTAATATAATCATCCACTCCTAGTCGAAACCCCCGTAACTTATCCGTTTCCGCAGTCTTGGCGGTTAAAAAAATAATCGGTGTATCGGCCATTTCTCGGATACGGGCGCAGACTTCCCAGCCATCCATTCCGGGCATCATTACGTCGAGGATAACGAGATCCGGTTTTTCCTGGTAGAAAGCGCGCAGGGCTTTCGAGCCCCGATCCGAGGTGGCCACAGCGTATCGTTCTCGCTCGAGATACTCCCCGAGAAAACGCAGCAAGGTAGGGTCGTCATCGACTACCAAGATCTTGAAGGGCAATTTTGACCTCCGTGACTCTCATCCAACTATAGTCGATCCCTATCCCGTTCGCCACCATATTATATTAATACTTCGCCCATTCGCTTATCAATGTTGAATTGGGCGTTGACATCAAACCTCTTCGATGGGCAACCAGAATACAAAACGCGCCCCACCGCGCTGACTCTCTTCGACGCGGATACCACCCTGCATCGCTTCGAGCAAACGTTTCACCATCGACAAGCCCAATCCGTAGCCGTAAACGTCTCGATCGTCACGCGTATCGAGGCGATGGAACATGTCAAATATGCGTTCACGTTCGGTTTCCGGTATCCCCGTGCCTCCGTCGTCAACGGCGATCCAAAGAGAATTTTCATCGGACCAACCTTCGAGAATGATTTCACCTTCTAAAGCATATTTCAGAGCGTTATCCAATAAATGTTGAAAAATACTCTCCAGCGCATGTTCATCTGCGAGCGCCGGTGCGAGGCCATCAGGGATTCGTATCTCGAACCTGTCCGCATGATCACCCTCCGTAAACCGACCGCAAACTCGTTTGGCGATTTCATCGATAGCAACACCCCGTAAGTCGAGGGGAAATCGCCCGGCTTCGAGGGAAGAAAAATCGAGGATCGTGTCGACCAACTTGGATAAACGCATGATCTCCGCCTGGACCAACTCGAGTGAATCTGCAGTTTTAGACTTCAACTTGGGATGACCGCTGAGGATCAACTCGATTCCCGCGCTGATGTTCGTCAGCGGTGCCCGTAGTTCGTGAGAGACCAATGCAACAAATTCGGTCTTTAGGGTATCGAGTTCTTTCAATTCCTGGTTCAGATGGGCAAGATCTTTCACCGTTTGTTCCAACTCCTCCGTACGATGCTCCACTTTTTCCTCGAGGGCAAGATTTAGCCCTTCGAGTTCAGCGCGTGCAGCGGCTACCTGACGCAAGGCATCATGAAGCGCGTTTTCCCGCTCCTTGACCTGGGTCAGATCGTGCGCCGTACCCGCCAACAAGACTTGTGATTTGCGCTCATCCTCGATAGGACGCAGAGACAGTGCTGCCGGGAAACTAGAACCATCCTTCCTGCGGTATGTAAGCTCGCCCGACCAGCCGTTTTCTCGAGCATCTTTCATTAAGTGTTTCCAACGAGATTCATTGCGGATGACATCCTGCATACGCAGCTTTTTCCATTGCTCATCATCCAATCCAAGATCGCGTAAAAATGAGGGATTAACGAGCAGGAACTTGCCTTCGAGATCGCACACGAAAGCCATGTCTGCGACATTGGTGACCAAAGAAGCGTATTGTCGAAATTCCATCTGACCTGCGATGACGCTCTGTCGTGCCACCAGCAAGATACTCAACAGCAAGACGATCCCTATACCGACCAATTCGATTTGTCCACCCGTCCACCAATCCAAAAGCAGCGTGCCAACGACCATACCGGTAATGCCGATTGGCATGAACGTTACCAGATGACGGGCAAGTGTTTTCCCTGATCCTTCGTTGGTAGGGATTAAAATGTCGATGTTTTTAATCGTGCGATAGGCAGCGAAGAGATAGAACCCAATTCCAGCCATCCATCCCATCTCCAGCAGTCCGCCGAACCTGAATTTCTCTTGTAATGCCAACACACTGAACACCAAATCCGAAATTGCAAAGCACATCGTGGCGAGTGATATGAACGCTAGATTCTTGCGATGCCAATTCGAATCAGCGAGAAGGAATAGCCGAACGAAGTATGCGAGCAGCAGGCAGTCAAAGATAGGGTAGATCGTGTGCCAGAATACGGTGATAGGATCGATAAAACGAAGCGAAAGAATGGGTAAAAGGAACAACATCCATGCCAGGCCGATAACGCCTGTGCCAAGTAACGCCATGTCGAGTTGATCGCGCGTACGTCTGAGGCGTTCCACCGGCGCCAATGGATAGCTGAATGTCACGACCATGATCGCCAAATAACCGGCCAAACGGATGATATCAGTCCCGTGTGGAATGGAGGGCAGGTTACCGTCTGTTATCCAATACGTTGCATTGATCCCATCTACAACCGTCCAACATACAAACGCTGAAGCGATGTACTGCCACGTTCGCTTCCTGCGGGGATCATCTACTTGAATCGAAGCGCGTATCATTACACCGGTCGCCCAGCTTCGCAGCCCAAATATGATCAGCAATGACCACGCAGCACGCCATTCGGATTCCGGCCAGGCGACAACCCACACAAGGTAGCCAAGCACGACCGAGATCCATAAGGTAATGGGCCAATTTACGACGAATTGCCGGATTCGCAAGCGCTTTATCACGCTTTGAATCCTAGCCGCAGATCGCTCGACAAGCAAGTGCTGCCGCGATAGCCAGCGTCACTATGAAGTTCCTTCGACACGGATGGAATGAGCGCGCGTGGTAAATGGAGGGCATCTTCGCGATACGCTCCGAGGAAACGAAATAAGAGCCGCTGGGCGATGACTTCCAGGCCCAGCGGCTCGATTCGATGGTTCAGAATCAGGATACCGCTTTGAAAGTTATAGTGTCAAGCGGACGAAGATGGCCTCGGCGATCCACTCGAAGATCTCCTCGAGTTCCTCCGTCGTCGGTGCGTGGTAAGCCTGGCCGTGTGTATCTTCGGCAATCCACTCCAAGACATCCATGCCGGTGTAACTATCGGAGACAGGGGGTGTGTACAAGGACAGTGTGAATGTTTTGGTGACCAGCTGGTCTCCCAGGCCGATGGTGAAGAATGTGATGTTATTCGCTTGCGCATCCTCGATCATGGCCCGGACATAATCCACAGCCGCACTACAAGGGTCATTCGAGGGCCATGGACAATTCTGCCCTTCATAGGAATAGGTTGGATCGTAGCGATCGTACATATTAAGAACGCCGTCGGTGAGCAAGACCACAAAATGCGTCGTGTTGGGTCTTCCGGCGTTGACAATGTTGATACCATACCGCATCCCAGCTCCGAGGTTGGTACCGCCACCCGAAGACAGTGAGTACAAGGCTGTCTTGATGGCTTCGTAATTCGTCGTTAAAGTGATCACGTTGCTCCCCGTCGCTGAAAATTTTGCCACCCCGATCTGATCGGTTCTAGGCAGGCCATAGTCATCGGCGCGTAGACGGATGATCTCGACGAACGATTCGGCGCCGCGGATGACATCGGTCAGCGGTTGTTCGAGGAGCACTGGTTGCGGACGATTTTCACCACCCTCCGAATCGCCTGGCAAGAGGGTGCTTGCGGGACAATCAAATCCTTCCGGAGCGTCATCATGGGAAGAGCAATCACTAGTCCATTCCACGTAGTTGTCGTCATCAAATCCTTTTAGTGGGCAATCTTGCATTTCGATATCATCGAGGAAGACACCTTCCGAGCTATCTATAGCGTTTACTCTCCAGCGAAGCCAAACATTCGGATTGTCATTTGCTCCCGTGGGTAACATAACACCATAGCGCACCCACTCTTGTTCGAAATATTCATCTGGACCCGGGATGCGGTGCCAACCCTCAATGCCCATGACCGACAGCCAATCGGTTGGCTGATCACAGGGATCCAAAGTTGCGTCACACCAATGCAACTGGAACCATTCGTTTTCTTCTTCAATCGGCGCGCCACTGTCATTCTTGACCCAGAAATACACCGCTACATCAGAATGGCCCTCCGTGCTGAAATTCCACTTAATCGCACCTTCCGTATCCATTCCGGACACATCGCCCGGATCCTGGAAGATATGCACGGCTTTTGTTCCGCTGTGCACATTCGCCCCATACGTCGTTAGTCCTACCGAGTATTCGCTGCTTATTCCCCAACCGTCGGGGACCATGTCGAGATTAGCATCACCATCATCGATGACTTCATCATAGCCATCGAAATTCACAACGTGATAAGGCGCTGAACATTCACGTCTGTTATCGCAGGCATACTCCGAATCATAGGCAGTAGGAATATCATCTTTGAAGTAGTGACACGAGTCGAACATCATCGATCCCGATACGTCCAAAACGAGAGCTACGTCGTATTGCGCTGTTCGTTTCGCCGTCGCAGGGTTCGTTATATCGATCGTATTGAAACCCAAGACGCGCATGAATACGACCGGCAATGTTAGTTGACCTCGAACCTGTACGTGATAATGGGCCATTTGATGTTCTGAACTATAGCTTAAATCATCGCAATCAATGGGTTCGGTTAAATCGATAGATGTCGAATCGAATACCAATTCATCAACCGGACCACCCGGTGCATCTGGTTCTGCAGAAAAGATGAGTTGGAAACTAAAGTTATCATCATCGACATAACCGTTCTTCGCTAAGTACTCCACCGCTCGGCTACAAGCGCCTTCGATGTCCGGTAGTTCAAATCCAGCAGCGAGTGCTGCAGCATCGATCGCTTGGCCCAACCAGACACGATTGAGGTATATGATGCCAGTATCGATGGCGAAGCCGAGGAAAGCGACGATACCAAGGAAAGCTACGCCGATGATTATCATGCTCTGCCCCGATCGCATCCTTCGAGAGTTAATCAAAGATTGACTCCTGTTTCGAATTCTGGACAGAAATTTCCTGCCAAATGTAATATTCGAAAACAAGTGGATACTACTTAATCTCCTGTCTCTCATTAAAGTATCCTTTCTTCATTCATTTCAACAAAAATGTCTACGCTCATGAAAGCTTCACCCTCCCGCATCCCAGGGACTACGCCGCACCAATACTCGCATGATGCCCTGCTGGTCAATGCGTACTGGCAACGCCAGAAAGAAGTCCACAAAGGGAGTCGCCATTTTCAATTCGTGATCGTAAAAGATTTCCACAATGACGATGTCGTTGCGACAGCCTACTTCATCATCTTCGTTGCAACGTTCGTCGTCGGCGCTAAATGCGACGTTTTCGTCCTGAATTGCATCTACATCGATTAGGCCCGGAGCGCAAATTTCATCGAGGCAGATTTCCGAGGTCGCATCCAATGTTCCGAACTTGTTATTCTCATTTCGCACGATATCGCCATTCGGGTCGATATCTATCTCCGTGACAAAGATTGCCGTGTTGCTCTCATCTGCATTCAGTGAGACTTCCATAGCAGTCCAAGCCACGTCGGCGATTTCGTCCAGGGAGAGGTGCAGGCCGCGCGCGCCGAAACGTGCAGCTTCACGTGCGGCGACCGCAACCGTTGAATAGGAGTGAATTAAAAAACCGATTTCCATCATTCCCATCAGCAGAATCAACAACATAGGAAGTAACAACGCAAGTTCGACGAAGTTCTGCCCTTGATGTTTATCTCGAAGTTCGCGCAATCTTCGCATCATTGATTCACCTCTTCATCCTTACGGACAACCACCGTCCGGATAGCTTGGATCTAAAGCACGGTCGGAATTATTGTCAAAGCCTGACGGACCTTCGATACAACCGTCGCCATCCGTATCCGGATTGTTCGGATAAGTCTTATAGAATTCATTTTCTTCAACATCAGGCCAACCATCGCCGTCGGTGTCAAGTGGTGGCAGCGGAGTTGCGGTTGGCATAGGATCCGGCGGTTCCGCCACTCCTCCTTCCCAAGGTTCGTTTACCATTTGAACGCGGCCAATGACACGGATCGTCGGTAGCAGCGTCGCAAAGAAAGGATTGGTTACGGGATGGTTATAAACGATCGTTACTTCGATTTTCGTCCGCGCTGCGCCTGCATTATTATGTACTGGGGCAGCGCCAAACGCTGGACTGCCGCGCACATCCACACCGAGGTAGTACGGCCTGGTGATGTCATCTACGTCCGGATCGAATAACAGCGAGACGCCGGCTAATTGTTCTCCCATATACTCGATCATAGCAACGCGGCAATCATTGTACTCACCCGGCATAACGTAATAGGAACCATCATCCTTCTTAATGCTCTCACAACCCGTTTCATCACCTTCGTCGTACATTGGAGGGCGTCCACTCACGGCATAGCGTGCTGCTTCGGTAGCCGCATATTGAACGGCGAGGTAAGCTTGAAACCAACGCGCGACCTCGATAAAGCCCAATACGATGAATAGTAAAATTGGCAGCGAAATAGCGAATTCAGCCATACTCTGGCCGCGACCCGATTTACGAAGGCGCAACCGATTTATCACATGTCTCACTGCATACATCATCGTCACCGTCCTATCGCGATGCTCAAGATTGGTTTCGATCATCATGATCCAACCGTTATTGTATATGCCTATCGCACTGGGAATGGTAGTACGCAGGGGTTAAACCGAAAGATATGGGATTTCTTGTCACAATAAAGGAGCACTTTTTTAACAAAATCACGACATTTGCAAGGCATAATTAACCGGTCGGCATAAATTGAATGATCGCTTCCCGAAAGAAGTAAACCATAGACGCCCCGAAAATGAGAAAAGGACCATACGGGATGGGTTGAAAAGCGTTGTAACGATCGCGCAGGGTCATCACCAGCATGTAAAACAAACTGAAAACACCACCGGCGAAGATCGCAAAGATGAGCGCTAGAATAATTCCAGGCCATCCCACCGTCAGACCCAGCATCGTGCCCAGCATCACGTCTCCGAATCCAAACGCCACCTCGTCTTCCCCGTCTTCCCGGGAATTGGCGATGTGGCGGCTGAAGATGCCCCCCAGTAAATACAAACAAAGCACGAAGGCAAAGCCAGCCCCACCGCCTGCAAGCGACTTGATAAAACCGCGGCTGGGATCGAAGGAATTAACGATCAGGATCAACAACCCAGATGGCACACTGACCACGTGCAGGATCAAACGATGCTCAACGTCGATCACCACAACCAGGGTGAAAATCGTGGCGACAATCAAGGCAGGCCAGAACACACCGGGGGTCGGATCGCGGAAATAGAGCCAAAGGGTTATAACGATGAGTGACAATTCGACCACGACGTCCCGCCAAGCTCGGCGCGTATCGCAATACGAACAACGCCACTTGAAACGCAAGAAGGTAAAAATTGCAATCCAACTGGCCGGTTTACGAGGCGCCCCACAGGCAAGACAATGTGGAGATTGGATCGAGTGGCGGTGCGGAAGATTGTCCGCAAGTAGATTTACGAGAAACCCACATGCCAAACCCAGAATTGCAACGGCAACGATCATTGGCAAGCATTATACACGTATCACAACGGCTGCGCTGAAGCCGATTTTTGAGAACGACACGCTCGCTCTCCCCTACATGGACAGACGAGGAATCGAATGCTAGAATGCGTCCATGGATGGCAGATTGCCGCGACCAGATCGTGACCGTATGAGTACCCTCACGGCGCTGATCCTACTTACCAATACGTTGATCCGTATCGTAGCGCTGCCGGTATTCGAAGCGGAGTTTGCCGTTCTAGGATTACTCATCCGTTTCGAAATCAATACCAGCCTCATCATGATCTCGTTGGCTGCAGCACTTGCGGCTGCCGGCGCTGATTGGTTAATCCACTCCCACCCGAAATCAACGAACGCCAAGATACAGCCGGAACATTGGGTTATACCCGGCCTGGCGGCCGCAGCGACCGGCGCAGTACTTACACGCATACCCGATGGTCCGGGCCTTTGGATCGGAATTATTCTCACCGCCTTGTTACTGCTTGCCGTCGTTATGGCGGAGTTTGTGGTCGTCGATCCCAAGGATCCACGTTTCGATACGGCCGCGGTCGGCCTCTCCGCTCTGGCCTACCTTCTCTTGATCAGCGTGCTCTTCGCCATTCTCGCATCCGATTTGCGGGCCGTATTCTCAGTTCCTTTGATCCTACTGGTCAGCTTTGTGGTCATCTGGCGTTTACTGCACTTAAACCAATTGAGTGACCGTGCGGCAGAGTATGCACTTTTAATCAGCTTACTCGACGCACAGTTGGCATGGGCGCTTCACTATTGGCCGCTTCCCCCTCTGCGAGGTGCGCTGCTGCTTGGCATGCTGGTTTATTTGACGAACGGGCTCACACTTCTACACCGCAAAAAAAGTCTCGTACGCGGACGGCTCATCGAGTTCGCCGCATTGTTTACCATCGCCGTAACGGCAATCCTCACATTCACCTAGAAGTGCAGAGACCTGTTGGCTGAATTCAAACGGGAATGAATACTGACGAAATGTAGAGGGGGAGTCCTTACACTTCTCAATCCGCCTCCTCTTCGGCCGCTCCTGCGGCTGGAGATCATGATTTACGTGAGAAGTCTACCGGTAGTCGCTGTGCCTATGCTTCGTTGGCCTCTCGTGCAGTATTGTCATCCGCCGCGTGAAGCGTCTCTTGAGCGGCCTTACGAGCACGATAGCCAATCAATCGTTCTTCCCCATTTCGCAGTCTTCGAATGTTTGGCCGTAAACCAAGCAGTAAAATCACTTCGATGAGCGCGCCAAAGCCAACGTACGCCCATGGTGCCTGCCCAGAAAGGGCGCGCCAAAGAAAAATCGCAGCCACTTCGATACCGAGACACATGGTGGCTACCGAGGCGTATCCCACAAAATACAGAATCGCAGCACCAATCGGCACCAAGACGAGAAGCGATGGCGGCCAAAAGGCAAACACCGCACCTGCTGTGGTCGCACCTCCAGCACCACCGCGTAAACGAAGCTTGCCATCCTTTCGTTCCAGTAGAAAAATCGAGTAGTTGTGACCCAATACAGCCAGCAGACCCGCACCCATCTCCACCCAAGGATTTCCGTCCGCTAAATACCGAGCGAGATAGACCGCCAATGCCCCTTTGGCGAGGTCCAACACGGCGGTCGACAGGCCGGCCCAAAATCCAGCCATGCGCATCACGTTCGTGCCACCCGTCCGTCCGCTGAACCATAATCGGATATCCCTGCCTCGCACAAGTCTGACGACCAATAAACCGACTGGAACGGATCCAAGAAAATAGGCTGCCAACAGCGATGCGATAATGTGGAATTGCATTTCGCTCCTTTGTCCTTATGAATATTCGGAATTCACTACAACAAACACCACTACCCCCTTAGAGTTCCTTTAGCGGCGATGTGAATTGGGATTTCCCGTGTAGTCTTATACTCGATGACGAAAGCTCTGCACGACCATTTTCCAGCAGCAGGGGACCATACTAGATGCGCCGCTTCAAGATACGCCGCCTCGTTGATATCACTTGGCGAGAGTTCGTTCGGTCCATCCGTATGGGAGTGGTAGATTCCGATCAATTGCAGCCCCTCTTCCTCGATACGCAACAGCACATCCAATTGCTCCTGGGGATCCATGCGGAAGCGATGACGACCCTTTTCTACGTTGGTGATCGGCTGTACCCAAAGGACACCAGAATCCTTGCCAGCCAACACACCACATGCTTCCCTCGGGTAGATCGCCCGCACGTGGGCTTCCATTGTTTCCCACTGCGCTTGTCGCAAGAATATCGAATCGAGAGCCATTGCCCCATTATTATAGTCGTCCAACGGCATTCAGGTGGCCACTGTTTGAAAATGAAAGCTCGTTAATCCGTCCGTCCATGTCTCATGGTCATCCCATAGACTTGACAACACGGTGCGAAGTCCCTATAATTCAAAGAAGTTAGGCTTGCCTAACTTTAATCATTATGGGTGTCCACCCTTGCACTTTTGAACGGCATCGTTGGACACCAGGGATGAATGCCGAGATGGACTCGATATATCAGGTTCTGATCACGATTGCGGTTGCCCTCCTGTTCATCGTGCTCTTGTGGCCGGGATGGGGATTACTACCACGCCTGCGCAGGACAAAGCAGTTTACCGAAAGAATCCAGATCGAAGACACATTGAAACACATCCACAGTCTCGAGATGGAAGCCCAACAAGCGACGATACAAAGTATCGCCGGTGTGCTGCAGACGTCCACAAATCACGCGGGCGACATTCTTGCCAAGATGGAAGCGGCGGGATTGCTGAACTACGAAGAGGCGCGGCTCAAGTTGACTCCGAAAGGGGAACGTGCCGCGTTGCACATCCTGCGCGCCCATCGACTGTGGGAACGATACCTCGCAGATGAGACCGGGTTTGGAGAAGAAGATTGGCACAACCTGGCTGAAGAACGAGAACACTTCCTCTCCGCTGAAGAGATCGATCTTCTCTCAGAACGCCTGGGCCACCCCACACACGATCCCCATGGCGATCCCATTCCAGACGCTTCGGGAGAGTTCGTGTCGCACGGCGGCAAACCACTCCCCAGCTACCAAACCGGAAAACGCCTGCGCATCGTTCATGTCGAGGATGAACCCAACATGATTTACGCACAACTGCTCGCCGAGGGCCTTTATCCGGGAATGCGGGTGCAAATCATCGAAAAATCACGTGAGCGTATTCGTTTCTGGGCCGATGGCGATGAGCACGTACTCGCGCCGATCGTTGCACACAACCTCTCCGCGATTCCCGAACCCGGTGAAGAAACAGATACGGCCTCCTATTCTTGTCAGACTTTGGCCTGTCTGGACCCGGGCGAGCAAGGCGTCGTCCTCGGGATCTCACCAGCATGCCGTGGCGCAGAACGACGGCGTTTGTTCGATCTTGGCGTCTTACAAGGTGCCACTGTGCAAGCGGAATATCGCAGTCCCTCCGGCGATCCAACCGCTTACCGTATCCGCGATGCGCTCATCGCTCTACGCGAAGAACAAGCAGATTACATTTTCATCGAGAAACTGCCAAAGGTCAGCCATGAACAAGCAAAAGCCAATTGAAACGATTCAACCGGGATGTGAAAGCTGTCCCGCTCATCACGCAGCGAATTTACTCAAATTGGGCGTGGACATGCAAGACTGGGATTACGTCGTCGCCCTGGCCGGGAATCCGAATACCGGCAAGAGCACCGTCTTCAACGCCCTCACCGGACTGCGCCAGCATACCGGGAACTGGCCGGGTAAAACGGTCACTCGCGCGGAAGGCGGCTTGGAATACGCAGATCACCGATATAAACTCGTCGATCTTCCGGGAACCTACTCCCTGCTTTCCACCTCCGTCGACGAAGAAATCGCCCGCGATTTCATCCTCTTCGGCCAGCCAGACGTAACCATTGTCGTGGTGGACGCAACGCGACTGGAACGGAATTTGAACCTGGTGTTGCAAGTCTTGGAAATCACGGACCGGGTGGTGATTTGTTTGAATCTGATAGACGAAGCGAAACGCCACGGTCTGACCGTCGACGATCGCCGTCTAGCCCGGGACCTCGGCGTGCCGGTCGTTCCCACGGTTGCCCGCTACGGGAAAGGCCTCGATGCGCTGCTGGAAGCGATCCACGACGTCGCCACAGGAAAACTCCGCACCAAACCGCACAGAATCCAACAGTTCTCCAAAGAATTGGAAGGAACCATATCGGAATTAGCTAAGAAGGTGCGCGTGGTGTTCCCGAATCTTCCCAATCCACGTTGGGTTGCCATCCGTCTGCTCGATGGCGACGAGCGGATCATCGAAGCTTTCGAAAAAGGGGATTTGGGCGAATTGTCCCAGAACACAACGGAAAGCGTCGAACTGCAAGCACAACTATCCAAGGGACACGTAAAATGAACGAACAGAATCGATCTAGTGCAGAGCACGTACTCGCGCATGCGCGCGATCTGCGTTGGAAAATTAGCGGTAATCTCCACGAGAGGCTGCTTGAAGGAATCTACGCAGAGGCTTCGCGTTTGGCTGATCGTGCAGTTAGCCGTCCCGATTCCCAGCCGCGCTTCGATTTGGATCGCGCCATCGATCGTTTGGTGACGAGTCGCGTTTGGGGGTTCCCTATCATGCTGTTGTTATTTACGCTCATCTTCTGGATCACGATAACGGGCGCCAATGTCCCTTCGGGTTGGATCGCCAATTTACTGCTCGACAAGGTTCATCCGCTGCTGAAAGACTTAGCCGCAAACTCCATCCTTCCCGTCTGGCTCCAGGGTCTGCTGGTCGATGGCATGTATTTATCGACCGCCTGGGTCGTCAGCGTGATGCTGCCGCCGATGGCGATCTTCTTCCCGCTCTTCACGCTTCTGGAGGACTTCGGTTATCTCCCGCGCGTGGCTTTCAATCTGGATCGGATTTTCAAGCGCACCGGTGCGCACGGCCGGCAGGCGTTGAGCATGATGATGGGCTTTGGATGTAACGCCGCCGGCGTCATCGCCACCCGCATCATCGACAGTCCACGCGAGCGGCTGATCGCCATCATCACAAACAATTTCGCCCTCTGCAACGGCCGCTGGCCGACACAGATTCTTCTGGCGACTCTGTTTGTCGGCGCATTGGTACCGGCGCAGTTGGCAGGGCTAATCTCCGCACTCACGGTCGTCGGTGTAGCGCTACTCGGCGTTCTCTTGACCTTCCTCGTGAATTGGTTTCTCTCACGCACCTGGCTGAAAGGCGAAGTCTCCACGTTTAGTCTCGAGCTGCCTCCCTATCGTCCTCCGCGGATCTGGCAGACGATCTACACCTCCATCATCGACCGGACCATTTTCGTCCTCTGGCGAGCCGTGGTTTTCGCCCTGCCCGCCGGTGCGCTGATTTGGCTTTCGGCCAACATTCACATCGGAGGCTTGAGCGTCGCTGAGCATTTAATCAACTTCCTGAATCCGATGGGTATATTCCTGGGGCTCAACGGGGTAATTCTGGTCGCCTACATCGTGGCCATACCGGCGAATGAAATCGTTATCCCCACGATTCTCATGCTCACGGTATTGCTTACAGGCATGAACTCCGTCGGCAGCGGCGCCGGCGTTATGTTCGAACTCGAATCGAGTCAGGCGACACTTGGCGTTCTAAAAGCAGGCGGTTGGACGCTGCTCACGGCTGTCAACATGATGCTCTTCAGCCTCATCCATAACCCCTGCAGCACGACCTTGTTCACGATTTTCAAGGAGACCGGCAGCAAGAAGTGGACGATCCTGTCCGCGCTGCTTCCCCTGGTGATGGGCTTCATTGTTACCTTCCTGGTGGCACATGTGTGGCGGTTGATTGCCGCGATCACATGAACGGCGCTCGAAGATCTTGGGGATGTCTATCGGAGATCTATAAGGAAGGCTTATAGCAATCGTTTACTCCGTATCGTCATTGCAAATGACATCCGATGGATGCCACCAAAATCACCTGAGAATCCCACCTTCCGTGAGCTTGCGTAAATTACCCAGCGCAGCTTCCATTTCTTCCACGCGAACGGGACGGTCCTCCTCACGGTGCATCAGCTTGCCAGCCTTGGCCCGCTCCAACGCAATCACACGCACGGTTTCTTTCCGCGACAGGGCTTGCTTTACCAACTCTGCGCCTGCGCGATAGCCGATGAGCGGATTCAACGCGGTAACAACGATGCTGTTTTGCTGAAGCCATTTTTCAGCCTTCTCGGGATTTGCTCGAATACCAAGTACACATTTATCCGTGAAGGCACGAATCGCGCCGATGGAAATCTGCATCATCTCGAAGAGATTATGCGCAATGATGGGCATCATCACGTTCAACTCGAGCTGACCGGCTTGGGCGGCCATGGCGACCGTCGTGTCGCAGCCCATGACATGGAATGAGGCCATGTTCAGCATCTCCGCCATGACCGGGTTCACCTTTCCGGGCATGATGCTCGAACCCGGCTGCACGGCGGGCAGGTGAATTTCATCCAGGCCGGTTGCAGGGCCGGAGGAGAGCAAGCGAAAATCGTTGGCGATGCGCGTCAGGCTGATTGCCAGCGTTCGCAGCGAGGCGGAGAAATCCGCCATGTCGGCCATTGACTGCATCGACTCGAACAAGTCCTCGGTGGCGTACAGCTCCAAACCGGTAAGATCTTTCAGTGTAGCTACCATCTGCAGGCGATACTGCGGGTGTGCGTTCAACCCCGTTCCCGTCGCTGTGCCCCCGATTCCCAAATACCGCAGGCGATCTCCGGCAGCTTGGATGCGTTCGGCATCCCGCTCCACGGTGTGTGCATAACCGCCGAACTCCTGTCCCAAACGAACGGGGACCGCGTCCTGCAAATGCGTTCGTCCAGATTTGACCACGTCGTCGAATTCTTCCGCCTTGGTGTTAAGCGCCGTCGCCAATTCGCGCACGGCGCCCAGCAGTTCATCCAGACGCCAGAGACAGCCCAAGCGTATGGCAGTCGGGATGGTGTCGTTCGTCGACTGCGCCATGTTGACATGATCGTTGGGGTGAACGAGATATTCCCCCAACTGGCCGCCCATCAACTGTGTGGCACGATTGGCGATGACTTCGTTGGTATTCATGTTGTGGCTCGTACCGGCGCCGGCTTGAAAGGGATCCACCACGAATTGATCGTCCCACTTCCCCTCGATCACTTCGTCGGCTGCACGGATAATCGCCTCGGCGACTTCCGCGTCGAGCAGTTCCAATTGACGATTTACAGCGGCCGCAGCGCGCTTGATCGTCGCCATCGACCAGACGAAAGCTCGCCAGGGACGCAGCCCCGAAATCGGAAAATTCTCGACTGCGCGCTGTGTTTGAGCGCCGTAGAGCGCTTCGAACGGTACGTCAATCTCGCCCAGCGAATCGGATTCTCTGCGTGTTTTTGGAGGCATCGTCAACCACCAACATGCACTGAAAAATACAAAAAATGACCCATTTTATCCTTGTAAGATAGATTTTCTCTGAATATCGATAAAGAAAGAGGAAGCCTTTCGGCTCCCTCGCGATGATCCGGTTTCCGTCAATCTACGGCGTCGTACCCTGGACCGTCGCTGTAATAGTCGTAATTCGGCTGAATATCCGCCGTGAGATCGACTACTTCACCTGCATCGAGAACGCGTGTGTGCTCAAGGTGAACAGCTTCACCGCCATGGTTCTCCCCGTCGTAGACGGTATCGAATCCGTCCGCCCCGGCCGGCATGCTCTGGTACTCGCCACCTCTGGCGCTGTAATCCGAGGGAACCTCTTCTTCGACGAAAATCGCCTCATAAGGGCACTCCGGAATACAGGCACCGCAGTCGATGCAAGTGTCAGGGTCGATGTAATACCACGGCCACTTGTCGACTGGTTTCCCAGGCACGATGCACTCCACCGGACACACATCAACGCATCCGGAATCGCGGAGGCACAAACTGGTGATGATATGGGTCATGTTTTGATCCTCCAATTTGGATATGGATTAAACGACACCCTATTTATATCGCTTTATCCATCATGCTGCAAACAATTTGGCGACTTCTTCCCAATGCACGACATTCCACCAGGCGGAAATGTAATCCGTTCGTCGGTTTTGATATTTCAAGTAGTAGGCGTGCTCCCAAACATCGAGGCCGAGTATGGGAGTCTGTCCTGATGAAATCGGGGAATCTTGATTCGCGGTCGAAAACACCTCAAGACCACCATCCGCATTCTTTACCAACCACGCCCAACCGCTTCCGAATCGAGTAGCCGCCGTTTTGGAAAAAATATCTTTGAATGAATCAAAGTCACCAAAACCGGCGTCGAGCGCATCCTTCAGCGCGCCGCTCGGTGTACCGCCACCGTTCGGCGACATGATGCGCCAATAGAGCGTGTGGTTGCTGTGGCCGCCGCCGTTGTTACGTACGGCCGTGCGAATGGCTTCGGGAATGGCATTCAAGTCTGCGAGTAGTTCTTCGATCGACTTGCCCTGCAGAACCTCATGCCCCTCCAGGGCGGCATTCAACTTTTTGACATATCCTGCGTGGTGCTTCGAATGATGGATTTCCATCGTTCGTGCATCGATATGCGGCTCTAGAGCATCATATGAGTATGCAAGCTCTGGCAATTGAAACGACATGATAAACCTCCCTCTCAATATAACGTCTTAGATTGACCGGGTAAATCAAATCCAGTACCATCAAAATCCAGTACCCGGTATATAAAATTGTGACCGCTGGAAAGTCATTTGTCAAGAAACCCATGTCGAAAATCTTGCAGGAACAACAGCACGAAGATCTATCTCGCCGACCAGGAGGCATTTCTCCGATCCATGGACTACTGATCGGAGTACTGGCGTCGTCTACGGCTTCGATATTCGTACGCTACGCTCAGGTCGAGGCATCTTCCATGACGATCGCGGCACTACGTTTGAGTTTTGCCTCAATGATTCTCTCGCCGCTCGTCCTCGCACGGTATCGCAACCAACTCCGAAACGTGGGTTCGCGGAATTGGCTTCTGGCCTTCGTCGCCGGATCGTTTCTCGCCCTGCATTTTGCCACCTGGATTTCCTCCCTGGAATTCACCTCCGTTGCCAGCTCCGTTGCGCTGGTCCAAACCACCCCGCTTTTCGTGGCCATCTTCTCTCCGCTTCTTTTAAATGAACCTGTAAGACGAAAGGTCGCCGCCGGTCTGCTGGTATCGATTCTGGGCAGTATGGTTATCGCGACGAGCGATGCGTGTACCTGGAATGCAGGGCTGCAGTGTCCGCCTATCGCGACTTTTCTGGATGCCGGGGCCATTCGCGGCGATGTACTGGCAATTTTCGGCGCTCTAGGCGCCGCTGGCTATCTACTCATCGGTCGCAAGATACAAGAGAACCTGGATTTGATCGTATATATCTTCCTGGTCTACTCTACCGCTGCGTTTTGGCTGTTGATCGTCGCGTTCGCTACGGGTGCGAAGTTGACGGCTTTTTCATCCACGACCTTGATCTGGATTTTACTGCTCGCCCTGATACCACAATTACTATCGCACTCCACGATCAACTGGGCATTGCGCTACCTTCCGGCTGCATTGGTCTCCGTGACGCTTCTCGGGGAACCCGTAGCGTCAACCATATGGGCGTACATATTCCTGGAAGAGACTCCCCCTGCGCTGCGTATCCTCGGTGCGGTTTTGGTTTTGTTGGGGATTGTCGTCGCAGCAGGGAGACCGCCTTCCGTAGAAAAACCGAGCATTTGACACATTTTGCGGGTAAAATCGGATGGATCAAGGAGGAGAAAATGCAGATCCGTTGCTTTCGATGCAATTTCAGCTTCGCCGTAAAACAAGAAGAATTAAAATTTGCGCTCGAAGCACTCGAAGAATCAGGCGGCACGCATTACGACGCCAAATGCCCGCGCTGTCGCCGCAACACGCCGATTTCCCTCGAACAGCTCCGCCGAGCCGTTCCCCGGGAGGACGAAGATTCTAAAGAGTGACAAAGCCGCACAACAGAGGAACTACTCACCAGGAACAATACCCTCACGGAGGCGTGAATGAAGTTTTTGACCTTCATCCGGCCGGATGAGCTCCAAACCCACCTCGACGATCCGACGTGGGCCATCGTCGATTGTCGCTTCGACCTACAAGACAAATCTGCGGGGGAACGCGCCTACCAGGAGGCGCATATCCCCGGGGCGATCTACGCTCATCTCGAACGAGATCTATCCGCGCCACTCAGCGGCACAAATGGACGGCATCCACTTCCATCAGCGTATGAGATGGCCGCACGTTTCAGCCAGTGGGGGATCGATGCACGGACTCAGGTCGTGGCTTACGATTCGCGAGGCGGTGGATTCGCGGCTCGTCTCTGGTGGTCGCTGCGCTATCTGGGGCATTATTCTGTTGCCATATTGGAGGGCGGTTTCCCGGCCTGGGAACGAGACGGCTTACCGACCAGGAACGGCACGGAAAAACGCGGCTCCGTACAATTCGTGGCCACCGTACGCCCCGAGATGCGTATCGACGTCAACGAGCTTCAAGCGGACCTCGATAGTTACGCAGAACGCCTAATCGACTCGCGCGCGCCGGAACGCTACCGCGGCGAAGAAGAACCCCTCGATCCCATCGCCGGCCACGTTCCCGGCGCGCTGAATCGGTTCTGGGCTTCGAACCTCGATGAAAACGACCGGCTTATCCCTGAAAACATACTGCGCGAAGGTTTTACGAACTTGATTGGGGACAAACGATCAAGTGACTTCGTCGTCTACTGCGGATCGGGCGTCACCGGCTGCTTCAACTTGCTCGTGATGGAACACCTGGGATTACGCGGCGCACAGCTTTTCCCCGGTTCCTGGTCCGAATGGTGCGCCGATCCGGAGCGGCCGGTAGCTGTAGGTCCGGAGCCTTAATCCCCCGAGTCCCGGGTTATTACAATCGATTTTATGTTCGGTGAGAAACTCGCTGGGTATTGTGAGTTTTATTTCGATTCAGGCGTATACAGTCTATGATCGTTGATGTACGCTAACACCTGATCGATTACCAAATAGCGGATCGTCTTCCCCGCTCGCACGCGCTGGCGGATGTCGTGGCCCGAGATGCCGACGAAGGGTGCATCGAAGAAACGCAGTCTCTCGGTAATCCCGGGAATGTCCTTCTCCAATTGCCCCGCATCGTAATCCGCGCCGGGACGCATCATCACGCCCAGCGAGTCACACGCTGCGACGAATCGTCCGGGCTCATGCCACGTCGGAATATCGCGCAAGGAATCGGAACCCATGAGGTAGACCAGGTTCGCATCCGGATAGCGCTGGTGCAGGGTTTCCATTGTTCCGATGGCGTAGTACGGTGGCGAGCGATCGATGTCCGCCCGCGAGAGCGAAAAAGATGTATGATCCGCCACGACCGTTTCGACCATCGCCAAACGATGCTCGAGCGGTGTGATCTGTCTATCGAGTTTGAACGGCGAAACGGGGGTAAGCACCCAGAGCACCTCATCCAGCGCAAGCGCCTCCCGACCGAACTCGGCCAGGATCAGATGTCCAAGATGCGGCGGATCGAACGTGCCGCCGAGTACGCCAATCATTCTCGCCATTCGAGTTCATACTCCCCGATGTGAATCGTATCCCCATCCGAGGCTCCTGCTTCGCGTAAGGCAGCCTCGATCCCCAGCTGCTCGAGCAGGTGCTGAAATCGCCGCACGGCTTCATCGTACTCCCAGTAGGTCATTGCAGCGGCGCGCTCGATTGCGCTGCCTCTCACTCGCCAATCCCCACCTTCCAATTTCGTGATCTCGAAATGCGCAGAATCGGGTTCAGCTCGATATACAGGCAGTTCTTCCTCGCTTTCAGGTTGATCTTCCACATTTTCCACCGCTCGTTGGGCGCTGAAAAGCAATTCCCGCAGTCCTCTTTTGTTGATCGAAGAGATGGGATGCACGTCTCGGCAGCCCAATTCGTTGAACGCTTTCTCGAGCTGCGGCCAGCGTTCTTCCACCTGCGGGAGATCCATTTTGCTTACTGCGAGGACTTGCGGCTTTTTAGACAGATTCTCATCGAACAAAGCCAGCTCGGTGTTGATCTGAGAATAATCGGCGATCGGATCCGCAGACAGGCCATCGATGAGGTGGATCAACACCTTGGTACGCTGAATGTGACGCAGAAAGTCGAAGCCCAAACCCGCTCCGCTGTGCGCCCCTTCGATCAGGCCAGGAATATCCGCCAGGACGAGATCAACGCCATCCATTCGGGCGACTCCCAAATTCGGTTGTAGCGTCGTAAATGGATAGTCGGCGATTTTAGGCTTTGCGTTGGTCACCACGGACAACAAGGTGGATTTTCCAGCATTTGGGACGCCGATGATTCCGACGTCCGCGATCAAACGCAGTTCCAGCAGCAGCCAGCGTTCTTCCCCCGGCGCACCCTTCTCCGCCATGCGCGGCGTTTGATTGCGCGAGGTTGCATAGCGGGCGTTGCCCCGCCCGCCCCTTCCACCTTCGGCGACGGTCAACCGCTCGCCTTGCTCCACCAAATCACCGAGCAAATCGCCGGATGCTTCCTCACGGACCACGGTTCCCGGCGGCACGGAGATCACCGTGTCCTCTCCATTCCGTCCGGTTTGATTCGACCCGCCGCCCCGGCGACCGTCTTTCGCCCTAAAATGACTCGCACGGCGAAATGGAGACAGTGTGTTCAGTTTGCCGTCCACTTCTAGGATCACATCGCCCCCCTTGCCACCATCGCCGCCATCCGGCCCACCTCGCGGGACGTACTTTTCCCGTCGGAAATGTACGACTCCATCCCCGCCGCGCCCGGATGAGACAAAGATTTTCGCCTCGTCAAAAAACATATCGTTCTATTCCATGCTTCCAATACTTGGCTTGATTATACCTTGCACACAGAAACCGGGCTGACTGCGTAGTGCGACGGAAACGGGATTGTGATTTGCAACACAACTTGTCTTATGATAGAGTCTGCGCCTAACAACTCGATCTTGGAGGGATGTATGTCCGCGTCAGAAGTACCGGACATTGTAGTTGCTCGGTTGCCGCTCTATCTGCGCGCGCTGACAGAAATGGCGGTGGAGGGAAAAAGCATCACCTCTTCCCAGGAGTTGGGGAATCGATTGGGCATTTCCTCGGCGCAGATTCGGAAAGACCTTTCGCAGTTCGGTGAATTCGGCAAGCAGGGTACCGGCTACGATATTCAATACCTGATGGAACAATTACAACGCATCCTCAAAGTGAACCGTGTGTGGGAGGTTGCACTCGTGGGGGTTGGCGATCTGGGACGCGCCGTCGCGCACTACGCAGGATTCTTAGATCGTGGTTTTCGTATCGAACTCGCTTTTGACAACGATCCCTTGAAAATCGGCCAACGTATCGGCCCTTTTACAATCTACGATACCAGAGAAATGATTCCCATGATTCAGGATCGTGGAATTCGAGTCGCTATGCTTGCCGTGCCTGCAGCGGATGCACAAGGGGTGGCCGACCAATTGGTGGAAGCCGGCGTGCAAGCCATCTTGTGCTACGCGCCGACGTCGGTTTCAGTACCCAAAAAAGTAAGGGTGAGCTACATCGACCCCTTGCTTCATCTGCAACACATGACCTATTACCTCTAATCGCTAAATTACCTTTCCCATCCTGATCGGAAAACCGAGTGAATTGAAGGCTGCAGTCGGAGGAGATTCTATCGACGATACGTCTCGGTGTTGAAATGCCGGCCTTCGAAAGTAGACATCAACTTCATCATGCCCGCGATCGGCGGATTTAAATCTGTCCCTTTTCGGTTGCGGACGAATATCCGCAACCAACCTTGGGAATATTAGATATTTCAGGGCCATCGATCAGCAGCTTGAGAGGTTATTCCGGGAAAATTACATCTTACGGCTGCGGCAGCGTACGGTGCAAACGATCCAGCATTCCCATCGCTCTGGCAGCCCCCTTTGCGATGCAGGCGACAGGTTCCTCCGCCAGATATACCGGGACACCCGTCTCCCGGGTCAACCACTTGTCCATACCGCGCAGCAGCGCGCCGCCCCCGCAAATTACCATACCACGATCGATGACGTCGGAAGCGAGTTCGGGTGGTGTCTGTTCGAGGACGTTGCGAATGGCGCTAATCTGCAGCATCAGCACTTCTTGGATCGCCTCGATCACTTCCCGGGTTGATATCGTAACCGGACGCGGCAGCCCGGTCACCTGGTCCTGACCCTGCAATTCCAGCGTCTGATCCTGATCCTGCGGGATGGCGGCACCGATACGTATTTTCGCCTGCTCCGCAGTCCTGGGACCGATGATCAAGCCGTATTTCTTGCGTACGTAGGATGTGATGGCTTCGTCCTGTTTGATACCGCCGATGCGGGTGGCATCCTGCGCCACGATACTGCTCATGGCAATCACCGCCGCTTGCGTGACGCCCCCTCCGAGAACTACCACCAGATTACCCGATGGGGTCGCGATTGGCATTCCAACACCGATCGCCGCAGCCAAAGGCTCCTGGATTAAAAAGACCTCACGGTTCCCAGCCTGCAGCGCCGCCTCATGCACGGCGCGACTCTCGACACTCGTTGCACCCAGAGGCACTGTGACCATCGAGCGCGGCTTAAACAAGCGTGCGGGGCCGCATACCTTTTCCACGAAATGACCCAGCATTCGATGTGTGACCTCGAAATCCGCAATGACCCCGTCGCGCATAGGGCGACTGACCTCGATCATTTCCGGCACCTTGCCGTCCATCTCGCGCGCCGATTGACCGACATCAACGATTTTCAACTCGTCGATGTCGATGGCGACGATTGTGGGTTCGTGAAGCACGATCTCACCACCCTCGCAGATGAGCGTGTTTACAGTTCCTAAATCGATTCCGAGATCCTTACCAAATATTGGCATGATTTTTATTCTTCTTGATATATAGGTCCGCGTCGCGGCGCTTTGGGTGGACGGTAACGCCGTACGGCATCCAAGCGGATCTTCGAACGCCGTAATGCAGCTTGAATAGAAAGATACTCATCCGTATCCGGTGGAGGACCACGCTTGAGCAGTTCCTCCGCTCTGGCCTTTGCAGCTTCAGCACGTTGGACATCGATTTCTTCGACATTCTCGCCGATATCCGCCAATACCGTGACAACATTGGGCCGGGCTTCGATCACACCTCCGGCGATCGTAAAAGCGTGTTCTTCATCCTTGGTGCGAACTCGCAGGATACCATACCCCAAGGTCGCCAGAAGCGGTGCGTGACCGGGCAGAATACCCATCTCCCCTTCCGAACCGGGAACGATCACGACATCGACATCACCCTCGAATAACGATTTATCTTGGGTGACAATTTCACAGCGGATCGACATCGATTATTTTACCCTTCCGATTTCATCTTGACACAACTAATCTGCAGCCAAACGTCTGCCCTTCTCGACGGCGTCTTCGATCGTTCCGACCATCGAAAAGGCCTGCTCGGGAAGCTCGTCGTGTTTTCCATCCAGCAATTCACGAAATCCCCGTACCGTATCCGCAAGCGGGACGTAGCGTCCCTTTTGGCCTGTGAACTTCTCGGCGACAAACATCGGTTGAGAGAAGAAACGCTCGATCTTTCTCGCCCGAGAGACGACCACTTTATCCTCTTCGCTTAACTCCTCGATGCCGAGTATAGCGATGATATCCTGCAGGTCCTTATAGCGCTGCAAGACCTGCTGGACCGAGCGGGCAACGTCGTAGTGCTCTTCTCCGACAATCTGTGGATCGAGGATGCGTGAAGTCGATGCAAGCGGATCGACCGCAGGATAGATGCCCTTTTCCACGATCGAACGCTCCAGGGCAATCGTGGCGTCCAAGTGCGTGAAAGTCGTCACCGGCGCGGGATCGGAATAATCGTCAGCGGGAACGTATACCGCCTGCATGGAAGTAATCGATCCCTCCTTGGTCGATGTGATTCGTTCTTGAAGCTGACCCATTTCTGTGGCCAGAGTCGGTTGATACCCCACGGCAGATGGCATTCGTCCGAGCAGCGCCGACACCTCTGCGCCGGACATACTGAAACGAAAGATGTTGTCGATGAAAACCAGTACGTCGCGGCCCTGATCGCGGAAAAATTCAGCCATGGTCAGCGCCGTGAGGCCAACTCGTAAGCGAACTCCCGGTGGCTCGTTCATTTGTCCAAAGACCATCACCGTGTCCTTCATTACGCCCGATTCGAGCATCTCGCGATACAACTGCGTGCCTTCACGCGTGCGCTCACCGACGCCCGCAAAAACGGAATTGCCTTCATGCACCGTTGCGATTGTGCGAATCAACTCCATGATGATGATGGTCTTCCCCACTCCAGCGCCCCCAAAAATGCCGGTTTTACCACCCTTGGTGAAAGGCGCGATCAAATCGATCACCTTGAGGCCGGTTTCGAACACATCGACGCTCGTCGACTGCTCGTCGAACGCCGGAGCATCGCGGTGGATTGGATAGAGCACATCCGCTTCGACCGCATCGCCATCATCAACGGGCCGCCCCAAGACATTGAATACCCTGCCCAATGTTTGTTCGCCAACTGGAACTTTAATCGGCGCCCCCGTAGCGACAACTTCCAATCCACGTTTGAGCCCATCCGTCGTGTCCATGGCAATCGTGCGCACCCGTCGATCCCCCAAGTGAGTCTGAACTTCCAGGACCAAGGGGAATCCCGTACGATCCGGCACTTCGACCGCATCGAAAATATCCGGCAGTTCACCCGGGGGGAATTCACAATCCACGACGGCCCCTTGGACCTGTATGATTTGTCCCTTCGTCGCCATTCCTACCTCCAGAGATCATGATCCAGAGACGTTATTGACTTACGAGCGCTTCGGCTCCACCGGCAATATCCAGCATATCACTCGTGATCGCTTTCTGGCGTGCCTTGTTGTATTCCAGGTTCAGCGCTGCAGAGAGTTCGTTGGCGTTATCCGTCGCATTGCGCATGGCGATCATCCGAGCCGCATGTTCGCTTGCGAGGGATTCGGTGATCGCTTGATACACCTGAAGTCCCACGAGTCTGGGAATAATGCGATCGACAATCGTGGATTGGCCGGGTTCATAGATATACGCGGGTTCCGTTTCATCATACCGATCGGCCGCAGGGCTTCGATCCTGAGTCCCGGTTTGCCCTGCAGAATGCTCGTCGATTTCAAAAGGCAACAGCAATTGGCTCGTAGGATCCTGCTGCAGCATCGAAACGAAATCGGTGTAGATCAACCAGACCTGATCCGTTCTACCGGCCAGGAATTCGTCTATCGCCAATCGACCGATTGCCGATACGTCAGCAAAACTCGGCTCATCTGGCAAATCACTGAACTCTGCCATTAACTTTCTTCGCTTGCGCAGAAGCATGTCTCTGCCTTTGCGCCCAATTGCGATGTACTTGACCGATACGTCTGATTCCCGAAACGCATCCAATGCACAGCGGATGACGTTGGTGTTGTACGCACCGGCCAACCCCCGATCTCCGCTGATAAGAATTACGATCGCGTTGCGAATCACATCCCGTTTGGTTAGCAGCGGATGGACGAACTCGCGACCGGGCTGGCGAGAAAGATGTTGAAGCACCTGCCAGGATTTTTGAGCATACGGCCGGGTTTCCTTGACGCGTGCTTCCGCCTTGCGTACTCGGCTCGCGCTCACCGCCTCCAAGGCGCGGGTCACCTGGGCAATGTTGCGAACACTTCGAATTCGCTGACGCATTTCACGCGCTGATGCCATTGTCACCCACGTTTAATACTTATAACTAGGACTCCCAGGTTTGATTGAAAGTCTCAATCGCCTGCCGGAGTTTCTTTTCGATGTCCTCGGTTATTTCCTTGCGATTATTGATCTGTTGCAGGATGTCGCTGTGGGAAGCTTCCATTGACTGCAACAGGGCGTCTTGCCATTCTCCCATACGATCGAGGGAAATATCATCCGCCAGTCCAGTCGTGCCCGCAAAGAGCACGACGACTTGATGCCCTAACTCCAAAGGCTTGTATTGCGGTTGTTTCAATAATTCTTGCAACCGTTGGCCTCTGTTTAGTTGGGCTAGCGTGGTCTTGTCCAGATCGGAACCGAATTGAGCGAAAGCCGCTACTTCACGATAGGATGCCATGTCCAAACGCAACATCCCCGCAACCTGCTTCATGGCTTTGGTCTGTGCATCACCGCCAACTCGGGAGACGGAAAGCCCGGCATTGATCGCCGGACGAATACCGGCGTTGAACAGATCGGCTTCGAGGTAAATCTGACCATCCGTGATGGAAATCACGTTGGTCGGGATATACGCCGACATGTCTCCCAACTGAGTTTCGATGATCGGCAGCGCCGTCAACGATCCGCCGGAGCCAGTCACATGGGCGACCTCATATTTTTCAGAATCCCTCATTTCTTCCAGAGCCTTCTGGGCATCCTCCAACGCCAGCGGGCCACCGTAAAGCACATCATCCACAGCGTCAGTCTCGCTTGCACCGCCTTCAAATCCTTTGTCCACGATAACATACTGATCCGCAAGACGGACCGCTCGCTCCAACAGACGGCTGTGCAAATAAAATACGTCACCCGGATATGCTTCCCGTCCTGGCGGGCGGCGCAGCAAGAGTGACACCTGGCGATATGCCCAGGCATGTTTTGTCAAGTCATCGTAGATCACCAGCGCATCCTTGCCGTTCTCGGCAAAGTACTCACCGATCGCGCAACCTGCGTAGGGAGCAATGTATTGCAGGGCAGCCGGTTCATCCGCAGCCGCAACGACGACGATGGTATGGTTCAAGGCGCCATAGCTTTCGAGAGTCGCAACCGTACGGGCGACGCCGGCTCGCTTCTGACCGATCGCAACGTAGATGCAGATCAGATTCTTGCCCTTCTGGTTGATAATGGTATCGATAGCGATCGCGGTCTTGCCAGTCTGCCGATCCCCGATGATCAATTCACGCTGGCCGCGACCGATCGGTACCATCGAATCGATCGCCTTGATCCCCGTCATCACCGGTGAGTCGACATCCTTGCGTTTGACGACGCCCGGTGCGATACGTTCGACGGGCAAGAATTCCTCGTACGAGACGGATCCTTTGCCGTCGATCGGATTGCCAAGTGCGTTGACCACACGACCGATGAGTCCTTCTCCGACGGGGACGGAAGCAATGCGATCCGTGCTGTAAACCTTCGTGCCTTCTTCGATATTCGCGTAATCCCCCATGATGATCACGCCGATTGAATCTGCTTCCAGGTTGAAGGCGATCCCCATCACACCGTTCTCAAAACGCACCAACTCCTGAGAACGAACGTCCGACAAACCGGACACGCGAGCGATGCCATCGCCGGCCTCGAGGACCGTACCGACATCTTTCAACGTGACCTGCGTGTCGAATTCTTCGATTTTCTGCCGAAGTTCCGAGGAAAGACCGTCAATCATGTCCGACATACTTCCTCCATGTGGGGTTAGAGCTGTTCAAGCTGGACGAGACTTCAGTGCATGTAAAACGGCTGGCAACTTCTGGGTATTGCCCGAAGGCCAAGCCGTTTGAGTCCCCCAGCGTATGATCCCAACAGTACTTGGGCTTTCGATACTCAAGGGCAAATGGAAATACGCGGCAATCATACCCGAACCCCCATCGTTTGTCCAGCCGGCGTATTCATTCATCTAAAATGTTACCGAAGGATAATGGTTCTTCCAAATGAAAATGTTACCGAGGGAACCATGTCCAATGACGATGAAATGACCATTGACGAGCGATACAAATACCTACGGAAAAT
>DAOULU010000025.1:0-12392 GCA_034417075.1 Anaerolineales bacterium
TCGTAGACGCAGAATTAGTGCTGTTGGATGCCACACTTTTGGGTAAGCCTCCCAAAGGCTTCGCGACCTGGCTTCGGGACCGCTATCTGTCCCAGATAAAGCTTTCCATCGGTGATCTTTTCCTTCGCTTTTTGCCCTGTAAGCAAATTCCGATAGCCGATCTCGAGTAACAGAAGGGAATCCCTTTATTAGATTTTTGACTCTCTGGATACTGAAGAGTTTAGAACCATTCCCTGCCCATGAAGCCAATAAATCCCACAACCGTTTTTCGTGTTGGCGAAGGGTTAACGACATGAGCAATAACGCATCCGGATCCACCAATGAAGATGAACGCCGATTGGTATCAACAAATGATCCAAGCGATCCCCATTGGATCCAAAGTGAATCCAATAACGCGTCAGTCAGTTCCTTAGATATTCGACTTAATCTCTCTTCTTGCATGTTCCACCACCTGGTCCAACATCCTGGCGAAGTCAGGAGACGTATCTTGCGATCGAACCCAATCAACAGCTTCCTTGAGTTCATGTTCATTGGGCTTTAACGCTATCAGGTCCTGAAAGTGAACACTGGATGGTCCTTCGCTATCTACTGCAGCATACAGCTTCAGCATGATGAGATCATACCGATCGGCAACCCCGAACCAGAGACCGCCATAGCGCTCCCAATGAATTCGCTCGGTAAACCCCGGCGGGAGCCCGAGATCCCATTGTGCGCCAACGACCATGTTCATCCAATCTCTTGGCCGGCCAAAATCTCTGGCCACTCTGATAATCGCTTGAGACAGCCATTCAGGAATAGGATCCGGAGGCTCGATCGTCGTCGGCTTTCTATTACTGGGCTCTCGTCCAAACGCAATAATGTCCAGATCATGCGTTGTTCTCTGGACGAAACCCTGTAATATCATTGCGACGCCGCCGACGGCTACGATCGAGATGATCTTGCCTTGAGAGGACAATATCTCCCCCAATGCCCTCAGCGCTCGCAACATCACGCTTCCATCAATTTGTTTATCAGAACCCATTGTGGTACATATTATAGTCACATTAAGTGATTATAATAGTGCTAACACATAAAGATATTCTCTCTGCAAGGGCAGTGCGAAGTTCGAATGGTGTAGGGTGGAAAAACCTCATCCGGCATTATCATGCAGCTGAGAGATGGTAAAGCTCCCCTCAATTTCGAGATGGTTATGATAATGTCGGTTGCAAGAAGACGATGTGACGATGTACCTTAATTTGCTACGGATATCGTAGTTCCTCCTACAAGTTTTTCCACCCTACAAACCAGTCGTTTCCGCGCCTAAACCCAGTCCCGAATCTGGTTTTCCCATTATGGCCATGCACTAGCACATCCTCTTGACTTGGAGTCCACTCCAAGTGATATGCTGTTACTGGGGGTGAGCATGGACTACACAATTAACGTGTCCGAGGACGCTGTTTTGAGTAGAGAGAAAGACATCATCCAAATAGGGGGTTAAAAAGGAGATAACAAAATGCAGACGCGTAAGCTTGGTGCCAACAATTTAGAAGTCTCAGCCCTTGGGCTGGGTTGCATGGGAATGAGCTTTGCCTATGGTCCAGCCGCAGACAAGCAGGAGATGATCGCACTGATTCGAAATGCCGTTGACCTCGGCGTCACCTTCTTCGATACCGCTGAGGTGTATGGTCCTTTCGTCAACGAAGAACTCCTGGGCGAAGCGCTTGCTTCTGTCCGCGATCAGGTGGTAATCACCACCAAGTTTGGATGGAATATTGATCCCGTCAGGGAAGGAATGGGGGTGATCGCCGGACTAAACAGTAGGCCGGAGCATATCAAAGAGGTCGCCGAAGCATCGCTCAAGCGACTCGGGTTCGATGTCATCGATCTGTTTTATCAACACCGGTTTGACCCGAATGTGCCTATTGAAGACGTTGCAGGAGCAGTGAAGGACTTGATCCAGGAAGGCAAGGTGAAGCACTTTGGCCTTTCTGAGGCGGGCGTAGAGGCGATCCGCCGCGCCCACGCCGTCCAGCCGGTCACCGCACTCCAGAGTGAATACTCGCTGTGGACAAGGGAGCCTGAAGCGGACGTGCTGCCGACGTGCGAGGAACTCGGGATTGGCTTTGTCCCATTTAGCCCACTGGGACAAGGCTTCCTCACGGGAAAAATCGACGAAAACACAACGTTCCCCAGTTCTGATCTGCGCGACTCCTGGCCTCGTTTTACACTGGAGGCTCGGAAAGCGAACCGGGTCCTGGTTGATCTACTCAGCGAGTTCGCAGACCGGAAGCAAGCCACGCCTGCTCAGATCGCGCTCGCCTGGCTGCTGGCCCAGAAGCCATGGATTGTTCCCATCCCGGGGACGACAAAGCTGGAGCGTCTGAAGGAGAACATCGGAGCCGCTGCAGTCGAACTCACGCATGACGATCTGCGCGAGATCGACAGCGGCGTCTCAAAAATCACGGTACAAGGATCTCGGTTCCCGGAGCGACCTCGCCGGTGAGCAGTCACGCTGTCAGATGTGAACAACGGTATAGACCAAGAACCGCCGGTTGGGGCTTGACGTTGTTTATATTGATCCTTTCCGATAATTCGCGCAAGGATGCGATTAGAACATGAGACATCATAATTGATTCAGAAGATAACTGTGAAATGAACGACCATCTGACGACCAGAAACTACATCCGCGATATCGTAAATCACCCTGCATTTGAAGGTTTTGGTGAGCTATTGTTACCTAGTGATGATAATTCTGGATCTTATGGCACACGGCTGCTTAATGTTGGTTCACTCATGCCGTATCACAGCCACGTAGAACCCAATGTTGTCGTGGGTGCAATCAACCACATGATTGACGAAATAAATGACGGCAAAACCATTTTCTACGATTTCTACTCCGAACAGGAAAAACAGGAGGATCCCACCAAAGAGTCTACTGGAGTCTTTTTCTACAGGGGGAAGCCAGGAGCGCCGTTTGCCGTTGTGTGTCCGGGAGGAGGGCTTTCTTATGTTGGTTCTCTTCATGAAGGATTTCCACTTGCTTTTGAAATAAGCAGAAAAGGGTATAGCGCTTTTGTTGTACGATACCGCATTGGCAGTGAGAAACGGGCTACCGAAGACCTGGCGGCAGCGATAACCTATGTCTTCCAGAATGCTGAAACGCTTGGCGTGGGGACAAGAGACTACTCGTTGTGGGGCGGATCGGCAGGAGCCCGTATAGCTGGCAATATTGCCTTAAACGGAGCATCCGCTTACGGAGGCGGCAACCTCCCGAAACCAGCTACCGCCGTCATAGCCTATACCGGGCAATCAACCTATTCAAGCGATTTCTCCCCGACATTCATTACCGTGGCGGCGAACGATTGGATAGCCAACGTCAACACAGAGGAAAAGCGGGTAGAGAATCTAAAAAAAGCCGGCGTGGATGTCGAATATCGCAGGTATGAAAGTGCAGGGCATGGATTTGGACTTGGCACAGGAACCGATGCGGAAGGATGGGTAGATTTGGCTGTTCAATTCTGGCAAAGGCATATAGAAGTGCCGCGATGATCGCCTCACTCTCATCCATAAGGCCACTTACCCTATAGCGATGCGATTGACGAAGAAACACAAGGAGGAAATGATGCGAACTGTAAAATTGAATAACGACGTTGAAGTCCCTATTCTCGGTTTCGGCGTCTTTCAGATCACTGATCCGGCCGAGTGTGAAAGATGCGTGGTCGACGCTATTCAAGTTGGATATCGCCATATTGACACAGCTGCTTCATACATGAACGAAGAGGCGGTCGGCAAGGGAATCAAACAAAGTGGCGTTGCCAGAGAAGACTTGTTCATCACCACCAAACTTTGGATTCAGCGCGATGGCTATGAGGGCACACTCCAGGCCTTCGATAACTCCCTGAATCGTCTGCAATTGGATTATGTAGACCTGTATCTCATCCATCAACCCTACGGCGATGTGTATGGAGAATGGCGTGCGATGGAGGAACTGTATCAACAGGGCAAGATCAGAGCGATCGGTGTCTCGAATTTTCACCCTGATCGTATGATGGACCTGATCATCCACAATCAAATCACGCCGGCGGTTAATCAGATCGAAGTCAGTCCTTTCCATCAGCAAATCGATTCGCAAAAGTTTTCCGAGGCGAACAGCATCATGGTCGAAGCCTGGGCGCCGTTTGCCGAGGGCAGGAATGATATCTTCGAAAATGAAACCCTGCGCTCAATCGCCGCCAAACACAACAAAAGCGTTGCCCAGGTCATTCTCCGCTGGCTCGTACAAAGAGGCATTATTGCGCTTGCCAAAACCGTCCGCAAGGAAAGGATGATCGAAAACATCAGTGTTTTTGATTTTGAACTGGATGTGGAAAATATGTCGGCGATTACAACCTTGGACACAAAAACCAGCAGCTTCTTTGACCATCGTGATCCTGAAATGGTGAAGTGGCTGGGCGAAAGAAAACTAGATGTTTAAGCGCCTGTCACAGTAAACGAACGAGGAGACACAATATGCCTGAACCAAAAGAACAATCACGCGCACAGCAACTCATGGGTGATTTCGCGCCCAAATTGGCGGAGCTCACGGACGATGTGTTGTTCGGTGATGTTTGGGAACGTGCCGAGCTGTCCCCGCGCGACCGCAGCCTGATCACGGTCGCGGCCCTCATCGCTAACGGAAACACGGCGCAGCTTCCCAGCCACCTGAATCGGGCCAGGACGAACGGACTCTCGGAGACCGAACTTGCTGAGGTCATGATCCACCTGGCTTTCTATACCGGCTGGCCGCGAGCAATCTCCGCCATCCTGGTCGCAAAGGATGTTTTCAAGAAGTAAGAAGAGTTCAATAATGGAAATCAAACGAAATGGCTCGCGGCCCTCCAGCCAGGGACAGGCGGAATACTTTACTGGCAATGTGCGGGTCGATCCCCTGTTCGAGACGCCCGCTCCGGCCCGTGTGTTTAGCGCCTACGTGACATTTGAGCCTGGTGCCTGGACGGCCTGGCATGCTCATGCATTAAGCCAGACTCTGATCGTGACCACTGGCTGTGGGTGGATCCAGCGTTGGGACGGCCCAGTTGAGGGAATTCACCCCGGCGACGTGGTCTGGTTTGAGCCGGGTGAGAAACACTGACACGGGGCCGCGCCAGATACGGCGATGACACACATCGCCATTGTAGAAAAGGTTGATGACAATACTGTCACCTAGATGGAAAAGGTCAGCGAAGAAGAGTACGGCAAATAACTCTACAATATAGGAGATATCGATGAATTTTTCTTTTTATAACCCAACCCGGATTTTTTTCGGTGTAGGAACCTTGCAGGAACTGGGCGAAGCGGCGCGGGTAAGTGGCAAGAATGCTTTGATTGTCACAGGCGGCGGTAGCGTCAAGCGCAACGGGGTTTTTGAACGTGCAGTGCAAATCCTTGAAGCTGCAGGCGTATCATACGCCGAATGTGCCGGTGTCGAGCCAAATCCGCGCATCGACACCGTTCGGCGCGGAGCAGACATTGCTCGAGAAGAGAAATGCGATTTCGTGATTGCCCTCGGCGGCGGAAGCGTCATGGACGCGGCAAAGGTAATGGCGGCTGCGGTGTATTACAATGGCGATCCCTGGGATATGATCCTCCATGGCCAGGAAAATGTGTATGTCCCCACCAAGGCCCTTCCCATCATCACGGTGCCGACTCTTGCGGCAACCGGCTCGGAAATGAACAAAGGTGCCGTCATCAGCAACGACGAAACGAACATCAAGTCATTCATCATGGCAGAATGTCTCTACCCGACCATCGCAATCGTCGATCCCGAGCTGACCGTTACCGTTCCGAAAGACCAGACCGCCTTTGGTATCTCCGACCTGATCGTCCATGTCACCGAAAGCTACTTCACCGGCATCGACAATACACCCACACAGGATCGGTTTGCCGAAGCTGTTATCCTGACGGCGCTCGAGTGGGGTTCGAAGGCGGTTGCCGACGGTAACGACATCGATGCGCGCGAGCAGGTGCAGTGGGCATCGGTGGTTGCGTTGAACGGATGGGTGCAGGCCGGCACAAACGGCGACGGACCCGTACACATGATCGAGCACGCGCTGTCCGCACACCACGACATCGCCCATGGCGCCGGGCTGGCCATCGTCAACCCGGCCTGGATGCGATTTGCCGCCAAGGCATTTCCGAAGAAATTCGTCCAGTTCGCGAAACGTATCTTCGGCCTGACTCCGAACAGCGCCGAAGACCACGACACCGCCCTTGCGGGCATCGACCGTTACGAAGAATTCCTTCGCTCCATCGGCTGTCCGACGCGGCTTTCTGAGGTCGGCATCGGCGATGAACTTCTTTCCCAGTATGCCAAAGACGCCATGCTCGTCGCCAACGATGGCAAAGGTCGTCTCCTCGGGCGTCCACCTATGACGGAAGGAGACATCGTGAGCGTGCTTCGCTCGGTGCTGTGAGCCGAACAATGTTAACGTGGGCTGCATTGAAATGAGCAGCGCACTGTATCACAGAGGTCTGCACGAAGCCCGTCACGCTGAACCGCGGCATAACAATGGCAGTCATTTGCTTCGATACTTGCCACCGCTCCGAGAAGGGAGAACATGATTGTGAACTTGTCTATTGAGAACAAAGTTGCCCTGGTAACGGGCGTGGGCTATGGGAATGGGGCTGGCAACAGCTCAAGCTTCCGCTGACCACTGAGCAATTGCCATCCGCTGTGATGTTAGTGACGAGGCTGAATTGGTTACTATGATCGTACTAACTGTATCCACCTTTGGTAGTCTGGATGTGACGTTCAACAATGCCCGCGTAAATTCCTCTGCCGTTGAAACCGCAGATGAGCAGAAGATGATCGCGCCGGGTTGAACTATCCCATCCGATCTGTTATCGACCAGAAGTATTGGTAACTGGATTTGCGAGGAGGCACAACAATGACAAAGGATTTGATCGATACTATCTTCTCGCGGCGCAGCATCCGTAAATACACCGAAGAACAAGTGAGCGAGGACGACATCAAGACGCTGCTGGAAGCAGCGATGGCGGCCCCCTCTGCCAACAATAGCCAGCCATGGCACTTTGTCGTCGTGACGGAGCGGGCGATATTGGATGCGCTGGCGGAGACTCACCCATATAGTAAGATGCTGGCCCAAGCGGCGCTGTGCATCGCCGTGTGCGGAGATCCGGCCCTCTCCCCATTCTGGGAGCAGGACTGCTCTGCCGCCACCGAAAACCTACTCGTGGCTGTAACTGCGCTAGGGTTGGGCGCGGTGTGGGTGGGCATTCATCCGAGCGACGAGCGCGTCATTATCACGCGAAAGATACTCAGCATCCCGGAGACTATCATTACGCTCAACTTGATTTCTGTCGGCTACCCAGCAGAAGAGAAGGAACCACGCACCCAGTACAACGAAGCTCGTGTGCACCGCGAGCGATGGTGAGAAGACACAGCGTGTAGGGGGAAAAACTTCATCCGTGTATATCATGCAGCACAGCGATAGTAATCATTGATAATTCCCCCGAGCACTTCTCGCCGTGCGATCGTTCCTACCTTGCTTGATCTCTCAATAGGTATCGGAGTCCGCTGGTCGATCCCCTGATGGGGACCGGAAGCATTGTAAAACCTTTAGGGGGGAAAGACCTCATCCGTGTTGAATTATCAGTAAGTGGAAAGGTGAGGAAGACTGAAATTTCAAGATGCTTATGATAAATATCATTGTGAAAAGTATCTCACAAGTATAATTGTACGCCGTTTCTCTATAGTTAGTTGATTTCCCTTCCTTAATTAATGTAAACTGATCACAGTATTTCCAGCCAGAGGGAGAATTTCATCTTGTGCTTGTCGCCGCAGATCGGGGGAGTCTACGGCATTTACGTGTATCTATCGTCTGGCGGGCGAACGTCTTTGGGGCGGGAAATGAAAGTGAACCAGCTACAAATCAGGAAAAGATCCCGGCGAATCGCCATTTTACTGGTGTTGCTGTTCAGCCTGCTGGTCGTCGTGCCGGTCCTGGCCGATTACCTCGGCCCCGATCGCACGGTAAGAATCTGGGTCAACCAACGCAGGCACTGCTACTACGAGGCGATCTATGATCCAGCTGGTCCGGGTTATGATAGCTGTTATCTAAATCTTTACGTACCGCCGGGTAGTAGTTGTCCTTCGAACGTCGGTTCGTATTTCAATCCAGGTGTCTGCGGCGGAAGTTGGCCGGGCTATTGCAGTGATCCCACCATAAGCTGTTCGATCAGGTTAGTAAACAGTGGCCTCGAAGGTTGTAGCTCTGGGGACACTGGCTGCCGCAGCGTCGAGCGGGAGGTCACCTACGAGCCGGCAACGGTCTCGGGCAACATCACCTGCCCGCAGACCGGCGACGATAACTGGTGCACCGCCGCGGCCAGCCTCTCCCTCTCCGGATACGAACCGCTTGGCGATGATGACTACTACATCATGGCCCTTGAGGGCACTCACAACGGGAATATATTCGCGTGCAGTGGTGACTCCTGTACAATCAACTTAATTGAAGGTGGGAATGCCTTCACCTTCTGGGCGCTCTCGAGTTGGGGTGATAGCTCCCTGATGGGTAACGCCAACCGCAGTGTGGATACCCGTCCGCCATCCATTAGCGGAAGCGTGAGTGGGACTCCCGGAAATGGCGTCTGGTACGTCTCGCCAGTAACGATCAGCGCCTCCGCATCCGATCATTTGCCCGGATCAGACGTAGCCTCTTTCCAAGCCTCGGTTGACGGCGGTGTCTGGAGCGATTTCTCCGATCCGATCACGCTGGATGACGGCAACCACACGCTTGACTTACTCGCCCGGGATCGTGCGGGGTGGACCGACAGCGAGAGTATGACCTTCCAGATTGATACCATCGCCCCGACTACGATATTCACCGACCCCACGGACACGACTTGGGCTACAGGCACGATCAGTCTGAGCGGCGCGAGCAGTGATTTTAATCTGGAGAGCGTTGAAATATCGTACAACGGCGGGGGTCTGTGGAGCGGTTTGAGCCCGGACGAAGTCGGTAATTGGTCGGCCACATGGGATACCCAAACGGTGTCCAACGGCAGCTACAACGTGCGCGCTCGCGGCTTCGACGAGGCGGGCAACGTGGGAGCGGCGGCCACGGTTACGATCATGGTCGACAACGGCGCGCCGCGTATCGGTATCCCCGATTCGTGGCCGATCTGGCAGCGGGTGGCAATCAAGGTGAAGGACAATGGGATAGGCGTAAAGCGCGTGCGCCTGACAATCCACAGCGAGGAGTATGGTGACAGGGTCTACAACTGGAGCAGCGGACCGGATGATTTCAAATGGGACCGACGCTTTGGTGACATCCTCGCACCCATCGGCGGCTATCCCGTGGAGGTGGAAGCTTGGGACCGCGTAGGCAACAAAGGCGCGGCCTGGGGCGAGATTGTGATCCCCACCCCGGATGAAGTGGAGCATGAAGAAGAACCCGGAGTGCTCAGCGTCGAGCCACCAGAGGAACCATCCGAACCGCCCTCGACGTCTGGTGATGAAGAACCCATTCCGCTGCCAACGAACACTCCCGAGTCACCGAAAGTAACCGTTTTTGGCGAGAGCGTCGAGGAAACTGCCGGGGAAGAACTCACCACATTGACGGGTTCAGACAACTTGATGGTTGGATCGGCAGCCGTGTCCGCCATCAGCGCTGTGATGGCTTACATTTTATATACTCGCCGTAAGCGTCAGGAGGAAGAAGAGCGAATGGCGAAAGCTGCTGCGCAGTTCAATGCCCAGCAGCGCGCGTTGGAGGAGTACCAGAACAAGAAAGTAGCTTGGTGGAGAGCCATTCAAAGAGCCGTTGAGCTCGCAACGATAGCTGCTTCTATCGCATCTGCAGGTTTAACCACAGTATCATTAGTCAACAATTATATAATTACGACCGAGGAGCCGTCATACGAGCGACGAGGAGTGGATGCTGAACCCCTATGCTTCTATTTTGAATGGCAGCTAACTTGTTACAACATACCAACACTCTTTAGTGGGGGCGAACTTAGCACAACTCGAGGAATAACGAAGATAAGCGGGAAAGATCTGTATCAGGATTATCTGAAATATCACAATGACACAAGTGGGTGGTGGTGGGATGTATATGGCGGTGATGGCAACTTTACGATTTGGGAATATATCAGCCTTTGGGCACTCCCGGAGGCTTCTCAAAATTGGTCACAACCTGAGATACCCGAAGCATGGATCAGAAAAGCGAACGAATACTGCCAAAATCAAAACCTTACACTGGGCGATAGAGAATCGTGCAGCGATGCCGGTTTCGTTAATTGGTTTGCAGCATGGAGTCAATCAGCAGGCTCATATATTACGGGTGATAAAGAATTGAGTGATTATGATTGGTATATCGAAAATTTTGCTTTATCTGAAACGCCCTTCGATTCCGAGGACATCGCGGCAATCAGTGAACTCGCAGACTTCATTGCACATCCCCCCGATGAGTGGGATCAAGGTATGTCGCCTTATCAACCTTACGGCACATCCAATGTGTCTACTTATTATTGGCTGGCCGATGAATTGGGTTTTGAAGGTCAATATAAAAAATTATTAGATTGGTTCAGAGAACACCAAGATTCATTTATTTACTTTTTTAATGATCAAAATAATCCATGGTTCATTGCTACTGGCTGCACGGCAGATTATTGGTTTGATAGCAGTAAGAGCTACCATGATTTAGAACACGATTGTACGATTCCGACTCCGGCCCCGACTCCTTCGACAAGTTCTGATCCGGCAACATGAAGATCATGATTACTATTATTGGATACAATCATCTATAGTATGTGTAACTAATGAGGAATCCAAAGATGTACACTCGACGTTTCGCCATCTACCTGTCAGTTCTTCTTATGGCTATAGCAATTGTGCAATGCTCATCGACACCCTCTATAACATCCGTGGTCCAAATTGATCAGGCAGCGACAGAAGTCGCAACTGAAGTAAATCCTACAAATGGAACAAACACACCAACACCTTCTCCAGGCATCAGTCAATTAATAAATCACTGTGTAGAGGATTTCGATGGTATTCCACAGGGTATTTCTCTGGAGGGGGTTCTTGTATTAGATCCTCTTGGAAGTAGTAATGAAACCTATCTCTGGGACTTGCGTTCAGGAAACCAGGAAGGTATTGGATTTATTTATATTTGGGGTTTAGCTGTGTCGCCAGATCAATCCATGCTGGCATTTAACGATGATGATCTTTACGCGTTGAGGGTAATCGACTCTGCAGGAGAGCCGTTGTACGTCATCAATACACCAAGCGGGGATTTGGCTGGTTGGCTGAATAATGAAAGCCTGGTACTTAATTTACCGAAAGAGAATACAGACGGCACTTACACGGTGGATGCAATTTCCGTTATGCCGCTATCCTCCAATGAGCACCATGAGTTCCTGCGTGATTATCCAAACTTCAACGATTTTCCCAACGAGGTTTCTTGGAGAGGTTATGCATTCAGCAGAATGGTCGTAAATCCACAACTTACATATTTGCTCTACCCGGCCAAAGAGTCTACTGAAGCAAATCCACTTATCATTTGGGATCTTCAAGCAAATAAAGAAGCTGGGCGGATCCATCAATTTGGGGTTTATGTCGGAGTATTCGCAGGAAGACCATTATGGTCCCCGGATGGGACGTCCTTTGTCACAAGCGCTCAACTTCGATACGCCGTAGGAAATCCAATTTCATCAAACCCGGTACATGCTTTACGTTATGCTGATGAGGAAGTTGAGAACGCATACATCAACCTTGACGACGAATTTCCATATGTTGGAGGATTCGAGCTAATCCGCGTCACCGTAGAGGGAGATGTCGAACGATTGTCTTATCTCACCACCGAATATATTGCGCTGCAAAGCGAATGGACCTGGTCCCCTGATTCAACCCGCATTGCTTTTTGGCTGACCATTGTCGATGATGAAGCACCGGTTAACCGTGAGCTGGCTGTGTTGAACGTGGAAAGTGGAGAAGTAACGAATTATTGTATCTCCGGATACGCTACACCGATCTGGTCTCCCGACGGACGGCAGATAGCGATCAATCAAAATCCAGCAGGTCCATACACTTATAAGATCGTAGACCTGACAGAAGGGGTTGCCTTTTCCATCGCCGGAGATGAAGAGGTTAATATTGGCGGCTGGATGATTTCAAAGCCGTGATAGACGCCAGATCGTTAAAGTAGGTGCAGGCACACAACCTAATTGGTATGAAACAAATCTTAAAAACAGGTATTTTTGTAGAACACACGGCCAGCTTATGCCCTGGATTCAACTACCAAGTGCAACAACGGATGAATGATTGAAGAATACTTGTTTCGGCGACTTGAAGTCAAGACATTTTCTAGGTCGGTTGTTGAGTCTATCCATGACAAACTCGACGTCCTCAT
>DAOULU010000026.1:0-2205 GCA_034417075.1 Anaerolineales bacterium
CCCATAGGCATCAAGCTAATAATTAGGGTAACTAGACCCACGACAAGGGCGGAATAGCTCTTTCCGTCCGATTCGGGGCTGAAACTGGCAAATGCTGGGTGATCCGGCGCTGTTTCCAGCCCGGAAATGAAGTTTCCGGGCGACACGCAGCCAGCAGCCCGCCATGAATATACAAAAATCTACCATCGCTTACGGCAACTTACCCTGTTTATTAACTTGATGCGTATGGGTTACGAACCCGCCCTACTACTGACCATAGGTTTTTGGCACGTTGCAAGGTGCTTTTTCATAGTTGCGGTTGCACGCTGAAGTTCAAAAACCCGGTTTCTTACAAGTTGTCTAAGCTCAAGTCCTAAGGAGGAAAGCGCTATGCTATTCACGTTAGAAGCGCTTCAGGCAAAACAGGGAGACTGTTTGGTTCTCCATTATGGTCCCAATGATGCCCCCAAGATCATAGTCATTGATGGTGGACCCGGTGGTGTCTACCAGGATTTTCTGAAGCCGAGACTGCTCGAGATACGTGAGGTCTTAACGCCGGATGTGCCGTTGCCGCTCTCGATGGTGATGGTCAGCCACATGGACGATGACCACGTGAATGGTGTGCTTGATCTGACCGACGAGCTCCGCGAGGCTGTGGACGATAACCGGCCTCCGGTTTTTGACGTCCAAAACACGTGGTTTAACACATTCGACGACATTGTTGGCAATCTTCAGATTCCCCGTCTGTCGGGGCTGGGTCGTACCGCAAGCGTCGCGGAGCTGGCCGGAATAGTTCCTCAATTCGCCACACTCGATCGCCATATATCGGCTGTGATTGCATCTACCGGGCAAGGCCGGCGATTGCGAGATGACGCAGAGTTCCTGACGGTTTCCGTGAATAGTCCCTTCAGCCCGCTGGGACCTGGAAAGCCTGCATTGGTACGCGGCGACGTCGGCGACAATTCTATCGATTGGGGAGACGGCTTGTCCATTCGTGTGCTCCACCCGGACCACCAACGTCTCACGGAAATGCAAGACAAATGGGACGAAGATCTTAAAAAGGCTGCGCAAAAGGGTGATGACTCAATCATCTTCGCCTCCCTCGGCAAACGAGACACGTCGCCCTTCAACCTGGCCAGCATCGTATGTTTGGTCGAATTCGATGAAAAGCGAATGCTGCTGACGGGCGATGCCCGGGACGATGATATTCTGGATGGGCTTCGACGTGCGAACTTGCTCGATGGAGACGATCACATTCACGTCGATATCCTGAAAATCCCTCATCATGGCAGCGATCGAAATATGTCGCAGCATTTCTTTGAACGCGTGAGCGCCGACCACTATATCATCTCGGGTAACGGAGAGCACAGCAACCCAGACAAATCGACTCTGGTTATGCTGTCCATGGCGACTCAGGGGCGGGACGATTTTACAATTCACCTCACCAACCACCAAGGCGAACACGAACTGCAAAAGAAACTCGACGAGTTCATTGAGGACGACCGCCGCCGCGGACGCACGTATGGATTTGAGTTTCGCAAAGAAGAAGATCTTTCTCTGACTGTGAACCTGTTGGATGCGATTGATTATTGAGGTATTCGATAAATCCTTCAATTTTAGTCACGTGATTTACAGGAGACACCAAACTTGAATTCCCAGATTCACACGCAGACTCACTACACGGATCAGGTCTTCAAAGGGATAAGTCTTGAGGAGGCCCAACTCGTTTCCGGTGAGTTCCACGACTGCATGTTCATCCGTTGTTCTTTCGTCAAGTCCGTCTTTCGTTACTGTAGGTTTATCAATTGCACCTTTCACCGTTGTGACTTGAGTCTCGTTCAGGTGCCGGGCAGTAGCTTCTCCTTCACACGCTTCGAAGATTCAAAGCTGATTGGTGTCGACTGGACTCAGGGTAACTGGGCTGCCAGCCGGCTTGGGGACCCAATTGGCTTCTTCACATGTGCTATCAGCCATTCCACGTTCATTGGTTTGAGTCTGCCAGGAATCGAGATCAAGGACTGCGTGGCTGTGGACGTCGACTTTCGCGAAACTGATCTTTCTCGGGCCGACTTTACGGGCACCGATCTCTCCGAGAGCTTATTCTCCAGCACAAACCTGACCGAAGCTGACCTGAGCGCCGCTCGCAATTATAACATCACCCCAGGCCAGAATGTTCTAAAGCAGGCCAAGTTCTCATTACCTGAAGCTATGTCACTACTGTATAGC
>DAOULU010000027.1:0-6844 GCA_034417075.1 Anaerolineales bacterium
AAAGCGACTTCGCGGAATGCCCGGGTGTGGACACGTATCTCGCGTTCCGCCTCGAGGAGTATCGACCGTACAACGTGTACTACTGCTCTCAAGCGGCCATTGAGACCGTCCTGCTGGGAGTCCCGGGTCTCGACCTGACGCTCGCCGAGGTCATCATCGAATGCATTTGCGAGGGGCTGTTCGACTGAGTTCAGCGTTGCCTCGGGGAGATTGAGGCACGCCGCGGGTAGCGAGAGCAACGTTCGGGCCGTTGTGGCCTCGTCGCCTGCTTGCTAGACTGGCTTCGAATCGGTTGAAGGAGGCCAATAGCGCGTGTCCGGGGATCATCCACAAATCGCCCCGCAGGAGTTCGTCGACAAGTGGCGGCGTTCGTCGCTCAAGGAGCGTTCGGCGTCGCAGGAGCACTTCATCGACCTCTGCCGGATGCTCGGCCACCCGACACCGGCGAAGGCCGACCCCGAGGGCGCGACGTTCACGTTCGAGAAGGGCGTCGGGAAGCGGACCGGCGGCCACGGCTGGGCCGACGTCTGGAAGAAGGGCTGCTTCGCCTGGGAATACAAAGGGAAGCACAGGGACCTCGACGCCGCCTACGAGCAGCTCCAGCTCTACCGCGATGCGCTCCTCAACCCGCCGCTCCTCATCGTCTCCGACATGGAGACGATCGTGGTCCACACCAACTTCACCAACACGATCAAGCAGACGTTCTCCCTCGCGCTAGACGACCTCCTCACCCGGGAGGGCCTCGCGATCCTCCGCAACGCATTCGAGCATCCCGAGCGCCTCCGCGCCGAACAGACGCCCGAGGGCGTCACCAAGCAAGCGGCAGCCGAGTTCGGGAAGCTCGCCGAGTCGCTTCGAAACGCCGGCCACGACCCGGAGAAGGCGGCGCACTTCCTGATCCGGATCCTCTTCTGCCTGTTCGCCGAGGACATCGGCCTGTTGCCCGAGGGGCTGTTCACCAAGCTGATCGACGGGACGAAGGACGATCCGGCGCGGTTCCGCGAGCTGCTTGAACAGCTGTTCGGGCACATGGCCGAAGGCGGCTTCTTCGGCCTCGATCGGATCCCGCACTTCGACGGCGGGATCTTCGACACCGCCGACGCCCTCCCGCTCGATCGCGACGGACTGGAGGTCCTCTCCCGCGTCGCCCGGCTCGACTGGTCGTCGATCGAGCCGTCGATCCTCGGGACGCTGTTCGAGCGCGGCCTCGATCCCGGAAAGCGCGCCCAGCTCGGCGCCCACTACACCAGCCGCGACGACATCCTGCTGATCGTCGAGCCGGTCCTGATGAGGCCGCTCCGGCGTCGCTGGGAAGAGGTCAAGGAACAGGCCCGGGAGCTGCGCGACAAATGGCGGACGGCCGACTCGGCCGGCGGGGCGAAGACGCGGGCTCGGCGGCGGTTGGAGAAGCTGTTGCACGGTTTCGCCGACGAGATCGCCGACACCAAGGTCCTCGACCCGGCGTGCGGGAGCGGGAACTTCCTCTACGTCGCGCTGCGGCAGATGCTCGACCTGGAGAAGGACGTGATCCTGTTCGCCACCGAGCTGGGTCTGCCGATGTTCTTCCCCACCGTCGCGCCGGAGCAGCTGTTCGGAATCGAGATCAACGAGTACGCCCACGAACTCGCCCAGGCCACGATCTGGATCGGCTACATCCAGTGGCTCCGCGAGAACGGCTTCGGCCAGCCCAAGGAGCCGATCCTGAAGAAGCTCGACAACATCCACGAGATGGACGCGATCCTCGCGTCCGACGAGGACGGGAACCCGAACGAGCCCGAATGGCCCGAGGCCGACGTCGCGATCGGCAATCCGCCGTTTCTCGGAAGCTTCCGGCTGCGATCGGAACTCGGCGATGACTACGTCGAACGGCTTTTCGAGCTCTACAGGGCCCGGATCCCTGGAGCATCCGACCTTTGCTGTTACTGGTTCGAGAAGGCCCGGGCAATGATCGAATTGGGAAAGCTGAAGCGCGCCGGCCTCCTCGCGACCCAAGGAATACGGGGCGGCGCGAACCGCAAGACGCTTGAGCGAATCAAGGAAACCGGCGACATCTTCTGGGCGCAGTCCGATCGCAACTGGATCCTCGAAGGTGCAGCCGTCCATGTATCGATGATTGGGCTCGATGACGGGTCGGAAGCCAAGAGAGAACTCGATGGTCAACTTGCCCAAAGAATCAACGCGGACCTTTCAGCGGTGGCTGACCTCACTTCTGCCTCCGCTCTCCCCGAGAACAGGTCCATCTGCTTCCGCAGCGATGAGAAGGGCGGACCGTTTGACATCGACGAGGAAACGGCAAGGAAGATGCTCGGTACCGGCGGCAATCCCAATGGACGACCGAACTCGGACGTCGTTCGACCGTACTACAACGCAAAGGACATCCTGCACCGTTGGCGACACTTCTGGATCATCGATTTTGGCTGCGATACCGGATTCGCGGAGGCCGCTCAGTATCAGGCTCCATTCGAATACACACGGGCTGTAGTCCAGCCTATCAGAGCTTCTTCCCGGAGTGAGAAAGAACGTACGAATTGGTGGTTACATAGGCGCCCTGCGCCAGACATGAGAGAAGCAATCTCGCCGCTTTCCCGATTCGGGGGCACGCCTCGTGTTGCCAAGCATCGCCTTTTCGTGTGGCTGGAGACACCAACCCTACCGGACTGCCAAGTCGTTGTGTTCGCCCGTGAGGACGACTACTTCTTCGGCGTCCTCCACTCCAAGATCCACGAGCTGTGGGCGCTCCGTCAGGGAACTCAGCTGGAAGATCGCCCGCGATACACGCCGACGACCTGCTTCGAGACGTTCCCGTTCCCATGGCCGCCGGGCAAGGAGCCGGTCGACGATCCGCGCGTCCAGGCGATCGCCGCCGCCGCGGTGGATCTCGTCGAGAAGCGCGACCGCTGGTTGAACCCCGAGGGCGCGACAGAAGCCGAGCTCAAGAAACGCACCCTGACCAACCTGTACAACCAGCGCCCCACCTGGCTCGACCTCGCCCACAAGGCCCTCGACGACGCCGTACTCGACGCCTACGCCTGGCCTCACTCCCTCAGCGACGACGACATCCTCGAACGGCTGCTCGCGCTGAACCTCGAACGAGCGGGAATGCAGGAGCAAGCGTGAACTCAAGCGAAACAGCCTTCATCCTTGGCTCCGGCTTCTCGCGCGCGTTCTCTGGGGCAATGCCGACAGTCGCCGAGCTGGCTGACAGACTCCGCGAGAGGGCGCCTTTCCGAGAGAGCCCGTACGACAGGCTAGTGGAGAATCCGGAGCTCCTGTTAAGCTACCTCGACTTGGCACAGCCGTGGAAGGATCCTGAGGAGGTCCTACGAGATCAGGCCTTGTTCATAGAAACTCAGAAGGCGCTTGCAGAAGAGATCGCCCGCTCTGAAGCGCAGGCGTTCAAGCATCCGGTTCCGGAGTGGGCAGCCGATCTGGTGCAGTATCTGCACGAGACACGAGCAATCGTGATCACACTCAACTACGACACCGTTCTGGAACGCACACTCCACAAGGCACTCCCGGGTAGGGCTAACCGCGATGGACCGCGGGAATTCGACCTCTACGATATGCCTCTTTCTGTTCTTCGCCTGCGCCAATCGGGAACGCTCGGAGGAGAAAAGGTAGACACGCTCCGACTGGTGAAGCTGCACGGCTCGATCAACTGGTTCTACTCAGGACACGAGGGTTTTCCCGGCGAGCAGATCTACTACCGAGCTGTGACTTCGGATTCTCCATCTCAGGATGATTGGGGACGCTCGAACGATACGGATAGAGAAGTCAGGCGTCTCACGAAAGACAAGACTCCCTTGATTGTTCCCCCTGTCTCGGAGAAGTCCCGTTTCTACGAAAACCGCACAATCCGGGCGTTATGGACAGCTGCTCGTGAGGCACTCGCCCAAGCCGATGAGGTCTGGTGCGTGGGGTACTCACTGCCCGAGACCGACCTTACGATGAGACTCTTCCTACGGTCAGTCGCTCGACCGAAGAGAGTCACCATCGTAAACAGAGTCCACGGCGCAAATGGGAGCACCCAGCAGATTCTGGAGCGGTATCGGGGGGCCTTCCCTGAATCCGAGATCGACGGACAAACCTTCATGGGCGAGAACTCAGTTCAGAAGATGACAGAGCATCTGCTGGGCGCCGAATCGGCGGTACGTAGGCCGTGATCTTCTTTAGGGCAGCCTGGGAGGAGCATGCGCCGAGTTCACACCATCCGACCAATGTTGAGAGGGAACATGACTGATCAAGAGTACTGCTCAGACTGGAGGCAAGTCCGTGTCTTCACAATGGATACGTCCGCGTTCTGGTATCCGAGACTGCTTCATACCGCCGTATCGCCGCTTTCCGTGCGGAAACAACACCACGACGTGTTTGTCAGCAAGTACCAAGCTCCGCTGGGCTACGACGATGGAGATACCGCAATCGAAAGCCTGACTCCTCAGTTCTTGTTCGAGCGGGACGGACAGCAGTGGCACTCCAGCGTCCGGATTCGTTTCCGCGGAAACGACGAATTCGAAGCCGATTTAGGCGTGATACTTGAGCGTGAATCCAGCCTTTGGTATAGCGACTTCCTGGACTACGATCTTCAGTCGGACCTTGGTGGATCCAGGTTCTGCCCCAATAAGGAACTAGCGGCCTCGCGTCACCGAGCAAGGCTCATCGCGGAGGTACTCTGCGCGAACTCCCGAGTGGTGCTGGATGCAATTGCCGCAGATAGGGGAGATATCAGATTCGAGCGAAACGAGAACGAGCTGAACATGCCCCTGGGAAGTACCTTTCGGTCACTGGGCCACATGGTGAGTAACGCGTGGGACTTGTCGGAGGGTGGATCGATACCTGTGTACGTGCTGCAACGCAGTCTGTACCCGCTGTGATTGTTACTGCAGTGGAAGCCGCGCTCCTTAGAAAGCAGTCGGCGGAATCCAGTTGCGCAAAGGCGAAAAGATACAGAAAGGCTGACAGAGTTCGTCCATCCTCCCATCTTCGCATTTCGCGCCCCGATGTCCAGCCGCCACAACATACAAACATCGCGTTTATCGGTTATGAGAAAGCCTCGGACTGAGGGAGGGGCTAAGCGTGATATGCATTACATCGCACAAAGCTCTGCCAAGGCGCGTTGCCGATTTACGCTCGGTGTAGCTGGTAGACAGTGTGTGTGTTGTGGTCGAAGATGACCTTGGGGTCGAGTAATCCTGATCCGCCAATCTCGCCATCTGGCTTCAGAAATCTATGAGCCTCTGCGACCGTCTTTCCATCTCCGTCTCTGAACCCAAGGCGCTGGCTCATTGTGCAGTGGGGGAGGTCTTCCGTGCATGGATGGTGGTGCTTGTTGTAGGCGTAGAAGGTTGTGAATACTCCAACTGCGGCCAATTCGCAGTAACTTCCTTCATCGAACATGGTACGGATGTCGTCTTCTGGGATGAAGACGACATCCCAGTTAGAATAGCGGGGCATGACGATCCTGATGACTGATTGCGAAACGCAGGTCCGCACGCGACTCGCTGAGTACCTGGCCGGGGAGATTCGGCTGGGAACCCTCAATGCATGGCTTGCAGTGTTTACTGTCGAAGTAGCCAACGATCCTGGGGCGATAGCGCTTGCCCGCGATATCCAAGTTCACCTCGACGATTTCACGGGCGGATATAGCAGCGAACCACAGACTAGGTATGAACTGCGGCATGTGCTTGAGCGCTGTGTTTGCGGAAGTCACGATAGCGTGAAGACCGACACTGCGACGGCTACGCTTGAGCAGCCGTCGTTGACTCCGACTGTGTCGATTCAACTTCTCCCAACTGGATGACTGCTCGCAGCGGGAATCTCGTTGCCAGTCGTCCGCTGACGTAGACGCTGAACCAGTGGACCCCTTCCGGTATCTCCAGGTTCATCTCAATCACGAGGTTCATTCCGTGATACCCGCCTTCGAGAACGATGGGCATTGACATCTCGAGCGAGAGAGACTCGCATGCGAGCCTGACCGTTCGCTTGCCTTTGACTCCTCCAGATTTGATCGTCAGTAAAGCGTAGAGCTTCCGGGATACCTTGTCCGGCTTCTGGACCTGCTGCTTCGCCTCTTCTGACAGAGGGACAACCCGAGTTGTCACTGTGTCAATTACCCTGATCGGCGAGAGGACCCCATCCTTCTCTTGCAGTACGCGCTCACAGAAGATGGCTTGGGTGACGTATGGTCCGCCGCGTTCTGGTTTGCTGCTGCTCATGTTCTCCTCCGTGTGTTTCCGCGAGACTCAACCCCTGTCCGTGCTCGCCTTCGCGAGTTCTGCGACCAATGCTGCCCGTACAATCTCGGATTCCGACTTCCCGGTCTTGAGGGCAGTTTCCTTCAGTTTCCTCTTAAGAGAGAGCGGCAATGAGACCTGCTTTGGCACGAGTGGGTCGTCTTCGTTCATCGGCTTCCTTGGCATTCTCGCCACCGCGTTCATTGTACAAGGAACGAATACTCTGTCAAAGGCTTGGGAATCGGGGGACGCGCACCCTATTTCGCTAGCTTTCTTCCCGCCTTTCGGAGTCGAAGCATCCGCCCGGGGATGGCTTCAAGACGCTCCCGGGATCGGCGGGGTCACAGTACGTGGTCCCGACCTTGCAACGGCGGAACTGTACCGCTTCCCCCGACTCAGTGCCCGCCCCGCCAAATCGCTAGATCCTAGGTTCTGGACGGCGTGCCTCGGTCTTCCGAGGCATCCCGGAGATTGTCCGGAGCCCCCTAGGATCGATCCCGACTTGCCTCGCGACCACGAATTGGGGACGGTCCTCGGCCTATCCTCGTCCGGCCTCGGTTGCGGAGGTCAACGGAACGAACTGCGTCTCGTAGAAGTTCAGCATCTGCGCCTGC
>DAOULU010000028.1:0-4082 GCA_034417075.1 Anaerolineales bacterium
GAAGAATCTCGACCACGAGATTGAAACAGGGGTTGCCATACCCTAAGCAGGGTTCGAGGCCCTGTTACCAACAGAAGAATCTCGACCACGAGATTGAAACAAGGAAAAGGCCGAATCAAATGCCAAAACGAGTTGAGTTACCAACAGAAGAATCTCGACCACGAGATTGAAACAAGGGGAAAGGCAAACGCTCGCATGGTTCAAAGATGTTACCAACAGAAGAATCTCGACCACGAGATTGAAACTCTGCTCGGGTACGATGTTGCGCACCGTACACTGTCGTTACCAACAGAAGAATCTCGACCACGAGATTGAAACCCTCCAGTTGCTATAATGCTGCGCGTTGCCGTTTCGAGTTACCAACAGAAGAATCTCGACCACGAGATTGAAACCGGTTAAGAGAACGATATGGCACCTTGTCAATTGCGTTACCAACAGAAGAATCTCGACCACGAGATTGAAACAATCCTTATAACGTGTTTTAATTCCCTTGGTCTTAGTTACCAACAGAAGAATCTCGACCACGAGATTGAAACGAAGGTGATTGCTTCTATCAAGGAAACTGGTGATGTCGTTACCAACAGAAGAATCTCGACCACGAGATTGAAACCTTGGCATAGCTCAGGATGATTTGACTTCTGAGCAGAAGTTACCAACAGAAGAATCTCGACCACGAGATTGAAACCTTACCAACATAGTTGCCATGCGCTTAAAGATATCTGGTTACCAACAGAAGAATCTCGACCACGAGATTGAAACTCGTCAGCAAGATTAAGAGCTAGAAAGGAGAATTCTGTTACCAACAGAAGAATCTCGACCACGAGATTGAAACTTACAGGCAGCGCCAGCGCGAGCTGGGCGGCTTTCGTTACCAACAGAAGAATCTCGACCACGAGATTGAAACAAAGGGTGGCAAGAGGAAATGACCCAACAACAAGATGTTACCAACAGAAGAATCTCGACCACGAGATTGAAACATAATGGAGCCGTAGGTGGCTGAAAAGCAAGTCGAGTTACCAACAGAAGAATCTCGACCACGAGATTGAAACAACGATGCCGTCTACTTCGGCATTGACACCAGCCTGAGTTACCAACAGAAGAATCTCGACCACGAGATTGAAACACGAGTGTTGCCCATCTTGGAAGGATACGCCAACCGGGGTTACCAACAGAAGAATCTCGACCACGAGATTGAAACTCCTCGATAAAGCATTCCACGTAGCCAGACGGCGTGGTTACCAACAGAAGAATCTCGACCACGAGATTGAAACTCTCATATAACTCTGGCAACCTGACATCGTTCCAGGTTACCAACAGAAGAATCTCGACCACGAGATTGAAACCCCTAAAGCTCGCCTGGGCCGCCCTGGTTAATCCACGTTACCAACAGAAGAATCTCGACCACGAGATTGAAACCAATGACCACGTCCGTAATACAGCGAGCCATCCTGGTTACCAACAGAAGAATCTCGACCACGAGATTGAAACGTGCCCTTGCCGGAGGGGATAATCTGTGCAGTGTCTGGGTTACCAACAGAAGAATCTCGACCACGAGATTGAAACAATATTCAAGCTACAAAGTCCAGGCCATCGCCCGCGTTACCAACAGAAGAATCTCGACCACGAGATTGAAACACGAAATGTGTTATACTAGTTACGTAAGATCATACGTGTTACCAACAGAAGAATTTCGACCACGAGATTGAAACAAGATAGCTAAACTCACACTTGAGATGGATGGCCGCCAGGTTACCAACAGAAGAATCTCGACCACGAGATTGAAACGTGATCGGACTAGACCAGGGAGCGAAGATCACAACGTTACCAACAGGAGAATCTCGACCACGAGATTGAAACAGGTCGGTGGCGATGGTGGCGCGCTCAAGGAGTCGACCCTTGAGCTGAGCCCAGTACTTCTCGATGGTGCTCACGCCGGGCAACTCTTCCTCACGCAGGTTGAGTCTTTGGGCTACCCAACCGGCACAGTACACATGCCGGTGATGGCACTCAGCCGTTCACGTAGACCAGGAGGTTTACCATGAAGGAGCAACAAAATTACACGATCAACTTGGATACAAAGTTCGGTTTCCTTGAGCTAATTGACGTACCAAGCCTCGTTACCGCCTGCCAGGAGCAGTGGTACAACCAGACCCTTTGTCAGGTGAATGACTGTGTAGTTCGCCTCGGCGTTATGCAAGGGGAATTTCATTGGCACAAACATGATGAAGAAGACGAGTTCTTTTTCGTCCTCCAAGGTAAGTTTCTGATCGATCTTGAAAATGAGACGATAACGCTTGAACCCCACCAAGGTTATGCCATTCCGCGAGGGGTTGTGCATCGTACCAGAGCACCAGAACGGACGGCCATCCTGATGGTAGAGGCGGGTTCGGTAAAGCCAACTGGCGACTGAAATGAGCCTCCCCTGGCAATTCGAGTTTCCTGACATTCTCCACCTGCTTTCCCAATCCAACCATCCGCCTGAGCACAATTAACAGGGGGCCAGTTTGGCCCCCTGATTTCGTTAGCGGCTGGCCTGGTCATTCGATCAAGGGTCTCCGCTTCGGCCAGTCTGATTGGCCTTCGCTTCTAACCAGTCTCAGGGATCTTCTTTTCCATCAAAGCGACCCGGTAGGGGTAAAGCTCCGCGCGCATAACGCCCCCTTTCACCGCCGGGTCCTCGGCCACGATCTTCTGGGCCGTTTCCTCGGAATCGGCACGAAAGATGACGATGCCGAAACTGCTCTTGTCGGTGTTCAGGGTTCGTCCAGCCAGGATCACCGCACCTTGATCGGTTAGCGCCTTCAAATAGTTGTAGTGTGCATCGACGATGCGTTCTTCTTCGGGCGTAGAGCCTTCCGACAGCATTTCAATCCTGGTGGGTTGGATTTTGTACAGATATTCGGACACGCTTTTCCTCCGTCACGAATATGCCAAGACCCCAAAGGCTTTCGGGAAACCTTTAGGGTCTTGGCGCTGTATCTTCTCAATAATGCGGGGTAGGCCGACAGGGCGACCACAATGACTATTCTTCTTTTTGCCTGTCTAAGACATAGCGGCGGCGCCAATAGACTTGATCGCGGAATCCCAGGCGATGGTAGAGACTCAAGGCTACAAGATTGTCGCTGGCAACGTTGAGCAAGATGGACTTGTATCCCCGGTAGTAGGCATCATCAGTGCACTGACGCAGCAATTCTCCGGCGATCCCTTGCCCGCGAAAGGGGGCGCGGGTGCCGATTTGATTGACCCAGATATCCAGAAGTTCCTCTTGCCACCAGATGATGCCCGCCGGTTGGCCGTGCATCCTGGCTAACATGCCACGCCCTGTACCCGATAACTCCCGTTCGCGCCGGGCGATTTCGTCTTTTACCCTGGATGGGTCGGGCATATCGTCACTTTCGCTAAAGGCGCGCAATCGAGTTGTCGCAAACTGGCACAGGTTTGATTCGTACACTGGCCAAAATTCTAATCCGGGGATCTCAGACGGGGGCGCCACCGGCCCAACGTGGGCCAGGTAGAGCTCAGGCTCGTCCACTCGCCATCCAGCCTGACACAGGACGGGACCCAGTTCCGTATCCGCTCCACGATCATCGATGTAAAGATTGATCGATATCGATTGATCCGCATAGTACTCGCGTAAATCGGCCAGGAACGGGTCGAGTTCATCTACCGGGAATCCTGACGTGTAGATCTGAGCGTTGTTCCAATAAGTTCCCCAGTGCCTGGGCTCGGCCACGTAACCCATAGCCCGGAAGGGGAGGTGGAACCAGCTCTTAACGGTTTGGGAAATCCTGTCATGTGCGGGGTGAGTGCCATTGTTCATCGTTGATTAGACTCCCGTAGGTATACAGTAACCACCACATGTAATATAAACGTAATAGCTGTGCTTATTTGACCACCAATTTCTCCAATTCGACTACCATTAAGGGGGATGGTTCACTATTTGGTTGACACTTCTTAGGATGGTTCAGAAATAGGGTAACACTTTCTCAGCCGGACGAATGACGAATGACGAACGACGAAGAGATCTGGGCCAATAATTGGTCCTTCGTCTTTCGTCCTTCGTCGGCAATTGTTACCCTAAT
>DAOULU010000029.1:0-3593 GCA_034417075.1 Anaerolineales bacterium
GCCGGTCCCACTTGAAATCGTCCGGGCCGCTGCTCCAGTTGTAGACCCTGTCGCCGTACTCCCCGCCGTGGATGGTCAGGCGCACGCGATCGACGCCGATGCCGTTGTCCACGACGTTGATCGACACTCGCTGCCAGATGGGCCACGAAGCGGGGATGCCGATCTGCGGCACGCCGTTGTCGACCATGATCGTGATCGAATCCGTCCCGCCCACGTTGCCCGCCTGGTCGCGGGTGCGCGCCTGCACGCTGCGGCTCCCGTTGGCCGCCGTGCGCGTGTCCCAGGTGGTCGACCAGCTGCCGTCGGGTTGCAGGCTCAAACCGCTCCAAGAGCTCCCGCCGTCGGTCGAAATCTCGGCGCCGTCCAGATGGAGATCGCTGCTCACCCCGCTGAGCGTAATCACCCCCGTGGCCCAGGTCATGTTCGCGGGGTCGCTGATCAGCGTCGTCGGGGCGATGGTGTCGATCTGGAAGGCCATGCTGGCGCCGTCGGTCCATCCGGCGTTGTCGGTCGCCAGCAGCTCGACCGTATGGTCCCCGTCGTTCAGCGTGATCGGTCCGCCGTAGGCGTTCCATCCACCGCCGTCGACCGCGGCCTGGAAGGAGGCCAGGCCCGAGCCGGGCGAGGGGTCGGAGGCGGAAGCCTCGATCGTCACCGGCGAGACGTACCAGACTCCGCTGCCGGGGGTCCCGCTGGCGCTGGCGCTGACGGAGGGCGGACGCGTGTCCACGCCCCGGCTGGCGCTGCCCTTCTCGGAACTGTCGCCCCAATCGGAGAGCGCCCAGTAGGTGAAAGCGTTGGCGCCTTCGAGCAGTGAAATCGTGCAGGAAGATCCATCGCAGTAAAAGGTATCCCCGTTTCGGTCCCCTTCCAGGCCGAGGATGCTGTACCCGCTGAGCGGTTCGTTGCCGGAGAGCGAGAGGCTGGCCGCGGCGGTGCAGTAGCCGTTATCGCCGGCTTGGGGGCAGTTGACGCTGCCGGAGATCGTCGCCGGAGGGTGAGTGACTGTCTGCTCCACGCTGCGGCAGCCAGTCTGCCCGGCGGTGCAGCTTTCGACGCTGCTGGAGCGGGAGATTGAGCAGGATATGCCGGAGTCGGTGCAGCTGAACGACCAGCCACATTCGGACGCATTGAAATAGGATGCCACATTCGATGGGCAGTTGTTGCCCGGTGGGTAGTATAAGTCCAGATAGCAGCTGTAAGAACCTGGACCGGCAGGGTCATAGACGGCCACATAATGGCAGTGCCGGCGCCGGTTGACGTAGGTCGTCTCGGTGCGGTCGGGGCCGATGTAATCGGCCAGGACCGGTACGACGATCAGCAGGCCGAGCAGCAGGGCCGGCGGCAGGGCGCGGCGCAGAATTCGTTTCGTTCTGTGAAGTTCCTTTGTTTTCATCTTCCACCCCAGGCGTTCCGGTCCGACTTCCGTACGCATAAATACCGCAGGTTCCCCGATCTGCGGCGACGGGCGTGGTATAAGATTCTCCCTCTGGCTAGGAATACTGGGTTCAGTTTACATTAATAAGGAAATGAAATCAACTAATTATAGAGAAACGGTGTACATTTGTACTTGTGAGATACTTTTTACAATGCTTGGATTCAACCACCAAGTGCAACGACGGATGAATGATTGAAGAATACTTGTTTCGGCGACTTGAAGTCAAGACATTTTCTCGGTCGATTGTTGAGTCTCTCCATGACAAACTCGACGTCCTCATCCGTGATCTTGCCGAAATCGAGTTTCTTCGGGAAATTGTGCTGGCCGAAAATGTACATCCGTTCTAAAAACGCCCTATAACACTATCAAATGCATTACAATCACGGTCTCCATTTCCCAAAATAAAAGGCTGCCCGTGATTTCATCTCTCCACTATTTCATCGAACGCATGCTGAATATTATCGCACAGGACATTCAACGCCTTGTAAAACCCAAAAAACCTTCACTGTTTACCGGTGTCATCCTCGATCTCACACGCAGCAGATCAGAACTCGTACTAGAAAATGCCTTTCTGCGGCAGCAACTCATCGTGCTCAATCGTCAGGTTGTACGTCCTGCCTTCAAGCCACGCGAGCGAGTCCTTCTGGTCATGCTGGCCAGCGGACTGCGATCCTGGAAACAGACGTTGACCATCGTTCAGCCCGATACACTGCTGCGCTGGCATCGTGACCTGTATCGCTGGTTGTGGAAACGCAAATCGCAGAGAAGGAAACAACGCGGTCGCCCGCCGCTTTACGAAGAGACGATCAGACTTATCCAACAAATGGCTCGGGAGAACCACACCTGGGGAGCCAACCGCATTCATGGAGAGCTGCTGAAGCTGGGGCTGCGCGCCGCTAAAAGCACAATCCAGCGCTACATTAAACTACATTAAATACGTCCGCGACCCCGGCTCGTCCCAGCAGCGTTGGAGAACCTTCATCCACAACCACGCCAATGAGATCTGGGCTTGCGATATCCTGCAGACCTACGATCTGTTCTTCCGCGCCATCTTCGTTTTCGTCATCATTGAATTGAGAAAGCGCCGCGTCGTGCACTTCGGAGTGACACGTCATCCCACCGATCAATGGCTGGCTCAACAGTTACGCGAGGCAACACCTTTCGGAGAGGGTCCTCGCTTCTTAATCCGCGACAACGATCGCAAATATGGGGCATCTTTCAGACACGTTGCAACCGGCGCAGGCATCCAAGTACTCCGCATCCCCTACCGTGCACCGAAGGCCAACGCGATCTGCGAACGCTTCCTGGGCAGTCTCCGGCGCGAATGCCTGGATCACTTCATCATCTTGAGCGAACGGCATACCCATCGCATCGTGAAGAAATATGTGCACTATTACAACTACGCCAGACCTCACCAGGGCATCGGTCAACAAATCCCTTGCCGACCGATGTGCGTTGATATGTCCGCCGCCAAAGGAAAGGTTGTTTCAATTCCGGTATTGGGTGGCTTGCACCACGATTATCAGCGGCGCGCAGCTTGAGGGGGTAACCTCGAAAGAGCTAGTCAACCGAGGGGATTAACACCCATTGGTTCTGCTATACACGAAATGAGAATTCCTGTCCCCGATGCGGTATCTCGAGTGTGACCGCTCGCCATGTATCCTTCTGACACCGTAAAAACACTCTCCACCGACATGAAACAAGCACTGGAATTAGTAGATTTCGATAGATTTAGATATGATTACAAACGGATGAGATTTTTCGGCCAGCACAACTAAACAGATCGATAACACATCTTCTGTTGAGTTAATTTGCAATTTTGTATAGCATACACTTTCAAAAATGTGTATTCAAGTAGGAAAGAGGGGAAATCTACAGGTTTATTTGAGATCTGCAGAGCGGCAAAGTGTCACTTAAGGGATAATTTGGCCGCTTTGTAAAGCATAAGATGGCCGAATTACTGGGGAAATTCAGCTAAATAGCCTACCGATATAAAGCATAATGTGGCCGAAAGTGTAAAAATAAAGCAGCTAGATTCAACTCCGAAGTGCAACTTTGAAGGTTGGACTAAGAGGTAAGCTGCGGTAGTATCAATGCTTCTTAGACCACCACGTCAAAGGAGCACTGATGAGAACCTACACGCAGCTTACCCAGG
>DAOULU010000030.1:0-5501 GCA_034417075.1 Anaerolineales bacterium
GCCGGTCCCACTTGAAATCGTCCGGGCCGCTGCTCCAGTTGTAGACCCTGTCGCCGTACTCCCCGCCGTGGATGGTCAGGCGCACGCGATCGACGCCGATGCCGTTGTCCACGACGTTGATCGACACCCGCCGCCAGATGGGCCACGAAGCGGGGATGCCGATCTGCGGCACGCCGTTGTCGACCATGATCGTGACCGCAGCCGCCCCGCCCACGTTGCCCGCCTGGTCGCGGGCGCGCGCCTGCACGCTGTGGCTCCCATTGGCCACCGTTTGCGTGTCCCAGGTGGTCGACCAGCTGCCGTCGGGTTGCAGGCCCAAGCCGCTCCAGGAGCTCCCGCCGTCGGTCAAAATCTCGGCGCCGTCCAGATGGAGATCGCTGCTCACGCCGCTGACGTCGATCGCCCCCGTGACCCAGGTCATGTCCGCGGGGTCGCTGATCAGCGTCGTCGGGGCGATGGTGTCGATCTGGAAGGCCATGCTGGCGCCGTCGGCCCAGCCGGCGTTGTCCCTGGCCAGCAGCTCGACCGTGTGGTCCCCGTCGTTCAGCGTGATCGGTCCGCTATAGGCATTCCAACTGCCGTCGACCGAGGCCTGGAAGGAGGCCAGGCCCGAGCCGGGCGCCGACGAACCCGAAGGCGAAGAGACGAGCGACCAATCCCCAGTCCATGCCTTATGCCTCCGCTTCCTGTTACGAGGATTCCTTTCCTCGCGTCTGTTCCCAGATCTGGTGGGAGATTGCCTGGGCGCCTGCCAATGCGGTTAGGATCCCTATAATACCCATAATGAGATATACAGTATTCTCCTCCCCCGATCGCGATGCATTTAACCCGATCACTGCGGCGATACTCCCGATGGTCGGCAAGCCGCCTAAGGCGATGCTCATGCAGCCTTTCCCCAATTTCGTTTGAGGGGCCATCTGCTCGCGCAGTAGGATGGAAGACAGCTTGGGCCTGAGGTAGGGCAGCAGCCAGGCCAACGCATACATCACGAGAAATACCAGAAGCCACCCCATCGGGATCGGGTAGACTGCGTTCAAGGCGCGCAATCCAGTTGCATAGATGAGGAACATCCATGCGTGCATTAAAGGAAAACCCACCCATTTGCCTTTTTCCCTTTTCCAAAGCGCGATGATCATGGCTGCGGTGCCGAGAACTACATGCGAAACACCCACCCAAATTGCGGTGATTGAAGTCTCGGTGGGAGGGATAAAAATCAGAAGTGCGGCAAATACACTCAATACAAGACACCACCCGACTACGAATAAAACTTGCTTCCACCAAGGTATCTTCTTTGGTTTACGGCTCATTGATATCTCACCTGTTGTAATCCTGAAATCACATTGAAAATTGGACATCATCAGCGAACTGGTGTTGCCTTCATCTTGACATATATCTTGTTATCCTCCAAATAATCCACCGAAGAAATCACCGACGGATTTCGCCGCATCGCCAACTGCGGTTTTTACATTATCGATTGCATTATCAACCGCGGTTCCAATATTATTCGACGTCTATTCGAGGGTTGTGGCCGGTGGATGTATTGGATTTCTTATTTCGCCACTTGGAACGGGCAATCCAGAGGCACTGCGATCCCCCATGCTAACCTATCTTGGCCGTTGGCACGCGGAACGATCTGCATCCGATCGCGCTGCGATTATTTTTGATCTCGCTTCTCTTGCAGTTCCTTTTTCGCTTGCTTTTCGCGCAAGCGCCGGGCGCGGGAGAGCCGCAGGCCGATCAGGGCGCCGATGAACCCGAAGATGAAAAGCCGAGCGACCAGTCCCCAATCCATGTCTTATACCTCCGCTTCCCGATCCGGGGATTTCGTCTTGTGTGTCTGTTCCCAGATCTGGTGGGAAAATGCCTGGGCGCCGGCCAATGCGGTTAGGATACCTAAAATACCCATAATGAGGTATACGAAATTTTCCTCCCCCGATCGCGATGCATGTAACCCGATCACTGCGGCGATACTCCCGATGGTCGGTAAGCCGCCTAAAGCGATGCTCATGCAGCCTTTTCCCAATTTCGTCTGAGGGGCCATTTGCTCGCGCAGTATGATGGAAGACAGCTTGGGCCTGATGTAGGGCAGCAGCCAGGCCAACGCATACAATACGAGAAACACCAGAAGCCACCCCATCGGAATCAGGTAGACTTCATTCAACGCGAACATTCCAGTTGCATATATGATAAACATCCATGAATGCCCACCAAGAAAACGTGCCAATACATACTTAGTCCTTGCTGATAATAGAACAGCTATTGCCCCCAAAAGAGGATGAGAAATCGCGACTATAATTGCAATAGTTGATCCATTGGATATGAAGATTGGCATCAAGGAAAAGACGCCCAATATAATACAATAACAAAGCATAATTATCAGTACTTTCCAGATAGGCATATTCCTCACTGGGATTTCCATGAATATATCCTCATTTGATTTATCCGATTTTATTATCTGCTAAAAATACGTAGTCAAAGTCGACTATTTACTAATTAATCTCCTCCAAACAATCCACCGAAGAAGTCCCCTACAGCATCGACTGCCTTGTTTACCGTCGAAGATACGGTGTTGCTAACCGTCTTCGCCGCATTCGTTACAGTTGTTCCTATGGTGTCCATCGACTGGTCGACAAAATCAGCGATATCGTTCGATGTTTGCTCGAGTGTCGAGGCCACTTGATTAACTGTATTCTTTACGTTATCGATCGTGTTGTTTACAGCGTTTTGGATATTATCCGAAACATGCTGCCCGATGATATTCATATTCTGCCGAATTCCATCCCAGGCAGATAGACCAGAATCGAGAGTGGCTCCAAATTTCTGTTTGATCTCGGCGATCTCTTCCCCGAAGACCGGATTGATTGCCCAGCTGCTAATGCACGCAATGCCGGCCGTAGCTCGTAGGTTGGGTTGAGGGGTACCGAAACCCAACCTACACATCGGTCTGCAGTCCCCCATTTTATAACTTGTCTGGATAATCTCCACGTGGAACGATTTGCATTCAGTTGGACTGATTCTGTTCTTGATCCATTTCTTGCTCATCCTCTTTCGTTCGTTCTTTGTGTGAACGGCGGGCGCGGGAGAGCCGCAGGCCGATCAGGGCGCCGATGAACCCGAAGACGAAGAGGCGAGCGACCAATCCCCAATCCATTAATGATTCCTCCTACTTGGCTTAAGATTCCTTGATTGTCTCTTCTCGATCTAATACCTGATACGAGAAGGATTGGGCCATGACGATCACAAGTATGATCATTACAAATCCCACGATAGCTGAGGCGAAATTCTCCATACCGAAATCAGAGGCATACAATCCGAGTACTGCTCCCGCACCAGATATTGGCGCCAGCAATCTGAGTACGATGTCCGTGAATTCCAAGCCGTTTTTCTTCTGTAGTACAGGCTCTCCCCGATGGAAATATTTCTTAAAGACCGGATGGATGAAGGGCATGGACCAGGCCAATATGTACGGCACGAGCAACACTAAAACCCAACCCAGTGTCATTGGGTAGGCAAAATGAATCGCCCTCAATCCAAACGCATACCAATTTAGGAGAAATGCATGTAGAAATAGTGGGCGCCCCCATACGAATTCTGTCCTTGCCGTGATGATAGCGCCGATTGTTCCTAAGATCGGCAACAACACGCCAACCCATGTAGATATCGGTGAAGGGCCGGGAGGATAGTAGATCACCAAAAGTGAGAAGATTCCCACAGCAATCAATGGCATGAGAATGACTTGCCATAAGGGCATATTTTTTATAGGTATGCTCATAGATTCAAATCCTCACATGCGGCAATCAGAAGACAACTATAAAAGGGGGTTTCCCCTTCTTACGAATTTCCTCCAAATAAGCCGCCAAAAAAGTCCCCTACAGCATCGACAGCCTTGTTAATTGTCGTGGATACGGTATTGCTAACCGTCTTCGCCGCATCGGTCACTGCTGTTCCTATGGTGTCCATCGATTGGTCGATAAAGTCTGCAATATTATTCGACGTTTGCTCAAGTGTCGAAGCTACATCTGTCACTGTATTTCGAATATTCTCGGCCGTATCACTCACCCAGGTCTGGATATTATTTGATGTTTCTTCCAACTTACCAGCAACACTGTCAACAACGTGATCGACGATGATCTTACCGTTCTCGACTGCGCCTCCCAAAGCGGACAAACCATTTGCAACTTCATGTTTAAGTCGATCAATTCCATCACCAAAAAATTGGTCTATCAATATGCCTCCACCTATACCTATAACAGCAACCGCAATAACAGGAGCTGCAAGAGGAACGACCACTCCAAAAGCACCGAGCGCCAATGTACCAAACCCAACTGCTGATGCAGCCGTAAGTCCCGTTAAGCCTGCAATACCGTAGTCTACCATCGTGGAAGCCGCAAACTCATTACTAGCAACTCCTTTATCTGCACTTTGACCAAAGGTGAAATCATATAAATTCTTTGCGATTGTGATTGCTCCTGTTAACTTCAAACCTTTGGCCCAATTGCCAATTAATGGTTTTGTCGTGGTTCTTGCAACGCTATCAGCTAGTGTGTCTTGATTGTAACGTGTCCCTGTAAGTCCTGTTTGATCAGCTCGGAATTCGATTTTTTCCCCAGCGGGCACATCACGAACCTGCACTGAATATTTTCCACTAGGAAGTCGTTCAAATTTAATTTTTAACGGATCCCGAGCACTAATAACTGCCTTTCCAGCCTTGATGATTCTTCCTAACCAACTAATTCCTTTATCTTCTGCCGAATTAACAACGTCACTCCACCAGGATTTTTCCTCCTCTTCCTGTGCACGCAGCTTGTCTTGCTTCTCCTTCTTTGCGGCGCGACGTTCTGCGATCCCATCTAGGCTCTCTTGGATAATCTGCGCCTCCAAGGCGGCTCTCGCCGCGGCGCCCCGTTCCACGATCCCGTCCAGGCTCTCCTGAATAATCTGCGCCTCCAAAGCGGCTTTCGCCCTTTCTGCTTCCTGCTCCGCCTCCCACTTTCGCTGTGCGGCTTTCTGCGCCCGTTCCTTCTCCAGGGCGATCTGCTTCTTGTTGAACGCCGCCGCCGCGGCGGCTTTCTTCTTCTCCTCGTCCTCGCGCTTTTTCCTCGCCGCTACGACCACGGCCATCGCCGATCCGATTGCGGCCACGGCCGCTGCGCCGGCCAGCAGATTGCTCGAACCCGAAGGCGGCGCGATCTCCTCGTCCGTCGTTTCCTCCACGCCGCCGCTCTCCACGCCGAAGGTCACCACCTTCGGCGGTCTGGGGGTGTTCGTGGGCGCTGGAACGGGTTCCTCCCCGCCCGAGTTCGAGGGGGGTTCGCTCGGTTTTTCCGGCGGTTCGACGCTGAGCGCCGGCGGTTCTTCATAGTCCTCCTCGTCCACTTCGTCCGGTTCGGGGATGACGATCTCGCCCCAGGCGGCGCCCTTGTTGCCCGCTTTGTCCCAGGCCTCCACCTCCACCGGGTAGCCGCCGATAGGCGCGACGATGTCCTCGAAATGCCGGTCCC
>DAOULU010000031.1:0-132024 GCA_034417075.1 Anaerolineales bacterium
TTTTCCGTAGGTATTTGTATCGCTCGTCAATGGTCATTTCATCGTCATTGGACATGGTTCCCTCGGTAACATTTTCATTTGGAAGAACCATTATCCTTCGGTAACATTTTAGATGAATGAATACGTCATCTTGACAATCGACCGCCCCTCGACGTAGAGTCAGCATGGGATTGCGCTCGGTGCTCCGGGGAAGGGAAAATCCCAGACGTCGGACCCGAATCTGTCACAAATCGTCGCTCATGGACGTTCTAGAGAATGAGGCCGACAGATGGCCTCATCTATCGAGCTTCGATTTTACCCATGCATTAAAGGAGAGCCGCCATGAAAATCCGCAACGCGTTGACATTCCCGTTCGCCACGTTTGCACTCATCACCCTCGTCGCCTGCATCCCTGGCCCCGACCCTCACATCTGGTACGTCGCCACGACGGGGAACAACAGCAACGATTGCCACACACCCGCAACCGCCTGCCTGACGCTCGAAGCCGCCAGCGACAAAGCCGTCGACGGCGACACGATCTTCATCATGGTAGGTGATTACTTCGAGACCGATGCCCTAAATCCGGACGTCTCCGTCGTCGTTGACAAGGACCTCACCATCGAAGGCGTGGGCGCAGTGAAACTGGATGGCGACGGGACGCGCACCGTGATGTCCGTGTTGCCCGGCATCAACCTCACGATCCACAACCTGGTTCTTTTCAACGGCAGTGGCGAAACTGCCGGTGGGCTTCTGGTCGACAGCGGCGCGGTCGTGTCGATCTTCGACAGCAGCGTGTCAGAAAATCTCGCCGTCGGAACCGCCGTCGGACCGGGGGTGATCAACACTGGCGGGATTCACAACCGTGGCATTCTTTCACTCGAAAACGTTGAAGTGTCCTTCAACGTCGCCGAACTGCCTCCTGGAAATCACGCCTATGGTGGTGGAATTTACAACCAGCAAACCCTGACGATGTCCAACTGCCAGGTGTTCATGAACACCTCCGAAGAACTGGGCTCCGGGATATACAACGACGTGGGTGCCACAGCGGCCATCAACGAGACCAACTTCCAGGATAACTTCGCCGCCGGCGGCGTGTACAACATGGGTCACATGACGCTCACCGATTCCCACGTCTACCGCAACAACACCAATTCGTACGATTACTGCGGCGGCATCACGAATTACGACGTTCTCGAAATGACCGGCGGCGTCGTGGCGGACAACGCCGCTCCGGATTATTACGCCGGAATTTGTAATTTCGAACTTCCCGCGAATGCCGTCATCTCTGGAACGCTGATCTCGCAAAACGTCGGTTCGGGCGTGATCAACTACGGCAGCATGGACATGACCGACGTGACCGTGAGTGAACACATCAAAACAGGGATCTTCAACTACGAATCGATGAGTTTGTCCCGCAGCACCGTCACCTTGAACCTTTCTCCCAAGGGCGGCGGGATCTGGAACGTCCGTGGCGAGATGACCATCAAGGACAGTACGATCTCGGATAACGAAGCCAGCATGTGGGGCGGCGGTTTGATGAACAACGCCGACGCCCTCCTGACCATCGAGGGTTCCACGCTGTCCGGGAATTCAGCCACACTGAAAGGGGGGGGCATCTATCAAGAAGGAGGAGGTTCGATCGGCGGCCTTACCATTTTGAACAGCACGGTCAGCGGGAATTCCGCACCGGAGGGAGCTGGTATCGGCAACAACGGTGAAGTGACGCTCAAATTCGTGACCATCACCAACAACGCATCCCACGGAATCTCCAGCATCAACATCGGCGTGACTCGCATGTTGAGCAGCATCATCGCCGACAACGCAGTTGCGGATTGTTTTGGCACCGACTTCATCACGCTGGGTCACAACCTGGACAGCGACAACACCTGCAGTCTCGATCTTACGCTGAATGACATCCCCGGCACAACACCGCTGCTCGACCCATTGGCCAACAACGGTGGTCCGACGTGGACTCACGCCTTGATGCCCGCCAGTCCGGCGGTAGACGCCGGAGCCGCGGGAGCGGATTGTCCGGCCAGCGACCAACGCGGCGTCGCGCGCCCGCAGGGTTCGCACTGCGACGTTGGTGCCTTCGAACTCGAAGAGGAGTTGATGGGGGCAGAGCCGCAGGAACCCGAGCGGCCAACATCCACACCGACTCCCAAATCCGAGAAGGAAGCTGAAACCACGACTGCCAAAGCGATCGTGAACGCCAACTGCCGCGAGGGACCGCATAAGGATTACAAAGTCACGGGCTCTCTAATGGAAGGCGAGAGCGCCCAGGTCGATGGGCGCAACGAAGATGGAACCTGGCTGTGGATCGTCAATCCCAGTGCCTACGGACATTGCTGGGTGGCGGGCAGCACGGTAGAGTTCTCCGGTGACATCCTTGGTTTAGCCGTTATTGTCCCACCGGAACTGCCCGCGCCCGAACCGGAAGGCTGCTATGTCTACGGTCAAACGAGTGCGGATCTGATTTGTGTCGTGCCCTGCCCGGACGGCGCAGAGCCCGGCGACCCCTGCACACCGGAGGATTGACACAACCGCCACAAACAATAATCCTGGCGACCAAAATCGCGCGGTGTGGATGACGATGCGTCCACACCGCGCTTGCGTTGGTTTGGATTCTGCCGTCAGGGTCATATATAATCGAAGCTATCTCTTACTGCGGGTAATCGTCGAAAGAAATCGGTTCGATCGCTCCGCGCGTCGACGAGGCGAAGTCTAAGGCGAAGGCGTATGCCTCCAGAATATATCGGCCGTTATAAAATCAAAGAGGAAATCGGGCGGGGTGGGATGGCGACCGTTTATCTCGCCCATGACCCCCGCTTCAACCGTGACGTGGCGGTCAAAATCCTGCCGCGTGAATTCCTCCACGACCCGCAGTTTCGTGGCCGATTCGAACGCGAAGCAAAGACCCTCGCCGCACTCGAGCATGCCGCCATCGTCCCCGTGTACGACTTCGGGGAACAGGACGGCCTACTATACCTGGTCATGCGTTACATGCCCGGCGGCTCGCTCGACGATTTGCTCCAGGGTCGAAAGTTGCCGCTCTACGAAGCGCTCGAAATTTTAGAACGGATTGCTCCGGCGCTGGAAAAAGCGCATCGAAAAGGCATCGTCCATCGCGATCTCAAACCGGCCAACATTCTGCTCGATCAGGATGGTCTCCCCTATCTGGCGGACTTTGGCCTCGTAAAGCTGCGGGACGCCAGCGTAGCCTATACCGGCAGCGCCGTCCTGGGAACCCCCACCCATATGAGCCCGGAACAGGCAAAGGGCGAGAAAGACATTGATGGACGCAGCGACATCTACGCCTTGGGCGCCATCCTCTTTCAAGCCATATCCGGTATGCCGCCGTACGACGCCGACACCGCTATGGGCATCGCCCTCAAACACATCACTGAACCCGTTCCCAGTATTCGCAATGTCGATCCGGGATTTTCCGTCGAACTGGATCAAGTACTCCAACGCGCCATGGCCAAAGAACCCCGGGATCGCTTCCAAACCGTTAGCGATCTGGTAGAGGCGCTCAAGCATGCAACGCTCAAATCCGGCGCACCATCTCAACCGATTCCCGCACCCCAAACCCTACGCTTCGAATCAATCGATAGGGAAACAAGTGAGCTCAGCTCGCAACGGACACCGTCCGAGAAGCCGGTTCACGAAACCCCCAGATTGAGTGATTCGGGCGGGAGATTGAAATGGATACCCGTGTTTGCATTGGGCGTTCTCATTCCGGCTTTCATCATCGTGATCCTCATGACGGGAGGCAGCGGAACGGAAACCCCCACCCCGGATCGAATCCCCTCCCACACGCCTTCGAGCAACCAATTCATCAGCGATCTTCCGACCGCAACCCTGCGTCCTGCACAAATCGCCGCCACACTGATGGCCACCGCTGCAGTCTCCGGTGAAACAGACCGTCAAATAGTAACCCCGCAGGACAATGGGGGCCCGAGAGTCGATTTCGATCCGCAAACCATCACCGAATTGGCAAGATATAACGCCGAAGGGAACTCCTTCCGCAAAGTCGCCTGGTCGCCGAACGGGCTCTGGTTGGCTTCGGACGAACACATGGGCGCGTACGAGGACAGCGTTATCAACGTCTGGTACGCCACGTCCTTCGATCCGATCGTCTGGCAGCTGCGGACCAATACCTGGTTTATCGAAGGACTTTCTTGGTCACCGGATGGCAGCAAGCTGGCCAGCGGCAATCAAAACGGAATCGTGCAGATCTGGGACATCGAAAGCGGTGAGGAAACCCTTCGATTCCAGGCGAGCACCGGCAGCATCGTAAACCTGAGTTGGTCGCCGGACATCTCACGCATGGCGACAGCCGGCGGGGATGAACGCATCAAAATCTGGAACACGGAAAACGGCGAACTCTTGCTTGAGATATGCTGTCACACGTTTCGTAAATTCATTGCCGGCGATGTGGCTTGGTCGAACGACGCCACCCTTTTGGCCAGCGTGGCGAACGACTCGACAATTCGAATCTGGGACGCATCCAGCGGCGTAATGCAGCGCGCCGTGTGCTGCACGAACAGCGAATGGTCGCGCGCCGTTTCCTGGTCTCCGGACGGCACCAAGCTAGCCGCGGCCAGCTACTCCGGTCTGGGCGCCGGATCGGTCACGATTTGGGATACGAGCACCTGGGCGCAAGACCGCATGCTAGAGGGGAACACGATGTCGATCATGGATTTCGATTGGTCCCCGGACGGAAGAATGATCGTAGCCAGCGGGAACGACGGCAGCATCTATTTCTGGGAGGCGGACAGTGGCGAGTTGCTGCGAAAAATCGATATCATGCGGGTCAATCCAGAAACCAACTGGGTGTACAACGTGGATTGGTCACCAAATGGTGCCTACGTGGCAATTGGAAGCGACGACGGCACGCTGCGGATCTGGGGGAATCCCGAGTAAGGTTACTCCCATCAGGGTTGCCAAGAACCCTGGTAATCATCCGCCGGATGCGTGGTGATCTGGCGGATATCCGAACCATCATCATGCATGACGTAAAGGTCGAAATTCCCCATCCGATAGCCGCTAAATAGAATCAAGCTACCGTCCGGCGACCAGGCGGGAGAGTTAACCCTTTCAAAATCGTAGGTCAATCGACGCTGATCGGTTCCATCGGAATTCATAATATAGATTTGAAAATTGCCGTCCCGAAAAGAGACAAAGACGATCCGATCTCCAGCTGGTGACCAGTCGGGCCTAACATTGGGTGCGTCAGTATGTGTGAGACGGGTCAAATCGTCCCCATCGACATCAATGGTGTAAATCTGATAGGCATCGCTCTCCCGTCGAGATTCGAAAAGTATCGTGTCGCCATCGGGCGATAGGCTAGCGATGGCATCATCGCTCGAACCCACGATCCAACGTTGTAAGCCGGCACCATCCATGTGAATGCGATAAATCTGGAACTTGCCCCGCCGGTTTGAATCGAAAAGGATCCAAGCACCATCCGTCGACCAGGTGGGGAATTCATCGTAGCCGGTATCCGAAGTCAATTGACGTCGGTCCGATCCATCTTCGTCCATGAGATGGATATCGGCGTTTCCGTCCCGCCAAGAGACGAACGCGATGTTGCGACCGTTGGGAGACCAACTTGGTTGTACATCGAACGCATCGCTGTAGGTCAGCCGGGAAATGTCTGTCCCATCGATGTTCATCGAATAAATCTCGGGGTTGCCGTCCCTCTCTGATACAAATGCGATGACTCCTGTACCGGATCCCACGGGTGTTGCACCCGGCTCAGCCGGTTCGAGCGGTGGAAAGAAAGTAGGAGGAGGCGTTATCTGCGTCTCGTTTGTGCCCGTCGGCTGGCGCATAACAACTTCCACGGTTTGGGTGAGAAAAATTGTGGGCGCGGCGGTCGAATCCACGCTCGCCGTCTCCGGGTGTATCGCTGTAATTTCGCCTGCCTCAGGCGTCGCCGTGGCCAGCGCAATGGCGATCCCAATTCGGCCCCGTGCGATCGACGCAACGATGACCCAAAAAAGAATTGCCGGTAAAGTGATGACGAAGGCACGTCTGAATGATTTAAGCTTGTTCATACGGAATTTGTATTGTGGCGATGGTCCCTTTTTCCGGACGACTTCGAAGTTCGAGCTGTCCCCCGTGGCGTTCGACGATGATCTTCACCAGGGAAAGTCCCAAACCACTTCCCGGTAAGTCGTGAACGTTCGACCCACGGTACAGCTCCTCCGTAACCAAGGGCAATTCTTCCGCAGCAATACCACGCCCGGTATCGATAATCTCGACCACAAGATGGCCCGCAGTGTGACGCGCACGGACTTGAATCACACCGCTTGAGTAACGCAATCCGTTGTGCACGAGGTTGCGGAAGGCGACTAACAACAACTCCCTGTCCCCGTGAATCGGGGGAACAGACCAGGGTATATGCTGCACATCAAGTTGGATGCGTTCCGGAGCCTGCAGCAACTCAACCATCTCGTTGAGCAATTCTTCCACATCGATTTCTTCAACCTCAAGTGTCCGAGTCTCCAGATCCGCCAAACGACGCAGCCCCCGCAGGAGTGCAATCAGACGCTCGACTTGTTTGCGTACGCCTTCTACGACCGGGAAATCCAACGCCTCACTACTCTGTAGATTATCCAGCTGGACTTGAATAGCCGTAAGTGGATTTTTCATCTCATGATCGAGGCGATGGATGAAACGTCGGCGCTCGTCTTCCAGTGAATCGTGAAGATCCGCAAGCGCTTTTTCAGTACGCAATTGCTGCCGGTGTGAGATCAGGTTTACACCCAGGATGATTGCCGAAAGGCATAACGCCAGCAGTAACACGACGACGGCCGGATCGATAGCAAAATGAAACGCAATGAGCTGTGATGTATTCATCAAACGCATCACCAAAGCGATGATGACGCCGACGACGGATATCGATACACCGAGCCAGGCGATTCTGCGCTGATTCATTCAGACTCTACCTCAGCGATAAACCGATACCCCACGCCGGCAACCGTTTCGATAAACTCGGGATTCGTCGCCGTGTCCTCAATTTTTCGGCGGATTTCAGCGACACGCACATCAACCGTCCGCATACCGGTCGGATCGTCCCAACCCCAGACGCGATCCAGGAGTTGCTCCCGAGTGACGACGACCATGGGTCTGCTCATCAGATGTGCGAGTACACCAAACGCCTTGTTCGATAGCGCGATCTCCCGTCCCTCCAGCCATGCGCGCTGGGTTTCGCGTTCCATGCGCAAGCGCCCGCTGACCAAAACACGCGCCATCTGCACGGATCGTCCAGCGACTTCCTGCCTGCGTAGCAACGCCTTGATGCGGGCGATCAATTCATATGAATCGAAGGGCTTGTTGAGGTAATCATCCGCGCCCTCTTCGAGACTCGAAATCTTTTCGCCGGTCGCATCGATCTGCGTGAGCATGAGCACCGGAGTCCAGTTCTCCGCCTGGCGCAGTTTCCGGCAGACTTCGCGTCCGTCCAATTTTGGCATGAGGATATCCAGCACGATCAGATCCGGCTTCTGCGACTCGACCACGTCGAGGGCTTGTTGTCCGTCGCTTGCTTCCAGAACGTTAAATCCCGCTCGGGATAATGCCGAAACCAAACCCGAGCGAATCGCATCTTCGTCGTCAACGATCAATATCGTCGTATCGAGATTTTCCGGCATACGCAGGCCTTTCTGCTTGCCAGTATAGGTGTTTATTCCGTTTGGTGTCAATCGAAGGCAACGAAGTCGTAATCATCCATTACCAAATCGTAACCTACCACCCGAACGGCGGTAACACGCTTGCCTTATCCTTCGGTCAACAAGAAACGTGAATACCGTAGCACTCACTGGAGGATAACCATGCGAAGAATGATATCGATGTTGGGCTTGTTGATCGGGATCGCCATTTTCGCCGTGGCCTGTGCCGAAAGTATTACGGAAACACCACCACCTACCGCCACCAGGATAAGAAGAACCGCGACGCAGACGCCGGTAAAGATCGAAAGCCCCACTCCCACCCTGGAAGGCTGGATCGTAGAGGTGGGAACGATCAACACGGTTAATGGATATGTGCCGCCGGCTGGTCCACTCGTGCTTCTGTTTAACCAATCCATGCAGGTGCCCGAATCCGACGATGTGCTGCAGCTGTCACCGTACGCAGGAGGCAAAGTAAACTGGAACCCCACCCACGATACACTGGTATTCACGCCGGATACGGGGTTCATGCCAGGTGTCACTTACACAGTGTACTTCGAACCCGAATTTACCAGTGTGACCGGCGACCACGTCTTCGCAAACGGACGTCTGACGTTCCAGGTTTTACCCCCACCGAGCGTCATCCAGCATGCACCGAGTTCATCCCAGCTATCGATCGGCGCCCGAACGATCGAAATCGAGTTCGACCGCGCCATGGACAGAGATAGTGTCTCCAGTGCGTTCGATGTTCAACCCGAAGTGCAGTATGACCTGGCCTGGCCGACCAGCAGCAAGCTGGAAATCGCTTTGACCGAACCGCTTTCCCCCGGACAGCGATATCAATTCACGATCGCAGGATCGGCGGCGGATTCTCGTGGACTGACGCTCGAAAATCCGTATCGCTGGTCATACTGGCTGGATGAATTCAATGTCGATCTCGGCAAGCAGCCGGAATATGGCGACAAACAGATACGGATCACGTTTAACTACGACACCGATCGTGAAAGTGTCGAATCTGCACTGGCAACGAATCCTTCCCTGGATTATTCCATCAAGTGGTTTAACGATCGCACCGCCAATCTGCTGCTCGATTCGCCGCCACAACCCGGCGTGGAATACACCCTCAGTTTCGACCAACCGATTTCCGATTCCAACGGATACGAACTCGGCGTCCCGGAAGATCTGGTCTATTCTGCCCCTCCTCCAATACTCTCGGTCTACCCTGATGAAGATATTCCACTGAATTGGGACGACGGAATTATCGTGGTGTTCGATCGAGCGATGGACCACGAAAATGTCGAAAACGCATTTGAAATTACGCCCTACGCGCCGGGCTATTTCACCTGGGAGGAAAACGCACTCAATTTTCACTTCACAAGCACCATGAATCGCCCTCGCGAATACTCCGTTACGTTTCGGCCTCCGCTGATGGATGCGCAGGGAGAAAATGTCCTTTCCCAGCCGTACACATGGTCTTTTTCAACCGACATGTATTTTCACAATGCCAGTTTTGCGTGGGTCGGCTCGAAAGTCCAGCTTGTGGACGCGGATGGCTTGCGTGCCGTTCAATTCTCTCTGATGCCCACCGAACCGACTCGAGTGTTTTTCGAGCTGAACGAACTCAGCATCCGCCAATTCGTCGAATTGTGTGGCGATGACCCAAATTTCAACCAACCCTCCCTGGACAAGATCAGCGGTGAAACGGAAATGGTAAAGCGATGGGAGATCACCTCTAATTTGGAGGGCGAGCATTGGAACATCAAGCAAGTCTATTTGCCCGCGGATGTGCAGCCTGGTTTGTATATGCTGAGCATGGAGATCGATGGTGTGCTGCAGGATCAGATGCTCGTGATGCTCTCGCTTAACACGCTCGTGGCGAAATACTCCGGCACGGAACTTCTCGTCTGGTTGACGGACATCCACGGAAATGTCGTTCCGGATGCCGAAATCCGCGTTTACACGACGGAGGGATCGAAAATTCGAGAATCCCATACGGACAACCATGGGCTTTACCAGACGACAATACCCGAGAATTACGAGCCGTTGATCGTCGTCGCCCGTCAAGGCGAGCAGGACACGACCGCGGTTGGCGTTTCATCGACTTGGTCCTCCACCTGGTCGTACTGGAGTTATTCTAGGTCACCTTCACAATATGCATCTACGCATTTCGCTTACGTTTATACCGACCGCCCGATCTATCGTCCCGGGCAAACCGTTAACTATAAAGCAATCCTCCGCCTCGATGACGATGTAAATTACAGCTTGCTTCCTGAAAACACTGCAGTCGAAGTGCGTATCCGAGATGCACGCAGCAATTTGCTCGAGACTCAAGAACTCAAGACCAACTTTTTCGGATCGATTCATGGCTCTTTTTTACTCGCCGAAGGTGCGGCGCTGGGGGATTACGAGATCGAAATCGATCTCGAGGGAGAAGTTTTCGAAGGGCGTTTTAAGGTCCAGGATTATCGCAAACCCGATTATCAAGTCGTACTCTCCAGTGATGCAGAAGCCTACGTTCAGGGCGACAAGCTCACTGTGAATGTGAGCGCGGAATACCTGTTTGGAGAACCCGTGGGAAACGCGGACGTCACCATACGAGAATACGAATTGGGTGAGTTCTACGGGTACTGGTGGGAGGAGGAAACGGAGGATCAGGAGGTAGAGTACACCTGGTTTGAAAGCCCGAGAAGCGCAGTAAAGGGCAAGACGAATACGGATGGCGAGTATACCTATCGTAGGGAGGCCATCCTCGGATACGAGGGGCGTCGAACGACGTTCTGGGGATCGAGCCAAATGTATTCAACCTGGGGAATCGAAGTGACCGTCGACGATGGCAGTCATCAGACGGTGAGCAACTTCATCGTTCTGAGAGTCTATGATGCAGCAGAAAAAATATCTCTCTCAACGTCCGGGTATTTACATGCCCCAGGTTCTGAATTCACAGTAGAAGCCCGAGTCGAAACGATCGAAGATCAGCCCGTTTCCAACCGCTCACTGAGTCTGGAAGTCATGCAATGGGATAGCCGTCATCGTGGCTACGAAACGGTCCTCGAAACGCTGACAGCCACGACGGACGAGGATGGTGTGGCACACGTTCCGCTGACGTTGGATGAGAACGGGCATTACAAACTCGTCCTAAAGGCACAAGACGAACAGAGCATTGAAATGTCGACTTCACGCTGGGTCGGCATCTATGACCTCAACCGCTCCTGGATGGGCTTCAATGCTTCGGATGAACTGACGATTTGGGCCGAAGAAGACAACTATTCTCCATACCAAACCGCCAATCTCTTCATCCAATCCACCTTCGATGGGCCCGCCATTTTGACCTTCGAGCGAGGAAAGGTTCATCGCGTCCAGGAAGTCGAGCTGACAGCTCCGATCACGCAAGTTCAAGTTCCCATTCTCGCCAGCGACGCTCCCAACATCTTCGTCACCATCAACGCCTGGCAGCCCGAATCCACAGCTTTGAGCGAGTATGAATACAGCAACAAACCGGAGAGCCGCCTGCATTTCGATACGATCGAGTTACAGGTCGACGCCGCGGACAACTATCTGGACCTCGAAATCGAGACCGATCGAGAGGCTTACGAGCCAGGAGAGGACGTCAATGTGACGGTACGCGTCACAGATAATCGGGGAAAACCGGTTCGTGCTGAGGTTTCGTTAGCGCTCGTGGACGAAGGGATCTATGCACTCAGTGACGTCCTCGTCGACCCGATCACGGAAGCATTTTATGGGCCTCGAGAACGCAGCGTGTATACGTTCGATTCGATGTCACCCTGGCGCGAGATCTACTCTCCCGGTCGCGGCGGCGGTGGTGGTGATGGCGTTATATCCCCCAGTAATCCACGCTCCGAGTTCAAGGACACGGCGGCCTGGTATCCCACCCTGACGACCGACAGCAAGGGCGAACTGACACTGATGGTGACTCTGCCGGATAACCTCACGACCTGGCGCCTGACTGCGCGCGCCGTAACCACTAACTCTCTCGTCGGTGAAACAACTGCAAGCATCGTCACGCATCAGGCGGTCGTGGTGCGCCCCATTCTTCCCGGCGTCTTAACGAGTGGAGATCAATTTACACTGACGGCTCTCGTGCACAATTACAGCGAATCTCAGCAGTCCTTGGCCATCAAAGTCAGCAGCGATCTCCTCGAAATCACGGACCCCGCATTGGTGACTCGCATGCTCCCGGCCGGCACGTCCGTCACCATCGGTTGGTCAGCGATTGCCGCTGAAGCCGGCGAAGCGCAAGTTACCATCACCGCCGAAGGGGACGGTGTCTCCGATGCCGTCCAGCAGACATTGACCATCCAACCGCTGGCCGTACCGGAACTGACCACGCAGGTTGGGAGTATCGAGGATGAATACGACACCGTCATCTTCTTGCCGCCAGATGCGCTCGATCAAAGCAACGTACAAATCGAATTGAGCCGATCGATCAATGGAAACGTACTATCCGGACTCGAGTACCTGACCGGTTATCCCTATGGCTGTGTGGAACAGATTATGAGCAAGGCACTTCCCAACGCGGTCGTCGGAAGAGCCCTCTTTCAACTGGGTAGCGTCGATCAGGCCAGCCTCCTCAATCTAGAGCCCAAAATCGCAGCCGGTCTCCAAATGCTGTATGCCATGCAGCACCAGGACGGTGGCTGGGGCTGGTGGTACGATGACCAGACTCACGATTACCAAACTGCCTGGGTTGTGTTCGGACTTTCAACAACCGCCGAAGCGGGGTATGCAGTCGATGACGACGTCGTTCTACGGGGAGTGGAATGGCTGCAGGAAAACCTCGCTACCATGGACCCAAGGACAAAAGCCTTCGCGCTCTTTAGTATGGCTATCGCAGGCCACGGGGATCATGACGCCGCTCTAGCACAATACGAAGACTTGATCAAACTAGACACTTTCAGTCAGGCCGCCCTCGCCATTGCGTTGGACGAACTCGGTGCTCCCGAGGCCGCCAGCGAAATCCTGAGCTTCCTCGAAGACTCTGCTGTGCTTGTTGATGCGGGAGCGTACTGGCCGTCTCCGAATCTCGACGGCCATTATCACAAGAAAACGATGTCCTCTGCGATTCGTTCAACGGCGCTGGCTTTATCCGCTTTCATCCGAGTCGATTCGGACAACGAATTGATCCCCGAAATCGTACGCTGGCTCATGTCTCAACGGAAAACACAAGGCTGGGGTACGACCAACGAAACGTCCTTCACCGTTTTAGCGCTCAGTGATTATCTACTCGCAATCCAGAAAGCAGAAGGAGAGACCCTTTACCAAATCGAACTCGACGGTGAAACCATCCAAGAGGGGACGCTGACAGCAGATCATCCAGTTCAATCCATCGAAATCGGGACGAGTCAGCTAAAATCCGGCATCAATCGCCTCAGAATTTACAACGCCGATGCGGATCGATTGTATTTCATCGTCTCCACGCAGCTATTTTTACCCACAGCGCAAGTCGAAGCCGCAGGCAGCATCGAAATCACGCGGGAGTATCGCATCTTCGGCTCCAACAGACGGATAGAAGATGCAGCGGTGGGAGATTTAATTGAAGTGATACTCACCTTTGACGTCCCGGATGCCGGTTCCTACGTCATCATCGAGGATAAATTACCCGGCGGATTAGAAGCACTGAACGAGGGCTTGAATACGACAAGCCACGTCATCGATGATTACGGAAACGCCCAATATTCATGGAACAAACTGGGGTACAACTACAAGGAAATTCACGAGGATCGAGTCAGTTTCTTCATCACCGAGTTGAAGCAAGGTCGGCACCAATTCAACTACTACGGCCGCGTTATGCAGGAAGGAACGTTTCTCGCCCTGCCGGCCGAAGTCTACGAAATGTACAACCTTGGTCATTGGGGACGTTCTGAAAGCGACAGTCTGCAATTCCATTCGATGGAAGAGTTGCAGCGCAGCATTTCAACGCCTATCGAGGATCGAGTGGTGGTCTTAACGGAGAAGAAATGCTGTCAGCTTATTCCTGACACCGACGATCTCCAGATAAAAATGTACGGCGGGTTTCGTGTTTGAAGGTGAATGGAGGGTATCCAAAAACGCAGTTTGTTGACAAGCGCGTTTGTAAACTCTATAATTTTGCAAAGGAATCAAAACAAAGGCTGTGAAGAGGGCAAGTACACACCGGAGCAACGGCACAGAGAGCGGGACACGCTGAGAAGCCGCCCGTTGACCGGCGCAGAATGGACCTCGGAGCTGCAGGGTGAAAGGAATTCCAAGTAGCCTGCGCCGGCACTGCCACCGTTATCTGGGCAAAGGACATCGGTTACGATGTCCGACAAGAGTGAGGCTGGCTCACATACACCGTCGCACCACCGACGGTGTTTTTTTCTCTGGCACCAGCTTAAGCGGGGTGGTACCGCGGGCAAACGAACGCTCGTCCCCATCGGGGATGAGTGTTTTTAATTAATCAACATACCAGGGGAGACCAAACCCGGAGGAGAATTATCGCCCACGAACTTGCTCTTAAAGGATCAATCCTATTGCATTCAACAATGAGGAGGAAACCAGATGAGTGAGCGCACGAAATTCGTACTTTCCGATGAAGATATCCCGAAGGAATGGTACAACATCAACCCGGACATGCCGATATCGCCCGGACCGGTGCTCCACCCGGTGACCAAAGAACCCGTCACGCCGGAATTCCTCTCGGTGCTATTCCCCATGCGCTTCATCGGTGAAGCCGTGAGCATGGATCGATACATCGAAATCCCGGAGCCGGTGCGTGAGATCTATAAACTCTGGCGGCCGACACCGCTCATCCGCGCCCGGCGATTGGAGAAGGTACTGGATACGCCGGCGCACATTTACTATAAATATGAGGGGGTCTGCCCAGTCGGCTCACATAAACTCAACACGGCCGTAGCACAGGCCTTCTACGCTAAAGAGGAAGGTGTAAAAGGTTTCACAACCGAAACCGGCGCCGGTCAGTGGGGAACCGCCCTATCGCTGGCCTGCAAGATGTTCGACTTGGACTGTGAAGTGTACATGGTTCGAGTCTCGTACGATCAAAAACCCTATCGTCGCATCATCATGGAGACCTACGGCGCCAACGTCACTCCCAGCCCATCGGAAAAGACGAAGTTCGGTAAATCCATACTGGCAAAAGATCCGGACAGCAATGGCTCTTTGGGCATCGCCATCTCGGAAGCGGTCGAGGCAGCCGTCGCCTCGGAAGGCAAATATAAATATTCCCTGGGTTCGGTTCTTGGCCCCGTGCTCATGCACCAAACAGTGATCGGATTGGAAGCTTTGAAGCAGTTCGAGATGGCAGACGAATATCCGGATGTTGTCATCGGTTGTGTGGGGGGCGGAAGCAATTACTCCGGATTCGCTTTCCCGTTCCTGCGGGAAAAATTTGAGAACGACCTGGACACGCGTTTCATCGCCGTCGAACCCAAAGCCTGCCCAACGCTCACCAAGGGGCTCTACACCTTCGACTACGGCGACTCAGCTAAAATGGCGCCCATCGTCAAGATGCACACCCTGGGCCATTCCTTCGTTCCACCGGGCATCCACGCCGGTGGACTACGCTATCACGGCATGGCTCCCCACCTCTGTGCGCTACACGCCCACGGCGATATCGACGCCGTCGCCATCGATCAGATCTGCACTTTTGAAACCGCTGTGCAATTCGCCCAGACGGAAGGCATCGTTCCTGCCCCCGAATCGGCGCACGCCGTGCGTGTGGCCGTAGAAGAAGCCTTGCGCTGTAAGGAGGAAGGTACCAAGCGCGTGATCACGTTCAACCTATCCGGCCATGGGCTTCTGGATCTCGCAGCCTACGATGCCTATCTCCATGATCAACTTCAGGACTACGAGTATCCCATGGAGAAGATAAAAGAAGCAATGAAGGATCTTCCCCAGGTTGAGTTCGAAGAATAGTCGATCGTATAAAAAGGCACCCCGCGCAGGAGCATCAGGCGCGGGGCGCCTTGAACCTTATCTACAGATCTGTACTCATCCGAGGTGGAATGCCTTTCCAACATCAACAAAATGATATAGCATTGGGATAGACCCTAAACCGCTAGATGTATCGATTCAGTGACCGAGTGGGAGGGATTTTGACATGAACGATGCACCGGCTCAGGAAAATTGGAAAACTCCCAGAACGATCCTTATCTTCTTTATACTTCCCTTGCTCGTGGGCGGCATTTTCGCGTTCACCATCCCCCGTCCCCAGATCGGAATCATCCGCTTGAACGATGCCATCTACTTCGAAAGCGGTGATGCACTGATTCAGCAGATCGAACATGCTCGGGAAGATGCGCAGATTCGTGCCGTTCTTTTGGTGCTTAACACCCCGGGCGGAACGGTCGTCGATACAGAGGCGGTCTACCTGGAGCTGATCCGATTGCAAGCGCAAAAACCCGTCGTCATCTACGTCCAGGGCATGGCCGCCAGTGGTGGGTACTACCTTTCCGCCGCAGCGAACGAGATTTACTCCGGGCCGTCCTCCGTAATCGGCAACGTGGGAGTCATCGTAACGCTTCCCGAAGACCCTTTCATCGTCGAGGACATCGTCACCACCGGACCTTACAAAATGACCGGTACCGGGCGTGATACGACGCTGCGTGAAATCGATGTCATCAAGCAGGGTTTTTACCAGGCCGTAGTTTTAGGGCGTGGAGAGCGCTTGAAACTCGATGCCGAGGAATTGCTCAGTGGACGGATCTGGCTGGCGAGCGAAGCGCTACAGCTTGGATTGATCGACGGCTTGAGTTCCATGAGTGAAGCGCTCGATCATACTGCCCAACTGGCTAAAATCTGGCATTACGAAACCGTCGAACTTCAGTATCTGATAGATCCGATGTTGACCTTGGTCGAATTCTTCGTGGAAACTGAGGAAGGTGTCGTCACACCTTTACCCAATAAAGCGGGGATCTTTCTGCTCTACGTTCCTCCCTCCGTAAGGAGGCTGCCATGAAACGCTACCGCATTTACGTTGCTGTCGGAATTTTCCTCCTGCCGATTTTAGCGAGGGGACTGTGGTTCTATCGAGGCTGGTATCGAGCCCCTTCGACGCTCAGTGCGCCTGACTACACATCATTCCGCATGCCGATTCCACCAACGAATTCGGGCCAGTCACCCGAGGAGGAGATCGAACCTGACCGCCGTGTCGTCCTCCTCGATTACACTCACAACAACCAATTCGATTTCGCCGAACTCGACGCGTTTCTACAAGAACTCGCCCTTCGCGGAGCCAGTGTCGAAATCGTTCGTGATACGTATGAACCGGGCGAGCTGTCCCTGGAAGAGCGTTTGAAATACGCCAGCGCATACGTCGTGCTGACGCCGCAGTACGCTTTTTCACCAACCACGGTGCAACTCGTCGAACGATTCGTCGCACGCGGCGGCCGTCTATTGGTGATCAGTGATCCGACTCGGAATCTCTACGATTATTATTACGAATATTTTTCAGAGAGCTACCTGTCAGAAGCTCTCATCGCGGACAGCCTTCTCGCTCCGTTCGACATTTCCTATGCCAACGATTTCCTCTACAATCTGATTGAAAATGAAGGTAATTTCAGGCATGTCTTTTTCCGTCAATTCGCTGAAGATGCGCTTACCGATGATCTTTCCGAATTGGTATTCTACGGTGCGCGCTCCATTCGTACCGACAGCGGCCTGAATTTGATCACCTGCGACGAGCAAACTCACTCGTCGCAAGTGAACGCCGGCATAGATCTTGCCGTCGCTGTACGCAGTCTAGATGGCGGCGTCGTCGCTATCGGCGACCTTTCGTTCCTCACTCCGCCCTACGATCAAGTCGCAGACAACCCGATCTTCATCGATCATCTGATTGATTTCCTCCTCGGCGGAGAACGAAACTTCGATTTAACAGACTATCCGTATATCTTCCATAAATCCATTTCGCTCCTCAAAAGTGAAGACTTCGATCTCACAGCCGATACCCTGGAAAGCATCACTGCCATACAGGATACGTTTCATGCGCGCGGCCAGGAACTCGTCTTCACGGACGAACCCGATAAGGATTCGGATTTGATCGTGCTGGCACCGTACGATTCGGACTCCGAGTACCTCGAGCCTCTCGAAACCATCGACGGTCTAGAACTGCCGATCGAAATCTTCGCCACCCTTACCGTCCCGCACTTCGGCGAAATCAATTCGTCGGGGATCGGCCTCGTGCTTCTCGTTCAGGATGAGGAACGTACAACCCTCTTTCTGCTTGCAGCAAGCATGGACGATGTCCTCGAACTTGCAGGCATGCTTGAAACCGATGAACTCGACAGCTGCATGGTGTGGGAGAACGTCGGCTTGTGCAAGGCCGGAGAAGCCACGGGCTATGATTTCGGGTTCGACGAATATGATTTCGATTTCGACTTCGATGAACCACTACCTGAGGACCTGTTCCCGGAAGATGGTTCGCCGGTGCCGACTCTGACACCCGAAGGTTAGGAGCCTTGCAGCTCATTACACGTTAAATTGGGTTACGGCTCTTACCAACTACGACTTTGGGTTTTCTGACCATGCTTCCCGAGGCCATCCCACAAGTTGCATCCTTTGCGGTATGCTTACCTTTATGAAACGATTCGCATTCTTCATTCTCGCTGCATTATTATTTTCAACCCAATCCTGCACCGCAGCACCTTGGACCAACCCGCCACCATCTGCGACTGAAAAATCATCCACTCGCAGCGAGGAGGACACCACGCCCTCCGCATCGCAGACATCCGAAGTGCAAATCCTGATCGATACGCCGCGGATCGTGGAGGACAGCGAGTGGGGATCGATCGTTTTGGGCATCATCCACAACGGTTCGAACCAGGATTTCGCCGAAATCTCATTGGAGGTTTCACTTCTCGATACGAACGGGGACCTGCTCGCCCGTCAACGCGTGTCCCCCCTGCTCGAACATCTCGCTTCCGGCGAAGATTCGCCCTACACAGCTCGTTTTGAGGTATTCGAAGGAAACGCATCAGCTGAGGTCGAGCTCCTCCACAGCACAGCCGCTTCCTTCGACCGCATTTCCGTGGACTTCCAGGAGATCGAGGCTTTCACAACGCAGGCCGGCGAGTATGCGGTCTTGGGAACCGTAAGTAATCCATCCGACGAACCGCTCACTCTGCACGATTTTGGGATACTCTTGAAAGACGACTCCGGCGCAATCGTCGACTTATCCAGGTTCGCTGCAGGGCCTGCGCGCCTCATGCCCGAGCAAGTCTCTCCTGTACTTTTATTGTTTGATACGCCACCCGACACTCGTGATAGGGAAGTCTACGCAGACGCGACGATCAATCGTTCCCTCGCGCCGATCGAGCTGTCTTTCACACGTGAACCGTCCCTCGAATTTACCGACCAGGGTCTTCCCTTCGTTCTCGGTGAAATCCACAACGAGGCCAGCTACTTTCGCTGGGTGAGACTGCTGATCGCTGCGTATTACAACGACCAGCTTCTTTCCTGCACGGCCACAACCTTTCCCATTCCGATTCAGCCGGATGAAAATCGTGCTTTCCTGGAAAGCCGGCTTCCGGGTCTCGTCACAAACGCGGAAAGCCATGGAATTCCGCTGGAAGACGTTGAGATCCAGGTTAACATCGAACTCGATCTATCCCGCAGCTTCGACGAAACGCCCGTCCCGCTTTCCATCGAAATCGATCGTTATCAATCCGTCGGAAGTTCACTCCTGCTGCACGGTGAAATCACCAATCTCGAAGAAAATGCCATCAAGCAGCCCACTGTACTTGGGACCATGCGCACAACCACGGGTGAGTTGGTGAGCGCCGGATGGCTGGTTGTTGCGGACACACTGGCGCCCGCTGAAACATTGGATTTCGTGCTGCCGCTGACCCTGCCGAAGAACACGGACACGGTAATGAGTGAATTCGATATCCAGGCCGTTGGCTTTTACCCGTAGGACGCTGCCGTGCATAACCCCGATACTCTATAAGGACATGCAAAAATCAGACCACCTTGGTATAATTTTATTTGCCCCGGTATGCCGGGGCACTTTTATGATTTTATTCTAAGCATACTTACGGCCTTGTAGTATCATAGAACGAGCAGAGAAGGTTGTTTGACTCGCTCATCCCGGAGAAATCATGGATAAAAATGAACATCTACAGCTCTACCACGAGATGGTTACGGTGCGGCGTCTCGAAGAGAAATCCGCTGAACTTTACCAGCAGGGAAAGATCGGTGGATTCTTACATCTCTATATCGGGGAAGAAGCCGTAGGGTGCGGTGTTATTTCCGTTCGAAAACCGCAGGACCGTGTCATCACGGCGTACCGAGATCATGGGATTGCTATAGCCTGCGGTATGGAGCCGAAAGTCGTGATGGCCGAACTACTGGGAAAGGTCACGGGCTGCTCCAAGGGCAAAGGCGGGTCGATGCATCTTGCGGACGTCGACTTGAATTTCTGGGGCGGCCACGCCATCGTGGGTTCGCATCTTCCCATGGCGGCTGGCATGGCTTTCGCCGATAAGCATCGCGGTTCGGACGCCGTCACGATGTGCTTCTTCGGAGACGGTGCGACCAACATCGGCTACTTCCACGAAGCATTAAATCTCTCCAAGGTTTGGCAGCTGCCCGTGCTGTGGATTTGTGAGAATAATCAATACGGCATGGGCACGGCGGTCGAGCGGGCTTCGGCGGTCAGCGAAATTCGGCAGAAAGCGGAAGGATATGAAATGCCAAACGCCCGAGCAGACGGTATGGACGTCATCAAAGTGCGTCAAGCTACGCAGGACGCCTTGGAGCATGTGCGTCAACAAGGAGGACCTTTTCTATTGGAAGCCGTCACCTATCGTTTTCGAGGACACTCGATGGGTGATCCCGAACGATACCGCAAGAGCGAAGAAGTCAAGAAATGGGCGGAAGAGGATCCGATTGGCGTCTACCGGCGTTATTTGATCAAGAAAAAAATCGCCAACGCCAAGGAACTCGACGCCCAAGAAGTAAAAGCCGCTGATGACATTCAAGAAGCCGTACAATTCGCAGAATCGAGCGCGGCCCCAGAACCAGAAGCGCTCTTCGAAAACGTTTACGTGGAAGAGGTGTGAACCATGGCCGAAATGACGATGCGTGAAGCCATATCACAAGCGCTTTGGGAGGAAATGGAACGCGATGAGAAAGTATTCATCATGGGTGAAGAAGTGGGCGTATGGGGCGGCACGTATGCCGTGACGCGCGGTTTTTACGATCACTTCGGTGCCGAACGCGTGCGGGACACACCCATCGCCGAAGGAGTCATCATCGGCGCCGCCAACGGCGCTGCGATGGCCGGTCTGCGACCGGTCGCCGAGCTGATGACGATCAACTTCGCATTTCTCGCCATGGATCAGATTGTCAATCAGGCCGCAAAGTTGCACAGCATGTTCGGCGGGCAGTTTACTGTGCCGATCGTTATCCGCACCGTTGGCGGCGGCGGACGCCAGTTGGGGGCAACACACAGCCAGACCCCGGATGTCGTTTTCGCTCATTTTCCGGGCCTTAAAGTGGTGTCACCGGGAACCCCGCGAGACGCAAAGGGATTGTTGAAATCCGCCATCCGCAGCGACGATCCTGTTATGTTCATCGAGCACGCCACGCTCTACCAGATGCGCGGCGAGGTGCCCGAGGAAGAGTATCTCGAACCTATCGGGGTCTCGAAAGTTCAACGTGAAGGAGACGCCGTGACGCTGGTGTCGTATTCCAAAGGGTTGCAATTATCTTTGCAAGCAGCCGAAGAACTTGCAAAGGATAATGTGGAAGCAGAAGTCGTCGATTTACGCTCCCTGCGTCCTCTCGACATGGGACCGGTGACCGAGTCGTTCAAACGGACCAACCGCTGTGTGATCGTGGAGGAGGGGTGGAAATCCTTCGGTGTCGGCGCTGAAGTGGCAGCTCGGCTGTATAACGAGGCCTTCGATTACGCCGACGCGCCGATCAAACGCATCGCCCAAAAAGAAGTGCCCCTTCCCTACAACCGTGAACTGGAACAGTTGGCCTTACCCCAAGTTGCTGACATCGTGGACGCTGTGAAAGAGGTGTTGTGATGGCCGAAGTTGTAAACATGCCCAAGCTTGGTTTCGATATGGCGGAAGGCGTCCTGGTCCGCTGGGTCGTTGCAGAAGGCGAAACGATCGAAAAAGGACAGGTAATCGCCGAGATCGAAACCGATAAGGCGACCGTCGAAGTCGAATCTATGGCGAGCGGTGTGATACTCAAGCAGCTCGTGAGCGAAGGAACCTCCACTCCTGTGGGTAAACCGATCGCCATCGTCGGGGAAGCCGGTGAAGATATCGATACGCTTGTCGAGGCGCCCGAGGAGCAAGCCGTCGAACAACCCGAACCCGAGAAAGAAGTTCGCAAGCCTGAAGCGGTCAAAAGAGCCCCTGAAACCGGCGGAAACGGCCATCTTCCTGACGGCGTGCGTGCCTCCCCCGTCGCCCGCCGCATGGCCGCGGATTACGGCATCGACATCGCAAGCGTTTCCGGCTCCGGCCCAAGAGGTCGGATTGTAAAGCAAGACGTTGAGAAGGCGGTCGCCTCGTCGGGTCGCCCTTCGGCGAAGCCCTTGCCGGCCGCGGGAGAAACCGTACGCATTCCGCTCAGCAAATTACGCGCCACGATCGGGCGTCGCATGGTAACCGCCAAACAAGATCTTCCGCATTTCTATCTCACCATCGACGTCGACACGGCACCGCTGATGGCCATGCGCTCCGAGTGGAACGAGATCCTGCCGGAGGAAGACAAACTTTCGGTGAACGACTTCATCATCAAAGCTGCGGCACTTGCGCTGCGGGAGTTCCCCAATCTCAACGCCTCCCTGGATAGAGGCGAAATCGTAAGGCATGGAGAGATCAACATCGGCGTAGCCGTCGCCGTCGAAGACGGTCTGTTGACTGCAGTGGTCAACAACGCGCATGCGAAGTCCGTACCGTCGATATCCAGCGAAGTCCGCACCATGGTTGGCAGGATCCGCGAGGGGAAGGTTCGCCCACAGGACATCGAAGGTTCGACGTTCACCGTTTCTAATCTAGGCATGTTCGGCATCGACCGCTTTGTCGCCATCATCAACCCGCCGGAAGCAGCAATTCTCGCCGTTGGCAGCGTGCGGGATACGCCCATTGTGGAAGATGGAAAGATCGTTCCCGGATCACGCCTGCAGTGCACCCTTTCGGCGGACCACCGCATCACCGACGGCGCCGAGGCCGCTCGTTGGCTGCAGGTATTTCGAAAGTACATGGAGCAACCGCTGCGCCTGTTGCCCATTGAGTAGATGCCGCATGCAAATGAATATGGGAATACGGATTTAAGGATGTCCAATCCGGCGACGAAATCACTGATCTTCTTTTCTGTGATTCCGATGATTGCCATCGACTTCGTTTGACACAAGAAAAAGAACCAATATACAATCGTTTATCCGTTCACACAGGAAATAGCCATGGCAGCTCATATCCTAGTCGTTGATGACGATCCAGACACTTTAAAGCTCGTCGAACTTACCTTGAAAACGGCAGGTCACCACGTCGAATTGGCTTCCGACGGTGACGAAGGTTATGATCTCATTCGCAAAGGCTCTTTCGACCTGATTTTATTGGACGTGATGATGCCCGACGTCTCCGGATTCGACGTCATGCAGCGCCTCAACAATGATTCAAAACCCTATCCCCCCGTTGTAATCTTCACTGCGCGTAACCGCCCGGAGGACCAGGAAACCGGTTTCCGCCTCGGTGCTCGCAACTACATCATTAAGCCCATTACCCGGGGTCAGTTGTTGGATATCATTCAGGACATCATCAAGCCGGAGGCGTGATCGAATGCACGCTCCCGATGCCAATCTCGCGCTCGTCCGAGTCATGCTCGAGGAATTCGAAACTTACCTGCTCTCGGACGAATTGTATTGGCCCTTGGATCCATCGTCATTGAAACGCCCCTACGTACCAAGGCTCACACCGGGCCGATTGGCTCTCACGCTCGACGAACTCGATGCCCAAAGCGAAGACATGACTCCCGCCCAACAAGCCGAAATTCGCAAACTGAATCTGCAGATGGAAAGTGTCCTGCGAAAATGGTCTGTAGCCCTGGGGCGAAAAGCCGCACGTGAAATGCACAGTCGGTTCAATTTATGGAAAGCATATGTCCAGGACCTGGCTGAAAACGCAGATCGTGCGTATAACTACACCAACGAAGTCCAGCAGCGCGTCATCTTCGAGCGAATCAGGGGTTGGGCCGAGCGCGAGCCCGAGGCCGAACGTAGCATACAGGCCATTCAGTCGATCGATGCGACGCTGCGATCCTTCTTCAAGCCAGGCGATTTCATCTGGGATGCGCGCCTGCAGTCTTGCTACCCCCAAGAACAGTACTGGTTTCTTTACGGCATGCCCGTGCAGAATGATTTATACTGAATGTGCCGCCGTCTACTGCGACCATCAACATTCAGTGCGGCCAGGTGATTTTCTACTTCCCTGGCCGCACTGGCAAAATTCAGCTTCTATGCTTCAGGTCAATCGAACCTACTTCGCATAATCGACGGCGCGCGTCTCCCGAATTACGGTTACTTTAATCTGCCCGGGGTACTGCATCCCCTCCTCGATTTTCTTCGCCACAGATCGTGCAAGCCGCGTCGCTTCGAGATCATCGATGTCCTCGGGGATTACGATCACGCGAATTTCACGTCCCGCTTGCAGCGCGTAACTTTGCTCAACGCCCTCGAAGGAACTGGCGACTTCCTCCAGAGCTCGAATGCGTTTGATGTACTGCTCCAGACTTTCCCTGCGTGCGCCGGGTCTTGCGCCGCTGATGGCATCGGCCGCTTCGACGATCACGGCCTCGACGGAATCCTGTTCGATCTCGTGGTGATGGGAAGCGATGATATTGACGACCTGTTCCGGCACGTTGTGCCGCCGGCAAAACTCTGCGCCGAGCGCAGCGTGGGTTCCTTCTACTTCATGATCCATCGATTTCCCCAGATCGTGGAGCAAACCACCGGCTTTCGCGATTTCGACGTTGGCGCCGAGTTCTGCGGCGATAATTCCGGCCAGCTGCGCCGTCTCGACGGCGTGCGCCAACTGATTTTGACCGTACGAGGTGCGGAACTTCAAGCGCCCTAATTTCTTGATCACTTCTGGATGCAAACCAGGCACTCCGGCATCGAAACTCGCTTCTTCACCAGCTTCGACGATGGCTCGATCCACTTCTTCGCGAACTTGGCTGACGACTTTCTCGATGTGTGCGGGATGAATACGGCCATCGAGCACCAACTTTTCCATCGCACGCCGGGCGACTTCCCGACGAACCGAGTCGAAACACGAAATCGTGACAGCCTCAGGTGTATCATCGACGACGACATCCACGCCAGCTGCTTGCTCGAAGGCGCGAATATTGCGCCCATTACGGCCGATGATGCGGCCTTTCATGTCATCCGAAGGCAACGGCACCACAGAGACCGTGATCTCTGCCACATGGTCGGAGGCCACGCGTTGGATGGCGTCGGCGATCAATTCTCGAGCACGACGATCCCCCTCAACTTGCGCTTCTTCCTCGATCTGACGAATGATGCGTACCATGTCGATGCGCGCCTCCCGCTCCACCTCTTCCAGGAGTTGAGCTTTGGCTTCCTCCTGGCTCATCTGGGACACGCGTTCCAGTTCTGCGAGGGTTTCGGCATACTTATTTTCAACCTCATTGGCACGGCGGTCGATCGAACTCTGGCGTTTGTTCAATGCCTGCTCTCTCTTGTCGATTTGTTCGAAACGCCGATCCAAGCTGGCACGCCGCCGAGTGAGCCGTTTATCCTCTTTCGACATCTCCGAGCGCCGTTGTTTTGCCTCCTCCTCGGCTTCATTGCGGATTTCTAACGCCTGATCTTTCGCAGCCAGTTCGATATCCTTGGCTTCACCCCGCGCATTATCCAGTATACGCTGCGCTTCCGCCTGACGACCTCGAACGTTCCTTTCTAACTGCATGTGTCGCAGGATGTATCCAACGAGCACACCTGCCGTCAATGCAACGACAACACCAATTATCCACGTTGTGTCCACTTCGTATCCTCACTTTCGAGTTCACGTTCGGACGTCTCACACCAGATGCGTGCGACAACCGAGGAAACGATTGAATGTCCAAAACCGCGCCGAAGCAGGTAACCACTGAGACGTTTTCGGAACGTCTCCTGGTCCATGGAACGATAACGGCGAGCGCCTTTGCGCGCTGCTCTAATCGCCGCTTGTCCATCGTCGAAATCCGCCAGATGCTGTTCGATAATTTCATTCGAAACACCCTTCTGACGCAGCTCCGTGCGAAGTGCCAGCGCACTTCGTGGACGAAAAACTTGGCGGTTCTCGATCCAAGCTTCGGCGAAAGCATGGTCATCAATCAAACCGTGATCTTTTAGTCTTTGCACGACTGCATGCTGCACGTCTTGGGGAATCTTGTCTCTTTCGAAACGTTGGCGCAGCTCATGCTCAGCGCGCGGTCTGCGACCGATCAAACGTTGCGCGCGGCGATACAGTCGTTCTTCGATATCCTCTTTCTTTAATACCTCGATCTCGTCCTGCGATATCTCTTTTCCGATCGCCAGATCCTTAGCCAACACCTTATCGATGGCGAAACTGTAACTACCATCCAGGTAAACGTTGACCCGCTGGCGATTTTTCGTCTGATTTTTCAAGGCAGTAATCACACCCACGAACGATCACTCCATAAATACAACACATGCCGTGATCCACGGACCCGGATCACGGCCAATGACAAATCTATGCGATCTCACGATGCAGATTAGACGCCGCCTAAAGAAAAGGTTCAACAACCTTAAGCAACAGCGAACGTTAAAGGATCAAATCCCTACGAAATTTGGCTAATCCCTTTCGCCTCATCACAAGCGGACTTACAAACATCCCTGCGGTGTCAAGTCTCATATTTGAGATCATATTCTTTGTCAATGTCGCGCGTACATCCAAGTCGTGCAGTTTGGTGCAGCCTAATTATAAATGATCACGCGCACAGTTCGTCTCAATCCCGGTTGAAATCTACGCCGGTGGAATCCAGACCCGCTTCCGAGCGGATCTTGGCCTCCAACTCCTGTGCCAATTTAGCATTCTCCTTGATAAACAGCTTTGCGTTCTCTCTTCCTTGCCCCAAACGCTGGTCGCTATACGAATAGTACGACCCGCGTTTTTCGATGATTTCCATCTCGACAGCCAGGTCCAGGATCCCTCCGGCTTTGGAGATGCCTTCATCATACATGATATCAAATTCCGCAACCTTGAAGGGCGGTGCAACTTTGTTTTTCACGACCCGTGCGCGAACCCGATTGCCCACAATTTCCTGGCCTTGTTTGATGCTTTCCGCGCGCCGGACATCGATCCTCACCGAAGCGTAGAACTTCAACGCCCTGCCACCTGTCGTGGTCTCAGGGTTGCCAAAATAGACGCCAATTTTCTGTCGCAACTGGTTGGTGAAGATCACGACGGTGTTTGTCTGCTTGATCGCCCCACTGAGTTTGCGCAGCGCTTGACTCATCAATCGCGCCTGCATGCCCATGTGCGGATCCCCCATATCGCCTTCGATTTCCGCCTGCGGGACGAGTGCGGCCACGCTGTCGACCACGATGACGTCGACGGCGCCGCTACGCACCAGCCGCTCCGTGATCTCCAATGCCTGCTCCCCCATATCCGGCTGGGAGATGTACAGATTTTCCACATCGACGCCGCAGCGCGCGGCATACGCCGGGTCGAGCGCATGTTCCATGTCCACGAAGGCACAGACGCCTCCGCGGCGTTGCGCTTCGGCTACGATGTGCTGACAAAGGGTGGTCTTTCCAGAGGATTCGGGACCGAAAATCTCGGTCACACGGCCGCGCGGCACGCCACCTACACCAAGCGCCAAATCCAGGGCCAACGACCCCGTTGGAATACTTTCGACCGTCAAATGTGCGGCTTCACCCAAGCGCATCACCGCCCCGTCACCAAAGCGCTTGGTTATATCCGATACGGCCGCTTCCAGCGCCTCTTCCCGCTCACCGGCCATGGTAACCTCATTTCGATAAATATAGTGAGAGTCTACCTGAGATCATATCATGATGCAAGGAAACGCTTTTTGGAAAGAGACAATCGCGTTAAAACAAGTTGCAGCACCGCGGAATGTTTCCAGCTCGATCCCTCTCACCTGAATTCAAGAAAGCGGACACAACATTTTTAGCCATCATTAAATCGTCCCAACGAATCCCGAATTTCATCCGCGTAGTGTGGGTCAGATGTAAAAGAAAAGCGATAAGCGTCTGCTTATCGCTAAAGGAGCACCCCACCATGTCGTGTGTGGCGGTGTTTTGAACCTGCTTTCGCAGGTGGGGTCGTACTCGTGGGCTCCGCCTTGGCTCCAGCCTATCGCGTCCCCCGACGAAGATCGAACCCCGTTTATATAGTGTTGGCTCAAAACGCGTGCTACATCACGATCATAGTAGGGCAATGCAATATATACCACGATCAGTTCGGGTTGTCCATGCCTCACGAATCCTCATCCGAATCCAGCACCCGAATGTGTAGCTCCGCCAATTGTTCGGGGTCGGCCGGTGAGGGAGCGTTCGCCATGACGTCTCGTGCAGCTTGATTCTTCGGGAAAGCGATCACCTCCCGGATATGCGCTTCGTTGGCGAATATCATCAGCAAACGGTCGATGCCCGGCGCGATCCCGCCGTGCGGCGGCGTGCCGTATTCGAAAGCTTCCAACATGTGGCCAAAGCGTTCCCGGGCGACGTCCTCATCCAAGCCGATGAGCGAAAACACGCGTTCCTGGAGTTGGCGGTCGTGGATTCGGATGCTTCCACCACCTACCTCAACTCCGTTGAGCACCATGTCGTACTGCTGACCGCGCGCCTTGTGGGGGTCGGTTTCGAGCATGGGGACGTCTTCCATCATCGGCGAGGTGAAAGGATGATGGCTGGGGTCCCAACGCTTCTCGTTCTCGTTCCATTCGACGAAGGGAAAATCCAGCACCCAGCAGAACGCCAGAACATCAGGATCAATCAAATCAGATCGTTCGGCGAGATGATCGCGCAGCCGGCTCAGCGATTCGAAAACCACACCGGCTTCAGCGGCAACGAAAAGCAGCAAATCGCCCGCCTGGGCTTCGAGTCGCGTTTGAATTGCTACTCGAGTCTCCTCGCCGAGAAACTTCGCAAAGGAGGAGCGAATCTCCCCCGAATCGGTCAGGGCCAGATACGCCAGGCCTTTGGCACCGAAGGGTTTAACGAAGTCCACCAACTCATCGATGTCCTTGCGGCTCGAATTCCCCCAACCCTTAGCGTTCAGGCCGCGCACCGACCTTCCCGAAGCAACCGCCTTTTCGAAAACCTGGAAACCGCATTCGCCGGCCAGATCGCTGATGTCTTTCAGTTCCATCCCGAAGCGAATGTCCGGTGCATCCCGACCAAAGCGTTCAAGCGCTTCCGCATAGGTTAATCTCGGCCAGGGCTTGGCCAGCAGGCGTTTGTGCGGGAGCAGAGTCTCGACCAGCGAGGTGAACAACTCCTCGGTCAAAGAAATCACGTCCTCACGTTCGACGAAGGACATCTCCAGATCGAGCTGCGTGAATTCAGGCTGGCGGTTGCCGCGTTGATCTTCGTCCCGGAAACAACGTGCGATTTGGAAGTAGCGCTCCACTCCGGCGACCATGAGTAACTGCTTCAATTGCTGCGGAGATTGCGGTAAGGCATAGAACTCACCCGGGTGGACTCGCGAAGGGACCAGATAGTCCCGCGCGCCTTCGGGTGTGGTCTTGAAGAGAATCGGGGTCTCGACCTCCCAGAAACCGCGTGCGTCCAGAAAGTCGCGAATGTACTTCACCACGGCATGTCGCAGCTGCAGGTTGTGCTGCATGCGCGGCCGACGCAGGTCGAGGTAGCGGTACTGCAATCGCACCATCTCTTCGACTTCGCTCTCCTCGTTGATCGCAAACGGAGGCGTGCGCGCCGGGTTTAGGACTTTGAGCTGATCGATGGCAACTTCGATCTGGCCCGTAGCCAGATCTGTGTTTTCCATGTCCTCTGGTCGTCTTTGAACCAGGCCTTCCACCTGGATGACCCATTCGTTGCGCACGGCTTCCGCCGCATTATGCGCTTCGGCGGATTCTTCCGGGTGCGCCACGACCTGGACGATCCCCGATCGGTCGCGCAAATCGATGAACGTCACACCGCCATGGTCACGCCGCCGGTTGACCCAACCGGCCAGCATGACGCGCTCTCCGACGTGTTCGACCCGCAGGCTACCGCAATCATGTGTGCGATACATACTGCCTCTCCTTCTCTCCTATAAAAACTTCGCCGCCCGGTCTGGATGACATCGGGCGGCGGGAAAATCTGGCCTCGGTGGCGCTAGCGCACGAACAATCCCACCACCCGATCGTTGCGATCATCGATGTTGGAAATGTTCATGCTCGCTTCGATTTTCGTCCGTATATGCATGTGAGGATTATAGCATCCATCTGAAAGCACGGTCAACTTTATGTATCTGCTCAATCCATGTGAGACAAATGCGTCTTCGAGGCTAACCGTAGGTGATTCTCCGCAAGGTACTTTGCCGTCATTTGTAAATCACCGAAACTGATGCGGAAGTCCAGTACGAGGTTCTGGCCGAGGTGTGGTGCGGTAGGTGATCAGTTCGTGGAATGCGATCACGAACCGGTATCGTCTCCTTTTTGCGCTCGGAATGTACAGGGCTAGTGCATTTCCTGACCGCCGGTAACATTTATCGCCTGCCCGGTCATATAGCTGGCCTGGTCCGATGCCAGGAACACGATCACGTTGCACACATCTTCATAGGTGCAACCTCGTTTCATGGGCACCTGGTCGATGTAGATCTTGCGCACTTCCTCTTCGGTGACGCCCCGGTTGCGCGCATATTGCTTGAACAGCGCGTTCGGACCTTCCGTCCAGAGCGGCGAATCAAGCAAGTTGCCTGGACAAACCGCATTGACGCGGATGCCGTACTCCGCCAGGTCCAGCGCGATGCTCTGTGTTAGACCGATGCCGCCGAACTTGGAAGCCGCGTACGCCGAATTGCGATAGCTTCCCTTCTTGCCGGATTTGGAATTTACCTCGATGATAACTCCGTTGCGATTCGGTTTCATCGCTCGGGCAGCATGTTTGGCGCACAGGAAATAGCCGACCAGGTTCACATTGATGACCGCACGCCATTTTTCCGCCGAAAACTCCGTGATGTCTTCCGCCAACAGAATCCCGGCGTTCGCCACCAGAATGTCCAACTGTCCGAATTCACGAACGGTGCGTTCCACCATCTCCTGCACCTGGATTTCGTCGGTCACGTCCACGGGGACAGCGATCACGGGTTGCTCTTTGATTGAGGCGGCAGTCTGTTCTGCCTTTTCCGTGTTCAGGTCGGCTATCGCCACACGACATCCTTCCTTCGCCAGCCTTCGGCAAATGGCCTCTCCCAGACCTTGCGCGCCGCCGGTAACCAGTGCCACGCGGTCTTTCAATCCAATTTCCATATCCTTGTTCTCCATTTCCGCCCAGACGGAGAGACACGGGCGGATGTTGATTATCGGGGTTTTTTCGGTCCAGCCAGCTCGATCACGGTTTTTAATCCGCTTCGTTTTTCCGCTTCGGCGAAGGCTTCTCCGGCATCCTCCAAGGGAAAGCGCTGACTCACCAGTGATTTCACGTCGATGATCCCCTGTCGCACCAGCGCGATCGCGCGTGGATACGTGTGCTTCATGCGCCGCACCATCAGGATCGTCAACCCCTTTCGCCGGGCCGTCGAGGCGGTGAACGAGGTTCGGTCCTCGGAGGGGATTCCCACCAATACCACGCGCGCACCCGGTTTGGCGGTAGCGATCGCGGTTTCTACCGCGTCGTTCTCCCCGGCCACTTCAAACGTCACGTCTACCCCGCGGCCATCCGTCGCCTTCAGGATGGCAGCGTTTTCCCCGCCACCGTCGGATTGGAGTGCCAAGGTTGCGCCGTACTCCCGGGCAGCCTGGACTCGATGGGACAGTCGGTCGGTGGCGACAATCTGAACCGCACCGGAATGCCGCGCCAATTGCACCATCAGCAAACCGATTGGGCCGCAGCCATAGATTCCCACACTACATCCGGGGCGCAAGTGTCCGAGATTAATCGCATGCAATCCCACCCCCATCGCCTCCAGAATGGCTCCTTCCTCCAGGGAAACTCCTTTCGGCAGCGAATGCAGGCACTCCTCCGGCCAAGCAACGAACTCTCTCAAGGCGCCGTCGAATTTCCCATCACCCGCAAATCGGACCTGTCTACAGAAGTTGGGGTTTCCTTCGAGACAAAATTCGCATTGGCCGCACGGGATGGCGGGATCCACGGCAACCTGTTCCCCACTTCGCGGACCGGAAGCGATTTCACCGGCAAACTCGTGGCCCAGTATGACCGGGATGGTCGAACGAACATCGCCGATTCCCCCTTCCGAAAACCAGTGCAGATCCGATCCACACAGGCTGACAGCCCGGACGCGCACCAGTAGTTCCCCGGCATTCAACGCCGGGACCGGTTCCTCGTGCAAACGCAAATCCCGGACGCCATGCAATCGCAGCACTTTCATGCAGAACACTCCTAGTGTCCGGCGGCACCTTAAGGTGCCGCCGGTGTTGAAAGGTACTCGCTATGCCGTCCTGGGGGAATCGGTGGGCTAACGCTCCCGAAATTCCCCTCAGAACACAGCGGTGCTAGGAAGGATTGCCTCCGGCAATGAATTCCTCGGTCTTTCGGCGTGCTTCGTCGTCCGTGAACTGTACCGGCGGCGTCTTCATGAAGTAGGAGGATGGAGCGGTCAGCGCTCCAGAAAGGCCTCGATCCAGGGCCAGTTTGGCGCAACGCACCGCATCGATAACCACACCGGCCGAGTTGGGGCTGTCCCAAACCTCCACCTTGCATTCCACATTGAGGGGGACGTTACCAAACGTGGTGCCTTCCATGCGTATGTAACACCACTTACGGTCAGTCAGCCACGGTATATGGTCAGAGGGACCCACGTGTACATTGTCCGGCTCGATCTCGAAATCCAGCTGCGATGTGACGGCGCCGGTCTTGGAGATTTTTTTGGATTCCAACCGCTCGCGTTCCAGCATGTTGTAGAAATCCATGTTGCCGCCGAAGTTAAGTTGGTAGGTGCGGTCCAGCTTGACACCACGTTCCACGAAAAGGTGAGTGAGCACGCGATGCGTGATGGTCGCGCCCACCTGGCTTTTAATGTCGTCGCCTATGACGGGAAGGCCGCGTTCGACAAAGCGTTGCTGCCAGTAGGATTGGGAAGCGATGAACACGGGAACGCAGTTGACGAACGCGCACCCGGCCTCGAGCACCTGTTCCACATACCACTTGGTGGCCATCTCGGATCCGACTGGCAGGAAGCTGACGACCACGTCGGTCCCTGTATCCTTCAGGATGCGTACGATATCGGCTGTCGATCCTGGAGCCTTCTTTACCACCATTTTCAGATACTTTCCCAAGCCATCATGGGTCATGCCGCGATTCACCTTAACCTTCATCTTGGGAACATCGGCAAACTTAATGGTGTTGTTGGGGAAGGCCCAGATGGCTTTGCTCAGATCCAATCCAACTTTGGTGTCGACCACGTCGAAGGCAGCCGAGAACTCAATGTCGTGGACATGATATCCCCCCAAATTGACGTGCATCAACCCAGGTACGGTCTCCGTTTCATTGGCGTCCTTGTAGAACTCAACCCCCTGGATGAGCGACGATGCGCAGTTGCCGACTCCGACGATCGCCACACGAACTTTGTTGCTGTGTTCTTTGGTCATAGGGTGTCTCCTAAAAGATAGGTGGTTTTTTGACTGGGTCCCGTGATGTAGATTTCACGGAATCCGTCGTATTCGAAACTACGGCAGCATTTGCCGCAGGAATTCCTCCTCGGCGGCGTTGGTCCATTCCCCGAGTTCGTTCAACAGACCGTGCACTGACGGTAACACCTGCTGAAGCTCAGTGAGTTTGGTCAACGGCATTTCCCGGATGTGCGGGTAAATCACCACTTTTCCGGCCAAGTCGGCGTTTATCACGGCTTGCAAACCATCCCGCGCCGCGCTCAACGAGCCCACGGCGGCGACGGAGCGGTTCGGGTTCAACTCCCCGGCGTAATTCTTCTCCAGCACCAGCTTGAAGTCGTCCATCAACGACGCCGAATGTCCGATGACGCGCGTATCTTTTAAGTACGCTTGGCTGAGGTCTAGCGCGGCCATCGTGCCGCGCGCCACACCGGCGAATACGTTCATCACTCCGCCGGGCGCGAGGTGCCGTCCGGCGTCAGAAATTACCGCGGGTATGGGCGCCATGACGACGATATCATCAAAATCCGCCAGGGCATCCGCATCTTCGCCTTCCGGACCTTCCGGCCTGGCCGCCGGATTCCAGCAAACAAAGTCGATGCCTTTACGGCGAGCCTCTTCTTCGAAGCTGTCACGCAGTTCGCCCAGGCGCATCTCGCTTACATCGCTGCATAGAACGTATCCCGGTGGGTCTTTGAACTCGATGGCTCGTTGGACGTGCATCCGTCCCATCGGACCGCCCGCCCCAATGAACCAGGCGCGCCCGCCCGGTTTCAAGTTGGACCGCACTGGAACATCGCGATAGGCGCCCGCAATATCCGCACCGGTTGATCCCACATACACCCAACGATGGTAGTGGACGCGTCCGATATCCACCTGTACTTCCCGCGACAAGGGGGTGTCATGCATGATTGCCAGCACGCCAAATTTATCGAGATGCGGGCTGAGCGTTTCGATGAGGTCGGGATCACCGCCCAACAGCACGATGTCGTCCACCAAATCCACCGGCGGGCTTGCGATATCCGGCACTTCCAAAACTTCCAGATCCAATTCTCGGGCGCGGTTTCGCACCCACTCACCAAACGGCTCTGGAACGTTCGTCAGCAGCACGCGCGCCGGATGCGCATCCGAGCCAAATCCGTCGGAAATGGTATAGGATTTTCGCCCTCCGGCGCCGACAATCCAAAGCGTCCCCTCCGGCTTGATACCGGTACGGTATTTCAAGGCATAAGCCGCCACCACGCAAGCCCACGGTTCGGTCAGGGCGGTCTCCGCGTAACCCATCTCGTTGCTGACGCGTATCAGGTTGTCTCCCAGATCGCTGGCATAGATATCCGGCCCGATCACGGAATATTGCGAGAGTCCACCCTGAAACCAATATCCATAGGCCAATGATTTACCGCGCACGATAATATCCGTTTCCAACGTCAAACGGTCGCCCACCTGGTACTGGTCGCGGAGGCTTTCACCTACGCCCACCACCGTCATGGAAACCTCATGACCGAGCACCACCGGATCCTTCTGCATTTCTTGGTAGATGCGCGGGTGATTCTGTCCCTGTGCGATCACCTTGGTGTCTGAGAAACACAAACCGCAAGCGTCATGGCGGATAAGCAACTCGTCCGGCCCGAAGGAAGGGACTGGTGCATCCACCGGCTGACCGTCCTGGCCGAAATTCTCAAGTCCTGCGCCATACAATGGCCACAATCGCTGAGATTCCGGTATAGGCGAGGTTGCCTTTCGATAATCAGCAAATTTGTCAGAAATGGGAGCCTCCTTTATATCTGTATCAAGATTTCAACTCGTTTTTTCGATTCGACCCAGCAACTCTTCCGGGGATAGATCCGGGGGCAGCGTTCGTAACCGATCGGCTGCCTCCGAACAGGGCACAACGAGCTTACCCAGGCGCGTATAAAAATGATTACGATCCCGTCGGTGCGGAAGGAATGTGAGCGCCCACTCGCTTTGGTACCCCAGCCCCAAGACGCGCTGCATGCAGGTGTGTCCGTAGACGAAATAGGCGCCATCCAGAAAGGCCGAACGCAGCGGTTGCAGCGCCGGTGCGTCGAAATCATCCACCAGCTTTTGCCCGGGGCTGTTCATTTCGGTCCCCACGTGCAAGGGTAAATCTCTCTGACGGGCGATCTCCGCCACATGATACAGGTTTTTAACTTTCATCTGCCGTACGTCTTCGTCAGCGATGTTCCAGTTGCGGTCGGGAATGATGTTGAGCGCCGCCGCGCCTTTTTCCACCAGCAAATCCAGAAGCTCCTCGATGGACTGTTCCCCCACGGAGGTGCCGTCCAGCCAGGTGGCGCAAGGCAGTGCGCCGCAGGCGATGATCAGTTTGTGGACCTTATCGATGAGTGGGAAGGCGTCCGGATCGGAAGCCATGTAAGCTACCCCACCGCGTTTGATCAGTTTGGCGCGCACCAGATTCTGAAAGTCCTTTTCGCGCTTCATGGCCACTTGCACTTCGCCCACAGGTACACGCAGCTTCTCGGCCCAGAACGCGTCCGCATCCGGTCGCTGAGCGCGCACCGCATCTATGTAAGCCTGTACGATATGTCGCTCGGTGGCGTTGCCGGCCGGGGTCAGTGATTGCACATCCGTCGCGTAATCGATTGAGATCGGTTGCAGGTGGTCGTTCAAGCGCTCGAGTACGGCGCGATTACGGCTCTCACTTTGACGACGCATATCGGCCAACGGCTCTGCTGCTTCTTTAGCCGGCGTGGAGGAAGTGAAACCGATCCCCAGAGCATAGTATACGCCAGGTTCGCCGGGTGAATTAATCTCTCGTGTGGAGAACGACGGCACGTAAGCGCGCGTCTCCAGACCGGCGCTGCCCCGCACCCCCAGAACCTCGCACGCGGAAAGAAACTCCTCGACCCCATCTAGCACATCGAAATCAACCATGCCAATTGCTTTGAAGCCCCGTCGCTTGGCAAGCCAGGCCAACGAGGATGGCGAGTGGCCGTACGCATTGAACGAGAAGAACGTGTGGCAGTGCATGTTAACGATGTCCGACTCCGCTTCGGTAGAAATGCGACCTTCATGAAGCGCGGCGGCCAATTCATCCAACGCCGCTTTGCGGACCTGTGGGGCATGATCATTTAATCGGGTTTCGTATTGCTCAAGGGCCGTCTCATCCATGCGAATCAATCCATTGAGCGCATATTCCAAAGGAAACGGCGTACGACGTACCCGGGAGTGGATACCACGAAGTATCAGTATTTATCCGCATCATAAGTGTATATACTCGCCCTCCAACCCATGAGCGGCTTCCAGGATCGTCTCTGAGAGAGTCGGGTGCGCATGCACATTACGCACCAGTTCGGTTGTCGTGAGCTCTGCATTGCGGGCCAGGGTAAGCTCTGGCAGCAACTCGGTCACGTCCGGCCCGATCATGTGCGCACCCAGGATTTCGCCGAATTTTTCTTCGCTGACGATCTTGACGAAACCCTGCGGCTCGCCAATGCCGAGCGCCTTGCCGTTGGCCGAAAAAGGAAATCGCGCTACCTTCACACGGTAGCCTTGTTCCGCCGCCTGCTGTTCGGTCAACCCGAAGGAGGCGACTTGCGGGTGGGAATATGTTGCAGAGGGCATGCCGACATAATCGAGCGGCGTTGTATCGTGGCCGGCCATCGCTTCAGCGCATAAGATTCCCTGTGCCGACGCCACATGGGCCAGCATCATCTTGCCGGTGACATCGCCGATCGCCCATACGCCCGGGACGTTGGTCTGCATGCGGTCGTCGATTCGAATGAAGCCGCGCTCGACAGCCACTCCCAGCGCCTCCAAGTTCAGGTCCATGGAATTCGGTCGGAATCCGATCGCCACCAGCGCTTGCTCGGCCACCAGCGTTTCGGTGCCTTCAGGTCCTTCGAGCTCCGCCCGTACGCCCTTGCTCTCCGGCGTCAGGCTGTTCACCTTGGTTCCGGTCCGAACTCGGATTCCGGCTTGCGTGAATTGTCTGGCCAATTCCTTGGCCACCTCTTCATCTTCGCGCGGCACGAGCGTGGGCAACATCTCGACGAGGTTGACTTCGACGCCGTAGGCGTGCCAGATGGTTGCAAACTCGACTCCAATGGCGCCACCGCCTATGATCAAGGCCGAGGTCGGTAGCTTCTCTTGGAGGATGGCTTCGCGATACGTCAGAATATGCTTACCATCGGCCGTCCAACCGGGAGGCAGACTGGGCTGGGCGCCGGTCGCAACCACGATGTTTTTAGTCGTGAGGGTTTGGGGGGTTCCATCTACCGCGCGCACTTCGACGGAACCTGGCGCCGTGATTTTAGCTTCGCCCATATGAACGTCGATCTTGTTCTTCTTCATCAGGAAAGCCACGCCGCGCGTCAACTTTTCTGATGCCTGCCGGGATCGCTGGACGGCCGAGCCGTAATCCAACCCCAAGTTTTTAAAGGAGAAGCCGAATTCTTCACTGCGATGGCGGAGGATTTCCGCCAGTTCCGCATTCTTCAGCAGCGACTTGGATGGAATACAACCGACGTTCAGACAAACACCACCAAGCCACTCTCGGTCGATAACAGCAGTACGTAACCCCAATTGGGCGGCGCGGATGGCGCAGACATATCCGCCGGGTCCGGCGCCTATCACTATAGCGTCGTACGTTTGGTTTTTCACTTCATCCTATCCGCATTTTGTTTATCCACGAAAACACGGAGAATACACAAGAATTTCTCTTCGTGTTCTTCGCAATTTCCTGAGAGAACGGCTGTCTGGCATTGCGCTTCCGCAGCTCCCATCAGCTCACCGAAGGATGTTTATCCGAAGAGGCTACGCCCTACACTCCTCCTCGGCGGTCGCCATATCTCGGTCGGTTCCCACGCCCTTTGGAGCGCCGATGGCTTCTCCCCCCACACCCTTCGCCTCCACAAAGAGGATTATACACGATCCAGGGTCGTTGGCTTTTAAATGCCACACGCATCTACACCGCCAGCAGCAAATACGGTTCTTCGATATAGCGCGAGACGGTCTGCAGAAAGCGGGCTGCCGGTGCGCCGTCGGTCAAGCGGTGATCGAACACCAGGCTGAGCGTACACGTCGAACGAACCTCGACCGCACCTTCCACTGCTACCGGTCTGGGCGCGATACGCCCCACACCCAGGATGGCCGCTTCGGGCAGGTTGATGATCGGTGTAAAGGCATCGATACCGAAACTACCGAGGTTGGTAATGGTGAAGGTCCCGCCTGTGAGATCGTCAGGTAGCGAGCGCCCGGCGCGAGCCCGCTCGACCAATTCGCGGAACTCAATACCGAGCTCGCGCAAGCTTTTTCGATCGGCGTCTTGTATTACTGGCACCAGCAATCCGCGTTCGGTGTCCATCGCCATGCCCAGGTTAATGTGCCCCAGCCACTCGATGGCGTCCGCCGCCAGGCGGGCGTTCATGTATGGGTGCTCTCGAAGCGCAACCGACACGATCCTGGCCAACAAGTCGTTGTAGCCCGGAGCAAAACCCCATTCCTCTTCCACGCGTTCCTTAATGCGTGTGCGCGCCTCCACGAAAGCCGTTGCGTCGACCTCAGTGATGAGCGTGACGCGGGCAGAAGTATGCACGCTGGCGGCCATGCGTTCGGCGATGATGGCTCGCACACCCTTCAGCGGCACTCGCTCGATCACCTCGGCGATCGGCAGGTTCGCGGTGGAAGTCAACGGGCTGGAGATCGCCGCAGGCGCAATCGCGCGTGCCACGTCCGCTTTCATGATTTTTCCTGCCGGCCCCGATCCAGTCAGGGTGTTGAGATCCACACCTGCGTCCGCGGCCATCTTCTGCGCGAGCGGCGTCGACTTCGGAGCGCTCATCAAATACGTGGCTACGTCTCGCTCGACGACCCGCGTTCCATTTCCCCCGCTGGGCGATACCCGCGCCAAATCCACGCCCTCGGCGGCCGCCAGCTTGCGCGCACGAGGTGAGGCAAAAACACGCCCCGAGACAGTTTCGGTCGACGGAGCGGTCGGCGCCGGACTAGGGGCGACGGCAGCTTCCGGTTGAGAATCAGATACAGCCGGCTTGTCTGTTTCCTCACCGGCGACGAATTTATCGCCGGGACCTCCGATGATGGCAACTACCTTCAACACCGGTAAAACGTCTCCTTCTTCAAAGGGACCGCGATGGAGGATGCCTTTGCCGTTGGATTCGACTGGGAAGATGGCTTTATCCGTCTCCACTTCCAGAACTTCCTGTCCCTGGCTGACCTCGGCGCCATCCTCCACGAGCCAGCGAACCAAGGTCACCTCTTCGACGGTTTGCCCCAATTTGGGAATAAAGAATTCCTTAGCCATCAACTCACCGCCTTCCGGCAAGCCGCAGCGATTCGGCCTGGATTGGGAATATCGAGGTCTTCGAGCACCTCTGCCCGAGGTACCGGCACGTTGGCGGACGCCACTCGGATCATCGGGGCGTCCAAGTAGTCGAACGCTTTCTCGTTGACCTGTGCCATGACCTCGTTGATGAAGCTGGTGTTCTCGTACGCCTCGGTGACACCCACCAGTCGGCCGGTCTTTTTGATCGATTCGACCACCGTGTCGATGTCCAGCGGCTTGAGCGTGCGCAGGTCGATCACTTCCACGTCAATACCTTCTTCCGCCAGCGTCTCGGCTGCCTTGAGCGAATGCAGCACCATACGGGAATAGGTAACCAAGGTGATGTCCTTACCGGGCCGCTTGATATCAGCCACGCCGAAGGGAATGAAGTATTCTTCCTCGGGTACTGGTCCCTTTTCCTTGTAGAGCATCTTGTGCTCGATGAACATGACCGGGTTGTCATCGCGAATGGCAGACTTAAGCAGACCCTTCGCATCGTAGGGAGTGGAGGGCATCACCACGTAGATGCCGGGGAAATGCGTCCACAGGGATTCGAGTGATTGGGAATGGTGGGCGGCGATGGCGCGTCCAGCACCACCTTCGGTTCGAACCACCATGGGCACACTCGTTTTGCCGCCGAACATGTAGCGGTTCTTAGCACCCTGGTTGGCCACCTGGTCCATCGCCAGCGGCGTGAAATCCACATACATAATCTCTGAAATAGGGCGCATGCCAGCCATGGCCGCGCCGACGGCCGCCCCACCGATGGTCGCCTCCGAGATGGGCGTATCCATCACTCGCTCACCACCAAACTCCTCGAAGAGTCCGCGTGTCGCGCCGTATGCACCGCCGTATAGCCCCACGTCTTCTCCCATGATGAAGACCTTCGGATCGCGCTGCATTTCCTCGCGCGCGGCCTCCACTAACGCCTGGGCGAAGGAGAGCTCGCGTTGAACCTTCCCGGCGCGGATCTCCGTGCGCAAACGCCGGTCAGTCTCGTAATCGGCCGGGGTGAATTTATCGGGCGCAAAGACGTCGGTCTCCAATTCCTCCGGCTTTGGTGGTGGGGAAGCGTTCGCGAAGGTCATCGCGTTTTCCAGTTTCTTCTCCACCGCTTCTTCCATGGATTCGAATTCGTCCTCTTCGAGCATGTGGGACATGAACAAATTGTCCCGGAGGACGGTGATCGGGTCGCGCTTCTTCCATTCTTTCTCCTCTTTACGCGTCCGATAGGCGCGCGGATCGGAATGTGAGTGCCCGTACCACCGGTATGTCTTTGCCTCGATGAGAGTGGGACCTTTGCCACTGCGGGCGCGCTTAACGGCCTTTGCCACCACGCCCCGCACCGCCAGTGCATCCATACCATCCACCACTTCACCTGGGATGCCGTAGGCGCAGGCGCGGTCGGCGATATCGGGCAATTTGGAAACCGAAACGAACGGCACAGACATGCCATACATGTTATTCTCGACCACAAAGATGACGGGCAGGTCCCAGGTGCTGGCTAAGTTGAGCGACTCGTGGAAGTTTCCGGTATTGGCCGCACCGTCGCCGAAGAAACACAGCACGACGCGGTCGGTGCCCTGCAATTTTTGCGCCAGTGCGGCACCCACCGCTACGGGAATGTTGCCGCCGACGATGCCGGTGGCGCCCAAATTGCCGTGCTCCACATCGGCAATGTGCATCGAGCCACCTTTGCCCTTGCAATAGCCGCCGGACTTACCGAGGACTTCCGCCATCATCTTGTTGTAATGCTCTTGCTTAGCGTCGGGCGTCTTGGCGAACCGGTCTCCGTGCGCGTGGGCGTGGCCGTGGCCGCGATGCGTGCTGGTGATCAGATCGTCCTCGCGGAGAGCCGCCACTGCCCCCACCGCTACCGCTTCTTGGCCGGCGTATAAGTGGGAGGCGCCCTTTAGCACAGCTTTGCCGAGCAGTTCGGCGATGTTGTTCTCCAGCGCGCGAATCTCCATGAGCTGGCGCAAGTAGCCCAGCAGGTCTTCTTTGGCTAACCCCTGAGATTTGATCGTCTTGGTGACCTCATCCAATGGGGCGGTTTTTGTTGATTTCTTTTTCGTCATCATGCGGAATATCTCCTCGTTTTATGTTATGTCTGAATCACTTCGATGTCTAGCGCACGCACCTCCGCCACCTGCTCCTCGGGAACCTGAAGGTCAGTGATGATACGATGCACTTGTGAAGCGGCGGCGAAGGAACACGGTCCAATGCGCCCCCACTTGGTGACATCGATCAAGGCAACCACGGTGCGGCACATCTTCACCACTTCGCGCTTGACGTCGGCTTCGGGCACACTGACATCGGTCAATCCGTCCCTGATGGTCCACCCATGTGCACCGAAGAAACCCGTTTTGATGTTGAACTTACGGAACAGTGCCAGACCCTCCGGCTCGATCAACGAGATGGTGTCGCGCTGCAGTACGCCACCCGTCAACACCACGGTCACAGCAAGGGCATCCAAGAGCACCTGCGCGACGACCAGGCTGTGGGTCAGCACGGTAAGATCGCGCTTGTCGCGCAGATGGTCGGCAAGCGTCAGTGTGGTGCTGGACGCATCCAGGAAAATGGCGTCCCCGTTGGCTACCATCTCCGCCGCTGCCGCACCGATGGATTCTTTTTCGTTTATCTGTTGTTGGCGTCGGAGGGTGAGAGATAGATCAGGGATACGCTGCAACAAAACTGCACCACCGTGCGTGCGAGTAATCAGGTTCTGATCCGCAAGAGCCTGCAGATCGGCACGGATTGTGACCTCGGAAACGCCGAAGAGCTGGCTCAACTCAGAAACGCTTGCCCGTCCGTGCTTGAACAGAAATTCGAAGACACGTGTTTGGCGCTCCGTAGGATAGAGATCAGTCTGTGCATCCATTATTTTCTAAGTCTTACGTTCGTTTTCTTTTGCTTTCAATATACCCTTATTCGTAAATAAACGCAAGGATTTGGGTCCATTTAAGGCATATAAGACGGTTGCACCTACGAAGCCAAACATGGGCGGTGTTTGAAATCTCGCTGTGCAAGAGTGCGTTCGCCACGGGATATGGTCGGAGATGACCGCGTCCCACGGAGGATTTGCGGCCTCTCTACCACTTGCTGGTCGCTTAAGCCGAGATTCGTAACGCTTTCCATGCTCTCAACAGGCGTAACTATTCGGATGCCTGCGAGTTAGATACGATCAGTTCATACCCTACCCAAGAGAAGAAGTTACGAGGAAAAGAAGTGATGCATCGAAATCTCCTCATTGTTTCAAATTGAAGCTACAAGGATGACTTCGATGCGCTTTAATTTATACCGGTCTTACTGTCTCACATGTATCTGAACGCAATCACGATGACAATGCAATTGAGATTTCGCATCCAATACAATCTTGCCAGCAGAGTAACATTCTCCAGCTCGACTTCGAGCAAACGCCGGAGAACGGCCCATTGTTCTTAAATTTCCTTCTCCAAGCAGGTTCTCTGTATTCGGTCACTCATTCGCTCGATCTTCTTCCAACCTTCAAGTCCCCGGGAAGCGAACGCTCCAATGTTTCGATATGCGTCTGCCTCAAGTGAATATCCATCGCATCAAGCGCCAGCAACGCAGCTCCAACGACGGGTTCATAATGTGGCCGGACGATTTTCGCATCCGGAACCTCGTCATGTACAACCTTACGGATCGTATCGATCAACAGCGATCCCTCCCCCTTGTAAACGCCTCCCGCCAGGACGACTTCGACATAGGTCTCCATCATCTCGAGACGCCGGATGAGCGCCAGCGCCGTGACACCCACCTCAGTACCCAAGCGCACGACCAACTTCCGGGCCACGTCGTCTCCCGCCTCAACAGCCTGAAAAAGCATCGGTACGAGATTCAGGAAACTCTGTTGATCAATCTCTTCTCGATACAATTTACCGATCAGCGCTTCGACCGATTCCAACTGCCAAGCTTGTAGAACCAATTCCGTCAACATGGTCGCCTGGCCGCGGCCGTCCCAGGCCCGGGCGATTTGGCGGATCATCTCCAGGCTGAGGTCGCCTCCCCCACCCCAATCACCGGAAATCGGTCCGAGGCCAGGAAGAACGAGCTCCTCCCCGCTCGGAGAGCGCCCGGCGGCGTTGAAACCCGAACCGCAGACAACGACAACGCCCCACGGCCGGGTCAACCCGGCGCGCAGCGCGGCCATTGTGTCGTTCTTAATCGTCACGCGACGAGAAAAACGCAGATCATTTACTGCATTTTCCAGTAAGGTGAAATCTTGCGGGAGATCAGCACCGGACAAGCAATAACAGCCAAGTTCAACATCTTCTGGCTTCAACGCCGCCTGTTCCAGCGCAGCATGGACGGCGCCCGAGATCTCGTGCATCGAATTTTCGAGTCCATGGAACTGATGGTTGCTGCCGCCTGCTTGCCCGAATCCCAACACTTCGCCCGTCTCGGAAACCAGAAGCGCATGCGTCTTGCTCGAACCACCGTCGACGCCGAGCACGTTACCCACGGTCAGCCCTCCTTCGCAAACCGCGGTAGATATTTTCGATGGGCATCGAGCAGGGCGTCCAACAAGCGTTTGGCGATCTCAAAGGACGGAACGAGTGGGTGGGACATCAAAGCTTGCAGCGCTGCCCGCCGCTCGCCCGAAACTGCCGCTTCCACCGTGAGTTCCTCGTAAGCCTTCACCGCTTGCACCAGGCCGCGTATCTCAGCCGGCAGTGGAGCACACTGCTGCGTTTCAGAACCCGATGCGGTGATTAAACAGGGCACTTCCACTACGACATCAGCCGGCAAATCCGGGATGGCACCTCGATTGCGCGTGTTAACGATGTGGATTTCACGGCTGTCGTTCACGATGGCAGCGATAAGCGAAATGGCGGCCGTCGAGTAGTATGCGCCGCCGCGCTCTTCGAGCAGCTTGGGTTTTTCACTCAAGTTCGGATCTTGATACATGCACATCAATTCGGATTCGAGGGCTAGAACTTGCTCCCCGCGAGACTGCGGAGCGTTTCTCTGTTTCTCAAGCATAAGATCGTGGTTGTAATAATAGTTGAGGTAACCGCAGGGGATCATGCCCAGCGTCTCCAGTAGATCCGGGGAGAAATTCCAACCGTCGGGCTCTTGTTCGCAGGCCATCTCCAAAGCTGAGGCATAAACCTGCTGCCAGATATCCTCACCGTCGAGATACGCGCCGCGCGTCCAATTCAAGTGATTGAGACCAACCCAATCCAGGTGAATACGATTGCGCTCCACGTTCAATTCCTCGGCGATGCGCATTTCCATGCCGATGGGTAAATTGCACAAACCAATACTTTTAACCCCGGCATGACGCTGCAGCGCTTCGGTGATCAACCCGGCCGGGTTGGTAAAATTGATCAAGAACGCTTCAGGCGCCAGAGACTCGATCTCGTGAGCGATGTCTAGGACAACCGGAATCGTACGCAGCGCCTTGGCAAATCCCCCGGGGCCAGTCGTCTCCTGTCCGATCACACCGAAACGCGGAGGGATGGTCTCGTCCAGAATGCGCGCCGCCATTCCACCAACACGTATCTGGCTGACTACAAAATGTGAACCCTCGATCGCTGGTACTCGTTCGAGGGTTTCTTCGATCTTAATATCAGCCCCAGCTGCCTGAACCATTCGCCGTGAGAGACCCGCTACGATACGCAGCCGATCCGCATTGATGTCCATCAGGGCAATCGTAGAAATGGGCAGGACATTTTGATTGCGGATGACACCTTCGATCAATTCTGGTGTGTAGCTGCTCCCCGCGCCAATCACACACAATTTCATGGGCTTGTCCGTCCTCGAAGGTATTGTACCTTGCGGGAAGATCAAGCGCACGTTAACTATAGAGGATCCGTTCGGATGAACTTCACCACATCCTCTCCGTTTGGGGAATACGGATTACGTACAACAAACGATGATCAACTCACATCTATCCTTCATCCTCATCCGGTTTCTGTATCGATGGTCGCTTCCTCAAGAAGTACCAGAGCAAGAATATGACCAGTACTGGAGGACCTAAAACCGGCAATAGATAGAGCCCAATCCAGATCGCCAGTTCGAAGAGGCCCTGGTAGGTCTGAGTCAAGGTGCGTTTCGCCTGCACAACGGTTTTCGAAGCGTCCCAAGGCGTGGGCGTCATGGTGGGCCGCGGCGTGCTCGTAGCCGTGGGTGTCAACGTCGACGTGGGAATCAGTTCCGGCAGGTCCGGCGAAATGGTGATGGTGATCGTCGAAAAGGCAGCGCGATCTTCGAGATAGTTCATGCGGCCGCGGATCTCCTCGATTTGGCCTTCGATCTGAGATAGCTCATCGTTAACTGCCAAGGCTTCTTCTACCGTTTTGGCCTGATCCAGGAAGGTCTTAATCCGATCGCGCGTCGCTTCGAGATTGGCGAGTTGCGACTCGAGGTCAACGTATTCGTCCGTGACGTCCTCGCCGTATGCGTTCTCGTCCGTGACTTTGACGGCGATGTCCCGCAGACGGCGCATGGTGCGTTCGAATTCGTCGACCGGCACACCGATCGTGATCGTGCTGTATTTGTAAGACTCGGATCCCCATTCTTGATACCAGACTCGGGAACTGATGATGTACCCGCCTGCGTCATCGACGATCTGCGTGGTGCGATCGATGGCGGTGTCCGTGTCTTCGACCAGAAGCGATATTTCAGCGTTCTTGATAATCATGCGGCTGGAGCGCTGCCCGAAATCGAGCAGCGCCATGTCGGAAGCGCCGCCCGAAGCGGCTTCGGACTCCGGAACTTCCTCCATGGGAGGCGCTTCTGGGGCCATTGGCGCCTCTGCTTCCATGGGCTCGTTTGCGTACTCCGCCGCACCGGATTCCGAATTATCGAACATGCCGTAAGTGTCATACCCTTGCGTTGCACTAGCGCAACCCGTTAATACTGCGATGAGCACGATCGCAAAGAACGTCCATAATCTTCGTTTGCGTTCCATGGTCCCTCCAGATTTTTCTACGAACGATCAGCAAACGCCAGGCCGTACCCGCGTTCAAGTTTGCGTATCGGGCTTTTTGATCTTCACCTACTGCGAGTTTATCTACCCATCATACAATATGTACTGATCTATTGCTACAAAGTACACGAGTGGCTTTCCATCGCGGCGAGATGAGAGTCGCAAAAAGCTGCGCGTCAACGGACACCAAATCAAATTCGATCCACGAGCGTTCGCTGTAGGACAGCACTTTCAGACACTTCCGGCATGGGATTCAACCGCCGGGAAAACTCAGACCATGGATAAAATTTTCAGAAGACTCACCACGAGTTGATATACCCCCAGGAAAGCGAGAATTCCTGCCGAGATCAACACCAATGCACGCTGGCCGCGTGGACCGAGCATGTTCGTTCGACCGAAGAGAAAAATCGTCCCTGCCAGCGCGAAGACCATGGTGCCGTAAAAGGCTACGATCAGGATGACGGCGTACGCCGCATCGTGCCGCCAGGCATCCATGACCGCAGGACCCAACACCAGGCTCCAGCCCAGGTACGGATTGGGGTTGAGCAGATTGACCATCACCGCCTGAAACAGCGTTCTCGGCGCCGATTCGCTTTGTTCCGAATCCTGCAAGACGCCCTCTTGCCAATTTCGATAGCTCGTCCAGGCGAGATAGAGCAGAAGCAGACCGCCAGCAGCACGCATGACGATTTGAAATGATTCGGGGACTCGAGAAAGCAGGATCAATGCAATCACGACGATCGGTCCATCGCTGATCAGCGGTGCAAACGATGCGGGAAGCGTCGCGCGCCAACCCCGCCGCACGACGCTGGAGAGCAGATACGCTTGCAAGGGGCCGGGTTGTATTGCAGCGGCAAACGCAAAACCGCTGCCGATCACTACGTATTCGAGCACGATTTCACCTTCCGGGCGCGGCAAGCATCGACCATACGCTAGAATGTCCCACAATCACGAGGATCTTGAACGATACCAACAGTAGAGGAAAAGCAAAGCGGTAGCCGGCAGGGGAAGGAAAACCAAAAGCCCGCTGAGGGGAAAGAAACTTCCGCGAATGATCCAATCCAGGATGATGACGAGAACGAAAAGCGCCAGGCTCAGCCCGCCCCCAATCCCTTCCCAGCGCCAGGCAATGGCCAATGCAAACACACTCAGGCTCACGGTCAGCGGTAGGACGTTCTCGATCGGATCGTAGTCCACTGCATACGGATCGGGCGTGACCAGATGGCCGACGAGCATCACGAGCGTGAAAGCGATGAGCGCCGCGCTAATAATGCGTGCAATACGACGCAGTCGAGTTGTGGTTGGATAAGAATTTGCGTCAGGATGATTTTTCAAGTCTGGCCCCGATTCTTCTATGAATGATTATACGGGAGAAACACGGGATTCTAAAAGCGGAAATCGTATCCAGCCACGAATAGTATCCTCTTCGAGAGCAATTAATGCGGTTCCCAATACGATCAGGTAGCCAGAGAGAATCCCACCAGCCGGCTGTTATCAGAAGTGTCACTATGATTCCGACCAAGGCGGAATGCCCCAAAGGCGAATTACGCCATTCCCAGCAGTGATCAGAAAACGACCGTCCGGGCTGAATTCGGCGAAACAACAGACATTGAGCACACGGATCGGGTTACCAGTGTGAATATTCCACAGCTTCGTCGTCCCATCCCAACCGACGGAGACGAGCAGATTACTTTTCGGGCTAAATTTAAGACTGTGAAACGCGTAATGCGGTCCATCCCCTCGCTGCATCACATGCCCGCTCATTTCACGCATGAATTTTTGTCGTTTCAGGTCCCAGACAAAGATCTTTCCATCCGCTCTACCGCCCGCGGCAAAGCGTCCATCAGCCGAAGAAGTAAAGGCTTCGAGAACCTCCAACTCATCATCTACTTCGTAGGGTATGCCATTTCGATACGCATAAGCCTTCAACTCATTGATTCCCGTCTGCACGTTTAATTCGTACATCTCCCTGGTGCGATCAAAATAGATCAATCGCTGTCCATCGGAACTGAATTCGAAGGGGCCATCGATTTCCCAACTCTCTGATCGTGATGTAATTTCCCCAAGCTCGAAGTGGATACCCGTATTCTTCCCACGCTGGAAATCCCACAGACGAACGATCGCCTCCGTATCGATCGAAGCCAGGGTGCGTTGATCCGGACTGAATGCCAACCCCGCAATCCCTTCCTCACCGGCATTCAGCGAGACCAACACCTCGCCCGAAGCAAGGTTCCATATCTTGATCAATCCATTATCATCCCCCGTCGCCGCAAGGTAAGTATCCGGTTGCTCATTGGTAATCTCGCCGGCTCCCAGGCTGGTGAATCGATCGAATTGCTTTGATTGAATCTCATGATCGAGGCGTACGTCCCATATATGCAACGAATCCCCCTCAAGTATGGCCAGCCGATCGCCTTCTACATTGATCGCAGCATCATCGATGTGGAATCGAAAGGAATACGTTCCTAACCTCTCACCATCCATCGGATCGAAGACTATGATCTCCGAGTAATCATAGCAGATCATCGACTCGCCGGTGCGAGAAAGATACGGACAATGGGCACCGGGTAATATCCGTGCCTGCTCACCAGTTTCACGGTCAATCATCCAGACCTTATAGTCCTTGCTTGTATCATTGAAATCCCAATAAGTTGAGAATAGCTTGGACCCATCCTGGCTGAAGACGACGTCGAATCCGCCGCTGAACGAACGAATTAGATCCTTCATATCGATACTGTAAAGTCCGTTCAAAAAGGCGATTGCCTCGCCATCCGGGCTAATCGCAAGAGATCCCTCGAGAAAAAGCCTCTCCTCATGATAGATGAGTTGGCCGGTGCTCGACTGCCAGACGTTCACCTCCGGGTCCCAACCGAGTCCTGGAGCGCTCGATCCAATCGCGGCGACGTATCCATCCCCGCCAAAGCTTATCCTCCAAACCCCTCCCGCAATTTCCCCATCCAGGGTAGCCTTTTTCTGTCCCGACTCCATATACCAGACGTCTATGCGGTTTCCACGAGCGGCGGCGATTTCACTACCGTCCGGATTGAAGGAAATGAAGGTTACGGAATCGTTGACTTCGATCCAACGCTCTTCGTCCAGAGTTTTCGCATCATACAGCTGAACGCCCAGACCCGTCGCTACTGCCAGATACTTGCCATCTGGCGACCACGCCACGTCATAAATACTGCCTCGCCCGAAACGAGCGAGCAACTCCATTTCACCGTAAATATTGGATTCATTCAAGGCAAGGGGATGAGCTTCCACTTCGACCACAGAGATTGGTGTAATCGTCGGGGTCGGAGACATCATCTTCGAAGGGGAAGGAGTCGCTGTAACGGTCGAATTTCGTTGAACGGACTCTGAATTTTGATAGAGAGCGTTCAGAGTAGCTTCCGCTCTGTTCGCAACTGAAGAATCGAAAAGGGCGGCGGTTCGAGTGCTGGTAGGTTCTATAACAGATGTATTCGTTTCAGCCGGAGTAGTTCTCGAAGAACAAGCACCGCAGGTAAGCGCGAGTGATGTACACAGTATAAGATGAAGCTGCCCTTTCATTATCTATCCTCTCTGCACAAAATCACGGGCTCAAATCAAACTCTTGTAAAGGAAACACTACTCCAGCGCATAAACTAACTCAACTTTCGGGCACCTCCAGGTATCTTCGATGACCAAACTTCCTTGCCAGTTTTCCGATTGGTAATAACACGCAATGGTACAAAAATCTGTTTCACAACTTGGTCGATATGAAGCACAGAATCCTGATGAATCTTTCAACCACTCGATATCAGCGAGGTATCCCTCCGAATTGAATTCGTCGATCTGCTCCCAGTCGGCACTATACAGGCGGGACTCTGAGTAACCCCTAATCAAGACATAGCTTCCATCCGGAGATGGAAATACACCCAAATATTCCCCGGACAGCTTGAACATGATCTCACCTACGTTATCAAAGAAGATCAAGTAGCTATCCCCCTGATCCGTTGTTTCTTCCACCGAAAAGAGTTCCAGTTCTTTATGCCACTCCAAGCTATTGAAGTCCCCAGAAAGCAGTGGATTCAAAGCACCTCCTGGTTGAAATAGTTGGTATATACCAAATTCAACTTCTGGTCTCCAACCGAGGTAAGGTCCCATTACCAATGCAAGCGTATGCCGTTCGTGATCGATTGCGACGTTACAAAAAGCATCCTTATACCAGGTCGTGATCGCTCCGGTAGATATGTCTACCGATCGCAAATTCCTGAATGGATCCTCAAAACGGATGTCGGCTACCAGGAATTCCGTGTCCGAAAGCCAACCAATGAGTGCCTGTTTTCCACCAATATCTTCCCCATATAGACGGACGATTTCCCCATACACCGAGACCGCCCAGACTGAATCGGTGGAGGTAAACCCGTCTCGATACCAATGTGCGGAGAGATGGACGATCCAGCGACTGTCCGGGGACCAACCCAGGATCAAGGCTTGCAGAGGGCCGGATGTAAGCCGCCGAACCCGATAATCATCGAGATCTAGTAGATAGACATCCGCAGACGGCCCTCCGGCTGCGCTTGCATAGGCGAGGTAACGCCCATTCGGAGACCAGGCGAGCTGATATCCTGAAGTAAGGCTTCCGATAACAGGTGCAATTGGAAATGCTATTGCCTCTTGACTCTCGGCATAGTGGAGAATCTCTTCTTTCGCCTGCTGCGAGACAAGCGGGATTTCTCTTACTCGTTTCCCGCTGGGCAACGCATACACATCCAAAGTGATTTCATAATCCGGTTCTGTACGCTTGCTAATTACGAATGGTAGTGTTGGTGACGAAGGTGAAAGCCAATCGAATATATCCCAGGTATCTAAAGATAACTCAATCGGGATGGACCCAGTTCCATCGAGATTTGTTACCACCAATTTCCGACTATCGCTCTCAGTATCTTGATCTCGAAGTAGGATCCAGGGACCATTCTCGTCTAGTGGCCGTTCTTCTCGAGTCGGTGTTACTGTCAGGTCAATGCGAGTGGTCGGTGATAGATTTGATGTGGGTGTGTATTTCGGTGGCGGCGAGTTTTCTGGAGCAGCTGTTTCCAACATTGTTGCCGGGGCAGTACTTTCGATCGTTAGCCTTTGCTTAGTAACACAAGCATCCAGGATCAGCATTACTAAGGAGACAGAAATTATTTTGTTGATCATTTGCCAGCACCAGTGTTTCATTCACCACACCCTTTCAATACGCAGATACAGATAATTTATTGCATCCTGATACTTCGGCCAATTTAATCAATTGAGATTCTTTAAGCCCGTTCTTGCTCTCATTGCACGATCTGATACACGAACACAACCCCGCTGTATGTCGACACCACCAGATATTCACCGTTCGGTGATACATAAAGCCAATCGATATAAGCATGATCACTCGCTTCAGGAGGAAACACCTCGATACGCGTCATCAATTGGAGGTCCCTTGCGTTCAGAACACAGATTTGTCCATCCAGGAAATCATAGCCTCGCGTCAAAAGTAGGCTACCGTCGGCAGAACTCGGGCCGGGATAACCACAATTATCCGGCAAACCTTCCGGCTTTTGATATTCTCCTATAATTTCTCCATCTTCCAAGTTGTATTCGAGGTTGTTGATGAAAAAGCGTTCCTCTTCGATATCTAGATTAAAAAATTCCGGGAAATGTGGATCGAGTGTCATCATGCCCTGATAGTATTCAAGCGGCTCCGATTCAACGACGTACCGCGTCGTTCCAGAGTTCACGTTCCAATTAACGACCGTTCCATAACTGCCAAACCCAATCACCTGATTGCTGTTTGGAACGAATTCCATGGCATAGATAAAAATCCGCGAAACCCATTCCGGTATGCCGTAAGCATCCACGATGGTTTGCTCAAATGGATGCTCGAGCTCTCCGGATTCGATCGACCACATGCGTATGTTGCAGTCTTCCCCCGATGAGACCAGAAAGCGACCATCCGGCGAGAAGGACAATGCATACACGCGATCATCATGCGCATCGAATTGCTGAATGGTTTCTCCACTCTGGATATCCAGGACGCGAACCTCTCCACTATTTAAGCCTAAAGCAACCCAATCCCCCCTTGGCGAGACTGCCGACGTATGTGCGGAATAAATACTTCGCAGACTACCATCTCGCAAACTTCGCACTTCCAGGACAGTAGGTCGTTGAATGAGCAAGAATTTCCCATCCCCCGAGAAAGCCAAGTACGACCGTGCTGAATGGAAATGCCTGGCGGAATATTCAACTGTCCTGGACTCGATGTCCCATAATTGAATCGTCCCATCGACATAAGCCAATAAAAGGGAATCCCCGTCGTGATCGTAAGCGAATCCCTCTACTGGATTGGATAAGCTTCCGAAGGATTCAAGCAATTGGCCATCTTCAGTTGCATACAAGCGTAATGTGCTGTAACGATTCGAATTGAAGAGTTCCGGCGGCCGGTACAGGACTGCAAATGTGGAATTATCTGGTGAGAATGCCGCCTCATAAGGCGCACTAACAACATCGGCGTAGGCGTTGCCACACATACTCACGAAATGGACATCACAGCCTTCGGGATCAGTTCTGTCATAAACTGAGATATATTGCGCCTCGTCTTGCAGTTCGTAGAGTTTTTCCCCGCTTTCAACGTCATATACTGCAGCCCAGGAGATCTCAAGATTCATGTCCTCAGCATCCCATCTCCTACCTCCCCTAAACTCCAATGAACCATCCGAAGATTTCACACCAAGATCCAGGTAAAGATCCCGGGATTGATCATCCGACCACTCGATTCCCTCATCACTATTTATGTATTCCGCGCTTGATAATTGGTAGAATTTTTCATGCTGCCGCCCACGAAGAAGGAGATACTGATTGTCAACACTGACGAAAAGCTGATCGAAGCGGAACGGCGGATCGATTGGATACCATATCGGCTCATCATCCAGGTCCCTGACGTCGTAGACTGCCACGCCATATGCACTCCCTACGTAAAACGATTCACCGTCGGCAGCATAGGCCACATCGAGAATATCACCCCGGCCCCATCGAGCAACCTCACGAAGATATTCGATGCTATCCCATCCAATTGGTTCCGAGTTGGCAGCAATAGAAGTTCCGATATATACGGGTGTTGATTCGGGTATTATCGCAGCCTTGGTTGGCGTATATTCTGGAGTTCGCGTTGTAGTTGGCGTGCGAGCTGCCTTCGTGGAATTCGCAGCACGCATCCTCCCGGTTGCCTCTGCGCCTTGAGTCGCAATCATTCCACCAAAATTACCGAGTGTCGGTGTAGCTGTTGCCGTCGACCGTGGTTCGAAGGTTGATGGAACTTTTGTCTTCGTTGATGAGCAGGCACTAATACAAGTCAACACAAACGTGAAAATGAGGAACTGCTTCGGCAACTTGGCCATGAGTGATCCTTTCGACAGTTAATACACAATCATCCGTATGACAACCATCGAATGGATCATAACCAATCAACGTTACCTGAAGTTAATCGCAAAATTTGGCTTAGGTAACAGGATATTACAAATTGGTAATCGTCTTCCAAAGGGCTTATTTCTTTGCTTTACCTCATCCTTTGCGATCATTTCAGGTCATACGGTTGCGACTTGACCTAGAGTACACTCTAAGTTGTATGATTAAGTCACTATGAATACCAATCTAACCATTCAACAGACCGCTTCCCGCACCGGGTTGAGCGATCACACCTTACGCTACTACGAGAAGATCGGCTTGATCCCACCGGTCGAGCGCGCTCCCAACGGGCACCGCCGCTACAACGATGAAGTCTTGGGTTGGATCGATTTCCTCAAATGCCTGCGCAGCACCGGTATGCCGGTAGCGCAGATGCTCGAATTCACCCATCTAACCCAGGCCGGAGAGCACACCATCCGAGCGCGGGTGGCCATGCTGAGGAAGCACCGAGAATGTGTGCTGCTGGAGATTCGAACGCTACAGAATGACCTGGAAGTCATTCACCACAAGATCGATTGGTATTCCAACATGATCGAGGAGGGAGCATGAAACGCACGTTAGGAAAATCGGGAATCGAGGTTTCCGCTGTCGGCATGGGCTGCTGGGCGATCGGTGGACCTTGGAAGTTCCTCGGTAATGCAGCCGGCTGGGGCAAGATCGATGACGACGAATCGATCCGCGCCATCCACGCCGCCCTGGACGCCGGTGCCACGCTTTTCGACACCGCCGCCAATTACGGAGCCGGCCACAGCGAGCGGATCCTAGGGAAAGCGCTGCACGGAATACGCGATCGTGCCGTCATCGCCACCAAGTTCGGCTACGCCGTCGATGAAAAAAACAAGGCCGTTCAGCCCTACGATGGGGACGAGGAACACGGCGACATCGCCAGTCATCTGCGGGCGGACTGCGAAGCCAGCTTGAAGCGGCTGGATACCGACGTTATCGACGTGTATCAACTGCACGTATGGGGCTACGATCTGGAGTTATCTGATGCCGTGCGTGAAGGGTTGGAGATATTGGTGCACGAGGGGAAAATCCGCACCTATGGTTGGAGTACCGACCGCCTCGACGCCGTACAACGTTTCGCCAAAGGATCCAACTGCGGCGTCCTCCAGCAGCAGTTGAACGTCTTCGACGGCAATCTGGAACTGCTGCGAGCTTGCAATGCGTTGAATCTCGGTAGCTTGAACCGTGGACCGTTGGGCATGGGCATCCTGACCGGCAAGTTCACCCCCGAGACGACCTTCAGCAAAGACGACGTTCGCCATGGTGTTGAATGGTTCGAAGGGTTCAAAGGCGGCAAGCCTAATCCGGAATGGTTGAAACGCCTGGAGGCGATACGAGAAATCCTGACCAGCGGCGGAAGGACTCTGGCGCAGGGCGCGCTGGCCTGGATCTGGGGTGCCAGCGAGCGCACCGTACCCATTCCCGGATTCAAGACCGTCAAGCAGGTACAGGATAACGCCGGCGCGATGCAGTTCGGTCCATTGACCCCCGACCAGATGAACGAGATCGATAACATCCTGGGACGCGAGCCGGTGCTTACCTAAGCGTTTACCCCCGTGAGTGTAAATGCCCTCCGAATCATCGGGAGGGCATTTTATTTTTCATGAACGGTCAGCGTTTATTCGCTACACTGCCAGGTAGACCAAACCGAAGTAAACCATCTGGGCCAGATAGAAATGGGGTGCGATTTGTGGGAAAGATTTTCGCCACAACTCCAACCGCAGCGTAACATAAGCCAGAGTCCACCCAATCCCGAACCAGGTGAGATAATTTTCCCAGGGCACGATGCCACCCTGCCAACGCCAGTATCCCAATTTCACTGCGCTCGGTTCCATTACGAAATCGAAAACGAGCAGTAAAATGGCGATGCGCAGCGAGCGCGGGAAGACAGCATCAATGTACCGGCGAAACGGCAGACGCCGTTCCAGCGCCGAAGCCGAAAGCAGCAGGGTCAGCCAGGAAAACCCGATGGCAAGCGGCACGCCTCCGATTTGGGGCTGCAGCGCTGCATGATATTGATAGCGCCCGAAGATGACTCCCGTGTGAACCCCCAGCCACTCCAGGAACCAGGTCAACGTCACTACGGTAAGGCTCCACACGAAAAATCTTCGTTGGTCGTCTCGATGCCCTGTATGGTTTCCGGAGTTCGATTTGATCCACCAGATGAGTTCCCCGGCCAACCAGATGGCCAACGCAATCAACATCCAACCGGCTATCTGCAGCATCGTTGTGGCGAAACGCCCGAGGATATGGATAAGGGCACCAAGGACGAGCACAACATAGAGGAAAAGAATGCGGATTCTAACGTCCACCGAAAATCCCGTTAACGACTTCGATTCGTTTGAAGGATTCCATTGCATCATCAATCTCAAGACGGTAAGTCTTGACGGATCACCGATTCCGTCGCTTCGGCGGTAAGCAGCACGCCCGGTACGCCGGCACCGGGATGGGTGCTGGCGCCTACCAGATACAAGCGATCTACTTCCTCACTTCGGTTTTGGGGTCTGAACAGGGCCGTCTGGGTGAATACCGGCTCCAAGCCCCAGGGTGAACCCAGGTGACTACAACGTTGTTGGGCAAAGTCCAACGGCGTGAAGACCTTCTTCATTTCAATGGCTTCCTGCAACCCCACCAGGCCAAAATCATGCTCCAGAAAATCCAGTACACTTTGAGCATAGGGCTCAGCTTCCACTTTCCAATCCACGGTCCCGGAAAGATTGGTTACCGGAACGAGTACATACATCGACTCGCATCCAGAGGGCGCCATCGCCGCTTCGGTCCGTGAAGGGACATGCAGGTACATCGAAAAATCATCGGGGAGGACACGGCGGTCGAATATATCCCTTACCAAACCTCGGTAACGTTTCGATAGAATGAGGGTATGGTGTTGCAATTGGGGAAATTTCTTCTTGACGCCCAGATAGATCAAGAAGGCGCTCATGCCGTAGCGCACGCGACGAAGACGCCGGTCGCTCCATTTGCGGCGGTACTCGGGTGCCAGCAAACTCCCGTAGGTGTGCTGAAGATCGATGTTGGAAACCACTGCGTCTGCGTATATGATCCGCTGACTCGTTTCGATACCAAAAGCACGGCGCGCTTTGACGAGGATACGCAGGACTTCATGCTCGGTACTTATTTCCCCACCCAAGCTCTGGAACACCGCCGCCAGTGCTTCAACCAAACTATACATCCCGCCGCGCGAATACCAAACCTTCTCCGTTTTTTCCAGATAGGGGATCATTTGATAGACCGCTGGTGTGCGAAAGGGATTGCCGCCGAGAAAGAGCGGATGAAAGCTGAAGGCGAATCGATGGCGGAAATCCCGGAAATAGCGGGTCGATAAATAATACGTCGGAAGGAACGCCTGCAATTTCAAAGCCTGTGGGATAAACTTGAGCATCGTCATCCAGTTGTCAAAAGGGCGAGATCCATAGCCCTGCTCGATGATAAAACGATAGATTGCACCCGAGTGGGCGATGAATTTCTCATATTCACGCGCGTCTTGCTTATCAAAGCGCGACATCTGCTCCCGCATTCGATCGCCGTCCCCGCTGTAATCCAGATGACTGCCGTCGTGGAAGTAGATGCGGTAGAAGGGATCGAGTGGGATGAGATCCAGGTAATCCTCCATACGCCTACCGGCGTAGGAAAACAAATTTCGCACGATTTCCGGTGCGGTAAATAGCGATGGACCGAGATCGAAGGTATAGCCATTCTGCTTGAGCTGCGAAGCGTGGCCGCCGATTTTTGCAGACCTCTCCAGAACGGTTACCTGAAAATCTCTCGATTGAAGGCGGATGGCCAGGGACAGGCCCCCAAGTCCTGCTCCAATGATCACCACATTTTTCATGCCGAAAGCGACCTAGAAATACCAGCGCCGGTACGTCGTCAGCGCCTGTAGGAATCCAAACTGAACCAGCGTGGTAACGGTCGCGGAAAACTGACTGATGTAAAAGTAGTACATCTGCAAAGCCACGAGAGACAACAAAAAACCCAAAATGGCGAACCGCAGACCGATTTCTTCCCTGCGGAAAAACCAGGTGATTACGGCGATCAACATCAACACACCGACTGCGCTTTGGATGCCGATCAATGCGTCGCGCCAGCGCAGCACCTGTGGATTCAGGTTCGTTCCGCTGTGCACCAGCACCACAATGTAGCCGATCACGACCAGCAGCCACAGGATCAATATCAACGCCACGATCGTGCGATGCGCTCGGCGACCCAAACGCTGGCCGATTGAATCCGTCCAGCGGACGATCCGTTTCAACAGACTCGGCCGCGCCGTAGGCAGATGTGCTTTCTGTCCTGCAAGATAGTCGCTGAGCACCTGGGCGAAGGACTTGATTTCCTCTCGCTCGGACCACATGGCAATGGCCAGCTGACCTTCGATCCGGTCTGCTTCCGCCTCATCCAAGTCGCCGTCCAAGATGTCCTGGAAACCATCCAGGGCGTTGTACATGGCTTGCCGTGGATCGGCGTGACGCGAACGACGAAAGAGCACAAAGACGAAGACGCAGAGCAGGAAAAAGCCGTAGATCAACGATGCGGCCGGCGGATAGAAGTAATCGTTGTTCTGGGTGATGAATTTTCCGACTTCGTCGATGAACAGGCCGATGCCGATCCCGCTGAGTATCGCGCTGGTCTGCAACGCCCAGCGGTTGGCCATGGTTAACGGAAGCAGCACGGCGATAAAGAGAAACAGTCCACCCCAGAGCGCGTGTGCGATGTGCAGAATGTCGTTACCGAGCTGGGGAAACCCGGTCAGATGGAGGAAGGCGCGTGTGAAAATTACCGTGCCGGCAAAGGCAACGAGGGAGAAGAAAAGATATTCCTCGGCGCGCTCCCGTCGGACGATCGAAATGATTTTACCGTGGTTGTCACTCATGATGGTCGCCTTTATTCATTGAATAGCCAACGCCAACAAAATCTATAATCTACACATTGTTGTGCGTAACCGATGAGGAATTATACATGCTTGGGTTAATCACTGGAATATATAGGAATAAGGTGAAGAAATGCGGAACTCGTTGAACAATCACATCACGGTGGAAACCACTGCAGTGGCTCGATTTCTTATACGAAAGGATTATTCCTAGAAATTTGGTTCATTTTCCTGCTGATTGCAATAATCATTCGGCGTGAAAGGCAAACCTGAATTGTATTGTGCCGTAAAATGGGCCACGTCGTTCTGGAGCCATTTTCGATCTTCAGAACTTGTTCCCGGCCAATTCCCCATGCTCACCATCTCGAGAAATACTTGCCAACCCTCTTCGCGTAATTCCATCTTATCGTACATCAACAAGATACTGACGATCGGGCCAATATCGAAAAATGGATCAAATGGCTCTCCGTATCTTGATTCAACCAAATCCTTCATATCGTCAATGTAACCTGTAAAATTGAAGTATCCAGATGCAGTCATATCTACGTACTTTCTTCCATTCCAATCGAAAACCCAAAACGAGAATGGGGCTTGCGGATAGATACAATCATGAAACGCCCACGCCAGGTCAACAACCATCTGTTCGCTGTGCTCGGCGCTAAAGTACCAATGCGACATCGCTCCCGGCAAATCTGCCGTAAGATCGATGACTGTGTCATCTTCGACAACCTCAAATATATGCACTTCTCCTCCAGTATAGTTGTTGCCCCACAGAAGTATGACGGGAATATCCGGCAGGTAGTTGCCATTGATATCTCCCCAATCTCCGGGCAAGCAGAATAGTGGCGCCGGAAACATCGTGTCGGCTGGAGAAGTGATGATATTGTTTATCCGATCGTTCAACAACGACACATCGATATCAGCAAGCAGCCCTTCAGATTGATAAAACAGCAAATGGCAATTATTTCCATCCTCGGCGATGTACTGCAAGTATGAATATCTCTTTCCTGTCGATTCTTGGTAATCCAAATGATTCGGTGGAGATTCCACATTGAATTGGGGACCTCCGTACAAATTACCAAAAAATTCACCCAGGTTGCTGAAGAATGTCGCCCCGTTTTGTGGGCTAAAAATCTCAAAACGTAACAATTCTCCCAAGACGTACCCTTGCGCCTCCAATGCACGTATCCTGGGATCAGCAGGAGTAGAAGTGAGAGGGAGAGTTGGAGTCAGTGTGGACGTCTTCGTCAGTAAAACGATAGTTGCTTTCGGGGTGAACGATGGGATGAACGTAGGCGATTCATACACATCGTCTGACGAACAACTGGCTGCCAATAGCCAAAAGACAAGAACGAACGCGCTCGAGACTGGTTTTTTCATGGCGGGCTCACAATAATTCAAATATCAAGCGGGAATCTTTATAGCGATCGATTCATTCTCCCTGCGTATCGCTATAAATATATCAACTCAAAGTTACCGGAAGGTTACCGCGTCGATCGAGGAATCTCCTTTGCACAACCAATGTTAAGCTCCGCCCCTTAAGCGGAACATTTATTGGTAACCATAAATAACCATAATGCTTGAATTGTGATGGTTTTGTTGTTGATTAAATCCCACTATGCCCTTCACGGCATGATGCCGAGTTAAGTTGACCATTCCCGTTATTCGACGATGATCTGCACCGAGAAGTCCCAGAAATCTCCCGAGTATTCGTCGAGAACGCCGTCGCCATCCAGATCATAGCCATCTGTGATCGGCCATTCCGCAGTGCCGATAATTTTGAGGACGTGTGTACCCGGCTCGAGAACACCCAGCGGGTAGAGCAAATCCGATCTGTAGTCCTCGCTATCGGTTCCGTAGCTGCCTTCGTAGGTCCCAACCTCGCCCCAATAATCGTCCAAGTCCGTCAACGGCCGCCCGTCCAACGTGCCGGACAGGCTGACAGCGGCAAAGAAGTCATCCATCTGCTCGACAGTATCACATACCCAACCGATGGTCACCTGAATCGGCATGCCGGCGGGCACATGCTGTTCCTTTTTATACAGCTTAAGGGTAAGCGGCTCGAGTGCGCTTTCCGTTGGAGTCTCGCTGGATTCATCTGGGATCGAGGCTTGGTACTGCGAGCCGAAACACAATGTTTCATGTCCAGGTTTACAATACTCCACTTGCCCACCCACCATCGTCATCCAGACTTCGATATCTTTCAGATCATTCGGGTCTACGAGGTGGGGATCAGCGGAGAGAATGACCAGGTCCGCGTACTTACCAGGACTCAGAGTCCCCAAGACATCTTCCTGAGATACAGCATAAATGGGTTCGTAGGTCATCATGTACAGCGCCTGGTCGACACTGATGACGTGCTCGGCAACCCAAGGATCCGGCATGCATGCCGTGCCGTCCGCTCGCAACTGCTGATGGGTGACCAGCCCGTAGAGCTGCACCATCGCGTTGAGTGTAGACGACCAGGTGGGGTCATTTACATCGTGAACCCAACGAGCGTCCGTCTCCAGATAGGCGTGTACACCCAAACCGGGCAGATCGTAGCGATTGGCGGCCTCATGATTATCATACGTGTCCTGGTCGCATGTGTTGAAGTATCCACGCACGGAGGAGATTGTGTCTTCCTCCACATAGCGCTGCAAGAGATCCGATTCCAACATGCTACTATGCTGGATTTGATGACGATATATCGTGTTCGATTGACCGTCCAGAGCGAAGGCGATGGCATCCAGCGCGGTTTCAATTCCCCAATCCCCCATGGCGTGGAACGAAACACGATAACCTGCCGCTTGCGCGTCAGCCACGACCTGGTTGAGTTCAGCCCGTGACCAGTACAGGTCGCCGTACTCACTGCCGCAGGCTTGTTGGAACCAATCCGCCGAAGTCGAAATTTCTGTGTAGGGATCGCGCATGGCGGGACATCCGCGCGCTGGTGTTCCTGCGCCGTCTACAAATATCTTGATTCCCGGGACGCGCAGCATGCGATCCGAGTCGAGGATGGGTCCGTGCTCGGGATACCAGTATTTCACGAGTGTCATGTTTCTATCATCGTCCAAGTAGGAATTATTGTAGCTAACAAAAACGTTGATCCGTAGTCGCAACTCATCGTTCGCCTCGGCCTGCAGTAGCTGCTCGAGATGGCCCACGCTGGACATCTCGTTCACCGACGTGAAACCGTAGCTCAGGACGAGGTCCTGGACCTCATCCAGGGTCATCCCCTCCGGAACCTTGAAAATATGCGAATGGCCATCAGCCAAGCCCGGCAGGAGCGTTTGCCCCTGCAGGTCAATTCGTTGTGTGCCATCGTCCGCCAAAGCCAGCACGGCATCATCGTCTCCAACCGCAAGGATTCGCTCACCCCGAATAGCGATCGCAGAAGTAGTCGGGAATCCATCCTCCATTGTCAGGATGGTGCCATTATGGAAAATCAGGTCTGCTTTGGCGTTAGTATCACCACCAGAAGCGGGCGTCGAAGTATTTGTCGGGACGACTTCCGAAGCCGGGGTATCTGAAGCCGGGATCGTCGAAGTTGCGAGTGGTTCTTTCGTCGTCGGTTTGCACCCAAACAACAGGACAACGAGAATACTGATTGTTACGAAAAGGAAACGTCGCTCTTGTCGTCGCATGTAGAAATCCCTTGAGGCTGATATTTTTTCCGATCTCTCAATCTTACAACGAGTCAAACAAAGTAATAACCCCATACTTAGCTATGAAATCATTCGCGAACAATAACCCCACCGTGAATCACCATCCTTACGTTCTGCAGCGCTGAAAGATCCTCGAGTGGATTCCCATTCACCACCAGGATGTCGGCGATCCTGCCGGCCTCCAACGTCCCCAAGTCCGAATCGAGGTTGCATACGTGCGCAGCGTTTTTCGTGGCGGCGATGATGATCTCCATCGGCGTCATACCGGCCTGCTGCATGAGCCCGATCTCCGTCATCGGCATGCCCATATCGAATACACAACGGTAACCGGCATAATCCGTCCCTAACGCAATCAGACCACCGGCTTGGGAGAATCGAGTCAGATTTTGTACGCCTTGATCGCCATAGTGGACAGGGTGCAAATCGTCGACACAGGCCCACAATTCCAAAGTCGGCACCCAGTACATATTCGCAGCGATCATGCGAGCGATCAGATCGTCCGAAATCTCATCCACGACCATGTGCGCGAGGTCATCGACACCTGCCTGGAGCGCCATTTCCACATGATTGCTGCGGCTGACGTGTGCCGAAACCGGCACGTTCCCGGAATGTGCACGTTCCACGATAGCCGTGATTTCTTCCACCGATAGCAATTGCCACGTACGACCTTGTAAATCGTCCTCGATACCGACCTTGATCAAGTTTACACCGGCGTTCAAAAGCTCCGCTACGGTGCTTTGGGCTTCTGCCACCGAACCCACTTCACGGGTTCCATATCCGCTCAACGTCGTCACGATCGGCCCGGCGGCAATCAGGCGCGCATAACGATGATCCTTAGCTGCGCTGTTGCGGAAAGCAATCAAGTCCTTCGGATCGCCATCGTTCCCCAAGTCCCGCACCGTGGTCACGCCGGCCTGCGCCCAGGCTTTGAGTTTTTCTTCATCGTACGCGCTATGGACATGCGTATTGATAAAACCCGGAAGAATGGCCGCCCCAGCAACGTCGATCGTTGACGCATCTTTGGGAATCTCAACCTGCGAACGCGCTCCCACAGCGACAATACGCTCGGCGTCGATCACGACGACAGCGTCAGGTATGGGATCACCTCCGCTGCCGTCGATCAGCGTACCGTTGACCAGAACCAGGGTTGCAGACAGCGTCTCGATGCTTTCTCCACCCACTTCAATTGGCAGATGGCGTCGACCACAAGCTGCGACACCCAAAACGAGGAAGAACGATGCCAAGAGTCTTTTTGGGAAAAGGGACATCACCGTACCCTATAATTTTCCGAAAACGACTGTCGGTTGAAATCCGGCGATTGAGGCGAGCGTTTCGATGAACTGCGGCCGTAACATCGGCCAGTTCCAAAACTTAATGACCAGGTTCCCAAAACCCCATGCTGGTTTGATCGGCCAATTCACGAGGCGCATCGAGTGAAGACAATGCGGACATTTGACCGCAATATCATCATCCCCTTCATACCAGATCGAGATCGCATCGTACATATCTTCACCGGGCGTGAATACTTTTGCACAACTGGGACAGGTCGCTTGAAAACTGCCTTGGGGATCGATCTCAACGATCCGTCCTTCCGCGATTTCAACACCATTCGTTGCCAGTGAGAAGATGTTCGGATTAGGCACGTCGACGGCCGCCCGATATACAGGCCCGGGCGCATAACCAAGCCCGCGTACTCCAGGGGTGCAGTCCGAGTGCTCGGCGACGACGATCTCTTCGGCAACTAAAAAGTTTCGTATATGACGCGCAAGTGCGGACGGCGCTTGATCCAGCGGAACGTTGAACACCAGAGATTGGAAATACGTTCCCATAAACGCACCCCTTTAGTGGGTCGTTTAGCGTTTGACTTCCTAACCAGGATCTATACGTCTTTTAAGAGCGCGTTTACCATTCGAGCGGTTTCCTGCGTGTATTCCATGCACTTTTCACGTAAATTAGCTTCGTTGAACTTTTGCAGTCCTTCTTCCGTTCCCAGGTCCAGCCCGAGAAGTTCGGAGCAGTTGGTCGATCCAAATTTGTCCTTGAAATCCTGGCGCAGCTTATCTACCCGGGAATAGATTTCGTTTACCGGCCCACCGGGATAACTCCTTCCGGTCATCAGGCTGATGCTGAGGATCCCGCCACTCAACGCACCACATTGCCCTCCGGTTCTCGCCATACCGCTGCAGAAACCCGTGGCGATCTTTGGGATCAAGTCGGATTGAATGCCTTTCGCTTCCGCCACCGCCAGTAAAACGCTCTCGGCACACCAATACCCGGATTCCAAATACTCTCGACTCCGTTTCGCAACTTGATCGTCCATGCGAGTTTTCCTTTCGATTGCTGTTCGAGGCGGAGATCGCGTCGTGCTACAGCCTGCACAGAGAGGAACGTATCTCGAACTTCAAGTGTATCACGAGCTAAACAGCTGGCGAAACGACTTCGATTTCGGGGGCAGGCCGCATCCGCGTCACGACGACCTACGCTAATACCGCCCTTACACCAAATAGAACGAGGTTGAGCACAAAGGGTAGATTCTTGTTCAATTCCGATAACGTACACGCAATCCAGCCAAATGGTGAGGTGGAGAACAATGACCGCCCCCAAAATCACCTGGATGCGAGCGCGTTCTTCGGCACGAATGGCTGAAACTGCTAACCGATCGACGAGTGGATCTATAGGATTTTAGGTTTACACCGGCGCCAGCGTTCCCGCCCAAATCAGCCAGGCGAGAACCGATTTCGCCGTCAAGCTCAAGATGATGTACACACGCTCGCCGAAGAGATAATCCTTCCAGCGCCCTACTTTGCGATACTGCAGGACCATGTTGATGGCAAAGATGTTGAAAAAGACGAACAGCGTTGGAATGATGGCGTACACGAAAGCCGGTGGCTTGGCATCGCCCGAGTTGACTGCACCAACGAAATAAACGAAGATCACGATCCAGGGTATGATGCCCGCGATGCAACCGTAAATGAATGCGGTCCAGTCCGTACGCGGTGTGGTCTGGTTGTGCAGCTCCATCATGATGCCGAAGAGATTCATCATGGCATTGATGCCGAAGATCAAGATCAAGGCGCCCAAATCCCACAAGCCTGTGAGCATGCCAATCAAGACAATCATGAGCGACGAACTGAGGGCATACTCGTAGAAGCGCACCGAATTCATGCCCTTCTTTAAATTCTCAACGTAACGGCTATAACCGATCGTCGAAAGGTAGAAGTGTGCGACCGCCGAGATGAGCAGAAAAACAGCCACAGCGGGCCCGAAGCGCAGCTCGTAAAGCAGCTTCGGATCCGGAGTAAGAGATCGCGTCTGGGTATCGAAGCGTAGAAAGTTGGTATATATCGGATACGTGGTGTCATTGCTGACCAGAATCATAAAGACGCCTTGGATCAAGTGGAGAAATCCCATAATGAGATTAAACCGCCTCAACCCGACGAATTTCCCTTCCGAGCCAACAGAAGATCGAGCAGCATCTACCGTCATCGGTCTCCCTCCTTGGTTTGAAATTGGATATTTTGCTGAGCGCCGCAACGATGGCGCAACAGTCACCTACAGAACAAGCAACGCTAGATAGGATTCTAACAAAAAATGTTCTGGATTTAGGTCGTTTATATGATGATTTCCAGTGAAGTCCGTTTCCAATGCGCTTGCAACTAGCCTGCTAAACTGGATTTTCCTGCACGGTAAAAAAATGAAGGGAAAGAATCCGCCTCCGCCAGAGACAACGGACTGTTTTACGTTGTTCATATCGCAGCTATACATGAATTAGCCTGGGGACGCCCGTTCGTGGTTTTCTTGGTTCCATTTTTCCATGAACAGCGTTTCGACGCTGCCGCAGCATTCGCCACCTTTGTTAAAGGTCGTATAGCCCAGCTTGGCGTACAAATGGATGTTGTTTTCACTCTTGGCGCCGACGAAAAGCTCGAACCGCGTGGGGCTGAATCGTTTCTCGATCTCGATCATCAACGCCGTGCCGATACCGCGGTTTTGCAACTCCGGCATTACGGCCAATCTGCCGATGTAGCAGGTGCCATCCTTTTCGTACGCTCGAACCGTGCCGACGATCTCACCATCGAGGGTCGCCTTTAATATCACATGCGTACTGAACTGTGCTTTAAGTTCTCCGATGGTTTGTCGCAGCGGAGGGATGTCGTAATCGTTGTAGCGTTCCGCTTCCATTCGAAACGCCAGTTTTTGCAGTAGCAAGATATCATCCGCATCCGAAAGAATCGCTTGTGTTATGTCCATCGATTTATACTTCTCGGCATTCATCTTCACGAAGCGCTTGGAGGCAGTGTTGATATAATTGATTCGATACGGTTTCAACCAGAACTGCACAGGTCCGCATAGAAATGGAATTAGGAGAAAAACCATGAGCCAACGTTCTGGATTTGTCCCCATCCGCTTTCATCTTGCGGGTAAAATACTGCTCGTGATGGGGATCGTCGGTCTCATCGCCGCCGGCGTTGATCTCGTCACAAGATGGTTCAGCTTGCCTGTGATCATTCCCGTCTTGTGTGTGTTCATTGCTCTCGTAGGCTTGTATCTCATTTTTATCGTCCCAAGAGAACCGGAGGAGAACGCCTAGCAACTCCTCGCGGTTGCGGAGAAGCGGTTGTGCAATTCATGTTGTATGGGTTCTAATTCGAATCTGCCAACGGCCCGGGCCCACCCGGCTCAGAATGTAGATCAATCGATCCCGATCCTCACACACGCTTTGAATATCCTCTGTTAATCCCGCAGGTTGATCCTAAATTTCCCGGGCGGTATGAAATTCATGCGGACGTGCGCTACGCCGATGTCGAAGACCCTCGAGCCGAGCACCGTGGGATTGTCGATATAAACCGTTGCGAAATCGGGTTTTCAATTCCTCCCGATTAACTTCCTGAATCCCGGTTTCCAGTATACATCTCCTGGGCATCTTTCGGTAATCTGCGTACGTGCTGCAGATGAGCGGTGATATTTTCATCCTCTTGTTGAGAATATGCATAACCGAAGTGCCCGGCAACCGAAATCGCCGCTGTCCGAAAGAGGCGGCATGCGGCTTCGAGTGCCTCCCACGTGTTCTCGATGTCTGCATTCGAATAGGTTGTCAGCAGCAACTCCCACAGCGCGGGATCGAGATACCGTTTCAAGTTTCGCCCGAACTTACCCGGGTTAAACGAAAAACGGGCCTCGATTCCGGCACACCAGATCAGCATTTTCATAAGTTCCGGTCGAAGGTATTGCGCGAACGATCCTCTGGCATAAGCGATCTCCTCCCGCCACAATCCCTTGGCAACATAAGGACAAGTCCACCAAAATTCGTTGCAGCAGTCGGCAAATGATTTCGGTGTAGGTGGCTCCGCCAGATAATCACTCTCGTTCGAGGGCGGAAAGGGTTTGATTGTTCCGTCTTTATCGAGCAGAAGCACGCTCAGACTATCCCGCGCAAGTTGGTCGAACTTTTCTACAGGATAAAGCGTGAGATCGATTCGGTTTCCATCCGCAAATTGCATTAGATATGCATAACGATCCCCATCTTCAGGATGATCGCCCATATCGTCGGGCAATTGCAAGATCATGAGCTTACCAAACCGCTCGATCCAGTCTGGTGTCTGTTTGAATGGTTTTATATCTTCAACAACATAGACGATATCGAAATCCTGAAAGAAATCACGAGGTACCTCGGGATTTACGCGGGAACCGTTCATGATGACCGCACGTATGCGCTCATCATCGCGAGCAATGGAGAGAATCAGATCAAGCATTTCTTTGTCGCTGCGCATGGCTTTACGCTCTCCTGCAATTTACATTCCAACGGAAAATGGACGAGAAAACCTAACCGATACCCAGCCCCACTCAGGCATCCCCGGCATAGCGGCAAATCGCGTACTCAGGATGCGTGAGGAACGTCAGAAATCAGTAATCGGACTGGACTCAAACCGGCCAGATTATCGTTATAGTATCTTCGAAAATGAGGGGGGATTTTCGGGCCAGCTGCCCTCCTTCCTCATGAATCGTCTCTCCCCCTCAATCAGGTCTAAGAGTTTTCGATCGACGTCACCTCCGCTGCCTTGTGCATCCTTTATTTTCTTCTCCAACTCCATGAGACAAGCGATGTAAAGTTTGGAAACGGGCACCTTTTCTAGACGCGCTTCGAAACCCTCCAAATCTGTGGCCTGATTGGCCCGCTGCTCAGCGAGAATGATTTCAACTTCTTCGATGAACTTCATGATCACTGGATTCGTGTGGTTGATCTCGATAATCGGGGCATCCGATTGAAGAACACACGAAGTGCAGTATTCATCCGAATCGACCGTCAGCTTCCCCCCGAACGTATAGGCTTCCACCTTTTTACCCTTACGGTCTGCAAGTGTCACCAAGCCGGGTGCAACCTGGTACGTGTCACGATACACCCAGGGATGGTAAATTTCGAGTTGATTAATCTTGTGGGGACGAACGCTGTCTTTCAGGGTGAAGATCGAGATTTGAGCAATTTTCGGATCGAAGTGCCTTTCCGAAGGAGCACAGAGTATGTTGATCTCCAACCTAGGGTAACCTATCGACTCCGGATTCCGTCCGGCCACAAAACGATAGCCCAGATCTGCTTCATCAGTTTCATTTGGCAACGACATCGTCCCTCCTCACCACCTATCCGTAATCATTCCTCTAGGATTATAAGCACTACTATGCCTTGTTTTTCGCGACTGGTCAACACCGAATCGAAGAACGTCTCACATCGATGGCTCGAAAACCGCCAAACCTGGATGCCTTTTCGCCTCCTCGACTACCGGACCTCGTACAGCAAAACCGACAGCCAGATAGCTTCCCCGGATGACCAGTAATTTGTCGCCGATCTGAATGCCATAATGCTGAAGCGTTTCTAGCGGGACGTGAATCGCCCCCTCACGCAACTCAATCCAGCAAAACCGTTTTCCATGAAATTCAACGGTTTCACCTTCCGGCAGCTGGAATTCGGCGAGTTCCGGATCGGTTTGCAGCACCGCCGCGACAGGACTTCGCAAAATTGAATCCCGAGAACCCACGCTGAAGCCGCCGGATTTCTTACTGCCCGGCAGCATGAATAATTTCATTGAATCGCTAAACCCATACTCTTCCACAGCTTCGGGAGGAAGCAAAATGATGCCTTCTTCCCCAACCCTGCACCAGCCATAAGTATGCTTGCCGCCTTTGACGAGTTGTGGCATGTCTTAACTCCTTGAGACGTTCTCAATCCACCATCCTCCGTCGGAACGCGAAAAAGAGACAAATGCTTCCATTGATTTATTTTTAGTTTACTCAGAATAGGTATCGGCCAAGTAGCAGACCGCACGGTTACGCTCCGAATCAGCAACCACCCGAACGTGCTTGCCATTCGTCGCTTCGGGAACATCGATCAACCGCACGATATTCTCGTGCTTGCGAGCCTTTGGTATCAATTTCAGAAGCGCATTCGGTGCAGTCATGAAAAATTCGGTTTGAAATTGTGTCGCTTCGTCCTCCGGATAGACGGGCATGTAGATAATTTGAGCTTCGACCAGGTCCTGAAAGAAATGGGTGCCGTATGATACTTCCGGTACGTGTCCCGCTTCCTCCAATGCCATTTCCACCAGCACCGATGCATTATCGATGTCCGCATAACCGACGTTGACGCCCAGGTTGATGTTGCCGCTTCCCCAACGTCCCGGACCCATCATGATAATCTTGCCTTGCTCGACCTCCGTCAGGCGGTTGATCTGGCCCACCAAGCGCCCCAAACTGTGTTTGTCTTCGGATGAAGCCAAATGGTTATATTCGTGGGGATCAATGTATAAAATATAGCGGATGTGCGACACGCTGCCGCCCCCGATCATTCGTTGGGATCGGAAGAGTACGCGCTCCGGCTCCAGGTCTTGTGGAAGCGAAACATCAACGGTCGAACCTGGCAACAACAATGGCCGACATTGGAGCAAATTGATGCTTACCCGCCCATCTTCATCGACGCCCGCTGTAAATTCAAGATCCACAGGTTGGCCGTAAGCGTCTTCCAGTTTCCTAAGGAATTTACCCATCATTGCTACGAAATCTGTTTTCTGGAGTAAATTGTTAAACGTTAAAACAAGCTCTTCCGGCTCGCCCTTCACACTCGCCGAAATTGGATCGAAGGGATAGCCGTCCTGCATCACCGATACGAATAGCTCCAGGTTGGGATAACGCCCATTCGAAAGCACTTCAGGCAGCGTACGACTGGTGAAACACTTCTGCTCCAAATCCAGCAGATCGATTTCGTGCTGGGAGTATTTCGCCACCAGGATGCCTACTTCCGGGCGTAAGCGTGGGTCACTGATGGCGATCATGCGTGGATAATCCGCGCCCACACGCTCCACGGCTCGCGTCCCTAAACCGAAGACGAGGCGGATCAGTCCCTGTTTGGGATCGATGCGGTCGTTCCAGACATACAAATTGCGGGAAAAAGCCACACCGGCAAGAGCCGGAAAATAATAATGCCGATAGGGGATTCCGGAAACACGCTGCACGAGAATCGCCATTTGTTCGTCATTTTCACCTAAACCGCGTCGACTGCGGTAAGAAAGCGCATCCGGATTGAGCGCACTGGCATAGACCAATTTGATCGCCCGCATGAAATCGTCGAGACGAGATTTGGGATCTCCTTGATTGGCACAAAATATACTGCGATATTTCCCTGCAAACGCGTTTCCAAAACTGTCTTCCAGCAAGCTGCTCGAACGTACGATAACCGGCGCCTGTCCATAGTAGTCGAGTATGAGTCGGAACTGCTCCCGGATCGATCCCGAAAAAGTTCCCGCTAAAAAACGCTGCTCCACATCCTTGAATTCATCGGTTGAGAGCATCGAATTGCGGGTTAATTGCAATCTCAATCGAAAGAGATCGTTATTTACCAGGAATGAGAAGAATACATCTGAGCCGATGTAAAATGAGTCGTGATCCTCCAGGCGCTCGATCAGCTCCGCATCTTCAGGATCATTGCCCGAGGTTAAAATACGCCGCGCCAGCAACATACCGGCAGCTTTACCTCCGATCCGGCCAGCGCCAATGAGACGATCGCGCACGGCAAAGAGGTCGTCCAATGAAAAATACCGTTCGGCCAGTATGGAAAAAATCGGATGCCGCCCGATGAGCATGCGTATAAATTCTCTTTTCAACGCCAATTGTTCTTCATCATCTTCGTCAAGTCCAGATGGTGAAGCGCGATAACGAGCTAATTTCTGATAGACACTTTCCCAGGGGTCTAACGGCTGCGTCGAACTACGCAATGGGGATTGGCGCGCAGAGCCTAAAACTTCTGCAGCTTCTCCGCTGTTGGCTAACGGTATCCAGCGCTTGCCCTCCGCAACGTGCGGTAGGAACATCTGCGGCGAGTAACGATTCCACACCTTGATGGGATGCACGTACATCTGATCTTTGACGTGGTAGACATTGAGCAGGACTTGAGTCGTGTCGCGAATGCGGGCCACCGTGCCGTGCGCATGGTGCCCCGAAGTGAGTGCAAAATACGTCACGGTGTTCAACTCAAATAGGTATGGGCAGGTTACCTGGAAGAAATTGGCCAACGATTCGTCCGTCACCCATTTATCGACCAACGACGATAAATTGTCGAAGATGTAAAACACCTTCGGTCCTCGCGATTCGATAAATTGATGCACCTCACGGGTGAAGGTATCAAATCCTGTAGCAGGATTGAATTCCACGATTTCTACGTTGGATGAGGGATGCAACACCGGAGCGTGAGAAGCAAAACGCAAATACACGACCGGCCATCCTTCCTCAGCGGCGGCCCGCGCAAAGGGTAGTACGAAATGGCGATAATCTTCCAGATCGTCGACCTGCCAGACGACGTTGTCGCCAAGTCGGAATCCTTGGAGGACATTATCGAGAGCTTCGATTCCGCTGCGGATTGCCTGTTTTTCCATCTCATTTCCATTCGAACTTATTCTGTTCGTTACCTTCATTATAAAAGAATCTACGCCGATCGCGACTCCCGCGATGCTGATTCTAACAAGGTCCTAAATATGTAGAGTTCCGCCATCACGCACCAACGCTCGGATTTCACATACACTGCAGCCGGAAATCCGACCGCCGTCCAGGCTCTGGATGATGAGACGGGAGATCGGTAAAGAGGATCTTCAGAAGAATAATAGATAACGCTGGACGTTCGCCATGTACGCCCGGTAGCGATCCCCGTTCTGCGTAAGGCAGAGCTTCTTTTCCTCAACGATTTGCAGGTGATAGATTACGGCCACGGATAAAATGATCCCCAAATACAGCAACACCTCGGTCATCAACGCCGCCCCAAACATGACCATCACCAATCCCACCCACTGCGGATTGCGAGACCAGCGATAGAATCCTGAAACGACAGGCTGGCCGACCGATGTAGTCCTGAAGGTGTACAACGAGCCCATGACCATGACGTAGCCCGGAATGTAGATCAACACACCGATCACAAAGCCTGGCGTACCGAAGCGGAGCGGCGCAAAGACCATCATAAAGATGTAGGCGATTAACCCGATCTGGCTTATCGTGCGCAAGATTCTAACGCCGATCGGCATGCTGTATTTCGGATCTTCAAAAAGCTGATCTCTGGAATCCTTTGAGAAGGCGCGTATCGAAAGTATTAATCCCACGAAATAGGGAATTAGAGCCAACCAACCGTTATGCAATCCTGACTGGAACTCGGGGAAAATTGTCATCAATGTTCCTCTCTGGCCAAGTTTCTCAAACTGATACTCGCTTATTCGCACGGGAGTGGATGGTTTGCACAGACCAGTTCGAGAACGTCGAACCCGAAACGAAAAACGAATTGGAGAACAACAAGGTTTAGACTACTCGAGTTCGAATGAATTTGAGGAAAATAACATGGAATCGATGACGGGCTTCCTAATACCGACTCCCGAAATGTGCTTGGTACGTTTGATAACTCTCAATTGCCAGAATCCCAAACAGAAATGTTATATACATGCTGCGGAAAAGTGTCAATCCGAGCAAGGTGATGATGAAGCCGGCAACTGCTGAAACCATGAGGGACGTACGTAAACCACCTCGTGGATCCACGCGGACGAGTGCATCTCGGGCAATGTTCCCACCATCGAGAGGGTAAACCGGCATGAGATTCATCAACCCCCAGAAGACATTGATCCAAAGGAACGTCATCACCACCAAATTGGCAATATAACTGCTCACTGGCAATTGCGCCATCGGCAACGGGATTACGCCAAACAATTTCGAAACGAAAACACTCCCACCAGAGGCAATCACTGCAAGCATGACAAGTCCCGCCAGTAGGAAACCGGCGAAGGGACCGGCAAACGAAACAATCATGGATTGTGTGGCGTTTAATGAGACACTCGCCCTTCTGCTGCCCCAACGCACGGTTTCGGGTATGGTTAGACCACCTGCAAGATGCAGCACGATGCGTGAATCCATGCCGTACATTCTCATCGCAAAGGCGTGCCCCAATTCATGACCGAGGATCGAGATGAAGAGAACGACGACCCAAACCAATAGGTTCACCAGACTGCCCGATGAAGCACCAAATAAGAGCGCCATCAGCCAGAATAGTGGGTGGACGCGAATGGGAACCCCCGCAAAACGAAAATGAAGATCGTATTGCGTCAGGGGCGGAGGTTGAAATAAATTCATGATGAATACATACCTTCGCTGTCAAGCCGCTACAATCCGGCTCTGACCCCATCCAATCGAGTCTTCGCATCAGGCACCACTGCGAAGAATTCGCTCAACTTTGTGCATGGGTATTCTTCACAATGTCCGCAGTTCGCCAGGCCCTTATCCAACCCGCACGTCCGAATTTCACAAACACTGCAGTGTTGGTAAAGCACCCCGCTCTCGGAGATGCATCCATCGCAGTAAACATGTTCGGGCCGAATATCAGCATTGAATTCTTCTGACCACATTGCCGCTACTTCTACCCGCTTCGCGTCGTCGTTCGATTTCGTCGCGATCAACGCTCCACATTGCGAGCAATCGAGGCCACAGTACGCAATCATCTCATCCATGATCGATTACCTAAAAGTTTATTATAGTATACATGCGTTGGGTAGACGGCACGGAAAATCCTGTTGACCCCACTGAACCACACCATACTATTAATCGGAATGGTCTTAACAAAATGACCCGCCATGTGGAAATCGGTGCCTCATGCGTGATCTTCAGGCGACCTTTTCCGTTGCTTCTCTTTCGCAGTTCGTGCGAGATCTATAAACTTCCAGGCAAAAATAATCCAAGACAGAAACAGAACAAAGGTTGCATAATAAGCACCATACCAGAACCGGAGGGAATTGTCTCTGATAAACAAATAGGGGATGTTGAATACAATCGATAAAGTCGTTGCAGGTATTTTGTCTGTAACGAATAAAGGAACCACGCCGATTGCGAAAAGTGTAACGAGACTATTTCCTGCGGCGTACGGCGCGAGCAAGAGCCCAGCAGAGATGAGGAAACCCGCCATTCTACGGTCGATGAACTCATGCGCGTGGTAGATGATCAATAAGGTTATACAAAGGATTGCGCCCCAGATTAGCCAGATGACAATCGATGAGAACTCTAGGCGCGACAACGCGGCAAACAGAGAGACATCCATGATGCTGCCGCGATGTTCGATCAATAACATGGATTCAAGCCAATCCTTTCCATACAACACCATCGTAACCGTAACGATTGGGAGAATGACGGCAAGCGTACGCAGAATTTTCCCTCGCGGCCATATACGGATGAGATAAATTGCGATCACCGGCAGTAAAATCCATGTGGTTTGGGGTTTCGCTGATGCCAATAGGAATCCCAGAGCTAATATCCACGGGTTTTCTTTGCGAAGCGCAGAAAATACCGATAGTAAGCCGACAATTGGCAGTATTTCTAGATTGCCATCCATCATGTTTCGAAGAGACTGATATGTAATTACCACTAGAACTGCTATTGAAATTCTCAGTCCTCTGCGCATCTCGCGTGGTACACTCACAACTTCTGACGCTATAGTTGCCAAAATTAATATCCCCCAACCGCTGCGATAGGAAAGTAATCCTAACGGAAGAAGGACAATCAGACTCCAAGGTGGGTTCCGTAATCCCGTCCCGTATTGGATCGATCCGCCACTTAGACCGCGGCGTATTCCCTTCCAATCGATCGCAATGCTCGATATATCAAATGGTAGAGTGTTAATGAAAGTGATGAAGATCAAGGCAACAGAGGTACATAAGGCTGCGGTAAATAATAGCGTGGATATCGATTTCTTCATAAATAATTAATCGTTCGAACCCTGTTCCAATTCCACTGACGAAATCAAATCTGGACGATCTCTGATCTTCGGATTGTATAGAATAAAAGTCCTCCGGGAAAGAGCCTAATCAATGCAGTTTTTCTTGAAAGGGACAAGTTATCATATTTCCCCAACGCGGACACTCAGGGTAACGTTAACAACATCACCCTAAACGACTTAGCGAAGTATGTTGACCCTGTCATATTCTATACTTTTCAGTAGCCGCCATCATTCAATCAGAAACAACGATAACTCGTCCAAGAAATCCAAGCTAAAGACGACCCCCATATTATCACCAACGAGTTCAATTATTGCTCCGTGAGCCCCCTACTCTTCGAAATCAGGAAAAGCTTCGAGCAGCGCCGGGTGCACCAGTTTTCCATCGCGCATGTTGAGAGAATCCCGATGTCCTTCGGAGAGTGCAAGGAAGGAATCGAGTCCCAATCTGGCGAGTTGGCGGCAGTACGGCAAGGTCGCGTGACCGAGCGCCTGGCTGCTGGTTCGGCTCACCGCACCGGGGATGTTCGCCACGCAGTAGTGCACCACACCGTCGACGATATACGTAGGATCGCTGTGGGTCGTGGGACGGCTCGTTTCGAAACATCCCCCCTGATCGATGGAAACGTCCACCAACACGGCGCCGCGTTTCATAGTACGGATTATTTCACGGGTGATCAGGACAGGCGTTTTACCGCCCGGAATGAGCACGGCGCCGATGACCAAGTCGGCGTATTTGGCATGATAGGCAATGGCATGAGGATCGGAAAAAACCGTGGTTACGTTGAGAGGCATCACTTCTTCCAGATAGCGCAGACGATCGAGGTTGATGTCCATGACGATAATGCTGGCCCCCATTCCCGCCGCGACCTGCGTGGCAGCGGTTCCAACAACACCGGCACCGAGGATGAGAACGCTGGCCGGTTTGACACCGGTGACACCGCCGAGAAGGACCCCACGGCCATGCCGCTGCTTTTCGAGGGACTTGGCTCCTTCTTGCACAGACATCTTGCCCGCCACCTCGCTCATGGGGGTGAGCAGCGGTAACCTACCCCGCTCGTCCGCCAGAGTTTCAAAGGCCACGGCTGAGATACCCGATTGGAGGCATCCCTGCGTCAGTTCCCGTGAGCTGGCGAAGTGAAAATAGCAAAACAGCAATTGCCCTTTTTTCAGTTTGGCGATTTCCCTGGGCTGCGGCTCCTTGACTTTAATCACCAATTCCGATTTTGCATAGATCGCTTCCCAAGAATCCTCGATGGTCGCCCCGGCGTCGACGTAATCCTGGTCGGGATAGCCGCTTTCCAAACCGGCTTCTCGCTCGACCAGCACATCATGGCCGTCCTTGACCAGAAGCTCCGCACCCACCGGCAACATCCCGACGCGATACTCATCGGGTTTGATCTCGCGCGGCACCCCAATAATCACATCGACCTCCCTTGTCCATGCGGTTTTTAAATAATTATAGGTTAATCCAGAGGGCGAAGCCACGTGGAATATGTACTCAACATCTCCGACAGGTTTCGACCTATACTTGATTCTCCATGGCGATGAGACAATAGATTATTGATCTTGGATACCAATTGGAGAGATTTTCCGCGCAGAACCAGATCGATGTCTAGGCTGATGAATCGCCCGCAATCTTTCGCCGTATTACCCGCCACAGACCCAGAAGGAAGTTCATCCGAGGCACACGTTTCATGTATTCCAGATACTCATCCCCGAACTTCTGGATACATCTCTCTTCTTCAACGTACGTATCCAAATAGTATACCGGCGCGGCTATAAGCCCCAATATGATGACCGTCCAATGCCAGGTTATCATTGGAAACGCAATGGCCATCAAAACGCCCGCAAGATACTGCGGGTGGCGCACGATACTAAAAATCCCACGATCGACTAAAACAGAGGTTCGCATGTATCCACGCCCCTCTACACGTCCCAGTCGCCGAAAAGTATAGATCGGCAAACAGCCAAACAACCCCGAAAGCATGAGGATGAACCAGCCAGCGTTGATGCGCCATTCGCTGCCTTCCGGATCGTAGAAGGCGATGGCCGACACAATCTGCCCCACGGCACCAATTGTAATGAGCACACCATGCAACATCATTTTCTTATCGCGCATGAGCAGACCTCCTTTCTTTCGTTCGATCTCGTAGAATCCCATCGACCGCAAAGCTCACACGGCGCGAGACCATTCGTCTTACACTCTGATTTAACAAGATTCTACAACTTACTGGAAGCGAGCCAGGACCTCTTTCACTTTCGCTAAATGGTCCTTTTCGTAATGATGGATGTTGATCTCGAGCATTTTAATAGGCGTGATGGATTTGTGTTCCCAGAATCTGGCAGCCCACATCGCTTCCGGGATCTGCTTGTAGCGCTGAACGAGGGTCTCGCTGTTGGCTACGAACTCATCGAACACGGATTCCCAAGTTTGATCTTTTCGTTTTTCGACCGAGATCTCGTTGAATTGCGCCATGCTTCCCCAATACGGCGGTTTATCGCCTTCCTCCAACGCGACCACGATGTCGACGAAGTAGCGATCCCAGCCGGCGAGATGGGCGAGGACGTCCTTCAGACACCACTGATCGAAGAGCCGTTCCATTCGCTCCGAAGCGGGAAATCGTTGCAAGACGTTTATGAATTCGGCGCGAATTTCTTGAAACCGATCCAACAACTCGTCCACAATTTATCCTCGTTTCACTTGCTAGTCATAGGCGCGTAGTAAGTAATAATAGTATGCCGCAACTTCTCTGGGGATATATAGCAGATCACGCAGTCCCCAGTACATTGCGTTGACAGAATATACCGGCGTTACACCAAAGCGCTTCAGTACCAGCTTCGTCCGAGGAATGTGAAAGTACTGCGTGATGATCAATACACTGTGCATACTGTTTGTCCGCATGATACGAGATGCGTTCCGCGCAGTCATGTACGTGTCCGTTCCATCGCTGTCGATGATAATACGCTCTTCAGGCACCCCGTGATCGACCAGATAGACCGACATAACCTGCGCTTCGTCATACCCCTCCCAGCCCAAACCACCGCTGACGATTAGATACTCGAAATAGCCCCGCTTGAATAAATCCACCGTTGTGTCCAGCCGCGCGGTCAATCGATGAGAGGGCATACCGTCGGTCTTGACCTTAGCGCCCATTACCAGCGCCACGTCGGCTTTCTGCAGATCGTTCGTTACCCCATCCCAGACGATGGCAACTGTGGAGACCGCGAAAAATGCGGCCGATCCAACGACCACAAATTTCCACAGCCGTAGTCTTAGCAATCGCCCTAGCCATCGACTACTCTTGCCTGCAACCCTACCGATTCGAGTCCCGAGCCCGGAGAACACTTTACGCATCGCTCAACGCCAATTTCAGCGCCAATACCGCAAAGATGAGAGCAAATGTGCGCTGTACGTATCGCATCGCCTTGGGAGAGTTCAGCAGATAGGTACTGACTCCGCTGGCCAGAATGCCATACAAGATGAAAATTACCAGGGTCATGAGCATGAAAATTGCAGCAAGTCCGATCATTTGCTGCGAGGGGGAAACTGCGTCCGCTGAAATGAACTGCGGTAGGAAGGCGAAGAAGAAAAGCGCCAGCTTCGGGTTGAGAAGATTGATCAAGATCCCTCGAAGTATGATCTGGAATGCATTCTTGTTGCTCGCTTGGCCGTCCAATTGGATCGAGCCCGTATCCTGCCACATCGACCAGGCGAGAAAGAGCAGATACAGCGTCCCGGCGATCTTCAAGATCTGGAAAATGACTGCGCTATTTTGCAGGATCACCGAAAGGCCGAAAATGCTGGCCGTCAGGTGCGGAATGATTCCCGCAGTGCAGCCGATTGCCGCTGCGATACTCGCTCGCCAGCGCAGCGCAAGTCCCGTCGAGACGGTATAAATAACGCCCGTGCCGGGAACGAGCACGACGATGAGGGATGTGAGTAAAAATTCGGCGTTGATCATCTACACGCCCATCCTTTACCAAATCTCTCAATCATCGCTTGGCGATCTCGAAAACCGACTACATTCAAGATTCTCGCAGCCTTGAGTTTGGGGTTTTTGAAGGCCCGGTGAGGATTTAATTGGATTGCAACACTGATTCGTTTCAACTACAGATTTCACTCACTCCAGCGCCTGCTTCAACTCCGCCAATTCCTCGGTATCGACAAGGTACTCTTCCACGAAACCGCAATCCGTACAAGCAAATCGACTGATTCTTGAATACCCGGTATCATGCAACCCAAAGGGGTAAATTTTAGACAAAAATGACTCGCCAGCGAGTTGGACAATCTGGGTTGATTCGCACTTCGGACACATCTTTTTGGTTTTCATCGATCACCTCCGCTACAAGGAATAAACGCAAGGATACCACCCTTGGCAATCTCCGTTGATATCTCCAGCTGATCCGCTGCTGGCGCGCTGCTGGTCCCACTTATGATCGAGGAAAACAGCCAAGTCATTCAGGCTCTCGATCGTGTCGGGAGGGTCGAGTCCGATGCTTGCCTCACGAATAGCCGGCCCTTCTTTGATGAGATCCAAACCATCAGTCAGATCCCTCTGCCCGAATCAGACACAGGCGAGTCCGTTCAGAATCTGCGCCGTATTGGCATATTCGCGGCCGAAGATCTTTTCGTGGGTCGCCAAAGATTGCTCCAGAAGTTCCTGTGTAGTAACGTATTCTCCCAGCTCAAAGCGGGTTCCAACCAGCCCATTCTGTAAGTCCACAGTATCGATATCATGCCCGTCATGCGACGCCACAACGACATCGAGTGTTCGTTCATACTGCAGTGGGTGCGGCAGGTAAATCTCCTCGTTCGTGGGAATGATGCGCTGCTCCGATTGGCCAGGATACTTGTTCCGGGTCCAACGAAGAAATGACAGACAGATCGGCGATCAATAACTATTCCGAGAATGCCTTTACACTCGCAAGCGAAAGAATCCATACAAGAACAGCGGCTTGCAGTCCGAAACATCACGTGAGCGCACAGCTGGGATCGCGTTCCACACGAGACGTAAAATATGCAAATCCCAAGTCGTTAAATGGTCGCGTTCCAAAGCGTTGGCCATTCTGTTAATCCTGCTTAGGGTGCGCTGCGAAAAACTCCCAGATCAACTGCGAGGCCGAGATGGACTTCGTGGGTTGATCCGAGCCCACCCAACCACCCTGGCCTCCGGACCAGGAATGCCCACTGCCGATGACGGTGTACAGTTCCACCGCAACTGAACCCGTACAACCCGTCCAAGTTACATGCCGGATGTCGGCAAACGATTCCTCTTGTGCTTCGGCGCTGCATTCGTCAGCTGAGACCCAAAACTCGATCATATCTCGAACGGAACTGAAATCAACGCTCACGAGCGCTTTGGGGCCGGACCCCCCGTCATAGAGAATGTGCTGGTCGTCCGTACCGTGGAACTCAATCATGGAGACAGGTTGTGATGGTCGGCAGGACGAAAAATTCAACGTCCCGGCCACGGGCGCGATAGCAGCAAAGAGATCGGCAGCTTCACACGCCAGGCGATGGGACAGGACATCGCCGTTGGACATCCCCGTGGCATAAATCCGTTTGCTGTCGATCTCGACTAACGGTTGCAGATCCACCACGATGGCACGCACGAAACCGACGTCGTCGACATCCGATTCCTGAGCGTATCCGCAGCAATCTCCACCGTTCCAGGTCAGCAATTTATCGTCGCTCAAACGACCTGTACCGTTAGGATAAACGACGATAACCCCATTCATATCTTCAATGTCGTTAAAACCGCTTATGCGGATGGCACTCTCGGCGTTTCCCGTCCCACCGTGGAAGACGAAGACCAGTGGAAGGGATTGGTCCCAATCAACTGACTCCGGAACATATAAAATGTAGGAACGCTGGCGGCCTTCGTGAGCAACGGTACGGATACTTTCACCTGCAGGAATATCCGGAAATTTCGAACTCATGATGGATGGGTTACGCGCACAAGCCAAGACTGTGAGCACGAACAGGATGGTCGGCAGGTAACTTTTAATGCTTATCTTCATGCTATCCCATCAAAGCAAATCCGATCGAAATTCTCGGCGCTCTGCCGGTGGAGAAACGATTTTTATCGCAAGTAATCGTCGATGCCGATCCGTGATTCATTTCTACGCGATCTTCGGATTCGTCAACTCATGACTTGTAGAAATATTTTTCTCTCGCGCATTCGCATGACGCACCCCGTAAAGCCAATTTGCTAGATCCTCACTCGTCGTCCTCACGGGACGTATCCTCCACCTTTCAACAACCCGGCTCTCCCTCATGACCACAACAATCTTGGCGTAAGGCCACACGCCGCCACAGGTTGCGGGTGAGCTTCTGGATTTTAACCGGCCAAGGTATATCCTGTTGCATGTTGGTCAGGAAATCGGAAAGTGAAGGCTTTTGCGTCATTACTCACCTCCCTATTACGTGCGTCGTGAAATCGGGTTACGACCATCTTGCCCCACGGGAATTACGATTCGGCACTCATTTCCGGATCAGGTAGAACTTGCTTATAGAACCACACGGCCAACAGAATCCCCACGAAAGACAAGCTCATGAATGGAACGGCTTCGACAGCGTTCACTAAACCGTCCTGAATCAGCGGCACCACAATCCAAGCAGGAATGGTTATAAACATCATGAAACCGTGTGTAATCCCAATCCCCGTTAGTAAATATCCCCAATGCGAACGCCGCCAAAGCAGAATCGCAGCAGATAGTGCAAGTGGGACAATAAGGCCCAGGTCAAGTGCTTGTGATTCGAGCGTGTTTCGACCTGCAAGTTCAGGGGGAAGGCTGTTGTTAATCGCCATCGGGATGATGCGTCCCATCCACAATCCAACCACCATCACGGCCAGGAGCAGCATGTAACCAGAAAAAATCCGCACGGGAAAACTCGCCGCAAAACGCTGCGCGAAACCCGCGACGTTCATACCGCTCAGGTTAAGCGCCAGAGCGACGATGCTGAGTGCGAAGATCGCAACATATATTAAAAACAAAGGATTGAACGCCATCATCGTGGCGTACATCAGATAGACGTAGAAAAAGTAGGACAACATCCCTACCAGCAGCAACCGGCCGCGCAGAGAATTTCGTTCACTCAAGAACATACCTACCATGAATAAAGGCGCTGCAACCGCTAAATTGATTACGTCCCAGATCACCGCTTCACGCGCAAGGTCAGCCGGATCATAACGATATAATCCACTTCCTTGATATATTGCGGACTCTCCACGCACAGTGACGTGTTCGATTCTGGGTTCTTGCGTGTTGTAGAAAACCCCGGTCGACGTGGCAACAAGTACCAGTATCAAGATCGTTCCCGTCATGATTCGATTATATTTCGCTGACTTGTTCATCACTTTCTGTTTACAACTGATTTCTTGAACGAATAAATAATGGTAAAGCAGATTCAGTATCTATCGTTGGTTAGACTTTTCGGTAATGACACAGCTCGATCACTGCTTCCAACTCCGGTAGCGCAGGAATAGCACCCCGCTTCGTCGTAGTCAGCGCGCCTACTGCGTTTGCAAACACCAGCGTTTCTTCGAGAGAGGTCTCGTCTTCCCAGATGCTAGGTTGACGGTCCAGGCCCCGGAGCAATCCGGCGACAAATCCATCTCCCGCACCAGTGGTGTCGACGGTCTCGACTTCGAAGCCGGGAATGTAGCTATCCATCCTTTCGGTGAAAGAATGGCACCCATCCTCCCCCATGGTGACCACCAGCAGTTTCAACGTTGGATGCCAGAGCTGTTTCACCGCACGCGCCAAATCCTTTTCCCCCGTTAGAAATCGGATCTCCTCCACACTTGCCTTAATAACCTGCGCAAGTTCCCAACCCAGCATCATCCCATTTCGAGCCGCTTCTTCTCCCGGCCAAAGCGGCAGACGCAGATTCGGATCATAGGAGATCAGTGAACCCGCATCTTGTGCGAGTTTAACAGCATGTAGCGTTGCACTTCTGCTGGGCTCGCCGATCAGGCTGATCGAGCCGTAGTGGAAAATCTTGGCATGGCGGATTGCATCCGCATCCACTTCGGCGGGTTCGAATAGCATGTCCGCACTGGGATTGCGGTAGAACATGAAATCTCGCTCGCCGTCCGTCGTGAGCGAGACAAAGGCCAACGCCGTTCTCGCTTCTTTTGAGAAGATCAGAGGCGTGATATCCACCTCGTTTTTTTCTAGCGTCCGGGCCAAGAAACTGCCGAAGTCGTCGTCGCCCACTTTGCCCATGAAGGCAGACGAAACACCCAAACGGGACAATCCCACCGCGACGTTTGCCGGCGCTCCCCCGGGCGCTTTCTTGAACGCCGAAGCGTTCTCGAGCGAAACGCCCGATTCCGTAGGCACGAAATCGATCAGCAATTCACCCATGCAGACGACGTCAGCCATTGCATATCCTTATAGAAACGGATCACCCCCCACTTTCTCGCACCACCCAACCCGCATCGCCAGCCAAGCAGTACAAATACCGACCCATTCATGGCGACCATCCGAATTGCAATCCGATCATTTTTTATACGCTACATAAATATCCGTTTCAATTTTCTCATCGTTCTCGTAAAATGCATGAACGAAATAGAGATTCCCCGTCGCGTCGAGCGTGGGCTCGCCCGATAAGTCGGAAACGATCAACTCAGGTTCCGACCACGCACCATCGATGAGCCGTGATCGGAACACCTCCGGTCCTCCGTTGGAGACACGCGTAAACCAAAGCTCGCTCCAATCGTCCGAAACGAACGGCTGCATCTCCACCACCGAAGAGTTGACCGCTTCGATGTTGATGGGATCTGCCCAGGTATCACCACTCCTGGCGGTCACCCAGATGTCGAGGCCGCCCATCCCGTCCGGGCGATCGGAACTGAAAAAGATCGCGTCGTCGAGGACGTGCAGTTCCCCGAGCTGGATCTCCTTCATCAATCGATCTCCCACATACCGCCAGTTTGCCCACTTCCCGTTGACCCACTCTGCGGTAAATATATTGAGGCCGGAATATCCTTCCCGCGCCGAGCCGAACCACATCACATTGTCCTGGATACACACTGCGCCATCGAGCGCGAGTTTATCAGGTTCCTGCAGCCACACCCGCGCCGCTTCGCTCCAGGTATCTCCGATTTTGTGGGACACCCAAATGCCTGAGACGCCGTCCACCAATTGCTTTTCCGCCGGTACGTTGGCGTCCGGGGTGAAGAAGAAATACAGCGATGAGCCGTCCGGCAGAATGAAGGGCGAGTCTTCCACGCCGGCGGTGTTTATCGAGTCGGGCAGCGGGATTGGTTGTTCGTATTCATCCGAATGGAGAATCGGTGGATGTTGATCGGTTTCGGGCCTAATTTTAACGGCGCCGTTGGGGATCGCTACACGCCGGTCCAATTCGGAATACGCTACACCTGATGGGCTGCTTTCGCCGCAGCCCGAAAGCACCAAACTACCCACAAGAACCACGACGATAATCAGACGATTCAACTTCATGCGCGATCCTTCTGTCCTCGATCAGCACCGTACCAAGTCAGGATTGCGATAGGGATTTGTTCTATCGTACTTCAATCTTGACGATACGGATTCTCATTCGGATAACAACACAATACATAATCTAGATACTTAATGCCACAAAAATACGGGCAAATGGACACATTCTTTACCGCACAGCGATGGTCCGAAGTGCCCTCCGCCTCATTCCATGGGCAACGATCTTGTTTCCAACTGATTTCGTCCTTATGGGTGACGAGATCGATGTCCATGTTTGCCCTATCGAGGCTTCGAATTTCATCCATCATGCTCAAATCCCCGTCCGTCTATCGTTGATTCAGGTAAGTTCAACCTGGATCACAACCCGGCTTCGCGCCTGCCGCTCGACATCCGCACTGACGGGCTGTCCTTGCGCGTCGAGCGTCACGTCAAAATACTTGGCGTAGTTCGGCGCATGCTGAAAATATTCGGTCAGCGCAGCCACCACACCGCTTTCATCCTCGATCACTTTCCCCTTGCCTGTCACTTTCCGACCACGCAACTGTAAAGCCACATCGTTACCGCCGCGCAGATTCCGCCACCACGTTCGAGTGCGCAGGCTAACGATCGTGAGTACATCCCCTCGGCGCAGATAATTCACCGGCGTGGTGTACTTTCGACCCGTTTTCCGGCCTGTTACTGTGATGAGCAGGATGTTTTTACTGAGCATGCCATGGATAGGCGAAAGCAATACCAACGAAACAAATCCATTCCCCAACCGGTTGAATAGACGCTGCAGCCCCATTAAACCCGCATCCTTGTGCGAAATCCGTCCTTGCTGACCGATACGAATCGATTTATACAATCGAGCATCATTTAGATGACTTGTTTTTGTTCCGCAGATAGAGTCGCAGACTTATATAGGAGTACAACCACGATCGCCCAGATTATCACGATAACGCTCAGAATGATAGCAGCCAAACCCTCACCCGCGTTCGAAGCCGTGATGAAATCGAAAGAGCCATGCCACAGAATTAATATCAACACGCTCCCCCGGCTGCTGTTGTATAGCCAGGTAAACACGATCGTGCCCGCCGCCAAGCTTAGCAACCAACCGATAATGAAGGAGCTATCAAGGTTGTAAAAGAACATCGGCCAATGCCACAACGCCCACAGGATCGTCAAGATCAGTGAGGCTGATAATGCGCTGCGATTTCTCTGCAGTCGAGGCAGGGCGAATCCCCGCCAGCCAATTTCCTCTCCCAAACCGAACGTGAAAATCCACAGAAGCAATGCCGTCACCGGATTCAACTGCGGAAGAAAATGGACTTGTCCCAGAAGGTTGAGGTCTTGCCAATCCCCCTGAATAATTCGCTGGACGATAGCAACCAAGGCAAAAAGCCAGAGAGGAGAGAACGCAATAATCCACCAGATGGGTTTCACTCGCCATTTACTTATCCGGGAGAACAGCTCTTTCAACCCGTCCTGTCCATTAACCAACCAAGTAATGAACAATGCGGCCAAAGTAGGACCATATGCGTACAAGTAGTGCAAGGAAAATGGAAGGCCTACGTTAATGACTCCCTGCGCTTCGAGCGCGAGGGGCACACCAACGATCCAGGAAAAACCATAAGCCAGTAAAAAGTAGCCGATTACCTCATTCTCTTTCGCCAACGCACGAAATGTCTTCATGAATTCCTTCCCGCCATTTAATTCTACGTCTATTGACATCGCGTTACCATGGAAATCGGATCGGATAACGGATGGATGGCCTTACAAGCCGCTCCTCGGAACGGCCACTTCGAGGTCCGAAAGCGGATAGGACGAACACGGATGGATGTACCCAAACTGTTGATCCGCCGACCTTCTTCCGTCACCATCTGGATGTACAAATACATCACCGGAAATGAGCAGCGTATGGCAAGCCCCGCAGGTTCCCGAGCGGCACTCGGACGGCGGCGATAATCCCGCCCGCTCCAAGCTGACGAGTACAGTTTCCGTGGCTTGGCCTGGTATGGTTGTTGTGAGACCTCCCATATGGACTGTCAGAACGAAGCTCCTGTTAATCATCCCCTCCGGAAAGCCCGGCGCCTTGCTGATGTCGCGCGCTTCACCGTACACTTCGTTGCGGATGCGTTTGGGGGGAAGCCCGAACGCGGCTAGCTCTTGCCGGACAAATTCGTACATCGCCTGGGGACCGCAGATGAAGAAAGTGCTCTTGTCCACGTCGGCATACTTTTTGATCAAGTCGGCCGTGATGAATCCTTGCTCACAATCGGGCAGCGGTGCTTCGTCGCAGCTCAACACGTGCACGACCTTCATCCTGCCGGCTGACTTCGCTTCAAGCTCGGCAAGCTGTTCGTAGAACACGATGTCGTCCTTATCGCTGCTCCCATAAATCAGCAGCAATTCGGCATCCATGTCTCCGTAGACGATTTCCTTCGCCATCGAGTGGAAAGGCGTAATTCCCGAACCACCGGCCAGCCCGACGATCTTGCTCCCGTCGCGGATAGGCTCGTGGTAGAACTGGCCGCACGGACCAGAAGCTACAATTTTCGTCCCGACGCTCCAATTGTCCCAAACGTGCGGCGTGAAGAATCCGTCGTCGATTTTACGGATGGTGATGTCGTAAAAGCCATCTACGCCCAACGCTTCGCGTGGCGCGGAGGAGATCGAATACGGCCGGGTGATTCGGACCTGATCGATATCGACCTTCAAACTGAGGTATTGCCCCGCACGGAAATACGCCAACTGCCGGGTGTCCGAATCGGGATCGAGTGCCAGGCGGAACGTCCTGGTCGATTTGGTCTCGTCGCGGATCTCACCGATCACCAGGTTCTGGCGTTTCGGATGAAGCTGCGCGGCCAACTCGTTCACCAGACCCAGCGCGATGGGCCGCGCCGGAGCTTTGGCGAAGCGCTTGCTGCGAGATGAACGCAAGCGGATGAAGCCGAATAAATCTCGAAGGGATCCCTTGACGCTGATCTTCATGCCACCCCTCCTCTGGCTTTCATTTCGCGTATCGTCAACAGAGCTCCCACCTGCCCCGACAAGAAACTGCTGCTGTAACCCAGGCAGCGGAAAGCGGAGCCGCCGCTGAACTGCAAGCCGCTGATGTGTTGATCCTCCGATAACATCATCATGCGCGGCAGAAGCGAGTCCCACGGTTCCGGTTCGTAGCCGTAAATATTACCGTCGTACGAACCTGTGTATCGGGCGAAGGTCTGCGGAGTTGCCACCTCGATCTCCTCGATATGCTCCCGCAACGAGGCGCCGGTGGCGCGCTCGAAATCGACGATCAAATCGGCGGCAATCTTGTTTTTTAGACCAACGTAATCCTGCGGCTTGACGTCGTGCCAGGCTTCCGGCCGGTAGAGCGTGGTGATAAAGACGATCGACGTACCCGGCGGCGAACAATCCGGAATGGCGTTGTTCAGGCATACCACGGCTTGCGCTTCAGGAGCGTCCAGCGTTTTAAACGATTCGTAGCTGGCTGCGGTGTCCATGTTGCGGTAGACCAGATAGCTGTATTCCCGCAGCCCGATCTCCTCCGGCGGGGCGTCTAGCCCCAGATAGACCACAAACCCGCTGAGACCATGCACTCGGGCGTTACACTCTTGCAGCGCGATCGCAGGGACTTCGGATTTCGGATGGATCAATTGGTTGTAAACGAGCGTTGGAGACGCATTTGAAACCACGTATTCCGTTTCGATGCGATCCCCATGGGAAGTCACCACACCGGCCACCTTTCCATCTTCGACCAGTATCTCCTCGACGCGCGTGTTGTACTGGATGTCGCCTCCCAATTCCCGGATGCGGGCATCGAAGGCCAGGGCGATCTCGTGTGAACGCTGACGCGGAATCCAGGCACCGAAGGTGATGAACTTGATCAGCATGCCGCCGAAGATGGTGAAGTTAGCCCGATTGGTGGGCACCCCGATGTAAGACCACTGGGCGTGCATGATTTTTCGCGCCGGCTCGGGGATGGCGAGCGCCTCGGCGACTTGATCGACGGTGTATGGCGCAGTCTTCAGGAAATTGGTGTGCTGGCTGAGCAGATACTTTCTATCGGGATTCCCGCGAGACTGGCCTACGTAGGCAAGCCCTTCCAGCACCTCCCGGCAAAGCGCAAGATAATTCGTCACGGACTCCTTGCTGTTAGGAACGGCTTCGTCGAGCGCATCGACGAAGGCATCCACCCCGTAGGGCATGACGATGTCCAGCGCCTCCTCCGGATCGGTGAGGATCAAGCGAAATGCCTCAGGCACTTCGACCCAATCCAGGTAGATATCGAGTTCGTCCTCAAAGAACTGGCGCACGCTGCCGCTGTTCGTGGGGGAACCGATGTCGGCGAATTGATGCAGGGAGACCTCGAACTCGAACCGGCCACGCCTGAAACTGGAGGCGAAGCCACCCGGAATGTTGTGCTGCTCCAGAAGCAACACTCGTTTACCCGCCACCGCAAGGCGTGCTGCAGAAGCCAATCCGCCGTTCCCCGCGCCGATGACGACGCAGTCGTAAGCCTTTTGGATTCTATGCTGCTGGGTCGTTTCTTTCATGGATATTCTCCTTCGACCTCACTTGGATTGGTCGTGAATCACGCTTCCCAAAATCAAGAATAACAGGAGAAAGACTGAATAATGATATGACTTGTGATCGTTGAATGTCTTTTCATGTATAACACCCAGAATCAAAACATGCTTCGCGAAAAGCGAAAACAGTCTCACATTTTCCTTATTTGCTTTTTACAAGCAAACAAAAGTAGTACCAGTTGTATCGACAGCAGAAATGCAAATGGACATATTCCCGGATCGATTAATTGGATAGCTAGCATACAAATGGAATCAATCGGCGTGTACGTCGACAGTACCTCTCCCATTCCTCGCCAAACGTCTCCGCCATGAGAATTTCTTCGTCTCGTATTCGCAGCAGAAAAACCCCAATCGAAACCGCACTGACTACGAGACCGATCCACGACCGGAAGGTTAGCGACATTCCAAATGCAGCCAGGATGCCGCCCGCATAGCGCGGATGACGAACATAGCGGAAGGGGCCATCAGTAATAAGACGATGACCATCCTGCAGCGTCACCTCCGCGCTGTACATCCGCCCCAACGCCAAGCCCGACCAGTACACAAAGCCGATCCCGATGCCAAACAGAGCAACGCCAATCCAGCGTACGATCTGGCTATCCGCCACCGTTCCAACGCTATGGCGGTCTGCCCAGGGCAGCAAGACCAATCCGGCGAACAAACCGATAATGACCACATAGCGAAGGATGCTCTGGCGCGAAACCAGCTTGTCCTCTCGGCCCCTGCTCCCGCGGATACCTTCAGGCGCTTCGGCCGCCTGATAGCCAACGCCAAACGCTAGGGCAAGCACAACCAGTGAATACCCCAACCTCGGTTCCAACGAGAAATATTCTCGCAAATCCGTAATCCCCCAACCCAGCAGGATCGGAAGTAAATAAATCACCAAGGTAGAGATGGAAAACCCAATTCCTCGTAAAATACGCATGTCCTTTACCCTTTGCTGATTGGTCGTGAAGGATCCTCTCGGATTCACGCACTGCTATTATCGCAAGTGAATGACATTCGCCGTAATCAAACGGGCCTGGTCCGAGCAGAGATAGGCGATCACCTCGGCGACATCCTCCGGGCCGACGATGTGGATCAGATGTGCATTCTGCAATACATGTTCACGGACCTCGTCCGTCACCCAGCCCGTATCGGTAACCGGTGGGTAGACGATGTTGGCTGTGATCCCGTACTCCGCAAGCTCGAAGGCGGCAGACATGGTGTAATTCTCGAGTGCCGCCTTGGCGGCGCCGTAGGAGACTTCGTCGGGGAATCCCAAGGGACTGCCGGATGTGAGGCCGATAATTCGCCCCCAATCCGCTTTTCGGGCAATGTGCCGCCGGGCAAACTCGGCGATCAGCAGCGCGCCACCGCGCGCGTCGACGGAAAAGACCTGGTCATGTGTCGTCGCGGACAGGCCCACCATTTCCACCCCCGTCAGATGCTTGCCCCCGCTCTTGAATGTGTCCGATACCCAGCCGGTGGCGTTGTTGATTAAAATATCTACCGGTCCCAATTCGTTCTCCGCGAAATCGAAGAGCTTAGGAGCGGCTTCCACATCGCGCAGGTCCATTTCCATGGCTTCCGCCCTACCACCTTGTGCACGAATTTCCCGAAGCACTTCTTCGGCTCCCCTGGCGCGATTCGAACGATACGGCTCGGGGAAATCTTGCGGATCCTGAGTTCGTAAGTAAGACAGCAATACGGAGGCGCCGCACCTCGCAAGCGCTTCTGCGGTCGCCGCACCGATGCCGTGATTTGCGCCCGTAACGAGCGCTGTATGATCCTTCAAATCATACGGAAGCTGGTCCCTGGAGGTGAGCATGAGTACCCTCTGGTTGCGATGGCCAAACGGCGATCGTCCTCATCCTTTGTTCTTTCGATACAAGCGGCAAGTTCGACTTTACCAAACATAATTCCAGTATAGCAACGATCATAACTCCGTCGTATCATCTGATTTCATAGCAGATAGATTACGTTGTCGTCCTCTCGCCTACCTTCACCTCGATCAATTTAAATACAAATTTCTGCTTTGCTTCCGCTAAAAACGCCGACTCTGGAGAATCCGGATGTGCGTCGAAGTAGTCTCTGGTGATTTGATTTTCGTTGATATACGTCTTCAGAATCGGTGCCGCGGATTCCGCGGGCAATTCGCGAATCTGATAATCATTCCGGTCAGCGCCCCTGGATAAATGAACCATCCTCGTAGCCCGAGCGTTCTTGACCCAATCGACTTCCCCGTAAGGCGCCACAAGCCAGCGATTGTTCCCTTCTTCTACAAGCACGACGGGCACCGTGTGTAGTCGCCCAGTTTTTCGTCCGGCGACAGTCAGCAGATAGTATCTCCTGGGTGCAATCCCTAAGCGCAGCAGCCAGATAAAAATACGGTTGACGACGCGCCGGATGAAGTTGTATCGAAATTCACGAGCCATAATTGACTACCCGTTCAAGATCGGTTTGATTAAAAAGTTTGTGCACAAAATTACTGCCATCTAATAAAATCGCTATTCCCCCAGCCGATACCCACTTCTCTCCCACGCAGCTCGTATCTCTGGATTTCGCCCCAGATAGGAATCCACATATTCCTTAGGCACCGTATTGATCGGGCAGGAGAAATTAATACAACGGCTGCACACGGACCGCCGCAGGCTATATATTCCACTGACCACCGAAGCCAGACCGATTAAAATCAACAGATACTCCCGGCCCATAAACAGGAAAGTGAACGGAAAGGCAAACCAGATCAATCCACCCAAAAGGAATTGCATTTGTTCCGATTTGCTCATAGGACTGGGTTGGTATTTCCAGATCTTAATCACCCCGTTGTTGGCATGGCAGTGCAGAACGCGACTCTCCTCGGCCCACATGGGGCAATGGCGGCACAAGACACGCGCTTCCCACACGAAGAAGAAGAAAATGGAATATGCCAGCCACCATAACAGGAGCATGCCGTAGCGGGCACGAATTGTCCCTGCGATAACGGTAACCGCAAATGGCAGAAGGAGCATCAAAAAATGAACCATGTCTTTTGATTCAAAACGACACATGAGTTCGCCCTGGATCGAGCAATCTTTACACTCCGTGACAGGTTTCCAGGTACAAGGGGTAAATTGAGCTTGTGATGACTTGAATTCTGTTTGGTCGATCATGGCTCCCTCCTCGGATTCAACTGTCGAACCGATAAAGTCGTCGGTAAATCAAAACGTACCAGATGATCAGAAGGATGGCATTGGGTAGAATAACGAGCACGGCGACGACTTCCGATGACGTCAGTGCCTGGCGCAGATAATCAATCAATGACAGCGCATTCGCTGCCATGCCCACGAAAGCGATCCTCCTGCCGAAGGACTGGCTTCGCAGCATAACCACGGAAATGATCAAACCCGCGATCGAGACCAGAAAGAGACCCATGTTAAAGCCGCCGACAGTGCGTTGATTCGTGTTGGCCAGCAAGGCCTGACCCGCCGCGACGAATATCGAACGCTGCGCATCTGTGGCTGCCGCGGTGTATTGTTCGCTGAGAGAGAGCATGGAGAAGGGATTGTTCGTTGCCAGGAAGATCCCGATCCCGATGAGAGCGAAGGTTACGGCGATTAGCATTCGAGTTCGGTCGATCTTTTTAAGCGCGGCATACAGCGCCAGAAAGACGATGATGAACATGATGTACATCACGACTTCCAATCCCCAGAACTCGATAAGGCCGACGAGCCGATTCTGCTGGAAAAGGTCAAACCATTCGACCACCGTGCCCGGCAATGGAGAGACCGCTTGAAAAACTACCTCACCCAGGGTCACCACAGCGACGATCAACGCAGCCACAGCGCCGGGCTTGAACAGGCTTTTATCGGCTGTTTCAACAGCTGCGGCGTTTTCTACTTCATTCATCTCTCGTCCTTTCAAGGATAGCCGGCGAGAGGCTTTGTGCCCCGCGCAGATGTCGTTGAATCATTAGTGCCTGATGGCAAGGATCGGCCTCAGCCAGCAAACAACATAAAATAGGATATCGCAGTGCTGATCGCTGTCAAGACGATCCCGGCAGCCATGCCGACAGGAATCGAGATGAGGATATGTTTCTTCATCGATTCCCCACCAATAGCGTCGGACAGCCGCAGAAAACCGGGGCGCCAAACCCCCAGCACCAAACCGTCGATAACGATCGTATCGAAAAGGAAGAGAATGAAATAGTGTCCGAAATTCAACAGGAGCAAGGATATAAATCGGATTCCCACTCCACTGCGCGCCAGTCCAATAAAATTCGCCAAGACCTGAAAGCCCACAATGATAAAGAGTAAAAGCAGTATGTTGATTATGCCGCTGAGCGGAATGCGGTCCTTGAGCGTCCCATCCTGCTTACGCGATGTATACACAAGACCGCTTCTGAAAACGACAACCACGTAGACGCAGAAGGCCATAAAGCCAATAACGCTCCAGACCGTGAGATATTGAATTGTTTTCTCCACCGTCATTTTATACTCCAGATTTCGTGCTTGACTATACAAGCAGGTTGATATATCATATTCCCATAAAAGTTAGGCAAGCCTAATTTTACTCCGTCAAGCACGAAATTTCAATACGTTCCGCCGCAACAGTGTAAAAAAGTGGTTTTGGCTAATCATAGAGAACATAAAACATGACGCTGCATGATCGGTTTATAGGACGACGACAGCAACAGAAAGTATGAGGGAACAATGGAAAAAGAAAAGCGCATACTTCCCTACGTGTTGACAATCCTCATCCTGTTAGTACTGATATCCGGGATCGTGCTCACCGCCGGAAGATGGGACTGGATCGAGTTCTGGATTTTCCTGGCCACGTATCTGGTAATTTTCGTCGCCTGGGGCATGTACTTGAAATTCAAAAAACCGGATCTAATGCAAGAAAGACTGAGTGCTTTTGGTAAGGGGAAAAAGTGGGACCAGATTCTGATCTCCTTTTATTGGATCATGATTCTCGTCTTCCTGTTTACCGCAGCGCTGGATGCCGGTCGTTATCAAAACTTCATAACACCGATCCCAATCAAGGTCATTTCGATGCTGTTTATGCTGGCGGGGTATGCGCTTGGGTTTTGGAGCGGAATCGCCAATGAATACCTATCCAGTTTTGTGCGCATCCAGAAGGATCGCGGTCATCAGGTGAGTAAGGCGGGACCTTACCGCTTCATCCGGCACCCGATGTATGCCGGTGATATCCTCACCTACCCTTTCGTCGCACTCTTTCTTAACTCCCTATGGGCACTCATACCGGCAGCGTTGATCATAGTGCTGTTTATCCTGCGTACCTATCTGGAGGACAACACCTTACAAAAAGAGCTCGATGGATATCTCGAATACACCAAACAAGTCAAGTACCGATTGGTGCCTTACGTTTGGTAAATCTTGGTCAAGAAAATAACAAGGGGATTCGGGTAGTGATACTATTCGAGTGGGGGCAATTCCCCTAACTCCATGCTCCCAGGCGTCCGAAGGATATTCTGTGGACCAAATAATCGAACGTGTTGCCGGATAGATTGCCCATGCGAATCATACGCATCGCCAGTTCCATCGCATCGACAGCTGGTTCACCATATCGCGCCACGATTTGATCTCGCACGGACGACTCGGGGTCCCCATTCATTTCCGCCCAATGCTGCGCATACAACATCGCCGGGATTTCTTCAGCCGGACTGCCATCAAAATGTCCTTTGCCTAGCGCTTCAATCTCCTCCTGGGAAACCCCTTCCGAAAGCGCTGCCCGGGCGTGGCCATACGAACAGTAGCGACAATTATTCACCGCAGTAACCGTGAGCATCAATCGCTCGCGAAAAGCCGGCGTGATGACATCGCCTTGCATCAGCGTACGAATCTCGCGCCGCCGGGAAATGATCGTGCGCAGATCCGTTAAAAATTCACCAACACTTTGATACATCCTTCGATTGAATTTGACCATTTCCATCTTTCGAAACGTGAATAAAACTACCGAACCGATCAATCTTGCTGATTCTTATTATACGAGTAAAGCCTCCCTTTGCTCCTCACACTAATTCCGAACGGCGGCTATTCAATTCTCGTAACGATCAAGGCTGAAGCCAGGGACGTGAGGCCAACCTCCGAGGAGACGACGCGGGGATTTCGGAGTGCAAACTCTCGCTTCATATCCACCCTATCGGACCAATCGTCAGGCCACAGTTCGATGGGCACAACGTCGTCAAAGACGATTTGCCCGCCGTTGCATACCAGCTCGGTGATCTCATCCCACCGATCGGGAACAAGGGCTTCGGCCACACCGGAATCCATGAAGAGAAGATCGAACGGCGGTTCATCAGCCATCATCGTTTCCCAATCCGTGTGGCGGATGCCGACATCCGCTCTTCCTTCAAACAGCGCTTTGACATGGCGGACCAAATCAGCGTCGATTTCGCAAGTGACCAACACCGCCCCTCCTTGCAGTCCGCTGGCGATCCAAGCCGATCCGACACCCGATCCGGTGCCAAATTCACCAATCCGTCCACCCGGTTTGGATGCGGCCAATGTCATCAAAAGCACGCCCATCGGCGGTACACATGCAGAGGCTGGACCTTCGTGCCCCACGGGACGACCTTCCGGCAAGAGCGGAAAACCGAGCCCTTCTGCAAGCCGTTCAGCCTCGATCACGAGGGGAGGCTTCTCGATACGATATTTCTCTATAGGCTTCATTATTCTCCATCCCGCTTTCTTCAGAGGCACGAATTTGATCTGCAAGTGTTATCTGATTATTTCTCTGCAACGATACAAAGGAAATCCCGATAGCGATCCGCTGCCTGGTTCATCTCGACGATGCAAAAACCGGCTGCTTCCATCATCTCTTGGATCTCTTCACCTCGATACAGAGAAATTCCATCCCGGATAAAACTTTTATCCTCGAGGGATTGTTTGCAGGTAAAGACAGTCACGAGCCTGCCATCATCTTCCAAAACCCGATAGATCTCGGTCATACCTTGTTGGACATCCGCCCAATAGAAAAGTGAATTGACGGTGCAGCATTTGTCGAAACGCCCGGGTGCATAGGGCAGTGATTCCACCTGTGCGCAGCGGACTTCGAGTCTGCCGGCGTCGATCAACGGGCGGTGTCGCCGTTTGCAGGAAGCGACCATCCCTTCGGAGACATCCACACCTGCCAGGAATCCATGCGTCACCACCTCGGCCATCCGTCCTAGCAGGTATCCGCCTCCGAAACCCACCTCCAACACACGGTCGTTCGCAGTCAAGTCGAGATGATCGAAGGCAAATTCGTTCAAAGCCGAATTCCTGCGGTTCCACAATCGTGCGAATACCCAACTGAAAACGCCACGCGACGGAGATCTAAGCTGATCCGAAAGGAATCTTCCCAACACCCTCTCTTACCTTTCTAAAATCACGACTCATTTCGTCGCTTTGGGATCATGTATACAACATTCGTCTCAAATACTCCGAGCATGTCGACACAGTGAATCAACCTTCTCGGCATTCCACGATGATCGACCTTGACTGCGTCGAACCTTCTCACAATCGTGCATTGCATGCTCTACTCCTCCCCCGTCGATAGCCAGTGGGCGCACGCTACACCTAATTTCTCTCGCGCCGTTCGTTCGTACTCTTCAATATCCTCCGCTGAAAGCATGTCGCGCCAACGGCCGTTGACGCCTTTGTGTATGAAACTATCTCCACCCCCTTTGAAGATATCTCCACCAAACGGAACGCTTTGATCGGCGTGTGTTTTCATATACGCGAAGGAACAATGCTCCAGTATTGACTCCCACTTCGTTTCGTCGATCGAGATCTCGAGGAAGGTCGCGATGCGGCGAATTTCAGTGGGCATGTCACGCTTGAGATTCGAAAAATGGAGCAGCATCACATTTTGCAGTTTTCTAATTTCCCACCACGAGTGAATGTGCTCCCAATACGGCCACCACGGGTAGCCGTCTTTCGATAGCCAATTGCGAAAATAATCGATCACGGACGATGGCGCTTCTCCCAGAGGCGGACCCATTCGCTCGGGCACGCTGTCGATCGATTGGATAGCATCCTCTTTCATTATGCAATGATGGTTGTACAAGCTCCACAGCACGTCGCGCCCATCCCGACCGATGTAGATGTATTTCGCCTTGGGTGAGACTACCAATAAATCTACGGGAAGATGGCTCTTCAAGAACCGTCGATGTGTTTGACGTCCAATGATCTCCAATCGCTCTTCTTTTAACGGGAATCGACAGTCGATCCAGGGAGACACATCCGACAGGACGATGCCTTCCGCTCCGTTCCAGATCAACTGCGCCACGATCTGCTGCACCCAGGTCGATCCGGACTTCGAATAAGAAACGATAAAAATATCGTCGTCGCGAAACTCGAAGTCGTTCCAAACCGTCGAGTCCAAGAGATGATGCACGTGCTCCCGCTTCTTATTAGGGTTCTCGATCAAATTTCCCTCCGTTCCATATTGGCGCATGTCTGCCTGGCAGGAGGATATCCTTCGCCAGGAAAGCAGCGATGCAGATTAAAGGTCGATCCATTTTTCGATGACGGGCGGTCGATAGGCTTCGAATTTCTCGAGCAGTACGTCCGGATTCTCGTCAACGATGATCATGGATAGATATTCCTGTTTTATCAACTGCTCATCAACTGCATGGTCGAGAAATTCCATAAGCCGGCGGTAAAATTGACAAGTATTCAAAAAACCGCATGGCTTGGGATGCATTCTCAACTGCGCCCAGGTCAGTACCTCGAAGAACTCCTCGAGCGTTCCAAAACCGCCGGGCAGCGCGATGAAACCGTCAGCCAGCTCTACCATCACACTCTTCCGCTCGTGCATGGAAGCGACAATCCGCAGGTCAGACAACCCCTCATGCGCAACCCCTTTATCCACAAGAAATCTGGGCATAACGCCGATGACTTCGCCGCCTTCCGCAAGGACAGCGTCGGCGAGTTCGCCCATCAATCCCACCCTTGCACCTCCATAGACGAGAGCCAGCTTCCTACGGACCAGAAGACGCCCCAGTCGTTTCGCAGCCTGCACGTATTCTGGTCGACTGCCTCGACTCGACCCGCAAAACACACAGATTCTTCTCATGGCTTACGTTGGATCCTTCGAATTCAATGAATTACTCGTTCGTTTTCGCCTTCACGGTGTAAATGGCCAAAGGAGTGTCCCTTAGGTCGTTACAATCGATTTTCCGACAACGAAGTATAACGCAGACCTTGTAGATATAGGACTATATAGAGGGCGAACCCAGGTCTTGGGGATGCTGAGATAATTACCGGCTTGCTCTAGCGGGAAAATGCATTAAAGGGATTGGTATGCGTGAGCTGATGGATCGTTGCTTCCGTCACACCGGCCGCCAGCAGTTTGGGGAGGAACTTCTCCGAAAGATAAGTATACGGCTTGGGCGTGCCGCCGCCCGGCAAGGCCGGATCGTACCAGCCGCGATCCTGGCTGAGCAGCAGTTGACCTACAAGATCAGCATCCAACAAACGCCGGATGTTCTCGATGTCTCTATCATCCTGACTTCCGATCCAATCGTACTCCAGCCAGGCGCCTCGACGCGCCATCTCAAGATGCAGGGAAAAATCCACTTCGGCCTGCGTGTGGATCCAGATGAAGCGATCGGCCGTGTATCTTGCCGATTCGATAATTTGGAGTTGATCTCGAACGACACGCCCGCGGATCGTGTGGCTGCCGATCACCGCATTCGTCTCGCGGCCCGCCGCTGCCGCCGCGCGCAGGATTTTAGCCTCGCAGGGGGTGATTCCATCATCGCCGGCACTCAACTTGATCCATCCCGCCCGCACTCCGCTCTCTTCGATTTCACCCTGTAATTCACCCAGCATCCAATCCGTCAACTGCGCTTCGCTGGCGTCGCGGACCCAATCCGGAATCCACGGTTCACGGTACACACCTGTCGGGACTACGACCGGAGTATCCGCGGCTTTAGACACGGCACGATCGATATCGGCGCGACGTCCCACGCCGACGGTGCTGCATTCGACGACGGCGGTAACCCCGGCTGCTTTTGCATTGCGCAGTTCTGGCGCCATGAGCCGCACGACGTCCTCACGATCGGCCTGAGCGTGTCCCGGCGTGTCCCACGTGCGCAGATCGACGAAGACGTGCTCGTGCGGTAGTATAAAACCCAAATCAGCGGAAGTTCTGGGACCGAGTGTCGTAAATATTTGCATCATAATTCCTCGAACAAACAGTTATTCAATTTCCAGGCTTCCATCTTTCTTAAAGCGCCAATTCTCCCAGCTCATGACCTCCCAATAGTACCCATCCGGGTCGGTGAAGTACCCGTGGTAGCCGCCCCAAAAGGCTCACTGCGGGGTTTTCACGATTGTTCCTCCCGCTCGCTCCGCAAGCGCCAGGATTCGGTCAACTTCATCCTCGTTCCGTACGACATAGCCCAACGTCGTGCCGGAAAATCCCTCACCTTGTGAAGGGGCGTTCGCGTCGATGTCCTCAGCGAGTGGTATTTTCGGACATAGCGCCAGGGTAACACCATCGCTCCGAAAGAAGACGATGGACGGATCGCTTTCGTTCACCGTTGTCGCGAATCCCAGACCGTCCCGGTAGAACTCGAGAGAGCGGTTGATGTCTTCCACACCCAGGGTAACGATATGGACTCGGTTCACTCGTCTCTCCATTTCCCACATTACACATTACGTTATGGCATCAAGATGCGATGAAATTGAATTTACCCTACACGACAGTCTCGGACGTTGCGTCTACTCGCGCAAGCCCAATAAAATAACGTGAAGCTCTTTCCAGACCGGCGTCGAAGGTTTTCTTATCTGACTATTTCCCTCCGAAGATCCCAATAGGAAGATGGCTGGCGATTCATTAAATGATGCATTCAGGACGGCGTATGCCGTTTCATCGCAGATTGCAGGCCGACGAGTCCCCCCACAAAGGCGAGAACCCCAAGGGAAAAATAGAAAACGTTGCCAAGGTAGGGAATCGGCAATCTCAGCAAAAAAACGATCCATCCGTCCAATGTGGCGATGACCACCCCGCCGGCGGTCAATAAGCCCCCAACGATACCGACGAGCGACATGATCACCAATAACGGCCGGCGGCGTGCAGCAATCGCCTCACCTTGATTTTGCTCAACTTGATGTAGAAATTGCTGCGCTTCCGTCCAGTCCATCCCAGATGCATTACAGATGGACATAAGGATGTCGTTTCGACTCCGGTGCCGGGATAAATCCCGCACGACGTGTTCCGTAAGCTTTGCTCGATCCATCTAGGAAGCCTCCTTGCTGAAAGGTGCGTGATGTCTGTGGAACATGCCGAAGAAGCTGGGTCGCTTCGGTTATCGGCAGAAAAATATGTTAGTGAGTATTCGGATTTGACCTTCCACAACGCGAGCCAGTATTTCTTTACCGGCGGCCCATTTGCCACCCAACAGATAAGTATATTGGTTAAAACCCCAATAACCGAAATCGCCTCCCATGCGAGCGAACCTGCTTAAAATCAACGTGGGAAAAAACGAGCAAGTTATTCCCACAGGTTATATAGCCGCTGCTTTGTGAATAATTTCGCGCATATTGTGATCCAGCTGGAGTAGAAGAAGTAAATCGAATCCCACAATAATCCGTCTACATACTAATTACCGCACCTTCCGGAAACCCTTTCTGCTCACACATCGAAACCATCATGCCAGGCAAAATAATTGACCAGGAACATGGCTTTATTCAATCCCTCGCCCTTCAAATATGGATGTGGAGTCTGGATGAGTTCACGCACCCGTTCCTTGCCGAGTTTGACCTCCCCGCCCATTTTGGCGATCTCCCAAACGGTTTCCGAAATGGCTTTCATGCAGTCAATAATTGCGTCAAGTTCTTCCGAAGAATCGATCCCCAATTCAGTCTGCAAACGTTCCCTGCGGTCAATCAACCGATCTGGTCCGAATTCTTCATATATTCTAAATGCCCTGTCCAGGACTTCATCTGGAATATCCATATTCGTTTTCACTGTTCGGGATACATTCACAATCCGGTGGACTATTTCCGTATGGCGACGAATAACTTGGGCAGCCCAAAGTATCTTTCCGTCAAGATCTGCGCATCGGCGAACAACTGCCGGAATTTATTCGAGAGACGGTTGCTTTCCACGATGCGTACGGAATCATTCCTCGATTTCGCCTTCTCCCAATGGCCCAGCGACCGGTGTTAAGATCGTGCGCGCATTCAGGAAGCCTGGTTAATATATCCTATAACCCCTACAAACATAAACAACTTCTCATGACATGCCGGACATTCAAGCATTTCAATCAAGTAGGCGTGCATAATATCCTCCCATACATATTGAACTGGGGCTCCATGGACAGTAAATTAACGATCGGGCATCCAGATAAATAATACTGTAGCAGATAATTCCCTGAGCAATGTGAAGAAATCGAAATAAGCAACCGCACATATCAGCAAGTCGGCTGCGCAGATCGAATCCCGGTAGCGTAATAGGTCTCCCAGATTTGTTTTCGGTTGAACGTCCTTCATATCGTCTCTACCCATATCAATGTAGATCTGATGAGGTTGTATGCACCTGCGTAGAGTACTTGAACATCGACACTCAGCTACAAATACTCATTTAGATTTACGATTGAATCAAGCACCGCATCAGGTGTGATGGAAGATGCTGCCAGAATTTCCGGGCGATACTTGCCGGTGCGAACGAGAAATCCGCGCAGTCCACAGCGCTGCGCGCCACCAATGTCGGATTCAATATCATCTCCGACCATCACGATCTCCTCAGCGGGGCAACCCAACTCAAGGATTGCCGACTGAAAAAAGGCGGGAGATGGTTTACCAATAACCGTGGCGTCTACGCCAGTGACATATTCCAATCCCGCAACGAACGCCCCGATATCCATGCGCAAGCCGTCTGCAGTCTGCCAGTACTTGCCTTTGTGTAGCGCAATCAATTCCGCACCGCCCATGAGCAATCCGAAGAGTTGATTCATCAGATCGTAATTCCACGCCCGGCCAATGTCACCGACAACCACGACCTCGGGATCGGTCTCGGAAGTGGTAAACTCTCGAAATTCATCCCTTACCGCTTCCGACACAAGGAAATAACAAGAATGGGGCTGGCGCTGACGAAGGTAAACGCGAGCCGCATACGGCGCGCTGAGAATTTCATGCGCTTGGACAGGCAAACCCATCGCCTGCATTTTACGAGACAGGGCATCTCGTGATTTTGTGGTCGTGTTGGTTACAAAGCGATGCGGAATGCTGCGCTCTTGAACCGTGCGGATCGTTTCAACCGCGCCATCGATCACCTGATCCCCAACATATATCACGCCATCGAGATCAAACAACAATCCGCTGATCTTGTGTGGCATATTCATCCTATCCGTCCGCCGCATTGTTGGGGTTTTCCAGCAACTCACGAATACGCCGGTTGAATATTTGAGGAGAGATCAGGCCAAGCGAATGTGCACCGAGCCCTTTCGGGAACATATGGCTCTCCGCTTTGGGATAGCGCTGCTTCATCCCCTCGAAGTATTTCAAAATGACATCATCCTCAGCGACGGTGATGAGCATATCGCCTTTCCACGAAGCCAAATCATCCGCATGGAATTCATAATTCCTGACGAAGTCCATCATTAAGTCGACATGCGTGATAATTTTGCCCTTCGTCAGTCTGGATTTAAGTTCTTTGAAATAGCCCCTATACCATTCGAGCCACTCGGTCGAATCGTACTGCAGCTCTTCTTTGTCCAGCTGCGCGAATATCTTGAATATGGCTTCGGTCAGGAAGGCTGGCAGGATGCGGAACAAGGTGAAATCGTGCCGGTAATAGGAAATCTCCTCGGATGGGTAAAACGTATGTGCCAGGATGACTCTGTCCACCTTCGTCAGACGATTCCTGAGGAAGCATTGCGCGATCAACCCGCCTTCGCTGTACCCCATCACATTAACGCGCTGGACGTTTTCGCTGCTGAGGATTTGGGAAAGCGCATTGGAATAGACTTCCATTGTCGCCTCATGTAATTCGGGGCATGTGGGAGCGATCACGCGAAAGTCATTTTCAAATTCGACGATTCGATGGATCCACATATCGAAATCGGCATATCCCCCATGAAGCAGGAGCAATACGGGTCTATCACTCTCCGAATCAAAGTATTCCCAGGCGACTCCATTTACATCCAGGCTCTTCAAGGAATGGGATACTTCAAAGTCTGAAATAAAAAGCTTCTGGTCGCCTGGAATCTTGGCGTAGAACCTTTTTATCCTTGAAGAAGTCATTTTCTCTCCCTCGCTAATCGAAGACTAACTCAGGCTCGCAGATCCATATTGCGCAAATTCACGATTCATCCACGCTTGCGGCACGATCTAAAATTTCTTCCACCACTTCTGTTTTCGCGTCGGCGTAGTGCTGCGTGTATTTCCATTTCCGTGCCGCCAGTTCACGCTTGGCGTTTTCGTACAGTTTGCGATCGTCATCGTGTGTGCGAAGCCAGTCGCGGAAGGTCAACAACCGTTCGACTTCTTCACATCCAGCAGAAAAAACATGGAGATGGCACTCGATATCTGGGGCCTTGAACATGCGGTGCTCGTGCCAATCAGGCTCACGAATCCGCAGCACAAAACCATGTCCTTCAAGTTGAGGAACATAGGACGGTTCATCCGTAGTATCTGCTACAACCAGGACCATATCGATGATTGGCTTGGCCGACAAGCCCTCGATTGAGGTGGAACCAACGTGCTCGAGCAAGAGCACCTTCTCCCCCAGTGCTTGACGAACGCGTTCAGCCAGCTGTGAGAATTGTGAGGGCCAAGCTGGATCGTATGGTACTAGGCGAATCGTGTCGTTGTGTGGCTTTGGATCGCCAATGGTCACCCTACGAAGATATGCATCAGGAGTTTGTTTTGTCATAAACTATCTCGTGGGAACAGCAGTAATTCTTGACACGTATTATATCCACCACTCGAGTACTGACTCGACCATGAACATCCCGGGGTTACACTCCTTAATGCCCAGCGTGAACTAGATCTTGGCGCGTGTTCGGCAAGAGTATGTTGATTAAAGACGCACACGGATGGCGCCCCACCAACAAGCTGCTTTTATGGGCGATAACAGCGCGGTGCGCAGGAATTGGCGATGCTGACTGACACTCGCCGACGAACCGGGCCGGGAGCAGTCGAGAAGATTTTTAATTCCGCCGGCAGCGGCGGCGTACTTACTCCGCTTCGCCCACCGGCTCCCAATCCGTTCCAAAAAAGGCCATTTCCTCGAGAACGTTATATTCAAATTTGATCGGCTTCTCGTATCGCAGGATATCCAATACAGCCGCATACATATTGAAGGGCAGATGCATATGAATATACCCGCTCTCAGACACCTCGTCATCCGGAATGTCATGCCCTTCTTTGTAAAACACGATGCTGCCTACGGGTTCGGTACCCTCTCGAAGTCCGATACGCGCCCGTTCGCCGTACCCCCATGCCTCGAGGCCGGGTATGGTTACGCAATACTCGGTCGGCGTATAGTACAGGTAGTTTTGAGAAGCTGCGGAACTTGTCTTTACAAATCGGGTTGCTTCGAACTTCTGCGGGACTTTCTGGATTGTCTCTCTTTTTGCCATTTTGAACACCTCCATTTATCGTCGAGCAAGGCGAGCGGGTTTGCACCCCAGCAATCGACGATCTGAAGGGCACGCCGCGGCTCATGCCCCAGGCGATACCCCCTCCGAAACGAAACAAGCACAGGAATTACGACTCCACTCACTTATAACGAGGATCTACCTACTACGATTTTACCGACTCTGTCAAACCCATTTCGAATGGATCGATTGCATCTCTTTCCAACATGAAACGTTTGCGAATACTATCCCCACTTAAAAAGCAACCGAAGCTGAGCCAGGCTTACTGACGTAACCCTTCATCGGGAAACTCCGTCCTGCGATACTCCCGCATGGAGGAAATCTTACTCCCCAAAAACTAGACAAGGATGGCGCCTTCATCATGATCATGTTATCTGTTGGTAGTGCGCTCGAAATCCCACTCAAATGCCGCCGCATCCTCAAGAAATCGATTTTCATCGAACTTGATCCGTTCCGTCGTACCAGATTGATGATCATATCCTCCCCTCCGCAAAAACGCAGCCAATCTGCGTCAAAGCAACACACTGCCGCAGGCAAAGCACAACATAAACTACGTAGCAGATATTCAATTCGACGCGGCATTCACGCATAACCACGATCGTAGCGGTTCTTTAACTACAATGTCATCCATCCGACGGGGATCGATTGAACGATCTTCGTAGGCGATGCACCCAAGGTGGTTGAGAACTTCGGCTCTTCGCTCCGGGGGTACAGACGAATGCAGATTGTAAGGATAGCTATAATCCGGCGGTAAAATTCGAATTCGTTCCGGCGTAAACTTGGCTACCAGGGCGGCACTCAAGACAGCCTGGTGAAGGAAGATCTGATGAAGCTCGTCTGGGCAAGCGGTCTTTTGATACTCTTCATCACGGACCAGACTCTCGAAGCATTCAAACCACCAACGAAGCAAACCCTTTGACGGATTGATGGAAAAGGCATGGGAATTGAAATAGGAACGAATACGCTGCGCCTCAATAAAAGTTTCCACCGTCGTCTGCACATCACTCACCCCAACGATCTCATACACTTTCTTCCAGAAGCCATCCACGGGCTCCGAAACAGAAAGCCCCACATTTTTAATATGCACGGGCCTCACCGCCGCATCAAACGACGCGCCGAGATCGAACAACAATGGAGGTTGGATTAACAAGCAGGAAGGGGCGATCCAGATCAACGAATTCACGCTTTGCGAGGCCATTTCCTCGGCGAGGGCACAGGTATACACCTTGTCGGCATAGTAATAATGCTTCACGGAATCCGGTATATGCAGCGGAAATACTTGTACACCGTGTCCCGCCAGGCTGCCGCAGGGTGTTTCTTTGGGATTTACCTCGAAAAGCCAGATGGGACTACGACTCAAGCTGCCGCCAAAAGTGCGAATGCTTCCAATGAGCATACCCGCGCAAGACTTTCCAACTGCCGTTCGGACCATGGTAACGAAAACAGTTGAGTCGGTGTTTGCGTCAATCATAATCGCCTCTTCCGGATACGATTTCTGAGAGGTGATACCACGTCTACTGTATGCCGCATAGAATAGCTTCGAGTTAATCCGACTTCGACCGCGATCACTTGTCAGCTCCGAGGAAGTCTAAGAGTACATCAGTTTGTATCGGGTGAATTGGCCTTCGAACAAACCACAGAAACCTACTATATAACGGATTCCAGAAATCTAGCGGTAACATACGTCGCGGTTCTTGCAGCCGGTGACAATTTCGGCTTGTACAGATCAAACCCATGTTCTGTATCCGGCAGTTCGAGCAGAAATGAAGAGATCCCTGCAGACAACAAAGCACGATGCAACTTGCGTGTTTCTGGAGCCACGCCGCTGAAATCATGCAGTCCCTGCAGTAGAAGCGTTTGCGGGCAGTGCTTTCCGACATGATGGCACGGTGAAGCGCTGTCGTATAAATCCGGTTTCATCGACGGATCTCCACCCAGAGCTTCGGGCAGCAAGCGGTGAACGGGCAGAACTTCAAATCCAAACCGAGATTCCAAAAGTCCCATGAACGCTCGTTCGATTTTCGTTCGTCCTGTCAGGCCCGGCAATTCTGCGAAGCTTTTAAATTGAGCATTCAAATCAGGAGGACCATAGTACGAAACAACCGCATGAACGCTGGTATCGAGGGACACATCGGGAGGATCCAGTTTCGGATGATTCGGTGTGTAGGCCGCTAGCAGCGCCAGATGGCCACCTGCCGAGCCGCCCATGAGAACGACGCGATCGGCTCTGACCTGCAGGTCAGCCGAATGATCTTTCATCCAACAAATCGAACGCTTCACATCCGAAAGCATGCCAAAAATATCTGCCGCAGGAGCAAGAGTGTAAGCCACGTCTACGATCACGTGGCCCCTCCCCACTAAATAGCGGAAGAAAGGACGCGTGCAGAAATCTTTGTCGGCGTAATGCCATCCACTGCCATGAAGATAGATGATGCCCAAAGCCGAATGATGAATTCCTGTGGAAGGAGACCAGACATCAGCAAGGAGATTCCCATCAGTTCCGACATGAGTTCCGATCTGAACGTCTCTTTTCCACGTGTATTCTTTCGGCGAGGTCAACGCATAGCTCAAGATGGATATTGGTCTTCGCATGGATGTCTGAGTATCGGGCAAGGTCCTGTCTGTATCGATACGTATCCCTACACGCTTCGCGCGCTCAAGAATGCGATATATGTGTCTCGCCGAGATGATCAAAGCCGCGAATCCGAAGATCAGTGAGAAGGCATCTCGGCCAATCAGCCAGCCAACGACTGCAGTACACCATCCGAGCAGTCCACATATTAATATGAAGGATCCGGAAAAAAGCTTCGGGACGAACAGCGCCAAACGACTCCATCCTGCACTTGGCCGAATGATGGTCATCAAAGAAAGAATGAAGGAGAGAAAGACAACGAATCGCAATACAAGCATCATTGAAATCTTGCTTTACTTCCGACCTGCTCTTACTATTCTACGCTGCTCCCTTGAGGAACACCAGGCGCCACACGCTGTATGAACGCAGTATATTCGTTTCCTAGCACCGAACCCACGGCAGATCTAAACCAATATCCAACCAGGCATACCTGCACACGTCTCCATGTTCGTGTCTGAGTGTATTTACTGAAAAGTCGTTCCACGTAGAAACCGGAATGGGTGCATAGTACATACGCTTCCGAAATGGTTCATCAAGAACTCATGGTTCTTTTCAGATGCAATTATAAAATTTATATGATATTATGGATTTATATTGTCGGTTTATAATGCGAGCACAATCGTACCTACATCGGTATGGCAGAACTCGATCTCAGCATGCTCGAAGTGGTCGAAGTCTCGCAGTCTTGGAATGAAGATAATGGCGAAGAAAACTCCCCAAAAGTCAACGAAGGTCGCAAAGAAAGCCGCCGCGAAACCGGTCCTCCTATCAGGCGGCAACCCACAGATCGCCAAGGCCGACGGCGACGCGCCTGTGCAGGCCTACATCGCAGCCATGCCGGGCTGGAAAAGCGACGTCGGGCGCCGTCTCGATAGGCTCATTGTGCGCAACGTACCAAACGTTCGCAAGGCCGTGAAGTGGAATTCACCCTTCTATGGCATCGAGAACCAGGGCTGGTTCCTCAACTTCCATTGCTTCACGAAGTACGTCAAAGTGGCTTTCTTCCGCGGCTCGTCGCTGCGTCCTGTCCCCCCTGGCGAGTCCAAGCACGAGGAAGTGCGCTACCTCGACATCCACGAGGACGATCAGCTCGACGAGACGCAGTTGGCAACGTGGATCAGACAGGCGGCCGCACTGCCTGGCTGGACTCCGTAGCCCCGCCAGAAAGCCTGCAAGAAGTCAGGCTGTTCGTTCGCAATGAATATTCGGATTTGTACCCCGACGATCAGCGAAGTATAGTCACTTCACGGCTTTTTTCTTCGCCTCGGTCTTGTTGAAATCCACCCCCGCTTGAACGAGTACCTTCAACGAACTCTCGTTCACTTTATCGCCCTCGTAAAGGTCGATCGTGCGCCATTTCTTACCCTCAAGCCCACTATTAAACAGCTTGTCCGGGTCGGGAAGGCTGGCACCTTCGTAGAAAGTCAGCTTCACCTTTGCCTTGAAAGCATTGGCAACACAAACGATGCCGTGGTCGGAAAAGACCGGAGCGCCCTTCCATTTCCATTCCTCGACAATCTCCGGGTCAGCTTCATGGATGATCGATCGTAAACTGGCCAGTGTCTTCCCTCGCCAGTCGTTGAGCCCAGCAATTAACTCATCAATCTGTTCACTTGCATTCATTGTTGTTCCTCCGGAAAGTTACAAGTCCCACGAAGATACTGCTCTTATACAATTATACGCGTAAATCAGACTTGGTTTGTACGAATTGTACATCTGATAGCTTTCAATATTCCCATCTCGCCCATCATAGACTTTGGGCTTGAAGCACTCAAGGCCCGAGATCAAGCTCAATTGTAAAGCCAACGACAGGAACGACCTGGCGGTGGTAGCGATTGTTCCTGGAGAGGAATTCCTGGGTATTTTTCCACGCAAATTGAAACGCTTCATTGAAAAACCTTATCTACGGATACGGTAACGAAGGTACACCATTCCTTCGGGGAAACGCCGTTGGTCCGCCAATTCCAGAATAAGATGACAACCACTGGGGAGCGCCCTTTTACCACTGCCAACCGTAATTGGTGCGAGAAATAGATGGCACTCGTCGATTAGATCGTATTTGAAAGCTTCGCCGGCCAGCTCTGCACCGCCGATGATGAAATCCGATTCCGCTGCCACCTTCATCTGCCGTACTTTCTCTGGATTGAAGGTACGCTCGATACGTGTGTGTGTAGTGAATGGTGAATCCAGGGATCTGGAGAACACAACTTTGTCCACTGCCTGCCATATACGGGCAAAGTCCGCCAGAGTGGAGGATTGCGCAGCCAGGCTGGCATCGGTTTCCCACACTGCCATCACTTCATACAAACGCCGACCGTAGAGATGGGTTCCGATCGGGCGCATCAGGTCGTTGATAAATGCATGGGTCACCTTACCAGGCACCGCCCATTCGAATTTTCCGGTCTCGTCCTCGATGTATCCATCAAGCGACATGATGACCGAGTAGATCAAATTGGCCATGAACGACCTCCCGTGACGCAGCAAGGGATAGTCAGTCGATCACAACCTAGGACATATGCTGCCGAATACAAAATGACCTTGATTGGAAAACCCAGTTTCGATCCGCCTGTTATCCTTTGACGAAGTCCTCTGCAGCAGTTCTTGCTTCAGTTTTTTGGTCACCGCCAATTATTCCCAAGTGTGTATGGCCGAAACCATCTTCGAACTTCAACCCGTAACCAAAAGCTCGGTCCAGACTTGAATGTGCGAACAGGATGACACCCAGAAGAGAGACGAGTGTCATGGAAAAGAAGTCGCCGACTACGAAAAGGACGAGCGAAAATGCTCGAAAGTGGAAAATGTTATAAACGAGCGCCCCAACTCTGGTGTCCTTGTGGTAGCCAAGCATACTGATATCAGGGACGAACAAGAGGAGAGGAAACAGCCACCACGGATAAACCAAAGTTGAGTAGAGATAAATTGAAAACAGGAATATCCCGAATTCCTCAAGTCTAACCACCGTTCTCATAATTTCTCCTTTTTACCTTCGCTTTCGGTTTTTCAATCTGCAAAATGGCTGTGAGTTCTCGAAAGTCTCGCACATTTTGCCGTGTGAAATTCTAGTACGTTTCGAAGGAACAGCTCGTAGCCGGCCGACTCTGTGCCTGCGATTCTCTTTGCCGATCGACGATCATCGTACACAGGTCGCCACGAGGCTCGAACGGTTCCAGCATCTTAATTCGCGAATAGGCAACTTCTTATCGAGAAAAGATTTCGAATAAAAATGGACCATGTTTTCAGGAAGATTACTCAACACGATCAAACGCCTTTGTAATTCCCACGATCTCGAGCTTCTTCATCTTTAAAAACGCGTCCATGACTCGCATCCGTTTCTCTTCATTGGGGTCACAAAGCATTTCGTTAAGGATAGTCGGGGTGATTTGCCAAGAAAGCCCATACTTATCCTTCAACCAACCACAAGGCCCCTTTACGCCACCATCACTCAGCTTTTCCCAGAAGTAATCGATCTCTTCTTGCGTATCACAAAATACTTCGAAGGAGATTGATTCACTGAATTTATATTGGGGTCCTCCATTCAGTGCCGTGAAGCGTTGTCCATTTAACTCAAATTCCACAGTTAAGACGCTTCCCGCTGGCTTCCCGTGAATTTCATATCCCGCCGTTGTGTATTTCGTGATTCTCACGATCCTGGAATCACCAAATATCGAAACGTAGAAGTTGGCAGCCTCTTCAGCTTGTGAGTCGAACCACAAGCACGGAGCGATCTTCTGAATTTTCCCCATAACCCACCTCATACCTTCCATTACAAATGTCTATCAAATTAGTTGGCACAATCTGCATTATCCTCATTCGCGCCCAGTGCTACCTTTTTCAGCTGCCGATTAGCACTTTCCTTCCTTGTTAAACACACGTTACTCCCCGCCTAGAAAGATCCAAGTCTGACTTCGCCTTCTCTCTTGTACGAAGCAATGATGACCCCACTAGGCGATGCATCTGATTTAATCAGGTTGAACGCCGCAGGCATGGTACCTTCTCCGAACAAACGCTTACCTTTACCAAGGATTACGGGGAATATTTTTAACCACAATTCATCGATGAGATCATTCGCTAGCAGAGTTTGAATAAGGTTGCTGCTCCCATGTACTTGGATGGGGGGTCCGTTCTGTACCTTGAGTTTTGCGATCTCGGATACGACATCCCCTTTGATTTGTATCGACCCCTCCCAATCGAGATCCATCGGTTTACGGGACACAACGTACTTCCTGGCGCGGTTTAGTACCTCCGCCGTCGGATCGTCGCGGCCCTGAAGCGGCCAATAGGAAGCAAATATGTCGTATGTTTTTCTTCCGAGTAGCAGATCGAACGGAGGAGCCATTTGCTCCATCATCGCGTTACCGACGCTTTCATCGAAGTAGGGCACGGTCCACCCCTCGAGATCAAAACCACCCGATGGATCTTCCCCTTTTCCACCTGGGGCTTGCATAACACCATCCAGCGACACAAACGTCAGGATCACCAACTTTCTCATGGGTCGATTCTCCCCTATTTGGATATTAATACACAGATTTTATTACTAGAATTGTATCGCCGAAAAATGGTGTTTGGTTAAGACTCAGGCAACCAGCGGAAGAGGTAGTTGCTAGCGGTATCACAAGTAAGAGGAATTTGATTATATTCGCTTCGAGCGCGTTCTATGGCTTCCCTGCGGCGATAAACCGCCAGTGACGTTTGCTCATCAAAAAACCTAAACGGTTCATTCCACATACATGAACCTGATCATGGTGTTCTTCCAACCCAAAGAACGATAGGCACACTTGGTTCTCTTTTCAGTAGGTCGTCAACACACCGTACCCAAACCACCTTATGGTTTAACTGCCGTCCCTACAAAAGTGGCGATATACCTGTCATAACCACATTGAAGAAAGCGTGGGTGAAAATGCAGCTTTCAGTACCCTGTTGTTTATAGAGCCAACCCAGTGCCAAGCCGAATGGAAATACCTGCGCGAGTTTCACCCAGTTGGGCTCCAATACGCCCGTGTGCGCAATGGTCCAAAGGATGGAGCTCAAGAGAATGGCATTCCAATATTTCTTGTCGCGCCAGTTGAATACCTTAGCCAGGAAGTTCTGAATCCCAAGACGGAACACGATCTCCTCGATGAATGCAAACTCCAACCCGACAAGCAAGCCGATTAACAACTGGATGTTATCTGCAATGGGTACATCTCCTCCAAACTTCTGTGTGGCGAAGTCAGACATCTCTGGGGAAGTAAGTGAGAATAGAATAACTGAATACACGACTGCACTGATTACTACGACGATATTCTTCAATATATATGTCGAACTATCGAACTCTGGTGGGTCAGGCAACTTCGGGATGACCTCAGCAGTTTGATATATCGCATCGGGATTCTCTAACCCCCCTGAGGAGAGAGTACCACTGTAGGATTGAATTTTTCCCGCCTCTTGTGATTGCGATGTGCTCCAAAGCTGACCATCGGGTTCTTCAGGGGTATCTGTTTCTGATCTTCCCATCAACGACTTCAACAAGGGAAAGCTATGGTACCCAAGTTGAGTGGACATATGGATACCCACGATTGTATATGCCATTATTCGAAAGAAAGCGATTCCATCTCCAATGATCAGGCTAATCAGGATTAGCGGTGGCCAATAATCGAGCCCGACCAAAAGAACCCCAAAAACCTCAAATCCGATCAGAATGATTCCGGCCAGGATACCGTATTTTTTATAGCCGCGCACTTCCTTGCGCGACCTGAACCAGGTAACCAAGAAAGCGATGAAAAAGACCCCCATCGCTATAATGTACACAATCCCAATGATTTGAGTCATCACATTCTCCCACATCGAAGTATGAGAGACATTTTTGAATTCATGGCTCCCCCGCGGACAGACGTACCAGAAGACTGAACTTTACGAGCCAGCACCATCATAGTGACATTAAATCCAGAAAATCGCCATCTTTGTAAGGCGAATTCCGGAGATTCTTTCTGCCAGCATCCTCCGGTTAAATCCGCTTACAGACGAGGGAGAGGAAAATCCGCATGAATCTCGGGGGCGTCGATCCCGAATCCGGCCGAAGCGCTCATATAGCCAGATATGCTGATTAATCGACCGCTCGTAGACTTTCTTCTTCGAGAATGATCAGTCGCCTTACATACCAGAGTGGAATGATTCCGAGGATGCCAAAAAGTGTATCGATTAATCCCCAAACGATGGGTATCCCTCGGATTTGACCAAAAATAATAGCGTACGGAATCACCAGAATACAAGCAATCATGCCCGCTTCGATAACCCATCGATTTCTCACAGGATCCTTGATTGTTCCCATGAAAATGATAGCGATCGTAAAGTGACCGAACGCAAGCCAATCATATCCATACGCGAGGAAGGCATATTCCGATGCCATTTCCTCCAGGGATCTATGAACACGAGAAATCCACATCGCCAGCGAGGGCCATGCGCGAGCCATTCCTGTACCCTCCCCGACCAACGAATCCAGTAGGCCAAGTTCAAAGCGAAGCGGAATTGCAGTCGCACCGCTAACTACAAGCGCGATTATGAAAAAGATGAGGATAAAGCGAATCTTCTGCAGGGATGGCGATTCATTCATATAGGCAAGGTCCGATTCGTTATATCGTCAACAAAGATCAAGATTGTGCCTCCGATGGTCCTAATCGTTTTGAACGATCGTAAATCCGCGCTCTTTGAGAACTGAAGATCTCGGATCTTCACCGAGCACCGACGAGTTTATGAGCCGCTCAACAAGCCGCATATTGTAAATCAGACAATGCCCTTATCCGGCTCCGCAATATGGCCAGTAATAAAAGCCCTCCTATTCCGAACATCGTGTCCACCAGTCTCCAAAACAACGGAATACCGCGGATGGCTCCGAATACAATCGCAAACGGTAATACCGCGATACATGCAGCGATACCATACTCCACAACCCACTCAAGCCGTAAAGGATCTCGAATCGCCATAAGAAATGGAATTGAAATGATGATGTGGCCGAATGCAAACCAATCGTAACCGTAGGCAAGAAACGGGTAAGATGTGTACATTTCTTCTACCGCGAGATGAACGGTATTCAGCCATTCGGCCATCGATGGCCAAAGTCTATCGATAACCGAACCTGGGGAGAACAGCGGATACAGAAGCTGTAAGCCTTCTCGGGCAAAGATCGCTGTAAGACCACTGCCGATGAGAGCTATCGAGAATAAACCGAAAATAATTCTGGTTTGCGTAAGGGTTCGTGTTTTTTTCATGGGATCAAAATAAAAGAAATTCGATACCAGAAGCTATCAGAAGGCTATCACAAGCTATCAATTGAATAAACGATCACTACTTGTGCGATGATCTTTGCAGCTCGGAGACCTGGTTTCCCCATACCCTACCTCATCCCTTTTAACTTGATCGAGTCTCATACGCAGGAGGTGAACGAGGTCAGCTTCGATAACGTAACTCTTCATGGAGTCATACACTACGAATATGGAGACATCTCCTACACTTGGATTTTGTTAAATTTGCAAACAATATTGGGCATGGTATAATTAGCGGACTTTTGCCAAGTAGTGGGTATTTCCCCGAAAACAACGTGTATAGTTATATGGAGAATGGAAACTTAATCCAAGGCTAAAAGACAACCTTTCAAAAGAAAGGAGAGCGTATTTTGACCTCCGCTGATGCGGAAAGTCATCGCGCCTAAAATACCATGAAAAGAATATTCATTATTTCATTACTCATCCTCCTTCTCCCAACCAGCTGTGGCTCAGGACAGAAGGTAACACCCACAACAGAGCTGGGAGTGCTTTCGCTAGATATGCCGCCCGAGTGTAGGTCCCTTAGAGAGGGTCTTTGCATTGTATCCGAACCCGGTGAATGGTTGGCGAATGGAGAGACGATAATCATTACTGAAAAGCCAGAGGCCCAATATCTGGAGCCAAGTTCCGCCATCGAGATAAAAGTCGGAGAATGGACCCTTATTTTTGACCCAGGAGAAGGCAAACCTTTTTCCGTCGGCATGACCTTTCCGAACGCCAAGTTATATCCCCAAGGCAAGGGTGTGGGTATGACGATAGAAAACAATGATAAGAAATGCGACGTGGTCGAGGGGGCATTCTCTGATGATATTCTGCAGAGCGCCGAAGAAAATGGTATGGGGAAAAATCCCATCGAGGTATTTGACATTCGCTTTACAATGCGATGCAACGATCAAACCCCGGTAATCCATGGGCGAGTAAAGCTCACTTGGGGTGAATAGAAACTACTCGATAAAAAACGATCTGAAATAAAATCACAACTCGCGAGCAACCGTCCGAAGTCACGGGCGGTTGTTTCTCTTAAGGCAAAGCTCACAGACCGTCGCCGCAGGACTTAAAGCCTAAGAAAGTAAGGAAACAGTGGAATCATTTTCGAAGTCGTATGAATTGACCTGAAAGAAGTGTGGCGCAGCATACATTATTACTAACCCAGGCTAAAGCCAAGAAATGCCCGCTGGGTTTTCGTGATCCTACCTGCTGAGACGGAAGCTTCTCCTTGCATGAATTCGCTCCTAAGCGCAGGCTAACTAAACAATCACAGGCTATGCGGTTCTGGCTCTAGACTTTGCGTTTACGCAAACCAGACTTGGCAAAATCCACCGTGTGCCACTTTGGCGAAAGCCAAGTTCGGTGCAATGAGGGTTGGATGCCTACAGACCAGAACGCCATTTAATTATCAAGAGCCATGATAGAACAACTGCAATTACAGTGTGTGTAAATTTGTGCATCGCTTTTGGTAGGATTACTGCCCAAGACGGTGCCCCAATGTATGGTGTCAAAAAAGGCGCTGTTCCTAAAGCTAAATATCCATCTTTCTTCTGAATTGCAAATACTAAAGTAGGAATTCCTATTAAAAGTCCATATGGCCAGATATCTGCACTCCATGATGAAAGAGCCCCAGGATTCGGTAAACGCATTCCTAACAGCAATGAAATGAAGAAGCCCAATGCAACAGGGGTAAATTTGGTAAGTAGCGTTTGTACCCCTTTCTCCTTATAAATATTCCATGCCCACACAATTATCAAGGCAAATCCCATTTGTGGTTTTGATAATACGAGCCATATTCCTAGATATTTAGGGACTATTAAGCCCAGCAAGACCAGCCAATCAATATTTCCATACTGCATGGTTATAAATATAAAAGGTGAGAAACATGCTATTAGAGTTATATAAAGGTGCTGTTCACTAATTTTCCAGAGTATGAATATATAGCTCCCAAACAGAATTGCAGCGTAAATCCGGTAAGCTATTTCCCTTGTAAATAAAGATAACGGTGAGAATAATAGTGCTACCCAAATAGGGTTATAGTAACACTCTACAGTGTAGGGAGATTTCAAAGACGCTATTTTTGATCCTGCTTCGTAAAAACATGTGAAATCATTCGCATAATCTGGGATTATTATTGCTATTATGGTTGATAACAAAACAGCGATTATGAAAACCAAGACTTTTTGCCTAGTTTTCAACGATTTGTTGGTATCTATAGTCTCATCATCCACATCAGTTTGTCCTGACACCCAGTAGCATTGAGCTACTTATGCCGTGATCATTCCGACATATTAATCTTGCGCTTTTGATAGTGAGCTGCAAGCCATCATTTACGTTCTTGCACCCTCTTTAGATAAATCTGGTTGAATCTCGGGTCTGTCGAAAATCCTGGCATTCGTCCAGGGCTCCAGTGAGACTCACGCATCTTAATATATTTTCTAAATAAGGGCTAATAATAATTACACTCTCCCTCTCAATTGGATCGACATGTGATGGCCAAGGAAACATAGAAAAACAATCAGACCCCAGTAGAAAGTGAACTCAAAAAATGCAATGAAGACAACAGATCCAGCAGTCACCCCTTGCAAAACAGGCGGCTTGGATGCTATGCCCATCACGAGTACCGAAACGTGACCAACAACGCCCCAGAGCCCTCCAATCAGGCAATAAACTAGAACGTATGATCCGGAAAGACTTCTAACGAATGTAGTCGTCAGCCATGCGCTCACCCCTATCAGAATGAGATGGGCAATGGAAAGAAACCAACGGGACCATTCTGGGAACAGATACTTATAGACCGAATGCCAGAAATCAGTCCCAACCCAAAGCTAGATTCCTTCTCCTTAAACGCGTTGCCGCCAAATTTGATGCGAGGATAGTGTCTTTCCGGTGGAGTGGCCGCTTGACCACTAATCGAGATACGTCTCACGATATAATTCCTTTAATATGACGAGACCCATCATTGTAGATCTGAGTGACCTTATCGAGGGTCCGAGTTTACACGAAGGAAGTGAGGGTGGCACGTTCGACTCACTGCCCATTAGGTGTTAACAGGAATGGCTCATTTAATTGGAACAAACAGAATGCATAGATCTTTTTCCAATACTTTGAAACGGAATCCATCGTACGGTAGCTCGTTTGCGAATTTCCCGTTTCAAGTCAAGTATCTACGCGGTCTCGAAGAAGTACGAATGTATCCATCCCTGGTAGTTCCGCCATCTTTCAAATGAATATTACACGTTAAACCATGATCGATCCAAATAATATCTATCCGAAACCGACCTGTCACTTGCCATCGCTAAAAACGACCAAGGAAATACAAGCATGACTGACCCCACGCCAGGTCTCATCGTACTGCTCGGTTCTGGTGAAACGTTGCCTTCCAGTGGCCAGACTCATGAATTCGTTGCGCAACGACTTCCACCCAATCCTCGAATTGTCATTCTCGAAACTCCGGCGGGTTTTGAGCCGAACTCAGATCTCGTCGCCCACAAGATCAAAGAGTTCTTGACCATACGTCTGCAGAATTATCACCCCTCCATTGAAGTGCTCCCCGCCCGGCGACGCGGGACGGCATTCAGTCCGGATCAGCCAAACATCGTTGCCCCCATACTCAAAGCGGATGAGATTCTTATGGGACCGGGCAGCCCAAGCTATGCAGTTCGCCAGCTTCGCGACAGCCTGGCGATGCAGATGATTACCGCCAGGCAACGCCGTGGCGCGACCATATTTCTCTCCAGTGCGGCTGCGCTCGCATTTGGTGCCTATACGATTCCCGTGTATGAGATCTACAAAGTCGGTGAGGACCTCCACTGGAAGCGAGGATTGGACTTCTTTCGCCAGTACGGGCTGGAACTATCCGTCGTTTCACATTGGAATAACAATGATGGAGGAGAGGAAGTCGACACCAGCCGCTGCTATATTGGCAAAATACGCTTCGAAGCGTTGCTGGAAATGCTACCAGGCAATCAGACAGTCATTGGCATTGACGAACATACTTCCATCAGCCTCGATTTTGTAGAAGGTTGTTGCCATGTTCGTGGAAATGACAGCGTAACCATTCTTCGGGATGGAGAGGCTCATAAGTTCAATAAAGGCAGCGAATTCCCGCTGGATGTCTTGGGTGAATGGCACATCCCAGACGTGCGTAGTGGGATCCCCACCCATGTTTGGGAAATGGCCATGCAGGCTGAGGCTGAGAGAGAAGCAGAAGCCCAAAAAGTCCACAAGCCACCAGAGATGGTTCGATCTCTGGCAGATGCCCGGGATCAGGCTCGGGTTAATAAGGAATGGGCTAAGGCAGACGAATTGCGAGGGCAGGTCGCTGCTCTGGGCTGGCAGATCAATGACACGCCAGATGGCAGCGTTCTGATCCCTATTGACAATCACCTTGAGACTGATTCCAGGTCGGATGATCGGGAGCAACCGAATTGACCGCAGAAGATCGCTTCTTGGATATTGGAATCCGGATCCATATTCGATCCTGGTCTTCCGCCCAGAAATCGGCGAACGAGCGGGCTTTTTTACTCGTTCATGGATTGGCCAGCAACGCCCAGACCTGGGATGAGGTCGCCGCAGTAATATCCGAGGCTGGACATCCGGTGGTTGCAATCGACCAGCGTGGTCATGGTCTGAGTGACAAACCAGATAGCGGATATGATTTCGAAACCGTCACACAGGATATTCATCGGGTGTTGAAACGGCTGGGTTGGGAGCAGCCAGTGTTGGTCGGCCAATCCTGGGGTGGTAATGTCTTGTTGGAGTTTGGGGCACGTTTCCCGAATGAAGCACAAAGCCTTATTTTCGTGGACGGCGGTTTTCTGGATCTTAAGCAGCGAGGCACGTGGGAGCAGGTCTCGCTCGAACTTCGCCCACCGGATCTTAACGGAACCCCTCGCCCCCAGATGGCGAAGTGGATCCGTCAGATGCATCCCGGCTGGTCCGAGACCGGGATTGAAGCCACGCTGGCTAATTTCGAAACCCTTCCAGATGGTACGATCCGGCCCTGGCTCACGCTGGAACGGCACATCCAGATTCTCAAGGCGATGTATGAGCAGGACCCCCGTCTCCTTTACCCAAGGATCAGGGTGCCGGTCCTGATTTGTGTCGCGGACGATGGAAGCGAGAAAACAACCCGTAAACGCTTGCAGGTGCAGGCAGCCACCGAGGGACTAGAGCAGGTTGAAGTGATCTGGTTCCAGCAAGCTGCCCATGATATTCATGTCGATCAACCTTCGGTGCTCGCATCCACGATCCTGAACTTCGATAGCCTGTGAATTCGAAAGACTATTACATCGACTTGAAACACACATGCGTAGAACCTCGCGTATCAAGCCGAAAAAACACCACCAAAAATTAATCTCAACTAAATGAACAGATTGAGGTATCAAAGTGGATATTCTGGGATTTAAAGGGATCCCTTTCTCCGGAATAACTGGGTTAATACCGACCAACGGCTTGGAGCTTGTGCCCTTTACGACGCGGAGGCTCGATACTTTGGGCCGTAGACGCGGCGTTTAAAACAGCACGTAAAGCCTGGTGTTCTTCCGGATCTCTAGCGAATGGTTAGGTCGCATCTATTTCGTGAAAACTCTCGAATCCGACGCGACCATCAAAAAAGGGTCGTGGAATTTCACCGCTTAAAATCCTAAATATTATCGGGATTCTTCTGATTTGACTTGGTGCCAGCGGTGGAAGATCCCCCTCTGAGAAGAATCCTGCCGCAAGCGCCTCAATCCCTGGTTCCGGATCAGGATCCTTTACTTCAACTAAAAATACGAAATGAAGAAGATGTGATGTGGTGTAGGATTTCCACAGCCTTGAGTCGAATACTGCGAGTAAATCCAACGCTTTTCCTGATACACCCGCTTCTTCTTTCAATTCTCGCAGTGCAGCTTCCGCAAGCACTTCTCCAACTTCAACCAGACCTCCCGGGAGGCCCCACAAGCTGTTATCTGTTCTCTGAATGAGAAGGATCTTTCCATCAGACAACACAACCGTAGATGCGCCCACAAGGGGACTTATATGAAGTAATGTGTCCTGAAAATGGGAAAGCAACTCTTCTGAGGATCGGTGATCAATTTCACTGACCAGTCTTGCGCTAAGTGCCATCGTTTTTTTGTATCGCTCACGATCGTAAGGATCTGTGGAGAAAGTAAGTCCGGCCGAGGCTATTCCACGTAATTCGTCTGCAACTTGATATATCGTTTCTTCGAAAGACATATTTGATTTAACCCTCAATTGGTTTCCGAAATATCCATCGTTATTGCGGCTTAACGGCTATAAGCTATCGAATGCCCTACTTTTTGAGTCAAAGGCCACTCGCCCAACTTGAATGAGCGTTGTATTTTCTGCAGCGCGTAGATCCTGGTGTTCTTACACGGTCCCAGCGAATGGTTGGCCTGTGATTATTTTCGGCGCATGTTAGATGGCTTTTTAAGCCAATGGCGAATGCCTTTGCCTGCAAGAGGTTCATCAGCATATCGTGGAATAACATGTAAGTGTGCATGGAATATTTCTTGGCCAGCAACTGCGCCATTATTCCAACCAATGTTATATCCATCTGGATTGTGCTCTGAATCAATTTTACGCTTCACCTGCTTCAGAAGTGAAAATGTCGCCTTCCACTCTTCATCAGATAAGTCAAAAACAGTCTCTCGATGCTCCTTCGGTATGATAATTCCTGATCCGATCAAAATCTTATGTGGTTCCTGCAGGAACAGACAAAGATCATTTTCAAGAATAATTGATTGGCGTTGATTGGAATCCAGATCACAAAATAGACATTTCATCTTGGTTATCTACTTCTTTTATCACCGGCAAACTGCTGCGAGTTGCCTGTCTTCTCGGCGCGTAGATCCTGGTGTTGTACAAGGGCTCCATCAAACGGTTGTACGACCTCAATGTGACGAGAACTACACTCCTTCGTCGAAATCATTCCCTTTTTTGATAACTCTATACACATTCGCCATCGGACAGGTGTCATTGTAGCCGCACTTCGGACACAGCAAGAAGAAAGACAAAGGCATATGGAGGAGCAAGAGGAATAGAAGACCGAGAACAATCAGAGGATGCTCCTGCCAGTACAAGTGAAATAGCCAATAGAAGGTGAATACATAGCTACCAATCCCGAAGATTCCCATCAAAGCCAGATTGGTCTTGAACGACCGAGCGCCAGAACCCATCTCTGAGTCTTTGTACATCACCACCGACAGAAAAGGCGCGAAGTATAGCTGGCATACTCCAGGACAATACCTGCCACGATAGGGACATCCAGCACAGATGCCGGCCACGGAGACATTAACCCCAACCCACAGCAACAGGAAGACACCGACCAGATAGACAGACGCCCTTGCCAGTAGATAGATTGAGCCTATGTAAAAGGACATCAAAGGGATGGCAGGCAGCAAATGCAGGACGCGATCTTGTCTAGACCATTGATAGACATGCTTTGTTAGGCTCATGATTTCACCTCAGCTATGTCTCAACAGGCCACCATCGGTTTTGAGCTGCTTGTGTAGTGCTCTTTATGACGCGGAGGCCCAGCTTTTTAGGCCGGAGATGCCGGTGTTTTTCCGGCCCGCATATCTTGGTGTCGTTCTAGGGCTCCGGCGGATGGTTGGGCTGCCATAAAAATTATCTAAGGGATTTACGCATCACTTCTGACAGATTTATCTCGTTGGGCAGCGATAGCACTCAATATAAAATCAGTCTTCCCTTGAGTATATCTAATGGGATCGTCATGATACTGATTAGCCAGATCGTTCTTCAATTCAGAATATGCTTCAGCTTCCAACGGGTTCTCAAGCATTCGATCCCTAAACAAGATCATTTGCTCGATTTCTTTATGACCTATCTGAAATATGTGAACGTCATGAGTGCGTTCGCCCTCCAAATTCCTGGTTATAAAATGACGACCAGATATTCCATTCTCACCCAGAACTTCGTATCCTGCCTTCTGGAATTCATCATTCATGGATCGAACTTCTTCTATATCAATAACTTCAACCATCAGATCAACCACCGGCTTGGCATTTAGCCCAGGTACGGCGGTGCTACCAATATGATGGATTGAAACAATTATCTCATCAAGAAGATCGTGTAAAATTTCGGCTTCTTCTTGGAACTTCTGCGGCCAATTTGCATCATAATCCACTAGCTGAATCTCAGTGATCCATGTAAATTCATCTTCACTCATGGAATAGGACCCCTAAATTCATATACCTGTGGCAGCTCAACGGCTTTGAGCTGCTTGTGTCGTGCTCTTTACGACGCGGAGACCCATGTTCTTTGCGGGTGGAAGATCATGTTGTTCTTCCGGAGAGCAGCCTGCTCTCAACCTGGATAATAACTCGTCGCTAGACAAACCCGGCTGAATCTCGGGTCTGCTAGTGTATTCCGGGATGGGCCGTATTTTTAATAATCCCATACTGATTTATCCAACCCAAGTCCGTTTAAAAGTGATAAATTCATAACCATATCGACCTGACCATTTAGGGATATTTCGCTATCTATCAGTGTCACGACTCATTTAAACGGCTGACTGCTGCGCCGCCGGATATATATCTCATCAACCGCCGCCCGGTCAGATAACGACAGCAAGAACATCACTGCCTGGGCGATGTCCTCTGGTTGAAGCAATACCGTATGACCCAAATCTGGACGACCAGCTTCGATCATCTCGGTATTGACCCCACCGGGAGAAACGACACTGACCCGAATACCGTGGGACTGAACTTCCACAGCTAGCGATTTGCTTAATCCCATCACCCCGTGTTTGCTGATAGTGTAACCTGCCTGACTCGGATACCCCTTAAACCCGACCACACTAGCAATATTAATGATGTAACCACTGGCCTGCGGGATCATTAACTTCAAGGCCTGCTGGCAACACAAGAAGGTACCGCGCACATTGATGGTGTAGAGCCGATCCAAGTCTGCAGTAGCAAATTCGATGATTGGACCAAACAAGCCGATACCTGCATTATTGACCAGCACATCTAATCGCCCGAACTTCTCCCCGATAAAGTCAAACAAAGCCGAAATTTCGGTTTTATTGCCCAAATCCACTGGCCAGCTAGAGGCTTCACCGCCGGCCTGACTGATCTCGCTCGTCACGGCTTCTATTTCCGATCGGGTTCGCGCGGCTACAATTACGTGTGCGCCTGCTGTTCCCAACGCCAGACTGATCGCTCGGCCAATTCCCCGTCCTGCGCCGGTCACCAAAGCTATTTGACCGGTTAGTGTGCCAGACATTTATGCTATTCCTTTCATAGTTAAAACGCCGCGCTTTAAGGCCTAACAGCCATGAGCTGTCGGAGACCCACGTTCTTTGTGGTTTGTAGATCCTGATGATCTAATAGGGAGTAGCCCGCCCTCATCTTCTCTCATAATCCAACTTTAGGCTAATCCGGCTGAATCTCAGATCTCGAAGACCTTTCGCCGTTCGCCCCGCGTAGACGGGGTCCAGGTTGATCGTTCATCCAGCTTGACTGGACTGGATCCTGGTGTTCTTCCAAGGCTCCAATGGATGGTTAGGCATCCCTGGCTGTCGATCAAGGCTGACAATCGAGGTCCGATTGCCCGGTTGCGAAGGGGGTTGATTCCCCATCAAGCATCCGGCTGATGATATTGGCTCAGCGACAGACAAGGGGTGTGAGACGCGTGTCGAGGCTCTGGGCATATCCCACCGCGCTTGGCAAGACTTTGGCATTAGAGATGCTGATCCTGACCAAGGCATGGCAACGGAGGTAGATGACTTGGCTGAGTTCCATTGACTCGCCTGTATCGAGGGGAGTGATGAGTGACCAGGTGACAGCAGCCTCGCCGACCCCAGTTGACGTCTCGCCACCTTCCAATTTGGCGACCATGGCCTCAAATGCAGCCCGGCTCTCTTCGATGTCTTCGAATAGCCAGATGCTCACGGTGCCAGGGTCCCTGCCGGTTAATGAAATCTCCCTGTAGATTGCATTGACAGCTGTTTGAAGCTCTGGATCCGTATCGGGGGGCGTAGATTGCACTTGACCGCTATAGAAGCCGGCAGGCAAGGCACCCTCCTCGACCAGGAGTTGCTCGAGATCCAGGTCAGATAGCGGTAACACCGTGGGGGACGCGGTTTGAGGCTCGGTTTGCACAACGGCACCTTGCGTGGAGTCTAGCGACGGGGAACACGCGGAAACACAAATCAGGCCTGCGAGGGCAATGAAGTAAAAACTCATTCGGCTCATGATATCCTCCTAATTATTTCCGAGATGAACGGTCTCCATCGGATAGTGTATGGGGCTGCTTATCGGCTGTGAGCTTTCGTAGGCTCGACTTTTTAGACCGGAGATGCAAGTGTTATTCCGACCCGTTAATCCTAGTGATCTTTCAGGGAGCAGCCCGCTTTCATCCACGATAATATATCAACTCTTGGCAAATCCTGCTGGACCCCAGGTCTGTCGAAGACCGTTCGCCGTTCGCCCCACGTAGACGGGGCCCAGCTTGATCGTTCATCCAGCTTGACTGGATTGGATACTGGGGTTCTTTCATAGCTCCAGCGAATACTTACCCCGCCCCGAATCGCTGTCTGAGGCGGGACAGCATATGGCGCAGCCATGAGTTGACCGAAATGATCTTGTCTCCCTGGGCGTCAGGGGACATGCACGCGAGAACAAGCGAGAGCGCGAACATGCTTAAGTGGAAGATGGCCATGAAAGGCTGGAGATAGTCGTAGTAGTCAATCCCCTTGGGCGGCGTTACCCAGGTAACAATGGACAAGAGGGCAGCCCAAATGACAGTGATAGGGATTGCCTTCAAAGATGAAACAGCGGTGAGCGTAAGAAACGAAGGCAATCCGGGCATACCGTATGGGGTCAGGATTCCTGCAAGTGCTCCACCGAGTTCCCAGTAATGCCATTTCCTTGCAACGATGGCGCCGAGAGCAATAAGTAACGCGGTCAAGAACCCGTACTGTGCCCAGAGAGTATGGGTTGCTTCTGTCTGTGCGAGGGGAGGATTGGAAATGACTACGGTTATCCAACTGGGATAGAGGGGGGCAAAGAATAGAGAATAGAGGACCAATGCAAGAAGTGCACCCTTCCAGTCAAGTCGGGTTATCAAAAAAAGGAGGACAATAAACGCCCCGCCTTGGGGTTTAACCATCAGAAGGCCGTAGGCAATTACTCGGAACACAAGACCTCGCTTCGTTGAAAACATTGAGTCACCAGCGAGAAGGAAGAGGAGTCCGGCCCCCATAACAAACATGTCGATTCCGCCAGCGGCGATCAACCAAAGAGCCGTGTTGGTGGCGAACCATGCCAAGGCGACCCAAGCCCGATGGTAAAAGACAAATGCGAACAAGCATCCTGCACCAAGTGAAAGGAACACCTGTGGGGAGAGAAAGAGCATAGGCCATAGGAATAGAATAGAGTGGGGAGGGTTATAGAAATCAGGGATTCTGGTGGCGGATGCCCAAGGATTTACACCCGTAAGAAGTAGACGAACTCCACGCTCCATGTTTTCGAAGTCATATGAGTTTATAAGGAAGACGCGTGTTGCTGTGAACATTAAAAGTAGGCCTAGGCCAAAACCGAAGAGCGCCCTCTGGGTGTTTGTTACACTGCGACGAGATAAGTTCATTTCAACCTTCATACAATCTCCTTAGAATGGGCCAATGGCTTTGAGCTGTCGAAGATCCAGATATTCTTCCAGGGGGCAGCTCGCGATCCTCACCGATATTACATCAAGTCTAGGCAAATCCAGTTGAACCTCGAGTCTGTCGAAGACCGTTCGCTGTTCGCCTCGCGTAGACGGGGTCCAGCTTGACCGTACTGGATCCTGGTGTTCTTCCAGGGCTTCAACGAATTGGCTAGACGAAGCCGAATCACTTGAACGAGAGGAACGAAGTATCCGTCTGCATCAGATGATCCTGTCCGGTGATATCACACTTGATGGCAACGCCTGTCTATGTAGGAGACGGTGGCCAACGTGCTGAGGATCGCCACGATGTGGCAAGGATCGACCGACTCCTTGAGGGATGGTGGAGATCCAGGTATTTCGGCGCTTCTGGCTCACAAGTCCTTCAGGAATAAGAAGTAGATGCCTGCGAACAGGATGACGACGCTAATGTTTACAATCAGTCGTGCAACGAAGTGATCTCTGAGGAAAAGGACATCTAAACCAACGATACTGGTGATCATGAGCAGGAAGAAAATAACCATGTAAGCGTGCTTCGACATGTCAACTCTCCTTTCAAGTACGTTTCCGATCCATTCCGCGGGACAGGCCATTGGCCTCGTCAATGTCGTGAGCGGATCGTCCTGTTGGGGATCACATTCACATATCACGGCAGATTCTTGGCTCCACCTAACGGCTTTAAGCTACTTGTGTCGTGCTCTTCACCGGCCCGGATTTTTGAGCCGGAGATGCCGGTGTTTTTCCGGCCCGCAGATGCTGGCGTTCTTCCAGGGAGCAGCCCGCTCTCATCTCCGATCATACACCCTCTCCAAGGCAAATCCGGCCGAATCTCGGATCTGTCGAAGACCGTTCGCCGTTCACCCCGCGTAGATGGGTCCAGCCTGATCGTTCATTCAGCTTGACTGGACTGGATCCTGGCGTTCTTCCAGGGCTCCAACGAATGGTTAGCTCGCTCCGATCACCAGCAGAATCATACAACCACGGATGATTTTATAATTATCATTTGATATCCAAATTATCCAGCCTAAATGGACGCCAATTCATTATGAACATCCATTGGTGATCTAGTTCTAAGGTTTCTCTCCAAACTCAATTGTTGCAGGTATATCAGGTGAAACAGACTGGGCGCTGACAACCACATCTCCATCCCTCAGTAGTTCAACCGTGATTGTGCCATCTGCTGATTGATTGGCAATTGAACAATAGATGAAAAACCCCGTTGTCTCATAATCTTGTGGCTGGCTATCTGAGACAACCGTACCCTTTACATCAAGACTCTGAGCAACACTTTCCCTTGAAAACAATCGTGCTTTCTGAGCAGTGCATTGACCATCAAATGCTATGCCACTAGCATCTCCTGATACCCTGATTGTAAACTGGTAATTTGTGCGATTACCAGCACATCCAGCCACTAAGATAATTAGGCTAGCAATAAAGGTAAAGGAACGCATATTATGTTGTCTAGAGACCATAATGTATTCTCCATATTTTTGGCTAGTGATTAAGGCTTAGTTGATCGTGCGAGCTAATGGTCTTGAGCTGTCGTGGATCCTGGTGTTCTTCCATGGAGCAACTCGCCTCATCCCCGATACAATACTCTCTCTAGGCAAATCCGGCTGAATCTCGGACCTGTCGAAGAACGTTCGTCGTTCGCCCCGCGTAGACGGGGTCCAGCTTGATCGTTCATTCAGCTTGACTGGACTGGATCCTGGCGTTCTTCCAGGTCTCCAGCGAATGGTTGGATGGCGCTAAGTTCACCTATCTAAATTGGACCAGTATTCCTCCGCTTCATCCTCAAGTTTCTCTAAACGTGTGTAGTAGTCTGGAAATTCTCGTAGATGCGCTAATGCGATCTTTGCTGTTAGGATTTCATCATCATCTGTGACATTCGTTTCCGGATCATGTAATCCATGCTCAAGCTCAACCCCCAAGCCCATACGAAATTCTTCAAGATCAACGGCCTTCCAGTCTATGCCAAGTTCATCGCCAATTCGCTTCGCTTCCTCAGTCGTGAATGTTCTCCCTGTACTCATTGATCACCTCTTAATTGGATTCATCATGATATGTTGATCATCATTCAAGTCACTTACAAAGCGCCATCTAATGAATTTTAACTATCGAAGATCCTGGTGTTCTTCCCGGGGACAGCTCGCTTTCTTCACCGATAATATTACAAGCCTAGGCACATCCGGCTGAATCTCGAATCTGTCGAAGACCGTTCGCCGTTCACCCCGCGTAGACGAGGTCCAGCTTGATCGTTCATCCAGCTTGACTGGACTGGATCCTGGTATCCTTCCATGGCTCGAGCGAATGGTCAGACCACATTGCATACGTGAAGTAGTGCAAATAACACAACCATATTGCTATCATATTGTTGGGTCCCATACCCCATCCAAACAAGTAGCCTCAGAATCACCTGGCCAGGGGGGCATAGCGATACAAATGAACTTCAGTTCCTGATCCGATATGTTTCGATACTGAAATCCCGTGCCCACAGGAATGTCGATCGATGTGCCAGGAATGAGATCTGTGATACAGCTGTCCACGCCATCATCTCTCCAAATCTCACCACGCCCCTCCAGCACGAACCAGAATTCGCTTACGGTCGCGTGCACAGTTGCCCTGTTTGTTTGATACGGTGGCACAGTGCTGTGAATCATGTTTCCAAATTTGCCGTCCATTAGGAATCTAATGTCCGCCCCTGCAGGTGACTTCGCATCAGGCTTGTCAGGTAGTAATGTGGTCTTCATATTCCCGGCATCCCTTCCAGTACATAATTTCATCAACAAGCTATGAAGATTTGCGGCCTAACGGCTTCGAGCTGCTTGTGTCATGCTCTTTACGACGCGGAAGTCCGGCTTTTTGAGTCGGAGATGCCGGTGTTTTCCAGTCCGCAAATCCTGGTGTTCTTCCAGGGAGCAGCTCGTTTTCCTCTCCGATCACACATCAACTCTGGGCAAACCCGGCTGAATCGCGGGTCTGTCGAAGACAGTTCGCCCTGCGTAGACGGGATCCAGCTTGATCGTTCATCCAGCTTGACTGGACTGGATCGTGGTGTCCTTCCAGGACTCCAGTGAAGGATTTGGCTACCCACCAAGATGATCAAAGCTCGAATCAGAACCGTAGGTGTTTCACCGACAGTCCCTTACTCATGAGCTCGTGAAGCGACGCGATACCAATTCGTAGATGAAGATGGGTGTACTCCTCTGTCACTGTTCGGTCGGATCTTTCAGTCTTCACTCCTTCAGGAATCATCGGTTGGTCAGAGACGAGTAACAATGCACCGGTTGGTATATGGTTGTAGAAACCTGTGATGAAGACCGTAGCAGTCTCCATGTCGATTGCCATACATCGGATACGCCGCAGGTATCTTTTGAACTCCTTGTCATGCTCCCAGACACGTCGATTGGTTGTATAGACCGTACCAGTCCAGTAGTCGCAGCACTGCTCACGAATGGTCGATGACACTGCTTTCTGCAGGCTAAAGGCCGGCAGAGCAGGCACTTCGGGCGAGAAGTAGTCATCGGAGGTGCCATCACCACGAATTGCAGCAATCGGCAGGATGAGATCGCCCAGCTTGTTCTTGCGTTTCAGTCCACCGCATTTTCCGAGGAAGAGGCAGGCTTCCGGTTGAATGCTTGAGAGCAAGTCCATTATTGTCGCGGCGTTAGCGCTGCCTATCCCCATGTTGATAATCGTAATACCTTCTGCAGTCGCATTCGGCATGGGCCTATCCTCGCCGCAGACTGGAACGCCGTGCCAATCGGCGAAAATCCGCACGTAGTTGGAGAAGTTGACTAGCAAAACACAATTGCCAAACTCATCCAGTGGTTTCCCCGTGTATCGTGGTAGCCAGTCCCTTACAACCCGCTGCTTCGTGTCCATATCCTGTCGTCTTTCTCGCGGCTAAACAGCTCAACGGCTTTGAGCTGCTTGTGTCGTGCTCTTTACCGGCCCGGCTTTTTGGGCCGGAGATGCCGGTGTTTATCCGGTCTGAAGATCCTGGTGTTCTTCCAGGGCTCCGGCGACTGGTTGGGCCGCAATAAATTCGTATGCCATTTTCGCCCATCAACTTACAAAATATCAATTTTTCTTACTATAAAATATTCTGTTGTCCAGTTCCCACCGTTGAATTGCGTTCTTTATCCAGTCTGCACGAGTGCCGTTTGGCATCTTTCGTTGCTCGAAGTCAATCAGACGATTCGCAACTGAGTGATCGGCACCAACTTTACTAAGAAGTTCTTCATACAAATTCACATAATCTGCAGCATCTCTAAATAGTGTTTCTGCACTATCAGATCTCCCGAATAATCTCCGCAAGGAATCAATAATCTTGCTTAACAAGCCATCTTGAGGTTCCGATTCATAATCAGCGTACTTATCATCTTCTGGCTCGAAGATATTTGCCCCACACTCTGGGCAACGAGTCAATTGACGAAAAAAATATGCACCACACTGAGCACACTCCAGCTCATCGTCTTTCCGCGGTGGATCAATACTGGTAGGCATAAATCACCTCAACGGTTTGCGGCCCAACGGTTTTGATCTGTCGAAGACCGTTCGCCGTTCGCCCCGCGTAGACGGGTTCAGCTTAACTGGATCCTGGCGTTCTTCCGGGGCTCCAGCGAATTGATTATATGAAAGCGCTGCACCTCCGGCTACACTGGTAGTTAGCCCAACAAACCAGATAGGAGAGGTGCAGCATGAACCCAATCATAGGCTGTGATGCCCATAGACGCTACTCGGTTTTCGCCGTTTTCGACACATCTACTTTATCCGTTGAACAGGTGCGCGTCAACCA
>DAOULU010000032.1:0-2355 GCA_034417075.1 Anaerolineales bacterium
TATAGTGTACCCCGAAAACTGGACAGATGAATAAGGTGTAAAATTGCTGCCGTTCTCTTGGAGGAAAAATCATGCCAGGACATCGGAAGCAATACGATCCAGCTTTTAAAGCAAAAGTCGCAATCGAGGCGATCAAGGGGCAGCGGACGCTCAACGAGATCGCATCAGCATACAAAGTCCACCCCAATCAAGTAACTCAGTGGAAAAAGCAGGCGCTCCAACAATTGTCCGAAGTTTTTTCCAACGGCAGAGCCCGCAAGGAATTGCATGATGAAGAACTTCGGAATCAGCTGTATCAGGAAATAGGCCGTTTGAAGATGGAGCTTGAATGGCTTAAAAAAAAATCTGGATTCAGTCGTTAAGGAACGACGTAAATGGATCGACTTGAATCATTCCATCCCTATCGCCCAGCAATGCGAGCTGCTTGGATTGGCGCGATCGAGCTATTACTACCATCCGCAAATAGAAAGCGCGGAAAATCTGTTTCTGATGCGGCTACTCGACGAGCAATACACGCGGACTCCGTTTTATGGTATCCGGCGCATGACAGCCTGGCTGCGAAGCCTTGGGAAAAAGGTCAATCACAAGCGGGTGGCGCGCTTACTGCGGCGGATGGGATTGGAAACCATATATCCGAAGCGACGGTTGAGCCTGCCGGACGCTCAACACAAAATTTATCCCTATTTGCTACGCGGCATCAAAATCAAGCGGCCCGACCAGGTTTGGAGCACGGACATTACCTATGTGCGACTCCATGCCGGCTACGTATACCTGGTAGCGATCATGGATTGGTTCAGCCGCTATGTTCTTTCCTGGGAATTATCAGTCAGCCTGGAACCGGAGTTCTGCGTTTCGGCACTGGATCGAGCTCTGCGAGCGGGGCGGCCGGAGATTTTCAACACCGATCAAGGCTCTCAATTTACGAGTGGCGATTTCATTCGTCCGCTCAAGGCGCTGGGCATCCAGATCAGTATGGATGGAAGAGGCCGCGCCCTGGACAACGTGTTTGTCGAGAGGCTGTGGCGTACGGTCAAATACGAAGAGGTCTATCTCAAAGATTACATAAGCGTGCCGGTTGCGATCGACAACTTGTCCGGGTTCTTCCATTTCTACAATGGCGAGCGGTTGCATCAGTCGCTCGGTTACAGGACGCCGGCGAGCGTGTACTATGCGCGCGAGGGGAGGAACTAATGAAAAACCATCTCCTTCCTTCAAATCATGGGACCCAACTTCGAATAAAAGAGCCCGTGGGCTGGTTTGTCGCCGGAGAGGGATTCCGGCACGCTCTCAGCCTGCTGTCCGACGGAGCTTTCAAGCTCTTCGCGCATCTTTCGCTGCACGCCGATCGCCGGACCGGTTGTCTGGCCGCCACACACAAGGAGATGGCGGCTTCGTTGAATAAATCCAAACGTGTCATTGGGGCATACGTAGCCGAGCTCGAAGCAAAAGAAATCTGCAAAGTGCGGCCGGGCAAAAACCAATTCATGCCGACAATCTACGAAATCGCAGACGACTACTGGCCCTATCACCGCGGTCCATCATCTCCGGAATCCCTGGAGATCCAGGCTTATGTCGAATCAGTCCGTGAATGCTATGAGGGGCTTGGATGCACAGGCGGCAAGTTGGGCGCCGCCGGAATCGAGACAGCCCGGCAACTTTACCAGCGTTCCATTCCGCTCAACGTTGTTTATGCCGCCATGTTTCTGGGTGCATGCCGGAAATTCGAATCTTGGTTAAACGACGCTGCTTGCGAGCCGATCCGAAGCATGGCGTATTTCGAACCGTTGTTTGCGGAAGTCCAGGCAAATCCCTTGCCCGATGACTACTGCGGTTACCTGCGCAGCAAGCTCCGACGACTTGTGGAGGCATGGGAAAATCAGGACTGAACACGAAACGGGCCTAAAAAGGGGGGTATCAAGGTATGGCTCTCTTCGAGATGGCTCAATAGCGAGCCTCTGACGAGGCGTTTTCGAAGGGCGTGTCTATAAATTTTCAGTCTGTGACCCCAAAAGAGCCGTAGCCTTTAAATGGTGATGCAAAATAGTAACCAGCACGGCGCCAAAAAAGAGACGTGATGATGTTGGAATTCTACCCTTTTACTATGTCAATACAGAGGCAGCTCACACCTTATGAGTATTGATTTTTTGTCTAGACATTGGGGTACACCGCATAGATGATGAGCTAAACAAGCCTCAAGGAGGATTACCCTCGCCTCGAATTAGGGTTCGCGCCTCAAGCGCGCGCATCGCTTTTTTCATCGTAATGGCAGGGATTATTGGTGTGATAAGCGGCCGCTTATGGGTACGAACTCCGCCACCTGCAGAAGAAATCCCTATACGCTTTACTGTGTCACTT
>DAOULU010000033.1:0-77067 GCA_034417075.1 Anaerolineales bacterium
ATTTTCCGTAGGTATTTGTATCGCTCGTCAATGGTCATTTCATCGTCATTGGACATGGTTCCCTCGGTAACATTTTCATTTGGAAGAACCATTATCCTTCGGTAACATTTTAGATGAATGAATACGGCCTCTTGACGCTGGGATGATTTGTATATATATTAAGGCCACAGGCAGACATCTGGGTGCCCCCCTCATCTAGATGTTTGCCTGTGCTTTTAAGCAATACTATGAGGTTCCAGGACGTAAATCGAGACCGCTCAGCTCCCCGCCGAGATTTCTTTCAAGGTCTTTTCGAGTGCGGCGATCTCCTGCAACGTGTTGTAATGCACCAAACCGACGCGCACCATGCCGCCATGTTCTTCCAGCCCGAGGCGCTCCGTGACCGCCAGCGCGTAGTAATTACCGTCCCAGACGTAGATTCCCGACTTGCCCAATTCGGCGGCGATCGCCCGAGGATGATGTCCGTTCAGCGTAAATGAAACGGTGGGAACGCGGCGATCGAGATCCGCCTCGTCCGTGATCCCCCAGATCTTCAAGCCCGGAATGGCGGACAAGGTCTCGATCAGCATGCGGGTGAGGTCCAATTCATAGGTTTGGATGGTCCGCATCGCATGCTTGAAGCGCAGGATGCGATCGGCGCCATCTCGGGCGGCTTTTTCTCCGATCGCGCCAAGATATTCGAGCGCACCGAGCACGCCGGCGATACCTTCGTGATTTTGTGTGCCCGTCTCGAATCTGCCGGGCGGTTCAGAAGACGCGGGACGGACTTTGTAGGCTTTCAAGCGCTCGAGGTGTTCCTGTTTCCCATACAGCACCCCGATGTGCGGACCAAAGAACTTGTACGCCGATACGGCAAGGAAATCGCAATCGATGTCTTGAACGTCGATCGAGCCATGCGGTGCATACTGCACGGCGTCGACGAAACACATTGCCCCCACGTCGTGCACCTGGCGTGTGATCTGATGCACGGGATTGATCGTACCCACGGCGTTGGAGGCGTATCCCACGGCGACAAATTTCGTACGCTCGTTGAGCAGACTTTCGAACTGATCGAGGCACAGGGTGCAGTCTTCCACGTCGAAGTCCAACCAATGGACCTTACAGCCCCGCTCCTGGGCGACGATCGTCCACGGCGAGATGTTGGCGTCGTGGTCGAGGCGGGTGACGATGATTTCGTCCTGCGGCGTTAGTTCTTGCGCCAGACTGCGACTGAGCATGAAGGCGAGCGAGGTCATGTTCGGCCCGAATATAATTTCCTGCGGACTACCGGCGTTGAGGAAATGCGCCATGGCCTGGCGGGACTCGGCGATGATCCGATCGGACTCCTGGCTGGTGGGAAATGCGCCGCCGTGATTGGCGTTGCTGTCGACGAGATACGCCTTCATGCGATCGATCGTTTGCCGGGGGACTTGCGTGCCGCCCGGATTGTCGAAATAGATCGCGCCTTTGGCCAGCGCTGGAAAGTCTGCGCGGCAGGCGGATAAATCGGTGCTCATCGAACCACTCCTATCTGGATATCCGAAGTTGGATGATGTTGAAGCGCCCATGTTATTCGAATCCCGAACAAACGTGAAACCGGCACGATTCTAATCCAACACCACAGCGCCATCGGCGATGAGTCCTTCGGCTCGCGCCAGATCCTGAGGCGTGTTAACGTTGAAAAAAGACAGTCCACTCGGATCCAATCGATCCAGTATGGCTTCGCCGACCGTCAAGACCCGAACGTGTGGGTAAAAACTCACCACTCGATCTTCCCCCGCTTGCAGCGATTCTTCGACCGCGGGGAGGCACACCCGGCGGTCGTACACCGCATGCAGCGGCTCGTATTGATTTTGATGAAGAGGAACAACGACATCCGCCTGGGAGGCGAGCTGTAGTTCATGTTCGAGCAAGGCGCGGCTCAAGAAGGGCATATCGCAAGCAACGACGAGGACGGTGTCCCCATGCGCGCCGGACAGGGCGCTGTAGAGACCCACCAACGCACCGGAACCCGGGATCGCGTCCGGTACGGTGCGGATCCCCAGGTGGGAATACGCCCGGGATTGGTTGGTCACGATTAGGGTTTCGTCCCCAATATGTGCGAGGCGCCGGATCACGTGTTCGATGAGCGGCATGCCGCTCAACTCGACAAACGCCTTATCGCGCCCCATGCGGCTCGACAAGCCGCCGGCTTGGATGGCCGTCGTGATCATAGCTTCATTGTACCTTGATCTTGCCAGCCGTTTTGAATTCCATAAACATGGCATTGCGGGTGGAAGTGATAGAATACTACTGGGATGCGAACATGTCATTGGCCGATAAGCTGGATCAATTAACCAGGGAAGGGGAACTCTACGAACGCCTGCCGGACGAGGCGGTACGCTGCTACGCCTGTGGACATCGCTGCCTGATTCGGGAAGGTAAACGGGGAATCTGCAAGGTACGTTTCAATCGCGACGGCAAGCTGATGGTCCCCTGGGGATACGTCGGCGCGCTGCAGTGCGATCCGACGGAAAAAAAGCCCTTCTATCATTTCCTGCCCGGCTCCGACACACTGACCTTCGGCATGTTGGGCTGCGATTTCCACTGCAGCTTTTGCCAGAACTGGCTCAGTTCCCAGACGCTGCGCGATCCCGCTTCAGATCGCTCCGTTGGATTCATCCGCCGCGTGTCGGCGGAAGAGATCGTACATCATGGCTTGAACATGGGCGCAAGCGTCGTCGGTTCCTCCTACAACGAGCCACTGATCACCTCGGAATGGGCGGTGGAAATCTTCAAACTCGCCGTCGAAAAAGGTTTGAAATGTGTCTACGTTTCCAACGGAAACGCCACCCCCGAAGTTCTCGAGTATCTACGCCCCTATCTGAGCGGCTACAAAATCGATCTGAAAACCATGCAGGACAAACAGTACCGCCGCCTGGGCGGCGTGCTGCAGCACGTGCTCGATACGATCCAAATGACGCACGACATGGGATTGTGGGTCGAAGTGGTCACGCTGGTGATACCGGGCTTCAACGACAGCACCGATGAACTGATGGACGCAGCGCGTTACATATCTTCCGTTTCCGTCGATATCCCCTGGCACGTGACGGCGTTCCACAAGGACTATCAAATGACCTACGCCGACAACACGCCCGCCGAGACCTTGATCCGCGCCGCCGAAATCGGGCAGGAAGCGGGATTGCATTACGTGTATGCGGGAAACCTGCCCGGCCGTATCGATCCCTATGAGGATACGGTCTGCCCGCAATGCGGCAAACGCTTGATCGAACGCATGGGATACCTCATCCTGGATTATCAAATCACGGACGACGGACGCTGCCCGAATTGTGAAACGGAGATCGCCGGCGTGTGGCCAGAGTCTGCCAATAAAGTCCGCCTGAGTTCACGTTCCAATCTTTTCTATCGCGGACCTCGGCGCGTGTAATCGAAGAATATGGAATTCGACGAAAACAGTGTTAAATTGCTGATCAGCTACGATCCGCTGCCCGAAAGACGGGAGGCGTACCTGCGCTACGTGCGTGGGGAGTTCGTGCCATCGCTCGAGCATCTGGGTTTGGTGATGTGCGACGCATGGTACACGGCCTACGGTTCGCATCCACTGCGTCTGGCGGGCTTCCTGGCCTCCGATCGCGCCACGCTGGAGCAGGTACTCGAATCGGAAGATTTTCAAGACCTCGAGCGGCGCCTGCAAGAGTACGTGGTGAACTACACCCGCAAGATCGTGCCGCACCGTTCTACCTTCCAGTATTAGACCGATCCCTCGCTTTACCCAATACGAACGGAACACCTGCCCGCCAGCGAAAAGCCAAGAATCACGTTTCGGTTCTTCGCTGATCGCAGCATTATGAGAATGCTGCGTTGTGAGCATCGAAAATCCGTTGTATCCTTACTCGGCGATTGTGACTAGCGTGGGATGTGCAGCCCACGTTTGGATTGCTAATATATGCCTGCATTTTTGACGAGCGATAAGTAATCGTCGTAGTAAATTGCATTGGTAGTTGAACTCGGAAATGCAAACGAGTAGATGATTTCGAACCGTTATTGTTAAAAAAAAGAGAGGTATTTCATGCGCTATCGTTGGATCGGTATTCTGATTGTCGGTATTCTGCTGTTGTTTCTCCTCGTGGGATGTGGAAACGATCTTGGTCCTGAAGACTTAAAAGCAGACGATCAAGATTCCACAGCCACACCAATGCCTACCCCAACGGCAACTCCAACACCTGAACCAGTCTGGAGCACCATGAGCAACGCGAATTTCATCTCTAGAATCGCGCAAGACACCTCCGGCCATATCTGGAGCGTCGGCAATGGGGGCGTGGTAATGTGGGATACCGAAACCGGAGATTATCAAAAATTCACAATCGAGCAGGGGTTGCCTTCAAATGTGGGTGTTGATATTACGGCAACGATCGATGGGGCTATATGGTTGGCGATGAGCGGGGGTATCAGCCGTTATGCCGGGGAACAATGGACCACGTTCACCGAGGAAGACGGTCTTGTAAACAATTATCCACGCGTCCTGGCTGCGGATCCAAACGGGGGTCTATGGGCAGGGTTCATCGGCGGTGTTTCCCATTTCGATGGCGCGGCATGGACGAGCCATACCGAAGGCTTGTCGGATTCTGTGATCACGCAAATCCTGCCTACTTTGGAGGGCCAGGTTTGGGTGGGAAGCTTCAGCAAGGTATATCTGTATGAGAATGGCACCTGGACTTCGTACGAGATCGGCGCAAAATACGTCGATTCTCTTAACCAGGAGAGAGTCCCTCCGAGAGTCGTTGATGGTCTTAGTGCGCGAATTTATTCCATCACACAGGCACCCGACGGTTCGATTTGGTTCGGCACCGATAAGGGCGGCGCGCGCTACAGGGACGGCGAATGGACTTATTTCACGAAGAAAGAAGGTCTCATCCTCAGCAAAGAGCTCTGGGACATCGCCTTTGACGGCAGCGGAGTTGCCTGGGGAGTTTTTCACGATCAGGGCGTTTTCCGATACACATCGGGTTGGTGGTCCTATCTGACGCAGGATAACGGCCTCCCAGAATTGCACTATATCTACATGGTTGAATCAGAACCGGGAGGCGGGGTGTGGTTCGGCACACGCGAGTATGGAGCTCTTTTGGCCCGCTATCCCAACTGGACTCTGGTCAGCGAGGAGACCGGTGGTTTGGGGTCGAACGAAATCGTCGACATCCTCCCCCTGGAGGATGGATCGACATGGTTCGCACATAAAGATGCGGGGCTTTCCCGCTTGCGCCTGGAGGACAACGATCTGGCCGTCTTCCGCACGGACGACCAAATTCCCGGCAACAGTCTGACTCACCTGGCGGTGGGAGAAGACGGAACGCTCTGGATCGGCAACCCCTTCATGCGCTTCGATGGAGAGCAATGGGATGATTTTTCCGACAACGAGATCCTCATGCCAGACGAATATTATCCCTCCGTGTTTTCCCTCGAATTTTCCGACGACGGTACCTTGTGGCTGGGACAGAGCCTAGGTAAATTCATCACCTTGAAAGAAGAGAACCTGCTCATCTCCTGGGACGGAGAGACCTGGCGCACCCACGGTCACGAAGGCGAAGTGATCGAGGGCAAGGCGGTGGCCATCGACTTCGCCTCAGACGGTTCGCTGTGGGTATTGGTCGATCATTTCTTCTCGAAGGACGATCCCGTCGGCGTAGCGCATTACACGGGCGAGCACTGGGAGAGTTTCTCGGCCGAAGAGGGATTTTCGAGTGAAGATCCCACATGTCTCGTCGTGGACCACGACGATGTGGTTTGGGTGGGCACCAACGACGCCGAACTGCTGCGGTACGATGGGGTTTCCTGGGAGACGACTACGCACGCCGATGGACTGCAAGGTACCGAAATCAGAGACTTGTTCGTCGATCAGGCGGGCAGCTTGTGGGTGGCCACGGACGTCGGCGCGCTGCGTTACGACGGCAGCACGTGGGAACTTTTCAAAGCCGAAGATGGTCTGGCGGACGACGTGGTGTATGACATCGAACAAGCACAGGACGGTGCCATGTGGTTCGCCACGGCCAACGGACCTTCCCGTTTCTATCAGGGAATCTGGCAGACGTTTACCAGCAGCGATGGTCTCGGCTATGATCTCGTGCGTGACATCGAGATCGCCCCAGATGGGGCCGTGTGGTTCCTTCAAACCAGCGGGGGTCTCAGCCGCTACGGACCTCCGCAATAATTCGCGTCTTTAATGAAAGCTCTTGCTTTGTAGGAGCAGTTGTTGGAATGCTGCTCATGGATCGGGTAGATGCTGTGATGCTCGATCCCTTGAGCTTTTTAGGGGCCGTCACGCGACGCGAATGAATGATGCGAATGTAGATGAATGCAAAGTGTTTGTAAGCTGTGGCACATCCGATCAGCGATATATTCTAAATCGGACTCCAGGTGAAACCGCTGGAATCGTGTGATTACTGGGTTCGCTTGTCGCGAACGGTTGAAGATTGATGTAAGCTGACCTTAATTCCATCTGCGTGGGGTATTCGTGTCGTTACCCCTCTTTGATTCAGATTGGAGATTTGAATGGTATCCCGACGTGCTGGTCTGTTTAACACCCTGATCATCGTAACCACTGCTTTGCTCCTCTTTGTCCTTCCCGCTCGCGCGAGCGCCTTCCCTCATTTTCAGGCCTCGGATGACCCCGATGAACTCATGCGTCAGGCCGAGGAACTCTACGATCAGGAAGAGTATGCGGATGCGTTGGAGCTCTTCCGGCAGGTTGCGGGGATATACTCCACTCTCGAAGATTTAATGGGCGAAGCGGGTGCAATAAAAATGATGGCGCGCAGCCTCAGCGCTCTAGGAAAATATGAGGAAGCCTATCAGACCTATCAGCAGGAACTCGCACTTCGATTGGAAATCGGCGATCGAAAAGGCGAGGGTGTAGCTTACCTGAATATCGGTGTGAATTACAGTCGATGGGACAATTTTACACTCGCGATCGAGTTTACACAAAAATGTCTTCCGCTTCTTGAAGAAACTGGAGATGATGAAGGCGTATTAATTGGCTATCTGAATTTGGCCTACTATTTAAGGCACGAGGATAGATATACCGAAGCTCTGGAGGCAAGTCAACAGGCTTTACCACTGGCACAAGAGCTTGAGGATCGAAATCGTGAAGGGTCAGCTTGGCATGGGATGGGCATGGCAAACTATCACCTCGACGAATATTCACTGGCCGCGGAGGCTTTTTCAGCAGCCGCACAGGCCAAGGGGGAGATCGGTGATACTGAAAATCAATCAGAAAATCTGCTTTGGGCAGCTTCGATGTATTTACAGGCGTACAACCACGAACTTGCAATCGAGATCATGGAAGAATGGCTGGAGAACGAGTTTGCAAATGACGATCTCGATCTTAAGGCGGCTACGCTAAACGATCTCGGTATCTGCTATCTCCGCATCGGTGAATACATTCTGGCCGCGGAAACCATTGAGTCTTCATTGGCCTTGAAAGAGCAAATTGGCGATCGAGAGGGCCAGGCTAGTGGTTATGGTAACCTCGGCGCGATATACAGCGCCACAGGCGATCATCAAGAAGCTCTTGAGAATTTTGAACGCGCCATGGAGTTACAACATGAATTCGGCGATTATGAGGACGAAGCCAAGACCCTGGCGAACATCGCCAGAGTGTACATGGACTTAAGCACCTTCGATCAAGCCTGGTCGTATTTCCAGCAGTCCCTCGAACTTCGCCAGGAAATCGGCGACCGAGAGGGGGAGGTCGACGTTCTCAACGGTATGGGGGTGATCAACTACGATATCGGAGACATGGATCAGGCGCTGCAGAACTACCAGGATGCCCTCGACCTCAGTCGAGAAATCGGCTACCGTGAGGGCGAGATGGATTCCCTGCAAAACATCGGCACGATATACGAAGCCAACGCGGATTATGAAAATGCGATTGCCACCTACGAGGCGGCGCTGGAGGCGAACGAGCGCATTGGCGACGATCGCGCCCGAAGCAGCCTGCTTAATTTCCTGGGCTTGAGCTACTTTAAGTTGGGTGATCTTCAATCCGCAGAAAATTACTACAATCAGGCGCTGCGGGCTGCACGCAGCACAGGAGATCGCGGCATCGAGGCCTTCATATTAACCAATTTGGCTTCGCTCGAGGTGAGTTCCGGCTCGCTTGATGAAGCGCTCGATCATTATTTCGAGGCGCTTCAACTCGACCGGGAGGACAACTTTCGCAGCGGTGAATCGACCACGTTGTTCTTGATTGGCTGGCTCTACGAAGAAAAGGGGGATGACGATAACGCTATAGATTACTACCTGGCTTCGATTGAAATCCGTGAAGCGCTGCGCGAAAGCATCAAGTTAGAGTCTTTTAAAAGCGCGGTAGCCAGCGAGGACGCAGATGTATACCGGCGAGCCATCCAGTTGTTGATCAAATTGGGTAGATTCGAGGAAGCGTTCGACTTAACCGAGCGCAGTCGGGCTCGGACGTTTTTGGATCAGATGGGGAACACCATCCCTGACCTGCGACAGGGTGCGGACGCGGAGTTTTTGGCGAGGGAAGAGCAGCTGCTCAACGAGATCACCGCGCTGGAGAACGACATGATCAATGGTTCGACCCCCTTCACCGGGCAGCGATCAGATCCATCAACAGAAGTCTTCAAGGCGCGGCTGGCGGAGAAGCGGCAAGAATATCTCGATCTTCTGTCGGAAATTCAACTCGCCAATCCCAAACTGGCCTCCCTGGTTACGATTTCCACGTTGGATGTTCCCTCCATTCAGGCCGTTCTCGATCGTGATGTTACGCTTTTATCTTATTACGTGATGGAAGATTCCGTGGTTGTGTTTTTGGTTTCCAACACAGCATTTGAATTCGTGGAACTGCCAGTTTCGGCGGAATCCCTGCAACAAGCGGTTGAGAATTTCCGCACGCTTGGGCTGGCCAATCTCAACAACACACACCCATTGAGCCTTGTCGAATTGTATGAAGGTTTAATCACGCCGCTTTTGCCTCAATTGAACGCCGTAAAAATCGGCATCATACCGCATCAGTGGCTGCACTTCGTTCCTTTCGCCGCCTTGAGTGACGGGGAGGAATATCTCGGAGAGCAGTATGTCTTGTTTGAGATACCGGCTGCCAGCACGCTGCAGTTCCTCGGTACGAGCGAGATAGGGCAGGTTGCAAACCCCTTGATTCTCGGCAACCCACTGACTGACAACCCGGATCTCGCCGATCTGGAGTATGCGGCTCAGGAAGCAAACCTCGTTGCCGAGCTGTTTGACGTCGAGGCGTTGACTGGTGCAGCGGCGAGTGAAGCGGCGCTTCAATCTCAGGTGGGCAACGCCAATATCCTGCACCTGGCTGCGCACGGCAGTTACGATCCGACCTCCCCGCAGTTCTCGCGGCTCTGGCTGGCACCCGAAGGGGAAACAGATGGCCGCTTGAACGTCTTTGAAGTATACGGCCTCGATCTATCACAGACCGACCTGGTCGTACTGAGCGCCTGTCAGACCAACCTGGGTGAACTCAGCGCTGGCGACGAAATCGTCGGCCTCAACCGAGCCTTCCTCTACGGAACACCTACCGTCGTGTCCAGTCTCTGGTCCGTCGACGATGAGGCCACCGGCGTGCTAATGCAGGCTTTCTACGAAAACCTTATTGCGGGAATGGGTAAAGCGGAAGCGCTGCAGCTCGCTCAGATCGAATTGCGAAACGACGCCGACCATCCTCAATGGACCCATCCGTATTACTGGGCGGCTTTCGTCCTCAGCGGCGACCCCGGGGCTGAAGCGGGCTACTTGCTGAAACCCGCGGTGGGAGCCGAACTTACGAGGTTTGTACCCGTCGTGATCGGCATACTCGTCTTTGGAGTAATTGTGTTTTTCTTCCTGCGAGGTCGGCGGCACGATTCAACAATGGCGGGAGGGAAAGAGTCACATGCGCGCAAATGATCCAGTGAACGAAAATGAAAGTACAGAAACTCAAAAGTCGAAGCAAAAGGCGGCTCCTGCTCGTATGAAGCGGACCAAGCATTCCCAAAATCAAGCGCTTTGGAATGCAGGCATGCTACTGGGTTTGGGATGGCTGGTGTACAACCTGCTGGCATTGTGGTACCGCTGGCTCAGGCCGGATCCGGATTTCCTGGCCTTCACCGCCAGTGTCGCCGAACTTCTGGCAATCGCTTCATTCATCGGCTTTCAAACGGAGCGCGGCAGAGACATCGCCGGCCGCGTCGATAATGTGCTTCCGCTGCACCTGTTTTGGGGAACGGCAAGGCGTGCGTTCTTCACATCGTGGACGGCAGCCGTTCTAACGGGATTGCTGCTGTTTGTGGGTTCTCCGATCGCCGCCCAAATGTATCGGGAGCGCGGCGCAGCAGACCTGGAGCAAGGCGCATACAGCGATGCGGTGCGCGCCTTCCAACAAGCGATCAGCCTGGATGCAGACGAAGCAAGGGCGCACTTCAACTTGGCCAGCGCCTATGAAACGTTGCACGAGGAGGAAAAAGCGATCAGCGAATATCAACTCGCGCTCGAACTGGAACACGATTTCTGGCCCACGTACAACAATCTGGGCCGCCTGTATATCGAAGCTCGCAATCGACCGGACGCGGCGCTGGAGATTCTGCTTTCCGGTCAACGCCAAACCGAAACGCAGCTCGGAAGCGCCGTCCTTGGAAAGAACACCGCCTGGGCGTATTGGAAAGCCGGTTATCCCCGAACGGCACTCATGGAATTGCAGAACGCCGAGATGCTGCTCGGTGAAATTTGGGCGGAGGGCGAGGCTGTCGAAATATATCTGGCCGAGGCCAGCCGGATTAAGGCGCTCGTGTTCGAAGAGCTAACGGATGCCCCAAACGCTTTCAGCGCCTGGCAGGATTGCCTGGGTTTTTCCCTGACGGTGGCAGAATCTGCAGCATGTACCACACCCGGAATTCAACCCCCTCCGGATTGTTTGGAAGCGCAGCAGTTGGCGGCGGAGGCACGTGAAAAAATTTTACTCTATCAAGGAGACGAAGGATGAAGATCTCCGGAAAAGATTTGCTCGTTTTTTTCATTCTGGCCTGTGTTGTTACGGCATGCAGCGCGAAGGTCGAAACTCCCACACCCTCCGACGCGGATAGCGAACCGTCATCGGCAGAGGCATTGGTTTTACCCAACGTGCTGGTCGAGGTTGACGGATCGGTGGCACTGCGACGCATTGGATGGTCGGACTTTCTGCCGGCCGATTTCGGTACGTTTTTACGGCCAGGCGACATGCTGAGGGTCGCACAAAGCGGGCAGGCCATGGTATTTTGTGGCGACGAGCTCTCCTGGGACGAGGGCCCCAAAGAACTGCTGGGCGACGGACAAGAGCATGGCGTTCCCTGTGAGACGGGTAGACCACCACGTCCCTGGCCGGATGTCGCTGCTTTACGCGGCGTCGAGGACACGAAGGCGTCGTACGTCATACGACCGCGCAATACTGCGCTGCTGAACGACCGGCCGTTCCTGGTTCTGCACAGCGGGAACGACGGGGGTGAAACGCTGAGGGTAATCTCGATATTGAGCGACGACAGCCAGGAAAGGGAACCGATCGAGAGTGCGGACGAATCCATCCCGTGGCCAGAATCCTGGCCTGCGATAAAACCGGGCGGCACGTACGTGCTGCTCATCGGAGACGAGTCCGCGGATCCCGGCGAAACCCTGGGCCGGGGATTCTGGCTGATCGATGCAGCGCAGACCGAGGCGGTGCGATCGCGTGCGGCGAAATTGAAAGAATTGGGCTTGAGCGACGCCGGTTTGGATCTACTGCTGGCGGAACTCTACCGATCGTACGGCTTGAACGCAGAGGCCATCCAACTGCTCGAGCCTTTGACCGGGATCGTCCCCAGTCCGAACATCTGGCTCAGCCTGGGCCGCATTTACATGGAAACGGGTTTACCCCAAGAAGCCTTCCTCGCCTACACGGAGGCGCTGGAATTGGCCGAACTTTCCGGCGACCTGCTTTCTGCGGGAGAGGCGCACATCGGTCTTGCGCTGGTCGCTCGATTGCAGGACGATGACGCCGGTTTTAACACCCACGTCGAAGCAGCGCGCGAACTTCTGGAGCAGGTCGGCAGCACGGAATTGCTGCAGGAGTTGGAGCGCATGACGCAGTAACCGGTGCGTGCGACGACGAGATAGTTCCAGCGCCTTATTGTGTAATATTTCACAACTTGGTGTATACTAGGAGCGCCCCGGCATCCTCTCACATCCCAGCTTCATCCCTCCCGCCCTACAACGCAGCTTAGCCGGGGCGATCATTTAAGCGACCCGCCAATGACGTGCCGATGCCGGTGGGATTCAAACATTCGTCAGACGAAGTCGGGCCGACTTCGTGTATGGCACCGAATTTACCCTAACACCGAAAAAAGGATCGGCTTCGCTGCCCGTAAGTTTGATACACACAACCCGCCGGCTGTATCGAAAGCGGGTAGTTTTAATAATTTGAATGGTTTTAGGGCCGCAACAAGAGGCATCCCGGTCCATGTGATGGATTTTTCTTGACTCAACGCGCAAAATACGGGGGGTCGAAGAACTGCAGCGGGCTCCTGATTATCTCACATTCCAGCAGACAACAATGGGGTAGCCGGAGAACCAGCGTCAGAATACAAATACAGATCGAGAGGCCGTAAAATACCAAAGGATGATCTGCATACTCCGGTGAATCAGCGGTAGCGGGGCTTTCACTAGCCTGCTTCTCCCACAACCTGAACTCTCGCAAGGGCAGATTGACCGAGAGCGCAACCAGGACGAAATTAAAGCACACGACCGCGAACCAACGGCCGTAATCGAAAGCCACGAAGTAAATAGGCAGCGAAAGCAGGAGTGGGATGCAAAAATACTTACCAAAGAACGCCGCAGTATAACGCCGCGCGGCTTGCGGGGAAAAAGACTGCGGATTTCGAGATCGCAGAATGGAGTACAGCGTCTGACGGACGAGATACCAGAGCGCGATCCCCAACGTGGGAAGAATCAACAACCACTTTCTCAAGTGTACGGAAACGATCGTCCGCGTGATACTGACGGCCTGTCCCAACGACCAAGACATTTGAGTGAACGACCCGGGCAGAGGCGAGCCACTGAGCCTTTCGGGCGGAAGAATACAGGAACCTTCCCGGATCGCGCCGGCGGCCAACCACTTTTCACAAATACCGAGCAGCGTCTCGTGGCTCGGCGTGCCGGAAAGGTACACGGCGCCGAAGGCCAACACCGCTGGCAAATAGAGCAGTCCAGTCCACAGGGCGTCCCGTTTGAAGCCGCACCCGGTGTTCGTGCGCAGGACCGCCAGCGTAAGCATCCCATGCAGCGGGACGAACAGCAGGAAATTCCCCTCGTGGATGAGGACGATCGCCGGGAGCAGGATCACCGATATGGGCAGCAGTCCCCGCACGTAGCGCCGCAGTTTCCCCTCCCCAGGCGAGTCATCTCCGAGCGGAAACGAGATTTCGACAACGAGCAAATGCAGGAGCAGCGTGACGTAACCCAGGATTTCCTTGCGGCCGATGGCGTTGTGATCGTGCAGGTAAAAAAGGAACAGCGAAGGGAGAAAGAGCAGCCCGAACATGGTTAAAGGGTGAATGGTTTTCAAGGAGCGCGCCAGCATGCAGAGGAATCCGAAGGCGACTACTAGGATCAAGATCCAGGAAAAGACCGCCACAAAGGCCGCCGGTGGGATGGAGGCCGGAACCAGGCGCCAGATTTCCCCAGACAGCCCGCGGCGGACGAAACCCTGGGAATAATCGATCAGCCAATCGGTGTAAGCCCAATTATTCAAGGTGAGCGTGGAGATGTCCTTGGGCAGATAGTTCAGGAACTCACGGAGCAGATCAGCAATAAAGACGGCGAGTAATACGGAATTGATGATGAGCCGGGGGCGGGAAAGCAGGGCCTTGATCCGCGCGGTCGCGCTCATGGGTGGGCTCCCTTGCGATGACCGGGCGATTTGTTCGCGTCGCCCAGACGGATTTGCATTTTTAACCCCGAACCGGCTTTTCGACAAGTCCATGGAGGATTCTACGAGAGACGACGCGAAATATCCACCTCCGATTGCCGGTAAGACTCCGCACGGATTGTCGTCCTGGATCAAGGCGACACGCCACTGCATCTGATTCCGAACTTGACGATCCGCTGGTTAAACCTTTAGTATTATGCATAGTACGTGAACCAAGGGAGGACAGACAAGCACACGGCGGCAACCTTTTTCAAGGTAATGGTGTTATACAATTTAGATCGTAAAAACGGGGGATGTGTTGGACGCTTCAAATTCGTCGTCCTGCGCTCGATTGAAGTACACAACCTCTTCGACCGTATCGGTTAAATAAACATATAAACGAAAACCACTCGCAGTCCGAGCATACGTCCTTTCGCTCCATAGGTGCTCACACTCGATTCCCGATCGATCGAGTCATCTCTTGCCAGGGGGTGTAACAGCAATCGCCATGAATACGAAGCGCCTTTTCCTTCCTTTATGTATTAGCACAATATATCTGATAGCCATAGCTGTCACTATCGCCAAGGCCGATTACACAGGACCCGACCGGACGGTAACTACAACGGAATGGCGCCGGCGCGTGTGCCGCTATCGAGCGATATACGACCCACCGGAATCCGGATCCTACAGCTGCACCCTCCGGTTGTATCAAACGCCCGGCTCGAGCTGCAATGCGGCAGGCACTACGGCCACCTACTTCAATCCCACTTCCTGTGCGGGGTGGACGTTTAGCTGCACGGACTCAGGCATCAACTGCGATATTTCCTTTCAAGGTACCAGTCTCGATTCCTGTTCGCCCGGCTCGACGGGATGCAGGGAAACCACGAGCACGACGACCCTCGATCCTGCCACGGTGAGTGGGAGTCTGACCTGTGGGATCGCGGGCAGTAACGGCTGGTGTATCGCCGGGGCGGCGATCGCTTTCGAAGCCGAAGAGCCAATCTCTCCGTATGCAATCGAATACATCGAAGGCTTCTCGGGCATTTTTTGTGATCCTCCGGACGGCCCAACGGTATCATGCACCTGGTCCGGCGGCGGCGAAGGCGAACAGCCCTACACCTTCTGGGCGCACAGCACGTACGGCGATACGAGTGAACAAGGCTCCGTAACATGGCGGTTGGACACGCTTCCACCGACTCCGGGAATTAACGTTTCTGGTGGGACGCAGGGAAGTAGGGGCTGGTATCACGGCGGACCGTTGAACGTCTCGGGCAGCGGGATCGACAGTTCCCCTGGATCCGGCATCGCTTCCTCTGAGGTATCGATTGGCGGCGCGTACGCGCCATCCGTGACGATCTCGGCCGAGGGATGGTATGGCGTCGAAATTCTTACGACGGACCGAGCCGGTCATAGCTCAAGCGCTTCGACCGGGGTTGGGTTGGACAACACCCCACCCGTTCCGAATTTGGAATTAAGCGGAACCGCGGGATCAGGAGGATGGTTCGTATCCTCTACCGTGAAGGTAACCGAGGCCGGATCGGATGCGCTTTCCGGAATCGGCGCACGCCAATACCAGGTGGATGGAGGCGCGTGGCAGCCCGGTGCCAGCACCAACATATCCGGCGAAGGCACACACACCGTAAACTGGCAGATCACGGATCTGGCAGGCAACAGCGCAGGGCAATCCCAGACCATCAACATCGATTCGGTCGAACCAACATCCACGTTCGTATCTCCCCCAGAAGGGAGCACTGTCACGACAAACGGCGTGCTCCACATAAACGGCAGCAGTATCGACGCGACGTCCGGACTCAGCAGCGCACAAATCTCCCTGAACGGAGGGGGGACATGGATTGAATTGTCGCTGACGGGAGAAGCCTGGAGCTATGCGTGGGACACGCGCACGGTCCCGAATGGTATGTCCAACGTACTCGTGCGCGCAGTGGACAATGCCGGGAACGTCGGGACGGCGGCAGGGATTACGGTCGTCATCGATAACGAGGGCCCTCGCGTAAACATCACGGAACGATGGATGATCTGGGAAACGGCCAGCGTGAGTGTTAAAGACTCGGGGATCGGCGTCCGCAATGCGATGTTGGTCATCGACGGTGGTGTTTACGGCGAGAGACAATATCGTTGGCGTTCTGGAAACATCCCCGGCCGTTTCACCTGGGATCGACGTTTTGGAGAGGTGTTGGCACCTCCCGGAGAGTATCGCGTTGTACTCACGGCGTGGGATCGACTGGGAAACAGCGGTTCGGACGCAGGGACCATTATCATTCCTGACCCACCGACATCAACACCAACTCCCGCGCCGACCAGAACCCCCACACCCACAGAACAGCCATCGAGGCGCGAAAAGAAATCTACACCAATGCAGGTGGCGATCGTACCTGCTGAGCCAGATGTTTCGGTCCCGCAAGTGGTAGTTATTTCGCTGCAACCAGCGCCCACCATCTGGTGGCCTTTGCTCGTGATTGTGGGACTCGCAGGAGTTCTCGGATTCGCGGGTTTTTTCGATCCACGCCCTCCAGCATGGAGAAGGTTGGCGGAAATACGAAATCAAGCTTTTCTGACCGAAGAATCAAGAGAGAAAGAGGAGGACAATTCATAATGGACATAACGATTGGCATCGCACTCGTATTACTCATGGCAATATTCATCATCATCGCCATATATTATTTTCGACGTCAAGCTGTCGCACTCGAACAAGTGGCTGAAATCGAAGAAGAACGCTACATGCGTCAAACGAAGCTCTGGCGAAAACAAGACGCTTCCCAGGTCAAAATTGGAGAACCCCTTTCGTGGTTTCAAAAACTAGTGCCGATTGCTCTGGGACGAGACGTTCAATTGTTGGAAGCAGGGAGAAAAAATCCCAGTCCACCTGTGTTGGAATTTTTAGCGAACAGCGGTCAACGCGTTCTCTTTTCGCCACTCGATCTTCGCGCCATGAAAAAAGCGTTCGCCGGAAAGAAATCCAAAGGGAAAGATCCTACTTCGAGATTGCAGAGCATGCAAAGCGAGACCCCAATGCTGGGACGAAACACGAGGAGCATACGTAAGGGAAATGTTTCCTTGCGGGATGATGAATATTTCGATATCTGGGCAGGTAATGCTGGAGAGAAATTGGGGGTTAATTGGGGAGAGCCCGAGAGGCTTTGGGTTTATTTGGTGCAAGCTTGATTCTAAACCGAGGTTGTCGAAAGTGTTTTTTCAACATTCTGTGGTTGGTAGTGCAACACTCTCTTTCGACTTAACTCACCGCTTCGCGATTCGTTTCCCTCAGGATGATTGGATAAATTATGAGAGGACGACCGGAGATTTTTAGCCGTCGCGAAGTCCGTCTCCAGTATCATCCTGAGCGCAAGGATTGATAACCTAAGACTCCGTTGTTACGGCCATCCATGGTTATTCTGATATTCTGCTCGAGTCGTACCAGGAATTCCGTAAGTGGACAACCGCGACAAATCGCGTTTAGCTCCTTCATGGGACAAAGCCCGCAAGTTTCTTCTGCACTGTGACTGATAATTTCCCATGCTGGCTCTGCGACGGCTGCGAGGTTTTCCTGTTTAAGATCACACGCGGCACATGCCTGTTTCAGGCCTTCTCGCACTTGACCCCAGCTGTCGATTTCTGCATCTCCCAATGAATCCTGATCCAATGCGGCAGCTGCGTGCGCCACACTTGGGGGATCGCCTCTCTGAAGCAGCTTATCTGCCCGGCCATTGTGATTCGATTCCTTTATATGCTCATTCCAACGTTCACAGGTCTTCATGATGGTCTTGATCGACGCTCTCCGCTGCGCCAGCTGGTCCGCTAGCGCAATACGATCACTCTCATTCTGAACGCTCATGAACGCATCCACCACGCGACGGTCGGACGGTAATCGCCTGCGGGCAATGTGGTCCTGGATTGACTCGTCCAGATCGAGCAGCCGTAGCGTGTTGCTGATGGTTACATTGGATATGCCCAGTCCTTTCGCAATCGTCAACTGGGTCATACCTTCGACAGCGTAGAGTTGATAGAACAATTTCGCCCGATCTATGGGATTCTTGGGATAGTTCTGCTCTGACGTCCTTCCCATGATCAGTAATTTATCCTTACGGCTAAGCTTTCGTATCACTTCGCATTTTAATACCGGAGCTTTCTCCTCTAGAAGCCGAGCTGCCGCAAGGCGGAAATTCCCATCGACGACCAGGTATTTCTCCCTACCATCCGACGAATTACCGTCCGGCGTGACGAGTAAAGCTTGATCCACACCGCCGCCTGCCAAAATGGACGCGGCCAATTTCCGCAAGTCTTTCATCGGGTATAACCTTCTCGGATTATCCGGATCGTGATCCAATCGGTCATGAGACACCCAAATAAATTCTGTCTTTCGATCCACGCTTACTTGCTCCCTTCGATCCACACCAATACACTACAGCTTTTCTGCTCGTTGCCCGTAGAAGTCAGGAAATCGAAACCCCGCCCATTCCGTAGAAATGGGCGGGGTTTCGCCTCCTGAGTGGCGGAAGAGACCGGCATCTGGCACGCGATCTCAAGAGTTGCCTCGTTTTGGAGCTTGAGCTGGCGTTTCATATCGTTTGATCTCTCCCCCTTTACCAGTGCCGGCCCCCTACCCACCGCCTACTCAAGTCCCTCCGAGTACCTACCTAGATACCAACTCATTTACCTGCTTCAACCTCATTCGAATTCTTACCTGCTCAATCCCCATACTTGAAAACCGACTTCGAAACTCCACATCTTCCACTATCCCAGAATCTAGGCCCAGATTTCGGAGGCGATTTGCGATTTCCACATCGATCCCGCTCGGGCGTTGCCACTCGTCAAATTCTCGTGCCAGTCGCCTCACACCCGTTTGATTTCCATTGCCGGCCAGCATCCGACCTGCAATCTGCATCGTTGCTACTGCGGTATTCATGCGATTCACCTCCGAGAAATCAACTCGTTCGGTTCTACTACCACTGTAGCACCCATCCGTGAATTTGTACGGGACATCCGCGTCACCCTAACGGGACACCCGCGTCCCACGCGGATCATTCACTTAGGTAACGCCGCGCCCGAAATTTGTTCAGATTTTCCTGGTGGGTGGAGTCTTGAGAAGTCCGATCTCTTGCTTAACTCACTTTCCCTGTACAATATAGAAATTAAGAGGGACAGATAGATGTATAAAAACCGAAAATCCACGACTCTCATCGCGCTCGCGTTGGTCCTCACACTCCTACCAATTTCCGTAGGCGAAAGCCGCGATCGATCGACAACCGAACAGCAACCCATGGGACCTTACGATATCGCCGTGCTGCCGCTTGAGGAAATTCCTGAACCCGGTCCTGAAGTGTACAGGCAGCGGTTAAAAACTAGCTACGCCTATGAAAGCAATTATGCGACTCCCGAAATTCTTCGTGTACTTAAAGACCCACGCTCGATTCCACTTGATCGGTTCCTTTATTACAAAGATCCTTTTCAAAGCAGTCGTGACCACCCCAAGCCGCCTGAGCATCTTGAAAAAAACTACGCCAGAAGAATCGAGCAATCCAAATTTATTGTAAAACACCCAGATGCCGATCAAATCATCGATCGGTTTACCAACAATACCCCGAGTGCTGTTGCGGTCTATGTCCGTTCGATCGGAGGATTAAATTCAACGAATTACGATGTCAATGGAACGCCATCACAACATACTTGGGGGCTTTTAGATCCTTTCTATGTTCAGGACCCCGTCAACGACTTCTTTCTCGAGACATCACCGGGAATATTTCCGGTAAATTATCCCTGGAACCCATGGAGTCCTCTAGGCGTTTCTGATCCGGAAAGCAACTTGGTATTTCCATGTATGCCGCAACAAGTATTTCATCCAGGTGAGTCCTACGAGAATCCCGATACAGGAGACGTGATCGACCCGGCATCATTTCTCCCCCCGAAACCCTGGTACGGTGCCGACTCCCTTCAAATTCATGAGGGGGAAGCAAGGGAAGGTTGGCTGCTTTGCCTTGCCCCGGACATTCCGGTTGAGGAAATTGAGTTGGTTGCATTTGAAGCTTATGAACGAGACGTGGAAAAATCAAACAAGCTTTTAAAGAAAGATGTGGTCTGGACGACACCATACTATAAACAAATGGGAGAATGGCATCTGCTTCCGGATATGCAGGTGGTTGCCTGGAATGGACCAATCGCCGATACACAGGCGGAGTTCAACACGCTCGACCTTCATGAAGTGTATCGCGGAGACGTCTGGATTTCGATTGCCTCCGCATTCACGAGTGAAACCCCTCCCGAATTGGATAGGGTAGCATACTCCGGCATGTCCATCCAACTTGAATTCGAAGGAATGAACGACCTTCTCCAAACCTGGGAGCACGTTGCGCTCAAAGAATGGTTGTCTTTGGAATTTTGTTTGAATCGACAATTGTTGGAGTGTGTTAAAGCCGATCAACATTCCGAGCCTGATGGAACGATGATCGAAGTTCCATACCCTTGTCCAGAAGGATCAATCGACTGCCCCGACACTCATCTTGTCGAGACAAGTGGATATTTCAATTCGATCCTCGCTTATTCACCCGGCGACTGGCTTGAAGCACCCATCCTTGAAAAGAATGCGGAAAATGGTGTGGATGTTCTCCTCGTCGGGTTAGAGATCCGAAGTGGGGTTGTTCAAACCAATCGGAAAGTTCCCGGTCGAAATCTCGCATGGCATTTGGAGCCACAAGTGATTAGTATCCCTCAACTGAGCACACATGCCATCTGTGAGAAAGCGGATATCGATTGCATCCCGGAAGATGCCCTGTTTTTAATTAGCACTGGCGAGCCAGATAATTCACCTCCGGTACTTGATGGTCCAATACCCATTATCCCTTTCGGCCAATCCGCAAATGGAATTCGGATTATTAATGCGTACACATCTGATGATCCTGTTCTCGTGACTGACGGACATTATGATCTTGATATGAGATTAATGGAATCCGAATCTGTCCTATCCGATTTTCAATGGTTGATTGTTGAAATCGAGGTTCAAGGTTTCTCGGACTATCTCTTCTTATATAACGAAATTGAAGATGGTTCTTTTGTATCGGAGGGTGGTGGTGGACATATTATTTATCCGAACAATGGTCCTTACCTTGCTATTAAATTTCCTTGGGTTAACGATTTTCGCAGTGGTTTTACAAATCACGGTGTATTTACATCTATCCCATATGATATGCAGCCCACCGAACTCATATTAATAATTAAGCCAATCGGGATAGGTGGAGGCCCTGCTTATGAGCTACTTGGAAAAATTGATTGAGGTCATTCAGTTAGACAACTCATGTATTTAATCAAGTCACCAGTCAATTATCCATTCACGGAACAACCAACAACGGTTGTGCCTGAATAACCACAAAGTCATATTGATCGCTGTACCTGAAATCATTATCGAACGGCACCAAGACGGTGTCTGCTTGGACTATGTACTGCCCTACAGTAATAGGCATCCACCAAAAATCGGAGTCTTTGAGACCGTAATTCTCACCACAGGTCCTCATGCTGGGCTTACATAAGGTCATCCAGTCTTTCTTGATCTTGTATATGTATTTACAGAAAATTGGCTCGGGCCATCGCTCCCATTCGATCTCTTCATAATCGTCATAATAATCCCAGGAACAGTCCCACACCTTATTCTTTATTTCTTCCAATTTTTCGTGCCGGTCCCAAATTACCCGCGCCTCGACGCTTGCGTGTGTGACGATCCGTATCCGGAACGCTGGTGATCCGTTTTCGAATCCAATCCCATCAACCGACGCACTTTCACTAACTACGCCGATAATCGATGGATTGACCATCACATTTTTAATACTCCAATCTAAATATCGATCATTATGAGGTATATATGCAGTGAAATCACTGAGGAGTAATTTCTTTTTAAAGTCACTACATATATCTAGCATTGGATAGCCATCAATCGTATCTAGTATTTGCCACCCACCCCATGCCTTGGGTATTAAAAATAGACTATTCTGACTTAATCCAAACCCAGCAATACAAGCGTCTTCGAACTTCGAACCGATACTAGATCCTGCCAACGCATTTTCGCTGTCGATTCTTAGCCCGTATTGATCCCCTATTTCAATACCTACACTCCCCATATTCAATTCGTATTCGGTACTCTGAATAACTGCGGGTTTCGCCCGCATCTGAACACGAACGTTTACCAATCGATTACGAATACCGTTCTCCGTCCATTCGTAATACGGAACTGTAGCCGAATCCGCATATGCAAAAGAATCCGGATCCCAGGTCACCATAAAGAATGAGGGGATACCGACAAGACTTAGTTCAGGTTCTTTTTTTACGATTTTCGGAACGGGAACATTAATGAAGGCCACATTTCCATCCGCAATTCCATTAAGTTCACTGGGCCCCACACAACCCACCCCATCCGGAGCAGAGTGAGTTCGGATCTCAAAGTGGAAGGAACAAGGGTTTTGTATCAACCTTACCGGCACAATATATGTATCCCATTGATTCTTAGCGTCTGCTTTGCTGAAGACCAAGCACAATACAATCAGAAAGACACAGATTATGGAAAAACGCTTCAACACTTCCATTGGAACCCCCGAATTCTTGTTGAAAGAAACGCCTCAAGCATGCGATCTCCGTTCATTATAGACCATCCAACCCTATGCTATGCGGGACGCTCGCGTCCCGCCGACGGTGATAAACGACCAGCTCGTGAAGCGTCTATGCGGTCCATGCCAGGTATCTCGTCCTCATATCTTTCTGTATCCTCCGAAAACCTCACGATGTGCTTTAACACAAAAATTCCAATTTTTCCCTCCGGTTTTTAAAGGAAGTAACTTGAATGAAGCATCATCACAGCGTATCGGATTACTCTTTGTGGTTTCGCAACGCGGCGAATGAAATCTGGGGAAGGCTCGGCATCCGGGAGATTCCCGAATGCCAAGCCTCACGGACAGCCGACTAGTTCAATTCTGGCTTCGAGTTACGTATCTGGATCGCCAGCCAAACCGACAGGATCCCGAACGCGATCTTGTAGATCGGCTCGATCCGCTCGACCAGATCGGGGTGCTGCAGCAACACATCCGCTCCCAGCATCAGACCCAGCGCCAGGAGTACCCCGGCCCCATTTCGCACCCACTTGGTCGTTTTCTCGTCCCAACTCGGAATGAGTCGAAGCAGCGTGTCAACCAGCACGCTGGCGATCAACACGGCCCCCGAGCCCACGCTAATCCAGCACAAAAACGGCTCGATGCCCGCACCCACACCGGCATCGGCCATTCCGCTGGCGATCGCCATCAGCGCGGAGGCGATCAGGCCCTTGACGACGTTCTTCTTTTGAGACATCGTTCCACTCCTTTTCGGTTGACCCCGCGCAAAAGCGCCACCCCGGGCTTGCGGGGACGGCGCTTTGCGTCTAGAATCAACCCGTCTCTAATGTGGATGCATTTTTCTCTCGGGAAGAATGCATCTCACATTTAAGCGGAACGAGCGGACGGGATCGTCCGCTCGTTTTTGCCGCCCCGAGGGTGACCCGGGAAGCGCGGGGGGACGGCCCGACTCACGCGCCCACTCTCCCAAAATTACCTGCCCTGCCGGCGGGAGAAGTCCGGCAAAGCGCTGGATGAAGCCCCGCGCGAGGGACGACCGGCCAGGCGGAAATCCAGCGGAGATCAATGCTCCGGATCAACGATCCATCGCTGGGGGTCGTCGCGTTTGGGACGTTGTTGAAAGTTTTTACGTGACACTCGACCGGCGGTATCTTCTCAGAAACCCGCGGCTCGATAGCATGTTTCGTGGGAGGTTTTAAAGATCGCTAAAATTCAACCGGGGGATTAAACGCAAGACCACCCACGAGCGGATGCAGGACAATGCCCCGCTGGTGGGCGGTAATTTCGAACGCCGTATTCAGTTGAATATCAAAGAGTGCCTCATATTACCTTGCCGTAGGCACGCCGGTCAAATCCATGAATTCGTCTCGTGATCGTGATGGCGAAATAACTTCACGGGATTTCTTTGGCCGGCCGATCCCCGACCTCGCGTATGATTTCCTGCGCCGGGTCCTACCCTGCCGGATCAAAACCTGCCGCATGCTGCGCCTTCCAACCCGCAACACGCTCGACCTCCCTTGCGAAATGTGAATCACAGCCCTCACGGACTGCCGCAGCCGTCGTACGGCATCAACGTCGCCGTGATCACCGGCCCGTTCGGATAGATCACACCAAATTCTTCGATCTCGCCTCCCCCATAATCGATCGTGCCCGTGCTGCCACTCGCCAGGGTAATCTCGACGGCCTTGCCATCAGCGGTGAATTTGAGACCGAATTCGATTTCATCCTTTAACGCTGCCGTACCGTTGGCAACGACGAGCTCGCCTTCTACGGGCACGAGCAGGTCGCCGATCGATCCCTTTTCGTCGACCTCGAAATCCAGACTGCCCGACACGAAGTAATCGCCTTTCGGTTCGGGGATCGACAGTTCGGCCGTCAGCTCGAGGTGCCAGTGTCTGCCGTCGCAAGTCGTGGCCGTGCCGTTGGAGATCCAGCCGAATTCATGCTGCTGGGTCCAGGTGAATGTCGCCGCTTCGCCATCGACGCCGACGTTCGATCCGTCGGTTTCGATTCCGGAAGACGCCGATCCCTCCGTCGGGGTGGCCGTGGGGACTTTGGTGGGTGTAGCAGATGCGCAGCTCGTCAGTACGAGGCAGGTAAGTATCAGGGGAGAATATTTAGCTTTCATCAGAAGTTCCTCTTTTCTTTCTGCGGCGTGCAGGGTTTTTTTAGATCGTTTCGACTCAGCTTATGTATCGACACACCGGCTCCGACCGGGTTTCTCACGATCCCGAATACACCAGAGAGACGGAGTATCCCTCCCCATCCTTGTTTTCGTTGACCGATACAACCACACTTTCCTGATCCGTCGAATACTGCAGCAGCGCAGTCGGAGAAAACGCCAATTCGTTGTCGACGGCGTAGCCCAGAGCGACCAGTTCATCGTGGTAGAAAGACACGATGGCATCAAAACCATACAGGGTGTCGTACTCGTATATCCCCATGTCAGCCTGGGCCGAGATATTCGTGGCGTCATCCAGAATGGGCAGGGGAACGTCCGCAGGGACGCCTGCCGGTTCTTCCGCCATCGAATCCGGATCAACGCTTTCACAATTTTCGGGCAGCACCAGGTCCGGCCGGTCGGGATTCAACACAAAATCCAACTGGAAATCGATGTCCACTTCTTGTGGGCCTTCGCTATCCATACCGTTATCCACGCCGGTGCCGGTCTGCTCGAGCCGCACGATCACCCCGCTGACGCGATCGACGTATACGCTCCCTTGGGTATCCACAAATTCGAAATCATAGTACGCCGAACCTTCGTCAGTGCGCTGATTTTCGTCCGTGACTTCATAGCGGTCGACGATCGTCCCGTTCATCTCGATCCCGCTTTCGGCCAGCGGCGCTTCACCCGTGAGGTACGGGCCGTTGATGAAATAATCGTCGTACGGATTTTCAAGGTCTTCTGTTTCTGCGGAGCAACCCGTGTACGAGGCGATCATGTATTGCACATCGTTCATCCCGATGTATGTGAACGGCACCACGTCTGCCCACATGGACAACGACGTATCGAAGGTAAAGCTGTAGCCGGGGGATGCGCCGGCGTACCACTCACCGTTGATGGTGACGTATCCAGATGAATCCCCCTCGTATTCAAAACGCATGCGGGTAGAAAAATCCTTGTCGCGGTACTGATAAAGGCCGGGATCGTCCAAATCCAGGACGGACGGACCCGCAACCGTGTCACCAACCTCGGGAACGGCCGGCGATTCGGATTCCGAATTCGCCGGCTCAATATTTTGATCGGTAGCTTGCTCGGAACCTGTACAGGACGAAATGAAGACGGCAAACAACAACCCAGCAATGAGTATCGTCCGACTCTTACTTCGCATTTCTACTCCTCCCAGACATCCATTAATTCGAACTCCACCGACCTTGAAGGTTCCACCCCAGTCGAATGAGTTTTTCCACTATCGGTTTACGCATCTAGTGAGTGGGGAAGCTTCACCAGTGAAGTGCTTACAAGGCTGGCAAACAGCGCTCACATGGATTGAAATCGATTGGAGCAGGCGATGCAGCGTTCATACTGCTGGCCACGCCCAATAGTGGAGAATTATAGTCCCATATGTAATATAAAACAATGATGCCGGCTTTTCGATAAACCCCCCAGCTACACTCTATTTGGACTTAATACATCCCGTTTGTGATAATATAGACGATATTAATGGGATTGGATCAATAAAAGGAGCGCCCGGATGATCGCATCTGTAAAATCACGTTTGCTCAGCTTATTCGTGTTTGGCGTATTGTTAACTGCATGCGCATCGGGACCCAAGGTGCGAGCCGATGAAGGCATACCGCAGGCCGCGCCGCCAGTCGAAGCCTCGTCGCAGGACGACGAGCCATCGACACTCGAAGGCGAATACACGTTCACCATGAATGCGGTTGTCGACGGGTTGGCCAACATGCGCGTTTTTGACACCATGCAATCGGATTGGACGGGGCAATTTACGGTCGATTCGAGCGGACAGATCGAAGGCCAGGGCAAATTTACCTATCAAACCAACATCTACAGCGTGGATGACGAACGCTGCGGCTATGTGTGGGAGGAAACCGGCGAATTTACTTTCACATTCGGCGGGTCGATTCATCTGGACGAGGACGCGATCCCGCTGAAAATACTGTCGCCTCAATTAAAGAGCAGCATCACCGGAGACGCGACGGCAACTTGTGCGGATCCCTCCCCGTCGAACAAGAAAATCCCATCGAATTACATCCGAATCCATCGCGACAATCTGATCGCGGCAATCATAGGACACATCCACACGAAACTGGGAAATCAATTGGTGGTGAATGAGGACTTGATCACCAAAGTGGAAAGCGTGAGGTATGGGATCCGGGTTGAGCGCTACTTCGCGCCGGTCCCTCTGACCGAGTGATCCCGCACGCCGTTCGGGAGACAATAAAACCTTCGATCGTGCGTTGGCCGCTGTTACAAGTAGGAAAGGCAGGTCAACAGAGAGACTGGAGAAATCCACACACGGAAGCGTAATCTCAATACACTCGTTCTGTCTGCAAAGCCCCGTGGGGGAGCGACATTTCGAATGCCGTATTCAGTTGAAGATCAAAGAGTGCCTCATACTGCCTTGTGTAGACACGCTGGTCAAATCCTTGGCGTCATTCTTCACTTGTGATCGTTGAAGGTATACCCTGACTCAAATTCTTGCCAGGTCTGCCGGTTGGTTTCTGAAATATCTGGTCATCTCACACCTCCGACAAAGAAAAATCCACCGCGCCATGGTAACTTACTGGTAACCATCGAGTGATATATTCAGGGAAGAATTGCTGTATCGCATAACGAAGAGGTAGACGAGGTGACACGCCTGCACCTATCATAGAGGTCTGCTCCTAAAAGGGGATACGAGAATGATGAAAAGGAAATTTATAATCTCGTTATTCGCGATTGCATTCGTTCATGCCTGCCAATCTCAAACCCCGACGGATAGCCTGCCAGAACGGTCCGCACTTCCTCTCACAACGACTCCTAGTTCTGACGACAGACCACCCGACTCATCGCTCGAACCATCCCGGATCATGACACTCGGAGCGGGTGTCATATCCGAATATGCCTACTCGCCGGACGGGACGACGGTTGCAATGGGCGATCGGGACACCCTGCGCTGGTATGACGCTGAGACCTTCGAGGAGCTTGGCGCTATGGAATTGGATCTAGGAATGATCACTGGCATAGATTTTAGCCCCGACAGTCAGTTGGTAGCGGTAAGGGGTTATTTCAGTGCGTCCTTTATCGCCCTTGAGAATCACACGCTACTTGGAGAGATTACGGGCTCCTACGATGGAGTTGGATGCGTGCGTTTCTTGCCGGGAAACCGACAGGCTGTGTATCAAGACATGGACAGTTCGACGGGCGGAGCCTATTACCATGTTGGATTGTGGAACATTGCAGAAGATCGTTTCGAACATTCATTTCCCATTGCGAATGAAGATCGTTATCACAGCGTGACCTGCCCGGTACTCGATCCTACCGGATCGTGGGTTGCGGCTGGTTATGAGGATAGCACCGAGGTACTGCTCTATATCTGGGACGTTCAAAGTGGAGATGTGATCTATGCCATGGAAGGACATGCTGCCAGAATATCGGCGGTGGATGTAAGCCCGGATGGCAAATTCCTCGCATCAGGCAGCTATGACGGCACCGTCCGCCTCTGGGACCCACAAATAGGAACAACGCTGGGTGTCATCACGGGGTTCTCGGATGATATTCGAGATGTAAAATTTTCGGCTGATGGTAGATATTTGAACGTAGGCGTAGAGGACCATCCTGCGCAGAGATACGACCTGCTAACCGGTACACTGAGCGATCTCAAGACGGGAGAAACACCACCTGATCCATTCCAGACATTCATGCAACAACAGGGTTACTCTACGGGCTTCTTTTCGTCTCCCCATGTGCTCTTCAGCCCCGATGGTCAGATGCTGGCCGCCGGCAGTGAAAACGTCCTTTTATGGAACGTTTCAACAGGAAAATTGATCCGTTCATTGCCAAGCTCGAATGGGAAGCGAATCGACGAGATGGCCTTCGGCTCGGACGGCGGTAAGTTGTCTGCGATCCTCGACGACGGTGGGCTTGTCGTATGGGATACAGGAAGCGGGGAGAAGATCTTTGAACTCGTCGTGGAAAGTGTCGATGGCGAACGGGTCATTTACACAGATAAAAGTAGCTCGATAGAAATGGGTTCGGATAATCATGTGTACTGGAATTATGGAATGGCCCTATCGCCAGACGGTGAACGCGTGGCAATCGGTAATGGAGTTAGCGTAGAAGTCTGGGACATCCACGAAGCAGAGATGGTCACATCCATGGAAAAAACCAGTCAGTTTTCCCATGCAACGAACATCTCGTATTCTCAGGATGGGAACAGATTGTATGCCATCTTCGAGCACAATCGCGGTGCGGCGATTTGGGACGCAGAATCGGGCCGATTACTGACAGAAATCGACCTCGACCCAACCAATCCACACGTGTTCTCAGAAACAGATTTATTGGGTCCGCTGTTTGTCCGCAATAATTCAGAGTCGGGCAACGATCGAATCGAGATCTGGAATTTGGATCAAGAACAATTCGTGTCGTTGGAAGTCCCTTCTTACATGAATCAACCGCTTCGCTTTAGCCCGAACGGTGAGATTCTCATCTCGAATGATGACGAAAGGCTATATTTTTGGGACGTTGCCAGCGGCAATCTCATTCACACCGCTAATATGGTCTATCGATCCGGAGACATTGCGATACACCCAGATTCCCAGATCATGGCGGTTGGCTATGAGGGCATCGTCGAATTGTGGGACATCCGCGCGATCTCGAGCTACGGGCGCGAGCCGGATTTTTCACCGGCGGTTCTGCCGCCAACACCAATTCCTGACTATTCGGATTATCCGACAGCGACACCGTACCCCACAGTCATGGTCACGCCCGCGAAGCTTCCCGAAAGGTCATCGCACGCCATCCCCCCATCCAACGCAGACCAAGTCGTCGAACTGGCTTCGTTGGGGAAGGGCACGATCGAAAATGCCATCTGGTCTTCCGACAGCGGGACGATCGCGGTTTCGGGCTCGCAGGGTATCCGGATGTACGACTCGATTACGCTACGTGAGATCCATGCCATTGATCCGGGGATCTGGATGCTCGACGTGGTATACACACCCAACCATAGATTACTTGCTGCGGGTTTCGATGAGGATCGGATCCAGGTGTGGGACGTATTGGAAAATGAATTATTGCTCGAAGAGCAAGGTTGGGGAGAGCCAGCAATCAGCCCGGATGGAAAACTGGTTGGATTTCCGGATGAAGATGATAACCTGCTGATCTGGGACATCGGCAGCAATGAATTGATTGCCACGCTAAATGCCGCATATTCTACAGAGATGCCGGTTTTCAGCCCGGACAGTCGCTTCGTGGCCGCAATATTGTACGGAGACTACATTCGCATTTGGGATGCCCACACGGGGGAGATCATCAATGCGGTTGGCGGGCTCGACAGTCCGATCACGTCGTTGGACTTCGGCCGGGATGGGCAGTTCCTCGTGGCTGCCTCATCCGGATCGGCCTGGGTCTGGCACGTTCAACCCGGCTTTGAGCCCTACAGCATCGATCTGTTCGAAGGGGTGATCGATGGAAACCTGACATTGTATGAAGACAAGGTCACGGCGGTTGCGCTCAGCCCAGACAATCGCATCCTGGCCATCTCCACTACCGGGCGAACGATCCAGCTCTACGATCGCTCGAGCCGGAATCTCATTCGTCGTCTTAAAGGGCATGCGAGCCTCGTGGAGCGATTAATCTTCAGCCCTGGTGGAGGGCGTTTGTTGTCAATCGATCGAGACGGTGTAATGATGTCGTGGGACGTGGCCACCGGGCAGCAACTGGTGGTTAACAGAGAACATCTCGGGCAGATCGGAGGCTTAGTTTTTCGCGCGGATGGGAATCTAGCGGTTTGGCAGGAAAACACAGCCTGGGTGATCGATCCAGAAGATGCGTTGCTCGAGCACTCCACGATCATTGAAAAAGGCACGATTCTGGCTGCCAGTCCAGTAGGCGAGTGGCTGGCGGTCTATGATCCATATCAGGTTTCGCTTATCAGCGCGGTCACCGGAGAACTTGGCATTCGGCTCGAAGGCGAGGCGGAGGATGCCTTCGTTGATTATCGTTTCGAAGGTGCTGTCGAAAAGAAATTTTACGGCGCAGTATTCAGCCGCGACGGATCGAGATTGGTAACCTTTGGCTCCGGGGGGACGTGGGTTTACGAGGTGCAGGACGGTCAACTTATCAGACACTATGAAGGCAGCAACACCCAGAAAGCAGCCATCAGCCCGGATAATCGCTGGATCATTGCTTCATTAAACGAGCAATTAGATCCCCCGGCTCTTTGGGACTTACAATTGGATGTCGCGGCTTATTATCTCCTTGGATGGAGCAGCTACTTTGAGAATTATGCCTTCAGCCCAGACGGTCTCCGTATTGGCGTTCTGAAGTATCCCAGGGCTGAAGATCCTTCTGGGTTTGTCTTGATGGACATATCAAGCGGCTTGTTTGAGCGTAGTTACCCAATCGAATACGATCTCCTAGCTGAAGGTCTTGCATTTAGCCCAGACGCCAAACTGGTGGCGATCGGCCAGACGAATGGAACGATCATAATCTTGGATATCGACACATTCGAAGTCGTTGCAGCGTTATCCGGACACGGGGAGACGATCAAATACCTGGCTTTCTCAAGGAATGGTCAATATCTCGCTTCGGGAAGCATTGATGGAACAATAAGAATTTGGGGCTTACCCTGAATCCTGTTGAGAACGAGTCATTCTAATTCAAAATGGGGGATAAATCCGGGAAAATCCTTGCAGAAGACCATTGTCGTGCGTGAAATTGGAGCACGCAATGACCGCAGCGGTCCGAAAATCCTACATGGACTACACGAGATCGCGTTTTCCGGAAAACGCTCTCTTTGGTTCTTAACCAAAAAGGAAAAAGATGATGTCCGCACCGAGTGCCGGTGTAGCTGAGTGTGAGTGTCAACCTCACAAGGATAATCCCCCCAGCGAAACCAACACCATGGCGCCAAGCATGTAGACCGAGGCGTATTTAAAGAGCCCGAAATTGACCCGTTCGGTCGGCCGCAGTACGCTGGCCACCGCCAGCAGGAACAGCCCGGCTGACATGGCCGCCAGCACCCAGATGAACCCTCTTTGGATCTCGATCAGCACGCCGGCGGAGATGATCGCCAGCGCGGCGACCACGCTCGAGAAGGCGATGACGAAACGCGTGGCCCGGAAACCGTAGGTCGTGGGAAAGGTCGGGATCCCAGCGGCGCGGTAATCGTCGCAGTAGCGCATGGCGAAGGTCAGGATATGCGTGGGGATCCAGAACAGAACCGCCAGGGCGAACAAGATTCCAACGCCGTCGACCGCACCCACACCGTAGGCGCGTCCGGCCAGGATGGGCATGCCGCCCGCAACGCCGCCCCAGACGATGCTCCAGGCCGTGCGGCGTTTCAGCCACAGCGTGTATACAACGACGTCGAAGAACCACCCGGCGAATACGATCAGCCCGTAGAGCGGATCCATCCGCGCAGCCAGCCCAATGCCGAGGACCGAAAAGATCAACCCGAGACGCAGCGCCTCGGCCGGGGCGACGCGACCGTCCGCCAGCGGCCGGTGGTGGGTGCGGTTCATCACGGCGTCGATGTCGCGGTCGTACCACATATTCAGGATCGTGCTGCCGGCGATGGCCAGGAACAGGCTGACCGCCAGGAAGAGCAGCGTGTCCCAGTGCAGCACCGGACAGCGGGCGCTCATGTAGCCCGCCAGACCGGTGGAAAGCAGCAGGCTGGTTTGCAGGGATTTGGTCAGCGCCCAATACAGCCGCAGCCTGGTCCCGAGGCGTTGGAAGTATCGCTTCACACTCTGCATAAATCAGCCTTTACCTATGGCTCCCGAGCGCAGCGGAAGCCGACACCGGGACTGTAATATTCCGGTGTGGCGTTATTGCGCACCCAGGCGCGCAAATCCTTCTCGTACGTGTCCTTCGAACCGCCGCGCATGAAACGATAGTGCATCCCATCGTATACGTCGCCGGTCCACTGCCACACGTTGCCGGCCATGTCGTACAGGCCGTAGGGGCTGGCCGAGTCGAGCGTGGCGTAGCCCGCGTAGCTGAGTCCATTATAGAACCCAACCGGGCTGGTGCGCGAGCCGAAACTGCCCATGTCCTCGAAGGGGTCGCGGCTGGCGTAGAAATTGGCGTTGTTACGGGCGAGCGTGCTGCCCCACGGATAGGGTCTTCCGTCCGTGCCTCTTGCCGCTTTTTCCCACTCCAGCTCCGTCGGCAAGCGCCAGCCGGAATAACCGCAGAACGCCCGCGCTCCGAACCAGCTCACGTTGGTCATGGGGTGATTTTCGTAGCCGACTTTGACCTCGAAGTTGCCGCCGTCGAATGCGAAGCTGGAAGCCGGATCGTCCAGCGGGACGATCAAATAATTCCCTGCTGGAATTTCCACTTCATGCCGGGCGGCGTTAAACGGATCGCCGGGATAATAGCCCACGATCTTCCCTGCTGCGATCTCGAGCGTGCCGTCGGCCAGTGCGGCATTGAGGAAATCGACGTACTGCGCCACGGTCACGTCGGCGACCATGATCTCGTAATCATAATCGATCGACACCGGATCGTCGAACTGCCCGGAGAGGAATTCGCCCGCCGGAATTGCGGCCCAGGTATCGGGATCGACGCCCGTATCGTAAACGGGAATGGGCGCATCCAGATCGACCGAGGCGCAGGCGCTCAGAAGCGATCCCAGCAGCAAACACGCCGTCGGAATGCGTCTCATCCCCCCACCTCCGCCGACAGTTCGTGGCCGGTTTCTTCCGACCAGCGCCCCTTTCTTTTGAACAGATCCAGCAGGCGCCAGAGCATGACCAGCGCCAGGACGACCAGCAGCATCCCCAGGCCAAAGTCGACGAGCAGCATGACCGTGTTGACCAGCGGCTGCTGGGTGGCCTCGGGAATGAACAACCGCTTCATCTCGAAAATCGTACCGCCGGCAAAGGCCAGATCCGATAGGATCACGATCGACCAGCCGTACAGCTTGCGAACTCTGCCTTTCAGCCCGATCATGTCCCCGTAGTAAAGCAGGATGATGGTGGCGACGATGGCCGAGAGGATGTGCCAGTGTCCGGTCAGCTCGATGCGTTCCTCGCGCGCCGGCCAGACGCGGAAGATCTCGTCCAGCCGCACGGCCATGAGGATTCCGACACCACTGACGGTGAAATTCATGTACACCATCTGCCACAGCGCGCCGAACTTGAGCGGATCGCGCAGCAGCGCGCCGAGTTTCTGCCGGAAATTGGGTTTCGGGATTCCGGCAACACCGCTGCGGATCAGTTTGTCCCAGCCGAAGATCACCAGGCACAGCGCCGCCAGCATCGACGGCGTCGCCCCGACGTAGATGATCATGTGGGCCACCGGTTCCAGCGGCGTCACCACGCCCCAAACGCCCAGATTGAGCACGATCGTGCCCAGGATCATCAAGGGCATGGCGAGTTTGTGCAGCAGACCCTTGAAATCCAGCCAGCGGCCGACGATCAGGGTGAGCATGATGGCGATCAGCGCCAGCATGATGTGCAGGTGGCCGATGACCGAATACTGCAGCGTGGTCTTATCGGGGTAGCGGATGATGTTCTCAGCCAACACCACCCGGAAGCCGTTGCCGAAATAGGAGCCGGGAACGGCGCCGAAACCGGCCGAGATCACCGTCGTGAGAGCCGCAGCGAAAAAGGCGACCCGCTCCAGATCCACGCCTCGCTTTGTGCGGGAGTAAGCAGTATCCGTCTGGTAGTATTCTTCCCGCCACGGCATCAGGGCGATCACCAGCACGACTCCTGCAAAGAAGACCAGGGTCAACCCGGCGATGTACAAACCGTGCAAGGGCCAGCTGTGGCCCCAGTAGGCGAAGCCCATGCCGAAAACCATCGCCATCAGGTAGCCGCCTGTGACCAGGGCACGTACTGCCGTCTGGTGGAACGGCTTCATTTTCAGCAGACCGGTGATCATGTAGGTTTCGATGGCCACCACGGCCATGGCGATGGAATGGTAGAGGATGATGATGCGCCCCTCGCGCTCCGCCGGGACCAGGTCCATGTTGAGCGCCCGCACCACGACGTCGCGAACGCCGAACTCGGCCATGGGCCCGGAGAGCATGCCGAAGATTGCCGTCTCCAGTGCGATCATGGCGATGGCCACGAGGATCAATCCCTTTGTGGACTTGAAAAGATAATCGAAGCGCTCCTGCACGAACTGCATCGGCAACTCCTTGCCGGTTATTTCATTGTCGAATCTTGTCGCTCGGCCCGCGAATTTTCGTTCCTATTTTGCTCGCGCTTACGCCTCGGCGCCAGTCAGCCGCACCCACAGGTTGGGCCAGAAGAACACGATCAAGAGACCCAAGCAGGTGATCGGCGCCAGGGCGAAGAGCGAGAAACGCCCCAACTGCTGGGCGGTGGCGACGGCCAGCGGAATGCCCACAACGAGTTCGGTCAGTCCGGCGCAGACGCCCAGGACCCACACCCATTCCTTGGGTTTCATCAGCACCGCCACGGTGACTACGGCCCAAGCCAGCATGGCCAGAAAATGCAGATGCTGTACCAAGGAGAAGATCGGTGTCCCGTGGGTGACGATGCGGCTGGTGCTGGCGATGCCGTTCATCCAACAGAAGATGTAGGCGATTCCGGTGAACAAAGCCAGCAGCGTCCGGCTCCAGGATATCTTCCCCACCGAAATCATGAACAGGAAGTACAGCAGCACGTACGGCCAGAAGAGAATGAAATAAACCGGAGGCAAGCCTGCGGCCATGTAGGGCACGTTGACGAACCAGCTCCCCAGCAACGCCAGCACGATGGCAATCACGGATAGAAAGAACGCCCATTTTTTCTCTTTAAAGAAGCCATAGGCGCTCACTGCAAACAGCACGCCGGCAAGCATGCCAAAATTTGCCAGGATGGGATGAATATAGCGTAAGAGAATTTCGCATCCCGGTTCTGCGGCTGGCGCGTTCATGCCCTTCACATACCAGTTCATAAAGAGCACGTAATGGCCGATGATGCCCATCAGGGCCGCGATGCTGGCCAGGATACCTCCCAAACGGTGATTGATTTTCATTGGATCGCTCCTTTTCTTGCAGATATCAACAGCTATTTAATGCACAGTCACGCAGTTATGGGGTCGCTCCCTCACTTGTATGACACACGGCACAACCTTTGAAGTAAGCGGTGTCGTTATGCGAGGCGACGTAAACGATGGTGCCCGGCTCGATCGTAAGATCGCAGTTATCGAGGAAGAAAGGACCTTGCTCCTCGTCCCATTCCGCGACCTGAACGTCGCAGGCCACGTAGATGGTCCCGCGCCAGGTATCGTTGCAGATGGGTCCGTGGATCACCCGATCCACTTCGACCATTTTCACTCCGATTTCGGCCAGCATGGGTGTGGGAAGAGGACCGTCTTCACGCAGTGGAGGAAACTGGGCCGGATCACTCACGTGTTCAACACTATCCGTGGGACACACATCGGCCTGACAGGCCGAGAGAAACAACATTGCGATCAGGAACGCGACGTAGGGTTTCACGGCGAATCTTCCCCATGGCTCGGAGATAAATCCAGGTTGACGGTTCTGGATGGGTTGGGGGCTCCGGGGGCTTCGATGCGGTTGACGATGCCGCGCACGCCGGGTATCCCTCGGGCAAGATCTTCCGCCATGCCGCGCATCTCCAGCGAATCGACCTCGCCGGCCAGGTGGGCGATGCCGTTCAACACCCCAACGCGCACGTTGGCGGAAGCGATTCGACCATCTGCGGCGAATTCGTCCAGGATCGCCGCACGCAGGTTTTCGTCAGGAATGGAATGGGCCAGTTCCGTCATCGTCCCTCGCTACAATCGCAGAACTGTCTATTTCAGTGTATACGCGGATTGTGTTTTTTAGAACGACTTTTATCGTATCCGTCGCAGCTACGATTCGCCCCGAGCTGCCAGTCCCGCCGGATCGAGGATGACGATCTCGTGCCGTTCGACGTGCAGCAGCTGCTCGTCTTCCAGCGTTTTCAGCGCACGGCTGAGAACGTCGCGCACCGTGCCCAGACGTGTGGCCATTTCGTCGAACGTCGTCCACGTGCGGCGCGGGACCACGAGACGATCGCCAGAAACGCCGGCGTGTTTCAGCAGCGTCTTCGCCACGCGTGCTTCCACGCTGCGCAGCGAAAGGTCCTCGACCAGTCCGATGAAGTAAAGCACCTGCTCCCCTAAACGGCGGATCACCGCCATGGCCAACTGCGGATGCCGATCGATCAGACAGAGGAAGTCGGATTTCCCGATCGCCCACGCTTCAACGGGTTCCAGCGCTACGACCGTGCCGGGAGAGGGGGTATCAGTGAGCAGCGCCACGTCCCCGAACGCCTCCCCCGACTCGAGGAACCACAGCGCCTGTTCGCGCCCCTCCGGCGACATGCGCGTCGCCTTCACCCAGCCCTTCTCCAGAATGTAGATGGATTCTGCTGGCTCGCCTTCGAGGTAGATGACCTCATCCGCGTCGAAGCGGCAGAGGGTCGCCGCGCAGGCGATGGCCGTCTTTACCTTCGAAGGCAACTCCGCAAAATGGCGCACCTGACTCAGGGTCTGCTTGACCCTGTTCAGATGCTGTGAATCAGAAGGTGAACCGGATGATGTCATCTGTTGACTTATTTCGCCGCGCAAGTCGTGGGAAAACTATATCCGTTCTGGATTTTGGTGCAAGCTTGCATTCCGATTCTGTGCAGTCACAGCGCTGCGTTGAATTTATATGCCAACCGAATGGTATTTCCAGCACGGGATTTGCAGCACAATCCATCAGATAGTGGAATTATGTACCATATCGCGACCTAGCATGAAGCTGTACAATGATTTGGTGATAGATATCACAATTCGTCCATCAGATTGAGCGTGGAATCCTGACCTGCGTGTTCGTGGAGAGGAAAAATGAACCCAAAAAAGGAATTTACGTGGTTATTCGTCATTTTCCTGATTGTCGGCGCCTCATTTCTGGTGGGTTGCGAAGAAGATGAAAAAAATGGGGAAGAAAATACAACCCCGACTGTTACTGTCACGGCGCCGTATGTAAGGAACACGATTCCACCGGGCCCAGTAAGGAACACGCTCCCACCTTCTCCTTCCGCCACGGCTTCGCTTACCCCGATGATCCCTTACTATGGTTGTCCATCCGACCCGCCGCTGGTCACCGTTCTGGTCAACAGCTTCTGCCGCAGCGGCCCTTCCATTAACTACGACAAGTTGACATCTTTCACCCCGGGCACCCAAATCCCCATCGCCGGCTACTATCGAAAGAAGGACGGCACCATCTGGTGGAACGTCATCCGGCCGGACACGAAAACAGACTGTTGGATCTTCGAAAAATTGGTAAGCGTCTGCATCCCGATAGAAAACGTGACCCTGCTCGTGCCTCCGCCCACACCCACCCCGCGCCCGGTAGTGATACCCGGAAAGGGAAGGGGACTGTATTGCGACGGTCTGGCGCAATCCGAAGCGGAGTGCGGCGATGGATCCTGGGACGATGTATATAAAGAATGCGATTGCTCGGTGCTGTGCGACCGCTTCACGGATCAGGCATCCTGCGAGGCGCATTGGACATGGTATTGTACCTGGGACGGAGCAACTTGCGGGACGCCGTAATGGCAAAGTAAAACGATATTCGTTCTGAATATTGGTAAGAGCTTAACTGGGAATCGATTTCTACAAGGCGATCTCTGCTCGTCGCCGCATCGCATCCGCGCTACTGTTGCCCACGTACAGGGTATAGGCTTGGTCCAGGACCCATTGCGTGGTATCTGGGTTGTAGAATCTAAGGTCTTCTTTATTCACCTGGATCGAGATATCCTTTTTCTCCCCTGCTTTCAACGCCACGCGCCGGTAGCCCTTCAGCAGCTTCACGGGACGGTCCTGATCGGCACCGTTGGAGCCAACGTACACCTGAACGACCTCCGCGCCGTCCCGATCCCCGCGGTTTTCCACATCCACGCGCACCCGAATGGCGCCGCCTTCGTCCACCACCTGTAGATTGTCGATGGCAAACGTGGTATAGCTGAGCCCAAATCCGAAGGGGTAGGCCGGCTGGATGCCCTGTTTATCGAACAGGGTATAGCCGTGATAATACCCGTACTCGATCTCGTACGGTTTCTGCCCGATTTCGAGGAAGGGTGGATAGTCCGCTTCATCCCGGGCGACGGTGAAGGGCAGTTTCCCGGACGGATTTGCACGCCCGCTGAGGATGTTCGCCAGCGCAGTTCCCCCTTCGTCGCCGCTGTAGTAGTTCATGATGATCGCATCCGCGAATCCTTTCCAGCCCTCCACGAGGATGGCGCAGCCGCTGAAGAGCACCACGATCACTTTTTTACCTGCGTCCTTCATCGCGCGGATCAAAGCGACCTCCCGCTCCGAGAGACGTAGGTTAGCCCGGTCTCCGCCGCTGTTCTTCGGTTTCTCGTTCCGGCTGTAGCGGGTGTTTATCAGGTATTCCCCTTCCATGAAACGGTTGCTTCCGGCGCAGATCACGACCACATCTGATTCTTGCGACGCCCGAATGGTTTGCGCCACGTCCGTTCCCTGCGAAAGAGCCACCCGTTCGAAGACATTCTTCAATCCGGCATAAGGCGTGACCACATTTTCGCTGAACACGCGGCTGCTGCCATAGTCGCCGACGTTCTCCTCGCTGGCATAATCTCCGGCGATTGTTACCGCCGACTCCTCGCTCAAAGGCAGCACGCCATTGTTCTGTAAGAGCACGATGCCCTTCTCGGCGACTTCCCGCGCCAATTCCCGATGTTCTGGGGACGCCACGACGCTTTTTTCTCTGGGCTTGATTTTAGGAACGGTGCGGATCAGAACCGATACAATGTTCTTCACCGCTCGATCGACGTGCGTGATGTTCAGACGACCATCCTGCAACATCCTTCCGATCCGCTTATAGCTCCGGGGATACATCATCTCGAGATCACAGCCGGCGCGCAGGGAATGTTCCGCATCGTGGACGCCCCACATGAAATCCGACATGACGAATCCGTCGAAGCCCCACTCGTCCCGCAAAATATCGTTCAGCAGATCTTGATTCTCGCAGCAGTAGAATTCGTTGTAGCGGTTGTAAGCCCCCATGATAGACAGCGCGCCGGCCTCGACGCAATTCTTGAAATGCGGCAGATAGACTTCGTGCAGCGTGCGGTCATCGGTTTTTACGTTGATGTGAAAACGAAGATCTTCGATGCTGTTCAAGGCATAGTGCTTGGGGCAGGCGATCATGCCTTCCTCCTGCACCGCTCGGGTCAGGGCAACTCCCATTCCTCCCAACAGGAAGGGATCCTCGCCGTAGCTTTCCTGACTCCTGCCCCAGCGCGGATTGCGCACCAAGTTGATGCAGATGCCGGCAAAGTAATTCGCACCCTGGGCGATGGCCTCGTCGGCGATCAACTTGCCCACGCGGTATTCCAGATCGTCGTCGAAGGTGGAGGCGCGGCACATGGAAACCGGCAGACAGGTGCTACTGCCCATCACCACCCCGCGAGGCCCGTCGGTGAAGAGTATCGGCGGAATGCCCAGGCGTTTGCAGCCACCGGCAGGCAAGGGCCCGTAGTTGTGCTGCCTTTTATGAAATATCACGTTCTTCAAGGTGTCCAGCAATGCGTGCCCGGAGAGCATGTAAATCTTCTCCTTAACAGTCATCTCGGCCACCAGGGCATCGACCTGCCGGTTCAGGTTTGCTTTGGTCTCATCGCTGAGATAGTTTTCTACCGCTGTCTCGAAGTCCATCTCGTCTCTCCAATCAAGCCACCGGGGCAAGGTGTCAAAGATCGTGGGCAAACGCCGGTTGGATGGGACCTACCAACAGAACAATCACGTAGCTTCGGCGCAAGTAGCACCTACGCTTAAATAATAAAAGAAAGTTCAAGAAATGTGGTGCGCAACGAGTGAACGTGGACAGCTGATGGATGATTGTCCTCCTTACAGGTTGTCTTTCGTGGAGATCGCTATTCGCAAAAGACATGTAGATGAGGATTGTCCCGACCACATACTCCAATGATTTTCAATCTTCATGGCTATCCCACTTCTCTCCGGCCCACTCGACGAGCAGGGATGGGTACACCGGTTCAGTCAGCAAGCGGCGGAACACCTCAGTCCGGCCGTCGCCTTTCAGTAGCGGCTCCATCAGACGTTTTCCTTGCGCGTAGGTAAATGCATATACCTGCCTGAGCGGAGACTTCAGGCTGTCGAGGAACGGGCGGATATACTCTTCTGGGTAAGGGGTGTATTTCGATGCATAAGCAACGATTTCTTCTTCGGGAACTCCTTCCCAGAGCATCATGACGAGATTATTGCCCAAATCATCCAGCGCGCTGGCGGCAAAGGCACGGATGAGCTTCGCCAGGTCTACGCCGTCGATCTCGCCACCCAGTTGTGGGTAGATCTGCTCCGTAATCCAATGTGCGATCTCCTCCGGAGTGAAGATCATTTCCTGCGCCAACGACGCGATCCCCTCGGAGACGACGAGCTGCGGCCCCATGATGAACAAAGATTGTTCCAGGTAGCCGCAATCGCGATAAAGATGCTTCTCTTTCAACGCAAATTCCGTATGGTGACCCGGATAACATTCGTGGCACATTTGGTACAACAAGCCGAATAGATGGATCGGCCGGTCGATGTTGAGTTCGAGTCGAGAGCGATAACCGCCCAGGTACCAGTTCGCCGCACCGTACGGTTTCTCACGTACCGTGCACACCTCAAGCGCTTCTCCTTCAGGTAATTCCACGAACTGCTGCGTACGGCGGCGAGCCTCATCCAGCAACTGATGCATCAACTGCAGAACGAGCTCCGGCCGATCGGAGGGCAGCACGGTTCGTTCCTGCACGGCACGGAAGCGTTCCCTGACGTCTCCCCTTCCAGGCAGCGCCTCCGACAGTAGCGTCAATGCCAGCTCGAATTCCGCATCCGGTTTCCACAGCGGAAGGACGTCCAAACACTGCTGAATCTCATCCCGCAGCACGTGGTCCTGGCCGGCAAGTTTGCGACAAAAAACCTCCATGGCACGGACCTGTCTTGATAGCAAGCCGGCACGTTGTCGTTCGAACCCTTGCGAGGGTAAAGAATCCCGGAGCGCTCGAGCGGTAGCAACAAGATCGTCCGCTGTTTCCTCTGGCCTCTGCGCCACACGATCCCTTAATTCCGTCGGACCGTAGTAGGAATCAACAAACGGTCCGTCGCCCACGCTTTGGAAGGCTTTATCGATGCGAAAAGCCAATCGTATGTAGTCCCTAATCCAAGTCTGCGCCATATCCTTGCGTCCTTAAAACTACTGGCCGGAAAACGGCTGCGGATTTACCGTCGACCTACAACTGCTACCCGCAGTACGTCACGCTAATGGTACCCCACATCTCACGCGCCGCGACGCTCAAATTGATTCCGTAATCGAGAAGCGCTTCGCCCGCGGAGGCGATTTCCACGTACCGATCATGCCCTGCCAGTTCGACCGCATTCCTTGTCCAGTGCTGCTAAGCAACGATTTATTCCGTGATGAAATCTTACCCAATATTTTCATATTATCCTCTTGACTTGGAGTCGACTCCAAGTGGTATTCTGTTATCAGGAGGTGAACACATGAAGATCTCCGAAGTAAGTGAACGCTCAGGTATTTCAGCGGACACATTGCGCTACTACGAACGAATTGGGCTCGTCCCTCCTGTAAATCGGACTGAAAATGGTATCAGAGATTACAACGACATCGACATCAAGCGGGTCGAGTTTATTAAATGCATGCGGAGCGTGGGGCTTCCTATCGATGTGCTGATCGAGTACTTCAAACTGGTGCAGCAGGGCGACAAAACCATTGAAGCCAGGAAGGAGATCTTGATTGAGCAGCGAGCGCAGCTTGCGGCCAGGATGAAAGAAGTTCAAGAGACATTGAACTTATTGGATTACAAAATCAGCGTGTACGAAAACGCTGTCTTGAGAAGAGAGAAAGAGATCATTCAAATCGCGGACTAAAGGAGGAATAACCATGCAAAGGCGCAAATTGGGAAAGAGCGGTCTGGAAGTTTCGGCGCTTGGACTTGGCTGCATGAGAATGAGTTTTGGCGACACGCCAACCGACAAACAAGAGATGATCGACTTGATCCACAAGGCGGTTGAACGCGGTATCACCTTCTTCGATACTGCGGAAGTGTACGGGCCGTTCACCAACGAAGAATTGGTCGGTGAAGCGCTGGAACCCTTTAAGGGAGAAGTCGTGATCGCCACAAAATTCGGGTTCAAACATGGTGAGAATGGACCGCATCCCGGCTCTGGTTTGGACAGCCGTCCCGAGCAGATTCGGCGGGTGGCCGAGGCTTCACTTAAAAGTCTCCGGGTTGAGGCGATCGATCTTTTTTACCAGCACCGGCCCGATCCAAACGTGCCTATTGAAGACGTAGCCGGGGCCGTAAAGGATCTGATCCAGGAGGGCAAGGTCAGGCATTTTGGACTTTCCGAATCCAGTGCCGATCTCATTCGCCGCGCCCATGATGTTCAGCCCGTCGCAGCATTACAGAGCGAATATTCAATCTGGTGGACACCGATTGAAGAGGAAATCTTGCCAACCTGCGAGGAACTCGGTATCGGTTTGGTACCCTACAGTCCGCTGGGCCGAGGCTACCTGACCGGCAAGATTGACGAGAACACGACCTACGACAGCTCCGATATCCGCAGCCACAATCCCCGCTTTACACCGGAGGCGATCCGGGCCAATCGGGTTGTGGTGGACCTGCTGGAGCGGATTGGAGAACAGAAGGGAGCCACGCCGGCTCAGATCGCCCTGGCCTGGCTTTTGGCCCAAAAGCCTTGGATCGTGCCAATTCCGGGCACCCGCAAACTCCACAGGTTGGACGAGAACATAGGCTCGGTTGATATCGAATTGACCGCCGATGATCTGGGCGAAATCAAAGATGCTATGTCCCAGATCACGGTGGTCGGCGACCGGTATTAGGCAAACCAGGTGACCTGTATCTCAAAGACAATATACAGATGACTTGTCACCGAGGGAAAAATAGGGCGCGAAATTGAACCCATCTTTGCCAAGCAAATAGCGAATGCACTTTTAAGAAGCCCGGAAAATGGAATTCAAACGAAACGGCTCACCACCCTCGGCGAAAGGTCCAGCTGAGTGGTTTACCGGAACGGTTCGGATTGACCATCTTCGAAGCAAATCCTCCGGCGAGTACAGGCGGCGTCAGTGTCACCTTCGAGCCCGGAATTAACGACAAGATTGACGAGGCTTACCGCGGCAAATACAGCCGCTATGCCGCAAGCTACGTTGATCCTATGGTGGCGCCTGCGGCGCGCGATGCGACGCTCAAATTGATCCCGTTATCGTCAAACGCTTAGCTCGCGTTGGCGATCTCTACATAACGATCGATTCTCGCGCCGATGAAATCAATGCTGCCCTGCCAGAATGCGCTGCCGCGCAGGTCGATGCCAAATCGTCCGGCCAATTCGGCCGCATTCCCTTGCCCGGTGCTTCGGAGCAAGGATTCGTATTCCGCGATGAATTCCTGGCCGCGTTTCTTGTAAGCAGCATACAACCCCAACCCAAACAAGAGCCCAAACGCATACGGGTAATTGTAGTACGACAGATCCGGCGAATAGTAATGCGGTTTCCAGGCCCACATATATTGGTGTTGGAATTTCTCGTCCAAACCATCGCCGTAGGTTTCACGCTGGCAGCGCAGCATGAGCTCATTAAAATCCTCAACGGATAACTCGCCATTTTTACGCCGTTCGAAGACTTCTTTCTCGAAGAGAAAACGTGAGTAGATATCCACGATGATCTGAGCCGCACCGAGTAGGAAATTTTCCAGAATGGCAAGTTCCTCCGCTGCTGATCCCGCTTCAAGGAGCATCGCCTCCGTGATCAAGGTCTCGTTGAAGATCGATGCGGTTTCGGCCAACGTCATTGGCGTTGCGCGCTGCAGCATAGTCAGTCCGCTGTGGCACTCATTATGGAAGGCATGCCCCAACTCATGTGCGAGCGTCGAAACTTGATCGAGCGATCCGTCGAAATTGCACAGGATGCGCGATTCTTCGAGCGCCGGAACGTCCATGCAGAACGCGCCGCCACTCTTTCCCTTGCGGGGCTCGGCGTCGATCCAATTGCCGTCGAAAGCATGATCGGTAAACGCAGCCAGGCGCTCGCTGAACGACTCAAAGTTCTTGACGATAAATGTCCGTGCTTCAGCGTACGAGAAGGTACGCTCAACCTTTCCGACGGGCACGAAGATGTCCCACCACGCCAACTTTTCCTTTCCGAGCAGCTTTGCTTTCGCTTTGAAGTATTTTCGGAATTGGGGGAAGGAGCCTTTCATGCTGTCCAGCATCGCTTGCAAGGACTGGCGATCTAGTCTCGACTGGTCCAACGAAGCGTGCAGCGAATCCTCACGCCCCCTGCGCTTGTCGAGTGTGTTGACCTCACCCTTTACCCCGTTCATGCACGCAGCAAGTGATTCGCGCGCCGATTCCCACGCCTCGATTTCCGCCTCAAAGGCCGCTCTACGAACACGCTCGTCGGGATCGTAGCGGCGGATGTTCTGCAGAGCCGGCATGGGAACATCTTCGAGCTTGCCATCGCGCTCGAACGGAACCGATAGCTGCGAGGTCACGGTGCCATGCAGTTTTTCCCAGGCGTTGCCCCCGGAGAGTGAGAGCTCGGAGGCAAGCGTTTCCTCCGCCTGACTCATACGATACTGCGCCTGGCGGCGTGCCTCTTCCAGGAAAAACCTGTGTGCCTCCAGCTCTGGATCCGCTTGAAACAGCGCTTCTACGTCTTTCTTGTCTTCAACCGCCGATCGGAGCCAACTCTGGAAATAGATGTGGGCGCGCTTTAACCGCACGGCGACGATCTCGTGTTCGGAGAATTTCTTTTTAGCGGTTTGATTGAACGAATCGGTGGAGATAAAACTGTACAGATACGCCGTAATCGTCTCGCCCAGGATGGCGCAGTCGTTCATGCGCTCGATAAATCCACGAACAACGCCGGCCAGCGCTTTCAGGTCGGAAGGATACCGACCTCCCTCGTGAATGCCGTTCTCTTCGAGAAAGGCTTCGATGGATTCGATTTTCGATCGAAACGAGGCGAGCGCCGCCTCGAATTTCGCATCCTCCAGACCCGGGTACACCGGGGTCATGTCCCAATGCGGAAGTGCTTCGGTTTCTTGTTGTTTCTTCATGATTCCTCCTGTCGCGATGGTCTCTTTCTCAAGAGTAATTGAGGGACGACATCCGCGTCATATCCTAGTGTAACTTTACCTTAATCCGGGATCCATGCCGCCCTATCTTCGCGCAACAGGAGGAGTCAGTTCAATAGGCGACAATCCATTTGTTGCCGCGTCAGCCTATTCACTGTTCGCGACCGCGGTTTCTGTAAAACCCGGAGATCAGGAGTCCGTCAGAAGTATCGAGTAAATCTGATAATCCGCACTGTATCCCAACCCCTCCACATACGAACATGCAATGAAGGCCAATCGTGAACCATCCGGTGACCAGACAGGATTGAAATCGGCATATCCACTCTGCTGCGTCAGGTCGACCGACCCGCTGCCGTCGACATTGACGGCAAAAATGTCCACATCTTCATTTTCGACTTCGGCCGCAAAAGCAATCCAACGGCCATCCGGCGACCATGTTGGGGATCCGCCTTCTTCATTTATCAAGATCCGCTGTTCGGTCCCGTCTACCCTCATAACGCCCAAGCCATCGTCAGACAAATAAGCGATATACGATCCGTCCGGAGAAATCACCGCATCATAAACGCCGGCAGGTAGCGCTGCCAACCGTTTGATATCTGCTCCTTCGAGATCGACCCGGGAGATTGAATAGACGTCATCCTCGCCGAGGATTGCATACACATCTTCCGCTTGCGGCGGCCTGAACAGCGCTTCAATCGACGCCGTACTGCGAAATATGGACCGACGATTTCCTCCGTCGGCATCGACGAGCGCGATTTCATCCTGCCCACCAACGGAGGCGACAAACGCAATCCGCTTCCCATCCGCAGACCAGACGTATGGTCCACTCAGGTCATCGGCCAGGAGCAGTAATCCATCCCCAGTTACCCGGACGACATAGAGTTCCCCGCCGTCCTGGTTTAAGGCGAAGGCGATGCGCGTACCATCCGGCGGCCACACGGCTGGGCCAAAGCTGGTTTCCAGTTGATCGGTCAAGCGATGTGGGTTGCTTCCATCCGCTTCCATCAGGTAGATATTATGATCTTCCGAGGAGAAGTAGGCGATGATTTTCCCGTCTGGCGACCAGGAGGGTAAAAAGGATTGTGCACTGTTGGTCAGCCTGGTGATCGATCTTGTAACGATCGTCGCCGGTGAAGGATGCGCTGTTGAGAGAATCACCAGATGATCCTCTTGAGAACTGCATGCTGATGTTAGCAGCAGGCTTGTGATGCCCACCAATACCGCGATGTATTGCCGCATCCTCTTTTTGTGTATCCTTGTGTTCATAGGGAGCCCCCATGGATAGATATGTCGATCGGAAACAGCACGTACGATAACACAATCTGCGGTCGTTCTTCATACGTTGGGTATACGATCAGCCTGCGGGAGTCCAACGTGTACGGGGGAAAATAAAATCCGCATTGAATTCTGATGCAATCCAGTAGCAATTCGTTAACGTGTGTCAGGTACTCATCTACTTATATGCTGTGTTCTATCCAAGGGAGGTACCCTTCACCTTACTGTATCATCCATCCGGATGAGGTCTTCTTGCGCCAGGGTGACGGGATCACCCAACGCAGGCTATTTATTCTCGCGTGCCAATTTGCTGATGACCGGGTCATACTTGGCTCGCTTGCTGCCCGAACAGACAGACATGGCGATGGCGAGTGCCTCAGACAACTCCTCCCGGTTTGCGCCAGCAAGAATGGCCTGCTGATAATGCCACTCAATACACGGAACACAGTCGGCCATCACAGAGCAGGCGACTGCAATCAGTTCCTTGGTCCTTTTATCCAGAATACCCGCCGCATAGACTTTTTCTGAAAAGCGGTCGTACAGGTCATTTACTTCGTTAAGTAAGAACATGCCTTCTCCTTGTTGACAAAATGAGTATTTCGGCATTTAATTTATATTATCGGAAATATCGTGTCAACGCATAATTTCCGATTATTGTTATCGAAAAATTTGATATAAGAAGGATGCATGGAATTACATAAACTGAGGACTTTTCTGGCGATCGCGTCGTTAGGTAGTTTCAGTAATGCTGCCGACATCTTGGGTTATGCTCAATCGACGGTATCGGAGCAGATCAAGGGCCTGGAGGCAGAATTGCAAACCCGCCTATTCGTCCGGGCGGGAAGCAAACAGGTGGCTTTAACCCCTGCCGGCGAGATGCTGTCGAACTACGCTCAGAAGATGTTAAACCTCGAGGCTGAAATTAAATCCGAGCTGAATGAACATATCGAAGCGCAGGGCACATTATCGATCCGCATTCCCGAGACTGTCAGCATTCATTACCTGCCCCCGATTCTCAAACGCTTCCGGCAACAATACTCAAAAGTCAACTTCAAATTCATGAATTGCGTTTATTTCAGCTTGCCCGAAGAATTGAAATCCGGAATCGTCGACCTGGGATTCCTCATTACGGACACATTCCAAATGGATAATTTGACGACCGAAACCCTGTGTTCGATCCCCCTGGTACTGGTGACTCATCCGACGCATCCATTGATAGACAATTCCGACATCGATATCTCGCGTTTAAAATCCGAACCGTTGATCGTGCCGGCGAATGATTGTAGTTACATGCGAATGCTCGAAAGACTCTTGGCAGAACAGAAAGTGGAGCTGACCCTGGTCTGGCGTTTCAATTCCATAGCCGCGGTAAAGCAGGTGTTGACCAGTGGTACAGGTTATTCCGTGCTGCCTGAAATCGTCGTAAAAAACGAGCTTGCGGCCGGCACTTTGTCGCCTTTACCCTGGCGCGCTGGACTGACGACTGCCAATTTATTGATGATCTGGCAGGAAAATAAATGGCTTCCACCGATTTTGCAGGCCTTTATGGAAATGATCCGGAAAGAGTTGATCGAAGACTCGGTTTAAACGAAATCGTCTGGTCGTCAAGATCCTCCCATCCTGTACAAGAAAATCGATATCCGTAACAACCTTCAGTCGGACGCAATCATACCCGACATTCGCAGACCGACGAATTTACTTTTTGGTGAGCACGGCTTGGTTGAAGCTGTCGGGACCTGTGGTCACGTAGCGCAACGTCCCATCATCCAGGATTTGCAGGTATTCGTACAGCGCACCGCTCGGTTCGCCGGATGACAGGTTCGTGGTTTTGAATTCATATTTATCGCCATCGACGTCGACGAAGATGATATCGCCGGTTAGTGAAAATTCGGGGATTTCAAAGGTCCCGCATTTTACGTTCAACTCGCACACCGAGTCCAACACGAAGGTGATGTGGAACACTCCGGCGGATCCCTCCCACGTGCCGCCCAGTCCCGTGATGGTCATATCCTGTGTGGCATTATCGGGAGAAATACCTGTGGACGGCGTTCCGCCACGGAACGTCGTAAAAATCTGATCCATAATCGCTTCGTAGTCAGCATCTGTCGCATAGCGAGTGTGAGCGGCGTCGTTGTTGAGCGCAATCGTCTGGCCCTGATGTTCCCCCACTTCCGTGATTACATCGACGCCATCGTAGGTCCAATCGAAGAACTCGGGGTTTGTGACCGCCACGATTGTTATGCTGTCCCAGATCAGGAATCCACCCGGATTCATACCGATCTGGTCGCCCCAGTTCTGGGCGGTGTAGCGCACAGCGGTGTCATCGATCGCATTCATGACTGCTACATCATCAGGCTGGACCAAATATTGGGTGGCATCCAACGGGACGATGGACAAGCGCACCCCGGAATTGAAGAGGTAGCCGGCCGCTTCCGCGTCGATCCATATGTTCCACTCGGCGACTCGATTGTCGGTTATTGTGGGATCGTCGGTCAGGTTACCGGGCACGGTAAAGGCGCCGCCCATGATGACGACGTGGGCAATGTTGTCAATGATGCCCGGATTCATCTGCAGCGCGCGGGCGACGTCGATCATGGACGCCATGGCGACAATAGTCACCTTATGGGGAGAAGAGTTGACCAGTTCGACGATCAATTCGGGTCCTGCAGCAACATCATACGCGTAAACCGCTTGCGGCAGCGCCAAACCCCAAAAATTGTCCGCGGCGCCCCGCCAACCTTCCGGGAACTCGTGCGAATGGGAGTCCATGCGCTCATCCGTACCCAGCGCAATGGCGGTGTCCTTGCTGTGCAGAACGTCGTACAAGAACACACCCCAATGATCCAGCGCAATTTCGGGGTGAACCTCGCCCCTGCTGAGCACCATGCCAATTAGATCGACGTTCGGATGTTTTGTGAGGTAGATCACGGCTCCGATGTCGCAGGGCGCACCGCCGTGCGAAAAGATAACCGGGATCCTCCCTTCCGACGGATCGGGGAAGGTGCTTTCCGTAGGTCGCAGCGTGGGCGTTGGAGAGCGCATTGCCTGCGGCGTGTCGCTGATCGCAGGCGCGGTTACGGTTGGAGTCTCTTCAACCGCGGGCGCACAACCGACAAGCAGAATCAAGATCAAAGATGTGTAGATGAGTGATTTACAAACCCTACCCATTCACCGTCTCCGTTCAACTCATCTCCGTAATGGAGTCGTTTGGAAAGTTGCACTCACATGTTTATCAAGTTTCTGACTCAGCATCCGCCAACGCCGACGCCACTCGTCTAACAACCTCACCCTCGGCCACCAGCCGATAGACCGCGTCCACGTGCGGGTACATCACGGCGTCGCGCTCGAGGAAGGGCACTTGCTCGCGAATGAGCGCGTAAGCAGCGCTGGTGCCCGCACCCAGCCTCACCGCTGCACCCAAATCCTCACGGCGGAAGTCGATGCCCTGCGCCGCACAGAGCAGTTCGATCCCCAGAATGCGTTCGACGTTATCGAGGATCGAACGCAGCTTCAACCCCGAGGTGACGCCCATACTCACGTGATCCTCCATGTTGGCCGAGGTGGGAATGGTGTCCACGCTGGCCGGATGGGCCAGCACCTTGTTCTCGGTGGCCAGCGCGGCGGCCGTGTACTGTGTGATCATGAATCCGGAATTAAGCCCGCCCTCACGCGTGAGAAAAGCGGGTAGCACGTGGATGTTCGAAGCCTCGTCAGTCAGGCGCATAATACGCCGCTCGGAGATATTGCCCAACTCTGTGGCCGCCAGACCGAGGTAGTCCATGGCGATGGCCAGCGGCTCACCGTGGAAGTTGCCGCCCGAGAGCACTTCCGTTTCACCGGAATCGTCCACGAACAGCAGCGGGTTGTCGGTGACGGCGTTGAGCTCGATCTCGAACGCCCAGCGAGCGTAGGCGATCGCATCGCGCACGGCGCCGTGCACCTGGGGAATACAGCGCAGCGTGTATGCATCCTGCACATAAGTTGGGTCTTCCCCGCGCGTGAAATCACTGCCGGCCAGGATGCGGCGCAGGAAGGCGGCGCAATCCTGCTGCCTCGGGAACGGCCGCAGCCGATGGATGCGCTCGTCGAAGGCCAGAGACGTGCCGTGCAGCGCCTCCAGACTCAAGCCGCCGGCGACGTCGGCCGTCTGGCTGAGCCGCTCGGCGCGCAGCGTCTGCAGCACGCCCAGGGCGCACATCACCGCCGTGCCGTTGGTCAACGCCAAGCCTTCCTTGGCCGCTAGCCGCACGGGATGCAGCCCGGCTTTATGCAGCGCCTCGCCGCCCGGTAGTATCTCGCCGCGATACTCGGCCTCGCCCAACCCGATCATCGGAAGGCAGGCGTGCGCCAGGGGCGCCAGATCACCGCTGGCGCCCAGCGATCCCTTCTCCGGGATCAGCGGATGCACACCCTCGTTGAGCATGTCCAGTAGCAACTGCAGGGTTTCGAGCCGCACACCGGAATAGCCGCTCGCCAGGGTGTTGGCTCGTATCAGGAGGACGGCGCGCGTGGTGGACACGTCCAGGGGATCGCCCACGCCCACGGCGTGGCTGGCGAGGATATTTCGCTGCAGCTGCTCCGTCTGCTCGGGAGGGATCACGCGATCCTTGAAGGCACCGAAACCTGTGGTGATGCCGTAGGCGATCGCGCCGTCATCGATTAGTCGCTGCACCGCCTCCGCCGCCCGCTCCACCCGTGCTTCAGCCGCCTCGCTGAGCGCGAGGCGCGGTCGTCCAGGCGCGCCGAAGGCGACAGCACGCACCTGGTCGAAGGACAAGCTTTCGCCGTCGAGGAGGATGGTTTCCGTTTCATTCATGAGTCGAATCTCCAGTGAGTCCGATCAAACGACAGTATCTTGCCACGCTTGACTATCTGCCGCACCGGGTTTCCGCCGAAGGCGTACGCCAGGTGGCGGACGTCAGGAACATCGAGGACGAGCACGTCCGCCTGTTTGCCCGCTTCGAGCGAGCCGATGCGTTTGCCCAGCCCGACTGCATGCGCGGCGTTGATCGTGGCCGCATTGAGCGCTTCCGCCGGCAACAGGCTCTGGTAGCGGCAAGAAATCGCCATCGCCAACGGCATCGATGGACACGGCGCAGAACCGGGGTTGTTATCGGTGGCCAAGGCGAGCGCTGCACCCGCGTCGATCAGGGCACGCGCGTCCGCGTAGCGCGCGCCGCCCAAGTGGAAGCTCACTGCCGGCAGCACCACTGCGAGCGTCTCGGAGGCGGAAATGCGTGCGACGTCGTCCGCAGGGGTGACATCCAGATGATCGACCGAGATCGCCCCTAGCTCAAGCGCCAGCGCCACGCCGCCGATGGTGTTGAACTCGTCGGCGTGTATTTTAATGGGCATCCCGTGCGCCATGGCTGCCCGGAGCACCCGCCGGGATTGCTCCACGCCGAAGGTATTCCGCTCGCAGAAGACATCGCCGAACAATGGAACGTTCCGTCTGGCGAATCCCGAACTTGAATACCAGTCGGCCGCAGCGGGGGTCATCTCCTGCTCCACCAGCGTCACGTAATCATCTACGCGTTCGCGATACTCAGGCGGGATGGCGTGCGCCCCCAGGAAAGTCGGAACCAGATCTACGGGATGTGCGGCGTCCAACGCTTCGAACGCCTGCAGCATTTTCAATTCGCTTTGGGGATCCAGGCCGTAGCCGCTTTTCACCTCGATGGTGGTCGAACCATGAGCCAACATCTCGTCCAGACGCGGCCGGCTCTCGGAGACAATTTGCTCGAGCGCCGCCGCGCGTACCGCCCGCACGGTGGAAAGGATTCCCCCGCCTGCGGCGAGAATCTCCAGATAGGGCACACCCTGGAGCTGCTTTTCGAACTCGTCGACGCGCTCGCCGGCGTATACGGCGTGCGTGTGCGGGTCTACAAAGCCCGGGCAGACCGCGCAGCCCGATGCGTCCAGTTCTTCCCGCGCGGTGAACGACGCGCGCAGATCCCGCGTCGATCCCACGGCGACGATTTCCTCTCCAACGATCGCCAGGGCACCGTCCGCAACGGCGCCGAGTTCGCGCATGGCGGCGCCGCGCTTCGGTCCGTCCGGTCCGGCGCACGTCACCAACTGCCGGGCGCTGTGGATCAGCAGATCAACCGGGGTGGGCAATGGTTCTCACCTCTACTCGGAGGAATCGTCCGCGATGTATTCCGGATTCATAGGGATGCGAATATCGTGCTCCCGGGCGAAGGCGATCGCATCAGGGTAGCCGGCGTCGGCGTGGCGTGCGATGCCCGAACCCGGGTCGGCGTTGAGCACACGCTCCAGCCGGCGCGCCGCTTCCGGCGTGCCGTCCGCCACGATCACCTGGCCGGCGTGGATGCTGTAGCCGATGCCCACACCGCCGCCGTGGTGGATGCTCACCCAGGTGGCGCCGCAGGAGGTGTTCAGCAGCGCGTTTAGTAGCGGCCAATCTGCGATGGCGTCCGAACCGTCGCGCATGCCCTCCGTCTCGCGGTTGGGGCTGGCAACCGAACCGCTATCGAGGTGGTCGCGTCCGATGACAATGGGCGCCTGCAACTCGCCGCTGGCAACCATTTCGTTGAAACGCAGGCCGGCGCGGGCGCGCTCGCCATAGCCCAGCCAGCAGATGCGCGCCGGCAGGCCCTGGAATTCGACCTTCTCGCGTGCCAAACGCAGCCAGCGATGCAGGTGTTCGTCCTCCGGGAAGAGCTCCATCACCGCCCGATCGGTGGCGAAAATATCCTCCGGCTCTCCCGAAAGCGCGACCCAACGGAAAGGTCCTTTCCCGAGGCAGAATAGCGGGCGAATATAGGCCGGTACGAAACCCGGGTAGTCGAATGCTTCTTTCACGCCTGCGTCGAATGCTCGCTGGCGCAGGTTGTTGCCGTAATCGAACACCACGCTGCCCTTGGCTTTCCACGCCAGTAGCGTACGTACGTGCCGCGCCATGGACTCCATGGCACGCTGTGTGTACGCTTCGGGATCGCGCTCACGCATCTCGGCGGCTTGCTCGAGCGTCATACCGGACGGAATGTAACCGTAGAGCACGTCGTGCGCCGAAGTCTGATCCGTAGCCACATCCGGGACGAGGTCGTGCTCCAGCAGCAGAGGATGAATCTCGGAGGCGTTGCCGATGAGGGCAATCGATTTCGCCTCACCCTTACGCAGCGCATCCTCGACCTGCGTCACGGCGTCCTCGACGTCGTCGCAGAGCACGTCCACCTGGCGCATTTCCAAACGGCGTTCCGCTCGCCAGCGGTCCACTTCCACGATCAAGCCTACGCCGCCGTTCATGGTGATGGCCAACGGCTGCGCGCCGCCCATTTCGCCCAGCCCGGCCGTGACGACCAGTTTACCCTCCAGGCTTCCCCAGCCCTGTTTGCGCGCCAATGCGCCAAGGGTCTCGTACGTGCCCTGGAGAATCCCCTGCGTGCCGATGTAAATCCAACTGCCCGCGGTCATCTGGCCGTACATGATCAACCCTTCGCGCTCCCATTTATCGAAGTTTTCCTGAGTGGCCCAATGGGGGACGATGTTGGAATTGGCCAACAGCACGCGCGGCGCATCGATGTGGGTGCGGAAGACGCCCACGGGTTTCCCGGATTGGATCAGCAGCGTCTCGTCGGGTTCGAGCCGGCGCAGTTCGGCGAGGATGGCATCGAAGGCCTCCCAACTGCGCGCTGCCTTACCGCGCCCGCCGTAGACGATCAGGCGCTCCGGGTCGAAGGCCACCTGCGGATCGAGGTTGTTCTGCAGCATGCGGTACGGAGCTTCGATCTGCCAGTTCTTGCAGTGCAGCTTTGTCCCGCGCGGAGCGGATACCTTGTGCGTCATATGCACCTCCCATTCATCCACGCCGACGGGTTAGAGGGCGCGCTTTCAGCGCATCCGCCGGTCGACGACCTCAGCCAATTCATCCAGCAACCGATCGGCGCTGACCTTCAGCTCCTCACACTTCGATTCCATTTCACGGCGGAAAGATGCGTCTTTTATGTCCACAAGATTGATTCGTGTGTTCCACACGCCGCCCTGTACCCCGGCGAAGGCCATCTGGCCACCGACCGCCGCATCGGTCATCGCGCTCGGTTTGCCATGCACCAGCGCCTCGTGTGCGAGCCGCATCACCTCCAAGCTCTGTTCTGCGGTGCGCAGCGGAACGAGAGCCGCCTGACGAAGCCCTTCCTGAATACGTTCTGCGCGCAGCGCCTTTTCCTCGGGCGTCGACTTGGGCAAGCGTCGCGCTTCGAGGTAGGCGGCGAACGCCTGTGTGTCCTCATCGACCCCCGCAAGCAAGGCTTCCTTCAACTGTTGGGCGCGTGCCGCCACAGCAGCCAACGGTTCATCCTGCGCATCTCCGCCCGCCTCGTCCAGAGTCAGATCGATGACCATTAAAGCCAGCGCCGCACCCAGTGCGCCCGCCAGCGCGGCCACCGACCCACCGCCGGGAACGGGTGTCTTTCGCGAAACCTCGTCTGTAAATTTAGATATTGATGTGGAAAGCAAGGATGGCGCCATCCGTTTGGATCCTCCAGGGATCGGATTCGTTGAGTCGAACGTCGTGTGTTTCTCCCGCCGCCGCAAGCGGTTCACGGGTTGCCAAGCCTGCTGTGAGAGATTAAATACAGTATACATTACACGACAACAGGAACTCCGCGATGAAAGCCAAGCCGGCTGCTGGACGTGCTGGGGAGAATAACGCCATTTCTGGATTGCACTGCTATTACCTAATCCGTTTTTAAGCGTCGACGGCCTTTTCAAGGTGCAGGGTATAGGCCCAGCGCCTGCCGAAGAATTTCAGCTCCCGAAAGCCGACTCCTCGCGCGGCGCGCAACACCAACTCGCGGCGTTGGAAGTGCGGGTCGAAGATCACTTCGGTGATCGACAAGACACCAGCCGGCTTCAACGTGCTGTGGAGTTCCTTCAGTGCCTTCGGCTGATCCGGAATTTCACCCAAGACGGTGACCAGGACGGCACGGTCGAAGTAAGCTTGCGGAAGTTTGCCCTCGCCCAGCCCAGCCTGCAGGTACTGCACGTTTCGCAGCTTTGTCTTTTCCACCTTCTCCCGCACGCGAGCCAACATATCATTCTGAATGTCCATTGCGAGCACTTCCCCCTGCGGGCCGACTACCTCAGCAATCGGTAACGTCAGACGGCCTGGACCGCAACCGGCATCCAACACTTTCATGCCCGGGTCGAGCGCCAAATGTTCGACGATATAGCGGGCGCGATTGACTTTCGTGAAGGGATTATCGAGTTCCACCATCCAGCCCAGCCAGGATGGACAAGGCAGGTGGGATGATGCGCGCCAGATCAGGCTAACCGCGGTACCCAAAACGATCAGTGCAAGTGCAATATACAGAACGAGGGTCATGATCCAGCTCCTTTTTTCCCAGTGAATGTTTGGTTTCCGCAAACAACGCGAATCGCAATAGCCACCACAAACCAGGATAGGTTGATGGTATGCTTATCACCATCGGAGTTCCAAAGCACATGGCCAGCCCAGGCCAGTCCGCAAAGATGCTTCCACGGTGAAGGAACCCAACGCTCCACCGTCAATCAAACGCTCGCGTTCACGAAAACCAGACGCTTAAATAAGCACGCATCAATTCCCAATTATTGACTAAGTCATAAAGCCCAATTCCAATTAATAAAACACCGCCGATTGTATTGATCGCCCTTGCCCGCCTTGCGAATTGACGCACGAGCCAGTTCTGAACCGCCCCGGAAAGGAGAGAAAGCAGCAGCAAGGGTATGCCAAAACCCAGACCGAACCAGATGAAAACCGCCAACTTTTCGAGAGCTTCACCCGCAGTCAGCGAGTAGGCGAAAATGCCAACGACCAGAGGGCCTGAGCATGGCAGCGCGATGGGGCCATACAACAACCCATATACGAAGGCATTGATGTAGGGATTCTTCAAGAAAGGTATCTGGATTTGCGGCAGTGCTTTGAAGGGATTGTAGTTCAGCAATAATGCGATACCCAGCGCAATGATCAGCAAATCTGCCAGTGGGATCGCAATGGCCAGCGCGGATCCAATCGATACGGCTAACCATGCGATGAGCAATCCAAGCGCCAGCATCATGCTCATTACACCGAGCAACACGAAGATACCCAGGGTGTAGCGACCAAATCGGTGAGTGATCCCTTCTTGCCGACCGCTCAAATAGGCCAGAAACCCGGGATAGAGGGGCAAGATGCATGGACTGGTTGACGAGAGCAATCCAAGGGTAATCGATGTGAAAATTGATTCAAGGTCCATCATCCACGTGCCTTGACGAGATGATAAAAACTAGAATGGTTGATTTATTTAATCGCACTCACGCGTCAACCATTTCTATCTGTGCGATTAAGTCCCATCAAGATACGACAGGATCGTTCGATGTAAGGCACCCGCAGATTTTACCCCATACGGCAAACCATAAACGTCACCGTTTCGGTCGATGATCAACATCGGCACGAGCGGCGGATTGAGGAGTTGTGCCGTGTAGCGATTGGCAATATCGCGAATGATCTCGGTGGATGCAACAACGAATATCCAATCCAGTTCATTTTCGTCGATATATTCTCTGAGAGCTTCCGCATTCTCCTTCGAATCAACATCCATGGCGATGCTGACGAAATCGTCGCGATCAGCAAGTAAATCGTTTACCTTTTGAACTTCGAGTTCCTGCTTCAGGCAAGTTGGACACCACATCGCCATTGTCTCGATCAAAATTACCTTTCCTGACAGGTCTGAAATCGTAAATTCATCCCCGGTACGAACATCCGTCATGGGCATTTCGAACCAGGCAGGTATCTCTGCTGCTTCGCTAGAAGACTCGGGGTTTGTAGCGGATTGATTTGAACTGCATGCGGAAACAAGTAACGCCAATAAAACTGCCAACACAAAGGTATATTTTCGCCTCTTCAACATCTCTGCACCTGCGTACTATCTGTATATGTATCGAACGCAACGAGACTACCGACTACTCAACAGCAAAGGTAAGCAACTCGTACTTGTAATTCAAGCCCACGTAGGCTGAAGGCTTTCCACCTTTACCAGTATTGTACCGAGAATTTTTAACGTTTGAGAATTCCGGACGACTCGCCTGACGGGTGGAATACTCTCAACATCAGATTCACTCGGATGGAGGTAGCCCCCCTGCAGGTCGTATAACGTTAGGAAGAGACCGCTCTTAAGCTCCGCCTCTCTGGGTAAGCGCAATTAAATCGAACCCCAAAATGGCTTTTCAGTAGATTTGCTCGCCAAGCCACCCAGCCAGAAGGCGCGATGCTTTACAAATCCCATCGGATTTGCTACGATGTTATCGTTCCCGATAACGATAACGGATTTATTTTGGTCATCGATCCCCAAGTCTGACATCTGCAAGTAATTCGTAGAGGACCTTGATGGCAAGTGCAAACAGGAGGGCTACCATTAAGCAAGTTGCCAGGGTTGCAGGTGTATCAACCCAGACGGTTTCGAGGGTCATCAATGATCGACCGGATGTTGCCCAAGAGACGCGGAAACGGGTCTTACGGGTTATCGACGAATTGGATTATCAGCCCAGCGCGCTGGCGCGCAGCTTGATACAACAGCGCAGCTATACGCTGGGGGTCGTCACCGCCGGGTTGAAGTTCAACGGTCCGTCACGCACACTGAACGGCATCACCGGCAAAACCGAGGAGCTCGGTTATGCTTTACTGCTCCAGGAGCTTCCCCGCTTCGACACGGAGGATATTAAGCCCATCGTGCAAAATTTACTTGCCCGACATGTTGATGGCATCGTATGGGCAGTGCCCGAAGTGGGCGAGAACCACCACTGGGTCGATGAGATTTTGAACGATATCCCCGTGCCGGTTGTTTTTCTCACCATGCAACCGTATCCGGGAATATCGACCGTCGCGGTTGACAACTATGCCGGGGGTGCCTTGGCCACCCAACACTTGCTGGATCAGGGACGCCGCAAAATTGGCCACATCTCCGGACCGCTGGATTGGTGGGAAGCCCGTCAGCGCAAACTGGCCTGGCAGGATACCCTGGCGAATGCCGGAATCGAAACGACGGAAGACCATTGGGCGGAAGGAAATTGGTCATCTGCCAGTGGAGCTGCAGCGTTCGAGCAATTGCTGCAATCCTATCCGGGAATGAATGCGGTTTTTGTCGCTAACGATCAGATGGCACTCACTGTGCTCCAAATTGCCCATCGCCGGAATTTGCGCATCCCTGGTGATCTTGCGGTGGTCGGCTTCGACAACATCACCGAATCGGAATTTTTTTGGCCAGCTCTGACAACCATCAATCATGATCATCACGCGTTGGGCTGCCGGGCGATCCGGGAATTGGTCAGCCGCATTGAAGCGGTTCACCGCGATGAGAATATAGAACCGAACAACATTTTACTTTCGACTGAATTGATCGCTCGAAGAAGCTCGGTCGTCGAGTAACCGACGGTTTTATTTCATTTTAACTGGGAGGTTATTGTGATCGATTTCAAGGAACTCGAGGCGTGGTTCGTAACCGGGAGCCAGCATCTGTATGGTGAAGCAGCACTCGAGAAAGTGGCAGACCATTCCCGGAAAATATCACAAAGCATGACCCAGTCCGGCAAACTGCCTGTGAAGGTCGTTTTCAAGCCGGTCGTGACGACGCCCGATGCGATCACCGAGCTGTGCCGCGAGGCAAACAATACCCCACAATGCATCGGTCTGATCACATGGATGCACACGTTTTCCCCCGCAAAGATGTGGATCGCCGGCCTGTCTACCCTACGCAAGCCTTTTGTCCACATGCATACGCAATATAACCGCAACCTGCCCTGGCGTGAGATTGACATGGATTTCATGAATCTCAACCAGTCTGCGCACGGAGACCGCGAGTTTGGATTCATCGCCAGCCGTATGCGGCTGGAGCGAAAGGTGATCGTCGGGTTCTGGCAGGACGACGATGTCCTGAGCGAACTCGCCACGTGGATGCGGGCAGCCTGTGCCTGGCACGATATGCAGCGGCTCAGGATCGCACGTTTTGGTGACAACATGCGCGATGTCGCCGTCACGGAAGGCGATAAAGTCGAAGCCCAGCTACGCCTGGGTTTTTCTGTTTACGGGTACGGAGTCGGGGATCTTGTAGACGCGGTGCACGCAGTCCCGGACGCCGAAGTCGACAAACTGGTAGAAGCGTATGATCAACAATATCAGGTCAGCGAGGAACTGCGCCAGGGAGGGGCTCAGCGGCCGGCGCTGCGCGAGGCGGCCCGGATCGAATTGGGGTTGCGGGCTTTTCTGGAAAACGGGCATTTCAAGGCGTTCACCACCACCTTCGAAGACCTGCACGGTCTGGTCCAACTGCCGGGCTTGGCCGTCCAGCGTTTAATGGCCGACGGCTACGGGTTCGGAGCGGAAGGCGACTGGAAAACGGCCGCCCTCGTACGAGCCATGAAAGTCATGGCGTCCGGGCTGCCAGGCGGCACGTCTTTCATGGAAGACTACACGTACGACCTGGACATTAAAAATCCCAAGGTACTCGGCGCCCACATGCTCGAAGTATGCGAATCGATCGCCGGCCAAAAACCCACGCTCGAAATCCACCCGCTTTCTATCGGCGGCAAATCTGATCCGCCGCGATTGGTCTTCGACGTTGACGAAGGGCCTGCGATCAACGTCACCCTCCTGGACGTGGGGAACCGTTTCCGCATGATGCTCAACGAAATCGACGTGGTAAAACCGATCCGGCCGCTTTCAAAACTTCCGGTCGCTCGGGCGGTTTGGATCCCTCGACCGAACCTGAAAACGGCCGCCGCCGCCTGGATCCTGGCCGGTGGAGCTCATCACACCGGGTTCAGCCAAGCACTTACTCGGGAGCATATCGAGGACTTTGCAGGGATGGCTGGCATCGAATTCCTGTCGATCGACGAAGCCACTACGTTGCTCCAATGGAAGAAGGAACTCCGTTGGAATGAGATGTACTACATGCTCGCCAAGGGTTTGTAGGGCTTACGGATAAATTTCGCCGCGGACGAGCCGACCAGAGAGGAATCCGGCGGCCGCCCGCTCATCGGTCAGACATGCAATTCTACCCGAGCGGGCTCGAGGATGGCGGAACGGCGCGATGCTTTGAACAAGAACCTGGAATGTTGATTCCAATTATAGGAGACGGGCATGAACCAAAACGATTTCCCCAAAGCCATTGAAAGCGGCAAGACAGTGCTGGGCATGGAGTTCGGCTCGACGCGTATCAAGGCGATATTGATCGGCGAGGACCACGCGCCTATCGCCTCGGGAAGCCACGAGTGGGAAAACCGGCACGAAAACGGCGTCTGGACATACCATCTCGAGGACGTCTGGACCGGCTTGCATGACAGCTTCCAGGAATTGCGCGCGGAGGTCCAGAAGAACTATGGCGTCCCGCTTAAAACCGTCGGCGCCATTGGCTTCAGTGGCATGATGCATGGCTACCTGGTGTTCGACAAAAACGGAGAGCTGCTCGTTCCGTTTCGCACATGGCGCAACACCATCACCGCAGAAGCGGCGGAGCAGCTTACCCAATTGTTCCAATTCAACATCCCCCAGCGTTGGAGCATTGCGCACCTCTACCAGGCCATCCTGAACGAGGAGCCGCACGTCCCCGAGATTCATATGCAGACCACGCTGGCAGGCTACGTGCATTGGAAACTAACGGGACAGACGGTGCTGGGCGTCGGCGAAGCTTCGGGTATGTTCCCCATCGACAGTAAGACCAACGATTACGACGCCCGCATGCTCGAGCTGTTCAACGCGGAACTCGAAGCGAAAAAGATCACCTGGAAACTTCAGGAGATCCTGCCCAAAGTCCTGATGGCCGGGGACACCGCAGGCACGCTCACTGACGAAGGCTCAACATTGATCGACTCGACCGGCCAGCTGCCCACGGGCATCCCGCTTTGTCCGCCCGAGGGCGACGCAGACACCGGCATGGTGGCGACCAACAGCGTCGTGGAGCGAACCGGCAACGTGTCCGCCGGAACCTCCGTCTTTGCCATGATCGTTTTGGAAAAGCCTCTATTAAAGCTCTATCCCGAGATCGATATGGTGACGACACCCACTGGCAAGCCCGTGGCGATGGTGCACAGCAACAACTGCACCTCCGACCTCAACGCATGGGTCGAACTGTTCAAGGAATTCGCCCAGGCATTAGGGGTAGAGATCGGCGAATCTGAATTATTCGAGATGTTGTTTAAAGAAGGGCTCGCCGGCGATGCGGACTGTGGCGGCCTGCTGGCCTACAACTATATCTCAGGCGAACATCTCACGCACATGGAGGAAGGACGTCCCCTGTTCGTACGGACACCCGAAAGCCGTTTCACGCTATCGAATTTCATGCGCATGCATCTGTACGCGGCGCTCGGTGCTTTGAAAACCGGGTTGGACTTCTTCAACAAGGAGAACGTCAAGATCGACCACGTCCTCGGCCACGGCGGCTTCTTTAAAACCAAGGAGGTTGGCCAGAAGATCATGGCGGCGGCAATGAACGTCCCCGTCTCCGTGATGGAAACCGCGGGCGAGGGCGGAGCGTGGGGGATGGCACTCCTGGCTGCTTACATGCTCCACAAGGAGGCGAACGAATCCCTCGAAGCGTATCTCGCCGACAAGGTCTTCTCCGGACAGAAGAGCACGACGATCGCGCCCGATCCGGCGGATGTCGCTGGCTTCGCCACCTTCATGGAACGCTACAAGAAGGGACTCGACATCGAAAGAGCGGCCGTGAACAGCCTGAGGGATTGATACACTCGAACAACTCAGTCGCGAAACCTGACACTAGCCATCTTTTAGCCGCACGACGTCCGTTACGATGATACGACCTCGGACAACATGGTTGTGAGCGAAATGGACGGAAAGGCCATTGAGGGAGAGCATCACTCCATCGCAGATGCACTCGCCGAACATGTGCAGCCGACTTAGAAATTGATCTCAAACCTACAATCACGTCTCTCTTGCCAGTACGGCCGGCTCCTTGAAGCGCGTGGTCAGGATCAATCCCAGGGTCAGCAGGATCAGCAGTACGACGAGAGATGCGGTCATCGAGCCGTCGCCGGGGGAGCGGAAACTGTCCATGCCCAAGATGAAGGCGATGCCCGAAATTTGGCCCACGAGCAGCAGCAGCCCGTTGGAAGTACTTTCGGGTGCGGGATGGGTAATCTCAGCTCCGTATTGAAATCCCAACGGTCCTGCACTCAGCAGGAAAAAACCCATTCCAAAGGCAGAGACAAGCAGGAGGGTGTAATTGGAGAAGAAAGAGACGCCGGCGAGTCCGATCACGGCGCCGGCCACTGCCAGGATTAAATACGGGACCCGCTTGCGGGCACGATCGGATAGAACGGGGATGACCAACGCTCCGACGATTCCACCCACCACCATCAATCCCCCGGTAAAGCCCGCCTGGGTAATCGAGAAACCTCTCGGCGCCACGATGTCCTCGATCCAAGTCGTCACCGCGTTGAATATTCCCAAGCCGACGAAGAAAACCAGCAGCAGCAGTACGAACTCACGATTGCGCAGCATCTGCTTCAGTCCTTCGAACTCCAAAGCGCGCTCCTCCTGTCCCGGGGCGTTGGGCGGCGTTGGCGGCCGCTCCCTCGCGAGCAAGATGAAAACCGTGGCAACGACCACGGATACGATTCCGTAGGCCAAGAGCATTTCGGGGATTCCCATTTCGAGCGTAAGGAACGGCGTCAGGGCGAGGCCGAGAATGATGCCTGTATACATCGCCAGCGAGCCAAAGCCCGAGGCGGTCGCCCTGTCACTGGCGGGAAACCAGCGCGCGGCCACGGTGGTGATCGCATTGAGGAGAAAAGGCTGCCCCACCGCAATTCCGACCTGCGCCACCAGCGCCAGCGTGTAATCATCTCCGACCAGGCCGCGCATTAAGCCGAAGATTCCCGTGAATGCGGCTCCGATTCCAACGCCAACGCGCATGCCGTAGGTATCAATGATCCACGAGGCGGGAATCGATACGAGGATGTATACGATCATAAAACTCATGGATAACAAGCCGATGCTCAAATGCGATACGGAGAAAAATGCCGCCGCTTCGCTGGTGATCGCGGCAAATGTGATCCAGAGCACTTGATTGATCGCCACGATCAGCATGAAAGCGACCAGAACGACCCATCGGTATGGGTATACCTTGAACGTTGTCTGACTCATATTTTGATCCTCCCGGCATGCCGGTATTCGTTCATTGACGTTGGGAATTCGCCTGCTTTGAAGTTATTCCGGCGGTGAGGGAAATCGTGGCTGCTTCCCTCGCTTAAATAAACACGCCTTCAAGCCGGAGGATGCTCGTAACATCTCTGTGGTTAAACGGTCGGCATAGGAAACAGCGGTGAACCACCAACCCGTCCGGCAGCATGTCCTTCTCCCTACCAGGACTTTCCAGACGAGGTTTCACTCCCCACAAGTGACCTGCTCATCATGCGGATCACTTCTAGAGTAATCCGTCCGGCTTGATTAAAACCTTCAACGTTCAGTCGCTCGGGCTTGTCTTCTGGCGTATGAACGGACCAGCTATCCCGCCCAAAGCCGAGAACGGTTGCGGCGCAAAAATTCCGGGTAGAAAATGGCTGGTGGTCGAGCAGCGCGCCGACGAGGGGCAGGTCGCGTAGCGGATATCCCAGGGATTCGCCGGCCTCCCGGATCATTTTTACGACGGGCACGCCCCGTTCATCTCGGGGGCACCTATGCCCACCAATCAAAAACATATTCCCGTCGACGCCGATCCCTTCAAAATTCATGACGTACAAACCTGCAGTATCGGCCTGAAAATGAAGTCTTTCGAGGTTTTCTCGGACGTACGCCTCCGACCCCATGGTCCCCCATTCCTCCGCTCCCGTGATCAGGATTGTGATTCTTATTCTCTCGAGTATTTCTTCTTGCCCTCGTAGTATTTCCGCGAGGTGTAGAACCAGCCCACATCCCGAGGCGTTGTCGATGGCGCCGGGAGAGTCGTTCCCAACCCCAATCAGCAGGAGCGGTATGCTGGCAGCGATGGCCAAAACAGAAACGGTCAGCACCGCCGCCTGAATGGCGAAGAAGAGGCTACATAAAGTGAGAATTACGAAAAGAAATCCTGCGAGAAAAACGATCCCAAACAGGAGCATGCGTACGATCAAAGGAATCGATTGGCTCTTCGAGTCGTGATGCGCCATGAGAATGAGTTCTGGTCTTGTATCGTCGACCCCCTCACCGAATGAAGCGGCGACGATGTTTTTCGTCGTATTGGTCCTGCCAAGCCTCGCGCAGATCCTCGCAAGGACCGACCGGTTTCTGTTCTCGAGTGAATGCTCCAGGATCGCACGATTCATCCTGGGAACGGCAGCGAGCAGGATCAGAAGCAGGATGGCGAGAACTGAGGAGAGGACTACCGAACTTTGACGAATCCAGAGTGCGGAAATGATTACGACGGCACCGAGCAGAAGCTCCAGCTTGATAAACGTATCCGGAGCCGACGAGAAGGTAAATTGCGGACATTCCACGTGATAGCCACGCCGATCCAGAAACTGACGAATTTCCTCAACGACCTCGTCGTCTCTCGTCGTGCCCGTTCGTCGAGGTTGTGAATACTTGACTGCCAGATTCAGTGCGGCTTCGGGTCTGAACATCGTTCGTGGCTCCGTTCGAATGCGTGAGGCACTTCCATCCTACTTTCTTTGGGTTTTATTTGTGAAATGTTTCACATTTCTGCCAGGCACCTTAACACAATTAATTTTAGTCGAACCACAATTTAATTTATCGTCACTTCCTACATTGACAGAAAAAGATCGTATTGCCGGACGTTCCAAAACGAGCGAACATTCCGTGCGGGCGGATGACGGATGGCCATCACGCTGCACGCAGCCCTGGATTTATCTGTCCCATCGATCCCTCTTCAAAGCACCCTGCGGAATCGCGGAAAGATCGGGAAGGATGTCCAGGCAGATAGGATCCGATACGAGCACGTCACAGTTTGCGTTCACGATGTGGCCTCCAACCATTTCCGTATCCAGGGGCGCTCGGGGCTTGCGCGGCGAGCTTGCGGTCAGCCGCCCAAATTTGTACCAAGCATTAAGCGACCATCGTATACGATACCCGAAAATCGGGATACGCATGCCTTTACACATGACTCGGTTACCAAATGGTAATCATTAAGTAACTCTCCCGTAACCTTCCTGCGCGATCGTAGGTAAAACATATGAAACTTGTGCGAACAACTTCTTGATCGCACTGCACGAAATGTTGTATGCTAGTAACCAAGTTGCCCACGCTCTTCAATGGGGGCGCAAATACTTCTCTCGGGGGAGTCTTTCAATGAAAACCAATCTGTTGTCCATGGCATCCGTCCGGATTCTGCTTTCCGTATCCATGCTGCTCGGCATGGTCTTTCCGCCGGGCGCGACCGTTTTCGCCGGCGTGCAGCATGCACTCGACGAAAATGTAGCTGATTCGCTGCTCGACGATCTGATGGTTGCCACCGACTCGGAATCCGAGCCGATCGCATCGATTCACCCGCAGGCCGCGGCGCGTCCAGATCTGCAGGAGCAGACCACAAATACGCCCCCGGCAACGACAACCGATGCGCCGCCTCTGACGCCGACTCCCTCAGACACCGGGACTCCGATTCCATCCTCTTCCGTGACCGAAACGGACACACCGCCAGACACCCCAGAAGCGACGGAATCTCCTGCAACGACCGAAGAGATAACCAGCACGCCCTCCGAAACAGCTACGGATATCCCATCCCCCACTTCGACTCCGAGCGAAACCCCGTTGACCTTGATTCTGGAAACCGCAGAAGAAGCGATCATGCCCGGCGAGTCGTTCACCATCACCTACACAATCGAGGGCTTGGCCGGATTGGAATCAACGGAGAACCTCGAGCTGGCGATCACCATGCCGGAGGGAATCCGACCTCACGGCCGGGACGCCAAGGAATGGGACCAGAAAACCCTCACGCTGCGCGTCCCTGTAGAAAGCGAGACGAGTGAATTCGAATGGAAGATCGCTCCCAACGCCGAAGGCCCCTTTGCCATCGCTGCCCAGCTGCTGCAGGACGAGGTCGTGCTGGCCGCGGCGCAATTGAGTTTGGGCGACCGCAGCCTGTTTGAACTGAGCGCAAGCGGCGGCGAGATCGACGGGCTCGACGGGCGCGTGCGCATCAAATTCCCCAAGCAGGCCGTGCGCCAGGACTTGAAAGTACGCGTGCGAAACGCAGGCCGATTCTCCGACATCCCCAACTCTTTGAGTGGACGCCCCGTGGAGATTATTGCCAAGAGAGCCGATACCCGTGCAAAAGTGGAGAAGTTCCCCGCCACATTCACGCTGGAAATGCACTACGAGGACGACGAGATCCACGGCGATGAAGCCTCGCTGTTTATCTTCTACTACAGCAAGAAGGACAAGGGCTGGGTGCCGCTTATTACCACGGTCGATACAGAGGCGAATATGATGACCGCGGAGGTGGATCACCTTTCGGTCTTCGACTTCAACACCCAGGACTGGGAGGCGGCGCGCCTGCCCACCCTGGACAACTTCCAGGTGGCCGGTTTCACCGGCGCGGCGACCTACTCGATGCCCATCGAAGTTCCTGCCGGACCCGGTGGACTGCAGCCCAACCTGGTGCTGAGCTACAACAGCCAGGTCGTCGACGGCGCCAACAACTACACCCAAGCTTCCTGGGTGGGGATGGGCTGGTCGCTGGACACCGGCTACGTGCAGCGTAACATGAACGGCACCATGGACTACCAGGACGACGACACCTTCTCGTTGACCGTCAACGGCATGGGTGGTTTATTGCTGCCAGTGGGGGAAGGCACCGACAGCCGTGGGGATTATATCGAGTACCAGACGGCTGAACATTCCTTCATGCGCATCCGCCATTATCAGCTCATTGATGAGCCACCAGGTTACGACTACGACATCTCGTATTGGCTGGTGTGGGATAAGACGGGCACGCTGTACCAATTCGACCCGGGGCCACTCTACCCTGATTTCGATACATGTGGTGTCGAATTGATACGAGTCTGGCAATGGCCGCTTGCGAAGGTGACCAATTCCTTCGGGCAGGAATTGAATTACGAATACGAAACCGAGGATAAAACAACGGAAGGAAGTTGTGGTTACCGCGCCTACACCGACGTCGCAGTTTACCCGTCGGCGATTTACTATCCACACGAACGCTACCGCATTGTCTTCAACCGAACATCTCGAATGGACTACGATATCAGGTGGGCTGGTTATGAAAGCTACCGGATTCTATTTATGCGTTCTTTGCTCAACGATATTAGCATCGAGCACGATGTCGACGGATATGGCAATTTCGAAGTGATTCGTAAATACATCTTTACCTATGCCAGTGAACCAGAGGATCTGATTTTTCCCAACGTGGATTGGTATATGGAGGGCGATACTCCGACGTTGATCCAGGTGCAGGATTATGGGCTCGGGGGGACAGAGGCGCTGCCGCCGACCACCTTCGAGTACGGCGATCACATGCACCTCACCCGCGCCGAGAACGGCTACGGCGGGGTGGTCGAGTTCGAATACGATGTGTGGCACAACGCGGAGAACGACGAGGATGCAACTGCGTACCAGACGCATCATTGGGATGGTGTCGATTCCGAACGCGAGATACCCGAGCTGGAGCGGGATACCTACTACCCCGGATCGGTCTACGAATTCAAGGCATTTGCCTGGACGGAAACCTGGGATTTGATTCAATTGGGCTTGGACGGCGGGGACGTGCAGGTACGCACGGAGCAAATGCCCGGTTTGGAGCCTAGTGGATGGGATGAATTTACAGCTGCCCTCACGCTGCCCACCTCCGCCTCGACGGCCATGCCGCTATTCTACTGTTACATCTGTAACACCTCTGGGTTCCACCTCACGTTACTTCCCACGCGCTACCGCGTGGTCGAGAAACGCCTCTACGACGGGATCAACGCCTCTCCAGATGTATTCAATTATATGTATTATGGCGGGGCGATGAACGACGAGGAACACTCGGACGGCGTATCGACCGACTACCCCTACAACGAGGAATTCACCCAGTTCCGCGGCCACGAATGGTCGAGTGTTATCGCTCTTGACGATCTAGAGAACAAAATTCTAGAGACCAAAACCTGGTATTACCAGGACGACATCCTCAAGGGCAAACCCTACAAGACCGAGGTCCGAGATGGGGAGGGGAATCTCTATAACTGGTCCTATACTACGTACCTTTCCGACGAATACCCGACCAGCGACCTGCCCGAGGACGAGGACCACCACACGTATACAGATCTAAAGATTTACTGGACACGAGTGGATTTTGAAAAATCACGTCGATATGAAGGGGATTCCGATTACGTCGAAACGCGCGCTGGCTACAGCTATGGAACGTCATTGCAGGGGGGCACGCAGTATGGCAACGTCGTCAGTGTAGTAGAACATAGGTGGAACGGCAGTTCGTATGATTTGTACCGCAGGACGAACACGCGCTATTACCCGCGCGATGATGATAACCAGTATATCGTCGCATTGCCGGGGTATCAGGTGGTGCGTGACGCCGCAGATATGTTGCTTTCGCGGCAACTGTATTATTACGACGGCGAGACCAACGTGACCATCCCACCGGCAAACGGCGTGCTCACGGCGACGAAAACGCAGATCGACGATACCCATTTCAGCGACACGGTCATCACCTACGATTCCTGGGGCAACCAGGATTCCGTGACGCAGTATTCGGAATACAGTGCTGACGTGTGGGCGTTCCCCTCCGCAGAGAGCGCTCAAAGCACAACCACGACCTACGACCCAGTCTATCACACCTACCCCATCTCGACGACCAACGCCGAGGGACACGCGGTGACCTGGGATTACAACTGGGCGCTCGGTCTGCCGATTTCCGAGACCGGCCCCAACGGCGGTACCACCACGGCGGAATACGACGCCTTCGGCCGCCTGACGGGCATCACCCGCCCTGGCGACAGCGACACCATATCCATCGCCTACTACGACTCCGCCTCGCCCTACCGGGTCGAGATCACGGAACGGCTGGATGCCGACACGACCACCACCTCGCGCCGATTCTACGACGGGCTGGGCCGCAAGATCCAGACCCAGGCCGACGACGTCGAGCTGGAATCGGGCACGCGCGACGTGGTCGTTGATATGCGCTACGACGAATACGGCCGCCTGGTCGAGCAAACCGTGCCCTACGCCATCACGGATTGGAACGGCACCTTCGCGCAGGATTTTGGCCAGCCCGCGACAGTGACGGAATACGATGTCCTCTCGCGCCCGGAAACCGTTACGGCGACGGATAACACGACGGTGAGCTACGTCTACGACGATTTGCTCATCTCGGCCACGGACGCCAACACCCACACCACCACGCAGCACACGGACGTGTGGGGACGTCTGGTGCTGGTCGAACCGCCTGATGGGCCTTCGGCCACTTACGTTTATGACGAACTGGACCAGCTCACCAGCGTAACCAGCGGCGGGGCGACGACCACGATCGAGTATGACATGGCCGGTCGCAAGACCTCGATGGACGACGCCGACATGGGCGCCTGGAGCTACCAGTACGACGCCCTCGGCAACCTCACCCAGCAGACCGACGCCCGCGGCTGCGTCACGGAACTCGAATACGATTCCTTGAACCGACTGACGGACAAGACCTACAGCGGATCCGGGGAATGCGCTTCGACGGACCCGGTGAGCTACACATACGACGAAGGCAACTACGGCCTCGGCCAGCGCACCCACATGGAGGACGGCTCAGGCTATACAGATTGGACCTACGACCAGCGCGGGCGCTTGATCGAGGAAGATAAAAATATCACCGGCGCGGGCACCTTCGTCACCGAATGGACCTACAACACCGCCAACCAGATCACGTCCATGACCTATCCGGCTGGACCGAACTCCCAGGAGAGCGGCGAGACAGTTACCTATGATTACCTCGACCAGGGCGCCTTCAACAGCCTTACTGGCGATTCCTCTTACGGGAATCCGACCTACGTCGCCGCCTCAAGCTACGACGCCGCCAGCCGTTTGACCTCCCGCACGCTGGGCAGCGGTCTTCTAGAGACGAGCTATGACTACTATGCCTGGAGCGAAACGAATATGGGCAGCCGTTTACAGCAGATGACCACCGAGCGCCTCGCCGATGAGACGATTCTGCAGAACCTGGAATACGGCTACGACGCGGTAGGAAACGTCGAGTGGATCAAGGATTGGGTGGCCGGATCGCCGCAACTCCAAAGCTACACCTACGACGATCTCGACCGCCTGACCGGCGCCGACGTGACCGGCGGGAGCGGCGGTCTGTACAACGAAAGCTACAGCTACGACCCCGTCACCGGCAATCTGGCCAGCAAAGCCGGCGTGAGCTACGGCTACCAGGGCGCCCAGCCCCACGCCGTGACCCACCTCGATGATGAATCCCTCTTCGTATACGACGAGGTCGGCAACATGGTCGAGCGCATGGTCGGGGATGAGGCAACCTTCCTGACCTACGACGCCGAGGGTCACCTGATTGCCGCCGAATCTACTCCAGCCGAACCCACGCCAGAGCCGACGGTCGTCGAACTCGAAGCCGAGGCGGATGCCTGGATCGCCGAGTACGCCGGCGGCGAGAGCCTGGTGCCCATGGGCACCATCGCCCTCTTCACCGGCAGCTGCCCGACCAACTGGGAACGCTTCAGCGACCTCGACGGGCGCTTCCCGCGCGGCGCGGAGACGGCCGGCGGGACGGGCGGATCGGAGACTCATACGCACACCTACGCCGAGATCCCCGCGCACACGCACGAAGCCGGTACGCTGACGACCAGCGTGGATGGTTCGCACCGTCATTCCTTGCATTGGAGAAAACCTGCCACCGGCGGAATTGCTCCATATCTCTATGGGGCAACGGCTGCCGGCAATTGGTATGAGGGAGTCGTCTCCAATGCCGGTGATCACAGCCATGACATTGAGGGCGAAACCGCCAGCACCGGAGTGAGCGACGCGCAGACCGAGGCAAGCTCGAACGTGCCTCCGTACCTCGAAATGGTTTTCTGCGAGAAGGTCGTCTCGGATCAAGCAGAACTGCCCGTCGGGGCGATCTTGCTTTATGACGATCTCTTCCCGCAGGGATGGGAGAATTTCATCGCACTCGACGGGCGCTTCCCGATCGGCGCCGAGACTTATGGTGCATCAGGTGGTACGGAGGAGCACACGCACGTCTATCACGACGTGCCGGAACATTCGCACACCGCCGGAGAACTCGTCACCACCGTCGATGGCGAACACTCACACGACATACGATTGAGAGGGGCGGCTGGTGGAAATAACCCATACCCCAACGGCGGTATGAACCCCGGTTCGTGGTATGGTGACAACGTATCCACGAATGGCGCACATACGCATACCGTCAACGGAGAGACGGCAAGCACCGGGATTGCCGACCCGCAAACCGAATCTGCCTCCAGCCTGCCGCCCTATCTCGACGTTGTCTTCGCCGAGAAGAGCGCCAGCGACGGCATCGGCATCCCCTCGGACGGGATCGCCATGTTTGACGGCGTCTGTCCTCTGGGATGGACGCGCGTATCAGCGTTGGACGAGCGCTTCCCGCGTGGTGCCAGCACGTATGGTGCCACCGGCGGTTCGGAAACCCACAACCATGCCTACAGTGAAGTACCTGCACATACGCATGACGTGGGCACGCTGAGCACCGTCAGCGCAGGAGCACACACACACGAGTTGCATTGGCAAGGAGGTGGCGGCGGCAGCGCACCTTATCTAAGCGGGGGATGGGATCCTTGGTCCAATTGGTACAGCGCTCCGGTTTCCTATGATGGGGAGCACAGCCACGATCTGACCGGACAGACAGCCGGCAGCGGTGGGACGGATCTCGAGACCGACTCTACTTCCATCCTGCCGCCTTATTCCGATATCATCTTCTGCAAGAATACCGCCCCGGCGCAGAGCGCCGGAGACGGCACGGGAACCGAACTGCAGATCGGTAACGACAGCAGCGTGGGTACCACCAGCCGCAGCGTACTTCGCTGGGATCTCTCTTCGGTGCCGGAAGACGTCACCATTGTCTCCGCCGAGATCGAACTGCACGTACTCAGCGACGAATCGGACAACGAACGCACCATCCAAGCTTACCGCCTGATTCCCTCCTGGGATGAGGGCAGCGTCACCTGGGAGACCCCCTGGACGGAGGGCGGTGCCGCGGGCGCTGAAGACAGAGACCTGGAAGAAGCCGGAAGCGGAACTGTACCCGCCGATCCGAGCGGCAGTGTCACCATCGACCTCGACCCGGTCAAGGTCGCCCAGATGCTTCACGGCACCTGGGAAGATCAGGGATTCGTGCTAGAGGTGGATGTCGAAACGGATGATCTGGTGCGCTACCACTCGCGCGAGAGCGCGCAAGCTGAGCTGCGTCCTATGCTGCGCATCGCGTATCGAGATACGAACAACCAGTTCGTCTACGACGGCGACGGGGCTCGCGTCTTGACCATCGTCGACGGCGTGATAACAGCTTATCCTGGCGATCACTACGAGTACGAAGTTGGCAGTGATATCGCGCGGCAGTACTATACTGCCGGCGGCCGCGTGGCCATGCGCGTGAGCGGCGATCCAGAACCGAGCAACAACGGCGTGTTCTACACCCTCGGAGATCACCTCGGTTCGACTTCGATCACAGTAGATGAGAGCGGGGCGGTTGTCGCCGAGCTGCGCTACAAGGCCTGGGGCGAGACGCGCTACGCCAATGGAGAGACGCCCACCACCTGGCGCTACACTGGCCAGCGACAAGAGGAGGGATTGGGTCTCTACTACTATGGAGCTCGATGGTACGATCCAATTCTAGGAAGATTTATCCAAGCTGACACATTGGGAACAGGAGACAGGTATACTTATGTACTTAACAACCCACTAATTTTTACTGATCCCAGTGGAAATCGTGCTTGTTTAGATTGGGATCAGAATGGAAATTGCACTGCTATACAAAGTCCAACTGATAATAGCATTAAATATACGAAAGCAGTGGAAACAGATCAGGTAAAAGAACTTCGTATTCCTTTAAATATCACAAAGTGGAAAGTTGTGAATGTTGAGGTTGACTGGATGGAAACAAATTTATATTATGACACACATCCTATAGATGGTATGGCAAGGGCAATTATGACGGAACAAGGAAGAAAAATATTTACAGAATATGAAGACGATGCTGCAGGAGTCGCTTGGGCAATTAGAATTCGATACGAAGATCCTTCATACTACGGACACAATTGGCGAATAGCTATTACAAGCATGGTTACTGGAATGAGATCTTGCTCGGCAAGGGATCCAATGTATTGCTGGAGCTTCAGTGACACATTTGCTTCGCAAATGGAGATGATAATTGCTTATAACCGGGCTCTTGAAATTGCTGAAGAGGTCTACTATGCTGATCCTGAAGATGATATCACCAATGGTGCACTCTTTTGGTCAGATGCAAAGTGTGACGGACTGTGTAAAGATGAAAATGGAGACGGGATTATCGATAATCCTATTTGGTGGAACAGGACACACTTTAAGATCGTACCTAGATATGACGCCGAGAGTTGGTGTGTAACCACTGCTGATACTTGCGATTAATTCAACCTTTTCTACGAGGGGATAGTATGAGCTATAAAAGACAGATCTACTTATCATTAAATTACATTACAGTGATTCTTACCATTACTTTAACAAGTTGCAGTCTGGCTAATGGCAATCAAACTTCTGAGGTCTTATTTACACCAACACCTACTATAACTGCAGATGCCGTTTCTACAATCACTCCTGAGTTACCTCAAATTAATACACCAACACGTGATTTCGAGTCGGCCGACTTACCGGATATTGCACTGAATCTTGGAACTGACGACTGGCGGCAATGCGAACGCAGTGGCACAAATCAGATTTGGATATCCTCACCTCCTTTTAAATCTGCGGAGGCTCTGTTGGTCGATGAAAGCATTGACTATAACTTTCCGGAATATTCTCCTGATGGGGAGTGGATTGCATATGTCTATTCTGATCCAAAAGTGATTGACGTGGAACAGCAAGATGACGCTCTATCAGGAACAGATAGTGTATGGATTATTCGAGCTGATGGTTCCGAGAGACGGAAGATTAGTGAAGCTTTGCCAAGAACTAACATTATCTCTCCCGGAGGTTGTTTAGTAGCAACTTACATAACAAAGAATCTAGTATGGTCATATGATGGCAGATATCTTGCCTTTTCTTACAAGGACATGAAGGATCTATCAACTACTTACTTTATTGTAGATGTCGAAAGCGGCAAAACCAAAGAGTTACTTACACAAGCAGTAGATAATTCCCCAGTGTGGATTCCCGATAGTTCCGAACTAGCTATAATCGGTGATGTTATCACGATATTTTCTATAAAGAGTATCAAAGAAATCGAGTCGAGGACAATCACCTATCCCCACGAAATTCCAGAGGACGCTGTATTCGGACTTGAACATGATGAAAAGTACCAAATTCAAGCAGTAGACCATCTTTTATTAAGTAGTTTTAATGAATTAGAGAATTTGAAACCGATATACATTTCACTGTGGCAAGTAAATATCGACTCCGGTGAATGGGACGTCTTGCTTAATCAACCTAACGAGTATTGGGGAAATCCCATAATAGGAAGAGATAAGGCTGTCGCTTGCGGATTGGATTGGAACTTATACTTATTAAACCCTAACACTTGGAGTGTCACCGCTATATACGAAAACAAACACGGTATAAAGACCTGCCGGTTGCTTGACATATTGCAAAACAAATCTGGCCAAGACACTGCCAGTTTTTTGGGATATGTGAGAACTGGGGAAAGCAACGAATCCCCCATTTTAAGTGGTGTCTTTACTACAGAATTAGACTCTGATCAGCTTGATCCACAATTACTTTTTTCCATCAATTCGCTTGGGATATCTCCCTTATACACTGCCGTCATCGATTATTCATGGAGAGACAGTCCCGAATAATGCCAGATGTTTATTCCGTTTAATAATGACCTGTAGTGGGAAAAACTATATCCGTAAAGAATTGTGGTTCAACGCTTGTGCTGGCCGAAAATGTACATCCGTTCTAAAAAATGCTCAATAACACGGAAAAAAGGCATTACAATTATAGTTTCCATTTCCACAAACGAAAGGCGAACTGTGATTTCGCCCCTCCAGCATTTCATCGAACTCATCCTACATATCATCGCACAGTCAATTCAACACTGGGGAAAACGTGACGCAGCCCGTTGGTTGGGTTTAGAGGGTCCGAAACCTAAAACCCAACTTTGCGTTGGTCGCGGATATCCCTCCGCGACCAATATTGGGCAGATTTGTATCTGCTGATCTTCAATAGGCTGCGTGAGGTAAAGGGAAAGCAGAATCAAATGTAGCCCTGAATTCCATCACTATGGCGAAGGCCCGCGGATTCACCTCTCCTCCTCCATCATACTGAGCGGAAGGCTGAGCATCGACGAAGCTTCCCATTTTTCTCGTCCTGAGCGGAGCGAACCATTCTTTGGTGAGCGAAGTCGAAGGAGCGCAAGTGCAACATCAATCCGTGAAAATGAGTAGCCCTTTCTTCCCCCGTCCTTCGACTTCAGACCTCGCTTCGCTCGGTCTTCCGCTCAGGATGAACAATATGAGGGCTCGCTTCTACGAAGCTCATTCCGCTCGGGATGAATAATATAGGGGCTCACTTCTACGAAGCTCACTCCGCTTAGGATGAACAAAATGAGGGCTCACTTTTGTGAAAGTCAATTCACTCAGAATTAACAATATAAGTGCTTCTTCTCAGTTCCTTCCTTTACTATCCCCCATTCAATCATCCTGAGCGGAGCGAACCGTTCTTTGGTGAGCGAAGTCGAAGGAGGGCAAGTGCAGTAGTAATAAGTGTAGGGATGGTCTTTTTATCTACCCTCCTTCGACTACGGGCTGCGCTCCGCTTCGCCCTCCGCTCAGGATGAACAAAATAGTGGTCTCACTGTG
>DAOULU010000034.1:0-23960 GCA_034417075.1 Anaerolineales bacterium
TGATGCCGCGTTCAACGAAGACAGCTGCTTCTGCGCGACTCATCGTGTTATCTGGGCAATACAACAAGGGGTCGGACGAACATCCGGCGACGTAGCCTGCGTTGTAAAGGGCATTGATGTAGTCGAAGGCCCAATGGCCGTAGGGCACGTCTTCGAAGATGGCGGTCGGTGTGCTGATGGGCGTGTTGGTCGGCGTTGCCGTGGGTGTGGGCGTTGCCGTATCGATGGGGGTGTTGGTCGGCGTAGCTGTGGGTGTGGGAGTCGCGGTGTCGACGGGGGTGTTGGTCGCCGTGGCGGTGTTGGTAGCAGTGGCCGTCATCGTGGCCGTGGCGGTATCCGTCTCGGTGGCGGTAGCCGTCGAAGTCGGTGTCGGTGTCGCCGTAGCTGTGGTTGAGCCGGCGATTGTCGCCGTCGCTGTGAACGTCGGTGTTGGAGTCGGTGTGGGCGGTGGTACGTACCACGCCGGCGGCGAATCGATCGACCACTGCGGTCCGGCGGGCAGGTCGCCGAGGTAGCGCAGCGCGTCGCTGGGTCCCTCGGGGTTCTCTGAAGAATCATGAACGTCGTCCCCGAAGCCTTCATCGAAATGATAGATGAGGACTGTATCCGCGTCAGGAGTGTACGGCGCATCCGGCGACGTGAAGTTTTCGGTGTACCGCACGACCGAGGAAAAGCGCATCTCGTCCAACCAGCCATCGAAATCGTGCCGCGAGCCCTGGTCGAACTTCTCGGCGCCGATGATCAAATAGGGATCGTTGGTGTGGTAAGGGATGTGATCGTCCACGTAGCTGATATCACCGGCAAACCCTTGTCCGGCGGTGTCCAGTTGGCCGTCGACGAAGATCTGCATCCAGCCGTCCAGGCTGCGTGTGACGGCCACGTGGTGCCAGGCGCCGTCGGTCACTACGACGTCGCCGAGGATGGTATGACTTTCGTAGGGGATGCCGTTCCTGGTTCCGAAGGCGATGCGGCCGCCTTGCAGCGACACGCCGTATTCGCCAATCCCATCGTCGTAGAAAACGCTGCGATCGAGGATGATGTTGCCGAGTGCCCAATTTTCGTAGATCGGTTCTTGTGGTTCAGCTGCGTTATCGCCCGGCCGGGCTTTCAGCCACCATTCGATGGTGAAATCCGTGTCTCCGATATCCGCGGGTGGCCCGGGATCGCTGTTCGTCGGATCGTCGACGGGTACCTTCAAGCGATCCCCGTCGTCATCGGCGGGGAGCTCCAAAAGGTCGCCGTCAACCCTGTCGTAGAAACGCATGGAGTAGCCGCCTTCCACTGGCAGCAGGAGCGCGAGGTCGCCTATTTCGTAGAAGCTGAGCAGGATTTTGTCCCAGGGTACACCGGCTTCGGCCAGATCTCGGGATTCGTACTGGCCCATGCATTCCCCGTCGATTTCCGGTGGACACATGCTGAGGTAGGCACGATAAAAGGTGCGAAACAGATACCCTCCGCGCATCAGGCGCCAGTCCCAGGTTTCGTCAACCGCCTGGTTCGTGCTCTCGTATTCGTAATTCGGGTTGTACACCTGATCGCAGGTGCTGTCGTAAACGTCCGCGTCGGGCCATTTCCCCCCGACGGCGATGTAGGACCAGGCGTACATCTTCGTCGCCATGGCGCCGGCGCGCAGGGATTCGTCCTGCCAGAAGAGATTCCACTCGTTGGGAAGGACGTGCTTTACGTAGTCTTTGAAATCGATAATCTCCACGGTGTAGGGCCGGGATAGATCGCAGTAGGCATAGCCCGTTATCCGCACACGGATCGAGGTCGGTATGGGATACCAGGTTTCGTCGAAAGTGGGCGTGACGTCTCGTCTTGCGCCTTGCGCGCTTTCAACCAACCCTGGCCGTTCCACCGGCACCTGCGGAACGAGGATGGTTTGAGGCTCATCGCGCAGTTCGACGTTGAGGATCAAGGTATCGCCGACGATCAGGCGCACGTCCTGGATGGTCCAATCGCCGTAACCCGGCGCATGCACGGTGATCGTCGCAGGCATTGATGGTTCGCCAAGCTCGATGTTGTTGAAGTGGAATCGGCCGGCGTGATCCGACTGTGTCGACAATCCGAGCAGCGGGATGGAGACTTCTGCAAATGCGATCGGCGAATCGCTGCCGGCTGCGACGACGGAGCCGCGTACGTTCGCGCCTTCTCCGCTCTGGGCAATGGCCGCCTCGATCGTGAAGCACATCAGCGCTGCGGCGATCACGAGCACGATGACGAGCCCGACTCGCGGCTCGAGGTGCAAAGGGCGTTTATTCGAGGTTTCTTGCGACATCGCATTCATGACGACGTGAATTCGCTCCGCTGTGCGTCGGAATCTCGTTAAAATGATGCCCGTTCCCTGGGAACTTTCGCTCGGCCTCCTGGTACACCCATAATGATCGAAGAAACAGGCGATCTGTCAAGAGCCCTTCGGTCATGGCAGGATATTATATCCGTTTTGGTCCGATTTCGGTTCCACTGCAAACCGGCGCACGGTTCTGAAGCAGGGAACATTCCCTGTTCGACGTACGTCCTACGTAATACTGTGTGTTTCGGCTTGGGAATCACCAAAATCGTATCAGATTCCGCTACGTTAAAATACAAAACTTGTGCCATACTGTATAGGATCATTTCAACATAAACGAAGGCGCTCAAAATCAAAGAATGGAGGATGAACGATGTACGCTATGATCTTGTCGAATTTGGACCTTACGATGGACGTGTACGAGTTGATGGAGATACTCGGTCTAATTCTCCGTCCTTTCGGCGCTCTGGCTTTTGGTCTCGGCGCCGGGTGGTTGGCAGTCCAGGCTGTCAAGATGAAAGTCTGGCAATTTGCCGTGGCAGCAGCTTTGGGCGTGTCTGCCGTGTTCGTTCTCGTCGCCTATTGGCTGGACAGCCCGGGAACGCTGGGCGGATTTGGCCTGGGTGTGGGCATGGCCGTCGTGCTTTGGGGCATCGGTCGCGTCCGAGGAGAAGATACCAAGGAGTAGCTCGAGAAAAATCAGACCAAGCGAATACGGAAACGAAAAATGGAGGAAATTGACACCTTTTAAAGGTGTGTGGTATAGTTTTTTTTCAACAAATTAAATAGCCCCAATCGCACTCTTATCCAGAGAGGTGGAGGGAACGGCCCTTTGAAACCTCGGCAACCTGCCCGTTGACGAAACATGGGTGTGGTGCAAATTCCGCCAGACAGAGTGTCTGAGAGATGAGAGGTGGCCTACCTTGATGATTATGCCCCTTCTCGCTGCGAAGGGGCAATTTCATTGAGGAGGCAACCTGTATGAGTACTACGTTCATGAATTCGAGTCGTCTTTTCTTCACCTCTGAGTCGGTCACCGAAGGTCATCCGGATAAAATGTGCGATCAGATTTCGGATGCCGTACTCGATGCTTGCCTGGCGCAGGATCCGTATTCCCGCGTGGCCTGTGAAGTGGCGACGAAAACGGGTTTTGTCGTGCTGATGGGCGAGATCACCACTGAGGCACAAGTCAACTACGATGAGTTGGCACGCAAGGTAATCACCGGCATCGGCTACGACGACAGCGCCAAGGGGTTTGATGGTAATACGTGCGGCGTTCAAGTGGCAATTGCGCGGCAAAGCAGTGATATCGCACGAGGTGTCGACAACGCCTTAGAATCCCGCTCCGGGGAAGTCACGGACGAGGAGGTTGAAACCATCGGCGCAGGGGATCAGGGTATGATGTTCGGCTACGCCTGCAACGAAACGGAAACCATGATGCCGCTTGCGATCGACCTGGCACATCGGCTCACCCGGCGTTTGGCAGTGGTGCGCAAGGAAAACGTGCTTTCATGGGTTCGACCGGACGGGAAATCGCAGGTTACTGTGGAGTACAGCCATGGGCGACCCAAGCGAATCGATACGGTGCTCATCAGCACGCAGCACTCACCTGATGTGGATGCCGAAGAAATTCGAGAGGGGGTGATCGAGGAGGTCATTCTGCCCGTGCTTCCGAATGATCTTATCGACGACGAGATGAAAATTTATGTCAATCCAACAGGTCGTTTTGTGACGGGGGGTCCGTTAGGGGATTCCGGCTTGACGGGAAGGAAGATCATCGTCGACACGTACGGTGGAATGGGGCGTCATGGCGGAGGCGCTTTCAGTGGTAAAGATGCGACGAAAGTGGACCGATCCGGCGCTTATGCCGCACGCTGGGTGGCGAAACACATCGTTGCTGCAGGCCTGGCGGAACGTTGTGAAATCCAATTGGCGTACGCAATCGGTGTGGCACATCCGCTGTCTGTCAACGTGGAAACCTTCGGCACGGGCCGTATTCCAGACGATGAGATGATCCGCTTGATCGAAGCGAACTTCGACCTGCGACCGGGAGCCATTATCCGCGATTTGGATTTGCGTAAACCGATCTTTCAACAGACGGCGTCCTACGGTCACTTTGGCCGCGACGATATTGATTTACCCTGGGAGCACCTGGATCGTTTGGAGAGCATTCGCTCGACCGCCGGACAGCAAGAAATGGTCGGTTGATTTCGTTGCCGCTGTTGCAAGAATGAATTACGCCGTGAGTTGACCCGGAGTATTTTTGACTTCCCCCGTGGCATAAATTATAATTCGTTTATGCACTCGGTCGATGTCCCATCCCCTGCAGAAGATGAATAGCCAGGAGTATTCGGTCTGGTAGAAGCACCGCGGACATCACCACTGAAGTTCGGCTTTCCAGATCGCGGGGAAGCCGCTTTTCATTTCTTTAATCGATGCAGCGGTATAAGTGCTGCCCGATCGAAAATCGGTTTCGTATCTACGAGGAATGTCTATTTCGGCCGCGGAACGTGCGCAGTACGTGTCGTGCTTTCTGCAGAAGGCGCGTGAAGATTGAATCGAGAACCGATCATAATCATTCTCTCGATCAGACACGATCGTAATGGGCGACGATGCGTATCCTGGCGTTGAGTGACGATGTCGTCTCCCACATTTACAGCCCTGCAATCAAGCAAAACTACGCAGATGTAGATTTGATTGTCGGCTGTGGCGATTTGCCGGCGGCATACCTGGAATATATTGTCACCTTGCTGCCGGCACCGTTGGTCTACGTTCCCGGCAATCACGATCCAGATCAATATACGATTCCGGGCGGAGTCAATATCGATGGGCTCTTGGTCAACGTGAGCGGATGCTGGATCGTGGGACTAGGCGGCAGCCAGCGATATAAAAACCTGGGTAAACATCAATATACGGAATTCGACATGAATTTGCGTGTGGCACGATTACTGCCTCGATTGCTGTACAATCGTTTTCGATACGGTCGTGCCATGGATGTGTTGGTTACGCACTCACCGGCGTGGGGAATCCACGATGCATTGGACCTGGCGCACACGGGATTTCACGTCTTCCTGCGTCTAATCCGCTGGTTCCGACCGCGTTTGATGCTGCACGGTCACACTCACATTCTGCAGAACATCCAGGTCGCGGAGACGGAATATCTGGGTTGTCGTATCATCAACGTATTTCCCGCCCGCACGATAACTTTACTTTAACCTTGTGCTTGATTGTGGAAATTTTCGATGACGTACAATGAATGAGATTGGAAGGATTAAAAGGGCGTCGTGAAGAGGGAAGGTACTTTGCGCGAACCGAATGTGGGGGAGTGGGAATGGCCGTTCAGCCTCGCTGATCTGACGGCGGGCATGCGCCGTATGCTCGAGGACACTTCCGTGACCATCGGCTGCGTGACGCCTTTGCCCATGCCGTCGCGTAGGCCGGCCATTGGTCGATTGCGTGCCCTGGAGGTGGAATACCTCCTGGACGATGAATCGCACACTTGCCGCCTCGTTGTTAAGGAGCCGCGCGGCACCACCCGCACCGGATTGGCAGGCGCAGGCCGGCGGGAAGTGGGCGTTTACCAATCCTTGGCGGATCATTTTCCCATCGAGGTGCCACGTTTGGTCGCCGCCTCACCGGTCGGCGACTGGCTGCTCATGCAAGCCTTTGAGTCGGTACGAGAACCACAGGATTGGCGTAAGGAGGACTATCGCAAGGCGATCGAGGCGCTGGTTAATTTACATGATCGTTTTTGGGGATTGGGAAGCGATTTCGACGCGTTCCCCTGGCTGGGCCGGCCGCTGTCTGCAGATTTCGAAGTCCATGTAGCTGCGGCGGTGAAAGCGATTGAACGTGCGCTCCGCCAGGGCGAGCCGGAACTATTAATTGGTGTTCAGGAAAGGATGCAGTTATTAAGAGCCTTGACGAAGAACGCTGACAGTGTCATCTCCCCGCTGCGGCAGGAACCATCTACGCTCCTGCACGGCGATTACTGGCCGGGGAACATTGCTATTCTGGATGACGAACGCCAGATCGTTTACGATTGGCAGTTGGCTTCTGTGGGTGCGGGGATCATGGATCTGCTTCTGTTTGTGAATAAAAGCGTCTGGTGGTTCGATCCCCTGCCGACGGATCAGCAGGAAATCGTCGCATGGTATCGCCAGGGCATGGAGAGACAATGCGGTTTTTACTGGGATAACGAAGAGTGGGCAGTCTTGTGGGATCATGCCCTGATGTGGCGCTTCCTTCAGGAGTGGGTGGACTTGCTTGCTGCGTCTCCGGAATCTTTACTCGAAGCTCGCGCCGAGCAGCTCGACGAAGTGTGGCTGCATCCCGTCGCGGAAGCTGTTGCGCGCAGGTTGAGCGGTTCATAAAGTCTCGTTAGTCAGCAACACAGATGAGGGATGAAAATAACCGATAGACATCGGTGAAGATCTCGGAAGAGCAGTCAGGTGTGAAGAGATACTGCGGGGATTGATCGGAACCCGAGAATTAATATCGAGAGGAACAATATGGCAAAAGACCAATTACCTTCCCGTTCTGAAAATTTTGCAGAGTGGTACAACCGCCTGGTTTTACAATCGGAGTTGGCGGATTATGCTCCGGTGCGCGGTTGTATGGTCGTGCGTCCCTATGGATGGACGCTGTGGGAAAACATCACTGCGGCGCTCGACTCGCGCTTCAAGGCCACCGGACACGTGAACGCCGCATTTCCGCTGCTCATACCGAAAAGCTTTCTCGAGCGGGAACGCGAACACGTCGAGGGATTTTCACCCGAGCTGGCTGTCGTGACCATCGGCGGTGGGGAAGAACTGGAAGAACCTCTTGTCGTACGTCCAACCTCGGAGACGATCATCGGCCACATGTATGCCAAATGGATCAAGTCCTATCGGGATTTACCCGTCTTGATCAACGTGTGGAACAGCGTAGTCCGTTGGGAAATGCGCACGAAACTGTTCTTGCGGACGACGGAATTTTATTGGCAGGAGGGTCATACGGCGCACGCTACTCCCAAGGAAGCCGAAGAAGAGACGCTGCGCATGCTCGATGTGTACGCCGATTTTGCGGAGAACGAAGCCGCCGTTCCCGTGGTAAAAGGAAGAAAAAGCGAGAGCGAGAAGTTTGCCGGCGCGCTGCATTCCTACAGCATCGAAGCGATGATGGGAGATACGCGTGCGCTTCAAGCCGGGACGTCCCACAATCTGGGCGATAACTTCTCACGTGCGTTCGAGATCCGCTATCTCGATCAGGACAACAATTTGCAGTATTGTTGGACGACATCCTGGGGACTTTCTACGCGCTTCGTGGGCGCCATCATCATGGTGCATGGGGACGAGCAGGGTCTGATTTTGCCGCCACGCCTGGCTCCGTACCAAGTCGTTATCGTCCCGATATTCAAGGACGAAGCGCAGCAAAGCAAGGTGATGGAGCAGATCGCGGCCGTGCAGAAGCAGCTGGGTGACTTCCGGGTGAAATTGGACGATCGCGAAGGCATAACGCCCGGCTTTAAATTCAACGATTGGGAACTGCGCGGCGTGCCCGTGCGTGTCGAAGTCGGTCCCAAGGACGTAGAAAGGGGAACCGTTGCGCTTGCGCGTCGGGATCGTCCGGGGAAAGAAGGAAAACAGGTGGTTCCGCAGGAGAATCTGGCGCGCGCGGTGGCGGAATTGCTGGACGACGTCCAAAAATCGATTTTCGAACGGGCAAAAACGTTCATGGACGAAAATACCCACCAAGTGGATGATTACGAGGATTTCAAGGAAGTCGTGCAAAACGGTTGGGCAGAAGCGTGGTGGTGCACCGATTCGGATTGTGAAGCAGCGATCAAAGAGGAGACAAAAGCAACTTCCCGCTGCATCCCGTTGGATCAGGAAGCCGGAGAAGGCGTCTGCATTCATTGCGGGGAAAAAGCCACTCAGCGTGCAATATTCGCCAGAGCCTATTGAGCGGAGGCGCTTTCCAGCATGTCGGCGGTAAAACCCACACGTCTCAACGAACAAATCGACGAAATTGTCGATCAGATTGCGGACCCGGTCTCACTGCGTCGGAAGTGTGTGGACGTTCTCGATCTGTATGCCGATCGGACCCGGCGTCCGAATCGCCTGGAGACGGTGGATGAAGTGGCGCGAAGCCTGCGAGTGCCCAAACCGGTCATTCGGGCCATCGGAGTGGCATTACGGCGTCGTGCGCAAGAACAACCAGAACATGCGCGTCCAGCCTCCGCTGCATTGTGGGAAGCCGGCTATCGGGAGACGCGATTGCTCGCTTGTGCAATCTTGAGCGGCCAGGCAAACGCAGACGTGCCAAAGTGGGTGGCCGATTACGCGGCGAACTGCGACGATGAAGAGGTGACTGTCGAAATGGCTCGCCTGGGCCTCGAGAGCTGGCGAAAGTTCGACACTTCCAGGTTCCTGGAGGAAGCGGAAACATGGCTTCACGATCCGAAGCGTAGGCTGCGCACCTTCGCTTTGATCGCTCTGAATGCCGCGGCCGAAGATCATCAGTTCAAGGATGTCCACTCGATCTTTCACTTGATCGCCGGACTCGCGGCGACAGTGAAGCTTGAGGAAAAAAGGGCCTTGCGGCGCCTGATCGAGACCCTGGTGAGGCGCAGCCCACCCGAAGCTGCACGCTTCCTGATGGACGAAATCGATGCGGCGGGCACAGCGGCGCAAGATATAACGCGCAGCACACTTGACTTGTTTCCGGCACGGCAGCGTGAGCTGTTGGAAAAAACCTTGTCGTCGAAATGAGGGGTTGGTATAATCCTCCTTTGCAGTGACTAGACCCACGGGCGGTAACGCGATTGATCTTCCCGTAGGGTGACCTGCTAAGGAGCAGATGTCGTGACATTATCGAAAGAAGAAAAGACAAAAATAATCGACGAGTTTCATCGGCACGAGAACGACACCGGATCGCCTGAAGTTCAGGTCGCGATCCTGACCGAGAGAATCCAGCAATTAACCAATCACTTGCGTACGCACAAACATGACGAGTCGTCTCGACGCGGCCTGCTAAAGCTCGTCGGCCAGCGGAGACGGCACCTTGCCTATCTTAAGCGCAATGATGCGGCTTCTTATCTCGACTTAACGGAACGGTTGGGTATCCGCCGGAAATAAGTCCACCCACGTGACGAGTAGACGATGGATCTACTCGTTTCGGTTAATGGGGGAACGTCGCTTTCTCAATCTGACGAATCGAATAAAATAATTATATGAATATACGCCTTGGCTTCGTGTCAAAGGGTTGGGAATTGGGGTCCGTCCATCAGTTGTGGATTGGGCGTATCTGGTGGCCGCCCTCCAGTCCCTGACCCGCATTCGCCAACGGCGGGAAGGGAACGTTTACTTATGTTAGGTACGAAACAATTTCAGACGGAGATTGATGGAAAGACCATCATTCTCGAGACCGGCAAACTTGCCGGTCAGGCAGGTGGCGCAGTGACCGTCCGCCAGGGGGACACGGTCCTTCTCGCCGCTGCGACCATGGGGTCAACCCCGAGAGAGGGGATCAATTTTTTCCCGCTCACCGTGGATTACGAAGAGCGCATGTATGCCGGGGGACGAATCCCGGGATCGTTCTTTCGTCGTGAAGGACGGCCATCCGAAGCGGCGATTTTAATCGCCAGGCTGACGGATCGACCCATCCGTCCCTTGTTCCCCAAGGACATGCGCAACGACGTACAGGTCATCCTGTACTCCTTATCCGCGGACGAGGAAACGCCGATCGATGTGCTTGCCATTCTGGGTGCATCGGCGGCCTTAACCATCTCCGACATCCCCTTCGATGGCCCCGTCGCTGGATTGCGGGTGATCCGCAAGGACGGGAACTTCATCTTCAATCCCAGCTATCCCGATATCGAGGAATCCGATTTAAACCTGCGCATGGCCGGTACGAGCGATGCGATCTTGATGGTTGAGTGCAACTCGGACGAAGTCGATGAGGCAACGATGGTTGCGGCACTCGCTGCGGGACACAAGGCGATGCAACCGCTCATCGATTTGCAAAACCAGATGCGCGAAGAAATCGGTAAACCAAAACGTGAATATCCCGTTTTCGCTCTCACAGACGATGTGCGAGAGGCCGTGGCGGACTTCGCTGGTGAGCGGCTGCAAGAGATCGCCTCGCAATCGCTGGCCAAGGCCGAACTCGATCATTCTCTCAATGAATTGCGAGACGAGACGGTTGCTGCCTTAACGGCCGACGAAGACTTCTCTGACGCCGATGTGCGCGAAGCATTTTCGGCGTTGGAAAAAGCCGACGTACGCGCGCAGATTCTGGACCAACATCATCGTCCGGATGGGCGAGATGTGGATGTCGTCCGCCCAATATCGGCGGAAGTCGACTTGAGCCCTCGGGCACATGGTTCGGGTCTTTTTACCCGCGGCGAAACACAAGTTTTAACATTGGCGACCCTGGGAACACCTCGGGAACGACAGGAACTCGACGGATTATCGCCGGTCGAGGAAAAACGCTACATGCACCACTACAATTTTCCACCGTTCTCAGTCGGTGAGACGCGTATGCTGCGCGGCGCCTCGCGGCGCGAAATCGGACACGGCGCACTGGCCGAACGCGCGCTTGTCCCCGTGCTGCCATCCGTGGAAGATTTCCCCTACACGCTGCGTCTGGTCTCGGAAGTGCTGTCTTCCAACGGCTCGACCTCGATGGCCTCCGTATGTGGGTCGACGTTAGCATTGATGGACACAGGAGTTCCGATCAAAGCCCCGGTTGCCGGAGTGGCGATGGGCTTGATTAAGGAAGACGACCGATACGTCATTCTGACGGATATTCAGGGAATCGAAGATCATCTAGGGGACATGGATTTCAAGGTAGCGGGCACGCGCGAAGGCATCACGGCCCTGCAGATGGATATTAAAATTGCCGGAATCACCACCGAGATCATGTCGCAGGCGATGGAACAGGCCCGGAAAGGCCGTATGTATATTCTCGATAAAATCGAAGAATGCATTCCAAAGCCGCGTACGGAGTTGAAATCCCACGCTCCGCGTATGACGGTGTTGAACATCGATCCGGAGAAAATTGGCGCGGTAATCGGCCCGGGCGGGAAGATCATCCGCCAGATCCAGGAGGATACTGGAGCCAAGATCGATATTGAAGACGACGGCACGGTATACATTGCCTCAGCCGACGGCCCGAGCGCGGAACATGCAAAGCAGATGATCGAGGAACTCACGGAGGAAGCCGTTGTCGGCCGGATTTACACCGGCCGCGTGGTGCGCGTGACCGATTTCGGTGCGTTCGTCGAAATCCTTCCGAAAGTCGACGGCTTGGTGCATATTTCTCAATTGGACAGCGAACACGTCAAGCGCGTCGAAGACGTCGCCCAGGTCGGGGATGAAATTACCGTAATGGTGACCAACATCGACGCGGATGGCAAGATCCGCCTGTCCAGACAAGCGGTGTTGGAAGGATGGACGCCCGAGGAGGCAGTTGCTCATGATCGACCCCCGAGCCGTCGTTCGGGGAATCGTTCACGCAGCGGACGCAGATCTAAATCCCGTAATCGAGACTGATCGGACGCCGCTCGGTACCGCGCAGCGCACATCACCATCGGAAGTCGCTTGGGAGGCAGACGGAATCCGCCTACCTCCCAAGTTTTATTGCCCGGGCAAGTAACGTGTGATGGTGGGGGATCATTATGTATTGTATAAATTTAAAAATTAGCAATAACTATTGTAAGCTGCATATGTCCGATCGATCGACAGCATGTGGGATACCGTTTTTCGGGAGAGGGATCGTGCCTTGGGGATAGAAACCCATACGGTGCCGTTGGCGAAATAGTTTGCCTACTAAGCCGGAATAGGTAGAATCGTCCTGACATAGCGTTCGGTGAACGGCAATTTGAAATCGGAATCGATTCACATCCAATAGAGATTGATATATGAAACCTACCCCAATGGATCATTCCAGATCACCATCCTGGCAACCCGGCACGCGGCTTGTATTCGGCATCATCTTGCTCGTATTTGCGGTCGGTTTGTTGATGATCCTGCGTCAAATGATCGCCCCCCTCGTCTTGGCCTTCTTGCTGGCTTATATGCTGCATCCGATCACTTCCAGAATCAGACGGAAGCTGCGAGTCTCGCGGGGAGTCTCTGTCCTGATCGTGTACCTCGTGTTGATTGTCGTCCTGCTGGCTCTGACGACGGGAGTCGGTGTAGCGATTTCGTCGGGGGTTGTTCAGCTGGCTTCCTACTTGGCGGATTTATCCGTCGAAATACCCGACCAGATCGTCGCCTTGGCACAGGAAACGATACGCATCGGACCGTGGACGGTGGATCTTTCGACCGTGAATCTCGAGCCATTCCTGGCCGATGTTGCCTCCGCGTTGCAGCCGATACTTTCGCAGACGGGGAGCCTTCTTGCCTCCGTGGCAAAGGCGACGGCATCGGCGATCACTTCCGTGGTTTTGGTATTGGTATTAGGCGTCTATTTTCTACTCGATATGGGGAATTTCGATGAGGCGTTTATGGCCTGGATCCCCCCCTTGTATCGAAATGATGTTCGTCTCATCTTGGATGAAATCACACAGGTATGGAATTCATTTCTGCGCGGCCAGTCCGTTTTGGGTTTGGTCGTCGGCACCGCCGTTGCAATTGGTCTTACCATACTGCAGGTTCAATTCTCTCTCGTCCTCGGCTTGATTTCGGGCTTTATGGAATTTGTACCCATGTTCGGTCCTTTGATTGCGGCCATCGTTGGTGTGTTGGTTGCGATCTTTCAACCGGAAAATTGGTTGGGCGTGACTCCATTGGCCTACAGCGCGATCGTTCTGGGTTTCTACATCATCGTCCAGCAAGTCGAGAACAACGTACTCGTTCCCCGAATCATTGGCAGAAGCTTGAACATGAGTCCGCTCGCAGTATTGATTTCGGTTTTGGCGGGCGGCATGATTGCAGGCGCCCTAGGCTTGTTGTTGGCGGCCCCGGTGGCAGCCTCGCTGCGTGTGATTTTGGGTTATATCTATCGAAAGACTGTTGGTTTTGATGATTGGACCGAGGTATTGAACCCTGAATTAGAAGACGATCAATTCCGTATGCCGGGCCGATTTCGACGCCTGGTCAATCGACTGCGGGAGTTGATTTCGCGGCAGGATCGTCTTGAAGAGAACGAGATCGAGAATGAAATCGAAGGCTAACATCTCTCCCCGCTGGAGTCTGTTGACGAAGGCATTCGTGGGGGCGATCATCCTGCTCTTGATCGTTGGTCTTTTATCACGCTTCCATGACGTGATCCCCATCCTCATCACGGCGTTGATTCTGGCATTCCTCGAGGTGCCTCTCGTTCGCTTGCTGCATCAGAGCACACGACTTACCTGGGGATTGGCGGCCAACATCTGCTTCTTGCTCGTTCTGGTCATCATTCTTGGGTTGTCGGTATGGGCAGGAATCGCAGCCGTTAGCCAGCTGCAGTCCCTTTTTCAAGTTCTACAGACGATGTTGATGGGTCTTCCCGAACAATTGGCGAACATTTCCACGGAAATTGTCGTCATTGGGCCCTGGCACTTCGATCTCTCGCAGCTCGACTTACCTACGTTAGCTGAAAATCTGTTGGCCTCGGTTCAGCCAATTTTCGGACAAGTCAGCACGCTGATCGCCTCCCTGGCATCCGTAGCCATAGAATCCCTGGCGAGCGTCTTTTTCACCTTCGCAGTGGCCTATTTCATCATCATTGATTATCCCCATATCCGTTCGGCCGTACGGGATATTAAAATCCCGCAGTATCAAGAAGATCTCCATCGCCTGCGGAGTGCGTTGGCTACAATCTGGAACGCATTCCTGCGCGGTCAATTGCTCGTGGTTACGACATCGGGTTTCTTGACCTGGATTTTGATGTCCGTGCTCGGATTACGTTTTTCGTTGGGGTTGGGCGTTCTTGGCGGCATTGCGAAATTCGTGCCGATACTCGGCCCATTCACAGCAGGCCTGATCGCGGCGCTGGTTGCTTTATTTCAGCCCGCCAACTGGTATGGCCTCACACCATTTGCACACGGCTTGCTCGTCGTAGTCTGTGTCGTCGTTCTCGATCAGTTGATCGATTACATCATTGTGCCTCGCATCATGGGGGCATCGCTAAATTTGCATCCAGTATTCATATTGTTCGGATTGTTGATCGGAGCGAGTTTGGCTGGCGTTTTGGGTTTGCTGCTGTCCTCACCGATGATGGCATCTATGATCTTGCTCGGGAGATATACGTTCCGTAAGATGTTCGATCAATCCCCGTGGGACCCACCGATCGACGTGCTCAGGGAACCGCGAACACCACCCGCTCGCCTCGTGCATTTACTCGACAGATTCCGTCGGAAGAAAAGCAAGAATAAAGACGGCTGACATCTGATGACCCCACGCGGAATGATAAGATGACTTCGATCCGAGAGATATTGAAAAGGTTGTTGCAGCGCAGTGCAGCAGCCAAAGCCGACGTTCACAATTCGGATTTCTCTTACGCGGTTTACTGGACCAAGGTGACGCGCGAATGGGGCGTAGATCGAAGACGGCGTGTACACGCCGAGGTTAAGGCGATGATCAACAGATCGGGTTTTGTCGCCAACGAATTTGAGCGAAGATATTTCACGCCGGAGATTGACGCCAAAAAACATTCCGGTGCTAGCCTTGTGGCTCTGGAGAGAGTGTTGGCGTCTCTCGTCGGTAATGAAACGTAGGAGAAGTGAACCATGTCGGATGAAAATGATATCGATACTTCCACCCTGAGTGAAACGTCCAATTTTATGATTTGGAAGGCAAACGAACCCGATGGGGAAGAAACCTTTCATTTAGAATTAGGTACGGTCACTGTGCATTTCTTCGCCGAGGAGTGGCAAGAATTCATGGACCTCGTGCGTTCAATTAATTAATCTAAGTTCCATCAGCACTTGGCAGACGACCTTGGATTCAGTTTTTCCCGGCCAGCCGAAATCGGGACGAATGCTTTTCGATATTGTGATCGATTGTCCAGATTTGCTGATCAGGCCGTGAAATCTATCCTGGGGGGATCATGTAAACGCCCGCTGTTAATTGCTCGGCAGACACACGCCAGACGGCGATGAAACAAGGACGGTCGTATACTGGTGGATCCTCGGGCGTGAACGAAACATAAGGCGTTGTATCCGAGTTAACCTGATGCTATGATTACGAGGATCGATGTTCGATTTGGATGTTGAGCCATGTCGCAACGCAGAGAATTACTCACATGGGATGAAGTCGATCGTTTGATCGACCATCTTACGCCGCAATTTGAAACCGAGTTCGATGCAATGGTGATCGTCACGAGGGGCGGTATTATACCGGGTGGAATGCTCGCCGAACGTCTGAATATTGAAGACGTTCTTACCGCCTCCGTCGATTTTCCCTTCGAGGCCGAACGAAAAGCTGCAAAACTCCTCGCATGGCCTCAGTTCATCCAGTTTCCCAACGATGCTCACCTTACAGGTCGGCGTATCCTCGTTGTTGATGACGTTTGGGGATCAGGACGGACGATAACGGCGGTAAAGAATCGAGTCGCTGCCGCCGGGGGAATTCCATACACTTGTGTGCTTCATTTTAACCCGTATCGAAGTCTATTTTCGCAAGCAAAGCCCAATTACTATGCCGCAAGCACCGATGCGTACATCCTCTACCCTTGGGAACTATACCGAGGAGATGAAAAAGTACTCCGAGATCAACCCGAAACTTAAAAATCTTATTGGGGCACTTGACTCTGGGTCGGCTTTGTTTGACAAGCTCCTTCGGCGTGAGTATAATGAACATGCGTTCGCAAGCCCCCTTCGGGCTGCATAAAGACCAATAGGAGTATGCGAGGGCGGGTAGCTGGATAGGAATCGAGTCGAGGTGGGTGAGTTGGTCTGGCCGGCTTGAGATCGCGCTGGCCAGATTTTTTTGCAAAGATGCAAAGGGGATGACCGACAATTTGGACGATTTCACCACACTTCTCGATAACGTCGAGGATATGGCGAATCCCCGGAGAGGGGATTTGCTGCATGGCCATATACTGGCAATCGACACCGACGGATTGATCGTCGATCTGGGGTTGAAACGCGACGGCATCGTACCCTGCACGGACATGGATAAGCTCGCTGACGATGATGCCACTCCGGATGTTGGTGATGAAGTGGCCGTGATGGTGATCGATCCTTTGGATCGTGATGGCAATCTCATCGTCTCGATCTCTCAAGCTCGTGAAAGCACGGATTGGATTCGGGCCAATCGCTTGATGGATCAGCAGAAAATATTAGAGCTCAAGCCCAACGGCTACAACCGAGGCGGTTTGATCGTGCCTTTTGGCCGTTTGCGGGCATTCGTTCCCGCATCCCATCTCAGCGAGTTGCCAAAGGGCTTGGACGAAGCGAGTCGATCGGTACATTTGGAACGCATGGTCGGTCGAAAGATGCCCTTCAAGGTCATTGAAGTCGATCCTCGCAGGCGCAGGCTTGTTCTGTCTGAACGAAAAGCCGTACGCCAGTGGCGCCAGGACCGAAAGACGGAGATGATCGGCAAGCTTGAAGAAGGCGAAATCCGAAGCGGAAGGGTCACAAGCTTGCGCGAGTTCGGGGCCTTCGTCGATATCGGCGGTGCGGATGGGCTGGTGCATATTTCCGAGTTGTCCTGGAATCGGGTTGACGATCCGAGTGAGATCGTTAAAATCGGCCAGGAAATCGAGATCCAAGTCATCCGCCTGGATCAGGAAGCGAACCGGATTGGCTTGAGTCTCAAACGCTTGCAGCCCAGTCCCTGGGAAGCAGCGGTGGGTAAAATTGAAGCGGGACAGGAGCATGACGGAATCGTGTCCCACATCGCAGCATCGGGCGTATACATCCTCGTCGATGGCGGCCCGGAAGGGCTCTTACAAGTCGAAGATGAAACGCCAGTCCTATCCGTGGGACAAAAAGTACATGTGCGGGTGTCCGATTTCAACCCGGAACGCGAGCGATTGGATTTAGAACTCGTTGCAGATGCGTTGGAAATAACGCTCGAAGACGAAGAAGAAACGTCTTGATTTTGTAGTTAAACCACGTAAAGGTGAGAGTGAGGTGAGGACAAGTGCCAACGGTCGTGCTTAGACCGAACGAATCACAAGAGCAGTTGCTGAAACGCTTTCGTAAGAAGGTAGCGAAGAGCGGGCTTTTAAGTACTGTTCGACGAAAACGTTGGTTCGTTTCAAAGAGTGAATTGCGTAGGATTCAACGCAAGAAAGCTATTCGCCGGCTCAAACGCCGCCAGCGAAAGATGGAAGCACGTTATCGGGATTGATGTAAAATTCGCTGGTTGATGGTTTTCTGGAAAGAATCAAGATCTGGAGGAATGTATGGGTAAGGAAGAGAAGATCGAAATGGAAGGGACCGTCGTCGAGGCGCTGCCGGCTACACAATTCCGGGTAGAACTCGATAATGGTCATGAGGTGTTGGCCTATCTCTCGGGAAAAATGCGACGCTATTACATTCGCATCCTGCTCGGAGATCGAGTCCGTGTCGAAGTCTCACCGTACGATCTCACACGTGGCAGAATAATCTATCGTTACAGAAAACGCGTGACGGATCAAGGAAGCTGACCCCGAAGCATTCATCCAGATTAATAGAACGGTTGTCAGATACCCTCGCAAGAGGGTATCTACGTTTAGATATTGGTACCTGTCGACTTACCGGATAGGACTAGAGCATCTCAGGAGGGTTCTGAAGGACGAGCGCTACCCAATCCCCATCCCTATGCGCCTCGAGCAAACGGGTACCGAGCACCGCACACTTCGCCTGTATCGCATCGACTTGATGGTGCATGATCCCGGATAGGATCAACGTCCCTTGGGGACGGACCGCTTGGGTCAGCCCAGCATCAAGCAGATCGGCGAGGATGGTCTCATAGATGTTCGCCAGGAGCAGGTCCGTCGATTCCCGCCTCGATTCGTCGTTCAACAAAGTGGAAAGTGAACCCTCTTCGAGGCGGATTCGCTCGAGCATCCCGTTGCGTTCGATGTTCGTCCGTGCGTTTTCGATTGCAATGGTATCTGTATCCAGCGCCCATACCGTGCCTGCACCGAGCAGGATGGCGGCAATGCTGAGTATTCCCGATCCGCAGCCGAGATCGACGACCGATGCGCCGGATTCCATGTGGTCTTCCATAGCAGCTAAGCAGAGTTGGGTGGTGGGATGTAGGCCAGTGCCGAAGGCCATGCCGGGATCGAGGATGATCGCTTGGCGTTTCCCTTTCGGCGCTTCATACCAGGCGGGGAGAACGAGTAATTTCTCGCCGATCGGGATCGGCTTATAGCTGGCCTTCCATAAATCATTCCAATTTTGCTCTTCGACGACGCGATAAGTTGGGGAAGGGAGGGACTGGATCTGGCTCAGGTGCCATAAACCTTGCTCGATGTTTTCCCGTTTGGCATCGATCCAATCGTCGATCTCCAGATAGGCGAGGACTTTGACGGGGGTCGATGCGCGTATTCGCTCTTCAGAATCTTGGATTTGAAGCGCAACGCCATTGGGTGCATACCGGGAAAGAACATCCCCGACAGCTTCGGCCAGCTCTCCGTCCACGGTTAATGAGACTTCAAGCCATTTCAATCGGAAAGGCCCCCGAAAAATTCTTTGAGCGAATCGAGGAAGCTGCGCTGGCGAAAAGTCACTTCTGTGCCCAGGGATTTCGCCAGGTCCTCGAAAAGCTGCTTCTGTTCTGCCGTCAGGGAACGGGGAACATCAACCGATACGACGACGAGCTGATCGCCGCGGCCGTTCCGGTTGACGTGCGGCACACCTTTATTCTTGAGTCGGAACACTTTGCCGGGCTGAGTGCCCGCTGGAATTTCGAGCGTTTGTTCGCCTTCGAGTGTGGGGATTTCGATATCGGCTCCGAGCGTTGCTTGGGCGAGGTTGATCGACATGTCGAGCAGGATGTCGTCACCCCGGCGTCGAAAGTAGCGGTGTGGCTTGACCTGGATGACGATGTAGAGATCGCCCGGTGGCCCGCCGTTTACCCCCGGTTCTCCCTCCCCGGTGACGCGTACCTGTGTGCCGCTGTCGACACCGGCAGGAATGGAGATCTGGCGCGACACCGTTTTGCGGACGCGACCTTCTCCATTGCACGTGTGACAGGGTGTTTCGATAATTACTCCCTGGCCATGGCAGGCGGGACACGTGGTGACATTGACCATGGAGCCGAGAAACGTCTGCCGGACTTGACGTACCTCGCCGCTTCCACCGCAGGTCTCGCAGCGTTTGGGCGTGGTTCCAGGCTCGGCTCCCGAACCGTTGCAGCTCGAGCAAGTTTCGTATCGAGTAAATTCGATTTCTTTCTCAACGCCGAAGACGGCTTCTTCGAATTCAAGTGTCAAGTTGTGGCGCAGCGACGGTCCCCGGCGGGGGGCTCTGCGGCTGCGTCCTCTGCTCATGCCGAAGCCGAAGAATTGCTCGAAAATGTCGTTGATGTCGAAGTCGAAGTTGAAAGGCATCCCTTTCAAACCGGAATGGCCGTAACGGTCATACGCCGCTTTTCGTTCAGGATCGGATAAAACGGCGTACGCTTCATTGATTTCCTTGAAGCGGTCTGCAGCATCCGGGCTGTCGTTCACATCCGGATGATATTTCTTAGCCAAGTGACGGTAGGCGGCCCGAATGTCTTCCTCAGAGGCATTGCGATTCAACTCCAAGACTTCATAGTAATCACGTTTCTGATCCATGTCGAATAACTGGAAGTACTCGCCGAGGGTACTTCCCAGTTCCTTTTTCTCCTATATCTCTACTCACTCGTTGGGTGCGGTGCTGCTGTTTGCCGGCTCTTCACCCAAAGGTTGAGAGGGTCGTTCGTGAATCGTGGCTCCGATGCCCTGAAGGTATTCAAGCAGCTCGTTCGTCGCTGTGTTGATGAATGCAGGATCTTCCGTTGCGAGCGATTCCCTCACTTTGGCGACCTTTTCCGTAACGTCTTCTTGGATCTGCTCCAGGAACTCCGTAGTCGCATCGGATAATATTTTATCGGTGGCGTAAATTGCGTTATCCGCCGCGTTCTTGGCCTGAACAAGGGCGCGCCGTTTCTGGTCTTCTTCGGCGTGCTTTTCGGCTTCCGTACGCATGCGTTCAATTTCCTCGCTCGAAAGACCCGAGGATGCCGCAACGGTGATGTGCTGACTGTTGCCGGTTGCCTTGTCGGTGGCGCTGACCTTCAGGATTCCATCCGCATCGATATCGAAGGTCACTTCAATTTGGGGCTCCCCGCGCGGTGCGGGAGGGATACCGTCAAGTGTAAACCGGCCGAGGGATTTATTGGCGTCCGCCAATGGGCGTTCGCCTTGCACGACGTGGATCTCGACTTCCTGCTGATGATCTGTTGCGGTTGAAAAGACTTGCGTTTTACGCGTCGGGATGGTGGTGTTGCGTTCGATTAACGACGTCGCCACACCACCGAGGGTTTCGATGGAGAGCGTCAGTGGGGTCACGTCCAGCAGCAAGACGTCCTTCACCTCTCCGGCAAGGACGCCTGCCTGTATCGAGGCGCCCAGGCCGACGACCTCATCCGGATTCACGCCCTTGTGTGGCTCCTTGTTGAAAATCTTTCGCACCGCGGCCTGTACGGCCGGCATGCGCGTCATGCCGCCGACCAGGATGATTTCATCGATGTCGCTGACCTCCAGATTCGAATCTTTAAGCGCCTGTTCGCATGGCGCGATCGAACGTTCGATGAGATCCTCCGTCAACTGCTCGAGTTTGGCGCGGGTGAGATTGACGTTCAGGTGTTTCGGTCCGGATGCATCGGCGGAAATAAACGGTAGATTGATTTCCGTTTCCAAAACCGTAGAGAGTTCGATCTTCGCTTTTTCGGCCGCCTCTTTCAATCGTTGAAGGGCCTGTCGGTCGGAGCGCAAATCGATCGATTCTTGCTCGAGAAATCGATCCGCAATCCAATCGATGATCCGCTGATCGAAATCGTCGCCGCCGAGGAAAGTGTCCCCGTTGGTCGAGCGTACTTCGAAGACGCCCTCACCGACATCGAGGATGGAGATATCGAAGGTGCCACCTCCAAGATCGTAGACGGCGATGGTCTCGTCGGATTTCTTGTCGAGTCCGTAGGCCAGTGAAGACGCTGTAGGTTCATTGATGATGCGTAAAACTTCCAATCCTGCGATTTTACCTGCGTCCTTCGTGGCGTTGCGCTGGGCATCGTTGAAGTAAGCCGGCACGGTGATTACGGCCTGTGTGATTGGTTCGCCGACGTAGGCTTCCGCGTCGGTCTTTATCTTGCCCAAAATCATGGCGGAAATTTCGGGCGGAGCATATTCTTTTCCACCCATCAGCACGCGCACGTCTCCGTTGGGCGCCTCAGTAACCTTGTAAGGAATGAATTGTAGACCTCGCTGGACTTCTGGATCGGATATTTTCCGTCCCATAAAGCGTTTTATGGAGAAAATCGTGTTCTCCGGGTTGACGATCGCTTGTCGACGAGCGACCAGGCCGACAACGCGCTCGTTGTTCTTGGGGTTGATGGCAACAACAGAAGGGAATAATCGACTGCCTTCCGCAGAAGGGATTACCGTGGGCTCTCCGCCTTCCATGATTGCTGCGACCGAGTTCGTCGTACCGAGGTCGATTCCAATGATTTTGCTCATGTGTGTCTCCTATTTCGCCACACGCACCACAGCCGGACGGATGACTCGATCCCCCAGCCGATATCCTTGCTTGATCACGTCGATGATCTGACCATTTTCGTATTCTTCGCTTTCTTCGTAACTGATGGCGTCGTGCAAGTTCGGATCGAAATCCATTCCTACTGCCGGTATGACCTCGACTCCTTCCGACTCGAGAACAGCTTTCAGCTTTTGCCGGATCATTTCGAGCCCCGCAATCCATGCTTCGTCCACATTCTCTTCGAGGCGATCCTTCAGGGCGCGATCGAAATCGTCGAGAATATCGAGATAATGGGAGATGATCTCGCTGATAATTCGTTCCCGCATCTCACTCTTTTCGCGCTCGACGCGCTTTTTAAGGTTGGCGAATTCCGCGCGCGCTCGCTGCCAGCCATCGAGGTATTCCGCAGACTCGCCTTGCAGGCGTTCGACCTCGCTCTGCAGCGTTTCCACTTTTTCCTGCAGTTCCTCATAAGTCAGCTCGACCTTGGTTTCTTCAATCTTGTCAAGCTGCGCATCGGTTTCGATAGCTTCGGTGTTTTCAACTTCCGTTTGGAGGACGTCTTCTTGCGGCTTGCTTTCGTCCTGATCCTTTTCGGTGTCCGCGGAGGAATCGTCAAACGAAAGCTGTTCGACGTCTTCACTCGGGGAGGGTTCTTTTGATTTCTTTGTTGTCACAGATACCTCATATTTTTATTTCAGAATTTTTCCACTTATGGCCAACCGCTTGTGCGCCAGTGCCTCTCAGGCGATTATGCTCGCGCGGCAAACGTGGCCACTGAATCGGTTCTAGTCCGAATACGTGCCAATTACCAGATCGCTCAGCAAGCCAGCAACGTAGCTCACGGCTGAGATCGTTCGCCCATAGGCCATGCGAGTTGGACCGAGTACGCCCAGAGCTCCGGTTGCACGGCCCGGGGCGCCGTATCGTGCCAGCACAATCGAGAAATCCTTGAGTTCTTCCCAGGCTCCTTCTCCTCCGATGACCACTTGAACATCACCGACCTTCGGATTGAGCACCTTGGCCAGTATCTCCTCCAGGTAGCTGCGTTCTTCAAGCAAGCGCACTACTTGTTGGATCTGAGGGGAATCGACGAACTCGGGCTGTGCCAGCATGTTGCTGATCCCGTCCCGGTAGATGTCGCCGGACCAGACCGCGTCGGCACGCGCCATGATTTCCGATATCAGGTGCGTCACCTCTTGCGCCAGACCCTGAAATTGATTCGCCTGTCGGGCGACTTGATCCGTGTTCTTTCCGCTGCAGAGGCGCGTGATCAACGCTGAGGCTTCGCGAAGTTTTTCCTGATTGATGACTTCGGCTAGTGCTAACATCTGCTGCCGCACGTCTCCGCCTTGAAGCACGAGCACCAGGAGTACCTGATGTTCTTGGGTGGCGATCAATTCTACTTGTTTGAACATGGACCGTTCCGGGCTTGGAGCGGTCACCAGGGAAGCCGATTTGGATTGCTGGGCAAGGACAGTCGCCGCCAGTTGGACCCATTCATCGCTACCCCGCTTGGCTTGATGGAATTGATGGCTGATCAGGCGCTTTTCTGCGGCGGGAAGGTCGGCGTCACCCAATAATTTACGTACAAAATAGCGGTACCCCTTTTCTGTGGGGACGCGACCGGCCGAGGTGTGCGGTTGGCGCAACAGGCCGAAATCCGTGAGAAGAGCCATCTCATTGCGTACCGTGGCGGAACTTACAGCCAGATTGTATTTGGATACCAGCGTCTTCGACCCTGTCGGTTTTGCCGTTTCGACGTAGTCGTGAACGATTAACGCAAGAATCGTCTCCTGACGCTCCGTCAGGGGCTTCATATTTACCTCACACGACAATTTAGCACTCTCAAATTGAGAGTGCTAATATAACCAAGAACGATGATACCATGTGCTTTTAGAGGCGTCAAGAAAGCGTATTCATTCATCTAAAATGTTACCGAAGGATAATGGTTCTTCCAAATGAAAATGTTACCGAGGGAACCATGTCCAATGACGATGAAATGACCATTGACGAGCGATACAAATACCTACGGAAAAT
>DAOULU010000035.1:0-67977 GCA_034417075.1 Anaerolineales bacterium
ATTTTCCGTAGGTATTTGTATCGCTCGTCAATGGTCATTTCATCGTCATTGGACATGGTTCCCTCGGTAACATTTTCATTTGGAAGAACCATTATCCTTCGGTAACATTTTAGATGAATGAATACGCATCCTTGACATATTCTTAAGGATCGTTTATATTTCAAAATCCTTAACTATTAAGGGAGGTTAAGTATGACGGATGATGAACGCCTCATGAATCGAATGCGTGATTGGATGGAGATTTTCATGCGCAACTCGATGCGCAACTTCATCCGTTATGCAAAGGAAAATGGGCTTTCTATGTCCCAGTGCGGCGCATTGATCCATCTCCATCACATGGGCAGCGCTGGAGTCACCGATCTGGGTGATCACATCGGTGTGAGCAGCGCTGCGGCAAGTCAAATGCTGGAACGGCTGGTGCAGCAGGAGCTAATCCTGCGTTCTGAAGATCCAGCTGACCGTCGTGTCAAGCAGATCGTACTGACTTCTAAAGGTCAGCGGATTATGGAAGAAGCCATCTGCGCCCGCGTGAATTGGCTGGATGAAATTTTCGATCTGCTTTCACCCAGCGAAAAGAAACAGATCGAGAAGGCATTGGATATCCTGATCGAAGAAGCCACTCAACTGCACTCACTCAACGAACCCGAACACTGAAGTTCCATTCGAGGAGCAAGCTTACATGCTGCGATTGCGAAAATATCTAAAACCGTATGCCCTTTTCATCGTCTTATCCATTTTGCTATTGTTCGTCCAGGCAAATGCGAATCTGGCGCTGCCTGATTACCTCTCGAAGATCGTCAACAACGGAATCCAGCAGAACGGCGTCGAAAACGCCGTGCCGATCGCCGTTCGTCAGAGGGAAATGGAACGACTCCTGATCTTCATGAGTGATGAGGAATCCTCGCGCGTGTTGGGCGATTATCTTTTCGTGGAGCCGGGATCTCCACAAGCGGAGAAATATGTTCTAGATTATCCCATTCTGGCGACGGAACCCGTCTACGTGCGTAAAGATGTCGATCGGCAGGAGATCGAAGCGCTTAATGCCATCATGGGGAAGTCCTGGTTGGCCGTTTCCGGCATCGAGCGAATGATCGCGAATCCTTCCCAGGCACCATCGATGAACCTGGGTTTCAACTTCGACCTCTCCAAGATACCGGCCGGGATGGATATTTTTGACGTGTTGAAAAACTTGCCGGCAACTCAGCTATCCACGGTGAAAGACAGAATAGGTGAAATTACCGCGAACCTCGGGGGCAGCATGACCACCCAAATGGCTGTGGAGGCCGTTCGGGTGGAATACGAGGCCATCGGTGTGGACACCGGGCAACTGCAGACCAATTACATCCTGCGCACGGGCGGCTTGATGCTGTTGATCTCGATCGTAGGCGGTTTGTGTATCGTTGCCGTTGGTTACATGGCCGCCAAAACGGCCGCCGGAGCGGCGCGCGATGTTCGTAAAGATGTGTTCGAAAAAGTGGAGCATTTCACCAGCACGGAATTCGACAAGTTTTCAACGGCTTCATTAATTACTCGCTCGACCAACGACGTGACTCAGATCCAGAGGGTTATTTTCATGATCATGCGCTTGGTCATCTATGCCCCGATTCTTGGCATCGGCGCCATCATCCGTGCCATCGACAAGAGTGCGCAGATGTGGTGGATCATCGCCGTGGTCGTCGGTGCATTGCTCAGTGTTATCCTGGTGGCTTTCACCATGGCACTGCCGAAGTTCAAAATTATGCAGAGTCTGATCGACCGTCTCAACCTGGTGATGCGCGAGCATTTATCGGGGATGATGGTCATCCGCGCCTTCAACAAGCAAGATGACGAAGCGGCACGTTTTGACGACGCCAACCGTAAATTGACCGATACCAGTTTGTTCATCGCTCGCGTGATGGTCACGATGATGCCCGTGATGATGCTGCTGATGAACGGTTTATCGTTGGGCATCATCTGGGTCGGGGCGCATCAGGTCGCGGAGGCGAACATGCAGGTCGGTGACATGATGGCTTTCCTGCAGTATGCCATGCAGATTGTCTTCTCCTTCATGATGATGTCGATGATGTTCATCTTCTTGCCCAGGGCGGCCGTCTCCGGCGATCGCATTGCCGACGTGCTGGAAACGGAGATCGCCATCAAGGATCCGGCGGATCCGAAGCATTTCCGGCAAGATTTCCGTGGCGAGATCGAATTCCGCAACGTCTATTTCCGCTACCCGGGCGCCATGGACGACGTGTTGCACGATATCAACTTCACCGCCTACCCCGGCGAGACGACGGCTTTCATCGGTTCGACGGGATGCGGCAAATCGACGGTGATCAACCTCATCCCGCGTTTCTACGACGTGACCGGAGGAAGCATCTTCCTGGACGGGATCGATGTTCGCAACGTGCGGCAGCATGACCTGCGTGACAAGATCGGTTACGTTCCGCAAAAAGGCATGCTGTTCTCGGGCACCATCGAAAGCAATTTGAGATACGCCGATCATGATGCCAGCGATGAAACCCTGCGGGAAGCCGTCGATATCGCACAGGCCAGCGAATTCGTCTTTGACGATGAACACGGCCTCGATGCGCAGGTCGCGCAGGGAGGCACCAATGTTTCCGGCGGGCAGCGTCAACGCCTGGCGATCGCCCGCGCACTGGTAAAGAAGCCTCCGATCTATATCTTCGACGATAGCTTCTCGGCGCTGGATTTTAAGACCGATTCAAGGCTGCGTATGACGCTCAAAGAGAAAACCGGTGATTCGACGGTTTTGATCGTCACACAGCGTGTGGCGACGGTTAAGGGCGCCGATCAAATCGTCGTGCTCGAAGAAGGCAAGGTGGTAGGCAGAGGCAGGCATCACGAATTGATGCAGACCTGCGAAACGTATCAAGAAATCGCCCGCTCGCAGTTGAGCGAGGAGGAGTTGGCATGAATTCTCGTGAAAGTAATTCATCATCGCGGCGTAGACCTCGTGGGCCGATGCGCGGCCGCGGGCCGATGGGTCACGGCGGACCGATGACCATGCTGAAGGGGGACCGAGCGAGGGATTTCAAGGGCACGATGCGCAAGCTGATCGCATACCTCGGTTCGTACAAAATCTCTATCGTGATCGTGATGCTCTTTGCGGTGGCCTCAACGATCTTTGCCATTATCGGACCCAAGATATTGGGCCAGGCAACAACGAAGTTATTTGAGGGCGTCATCGGGATCGTTACTGGAACGGGCAGCGGAATCGATTTCGGTTACATCGGCCGTATCATCCTGATCACACTGGGCCTGTATCTGGCTTCTACGTTGTTCTCGTTCATCCAGGGTTGGATCATGGCCTCGATTTCAACGGACATCACTTACCGGTTCCGTAGGGATATTGCCGCCAAGATCAACCGTATGCCCTTCGAATACTTCGACAGGACCAGTCAGGGAGAAGTTCTCTCGCGCATTACCAACGACGTGGATACGGTCAATCAGACGCTGAGTCAAAGCCTCTCGCAGATCGTTACGTCGGTCGTCACGGTGATCGGCGTTTTGGTGATGATGATCTCTATCAGTTGGCAGATGACGTTGATCGCCTTGCTGATCATCCCGCTCTCGGCGGGTATCATCGTCCTGGTGGTCAGTCAATCTCAAAAATACTTCATGCAGCAGCAAGACTATCTCGGCCACGTAAATGGCCACGTCGAGGAAATGTTTGGCGGACACCTGGTGATGAAGGCCTTCAATGGGGAAGCCGAAAGCATCGAACGCTTCGATGGCTTGAACGATACGCTGTACGACGCGGCATGGAAATCCCAATTTTTCACCGGCTTGATCATGCCGATCATGAACGTAGTCAGCAACCTTGCATACGTTGGTATCGCCATTCTTGGAGGCTACCTGGCGATCCAGCAAACGATCACCGTGGGCGACATCCAGGCTTTCATCCAATATGTGCGCTCCTTTACACAGCCTATCCAGCAGATCGCCAACATTTCCAACATTCTTCAGCAAACTGCAGCGGCGGCGGAGCGTGTATTTGAATTCCTCGCCGAGGAAGAGGAAATTCCGGAGGTTGAAAACCCCGTACTGCCCGATGAAATCGAGGGCCACGTCGAATTCCAGCACGTCCGCTTTGGCTATACGGCGGATGAAGTCGTGATCAAAGATTTTTCCGCCGACGTCAAACCCGGGCAAAAGATCGCCATCGTGGGGCCCACGGGCGCCGGGAAGACGACCATGGTCAAACTGCTGATGCGATTTTACGACGTCGATGAGGGTGCCATCCTGATCGATGGCCACAACATCAAGGATTTCCGGCGCGAGGATTTACGCTGCATGTTCGGTATGGTTCTGCAGGATACCTGGTTGTACAACGACACCATCATAGAGAACATCCGCTACGGAAAGCCAAGCGCCAGCGATGAGGAAGTGATCGCCGCGGCGAAAGCCGCGCATGTCGATCACTTCGTGCGTACGCTGCCCGAAGGCTACAATCTTGTGCTCAACGAAGAAGTCTCCAACATTTCCCAGGGACAGAAACAGCTACTCACGATTGCCCGTGCGATAACGCTCGATCCGCGCATGTTGATTTTAGATGAGGCGACCAGTTCGGTCGACACACGTACGGAGGTGTTGATCCAGAAGGCGATGGATAACCTGATGCGCAATCGCACCAGCTTCATCATCGCACATCGTCTCTCCACGATTCGCAACGCCGATCTGATCCTGGTGATGAACGAGGGCGATATCGTCGAACAGGGTAAACATGAAGAACTGTTGGCACAAAACGGTTTCTACGCGGAGTTGTATAACAGTCAATTCGAATATGCTGAAGCCGCATAACATCGACGGGTAATACGCAGGCGCATCCGCGGCAGATATTCCCGGGCAGCGAAGTGGAGTGGACGTGTGTTTCGTACCGCTCCACTCCACCGACACAAGCACGAGACCCACAAGTGATCGCTCGACGATCTCCTTGCTATTCTGCCAACCTTTTAGTAGACTAATAACATCCGCTTACTCTATAAAGGGGAGGTAATTGCGATGATTACAGTCCGTCAATTGCTCGAATCCAAGGGGTATGACGTATGGTTCGTGTCGCCAGAAGCTTCGATTATTACGGCGTTGGAGCTAATGGCTGAAAAGGATGTCGGCGCCCTCTTGGTGATGGAAGACCGGAAACTTGTCGGCATTTTCTCCGAGCGCGATTATGCCCGTGAAGTCGCCAGCGAGGCGAACACAACGATGGATAAGCTCGTCCGAGACATAATGACCCGGAATGTGGTTTCCCTCTCACCTTCTGACAACATACAGACCGCAATGTCTCTCATGACCGAAGAGCGAATACGCCATTTGCCCGTCGTCGAAGCGGGCGAGGTGATTGGAGTGATCTCGATCGGCGACGCAGTCAAGAGCACGATCGAGCAGCAAGAGTTCATGATCTCTCAATTGGAAAATTACATCACGGGCACACGTTGATCTCTGAACTGAACGAGGCTATATCTTGAAAAGTGTGGGTGGAACATTCCATCCAAATCAGAGCCGGTCAGGTCCGAAGACGCCGCTCTTTCCGGCAATGCGTATCACGCGGCGCCAGCTCTCACCTTCGCGAGGATTTATTTCATGTTGGTGAAGGTAATTGCTCTTTGCAATGAAAGAATCAAGATTTATCTTTAATTCCGCCCAAATCGATTTCTGCAATCTGACCAGTAAATCTCTTGCGCCGTCATCGTTGATTTCCCGAAGCGCGATGCGAAAATGCGGCAGGCAGAGCCCTTCGGATTCTCCGAACGCCTTCTCCAGCTTTGGATCGCTGATGAATTTGCCCAGCGTTTCGATGTAGCGCCTTTCGCATTCCACCATATAGCTGCAGACCGCGCACGATCCAGTCGGGGCAAGGCGATTGTCCAGGGCTGATTGGTTGCGAGCCGTTAAACTCTGCAGCCAACCGCCATTTCCGTTTGGCGAGTCCGTCATCAAGGCGTTGACCACTTCCTCGAGGCCGACGGCGTACAACATGGCGATCTCCAACGATCCGCCGATGTATTCGGTCGCCCTGGCGCTGTGCTGTGCGCATAAACCTCTTCGATCCCGAAATGCCTGTCGGGTTTCATGGTTGAGGAGCATCTCGGAAAAAATGGATTTCATATATCGATCGGTCTTGCGTACCAGCAGATTGCATACGGGGCAACCCGGATGCTCCAGTACGTCGATCAAGTCGAAATAGCTGAAGGGTTTCGAGCCTTTTCGACCTTGTCGACGGTTTTTCAATTCAAGGGTCGGAATCGCTCGTTTGATTTTCAAATCCACAGGCCAACCTCTCACGTACACTTTTCGTGCGGATCACAGATCACAGCCGATTCGGTATAAGAAAACCATCCCGCACGACGTCATTCAACTAGATTAATCATATTGCACACTTCCTGCGGACGACCTTGCAATTTCTCTACCGTTCTAGAAAGCGCTTCTCTAAGCACTGCACTTCTCCTCGTGCGTCTCTTCCAGGCTTTTCGGGGTAGTTGTTAGACCGAAGGAAAGCTGTTATCAATGAGTAACAGCCATCCCGGATGGCGATAATCCAAACGGCTGTCGGAGGTAGACCACGAAGGATCTACCATGAGACTTGCAGGGAAAAGTCGCAGTGGATCCCAAACTTGCCCTCTTCTCCGACAGGGGAATTCCATGGGTGTTATTATGTATGGGGAGCATCAGCCGGGAACTCAGTCAGACGTGAAAGCGTCATTGAAAGGAAAGGAGTGATTGCCAATGCGACGAAATATGATCGTCCTTTTTATCCTTATCTTGCTGTGTTTGTCCGCAGGCTGTGATGCGCTGTATCCTGGCAGCTCATCTGGCGGACAGGTTTCCTTCACAATTGCCATCGATGCAGGCATGTTTTCTTCTGGACGTCCGGTGCGCTTTATTTTCTGGAACGCAGGGCAGTTAGAAATCGCGCAGCGAAATGCCAATTGTTCGGTCTCCTACAATGCCGGGACGGAAACGGAAGAAGTACACTGTCCTGAAGGCGTGGTTTACGAGCCGGTCACACCGACCGAGTTCGCACGATCGCGGGATGAAATTGGCGATCGTGTAGAGCTTACCCCGGGCAATATTTTCGTGGGCGAACGTTTTCGGCTTCAAATTTCCGGATTGAGCAGCGATGACTGCAACACGACCGCTGCCAGCATCGAGGACGTTGCCCGGAAGGCAATGGTTGAGGTTGAGGACCTCATGTGGATGACGACCGAGATGGCTTGCCCGGAGCCGCTTGGGCAGTGACAGGCGTGGGCAATGTTGGAACGGATCAAAATCGACGGCGGCCAATTTCCCGGCTGCCGTCAAGCATATTTTGTGACAGTCATATCAGTTCATACCACGCACGTTTCTCATCGAGGTCGTCTCTCGATACTCACGCGGCGTGCTTCCCGACCATTTCTTGAAAGCCTTCCTGAAAACGCTGGGTTCGGAGAAACCGAGTAGATAGGTGATATCTTCGACCGTGTAGTTCTCACACAAATACTTTTTCGCCAACCGCTCGCGCGTGTCTTTGAGGAGTTCTCGAAAGACAACCCCTTCACTTTTTAGGTGATTTTGAAGCGTACGCACGCTCATCGACATTTCACCGGCGATGTTGCTCAGCGTTAGATTCTTGCTGTCCATCCGGCCGAGGATGTGTTTGGTCACGGCGCGGGTTGTCTTGTCGATCCCTTCGATTTCTGCGAGATATTCCTGTGCATAGGTCTCGAACTGCTCCAGCAGTTTTTGGCTTGGCTGAAGTACGGATGTATTTCCAACACGTATATCGTAAGTGATGGACGTCTGTTTCTGATCGAACAGAACAGGGGAGCGGAAAATCCTCTCGTATTCGCTAGTCGATGCGGGCTGCGGATAACTGAAGTTGACTTCCAGGGGATCGATCTGCTTGCCTGTAAGACTCCTGCCCATGCGTGCCGTACTCGAGAGGGTGGATTCAAAACAGTGTCGTGAAAGCACAGGAGCGTGTTTGGGCGTCGAAAGGACGATTTTTACCGTTTCCCAACCGAGGACCGCTTTGGTTTGGATTAAATTCCCAATGATGTTCGAGTAACGAGCTGACTTTTCTGCTGCTTCACTGAGTGTCCGACAATTCATCATCATGTAGCCAAGAATGGACCAACTTCCGGGTTCGGCAAACTCTCCCATGTGCAGTCCGAAGTATGGATCCTTGGAAATCCGAACGGATTCATCCTCGACGGCGATGTAGGTCTCAATCGGAATGCGCGCATCCGGATTCTTGAGGAAACCTGGATCGACGCCTGCTCCCCGATAAACCTCATCCATGTCCACTTCGAGATGCACCAGATAGCGAAGTAGCTGTGAAAGCACGGAAACGGATACGGTGATTGGAGTCTTCTTATTATTATTCATCTAGCATAAACGATACCATGGGAGAAAATGATGTCAATTTACTTGAATCACTCCCGAATTTGCGCAAGATGTCACGAAACGTGCGGGAAAGGTCATTGTTCGGTGTCTATCCTGATACTACAATTTCCACCATAGGAAGAGGGCAAGCAGGCAGGATCGATTGTTCTTGGTTGGCTTGTTTCAAGGAGGAACGTATGGAAAAAGAGAATTATGTTTCGAGGCAGGCATTGGAATCCGATCGTTTTTCACGCAAGCGGTTATATACCCTGGGGGGTATCGCTTGTCTTGCCATTGCGTTGATGTATCTGACTGCGGCGGCTGTTTACGTACCCGCCATGCGGCAGGCACCGGCTCCAACCACAGTAGTAGAATGGTTCGAATTGCTGCAAACCAATCGTCTCGTTGGGCTCTTCTACCTCGGTCTTGCCGACGTACCCATTGTGATTCTTTTCGGATTGGTTTCTCTCGCGCTTCACAGCATGCTAAAAGACGTGAACAACAACTGGGCGACGATCGCTGCCCCATTCGCCTTTGTCGGAATGGCCGTTTATCTTGCCACGAACGTGTCTTTCTCGATGCTTGCATTGAGCGGTGAGTATGCGACTGCGACGAGCGAGGTGCAGCAATCGACGGCTCTGGCCGCGGGTCAGGCGTTGCTCAGTGTCACCCAAGGAACAGGCGGCGTCTCCGGGTTAGCTCTCGTTTGGCTGGCCGGCTTGATTTTCTCGATTCTTATGCTCCGCGGTCGAAAGCTGAACAAGCCGATAGCCTGGATTGGGATCATCGCCTTTGCGCTGCTCGTACCGAGTTTCTTGTTTTCGGGCTACACATACGGTGTCTCGTCCGGGATCGGAGAAGCCTTGGCATTGATCACCAGTATCGGTGGTGGAATGCTTTCGCTGGTGTGGTACCTGCTCACAGGTGTGGAACTGATACGGCTGGGCCACACGTAAGATATATCCCTTTTATGCCATTCCAGATCACATCCCTGAATGGACATGTGATTTCGTAAGGGTTAGGAGAACGAAGTATGAAAATGTCAAACGTTGTTGGTCACTTCAGCGGCGTGAAAGCCATTGCATCCGTGACGAGTATTCTTGTGGGTCTGACGGGTTTTGAGTAGGATGGGAAATTTCACCTTTTTCGGGTTGGGCTCGCTGTCCCTGCTAACAGCAATTGTATATGACAGTAAGAAGCAATGATGTCTGATGGAAAGTGATTACAGATTACGACGAATGTTGAGGGAGCCGGATCGACATGAAATATAGAAACATATGTGTACCCAAAAGAGGCGGACCGGAAGTGATGCAAATCGTCGAGAACGATCTGCGCCCTCCAATGAATGGGGAAATTCGTGTGAAAGTGCTTGCAGCCTCCGTGAGCTTGCCCGACGTCGAGGCGCGCTATGGACGCAGCCCGTTCCCTCCCAAAGTTCCCTTTGTGCCCGGCTATTCAATCGTCGGCGAGGTCGATGCAATTGGCGAAGATATCCAAGAAACTGCAGTCGGAGCATGGGTCGCCGCCTTGACGGTTTATGGAGGGTATAGTGAGTACGTTTATCTCAAGGAAGACCAATTGATCCCTGTCCCCAAAACGATTAATCCCGTGGAAGCTGTACCGCTTATCCTGAACTACATTGTCGCCTACCAGTCCATGCACCGATCTGCACAAGTCGAAGCCGGTGACAAGGTGCTCATCATCGGTGCCAGTGGCGGGATTGGGACAGCTTTTTTGCAGCTGGGCAAACTGGCCGGGCTGAAAATGTATGCGCTTGCGTCGAAAAGCAAGCATCACATCCTTGATGCATACGGTGCGGTTCCGATCGACTACCGCGCACAAAATTTCGTCGAGGTGATCCATCAGGCAGAACCGGACGGCATCGACGCTGTTTTTGACGGCATAGGCGGGGACTACATCCAGCGGGGTTTTTCCTTACTGCGTCGCGGCGGCATTTTTGTCGGCTATGCCAATCCCTTCAGCCTTTCCCGGACGTTCCGCTATCTGGCCCAAATTACTCTCTATACCCTATTGCCCAATGGGAAAACGGCCAAATACTACAGTACAGGTAGATCTCGACTTGATCGGCATCCGTTTCTCGAAGATTGGGCAGCGCTCTTTAGCTACCTGGAAGAAGGCAAGATCCAACCGATCATTATGGATAAGTTTCTCATTCTGGACGCTGCACAAGCGAACGCATTGCTGGAAAGCGGTCGAGTAATCGGCAATATCGTTCTTGCGGCACCAGAATGGATGTAGCGAATGACGGCTGCAGCAATCTCATTATTCTCCTAGGAGTTGAAATGAACACAAGCCAATCTCAATATGTCTATGCGGGTTTGTTTTTTCTTTTTATCTTCATATCCGGATTTTTAGTGAGCCACGGTGGGAAGCCTTATGGCACTGTCATCTTTACCGTCCACAAGCTGATCGGGTTGGCGGGAGGTATTTATCTGGGCGTAACGATTTACCGCGCGCAACAAGTGGAGCCTCTCAGTGCTGCAGAAATCGCGGCAATCGCGGTCACAATCGTGTTGTTTATCTGCACAGTGATTGCCGGAGGATTATTAAGTATGGAGAATCCTGTACCGGCTTTCATCTCGGTGACCCACAGGTTCTCACCATATCTCATCGTGGTTTCAACGATTGTAACTTTGTATCTCGTGCAAAATCGCGGGTGAAATATGAAACGCGAATTTTTCCGAACATGCGAATAGTAGAACGTTATTATTTTAGATCGTCTGCCGCTTTTACGAATACCGTCTCTGTCCCCGTTCGGCGATCGTTGTTGTGCTCAGGATACCAAGTCCAAAGATAAGATAGAGCCAGCGTCCCCCAAGGCTCTCCAGTAAGGGCCCACCTACAAGCCCGCCTGCTGCCATCCCGATCTCGAGAACCATGGAAGCGAACTGACCCTGGGCAGTTGTGCGCAAGCCCGGCGGAGTGGTCTCGTCAGCATAGGACACCCCAGCCAACTACGTGATCGGGAAAGTGAACCTATTTAGAAGCTGTGCGAAAAGGATGACGATTGGCGGGTTACGATGGTTAATTTCCTTGGTATGATAGATGGGAATGCGCCGGGTATAAGGAAGCCGTCTCGTTTTCCCACCTTTCAATGGAGTGAGAATCATGACAAAATTATCGGCCCTCAAATTGGTAACAGTAATTCTCTTGGTTTGTGTCGTGGAATCAGCGTGTAACCTTCTGGCAGTTGAAACCGACTCGGATGAGGGCGGGATGTTAGACATCGCCACAGAGACGCCATTTTCATTCACTACGAAAGGGGGGGAGGGTGAAGGAGAAAATCTGGAGGACCTCAGCGACGAAGAGGATGAATCCTGCCCGGATGCGAAATTCCAGATCTCGGCGGATCACGTCTTCGATTTCAGTCCCGGACGGGCGACTGATCAGATTCTCATCAACGGCGGTACACTGCCCGGGATGAGCTGTATGTTCGGCTTGCGTGACGCAGAGAGCCAACCTGGGGAATGCAAGATTACTTACACAAACGACGGCTATTACCAAACGGATGCAGACAAATGCTACCTTACCGGACAAAGCCAGGCGATCATCGAAGTGAGTGTTGGCTGTGAGGGTGGTAAGTACGTACTCGAAATCTCGGATATCCCCGACCCGGATGCCGGGATTGGAGGTGTGCTTGATTGCCCGACGGTCCAGAAAACATTCCCTAACGTAACCTTCTACCCGCCGACTCTAACAACCGTGTCGTTTCCCACTTCGGAGAAGTCGTATTCGGCCACAGAACAAGGACCCAGCCCGCTGGGTTTTGAGTACTTCAAGAATTGGGATATTGAAGTGATCACCGATGCGCCGTGCGAAGCCATCCGGACCTTGCAGCTCTACGCCGACGACGCCAGAAAACGCATGGAGTTCTACGAGGAATTTGCCAACGAAGCCACGAGTGCCTCAGATCTCGACCGACGCGTCCAGGAAGCGATGGATGAGTACTACAAGAATGCAGTTGATGCGGGAGATGTAAAAGATGTTGGTTCTCCGCAATCCGCGGGACATTACGACCCCTGCGGAGATGCGACAATCAATGTCTATCCCTTCTGCGACTATGGCGTATTCGATCATCCGTTATGTGAGTGGCTTGAAGAAGGCGCAAGGGCGCACGAGAACCAGCATCAGAGCGATGCCACGGGTAATGATGGTGATACCTGGACGTATTGTCATACGGAGGGTGGAGACGAGGTCAGAATCACATCAGAGTGGGAAGTAAACGCCTATAGAGAAATGTTACGAGTCTATAACGAAATACTCGATATCATGCGAGATCTCTTCCCGGAGTGTTTTGAATAAATTCGACGAGGAGGCTCTGTTTGAAAATTTTCGAGATGTCGAGAGGACAATCTCCCCACCGCAGCTGAAGTTGTATTCAGCTGCGGTTTATTTATACATGTTCTCACCATATAGTTTCAGCAACGGTTAAAATTCATTGAATCTCAGCCTTCATGACCGTGTGTAACATAAGCCTGCAATGGCTGTAAATCAAGCCATTGATTGCTTTGCAGTCAGCTGTCGGTGTGCCAGCTCAACGGACGTCACGGTGACGAGTATGGCCGCACCAAAAATGAAATACAAGTTGCGGCCGCCGACGCTCTCCAGCAACGGTCCGCCAACGAGCCCGCCTACTGCCATGCCGATGCCGAGAACCATGGAAGCGAACAAGCCTTGGGCAGTTGTGCGTAAGCCATCCGGCGCATTTTCGTCGGCGTAAGACACACCCGCCACCCACATTGTAGAGAAGGTCAACCCATTCAGGAGTTGTGCGATAAGGACGACGACCGGTAGCCCGGATGCCGCGAAGAGAAACATACGCATTGAGGTGACTACCATTGCCAATATCAGTAATCGGTACGATCCGAATCGTTTGACGAGCCGGTTGCTGAAGAACACGATTGGAATTTCCGAGATCGATCCAACTGTTAACGCCAGCCCCATCATAGACTCTGGCGCGCCCAATTCGTCCATATAGGGGAAGAAGTAGTTGTTCAATGCGGCGAGCGACAATCCTCCTGCAAAAGCGACGATCAGAAACAGGACCCAGCACGGATCGGCAAGCAGCGCTCGAACTTTTCCCCAAATCGGTTCCTTGTCCTCGACTTGCCCGTACTCCAATTTTTGGCCGATGAAAAAATTCAGGAAGAACAAACCGGCACAGCCCCAGAAGGCGAACTTCAAACCAAAATTCTGAACGATTGTTCCTGACAGCGCTGCGGCCAATCCAAAGCCGATTGAGCCGCCGACGCGAACTCGACCGTATAACTCTTTCTGGTCGGCCAACATGTACATCGTGGCGCTGTCCACGAAAGGTGAGACCGGGGCGAAGAACGTATTGAGCAGGATGGCGATGATTAAAATGGGCACGAAGGTCGTTGCCAGTGGATATAAAACCAGCATCGTGATCCCCAGAAGAATAGCCAAGCTCATGATCAAGCGGTGCCGGTGCGTGGCATCGGCGAGCGCAGACCACAATGGTACGACAAAAAACGTGACCAACGGCGTGATACCCGTCAGTATGCCGATTTGTGCGCCGCTGAAACCCAGTCTCTGGTAGTAAAGCACGATGAACGGCGATACAAACGCCGTGGATGCAAAGAGTATGAAATTAAAGCTAAAAGGCCAGATTTTCCTCATTTTCTTTCAGACTTTCGATCGAAGCTAATGAAGATCACGAGCTGCCAAAATATAGAGGTGCGGCTGAGTAGGCCGCACCTCGGTTTATCCGGAGCCAATATTATACATCAACGTGCGGGATTGTGAGGCACGATGTATTCGAATCCGTTAGCCCTGAAATTTCCAACAACCGTAGGTCTGATCGCGCGATGTGCTGTCTAGCACAAACGGTTTATTCGCGCCTGCGGGAAGATACCCTGCCAGCCCCTCGGCTGCCGCCACCTGTGATGATCATCGCGCCGATGGCAAAGCCTAAATTGTACCAACCGCCGTTGTTGTACACTTCGTACATGTTCACTTTTTCGTTGAAGAGTGAAATCACGAAGGTCACCGGGGCGATAATCCCGTGCCACAAGCCCTGCCAAAATCCGGCTACCTCTCCCTCCGGATTTGCCTCATCTTCCATCACGTTCGGTCCAGGCGCACAAGCGGCAAGTGTCAGCAGGATCACGATCGCCAATAGTACCAAGAGATGTTTATTCATCTTTCCTCCTCTCCTTGATGATATGGTCCTTCTGAGATTATACATTAGAGATTACACACTGCTCATCGTAACTGTGAGTTCGACATTTCGCGGGTCCATCTGGTTGTTTGAAATTTTATGCTATGCGTTATGCGCAAGCAGAAGTGTAGGGAGGCTTTCTGCCCATGCATGAATGGCATCCCAATCCCAGTGATTGCCCTGCGACCACACACCCAACGCAACGCTGACGCGGAACAAAACCCGATCTCTCAGCGATGGCACCTTGCGGATATCTAAAACGCCAGCGAAGTACCCTTCGGCAACCGGCCTGACCAGTGCTCGCACCGGATCAAGGAACGATTCAACTTGCTGACGGTACCTCCCGTTTCCAATGGCCAGCGTCATGCAAACCAGGAAGGCTGCGAACGGTTTGGAACGCAATGCCTCTCGATGGTCTCGCAAGAACTGCATCGCCTCCGGCAGCCAGCAATTGCTGCGAATGGCGCTACCCGCAACGACGGCGTCGTATGGATTGAGGTTGTCTGTGATTTCCATGGCGCGCACTTCCACCTGCGCGCCGCCCTTCATCAGCGTCTCGCCAATCGCTTCTGCCACACCAACGGTGGAACCGGTCCGGCTGGCGTAGGTGACGAGGATCAATTTCTCCATTAACCAGTCTCCTGTGCCGCTCTTGAGGCGTACCGCCCGAGCTGCAAAAAGCTGCGGCTGAGTTGCACGTACCAGATCACGTACCCCGGAAGACAAAGGAGCAAGAGGTAAATCCCCACGACGGGTACGAAGAAAAAGCACACGGACAGATTGGTGAATATGCCTACGTAAGCCGCCGCTTTGCTGAAGCTTTTACTGCGCAGCATCAACAGTGAACTGATGAGCAGCGACAAACCGCCCAGGAACGTATTGCCGAGATAGGCCGTGCCATCGAAGTAAGCCAACAAAGCCTCCCCAGCGGCTAGATACTGGCTTCTCGCCATTTCGGACGTCGCTGCTGCGTAACCGTCACTCAGCGTAACCAGCTCCGCCATGGGTCTTGCCGGGAAGATCAGAACAGCCGCCAGCAAACCTACAACCAAGGCGATGAGTGCGTACGATTCATTGACACTTTTCAATGAAACATAAAGGGCGATGAAGAGCAGGACTCCGATGATGTTGCTGAGAAACAGCAGGAAATCGAGCGACATCAAGCCCCCAAAACGGTCGCTTTGAAGCGTTGTGTAGATTTCAAGCGTGGAAGCCGATCCCGGGGTATATGGCCAGATAGCAAAGGCAATCCCACTCAGAACGATCAGCAGAACTAGAATGATGGTCGTTAACCCGCCGATTTTATAAAGGTCCTTCCAGCGAGGATCTGCGGAATAAGTGGTTATTGTATTCATTGGTATCACAATTCTCCTTTTCGATTTGATTTATTGATGAATCTATAAATTTCTTCGCGCAGCGATTGGTTAGATCGAAGCGCTTCTCCCCAGCTGGAACATCCTGCGTGCGATCATGATGTTCCAGACGAACAGCAGCACGGCCGAAAAGGCCGAAACGTACAACCCCACGACCGGTAGAAATAAGCCGAAATCGAGGATGCTGGAGACAATGCGTATGTATGCGGTTGCCCGGCTGAAGATTTGGCTGCGCAGCATGACGATCGCGAGGATCAAACCCGTGATCGATCCCAACAGGTAAGTGACCATGTAGCTGGTGCCGTGGAACGTCGCCAGCATTCCCTCTCCCGCCGCCAGATACATGGCGCGCTGCGCTTCGCTTGTGGTGGCCGCATATTGACCGCTGAGATGCAGCATTTCCAAGGCCGGTCTCGCTGAAAACAGTGCCGCAGACCCGGCGATGGTGAGCGAAAGGTACAAGGCCATCCAAACGGGATCGGTCCGCCGCAGGGCAACATATAAGGCTAGCGAGAGGGGTATGGCGAGTACACCGTAGATGATGAATAACAATTCGAAGGACAATAAGCCCAGCAACGCGTTGTCTTGGAAAAGTTCGAACCAATCCAACGCTGTACTTGGCGGCGGTGCGATGCTGAAGACAGCGAGCTGTATCGGGACGATCAAGATCATCAGTAGAACGGCAATCCCGCCGATCTTGTAGAGTGATTTCCAATAAGCGTTGCCATTATCTTTATTTGATATCGTCATTGTTTCTCCCTATTGTGTTCGCAATTCACGGACAGGATCACGAACCCGCGTCCGTGCAGGTAGCGCAGCAATCCAATGATGCCGGATTGGTCTGTGCGGACTTCCAGTTTCGTGTTTTGCGCTTGCGGGAACTCGACTTTCACTCGCAGTGGGCTCGCTTCGCCGATCTCACCCAGATCGATCCGGCCGCGAAGCAGAATGGCATACGTCTGCATGTCTTTCATCTTCGCCCTTTCCACGAAAACATCAACTCAAAAATGGATTGGTGCTGCGGTTCCATTCTAGGGACGTGAAGGGGCAAAGTCAGCCCACGAAAGATGTAATAATATTTTGCTGTGAGGGAAAAGCGGATTACTCGAAAGTGTAATAAGTTGTTAAAAGCAGTGGTGGAATCGAAGCGTCTTTCTTTCAGAGCAGACCCAGCTGGCGCGCCCGGGCGACCGCCTGTGTGCGGCTGTTAACCCCCAGCTTTCCGTAGATGTTACTGCTGTGTTTTTTCACCGTGTGCAACGTGATCACCAGGCGCTCGGCGATCTCCTGATTGGACAAGCCTTCATCGATCAAGGCCAGGACTTCCTTTTCACGCTCACTCAGCGGGTCGATCAACGCGGTTTCTTCGACTTCAGCTTTAGCCGCATCCGCAGCAACACTTCTCTCTAGGAAGGCGGTCAAGATGCGTTCGACGTATTCAGGGCTGGCGTTTCCGGTTTCACCGCGCGCCAGCAGCGCCTTCAGTGTGTCGTAAAGCGGCTTCCCTTCATCGATGAAAAGGCTGATAAAGCCTTCAGGCTCGGCCAATTCCAGGGCCCGGATTGTGTCCGCGGCGCTTCTTTCCGCGTCGCCTTCAGCGGCGTGCATCTGGCCTCGCAGCAGAAGCAGCTCCAGGCCGAGAAGATGATATTGACGCTGAAGGGCTTCATCGACGATGCGGTCCGCCAAGGTAATGCCGGCTTTCAAGTCCGCCATCTCTCCCTTGACCCGCGACCGGTAGAGCAGAATGCGAAATGCACTGGTGTACAGTGCCCCGGTGGGTGGGGTGACGATCTGAGCGGGCTCTTGATCGGGGTGGCTGAAACCATCCTGAAACGAAAAGCCAAGGGGGGCGAGGATGGCCTCCGCACTGGCGAGGCGATTGCGGGCCAGATGGATGCGTATCTGTTGGGCCAACGCTTCCTCGCGTACCGCCGTCGGTGCCTCCCTCTGCATCACCCCCGAGACTTTTTGGATCTCCCGGTCGGCGGCTTCCAGATCGCCTTCAAGTTGATGCAGGCGCGAGAGGACGACTCCGTAATAGACTTTGGCATCGCTGTAACCGCTCAACTCACCCACGCGGATGGAACGCCGGAAATATTCGAGCGCTTTTTCCAATTGGTGCCACTGGTAATGAACCACACCGAGTTCACCGTAAACGGCGGTGCTGATGGGAGGCAGCGATCCCGAACGCTCCATACGTTCGAGTCCACGAGAGACAATCTCGAAGGTGAAATGCAACTGGCCGTGTTGGATGGCCATCAGCGCCAAGCCGGAAATGCCCAGCAGCTCATAGACTGAATTACCAACCGCCTCACCGTATTGGATAATTCGCTGGAAGGCTTTCAGGGCATTGTTGTAGTCGTCGAGTTGCTGGTAGGCGCTGGCCATTCCCAAATCAATCATGCTCCGAACGCGTCCGTATTCCTGATCCACAAGTCTCAAGGCCTGGTTCGCTAAATGCAAGCCTTCTTCCGGCTGTCCCTGTGCGTTGAGCAGCATGATCTGCAGCGCCAGCCACTTTGCCTGGAGAATAGGATCTTCGTCCCCGATTTTGCCTTCGACATGTAATTCTTGTAATCGACCCAGATACGGTGCTGCCTGGGAAAATGCCCCGCGTTGTATGTACATCCAGGCGAAAGCCAGGTTGGCTTCGGCGCTCTGCGCACACCAGGCCTGCGGGATCGCCTGCAGCCAGCCGTCCACGGTCTTGATGTGCCATTTCATGAGCATGTCCATGGCATGGTTTTCGATCAAGCGCACGGCCGTGGCATAATCCCCGGCCGCCATCGCATGTTCGACAGCCTCGCTGGGCATATCCATTCGCTCATACCATTGGCTTGCTCGTCGGTGGAGACCGGCTACCGCATCTTGATCGAAGGTTTGCAGGCGATCGCGGAGCAAATCGGCAAACAAGGCGTGATAGCGGTACCAGCGCTGGCGATCATCCAGGGGGATCAAGAATAGGTTGGCGCTGTAGAGATCTTCCAGTAACGTGAGGCTGTCCTTGCGTCCTGTGACCGCATCACACAAATCCCCGGTCAGGCGGTCCAGAATCGATGTCTGGATTAAAAAGTGTTGGATTTCCTGCGACTGCTGACCGAGCACTTCCTCGGTTAAATAGCTCAAAATGAAGCGGTGACTGCCGCTCAGATTGACGATGAATAGAGAAGGGTTCTCTCTGTCGCGGATCGACAAACCAGCGAGATGCAAACCGGCGATCCACCCTTCGGTACGGTCGACCAGCTTTTGGATATCGGTTGGCGAGAGGGAAAGCGCCATGGACTGATTGAGGAATTGATCTGCTTCCTTCTCCGTGAAGCGCAGATCGCCCGCGCGAATCTCAGTGAGTTTGTCGTTTGCACGCAGCCTGGCCAGCGGCAAGGAAGGATCTTCCCGGCTGATCAAAACCAGACGAAGTGCCGGGGGAAGATTCGAGATCAAGTCTTCAAAAACGTGCAGGATGTATTCGTCCTGAATCACTTGAAAATCATCCAGCACCAGCAGGAACTGGTTTTCGACTTGTAGAATGTCGCCGATCAGGGTCGTTCCAACGATCTCGACAGGAGGGAGCTGTCCGGCGCGCAGTACGCCTTCGATCTCGCTGCCAATACGGGCGTCGATTTCTTGCAGCGCGGCGATCAGATACGTGAAGAAGCGCCCGGGATCATCGTCCCCCGTATCGAGGGAAAACCAGGCTGCAGGCCAGTGATCCAGCGTATCGACCCATTCACTGACACAAACGGTCTTGCCAAATCCAGCGGGGGCCGAAACAAGGAAAACCTGGTGACCGGACTCCAAACCTTTGTCCAGGCGCGCCATCAAGGATGTGCGTTGAACCCATTTCTCAGGCAGGGAGGGGCGATTCAATTTCGTCGTCAGCAGACCAGACATCTCATATGCTCTACCTAAAAGTTCCTGGGCCATTGGTTTCTATCGGGGATTCATTGACTGGATGTCTCCAGCGTCGTGATACTCTCGCGGCATATTGTGATGCTCCGTTTTGGATAAATGTAAAATCCACACCGTTAATTGGTTGTAGGTATAAGTATGGTGTAGAAGTCCATACTTATCAAGGCGAATCCTATTAAGGACCAATATGGCCTGGTTACAGAAAACAGCCCCCAAAAGGGGCTGTCATGGATTTTATCCCCAACACCATTGTTACTGACTCCGCTCCCATTCTACATACGCTTCGTACATCTCGGGCAGCGTCATCCATTGCACCTGTCCGGATTGTACGTACGGCTGTATGCGCTGCAGCCAGGCTTCGACCACTTCGGTCTCGACTGGTGATCCGATGCTCTTACCCACGTAGTAGATATTTACTCTACCGGGCTCCGAGAGTGCGATTGCTTCCTCGAGTTCAGCAATGAACGCGTCGATGCCGTCCATCTCCGTGGGCATCTCGCCGCTTTCCGCCAGGAGCACCAGGTGTCCGTCGTGATCGTGGGTGAGCCAATTCAGGCCGCTGTTGGCGCGCCAGGGATGGATCCGATCGGCCAAATCGGCGGGGATGACGTCGTGGCATTCCGAAGGGGTCTTGCAGTCGCGGTACTCGGGTGGTCGCAGCGCTTCGGGCATGGACATCACACTGTAGGAGACAATGCCGGTAGTGAAATGATAGCCGGCGTCCACTGTGGCGGTCACCCAGTTGCAGTGCGAGGTGTTGCCCGAGACATGCAAGACCACAACGCCCAATGACTCCAATTGCTCCTTCTCGGCGCGCAAATCATCAGAAAATCGGGCGCAGTTGTAATTCAACTGCCCACCGATATCCGCATGCACACCGACGCCGTGCCCGCGCTGCTGCATTTCCAGCAGCACGTTGTCCCCCCATCGAATCGATCCGTCGGTTAGTTCCTTGCTTTCGAATGTAAGTTTTGCACCATGTGTTTCGAACAAACTGGCCCACTCACGTACGATTTCAACGTGTTGTTCGAATTTCGCTTCGTCTTTGTCATCTCCCCAACCTTCGAGATGGATCATGAGGCCAAGGTAGAGCACACGTTGATCATCCGCAATCGGCTCGGAGGCGCAATCCTGAGGACAGTTGTCGACGGTCTCCGGTCCGTCGCAAACCCCGTCGCCGCACCTTTTATCTGGAGCTGGGGGTTGCGGTTCGGCCTGTGTAGTCATCGTCGGGCTGGTTTGACAAGCAAATAGAACCATGGCAAGGATGATGAAGCACAGCACTGTGGTTCGTCGCATAAGGTTCTCCAGGGTGTGATAGTTTTCTTAGGGCGATTATTATATTGAAATCGAGGGAATTCGCTTTTCATGGTATTGTGGGATGCAAAAAAAAAACGATTGAACCCCTCATCGTTTTCATGTATGCTGTAGGCAAAATTCGGCAGCACATCGCTTTGCCTGGGAAACGGCAGGCGAAAGCGCAGCGGGGAGCCTTATAACAACACAATGAGAAACCCGACTTCGCAGGAGGACCGGGTTTCTTTCTGTGTGCTGTCAAGTCGGCCAGCAATTTTCACTGACAAGTCCTGCGATTCGCCGTGCGTGATGCAGGACGGAGAGCAAGAATATTGACCTAGCGGGGTGATCGAATGGCTGAAACAAAAAGCAATTTGTTGATCGTGAGCGATCTTCACTTGAGTGAAGGTTTCCGGCTCGAGGAGGGAAAGTGGTCACCGAATGAGGATTTCCTGGCCGATAAAGCCTTCGCCGACTTCCTGTGCTTTCACGAAGCCCATCGCCAAAATGGAATTCCCTGGAAGCTGATCATCGCTGGGGACGGCTTTGATTTCCTGCAAATTCTCTCTCTCCCGGCCCCGGATACGGAAGGGCTGAAGCGTAAAATTGATGATCTAACCCAGGCTGAGAATCCCATTCCAACTTGTCATATCGTCGCAATGCCCGAACAAAGACAGCAGCAGGCACTGAGCCGTCTGAGCGAGATTATCCAGGATATGCAAGCAAATCATGGCGATTCGCATCGAATGCTGATCCAACTAGCGAAGCGACTAAAGTTGTGGGGAGAAGAAATCTCAGCAGAGCGCATCTGGGACCTGGAACGTTTGACAACCGAGGTCAGAATATTGGCTTGCCGGAACGATCCACGTTTGTCGAAAAGCGAACGCACCTACGGATTGGGCACCACCGAGCCGGAAGCGGTCTGGAAACTGGATCGCATCGCCGAGGGCCATCCGATTTTCTTCGGTGCTCTGTCTTGGTTTCTCGATCAAGGGAATTCGCTCGTGATCATGAAGGGCAATCATGACGTCGAGCTGTTTTGGCCCGGAGTGCAAGAACGAATTCGCGAGTTGATCCTCGACGCCGCGGCGGATTTACGCCTCTCCGATCCTGCCTGGTCTAGGGAACCGATCAGCCTTGTCCAGGATTTACCCCAATTATTTAAGCACGTACATAACGACTGCACCTTCGAACCCTGGATTTACTTCGAGCCCGGCGTAGCTTACATCGAGCACGGCAATCAATACGAGCTGGCGGATTTCTTCGAAAATTTTCTCTATCCCGTGTTGCAAATCGATCCTCAACGCCTTCGTCTCCCGTCCGGCTCTTTTTTCGTGCGTTATTTTTTCAACAAAGTCGAAGCGACCTTTCCCTTTGCCGACAATTTAAGGCCCATCACGCGTGTCATCACCTGGACCTTCAAAAACCGCTTACGAGACATGATACGGTTGTTTACAAAACATTCGTCAGGATTATGGAAATTTGTAAAAGTACTCATCTCGCGCAGCTTCAAGGATTATTTCCGCGATCGAGGAAGATCCAGGCTTCGTGATCGTAAGATGCGCCCCGGTGATGAATTACGCGACGCTGAAAGATGGCAATCGGCAGCGGACAACTATCATGTGTACACCCTGGCCCATCTGGCTCGGGGAAACCTCACCCTCGAACAGCTGGAACGGATTGAAGACGAAGCCTTTGTGAAACGAGCTACCCCGTTGCGTAAGATCCTTCGCTTCGGGGTTGTCGCTGTGCCGCCGTTGTTGATCGGCTTCTTTCTTTTACTCGTCTTTGTAGGGCCGTTCGTCTGGCAATTCCTCGTGTCTGACACTTTCGATACGCTTTTCGATAGCTATCTCAATCGAGCGATCATATTGGGGATAATAGGCTTCTTGCTCAAATCGATTCTTGTGCCGCTCATCTTTTCAAAGGACGAAGGGATCAGTGCGCATGATTATCTGTTCGCGGCGTCGAAAAAAGTCTGGAGGATTCTCTCGACCCCCAAGGGCACCGAGTCCGCGCCGGTTGTGAAATATCTCGTCTTCGGACACACGCACGATCCGGACTGCCGTAAAGTGGCTCGTGATCCTTCTTCCCCCTGGTACATAAACACAGGTTCCTGGTTGCAGCGGGTCGATGAGATCGATAGGTGGGATCAATTTCAACGGGATTACTCCTACCTCGTAATCGTGGTCGGCGAAGAGACGACTACACCTGGCTTGTACCGTTGGAATCCGATTTCCGCACGACCGGAACGTCTCCGGCTTAGAATCACGGAATTAAAGGATGACGACGGCAAAGGGACGTACGATGAAAGCGCATAACACCGATTAAAAGGTGATATGCGCTTTGATTGACATCGCTGGGATTGTCTCTGAAGCTTAAAATCTCAATTTGCGATCGAACAGATGCTTACCTAGCCGGTTTCGGCTGCGATCAAGTTGCGATAAGTCAACGTCCAGGAGCCGGTGATGAAAGTGCGTACGATGCCACTGGCGACCAAGAAGATCGGCAGGTAGAGCAGGATTCCAATGATGGTGTTGCTGACGCTGACGACTTCGTGGCCGTTGACAAGGTTAATGATCAAGGGCAACACCATCAAACCGAAGGGGATCATCAGAATCAACCCGACGATGAAACCACCGACCCCCAGGATCAAGCCCACCAGAATGATTTCCCCGGGATTCGTGCGCGCAATCTCCCAGGATCGTTTGAAAGAGGTCATGATGTCGAGTTTTTCAACGATCACCGCGACCTGTGTCAGCATGGTGTAAATCGAGAGCAGGATCGCCAGCGGAATCAACAAGCAGATGATCGGGATCAGACATAACAATCCGATTCCCAGAGTCAGAACGGAGAATACGCCTCCTCCAATGATCCCTGCGATCACGATCGCAAGTACCGTCAGTCCAACGATGAGTTGGATCGCCATCAGCTTCCAGAAATGACGGATGCCTTGGCGGAAGGCTTTGGCTAACGTGGGGGTTTCGTCCATTTCCGCCATCTGAAACCCGGAAATCAGGCCGCCGTTGCCGATCGCCGACAATGCCCAGAAAATGATCGCCAGCAGAATGATGACGCAAGCGGTGACGATAGCGATGGTAACCCAGGTATCCTCCGGGATACTCCGTACCCAGTTTTCGAACTGTGGGAATTCATTACCGCTGAAGTGGTACTCCATTCTGGAACCCGTGTTTCCCGAGCTCTGACCGCTGCTTCCGGAACAGTTCGCCAGGATGCCCAAGACCCAAAGTCCTTTGTTCTTCCAGGTAATTTCCCATGCACGCTTGAAGATGTTTGTGATATCCATTTGTTATCCTTTCATGAACGTCGTTCGTGTATGAGATGATGCTACAATAAAAATTCCACATTCATTCCTTTCTGATCCCTAATTAACCTGACAATTATCCTACGCAGCACATGGACCGCAGATTTATTGATCGATTTTGATGATTTTATGGTGCATTGGCATCCGAAGATACCGCGCGAATTTTCGAGTCCGATATCGACACGTGCTCATTATTATATAATTACGGGAGCAAAACGACGTTTGCGCGATAGAGCACATCCTTACACACACATTCAGATTGGGGGGCGTCATTCATCTCCTTGTTCTTGATTTGAGCAGCGGTACAGGGTGTTACGACAAGTAGTGGACGGGTGATCAGACTGTGCTCGTGGCTGGCGATGGGCATGATTTACTCTCGGCACGTACACAGTCAGACGCAGTCATGCAACATCGTACGGTTCGTAGAGGAGGCATTCGATGCCCGATGCGTATGTAACGCAAACAGGTTCCTGGGGAGCGAAGGAGCTGCAGGTGCGGGGGTGCGAATTGGAGAACATCGCTGATGGGACGAATGGGGAAATCGTTTCGGTCACATTACCCAAGGGGGCAATTTCTGTTATTTTTAATGCCTGCATCTGCGGAGAGCATCTTGGTTCGCATAGCGCATGACATTTCCTAGTGCCATGCCGCCCACAGACTTTCTCACATGCGAAGCGATCCTGTTTGATCTCGATGGTGTTTTGATTGATTCTTCACGTTGCATCCGCCGCCATTGGGAAGCGTGGACGCGTCAGCACGACCTGGACACTGAATCGCTAATGCGTGTAGCGCACGGTCTGCGAACGATCGAAACCATGCGGCATGTCGCGCCGCACTTGGATGTGGAAGAGGAAGCTAAACGATTCGAGATGATCGAGATCGCTGACACAGAAGGGGTTGTGAAAATCGAAGGAGCTTCACAAATCCTGGAAGGTCTCCCCGAGCATATTTGGGGGATCGTGACATCCGGGAGCCAGGAGCTCGCCCGGGCTCGCTTGAAGCGCGCCGGGCTTCCCATTCCGGACACACTTATAAGTGGTGATGATGTAAAACGAGGCAAGCCAGCACCCGATCCTTATCTCTTGGGGGCTAAACGTATGGGCGTGACCATAGCGCAATGCGTGGTCATTGAAGACTCACCGGCGGGAATAGTGGCTGCGAAATCGGCGGGGATGAAAGTGATCGGCATCGCTTCGACTCATTCTCGACAAGAACTGGCATGTGAAATTGTAGCAGACCAGCTATCTGATTTAACCATCCGCATGGGAAATAGAGATTCCGTGCAAATTCAATTTTTGGAAACCAGTGACAGCTAGAGCCCTTGAACAACTCCGCTGATAAGGTTCATGATGAACGTCACGACGAAGATTCCAATATAGCCGATACTGTAGATGCCGACAGCGAGCCAGGTCCGATACCGCTCGCTCTTTCCCGTTAACGTAATGACGATTGAAGTACTTAGCGAAGCCTGGGCCACAAAATCAATAATCCGCCCCTGCGAGAGAAATAAGAACCCCAAAAAAAGAAATCCAAATACCGCTCGAAGAATTGCCCAGGCTTTCCACTGTTGAGAGACACCTTTCCAAAGATTGATACCAATCATGATGTCGATGATTGCTGGTATGAAGAAAATTATTGTGGTGTAGGATTCTGCTAACAGACCACAGAGCGCAAATAAACCCATCAATACCGCGGAGATTCCAACATTGACGAATAATAAACCGGCACCAACTCGAACGGCGAGTCTCTCTTCAGCGAATTGCTTTGTGATCCGCTGCGTTTCAGGGTCAGCCGCATGAAGGGGATCGTGCTGCAGCTTTTCGATTTCTTCGGTGGCGGCGCGTAGGAAACCGAGATCATGAAAGGTTTGGGCCTGTTGAATGATTCTGTTTTTCATTTCTTCAGGTTCGCGAGGGGGTCTGGGTTGTGGAAGTTGATTGTGTGTCTCGACGAGTTCCTTGGCACGTCTCCGCCATTGCCGTTTACTTATGGAAATTTGGAGCTCATTCACTCCGAAATTGACCTTTAACCTCCCCCCAAATACAGGTAACTTGATGGATTGGATGTTCTCTCGCCAGATACTGAGAACAGGCCCCGACTGCTTGGAGCGTTTATAAGGGACAAGAATGAGTCGGTCCATCGTTAATCCAAGGAAAAACGTTTTCGAGAGAAAATCGATTGCGATCGATCCGTTGGTGTATGCCTGCAGCCTTTCGCCGGGCGTCAACGCGGATTCAAGCATCTCCCGGGCCTGTTGTTCACTCTTTTTCTCTGGATTGTTCATCTTCGTTTTCCTCGGGGACACTCGATGGCGGATCGCCCCACTTCTTTCCCAGCGCTGATATATCGGCAGGAATGGTGGGCATGTAAATTTGCCGGAATGTAGCAACGATTGCGAATAAATGCAATCTTGAAGAATGGATGTCTGCAACTTTGCCGACGATCTTGCGTAAAGGGTAGAGAACTGACGGGGTGGGAAATAACCCAAAATTACATTTACATCCCCAAAGCAGAGAACAATTAGGAGGAAACATGAATACAAGCAATACCTTAGCACGCGACAACAGCGCGCGGATCGATCTGCGCGATGTGGTGAAGACCTACGAAACAGGCGCTGGTGACGTGACGGTCTTGACCGACGTATCGCTCAAAGTAAAGGAAGGCGAACTCGTAGGGGTGGTTGGACCTTCGGGTTCAGGCAAGTCCACGCTGCTCAATATGATCACCGGCATCGACCGGCCCACGGCCGGCGAGGTCTTTGTGGGTGGGCAAGCGGTTCATGGGCTCAGCGAGAACCAACTCGCCCGCTGGCGCGGGAAAAACGTCGGCGTTATTTTCCAATTCTTTCAATTACTTCCTACACTGACGGTAGCGGAAAACGTGATGCTGCCCATGGACTTCTGTAACATGTATCCCCGCCGCCAGCGGAAGCAGCGGGCGATGGATCTGCTCGATCAGGTCAATATTACCGATCAGGCAGACAAGTTGCCTAGTACGCTGAGTGGTGGACAGCAGCAGCGCGCTGCTATCGCACGCGCCCTGGCCAATGATCCTCCCGTCGTCGTCGCTGACGAACCCACAGGGAATCTGGATCGAGCGACGGCCAACGATGTATTTGGTTTGTTCGAGCAGCTCGTCGAAAGAGGTAAGACGCTGATGATCGTCACGCACGACCGCAGCTTGGCGAATCAGATGGATCGCGTGCTGCATCTACTGGATGGTCAGATTGCACGCGATCGGGAAAATGGAAATGGGAGCAGTGGACGATGAGTGTTACCTGGCGTAAATTGTGGCGCGATATGACGCATAATAAAGCGCGAACAGTCCTGGCTGTGCTCGCCACAGCCGTGGGTGTCTTCGCCCTCGGTTTGACTTTCGGGTTGAGCGGGGTGATGCGTGAGGTAATGACCGAATCACACAAAGCCGTGCTTCCCGATCAGATCACCTTCTATGGTGGTCCCTTTAGCCAGGAAGCGGTCGATGCGCTGTTGGAAGAACAAAATGTCGTCGCAGTGGAAGGTGAACGCAATGCAATGCTTCACTGGAAACTTGAGGGTGAACAAGACTGGCGAAATGGATATCTATTCACACGCAGCGACTACGAGAATCAGAATGTATACCTGGTTGGGCAAGTCGCGGGAGAATGGCCTGGGGAAGACGATCTCGTTGTAGAACGGTTGGCATCCGAATACTTCGGAATTCCCTCCGCTTCCATCGTTATCGTTGAAACTCCCGATGGGGAGCAGCAGCTCCCCGTGGTGGGGGTGGTGCGCGAGCACATGGTCTTCCCGCCGCTGTGGGGAGGTAATGCGATCTTCTTCTCAACTCGGGAGACCGCGAATCAAATCACCGGTGTCGAAATCGAGTTTACCAAACTGCGCGTCCGGTTAGATGAATACACGGAAGAACTCGCACACGCGACGGCTCAGGAAATGCAAGACAAACTCGAACTGATGGGTTTCCGTGTCGAGATGTACGACATTACCGATCCGGAAGTACACTGGAACCAGGAATTGATCGACTCTTCCTTCCTGATCTGGACAGTTCTGGGGGTAATGTCGCTGGGGCTCAGCGGTTTCCTGATCATTAATACCGTGACTGCACTTCTATCTCAACAGGTATGGCAGATCGGTGTGATGAAATCGGTGGGTGCAACCTTCGATAAGCTCGTACGAACGTACTTAATGACAGCTTTCATCTACGGTCTCTTGGCCGTCTTGATTGCGGTTCCCCTGGGTGTCGTTGGGGCGAATTGGCTGGCAGTGTTTATGCTGAATCTGTGCAGCATCGAGTATTCTGCATTTCAGATCCATACAGGCACCGTCACACTGCAAATCCTTATTGGATTGACTGTGCCAATCCTGGCAGCCCTGGTCCCCATCATCAGTGGCGTACGCATCACGGCACATAAAGCGATCAATCGGCATGGCCTTGGGAATGGTTTCGGTGAGAGCAGGTTCGATCGACTGATTGCCCGTGTCCGACGGATACCACGACCGATGGCGTTGAGCCTGCGCAATACGTTTCGTCGCAAAGCACGAGTGTCGTTAACCCTGATCACCCTCGTGTTGAGCGGGGTGATGTTCACCATGATTCTCTGCGTGGACAAGTCCTTCGAAGCCACGATTGATTCGATCTTCGAGCTGTTTGGTGACGATATCACCATGTACATGGATCAAGCCTACGATCCAGAAGAACTCACCACCATCGCAGAAAATGTTCCGGGTGTAGTGGCAGCCGAGGTGTCCAGTTATCGTGTGGCGACCACGCCACTCGATAGTGGCCAGAATCTCCAAGTTTCGCTGCGAGGCGTGCCAACAGATTCGGAAATGTTCAACCCGCGCATCATCCGAGGCAACAACTTGCCTTCGAGTGACGAGAGCGCAGTGTTAATCACGAGTGTTTTTGCCGATGAATATGCTGTTGAACCTGGTGATGAAATTGCTTTTACGATCCTTGGGAACGAATCTGTCTGGAGGGTGGCTGGTGTCACACTGGATGTGGATATGGATAGTAGTGGCTATGGCTTCTTCGTGACTTACGATGCATTGGCCGATGTTGCTGCTGCCGAACACCTGGTGCACTTCGTTCAAATTCAAGTTGATCAATCGGGCGTGGAATACGAAAAGCAAGTGGCGGAAAACATCAGTGATATGTACGAGGAACAAGGCTTTGGTACGACAAGTTACTGGAGCCTCAGCGAGCAACGGAAACAGAACGTGGACATGTTCAGTACCCTGACGTACACACTCATGTCCATGGCAATCCTGGCAGCTGTAGTTGGCAGCATTGGACTGATGAGTACGATGTCGATCAACGTCGTTGAGCGTCTACGCGAGATCGGGGTCATGCGTTCGGTAGGCGCATCTTCGCCATCGATCGTTGGCATTTTCGTGACGGAAGGGATGATCCTGGGCTTGCTCTCCTGGCTGTTGATGGTGCCTTTGAGCATCCCCGCTGCCAAGTTGTTCACCGATGTGATCGGCCAGACCGTGGTCGGCTTCGGGCTGGATTTCGAATATGCGGTCGGTGGCTTAGCCATCTGGTTGGCGATTGTGCTCGTGCTATCCGCACTAGCCAGTCTGTGGCCGGCATTGAAAGCCACGCGTGTAAGCGTGCGTGAGACGCTGGCTTACGAATAATCAGGTGCATAGGCTATGAGAATTGACGAAGCGGCTTGGCGCGAAACCGCTTCGTCTTTTCTAAATTTGAGCAAGAGCGTAATGACTATGGGATTTAATTTTCCAGCGCCTCCCAAATAGCCTTCACGTACTCCGCCGCGCCAGCGTAACTGGGATGGACGGAGTCTTCGCAGAACCAGTCCGGTTGTTCTTCAGATAGCGCATGCCAATCGATGAGTTCAGCCTGCGGCCAGCGGTTCACGCCCTCCAGCACCTGGTTGTTGACAATCGCTTCCCACGCCACGGGGACCCTGACGTTGAGGAAGAACACTCGTCTCGCGCCTAGTTCCAATAAATTGCTCATTACATCGTCGAAGACCTCGTCTTCGAAAGGCACATTAGTCCCTAGATGGATGACAACTGTGTTTGCAAGGCAGTCGCCTTCGGCTAATTGCGGGATCAAATCCACGACGTCCTGCATGCGGCGGTTGCGCAGCGCATTCACGCAATAAGAGCCCGGCGAGAATTCCTTTTCGAGCCAGGGTTCGACGCTTTCCATGATCGAGTCGCCGATGAAGGTGATCCGCAAAGGATCCTCAGTTTCCGGCGCATTTTCGGACGTGGCGATAATGTTCGATACTTCAGAGTTCTCGATATATACGACTGCGGTCTGAGAGAAGGCGGATGAATGCGATGGGAATGAAACTGTTGTGTTTGGCTCTGAGTCGGCTTCGAGCGAGGAGGTTGGATCTGCAGATGTTGAGGTCGTGGCATTGACTTGTGACGCAGCGGCAGCGGTTGGTTGAACGACGATGTATCCCGCCACGACGAGCATGCCGGCGACGGAAGCGGCGTTGGCCCGAAGGCCGCCCAGCAGCCTGGTCGAATTCGACCACCAGGTCTGCAACCCGTGTTGACGGATAGGTTGCTCGACCCAGCGATAGCTGAATTCCGCCAGCAAACCCGTCAAGATCAACTGCAGCGCAAGTGTGGCTACATCGGGCTGCACCGAGCCGCCGCCCCAATTCCAGACAACCATCAACGGCCAATGCCAGAGATAAATACCGTAGCTGCGCGTACCGAGCCAGCGCAGCGGTGGTGATCCCAACAGCCTGGAGAGGTATGTCTGCGGATTTGAAACGGCCAGAATCACCAGACAGGTCAGCGAGGCGGTGAGCAAGAACCCGCCGCGATAGAGGAAGGTTTCGTGCTCGTGCATTTTGTTGAAGACCCAGAATAATCCCAGCACACCCACGAAGCCCGTGGCATCGACCATCCTACTTCTGCGAGCAGTGCCGTTCCCTGGTTTCCGGAGCATGGCCAATCCGGCTCCCAAGAGGAATCCGGACGCCCGCGTGTCCGTGCCGTAGTAGATACGAGAAGGATCGGCCATTGAACTAAATTTGCAAGCCATGAGTCCGAACGACGCTCCTACCAGGAAGAGAATGGGTAACGCAAGCCGAGAAGAGTGTTTGGCGCAGCGAATCTGGAAGATTCGCAAGATTCCCCAGAGCGCTAACGGCCAGACGAGATAGAACTGCTCTTCGACGGCCAGCGACCAGAGATGCTGTAGCAGTGGTGGGCGCCCGAATTTTTCGAAGTAGGGGATCTCACGGGAGACAAACACCCAATTGCTGACGTAAAGCAGTGCTCCCGGAATGTCCTCGCGCAGACGAGGCAGCGCATCTGGCGCCAACCACGCTGCCAGCGGAATCGCTGCGACCAACAGCAGACAAAGCGCCGGCAGCAAGCGACGCGCCCGGCGCAACCAGAATTGACCCAGGGCGATTCGTTTGCTGGATAGATATTCTCGCAGCAGCAGCGAGGTGATCAGGTATCCCGAGATGACGAAGAAGCTCTCCACTCCCAAATATCCGCCGACGGACCAGGAAACGTTGGCGTGATAGAAGATGACGGCCAGAACTGATATCGCTCGAAGCCCATCCAACCCTGGCATATGGGGCAATCGGCTTTTTGTGCCCGTTGATATCGAGTTCTGCATCAGTTCATCCTTCCTCGGAATTCATTAGTGATAATTATCACCAATAATCTACTGCACAGATCGTATTTTTCATGCTTCTAGTATAGCTAAGGATGTTTTCGCAACGTTTACGGGAAAGTTACCAGATGGTTACCGTTTTTTTGGGGAATCGGATTTATTTTGGAGGATGAATTCTGGAGGAATGTAGTTTGTGTTCCCCAAGAAATGCGGGAAATGCATAAGTATAGTATGTGAAGTATGTGTCGAAACAGCTTATATTTTCTAAAAAACCTGCGCCCTGGAAAAACAAGCTTTCCGTAGAATACAAATAAATTACGCTGAAAGTGCTATGCACGAAGGAATATCGAAATCAGATCGTTGATCAAAGCCAGTCCGGTTTCCACTCGCCCAGCGCCGGGTCCGATGAGCGTCACTTCACCGAGCAGATCCGTGATGTAGTGAATGGCGTTGGTGGGGCCGTTGACCGCGGCGAATGGATGGATCAGGGGGAGGCACATCGGTTTCACGCTCGCCGCGATCTCGCCGTTCATTTTTTCCACGCTGCCGATCAACTTCCAGCATTTTCCGCTTTCCCGCGCTTCCCGTATTTGTTCCTGTGTCAGGCCGGTAATGCCCGTCCGGTCGACTTGATCGGGTTTTATCGCCGACCCCATGAGCACGGTGCTGAGAATCGCCACTTTCGCCGCGGCGTCGTGGCCTTCCACGTCGCCCCGCGGATCGGCTTCCGCATAGCCGAGACGTTGCGCCTCCTTAAGTGCGGTTTCATATGCAAGACCTTTGGACATTTCGGTCAGTATGTAATTGGTCGTGCCGTTGAGGATGCCTTCGATTTTTCGAACGCCGGCACTGCGCAGCGTCTGCATGCCGAGTCGCAGCGCAGGTGTCCCACTCATCACCGTCCCTTCAAAACCAATTCGCACTCCGTTATCCTGCGCGAGCTTGTCGAGTTCACTGAAATGTAAGGCAATGGGCCCCTTGTTCGTCGTGATCACATGCTTGCCGTTCTCGAGCGCCTGGCGAACGTGGCTCGTTGCCGGTTCGCCGGAATCCAGATCTGTGAAGCTGATTTCTGCGACGACATCGGAATTGCTCTTCACGATCGTTGTTTGGGTGTCCCAATCGGGCTTTTCGTCGGCTAGGCCGGCAAACGAATTGTTGTCTTGAATCGCAGATAACAGCGCGGCCGGGTCCAGCCCACCCGGCTCGTAGACCGTGCCGAATTGTAGATCTGTGGCCGCGACGATGTGGATGTCAAGGCCGTAAATTTTTGCATACTCGTCTGCTCGATCACGGAGTATTTCCGTAAAACCCTGCCCCACGTTCCCAAATCCGATGAGCGCTACACGAACGATTTTCATGCTTTCTTTCTCCATGGCTGTGACAGTGGGATTAACTCAAGAGGCATGTTCGCGTTGGGATCGTCCAGTTCTGCCGCGATCACCCAGCCTCTGGACTGCGCGGTAGGACGTCCTTCCATTCCATACCGAAACGATTCAGGACCTCGCGGATTTCTTCATCCGTGGGCATATTGTAACCGGTGCCCAATTTTTGGACCTTGGCGGCGCCGGTCGCGTTCGCCAGCCGCCCCGTCTGCTCGAGGTCTAATTTCCGCAGGAAGGCATACATCACCGCTGCGTTCAAGCTGTCTCCTGCGCCGGTCGCGTCTTGGGCTTGTACCGGGAATCCGGGAGCGATGTGTTCCTTCCCATCGTTAAGCAGGAAACAACCCGCAGCGCCGCGTTTGATGATCACGCTTTGGGGTCCCCGATTGAGCAACTCGCGCGCGGAGACGAGTGGATCCTCCAATCCGGTAAGGTTCCTCGCTTCGATTTCTGTCGCCAGGAACACGGTCGTGAGGCCGATTGCGTTTTGCCACCACGACGAATCGACCGACGGATTGCCCGGGCCAGGGTCGAAGAAAACAGGGATGTTCGATTTATGTGCTGTACGCATGGCATCCAGGATGAGTTTCGGGGTCCACTCGTATTCCGCCCAGCCGCCGGCGAACAACGCATCGGCTTCTCGGATCGACCGTTTCCATTCTTCAGGAAACGATTTCAACCGCAGGCTTCCGCCATACCCCAGGTAAGCGGGTTCGCCCTGGCCATCGACGACGACTCCGGCCACGGGCGTTTCCGCCTCGGGCGTGATGCGCACGTTCGATACGTCGATCTCCTCGCGCTGCAATCCGGCGAGCACGGCTCGACCGAATCGATCGCTGCCGATCTCTCCCATACAACCAACGTCCATCCCCAGGCGTGCAGCCGTGATGGCGACGTTGGTCGCGCCGCCCGGGCCAATTTCCAGATACGTAGCCCGCTGGATGTCTCCCGCTTGGACAGGAAAATGGGGAATGTGCAAACTCAGATCGACGATCAAATCTCCGAACACCAGTATCATCACTGCTTGCCCTCCCTGGCTGCGATCCACGCTTCTACGAAGGCTTCGACGGTGCGCGGAGCGGCGGGTAACTCGATTGCCCTGGCCAGGCGTATCATCTGCGGCGGTTCCAATCCTGCTGTGCGCAAGATGTCTTCCTGCGCCAGTGATATTTCGGCACGGTCGTCTATCAATATACTACCCCGGGACATCACCACAACGCGGTCGAAATGTTCGGCACAGAAATCCAAATCGTGCGTGATGGCAATCACCGTGCGGCTTTCCGACTTCAAGCGTTCGACGATCTCGCCCATCATCGCCACACCGTTCGAATCCTGCCCGCTCGTGGGTTCGTCGAAAATCACGATGGGTGTTACCATCGCCAGGGTGGCAGCAATCGCGACCAAGTTGCGTTTCGACGCATGCAGGTCGTAAGGGTGTCGGTCGCTGAGGGATTGCAGCGCGGTCAATTGAAGCGCCCGTTCCACACGCGCATCGACCTCCGCAGGATTCAAATCCAAATTCATTGGCCCGAAAGTCACCTCTGCGCGTACTGTGTGAGCGAAGAGCTGATCGTCTGGATTCTGGAACACGTATCCGACTCTGCGAGAAAGTTGTGCCACCGTGTGCTCCCGGGTGTTCCAATCGCCGATGAGCACGTTCCCCGACGTAGGCTCAAGCAGGCCGTTGAGATGTTTGACCAGAGTCGTTTTCCCGGCGCCGTTTTCCCCGATGATCGCCACGGCCTCGTTATCCACGATCTGTAGGTCGATTTCGCGCAGCGCTTCGACACCGGAAGGATATCGATAGGAAAGGTTTTCGATGACGACGTTCATCGAAAGATCTCCATCGCCTGTTCGAGCGTAATCGGCAGGACGCCATCCACTTTACCTACTCCGTGTTCTCGAGCCGATCGTGCAGCACGCGTGAAGCGGGTAGGTTGAAGCCCGATTGCCTCTAGTTCGGATGAGGTAAGCACACTTCGAGGTGAGCCGTCCGCGATGACACGGCCTTCGTTCAGAAGCAATACTCGATCCGAAAATCGCGCCAGCCACTCCAGTTTGTGCTCGACGAGTACCACGGTCAGCTCTCCCTCCCGGACCATGCGCTCCAAGGCGAGATAAAGATCTCGGGTCCCGATGGGATCCAGCTGACTCGTCGGTTCGTCCAACACGAGTACCCGTGGCCGCATGGCGATCATCGACGCCAGCGCCAGACGCTGCTGCTGTCCACCCGAAAGGTCAAAAGGAGAGCGATCTGTAATTTCCTGCAGCCCCATCATGTTCAGCGCCCAGTCCACTCGATCGATGATTACCTTCCGCGGCAGTCCCATGTTTTCGAGCCCGAATGCTACCTCTTCGCCTACCGAGAATTGCGACCCCGTGATCTGGTTGAAAGGATTTTGAAACACGAGGCCGATGTCACCGGCGATTTCGCCCAGTGGCGTTTCACTGATGTTTTTCGTTCCTACCGTGACTTGTCCTGTCAGCCGGCCGTGATAGAAATGGGGGATGAAGCCGGTTAGGGCATAACACAACGTCGACTTCCCGGCTTCGTTCGGCCCCACGATGCCGCAGAACTGGCCGGTGGGGATCGTCAGTTCGATTTCCTGCAGCACGGTTTCTTCGCTGTCGGGATAGCGATAGGAAAGATTCTCGACACGAATCATGACATTCGCACCACGATCCAGGCTGCGATCAGCGACAACATCAGGAGAAGGAGACACCAGCGCAGAATGGATTGGCTTTTCGAATCCGTCAACTCGGTGAGGCTCGTCCTGGGTCCCTGGCGGCTGAAGGCACGCGCCTCCAGCGCCATGGCGCGTTCGTCCAGTTCCAGGACGCTGCCGAGGATCAACGGCGCCACGAGCGGGACCAACATGCGCATGCGGTGAATCAAAGACCCTTCAGTTTCCAACCCTCGGGAGCGCTGCGCATCGAGAATGCCCTGCGCTTTGTCTTGGAAGCGGGGGATGATTTGCAAAGCGGCGAGGATGATGTAGGCGATTTGGCGCGGCATGCCGCGTTCGATCAGCGCCAGCATGAGCTTGTCCGGTCGGGTGGCGATCATCATCAACGTGGCCGCGCCCAGCCAGACCAACAAGCGTGCGGTGAAATGCGCCGCCAGCCACAAACCTTCCTCCTTGAGGGAAAGCGGCCCGAGCTGCAGCAGCACATGTTCACCGTGGGCAAAGAAACCCTGGATGAGGAAGAGCGACAGGGCGAAAGGCCAGATCAGCAGAGCATTGCTCTTGAGAAAGGGTCGTAATACCTGTCCCCAGACAGCCAATGGCAGCAGTCCAAGGGCGTAGAGCGCCAGCAGCCACCATACGTTGGGTAGAGTGGCTGCGGCCACGAAAAACACGCCCGTCATGGCGATTTTTGTCAGCGGATGAAGGGCGTGCAGCCCGCTGGAGCGGGGAATGTAGAGTGTCGGTGTGCTCATCGATTAACCGCGTGCGCCTCCGGCCCTTTCTCCTGAGGATGGCGGGCTTATTATTGTTTTAGCTGTCATTTCCCCGAATCTGGAAATCGTTGTTCACTCTTGGGAAAAACGCGCCTTGAAGCGATTCGGCAGGGCGAGCAGGATGGCCCAGATGATGAAAAAGGTGACCGCCTTGTCGATTGGATCGGAAACCACACCCTGGGCCATGTTGGCGCCGAGCATGTCGAGTCCCACGCCTCGGAACATGGCCACGATCGCATCCGTCCCGCTGCCCGTCACACCGCCGAAAACGTAAGCCGCGATGGGCGCCGAAAGCACGGCGGCGATGATGCCAGTGATCAAACCGGCGATGATGGATTTCCACCAGACCTTCATCCAGTCACCTGTGCGGAAAGCGCCCGCCAATGCGCCGATGATCGCTGCTACGCCGGCCCAGGCTACGGCTTCGGGGAACAGGCCCGTGATGGTCCACACAAAGTTAGCCAACAATCCGGTCAGTGCGCCAGCCCAGGGCCCGACGAGCACGCCCACGAGTACCGTGCCGATCGAATCCAGATAAAGCGGGACTTTGAGTGACAGAACGAGCTGTCCTACGGCGACGTTGATGGCGATTGCTACCGGGATTAGCACAAGCGTTAAGGTTGTGAACTCGCGTCGAATTCGATTCATGACTGTTCCTCCCTCTCGAATGTGTCTGCCTAAAGTGAACTATACGTCAGGCGCGCCCTTGAGTCCAGTGTGATTTTTAGGACCAACGCGCGATCGGAGCATCGTTTTACTGCCACACGCAAGCTGTGAGCGGGGGCTGCGGTGATGCGATGGTGCGATTGAACACGGACGATAGGCTTCGAGTCAACGGCACTCTCGGCGATTTCGGCGCCAGGGGCATTTGCATCGTAGATGTCGCTGCGCCGATCCGTATCCGCCGCCCATTCGAAGTGGTCAAATCACCCCACGATGATCGTCGGGTACGAGGGAAGCGTACGATACTTATCGTAGGTATCTTTTCGTCCGGGGATGAACTTACGTGCGGCATCGTCTTCCGCAAGCAACGCCAGGATTTCATCGATGGTCAGGAAAAGGACATCGTTGCCAACACCGGTTAACTTTCCGGCGTGTAGTGCGAAGGCGCGAATCACCAGCGAGCAGCGTGTCGATTCCGAACGGACCGCTTCCCGCTGATGTGCGGCGCGTTTTCGACCAGGTTGGCGCCGGACCAGAGGAAATTACCGCGCAGACAGTCGTTCCATTCTGCACTGACCGCTTTATATGCGTTCAAGGTCGTTATAGGACGCGATTGCAGGGATAATGATCTGGCCGCGTTTGCTCACTGTGATCGAGCCGTAGAAACGGCGCTTTTCTGATTTTGACATATTCTCTCCAAGATAAATTATGTAAATCTTGTAAACAATGCAAAACATCTCCAAATTTTGTGCTTGTTATCAACTCTGTTGATATTATTAATATCCAGGCAAAGGACACAAACTGTAGAAGGTCGTTTATGATTTATCAGCGAAAACCTTATAGTCTTCTCCCTGCTTCTCAATCGAATATCGCTGGCTGCAGATCGACGAGATAATCACCCTGTGGAACCGAGGTATTTATCGGAGGGAAAATGGCGAACAATCAATTTTTCGAAAAGCCGTCCGAGGATCACGATTCGTCGATCTCCACAGAAGTTAGCAGTCTCAGAACGGATCAACTGAAATTTTGGATCGGCAGTGCAGTTAAATTCATCAGTGTGATGGGAATCCTTCTGGGTTTTTTGGGCATGCTGTTGGCACCCATTTTCGCTGCTCGTGTTAGTTCCTGGATGGAGGAACGCATGCTGTCGTTCGCACAGGAAACGGCGCGCCTTGCGGATTCTCTACGGCAAACCGGCAGCGTTTTGGCTTCCGGCGTGACAACGCTTGAATCCACGGAAGCAACCATTCAAAACATCAAGGATTCCATAGAAGATACTGGGACTTTAATCGACTCGACTGCAACTCTGATTGGCGAGCAGGCGCCAAAAGTCATCGACGACACGCGCGACGCTTTGCTCTCCGCGGAGGACGGGGCTCGTGCGGTAGATCAGGTTCTGCGAGGGCTTGCGAAGCTAAATTTTTTGACGGGAGTCACCTACGATCCCGCCCAATCCCTCGATGAGGCGATAGCGGAAGTGGCAGAAAGCCTTGAACCGCTGCCGGAAGACTTGCGCCGTGTCGGCGAGGGGCTCAGCCAGACGCATTCGAGCCTCGAAGAGGTGAGTATCTCATTGTCTGGTGCGGGTGACGAGGTGAACGGGTTTTCCGAGGATCTCGCTGGTAAGAACGAGCTACTCACTGATCTGGCAACGGATCTGGAAGCCCTGTCTGAAGGCGTCGTAAATGCGCGTGGATCGATTGGATCGGTGTTATGGATCAGCGTCATTATCTTCGAGTTATGGATGATCATGCACGTTACCGGACAGTCGGCGATCTTCTACGTGGGTGGCGAGATGGCGTCACATCCCCCTGTGTGATGAGCGCAATCTGCGCAAGCCCATTCTGTTACAGCCAGCTGGTGTAATGTATGAATGAACGGCAAAGGTCGTTTGGCCCTTGCAATACACTTTACGATCACGTTCCTTGGCGAACATTTCCCTCCGTCTCGATCTGTTTCCGCGCAGTCATGTCTTCCGTACGTCGATAATTTCGTTCACCACTGGTTGGACCACCTGGACGAGCGGATCTTTATGCACGTCTTGGACTTTCAGCATGATCTCCCATTGATTCGGGCGTACGTCCTTGATCTCACTTACACCCAGGCCGACGATATTGCCGCCGATGTCGAAGATGGCGTTAGCAATCTTGGCGAGAGTCCCTTTTGTACCGGTTGCCGATACAGTGAGGCGCAGCCCATTCCGCCGGCCACCGAGAAGCTCGAGCAGGACTTTGAAGAGATCCGACTCGGTGATAATGCCCACGAGCGTATCGCCGCGCATCACGGGCAATCCGCCGACCTCACTGTCGACCATAATACGCGCAGCCTCCTCTAACAACGTATCCTCGGGCACGGTGACGACATCCCGACTCATCACCGATTCAACTTTCAATTTCGCATGCAATTCTGTAATTTCCCACACCGCCAGGGAAGTCGCCGGCGAGGGCGAGGCATGCAGCAGCGCCTTGTCGGAAACAATACCGACGAGTTTTCCGCGTCGGTCGAGGATCGGCAGCCGCCGGACATTGTTTTCACGCATGATGTGCAACGCTTCCGGAACAGATGTGTCCGGGGTGATGGTAACAGGATTCTGAGTCATATGCTCTTTTACAAACATGATGATCTCCTATCGGGGACGGTTATTTAAAGTATATTACAGAGAGAAAAGATTGGAGCTACAACTGTGTCAGTTGGTTCATTGCCCTGTCTGACATGCATTGGGAATTTCTAGAAAATTGAAATATTGGCCTTGAGCGGAAAAGAAGCTTCTATCTGGCAGTAAGCTGAAGTCGGTATTGAAGTAGGTGTCGAACAGGATGCGGAAAACGTTCACCGGGGTGATGGTTGGGTAGAATTGGGAACGTGCCGCAGGGGCATAGTACGCAGCAAGAATTCGGACGGAGTTCTCAATTCCTCCCTTAGGGGAGCCGTGGTCTGCTGACACGATAACGATTGGGGGCGTTTCGGAATTTTGAATAATTGTGGACAGGATCTCGAGCATCATTTTGTTTATATAGATGACTGCGTAAGTGTGACCCCGCTTCCCATCCGCTTCCGTATATATGTTGCCCGCGTCTGCATCATACGGTATTTCGACCTTTTCCCCATTTGGTCCGAATACGAATGGGGAATGGGGAATGACCAGATGTGCAAAAACGAACTTAGGTCCCGGGATTTCTGGAGCCTTGAAAAGCTGCTCAAGGGCGTAGCGCGTATCTTCGTAGTTGTCATAGTCAATGAGCTGGAGGTTGAGGGCGGTTCTTAGATCTAGGTAAGCCCTCACGATTGTGGTCCTTAGAAACATGTACTTAAACGGAGATAGAAGAGCCGTGCCGCTTGATCTGTAGACGATCGTTGCATCCTCCCATAATAATTTCGTCCATGGGTTTTTAAACACAACCGTCTTGTATCCCAACTGCTCTAATTGTTGGCGAACGAAGTTGTGTCTGTAATAAGGTAAAAGCCAGGATGTGCTTTCGTCGGGAGAGATGTCGGACTTGAATGTATCGAGGTAGTCCATATTGAACGTCGATGTTATTGAAAGGATCGTGCGGGTGTAGTTGCTCTGCGCGCAATTTGCAACGTAGAAGCCCATTTCCTGAAGCCCCTCGAGGAATGGGGAGATATCTATGTCAAAAACGCTTTCCTGGACGTCCGCCCGCTGGTATCCATCCAGGACGATGTAGTAGATATCGGGTGGTTTGGTGTTTTCCGTCCAAGAGATCATCGGTTCGACGGTGTCGCCATCGAGCGTGCCGGGCGGAGAAACGTTGCGGACGTAAAAAGCCCCGATCTGGAACAAAGGGAGGCAAAACAAGATGGTGGAGAAGATATTCAGAATCCTGGTCAATTCGGGGTAGGGGCGTTTTCGTTTCAAGAGCCACAGCGCAGACGCGACAACGATGAATGACCAGGCGAAGAGTAGATAACGGTGGCGTCCTATCAAGAACCCGAACAGGCTTACTCCCTTTATCAACACATACACGCGACCGTAGAAGAAGAACCAAACCACCAACAGGCTGGTCAGCAGGCCTGCCAGCTGCCAGTCCTTGAAAAGCCGCCACAGTCCGACGAAGGCCAACGTCGTGATCGACAGAGAGAGAATCAGTGGTACGACCGCTTCTCGGGCGAAGACTTGCTCGATGTTGAAACCCAGAAGACCTACGATTGGGTAAGCAGCAAGGAGAAAGGGATGCAGCGGAAACCGGCGATAGAATTCCCGGAAATCGATTTTTCTTCGGCGAGCGAGCCGATACATTGCCTCACCTGCCTGTTATATCGTGCAGTTGATTTTTTCTTTTCGATCTCACCTTCGATTCCTTGTTTTCGTCGTTATCCCAAACCAGTGTCTTACCAGCTCCCATTATGCCCAGACGCATCGACCGAGTAACTCGTCGTTGGATGATGCTAAAGTCCTTTTCGAAACGTACTTATTCGATGGCCCTCTCTACTTCTCTGTACTGCAGTAACGACACAAGAGCGGGCAGAACCGGTGCACCATTGGGGTGTTAGTCATTTTTTGCGGACTGAGGGTCATCCTTAGCCTGGAAAAAGACCCAATGCGACGGCGATACTGATGAGCAACAGGATAACGATAATGACGCCGATGATCGCGATGGCAACTGGGACAGCTTTCTCCCAAAAAGGCGGATAGTGTCGCTCGGGAGTCTTTGAGTTCTTGTCTTCGTGCTTTCGCATCGATTCCTCTGGTTGAAATCTACAATCCGGCCAGTTTCAGTCGACTATTCATCATAACCCATTAACCAGCTGTCGTGAAATGGCTGTGCTTGAGAATTTTGGTATAGAATGAGATGAGTCAGCTCGGAGTTGCTCACAGGAAGGAGATCGACCTGCCATGATCCATCCCGATGTTCTAGGCTTAATACTGGGCGGTGGACGCGGCACGCGCTTGTGGCCGCTAACGAAATTGCGCGCCAAGCCAGCCGTGCCCATCGGTGGGAAGTACCGTTTGGTGGACATTCCACTCAGCAACTGCCTCAACTCCGGGATACAAAGAATAGCCGTTTTAACCCAGTTCAATTCCGTTTCGTTGCATCGGCACATCTCCCAAACCTACCATTTCGATTTTTTTCATTCAGGTTGGGTGCAAATTCTGGCAGCAGAGCAGACCTTCTCCAGTGAGGACTGGTACCAGGGGACGGCGGACGCCGTGCGGAAGCAAATGTTCGAGATCGAATCCGCCGGGCCGCGTGACGTACTCATCCTCGCCGGTGATCACCTCTATCGCATGGATTTTTCCAACATCATCGAAACTCATCGCAGCGTCGATGCCGATGTGACAATTGCCGTCAAGCCTGTGTCCGATGAGAATGCTCTTCGATTCGGCATTCTCAAGATGAATGCGGATCAAAGTATTACATCGTTTATCGAGAAACCGAAGGATCGGGCGGTGAGGAAAGAATTCATCAGTCGGGATGACCCAGATTTACCCTATTGGGGTTCGATGGGGATCTACCTGATTCGCACTCCTGTCCTGAGGGAACTGCTCGACTCGGATCACGATGATTTCGGTGGGGATGTCATCCCTGCAGCGATCGACACGCATCGTGTCTTTGGTTCTCCCTTCGAAGGTTACTGGGAGGATATTGGGACGATTCGCTCCTTCTATAATGCGAATCTGGCACTGACGCAACCGAATCCGGCCTTCAGTTTCCACGATCCGGATCACCCCATCTACACCCACCCTCGATTTTTACCCGGCTCGCGTATCTATGACGTTCACCTCGATTGCGTAAAACTGGCGGAGGGATGCATCGTAGAGGGTGCAGAAATCAGAAATTCGATCATCGGCATCCGCAGCGTAATTGGGGACGATGTACTGATCCAAGACACGGTAATGATGGGAGCGGACTATTACGAAGAGCAATCGTCACATCGTACGCCTGATTCACTTCCGCTGGGCATCGGTAAGGGTTCGCACATCCGGGGCGCGATCATCGATAAAAATGCCTGTGTGGGTGAGAACGTCAACATCGAACCGTTCCCACCGAGCACGGAAATGGATAAGGGGGATTGGTTTGTGCGAGATGGAATTGTCGTCATCCCCAAGCATAGTGTAATTCCGGACGGTACCCGCATCGGCGCTTGAATTTGTGATGGGAACATATTACCCAAATGGATAATAGACTTGGCGTCGATATAAATGCTACAATCCCGCAAATTAAGGTCACCGCCTTAAAAATTAAATACACGGAGATTTGCGTATGGGTCTCTAGCGCGCTGTAGAGACAACGAGGAGGAGGTTCCTCACCGAAGGTGAGGCTAACCCCGGATAACCACCGGGAGAAAATCGAACAATCAGCGGATGCCTCCGGAATCTGCCACAGATTCCATTCTCCTTTCAGGTAGGCCTAGCCTCAAAACCCGCTGGCAACAGCGGGGCCAAAGGTGAAGCAGTGGCCAGACATACACGTTGTGTTTGCCTGTATACCTGAAAGGGCGCAGTATCCATGTTTTTTATGGGCACGCCCGGCGTGCCGTTTTTAATTTCCACATCCTTGTACAAAGATCAGGTAACTGCCAGAGCGGCCGTTGCTATCCGCGAACATTTCTCTGCGCTTGATTGTGCCAACGTATTATCAAGTACCTCAGGCCACTTCATGCGCTTACTTTTCCCTATGATCCCGGGATGTGCATATCGATCCATTGTAGTTCCCGGCGATCCACGAAACTCATATTCTTAAGGAGGGCTCAAATGCAAATCGATTCAGGAGACACAACATGGGTGCTTGTCTCAACGGCACTGGTGCTGGTGATGACTCCCGCACTCGCTTTTTTCTACGGCGGAATGGTGCGTAAGAAGAACATCCTCTCGACGTTGAACCTGAGTTTTATCATGATCTGCTTGATCAGCATGCAGTGGCTGATCTACGGTTACTCGCTGGCTTTTGGCTCTGACGTCGGAGGTCTGGTGGGAAGCCTGGAATTTCTAGGTTTCAACGGAGTCGGAGCTGAGCCGGCAGCGATCGCACCGACCATCCCCCACATGCTTTTTGCCGCCTTTCAGATGATGTTCGCCATCATCACACCGGCCTTGATCACGGGAGCGTTCGTCGAACGCGTGCGTTTTAAAGCGTTCCTCGTATTCAGCTTGATCTGGGCGACGCTTATCTACGATCCAGTGGCACATTGGGTCTGGGGGCCGGGCGGCATCCTGGGCGCCGATGGATTGGGCGCGCTGGATTTCGCCGGCGGCACTGTCGTGCACATCACAGCCGGTTTCTCGGCGCTCGCTTTCGCACTGGCGATCGGACCACGAAAAGGATTCGGGAACGTCTCGTTCGGCCCGAATAACATCCCCTTCACGGTGCTTGGCGCCGGGTTGTTGTGGATGGGCTGGTTCGGCTTCAATGGCGGTAGCGCACTAGCCGCCGATGGATTGGCCGTCAATGCGCTGGTTACCACCAACACCGCAGCCGCTGCAGCGGGCTTCGTTTGGATGCTGCTCAGCTGGATGGATAACAAACCCAGCGTGTTGGGAATCGTCACCGGCGCCGTAGTGGGACTCGTCGCAGTGACGCCCGGGGCGGGTTTTGTGACTCCTCTGGGAGCGCTGATCATCGGTGCAGTGGCGGCACCGATCAGTTACTATGCCATTAAATACATCAAGGGTCGCAATCTGATCGACGAATCCCTGGATGTGTTCGCATGTCATGGCCTGGGAGGTTTCTGGGGGGCCTTGGCCACAGGCTTGTTTGCCACCACGGCCGTGAACGCCGGCGGGGCAAACGGCTTATTCTTTGGCAATCCGAGTCAATTCTTCACGCAGCTTGGTGCTTCGCTCATGGTGATCGTATTCTCCTTCGTGGTGACGTACGTCGTCGCCAGGTTGTTGGATGTTGTGATGGGAATCCGCGTCTCGAGAAATGCGGAAGAAGCCGGTCTTGACATCAGTGAGCACGCAGAGCGCGCATATAGCTAAGGAGACGATACCCAATGACGAAAAAAATCGAAGCAATCATCCGTGAAGAAAAGTTGGATGACGTAAAAGCTGCTCTGCAGGCGATCGGCATCGTCGGCATGAACGTGGTCGAAATCCGTGGCCACGGTCGTCAGGGCGGGATTTCGTTGGCAGGTCGATCTGGCACCTATAAAGTTGACATGCTGCCGAAGATCCAGCTGAACATCGTTCTCAGCGATCACAACCTGGAGAAAACGATCGATGTCATACGCGAATCCGCGGTCACGGGCGAACAGGGGGATGGCGTCATTTTCATCTATCCGGTGGATGAGGTGATACGTGTCCGCACCGGCGAGCGGGGCAAGGAAGCGCTGATGTACGAAGGAGATATCGATACACGCTAAATCGTTTTGGTTGGATCGAGCTTTCCCGGTCATCGACATACTACTGACCGGGCAAGGATTTCCAACTCTCGATCCAAGAGGAGTGCGTCATAACCTCTGGGAGAAAGCTTTTATTGTTGATACATGATGCCCCCTTGGGAGTACCATTGTTGACGTTGTTGAGTAGGAATATTACAATTTAAGCAGCCGTGGACAGATACTTCCCCAACCCACGGGAAACTATGCCCTAAGGGGGCTGAATCATTTAGGCAAGTTCAGACTTGTAAAGGAGGTGAAGATCAGAAAGCTGTACGGCTTTAGTGTATCTGAACGAGAATAGTTTACCTCGACCCAATTATTCAGGAGGAGGAGATAAAGTGCAACGCAGAAAATTGTTTGGTTTTCTTGCGCTTCTCGTCACGGTGAGCATGTTACTTGGCGCGTGCAAGGCTGCGGGAGAACCGGTAACCCTCGTGTTCGCACAGTCAGCGGACGCAGGTACCCTGGATCCCGCGCTAGAAACGAGCGCCAACAGCCTCGCACCAGCCAGCCACATTTATGAGGGTCTAACTGCCTTCGAACCCGGCACCACAACACCCGTCCCATCATTGGCCGTATCCTGGGAAGCTAGCGACGACGGTCTAGAGTGGACGTTCGAGCTGCGTAAGGGCGTGAAATTTCACGATGGAACGGATTTTAATGCCGATGCCGTAGTCTTCAACTTCGAACGTTGGTGGGACACGGATAACCCCTACAACCTGGGAGCCGACCAGTTTATATACTGGGACTACATGTTCCAGGGATTCAAGGGCGACGAGAATAGCGTGGTAGCCGGAATTGAGAAAGTGGACGATTACACCGTCAAGCTCACTCTCAATAAACCCAACGCCAGTCTGCTCAACACACTGACCATGGAGAACTTCCGCTTTGCCAGCCCAACGGCGGTCGAAGAGCAAGGGGATATCTACGGTACCGCAGAGGGTCATGCCGTAGGTACCGGTCCATTCGAACTCACTGAATGGGTGAAGGAAGATCACATCACGTTAGCCCGCTTCGACGACTACTGGGGCGAAAAACCGACGATCACCGAATTGGTCTATCGGGTCATTCCCGACACCACGGCTGCTTTCTTGGCGCTTCAGAGTGGCGAGATCGATGTGCTCAGTCTGTGGGCGAGCCCGGGGCCTGATGACATCCAATATGCCAAGGATGACCCCAACCTGCAGGTGGTTTACAACCCCGCCTTTAACGTGGGTTATCTGGGTTTCAACCTCGCCAAGGAATGGCTGCAGAACACCAACGTGCGACTGGCGATCGCTCATGCGATCGACAAGCAGGGCATCATCGACGCCGTTTACCCCGGCGATGCCGAACCGGCCAAGGAGTTCCAGCCCCCGAGCTTGTGGGGCTTCAACGACTCGATCGAGGATTATCCTTACGACGTTGAAAAGGCCAAGGAATACCTGCAAGCGGCAATCGATGAGGGCGTGGAGATCCCGGATCCGGTGGTCTTTTACGTCATGCCCGTGTCACGTTCCTACTATCCAGCACCGCAGCAGACGGGCGAGTTGATCCAGGCCATGCTGGCCGAGATCGGCCTCAACGTCGAGATCGTTTCGCCCGCCTGGCCCGATCCCTACCTCAGCGACCTCGAGGAAGATGGCACCAAGCACGACATCTTCATGCTGGGGTGGACTGGCGACAATGGCGACCCCGACAACTTCCTGTGCGTGTTCTTCTGCGGTGGCGACACTTCGATGAACAACGATGGTGAAGGTGGTGGCCTGCCCCCGGACGAGGAGATCGCCCAGATGTTGCGCGACGCCGTGGCAGAGACTGACTTTGATGCACGGAAGGCGATGTACGAGCAGATCAATCTACTGCTACACGACCGCATCATCGGCGTGCCGATCGTACACCGCACACCGCCCACGTTACTTCGCGCGAATATATCCGGGTATGTGCCAAGCCCCGTTCGTGAGATGCTTACATACCTGAAAAAGGAGTAACGAACTCGATCTACGTATCAACCCGGGGGGGCTCGAGTCCTCCCGGGTTGTTTCTTTCAACAATGTTGTATTTATAATTTGGATATAACCACCGCTGTGTTTGCGACGAAGAAGGTCACTTTACGATGATCCGATACATATTGCGTCGAATATTCCTCTCTATCCCAGTCGTTCTCGGAGTCACATTCCTTGCCTACGCCATGTTGTTAGCCACCGGGGATCCTACAACTGCGCTTGCGGGAGAGCACGCCACACCCGAACTGCGCGAAGCTGTGCGGGAAAAATTGGGTCTGAACGATCCTTTACTGGTACAGTACGCAAGATTTCTCGGTCGCGTTTTCCAGGGAGATCTGGGGACTTCGATCATGACCCGTAGTTCTGTGGTTTCCGAATTAAAGCTCTTCCTCCCCGCCACGATAGAACTGGCCTTGGCGGCGATATGCATCGCGGTATTAATCGGGGTGCCGTTGGGTATGTTGGCCGGCTACAAACACAATACGTTCATAGATCTGGGGACGACCTTTGGTGCGCTTGTAGGGGTCTCGATGCCGATCTTCTGGTTGGGCTTGATGTTATTGTGGATCTTCGGACTGAAGTTGGGGATTTTCCCGACTACAGGTCGAATCTCAGCGGGTGTTGGCTTGCAAAAGATCACAAATTTATACGTGTTGGACAGCATACTAACCGGAAATATTCGTGCCTTGGGAAGCGCCTTACATCACTTAGCATTGCCCGCCCTTGCATTGGCGACGATCCCAACAGCATTCATCGCACGTATCACGCGCTCAGCGATGTTGGAAGTGCTTGGAGAAGATTACATTCGAACGGCGCGCGCCAAAGGGGTGCAAGAACGCTGGGTCGTGATACGTCATGCTTTGAAAAACGCCATGCTGCCGGTAGTGACTGTAATCGGCCTGCAGGTCGGCTTGCTCCTGGCGGGCGCGATCCTTACGGAAACCATTTTCTCTTGGCCGGGGATGGGACGTTGGGTGGTGAACGCCATCGTGGCGCGCAATTTCCCGGTCGTTCAAGCCAGTGTGCTCGTTTTCGCATTAATTTTTGTCTTGGTTAACTTGCTCGTGGATATTTCCTATGCGTGGTTCAATCCACGTATACGCTACCAATAATACGGGTCTATAATGGCTGCTGATATCAAGAAACCAGAAACCGTTTTTACACACAATGATGAGGAATGGCGCGTTGGGGCGGTGCGGTCTCCCTGGCGGGATGCATTACGCCGCCTATTCAGAAACAAGCTTGCTTTGGTAGGTATGGCGATCATTTGTACCGTGTTTCTCACCGCCATCTTCGCTCCCGTGTTGGCGAAGGAGCACCCCAACGAAAATGGTATTTTCAAGGTCTATACGGATAATAATAAGCAACCTCCCTCCCTGAAGCATTTGATGGGTACGGACGATCTGGGTCGAGATCTGCTGAGCTTGATCATCTACGGCTCTCGAATCTCCATTCTGGTAGGTGTGTTTGCGGTCGGGTTTGCTATCATGATCGGTTCGTTCCTTGGAGCCGTCGCTGGCTACATGGGTGGGATCGTGGATAACGTTATAATGCGCTTCATGGACATCATGCTCGCATTCCCGACAATACTCCTTGCGCTCGTCATCGTGGCGGTCATCGGCCCGGGATTGTTTAACGCCATGCTTGCGGTTGGGATTGTATCCATACCGACGTACGCGCGGATCATGCGGGCGACGGTCATTGGTGAGGTCGAGCGCGAGTACGTTCTTGCGGCGAGATCGATCGGCGCCAGTTCAGGTAACATTCTCTGGAGCAACATCCTGCCGAATACACTGTCGCCAATTATCGTTGCGGCGTCCTTGGGAGTTGCGACGGCCATCTTAGATGCTGCCGGTTTGGGGTTCTTGGGTTTGGGTGCTCAGCCTCCGACACCGGAATGGGGGTTGATGTTGAGTCGCAATAAGAGTCACATTTTTACCTCCCCGTGGATGGTGTTTTTCCCGGGCGTTTCGATAATGTTTCTTGTCTTGGGTTTCAATTTGCTCGGAGATGGATTGCGGGACGCTCTGGATCCCCGGTTGAAATGAACCAAAGGTTATTACCCGATAGGAGCTTAAGCCCGGCAAGGCAGGAATAACGCATGGAACAGCACACTTGTCGATCTCTTCGGGTTATCGACCCGGTAAGTGCCGCCAATTAGCTTCGAAAAATGTGCTGGCAAATCCGAACTTGAAGGAAACGGATGACCCAATGGGAATCTTGTTAGAAATCGAGGATCTAATAACTCGCTTCTATACGCAGGATGGCGTGGTCCATGCGGTTAATGGAATTTCCTATAGTATGCAAGAAGGCGAGATCCTTGGAGTCGTCGGCGAAAGCGGCTGTGGCAAGAGCGTTCACGCACTATCGATCTTGCGTTTGATCCCTCAACCGCCAGGCCGGATCGAAAGCGGGCAGGTCCGATTTGATGGGCGTGATTTGATGACGTTGAGCAATGAAGAGATACGCCTCGTGCGCGGCGGTGATCTGGCCATGGTCTTTCAAGACCCGATGACTTCCCTCAATCCTGCCTACACTGTTGGCTACCAAATTATGGAAGCATTGATGCTTCATTTAGCTATGGATAAGGACGAAGCTCGTAAGCGGTCTGTAGAATTGCTGAACATGGTGGGTATCCCCGCGGCCAGTGAACGCTTGGACGATTACCCCCATCAATTTTCAGGCGGCATGCGCCAGCGAGCAATGCTGGCTATGGCCATATCGTGTGAACCGAAATTACTCATCGCCGACGAGCCGACAACAGCACTGGATGTGACCATACAAGCGCAGATCGTGGATCTGGTGAAGCGTTTACAGAATCAATTGGGTATGGCTGTGATGTGGATTACGCACGATCTGGGCGTAGTAGCGGAATTGGTTGAGCGCATCAATGTTATGTATGCGGGTTTCATCGTCGAGCGCGGGCCCGTGCGCAGTATTTACAAGACACCGCGGCATCCCTACACCTTGGGTCTACTGGGCTCGTTACCTCGTCTCGATGAAGCACCGGGAACGGAGTTAATATCTATTCCAGGCCTTCCGCCCGACTTGGTTGATCTCCCGAAAGGATGCCCTTTCGCGGCGCGGTGTACGTATAGCGTGGACCAGTGTTTGGAAGTAATGCCGCCGTTAGAAGAAACGGACGAAGTGGAGCACATCGTTGCTTGTTGGCGTTGGGAGCAGGTTGCGGGAAGGAAAGACGAATGACCGCAGAGCAGAAAATACTGGTCGAAGTTAAGGATCTCACAAAATATTTTCCCATCCAGCGGGGAGGTTTTCACAGGCGTCGAAGGGGATACATCAAGGCCGTCGACGGGGTCAATTTCGATATCGTGCAAGGCGAGACATTGGGTCTCGTTGGGGAGACTGGTTGCGGCAAGACGACGGTCGGGCGCACGATCTTGAGACTTTACGAACCCACTTCCGGTGCGATCCTTTTTGACGGTGTAGATATTGCCAAATTGAATGGCGCAGAATTGCGTCGCCTGCGGCGAAGAATGCAAATGATTTTCCAGGATCCATATGCTTCGCTTAACCCGCGAAAGACAGTTGGAGGAATCGTCAGTGCGCCGCTGGAGGTTCATCGGATTTCTCGCGGTAAGGAGAAAACGGCGCGAGTTCAAGAATTGCTTGAGATGGTGGGGCTCAATCCGTTTTTTATTAACCGTTTTCCGCACGAATTCTCAGGAGGGCAGCGCCAGCGAATTGGAATCGCGCGCGCATTGGCACTCAACCCCGATCTCATTATTTGTGACGAACCGATCTCCTCCCTCGATGTTTCCATTCAGGCGCAAGTGGTTAACCTGTTGGAAGAATTACAGAAGGAACTTGGCCTTACATATTTGTTCATCGCCCACGATCTCAGTATGGTGCGTCATATCAGCGATCGCATGGCAGTGATGTACCTGGGGAAAATCGTTGAACTGGCAGATCGTAATGAAATCTATTTGAATGCGCTGCATCCTTATACGAAGGCGTTGATGTCGGCGGTGCCGGTTCCGGATCCGGATGCCGCTGCCGTACGCGAGCGGATCATCCTCGAGGGCGATATCCCCAGCCCTTCCAACCCGCCCAAGGGATGCAATTTCAATACGCGCTGTCCTGTGGCAGTAGAGGAATGCTTTGTAGAAGAGCCGGAGTATCGAATGGTTTCACCAGGGCATTGGGTGGCCTGTCACCTGGTTTAATCTTTCGAACACTGAATTAAAATCAGCCGGATACACAATCCGGCCGATTTGTGTTTTGGTCAGCCTTTATTGGTTAAGGTCACATAGGTCGGGTATGGCATCTCGATATTTTCCTGCTCGAAAGCTCGTTTGATGGCCATAACCCCCTCGTTTTTTGCCTTCAAGACCCCTGCCTCACCGGTATCGATCCAGTAATATGCGGTGAAATCGATGGTGAAATCTCCGAAATTCGAGAACACGATTTCCGGTTGCGGATCCTGCAGGATCCCTGCAACGTTCTCCGTAAGTGTCTTGAGCGCGACGCGGGCTACCTGATTCAGATCAGAATCGGGCGCCACGCCAACTGTGAACTCCACTCGTCGGCGAGGCGCAGCGCTGAAATTGACGATCGGGTTGAGATAAACTTCGGAATTGGGGATGATTACGTGTCGTCCGTCCCACGTTCGCATGGTGATGGAACGCAACGATATTTCCAAGACCGTGCCTCCGTAGCCGACAACTTCGATCGAGTCGTTGATTTCAAACGGCTGCTGAATGAGCAAGAGCAAGCCGGCGATGAAATTCTTGGCTACGTCCTGTAAAGCGAAACCAATAGTTATACCGGCAACACCCAGTCCGGCGATCAAACTACTGAACTGACCCGGCGCGATTTGCTCCGCCGCAAGTACGATCCCAATGCTGAGGATGCCCCAGTGAGTGAGCATTTCCAGGAGTACAATAAGTTCCGGGTCGCGCTTGCGGCGCTCCATGGCCCGGCGTACGTGTCTTTTCAATACCCTGGCGATCCAGTAGGCAATGAGCAGAACGAGCAGGGCTAAACCGAGTCGCGGCAAGAAGCTCACAATCTTGGTGACCCATTCATCGAAGTTCAGATTGGAAAGATTCATGCAAGACCTCCCCGAAGATCAAGTTCATCCTTTCGATGATAGCACACCTGCCCCGAAGGTGTCTGTGTTGATGCCTTGCTTCAACGTGGGGGAAACGATCGACGAGGCCATGGGATCCCTCGTCAGTCAAACGATTGCAGACATCGAAATCGTGGCCGTGGACGATGGGTCTAGCGATACGACCGCCGATAAGTTGGCAAATTGGCGAGAGCACGATACGCGCATACGCGTGGTGACGATTGGGCATACGGGGATCATCGAGGCGTTGAATGAAGGTTTACGACACTGTCGGGCAGCGTTTATCGCTCGCATGGACGCTGATGATCTCTCCCACCCGGCGCGGCTGGAAATGCAGGCGTCATTTCTGGATGCCCACTCGGAATTCGCTGTGGTCGGTTGTCTGGTCGAACACTTCCCGGCCGATGAAGTGCGTGAGGGGTTTCGGATCTACACGGATTGGCTCAACAGCCTGGTCAGCGCGCAGGAAATCGCCACCGCGATCTTTGTCGAAAGTCCGCTCGCTCATCCATCGGTCATGATGCGGCGCATCTGGATCGATCGCGTCGGCGGTTATGAAGATCACGGCTGGCCGGAAGATTACGACCTGTGGCTGCGCATGCATCTCAATGGCGCAAAATTCGTCAAGGTACCGCAGGTGCTGCTTTCCTGGCGCGATCACTCCGCACGGCTGACGCGCACGGATTCTCGCTATTCGGTGGAAAATTTTTTACGCGCCAAAGCGCGTTATCTCTGTCAGGGTCCACTGGCGGGGCGAGATGCGGTGATCGTCTGGGGGGCAGGCCAGATGGGCAAACGTTTGTCCAAGCATCTGCTCGCCGAAGGGGCAGCACTGCAGGCTTTTGTGGACATCGATCCGCGTAAAATTGGACGCAGACGACGGAATCGGCCGATCATCCCTCCCGAGGAACTGCCGGCTTGCCTGGCTCAATACGAAAATCCTATTGTCCTGGCGGCCGTAGGTTCACGCGGCGCGCGCGCTTTGATTCGGGAACAATTGGTCGAAATGGATCTGACAGAAGGCGTGGATTGGTGGGCCGTAGCCTGATCTTCACTGTGCAACCAATGCCGGAAGTCCAGGAAAATCAAACCACATTCAGCCACCAGGTTCGGTGGATGTGTTTTCTTAAGTCTGTCGGAAAATCTGAGAAGCTAGCCGCGCTTGGTGATCGATTTACTGACTCGGGCATACGCATGTGCTGCTGGTTTCGTGCTCAAGACCAAGATCGCCGTCATCAGCAGGGCGGAGGTCAAGCACCAAGCGCATGTGGCACCGATTACGAAAGGTTCCAGGAACGTCAGGTAGATCGAGAAAATGGTGCCAAACATGGCCATGGCAAAGATGGCCAAGAGGCTGTAATCGGAGATGCGATCTGAGAAAATGCGCGTGAATCCCCACGCGATCAAGATGGCGATGTAACCGATGATGCCCATTGTTCCAATGGGGATGATGCCGAGGAAAACCGCATATGAGCTGTTCTGTACAGTGTTACAGTCCCCAACCGGTCCGCAAACGGCCTCGGTGCCGCTGCTTTCCACGTAGAACAAGTAACCGGCGACGACGATCCCGGCGATCAGCAGTGGAAGGATCACCCAGTGCAGGGGGACCGGACTGCGTTGAATTGGCGGATTGCGCAGGCTCGAGAAAACGAAGCCGAGACCGACGAGCATGCCCACCAGGACGACGACGGAAATGCTGTTGCCCAGCGCATCTTGTTTGAATCGCCCGATCGCCGAGTTTCCCGTCTCGATGTCGATCGCGGCGACCTCTTCGGGGTTCTCCACCTCTGCAGCTGTCGGTGTTGCTTCAACAACGGCCGTCGTTTCGAATACCAATCCGGCAAGAATCTGATCTATCCCGGGTATGTTGGGCCAATCGATTCCGCCCTCCTCCAATCCGTTGGCAATTATTCCCGGCAATTGCTCGGGAATTTCACCGCTGCCGATCAGACGGGTTTTTCCAACGAACAGCGTAGGAACGTAGCCCTCGGTCTCCGGGAGATTGAACGCTTCGAGCGCCGCTGAGAAAAATTCACTTCCTTCTGCTGTTGCGACATCCACGTACAAGACCGAAAGTCGTTCGCCTAAGAAGGCAACAAACGGTGGTTCCTGCTGTTCCTCTTCCGTTGCTGTAGCGGATCGATAAATGTCGATCGTCACACCGTAGGTTTGCCATAGGGGCGGCAATGTTTCATTGATCACCAGGTGGCAGTGCGGACACGAGGGACTGTAAAACAGGACGACTTTTACGTTGGCATCCTCTTGTGCGCTCGCCGTCATAGGAAGCAGCAATGCAAACAGGATGAGGAGTGCGGTGAGGCTTTCGATCGCGCGTTTCATGAAGGCTCCTGATCGAGATGACATCCAAATGTTGGCGTGAAACGATTCCCCAAATTATACCTCCTGGTGTTGCTGCCACAATGCCCAAAGATGATCCAGGCTGTCTTTTAATCGACTTGCCAATGCATCGCCGCCTTGAGTCGTAACGTCGTCTTCATTTTCCATGATAGTGTAAGGAACCTTGAAACCCTTGACCAGCAGGAAATCTGAGTCGCCTGCACTAAATGAAAGCCAATCGTCGTCGCGATAGAGTGAACCCATTTTATCTTCCACGAGGCTGTGTTCGAGGATGCTGTCCAGTCGATCGACGTTCTCTCTACGTTGGTTTTTCCTCTTCGATTCCTCGTATGAAACCTGGATGTACAGACACGCTGCCTTTTCCAGGATCTGCTCGCTCAGGTGTTGATAGGCGGTTTGGTAGCCGCCAATCGACGTTCCGCGGGAAAATTCGATGACACAAGTTTGTGCCTCGTGCTCGTCTCGGATCCACTTCTGGTAGTCGAGGCTGAGTCGGCGAATGAGTAGGTGCCACAAGTCGTCGTGAATGAAATACCCATCGGGCGTGGTGTGCAGGCGCGGACGGTGGAAAACGCGGGTCAGCACGTCGTCTTCTTCGAACCAGGCCCACAGCATAGGGAAATCGTCGAGTATGTGCATCGGTCCGACGTGAAAGCGTGCGATCCGATCATCGAGGGTGTGTTGATGGAGGTAATGGCTGATTTCGCTTTTCCCGGCGGCCGGCCGAGCGTTCAAGATCAAGATGGGGAAAAAGTCAGGCATCGATTAGGCCCATAACGTACGTAGGCAGCGATGTCAGTGTTTTGATGACTCGTTCATGCGGTAATATTCTTGCAAACTGCAAACGTTCAGCGAGCGCGCCCGTAAAGCCTGGATGCCGTTGACCGCCGCCTGCGCTGCACTGAGGGTGGTTGTGTTGGGAACGCCAAATCGAACGGCGGCCATGCGCAGCCTGGAGCCGTCGCTGTAGGCTTCTGAACCCAGAGGGGTATTGATGACGAGATCGATTTCCCCGTTGCTGATGAGATCGACCACGTGCGGGCTGCCTTCGCTGACCTTGTTGACGGTTTCGACTTCCAGGCCGGCGCGCGAACAGAACGCCGCAGTGCCTTGTGTGGCGACGAGTTTGAAGCCAAGCCGCGAGAGATCGCGCGCAAGTTTGAGAGCGTTGCTTTTATCGTAATCATTAACACTGATGAACACGGTTCCGGACAGCGGCAGTGAATTACCGGCCGCGAGCTGCGCTTTGGCGAAAGCGTGTCCGAAATCCTTGGCGTGGCCCATGACCTCCCCCGTACTGCGCATTTCCGGCCCCAGACGGCTGTCGACCCCGAAGAATTTCTTGAAGGGAAGCACGGCCTCTTTGACGAAAAATCCTCCCACCGTGGGGTCGCTGCCCAATCCAACCTCAGACAGCTTCGATCCCATGATAATTTTTGTGGCCAGTTTGGCCAGGGGGAACCCCGTGGCTTTGCTGACGTAAGGAACCGTGCGGCTGGCCCGCGGATTGACCTCCAGGATGTAAACGATGTCGTCTTTGATGGCGAACTGGATGTTCATCAGTCCGCACACTTTGAGCACCTGGCCGATCTGTTCGGTGTACTCGCGGATATGGGAAAGGTGATAGGCGGACACTTTATAGGGCGGCAACACGCATGCCGAATCCCCGCTGTGAATGCCGGCTTCTTCGATGTGCTGCATGACGCCGCACACGGCAACGTTCTGGCCGTCGGCGATGGCGTCGAGATCGATTTCGTAGGCGTCCTCGAGATAATGGTCGATTAATATAGGCTGTCCCGGAACCGCCTGAAAGGCGCTCTGGATGTACTGGCCCAGGCTTTCATCGTCGTAGACGATCGCCATGGCGCGTCCTCCCAGGACGTATGAGGGCCGCACGATCACCGGATACATCACGCGCTCGGCGGATTCGAAGGCTTCCTCGAGCGAATGCGCCATGCTGTGTGCCGGCGCGGGGATACCCAACTCGTCCATCAATTGACAGAAACGGCCACGATCTTCCGCAATGTCGATCGAATCAAAAGAGGTGCCGAGGATGGGGACTCCGGCTTGCTCGAGGGCGGACGCCAGCTTGAGTGGCGTCTGACCGCCGAACTGCACGACGACGCCCTTGATCGGCTGTTCGCGTTGGATGATGTTGAGTGTGTGCTCGAGCGTGAGCGGCTCGAAGTACAGCCGATCGGAGGTGTCGTAATCTGTGCTGACCGTTTCTGGATTACAGTTGATCATGATCGCTTCGTACCCCGCTTCGCGCAAGGCGAATGCGGCGTGGACGCAGCAGTAGTCGAATTCGATGCCCTGGCCGATGCGATTGGGACCGCTGCCCAGAATGATGACTTTCTCTCGATCGGTGGGTTTGGCCTCGCTCTCCGTCTCGTAGGAACTGTAGAGATAGGGCGTGTATGATTCGAATTCGGCGGCGCAGGTATCGACGATGTGGTAGGTGGGCAGGAGCCCTTCGGTGATACGCCGGGCGCGCACGTCCATCGCTTCGATCTTCGGGGATTCCGCGCTGGGTGCTGGTTCGGATAGATCGGATTGCACCAGTAGCCAGACGATATGTTCATCGCTGAAGCCGGTCTGTTTTGCTACCTGCAGCAGATCCTGCGGAAGTTCTTTCAACGATCGATATTCGACGAGCGACATTTCCAGGGCGACGATCTCAGCGATCTGCGTTGTGAACCACAAGTCGAATTGGCTGGCCCGAGCGACTTCTTCCACCGTCTTCCCTTGGCGCAGCGCTTCCCATACGGCCCAAATGCGTTTGTCTGTGGGATGTCCCAGACTTTCCAATTCACCGTCCCACATGCGGTATTCGGCGGTCGGGAAGGGCGGTCTTGGCAGTTCGAGGGACTGCAGTCCCTTTAAAAATGACTCGCGGAACGTGCGCCCGATGGCCATCACCTCGCCGACGGACTTCATTTGGCTTCCCAGGGTGGGGTCCACACCGGTGAATTTTTCGAAAGCCCAGCGAGGCACTTTCGTCACCACGTAATCGATGCTGGGTTCGAAGGCTGCGACGGTCGTCCGAGTGATGTCGTTTTGGATTTCGTCCAAGGTGTATCCAACCGCTAGCAGCGCGGCGATTTTAGCGATGGGGAAGCCTGTTGCCTTGCTCGCAAGCGCAGATGAACGACTCACGCGAGGGTTCATCTCGATCACCAGTACGCGGCCGTCTTGCGGATTGACGGCGAACTGGATGTTCGAGCCGCCGGTTTCGATGCCGACGACGTCGATGATTATGCGGGATTGGTCGCGTAAAACCTGATACTCCCGGTCAGTGAGCGTTTGCGTGGGAGCGACGGTGATCGAATCGCCGGTATGGATGCCCATCGGATCCAGATTTTCGATCGGGCAGACGACGACGAAGTTCCCTGCGTTGTCGCGCATGACCTCCAATTCGAATTCCTTCCATCCGATGAGGCTTTCCTCGATCAGAACGGTGTCGACCGGGCTTTCCTGCAAGCCGAAATCCACTTTGGCGGCGAACTCATCTTCGCTGTAGGCGATGCTTCCGCCGCTGCCGCCGAGGGTGAACGATGGGCGCAATAGAATTGGATAACGACCGATTTCGCGGGCGATCTCTCGCGCCTCCTTCACCGATCTGGCCAGACCGCCGGTGGGGCAAGTCAACCCTGCCTTTTCCACGGCTTCTTTGAAAAGTAAACGATCTTCGGCGAGGCGGATCGTTTCGAGTTTGGCACCGATCAATTCCACGCTATAGCGATCGAGGACCCCACTCTCCGCTAGCGCAACGGCGGCATTGAGGGCGGTCTGCCCGCCAACCGTGGGAAGCAGGGCGTCCGGGCGTTCCTTGGCGATGATCATCTCCAGGATATCGGTGGTGATGGGCTCGACGTAGGTGGCGTCGGCGAATTCGGGGTCGGTCATGATCGTTGCCGGATTGCTGTTGACCAGAACGATGCGGTAGCCTTCAGATTTGAGTACCTTGATCGCTTGCGTACCGCTGTAATCGAATTCAGCGGCTTGGCCAATAACGATGGGTCCAGCGCCGATGACCAGAATGGTCTCGATGTCGGTTCGTTTCGGCATCTGAACTACACCGTCCCTTTCGCCATCATCTGCAAGAACTCCGCAAACAGCGGGTCGGCGTCGTGTGGGCCTGGAGCCGCTTCCGGGTGATATTGGATGCTGAGAGCGGGGAGTTGGGTGTGGCGCATTCCCTCACAGCAGCCATCGTTGAGGTTGATGTGAGTTACCTCGATCGTTTTGGGCAGCGAATCGGGATCGACAGCGAAATTGTGGTTGTGCGCGCTGATCTCAACGCGCCCCGTCGGTAAATGCTTTACCGGCTGGTTGCCGCCGTGATGACCGAACTTCAGCTTGTAGGTCTTGCCGCCGAATGCCTGCCCCAGGATTTGATGGCCGAGACAGATCCCGAAGATCGGAACTTTTCCCAGAAGGTCTTTCGTCGTCTTCACGGCGTAGTCGAGGATAGCAGGGTCGCCCGGACCGTTGCTGAGGAAGACGCCGTCGGGTTGTAAAGCCAAAACTTCTTCGGCCGTCGTCGAGGCGGTGACGATCGTGATGCGACAACCATGACTCGCCAGTCGGCGAAGTATGTTTTGCTTGATGCCGTAATCGTAAGCCACGACGTGAAATACGGCAGTTTGCGGCAAGGCTTTCGTGGAGATCCAGCGATCTTCGGATGGCTCCACCCAGGTGTAGGACTCGGAACAGGTTACCGTTTGAACCAGATCGATCTCACTCGTGCCGTGCCACGCGCGCGCCTGTTCGATGAGCTCATCGTCGTTCGGGGCGTCGTCGGTGGTGAGCACACCCTTTAGGCTGCCCTTCTCGCGCAGGCGGCGCGTGAGCGCGCGTGTGTCGACTCGTTCGATGCCGATGACATCCTTTTGCAGCAGCCAATTGGGGAGTGAGAGTTCCGCACGCCAATTCGAGACGCAGGGACTGAGTTCGCGCACAATGAAACCGCGCAGGAATATGTCACGGGATTCGTAATCTTCCGAGTTAATACCCGTGTTGCCGATTTGAGTGGCGGTCATCAGGACCATCTGACCGGCGTAGCTCGGATCCGTCAGGATTTCCTGGTAGCCGGTCATGCTGGTGTTGAACACGACTTCACCCACACGAGTTCCTACGGCACCGAACCCACGTCCAGCCCAAAGGCTGCCATCCTCCAACGCTAAGCGCGCTGCTGGTCTATTCGCTGTCATGTTCGGCACCTCTCTGATGCTGCGCGTCGTTTTCGGGTCAGGATGTATTCCCGTGGGAAGAAATCGTCCAACTTTTTTTACGAATACCGTCGTGAAGATTCGAAGCCGTGGATCGAGAATTCCCGCGACGATCGGCCAAGCAGATTTCTCAACTGGCTGACAGAGAAAACCTGCCCTACATGCTAACACCAATCCCTGTCTTTGGTTGTTGGGATTGCAGGAGAATATCGACATCGCGGAGCCGCCGGATCGCCGAGCGGATTGAGTCTCTCAGATCGTAATGATTTGTGAGATATAATGCTTGAATATAGGCGTGGCGACCCTCACTTGACGATGAAACCCTTCGGTCCATTATTCTAACCGATCACGGCGTGTTTTTGTTCTGCGATTGGTTAAAAGAAAGACTTTCTTATGGATTGCGATTTACGGAGAATGCGATTGAAATTCATTCTGGAGTAAAGGGGGTCACGAAAACATCATGAATTCCATCCGAAAGATATGCGTATTCTGTGGCTCGAGCGACTCGATCGAGGACGTCTATCTCGAAGCCGCGTGGTCCCTGGGACAGGCTCTAGCAAAAAATGGCATGGATTTAATTTTCGGAGGAGGCGGCACTGGTCTGATGGGAGCCCTTGCTGATTCGTCGCTTGCGGGTGGAGCGAAAGTGATCGGGATTTTGCCGCGTCTCTTCGACACTCCGGCTTTGGCACATCCCGGTCTGACGGAACTGCGCGTCGTGGATGACATGCACAACCGCATGGCGATCATGATGGAAGCTGCGGATGCTTTCCTGGCGCTGCCCGGCGGTTTTGGGACGTTCGAGGAGTTGTTCGAAGTGCTCACGTGGGCGCAGATCGGATTGCATCAGAAGCCCGTGGGTTTACTCAACGTGAATGGGTATTTCAACTTGCTGCTGGAAGTAATCGAGCATGCGCGAGTTGAAGGGTTCATCTACGACGAGCATCCGGATTTGTTTATCGTCGATAGCGATGAAGATCGCTTGCTCACCCGGTTGACTCAATATCGGCCGCCGGAGGGTCTGGCTCGTTGGGTGGATCGTGAGGAGGAAAGCCGATGAACGCAGCACAGTTTTTCGATCATTGGAACAAGGTCTGGCGGGATTTAATGAGAGCCGTTGACATGCTCGAGGATGAACACTTGAAGTTTAAACCAGCAAAGACCTACCCGCGTACGGTGGGGGATATTCTGCGACATATCATCAACCTGGAGCAAGGTTGGATTCATTTTGTAATCCGCCGTTCGATTCCGGAATGGCCTCCCGAAAACAAGCACCTGGAAACAGTGGATGACATTCGCGCCGAAATGAAGCGCGTCCACGAAGAAACCATGGATTACCTGGCTGAGATCGATGTGGAGGATTTCAACCGCATCGTGCAGGTTCCGGACGACGGGGCGCCGAAGTTGGGTTGGATCCTCTGGCACGTATTCGAACAGCAAATTCACCATCGGGGTGAACTCTTTCTGTGTTTGAGTCTGTTGGGCGTGAAACGACCCAAGACGGATCGCCCCGGCTGATTTCTTCCATCTCTAACCCCAATTTGCCAATCCTGTATTCATGCCAGTTGTCTGGAAATGAAAAATTTGGTAACCCAAAACAAGTGGTGGTGGCTGTTTTCCTACATCACTCTGAGCCTTCGATATGAGTGGCGGCTCTCGAAGATTCTCAGTATGACCACGCCGGCGATGATCAGGAAACTGCCGGCAATTTGGATCACAAGTAAACGTTCCCCGAAAAGTATATAGGCGAGCGTGGCAGTGAAAGCCGGCTCGAGTGTGAGAATCAGGTTGACCGTACTGGATGGCAGATAGCTCAAGCTTACGTTGTACAAGCCGTAGCCCGAAAGGGTCGGTCCTGCGGCTAGCAGGATCAAAACGCTCCAGCCGGCGAAAGAATCCTGCAACCAGAAGAAATCCTTGAACCGATTAATTGTGCCCGGCAGTTCGACACCGGGGATCAGGTTGTATGCGAGCAGAAGGACTGCCGCGAAGGAAAAGGTATAGCACAACGTGGTCCAGGGGTTCAACCCGCGTTGTGAGGCGGAACGTCCCATCAGGCTGTACAGCGCATATGCCAGACCTGAAAGTATCCCGGTCAGAATCCCCAACGTGTTGCTTTGCCAGACGTTGGCGTCGTAGGCTTCTGCCACCAGGACGCAACCGGTCATGCATAGGACTACGGCCAGGATTTTGCCCCAACCCAAACGTTCTTGAAGCAGCCAGCGGCCAAGCAGGGCGGTAAAGGCGGCGGAACTGTATACCAAAACCGTGGAGACGGCTGCGCCGTTCATGGCAACCGATAGAGTCCACAGCGCATTGAAAATCGAGAGAACAAAGCCAAAGAGAAGAAGATACGCTCGATGGTTCGACGTCGTGTGCAGCAGGTCCCGTCTACGAATGGCAAGGATGGGTAGCAACGTCAGCACTACAAAGACGGCTCGCCAAAACGCCAATACAAGGGCTGGCATGTTGTAGTTGAGTGTGAGATAGCGGATGAAAATCGCCGTAGTGCATAGGATGGCCGCGCTGAGCAGTGCGGTGGCATACCCGCGAGTCAGATCCTTTTGATCTGTCGATTCAACATTCATGCTTGCGCGCTCCATCTGGCTGGAACCAGCACAATAACGCATGATTATAGCAGTGTTTTATCTGCCGATCGTTTGTGGATAGGTATTATTCCTTGATAGATTTCGGTTTCGTTCGGATATGCGGAAAAGTTACAGAGGGAGCGGCATTGTGGGGGAACCGTCGAAGTGTGGGATGCCGGAGATCTTAGACTGCGACGGCCTCGATGACGTCTTTCAACATGGATCGCACGACATCGATTTCCTCTCCATTGATTGTGTGCGCCATACCTGGATACACGCGAAAATCCACCTTGGCGTCCATGCTCTCGAACGCCGCAGCCGTCTCATAGAGGGCGGTATTGGGAATCCAGGGATCGACGTCACTGCATCCGATGAAAACGGGCATACCATCCAAAGTGCCGGGGTATTCATGGGGCGTACCGGGAGGTCCGATCAGGGCTCCGCTGAAAACGAAGAGCCCTGCGTATCTCTCTATGTTGCGGGCGACGTATTCACTGGCCAGACACGCCCCTTGCGAAAATCCGCCCAAAACGATTTGACGCCTTGAAAATCCTGCGTCCAGCACTTGCTGCACCAGGCTATCGACTCGCTGCAAGGCGAAAGAGAGATCGGGTTCGTTGTCTTCGATGGGGTTAAATGAAGATTGAGGGTACCAACGGTTTGAGGCGGCCTGTGGGATGATGAAGTGGACACCCTCCACCTCGAGGTGGCGTGCGAGTGGAACCATGCTGTCGGCATTCGCTCCGCGACCGTGCAGCAAGATGGCGACGACTACCGCGTCCTCCAGCTCCGTCCCCATCCGTTGGATGGGTTGCCCCGCGTGAATGTTATCCGTCATGCAATCTCAAGCTCCGATCGGCGTCAGATCGGCTTCAATTTCTTGACGGCGTTGCTCCAGGAACGGCGGCAAGACTAATTTTTCGCCCAACGCATCCAGACTTTCGTCGATACCAAATCCCGGTCCATCGGTCGCGATTTCGAACAGGATTCCGTTGGAAATCCGAAAGTAAATCGAACTGAACCAAAAGCGGTCGATAAGTTGGGTGACGGACAAACCTCGGGACGACAGGTGTTGGCGCCACTGTTTCTGGGTCTCGATGTCTGCGACGCGAAAAGCGACGTGATGCGTTCCCCCTGCACCCAGACGGGCGCGTCCCAGGAATGGTTGCTCCAGCAGCCAGACTTCGGATCCCGGACCGCCGTCCTGGTGGGTGGTGTAAATAAATGCGTTCGACTTTTGGTCGATCCAGCGCGTCCTTTCGACTTCTTCGAAATTCAGGATGTCCGTCAGAATCATCGATACCTGTTGAATCGCGGGTATGGAAAGGACGATGCCGAAAAAGCCTCGAAGAGTGTACTCATCCGGGATGTCCGGTCGCTGCCAGGTCTCGCCTTCGAAATCGTCACCTTCATCGTTGACCAGAAACAAGCGCAGGCCTTCGGTGTCTTCGAACGGTAGCAGCTGGCGGCCGGCAAATGCAGTGATTTTCCCATGTTGGACATCCAATTCATCGAAACGCTTTTGCCAGAACTGCAGTGCCTGGCGGCTGCTTACCCGAAAAGCAGTACCGACGATGCTGTCCGTGCCGCGTATATTCCGTCCGATGTGCGGCCAATCGAAAAACGTCATATCTGTGCCCGGTGTGCCGACTTTATCGGCGTAGAAAAGATGATAGGCGGAAACATCGTCCTGATTTACGGATTTCTTGACCAGGCGTAAGCCCAGGACATCCGTGTAAAAACGGACGTTTTCAGCGATTTCGGCACTGACGGACGTAACGTGATGCAGTCCGGATGATTTCATATTCAACCTCCAAAACCAACCCATGTATTTTTTAGACAAGACACACTGTCTTAATCTTACCCAATATACCCAATTATATCCGCATTCCAAAGTCTGCTAATGATGGAGCCGTAGAGATACCTGGTGGTTTTGAATTGATAGAATATAGAGAAAGAGAGTTACGGTTTTCGCAGCGTTGTCGAGCGTTGGTCTTAAAGCGCTTCGAATTTAGACGATTGATTGCGAGGAACCCAGGAGGGAAGACATGGTTCAAACCCCATCAACGATGTTAGCGTTGGGGACATCAGCTCCGGCGTTCAACCTTCCGGATGTGGTCAGTGGGGACTCCGTTTCGTTGAAGGATTTCGCCTCGAAAAAGGCGTTGTTGGTGATGTTTCTCTGTCGACACTGTCCGTATGTCAAACACGTGCAGCAAGAAGTTGCCAGAATAGGGAAGGATTACGCCGCGAAGGATGTTGGGCTCGTGGCGATCAGCGCCAACGATGCCGATACGTACCGCGAGGATGCGCCGCAGAGTTTGAAGGAGATGGCCGAGGAATTGGATTTCAAATTCCCTTTTCTCTATGACGAAAGTCAGGAGGTGGCCAAAGCCTACACTGCGGCTTGCACGCCGGATTTCTTCATCTTCGACGAAAACAGGGAGTTGGCTTACCGCGGACAATTGGATGGCAGCCGGCCGGGAAACGGTGTACCGGTCACCGGCGTGGATCTGCGTAGCGCGCTAGATGCCGTTCTGGCAGACAAGCCTGTCAATCCCGATCAAAGACCGAGTGTGGGCTGTAACATCAAGTGGAAAGGCGGCAACGAGCCCGATTATTTCAATTAATGGGCGCGTTCGTTAATAATCGGCGGATCGACGAACGTACTCGGGCTGAGCTTCCTTTCATGGTCGGGAGTCAGGATTTACGCGGTCCTGCTTCGATGACATTTTTGTCGACGTGCGCCTCGAACGGTTTGAAATTTTCGTGGAACATATCGATCAACTTATCGGCCTGGCGATCGTAGGCATTCGGGTCTTTCCAGGTCTTGCGCGTGTGCAGGATGTCCTGCGGGATGTCCTCGATGTATTTGGGAACGCGCAGCCCAAAGTAAGCTTCGGTTTCTAATTCGACATCATCCAGGTCCCCCTTGAGTGCAGCATCGACCATTTCACGGGTAAAGGAAAGTTTCATACGCCGGCCTTCTCCGTATGGCCCTCCCGTCCAACCGGTGTTGACCAACCAGACTTGCACCTTGTGTTTCTTGACCTTTTCCCCGAGCAGATCGGCATACACTTTAGGATGCATGGGCATGAAGGGCGCTCCGAAACAAGCGCTGAAATTTGGTTCCGGCTCGGTGACGCCGCGTTCGGTCCCGGCAACTTTGGCAGTGTAACCGCTTAAGAAATGGTACTGGGCTTGCTCGGGTGTGAGTTTGCTGATCGGAGGCAGCACACCGAAGGCGTCGGCCGTGAGGAAGATTACGTTTTTGGGGTGCCCTCCGACGCCCTCTCGGACGGCGTTGGGCATGTGCGTGATCGGGTAGCTGGCGCGGGTGTTTTCAGTAAGCGCATCGTCGTTGAGATCGACTCGGCGAGTCTTGCTGTCGTAGGAGACATTTTCGAGTATCGTACCAAAACGCCTTGTGGTTTCGTAAATGAGGGGTTCACCTTCGGGGTCCAAACGAATCACCTTGGCATAGGAGCCGCCCTCGAAGTTGAAGACGCCGTGTTCGCTCCAACCATGTTCGTCATCGCCGATGAGAGATCGGTCAGGGACGTTGCTCAACGTGGTTTTACCCGTGCCGCTGAGGCCGAAGAACAGGGCGACATCGTCCGGATCCTTGCCGTAATTCGCGCTGCAGTGCATGGGCAACACACCCAGCTTTGGCAGTTTGTAATTCATGGCGGAGAAGATGCTCTTCTTGATCTCGCCACCGTATTCGGTGCGAGCAATGAGGATCAGCCCCTTGCCGAGATGCACGAGGATGGCGGTCTGGCTGGCCGTGCAATCGGTGCTGGGGTCGACGTGGAATCCGGGCATGTCGATCACGGTGAACTCGGGGACGTGCGTGCGCAGTTTTTCGTGGTCAAGCTCGCGGATGAACATGTTGCGGGCGAAGAGATTGTGCCAGGCGTAGTTGGTTATGATGCGCACGGGGGTGCGGTATTCAGGATCAGCGCCGGCGTAACCGTTGAAGATGAAGATATCTCGATTCTGGATGTAGGCCAGCATGCGTCGGTGAATGTCATCGAAGCAATCTTCGTCCATCGGGCGGTTGATCTTTCCCCACCAGATGTCGTCCTTGCTGGAGGGTTCTTCGACGATAAACTTGTCGTGCGGCGACCGCCCCGTGTGGTCGCCGGTGCGCACGACGATCGGTCCCAAATGCGCCAGCACACCTTCGTGGCGGCGGACGATGCGCTCGTACAGCATCGGCGTGGTCAAGTTCCAATACACCGTTCCCGGGTTTTGTATCCCGTGGTTTTCAACGCCGTAATCGCCGGCCTGTGGTCCGAATATTTGGGTCATGGTGTCATATGCTCCTTCGTGGCCTTTAGAGTGTCAAGCCACAGATGGCTCTGGAATATTGTAATCCGCATTTTCTATTATTAAAAAACTCATTGTGGTATTTCGTTTCGATTTAATGAAAGTTAAACCGTTCGCGAAGCGGAGGAATATGTGTGATTTGGCGAGGAGTCATTATTCACTTTTAAAAGCTCGAGGATTATTCATCAATGACAATTCTTAGTGTTACGCTTTTTACAAATTCATAAAAGGCCAAGTTCTAGAAATGCATTCGCAACGATTAAAGGAAACGTATTTATTATCTGTGTTAATCATGTTGGTGGAATATTTGTGCCCGTGTCCAGTCAAATGATAATGTTACCCAACGTAAATGGTTCTTTCATTTGATAATGTTACCGAAATGTCCTCTCCTTTCTTTGAATTAACCTGTGTGAACAGTGTCTGACTGACATCTTGCGTG
>DAOULU010000036.1:0-47789 GCA_034417075.1 Anaerolineales bacterium
GGCCCTTGACGCTGGCATCACCGTCGTGACCTGGGACTCACCGATCCCCTCAGCGGAAGGTGAGGAGGTGTTCATCGCCCAGGTGGACTTCGATGAGACCGGCGAGGTGATGGCCGACATGGCACTCAACATCCTGGGTGAAGACGGTGGCAAGTTTGCCGTACTCTCCGCCTCAGCGGACGCCGCCAACCAGAACGCCTGGATCGCGTCCATGGAGAATGTCCTCAAGGAGGATAAGTACTCCAATCTGGAACTGCTGGACATCGTGTATGGTAACGACCAATCGGAAGAGAGCTATCAGCAGGCACTGGCGCTCGTGGACAAATATCCCGACATGGAACTGATCATGGCGCCGACCACCGTGGGCATTGCCGCAGCGTCCAAGGCCATGCAGGACGAAGGGCTATGCGACACAGTGAAGGTGTCCGGTCTGGGCTTGCCGAGTGAGATGGCTTCCTTCGTCAAGAACGGCTGCTCTCCCGAGTTCGCACTGTGGAGCTTCTACGATCTGGGCTACCTGACGTACTACGTGGCATACCTGCTGGCGACAGGAGAAATTCAAGCCGTGGAAGGGGCGCAGTTTGAAGCCGGTCATATGGGCACCTACACCATCACCAAAGATCCGACCCGCGACGCTGGGTTGCGGATTCTGATGGGACCATTCAGCCGGTACGATGCGAGCAACATCGACGCTGCAGTGAATCCGTAAGAGCCGTCTTTACGATTAGTATGACTGTCGGTCACGTCGGTTGACAACCAGCCACTTTCTTCGCGGCAACACGATCGACGACTTAGACCGGTAAGTCATGAATACCCCTCCTTGCTTCTCTCCCGAAAGGGCGAGAGCAAGGAGGGGGGAAATACAGGGTTCATACCGTGAAACGTGTTGGATTTCAATTTAAAGTCAGACAAGATTGTATTGAAGAATACAAGCAACACCACGAGCACGTATGGCCGGAGATGCTGGAGGCGTTACGCGAAACCGGTTGGCATAATTATTCATTATTCATACGACCTGACGGCCTGGTTTTCGGCTATTTTGAGACCGAGGAAAGCCTAGGCGCCGCACAAGCCAAAATGGCCGAAAAAGAAGTCAACACGCGCTGGCAAGAATTCATGTCGCAGTTCATGGATGCAGATGCACGTCCGGATGAAACGTTTATCGAGCTGGAGGAATATTTCCACCTGGATTAGTTATGCCTAAAGCACACAATTACCTCGCCATAGACCTCGGTGCCGAAAGTGGTCGCACCATGCTCGGCACACTGGTCGATGACAAACTCACACTCAACGAAACACATCGTTTTCCAAACGGACCTGTCCGATTGCCTGATGGTCTGCACTGGGATGTTTTACACCAGTGGGTGGAGATCAAAGCGGGGATCGCCGCAACCGTCAAAAGCGGTGCGGAACTCTCCAGCCTTGGAGTCGATACCTGGGCGGTGGATTTTGCCTTACTAGACAAGAACGATGCCTTGCTCGGCAATCCCTTCCACTACCGCGATGCTCGTACCGATGGCATGATGGAAGAAGCTTTCCGTCGCATGCCACGTGGCGACATTTTTACAAACACTGGTATCCAGTTCTTGCAACTCAATACCCTCTACCAATTGCTGGCGATGGTATGCGCAAAATCCCCCGTTCTGGATATCGCTCAAACCTTTGTCACCATACCTGATTTGCTCAACTTCTGGCTGTGCGGCAAGATCACCAACGAGTTCACCAACGCGACCACGACGCAATTTCTTGACCCGATCAAACGGGATTGGTCTCAAGCTGTACTCGAGGCGATGGGAATCCCTGTGCATCTCTTCGGATCGATAACCGATCCCGGCACCCAAATCGGGACTCTACTTTCAGACGTTGCCACAGAAACAGGTGCAGGTAAAGTAAAAGTTGTTCTCCCAGCTTCTCACGACACGGGTTCTGCTGTTGTCGCCGTTCCTGCACAGAATCAGGATTTCGCCTGGATCAGCTCGGGCACCTGGTCCATCATGGGTGCGGAAGTCAAAGAACCAGCGTTGGGCGAGAAAGCCTTAGCATATAACTTCACCAACGAAGGCGGCGTGTTCGACACGTGGCGGCTGTCTAAAAACATCATGGGTCTCTGGTTGGTGCAGGAATGCCGCCGCGAGTGGGCGCGTCAGGGTCAGGATCACTCCTACGATGAAATGACCAATTTGGCGGAAGAATCAGATCCGTTCATCGCAGTAATCAATCCCGATAACGATGTCTTCTTTCATCCTGGTGATATGCCCGATCGTATTCAAGAATTTTGTCGGAACACTGGTCAACGTGTCCCACAGACGAAAGGAGAAATCTTGCGGGTGGCGCTGGAAAGTTTGGCGCTGAAATATCGCTGGGTCCTCGAAAGGACGGAAGAATTAAGCGGCAAACGGCTTGAGCCAGTGCACATCATCGGCGGGGGAACGAAGAACCGTCTGCTCAATCAGATGACCGCAAATGCTACGGATCGCACGGTTGTGACTGGGCCGGTGGAAGCTACCGCCATCGGCAATGTGTTGATGCAGTCCATTGGTCTGGGACATGTCGATACACTTGCAGATGCACGGGATGTGGTACGTAATTCGTTCACCGTTGAGGAGTATGAAACCAACGATCATGAGCATTGGAACGACGCCTACGAGATGTTGGTAAAATTACTGGAAACCCAGGCCGCATGACGATCGATTCTCCTTCTGCTTGGTAGACGGAGTTCAGAATAAGTATCATGATAAAACCACCGTATCCAGAGCTTGATGACTTTCTAGACATAATGGGGCAGGCGGGCCGACGCGTGGCGGACATCGAAGCCAGCGAAGGTGCCGCCGGAAACATGTCGATTTGCATGCGTTGGCCGCTGGAGGTGCGCACGCGCTTCCCTGTTGAGAGTGAAATAAAACTGCCGATGACGGTGCCCGAGTTGTCAGGGGCGACTTTTTTGGTGACCGGCTCTGGTCGTCGTCTGCGTGAAATAGCAAATTTCCCCCTCGCCAACCTCGCTTGTCTCGTAGTGAACGAGGGTGGAAAGACCGCCAGCCTTTACACTTCTTACCATCGTCTCTTCGAACGACTCACCAGTGAATTCAATTCGCACCTCGCCGTGCATTACGATCAAATTTGTATTACAGACACAAACTTCCACTCCGTCATCCACGCTCAGCCGGTCCACCTAACTTACCTGAGTCACGTGCCCTATTATCAGGATCCATACTACCTGAACACCCATTTACTGCGATGGCAGCCGGAAACGATCATCAATCTTCCTGAGGGCATCGGATTCATCCCCTTTCAGGTACCCGGTTCGGATGCGTTGATGAAGAAGAACGTCGAATTGCTACGGAAACACCGCATTGTCATCTGGGCCAAACATGGCGTAATGGCGCGGTCGGACGCATCGGTGAAACGCGCCGTTGATCGTGTTGAATACGCCGAAACCGCCGCCAAGTATGAATTTCAAAATCTATGCGATGGCGAGATCGCCGAGGGTCTAAGCCGAGATGAAATTCGCGCTATTTGTAAAGCCTTTGACGTGGAACAGGATATTTTTTAGATAATTGGATGATGTTGAACTTCACTCGAATAGTTTTCCACCGAATCGGGATGCGCGGGGAAACTTCAATCATATGGCTCGTTCCTTTTGGCCGACACATGAACAGGAGACATGATGCCTGCGGATAAACAAATTGAAACTTCATACGATATCGCCAAAGAGCGCTATGCGGCACTCGGTGTAAACTGCGACGAGGCGATAAATCATCTCTCGAAAGTTGCCATCTCTCTGCATTGCTGGCAAGGCGACGACGTGACAGGTTTTGAGAATCCCGAGGCCGAGCTGACCGGTGGACTCGCAGCTACGGGAAATTATCCCGGAAAAGCCCGCAACGCGGACGAGCTTCGAAGTGACCTGGATGTGGTTTATGGTCTGTTACCCGGGTCGCACCGCCTCAATCTACACGCCATTTATCTTGAGTCGGATACGCGCGTGGAGCGTAACGCCATCGAGCCGAAACACTTTTCGGCCTGGAGGGATTGGGCAAAAGAGAATGGGCACGGAGTCGACTTCAACCCAACCTGCTTCTCACATCCGCTCGCTGACGACGGTTTCACCCTTTCTAGTAGAGATCCTGGAATCCGCCAATTCTGGGTGGAACACTGCATCGCCTGCCGAAAGATCGGCGACTGGTTTGGGAATGAATTGGGAACCCCGGCGGTGACCAATATCTGGATACCCGACGGGTACAAAGATACGCCAGCGGATCGATTAACCCCTCGCAAACTGCTGCTCGAGTCCCTCGACACGATTCTGGCTGAAAAATTAGCTCACAACCTGGATGCAGTGGAGCCCAAGCTATTCGGCATCGGCTCGGAAAGCTACGTCACCGGTTCGATGGAATTCTACACCGGCTACGCCATTACTCGGGAAATTTTGCTCACCCTGGACTCTGGACACTTCCATCCGACCGAAAGCATCGCGGGCAAGATCTCGTCCCTCTTGCTCTTTCTCGATGAGTTGCTACTTCACGTTAGTCGTGGTGTACGTTGGGACAGCGATCATGTGGCTACTTTTAACGACGACCTACAGGCCATTTGCCAGGAAATCGTCCACACGGATGCATTGCAGCGCGTGCATATTGGCTTGGATTATTTTGATGCCAGCATTAACCGCCTGGCAGCCTGGGCAATCGGTGCACGCAATACGCTTCGAGCGCTTCTCAATGCGCTGCTTGAGCCGCTGGATACATTGAGAACGCTTGAAATTCAGGGGGATTTCAGCCAACGATTAGCCTTGCAAGAGGAATTGAAAGGGATGCCGTCCGGTGCTGTGTGGGATTATTATTGCATGAAAGAAGAAGTCCCCGTAGGTATCGACTTCATGACCGTAATCAAGGACTATGAGAAGAAGGTTTTATCGAAGAGATCATAGTCGCCGTCAGCGCATTGTAAGCGACTGACGTCTACGCGTGGTGTTTTCGCATGATATCAAACATACGCCAACCTACGCATGATCGAGCGCGGTTGGCCTTTGGAGAATGTAATGAATGGTTGGAATGGAAAAATACTGGATGTAGACCTGACGACCCAAACGCATACTACCCGCTCGTTGGATTCGGAGATGGCACATCTGTTTCTCGGAGGGCGCGGACTTGGTGCTCGCCTCTTGTGGGATCTCGTGGAACCGGGCGTAGACCCACTTTCACCCGAAAATGTGCTCATTTTCTCAACCGGCCCCATTACGGCTTCCGGTTCTCAAACGAGCAATCGGTTCAATGTCAGCAGTAAGAGCCCCCTAACCGGCACCATCTTGCAAGCCAATGGTGATGGCTGGTGGGGGATGCAGTTCAAGAGAACAGGGTACGACGCGCTAATCGTACGCGGCAAGGCGAAGACGCCAGTTACCATCGAAATCACGGCAAAAGGGGTGGAGATCAAAGACGCCGGTGAACTATGGGGCAAGGGCGTGTTCGAAACCACTCAGGCCTTAGGACAAGATCGGGAAAATCGCAATGTACTCTGCATTGGCCCCGCCGGCGAGAATCTCGTCCGCATCGCCTCCATCATGAATGACAAGGAACGCTCTGTAGCGCGTGGTGGCCCTGGCGCCGTGATGGGCAGCAAACTGTTGAAGGCGATCGTGGTTGAAGGTGATCGTGAAATCAAGCCGGCAGATCAGGATCTGTTCGATTTCATGTTTTATGAAACGGACAAGCAACTGCAATCCAGTCCGCTAACGTCACAAGCCTTGCCCGAGTTCGGCACGGATGTGTTGATGAATGTCATCAACGATATCGGGGCACTGCCCACTCGTAATTTCCAGCAATCCCAGTTTGATCAAGCCGATAAAATCAGCGGCGAGGCGATCACTGACGCTACTTTAGTGGAAAATCAAGCCTGTTGGGCCTGCCCCATAATCTGCACCCGCATCACTAAAACAAAAAATGGCAAGCAGGGCGAAGGGCCAGAATTCCAAACGGCATGGGCATTTGGCGCACAGTGTGGTATTGCAGACCTGGATGCCATTACCGAGGCCAATTATTTGTGCAACGACATGGGGTTGGACACCATTTCAATGGGCAGTACGATCGGCTGCGCCATGGAACTGGCCGATAAAGGTTTGATGAAAGACGGTTTGGGATTCGGCCAAGCGGATAAGCTGCTCGATCTGATCCGGGACACGGCTCATCGGCGTGGTATTGGGGCCGAAATGGCAGAGGGTAGTTATCGCATGGCCGAGAAGTTAGGTGCGCCGGAGCTGTCTATGAGCGTGAAAAAGCTGGAACTTCCTGCTTTTGACCCACGCGGTATGAAAGGACAAGGGTTAACATTTGCCACCGGCAACCGGGGTGCCTGTCACGAGATGGGAAACATGTTGGGTCCGGAGGTGCTGGCGCTGCCGCGCCTGATTGACCGTTTTGCTACCCAAGGAAAAGCAGGAATCGTGTCCATACGTCAAGATTCGGCCGCGGTAGTTGATAGCTTGATTTACTGCAAGTTTACCACTATGGCAGTGTCGGAGGAGTTTTTCGCCCGTGTGCTCTCGGCCGTCACAGGTGAGCATTTCACCGCAGATTATCTAATGACAGTCGGCGAACGAGTCTGGACTTTGGAGCGCCTCTTCAATATCCGTGAGGGTTTTACGAAGGCAGACGACACGCTCCCGGAACGCATGCTGAACGAACCGGTTCCGGACGGACCGAGTGAAGGGCATACCGTCAACTTGACTCCGATGCTGGAAGAGTATTATGCATTTCGGGGATGGGATGAGAACGGCGTGCCGAGACCCGAGAAATTGAAGGAACTATCTTTAGAATTCGCGATCGAGGCGAAAGATGATTGACGAAAAACTCTACGAAGAATTTCGATACATTGGACGCGACATATTTCTTACCGGCTTAACCAGTTCACATGGCGGTAACATGAGTGTCCGAGTGGGCGACAAGATTATCATCAAGCGGCGCGGGGCGCAGTTCGGACAGTTAAAGCCATCTGACTTTATCGAGACCAGCTTTCATGGTAAAGACAGCGGCGTTGTGCGCGCCAGCTCCGAATTGATCGTTCATCGCGCAATTTACGAAAAGACTTCGGCGCTTGCGGTTGTCCATGCGCATCCGCGCACCGCTATAACACTCAGCTTGAGCCGGGACGAGATCATTCCCATCGACAATGAAGGCTCTTACTTCTTCCGCAGGATCCCGGTCGTGTCGGTGGAGGTGGCGTCCGGCTCCGCCGAGCTGGCGGAAGTGGTGTCCGAAGCATTGCGTGGTTACAAGATCATCATGCAGCGCGGGCACGGTTGTTTTTCAACCGGTAAAACGCTGGAAGAGGCGTATCACTGGGTCTCGGCGCTGGAAGAGGTATGCGACATCATTCTGGAAGCCAGCACGCTGGGCGAAAAAATGATCGAGTATCGCAAGCACAGTAAATCATACGAAAAATGGTAATGCGCCGTTCCCCGATAGGATAGCGAGCGTTTCTGGTTGAAAACCGTCTCGTGAACATGCTGTCCCGGGAAACGGGCTTCGTGTGGCGATTATCCTCGAACGACCAGGGTTCGCAGTAGATTTTCCGCCGAATCAGACTTGTCGTTGATAAAGGGGGCTTTAAATCTTTAACTTCGGAGATTCGCGGCATCTTTCATACGGGCTATGACGCCACGGAGGTCGCTGCTGCAGATGTGGGGTTCATACTTGAAGCACAGGGGGAGGCGATCGTGACTCTGCAAAAGAAGTCAGAGGTCTAACCCGTTGGATACCGGGTGAGATTTCATAGTAGCGAGACCGGATCGATGTCCACGCTCCAACGATCGGGAATGATCTTCGGGATGAGTTGAAGTGGATCAGTCGCCCGTAAGGTGAAATGCCAGCAGTACGCTCCACGCAGTTTGCGAAAAAAGCATGGCGCCGGACCGATGATGTCCGCCGATACTTCCAATTTACTGATCCTTTCCCGAATGGATTTCGAGAGGCGCCGAGCTTCTTTCTCAGCGGAAGATGCCGAGAACTCCCTGATGGTGAAGCGCGCCAAACGTTTGAATGGTGGATATCCCAAGCGTTTCCGCTGCTGGATTTCTGCTTCATAGAATTCCCGGTAGTCGTGCCTGGCGGCGGCCTGGATTGCGTAGTGCTCGGGTTGGTAGGTCTGCAGGATGGCATGTCCGCCGAGTAATCCGCGCCCGGCCCGTCCGGCGACCTGTGTAAGAATTTGAAAGGTGCGTTCGGCTGAACGATAATCGGGAAGATTTAGTCCCGTGTCGGCGGATATGACGCCTACGAAAGTGACCAAGGGTAGATCGAGACCCTTCGCTACCATCTGGGTGCCGATCAACACATCTGCCTGATGCTCGGCGAACTTGGCCAGGATGGCTTGATGGGCACCTTTCGTACGAGTCGTATCCCGATCCCATCGGATACTCCTTACGCCCGGAAGCGCGGTTTCCAGCTCGCTCTGAATTCCCTGGGTCCCCGTGCCAAAGTGTTTGATTCTCGTGCTGTCACATTGCGGACACTTCTTCGGCAGATTGCGTGTGTACCCGCAATGATGGCACATGAGCTGCTGATTGGCTTCGTGATACGTGAGATTGATTTCACACCTGGGGCAGCGTAGAACCCGACCGCAGTCGCGGCAAAAAACGTACGTGGATGAGCCGCGACGGTTGAGAAAGAGAATCGCTTGCTGTCCGGCATCAAGTATCGTTTCGAGTGACTTCCGCAAGGCACGGCTGAAAATCGAACGATTTCCGGCGCGCAGTTCTTGACGCATGTCAACGATCTTGACGGGCGGAAGATCGATGTAGCTTGCATCTCCCTCGGCTTTTTTGTAAGTGGAAGTTATTCCTAAACGAGACGCTTGTTGTCTGATGCGTTTCTGATGCCCCATGATGCGGCTGGGAAGGTGGAGGCGGGTGATCGATCCTTGCGAGGCGCGATAGGTGGTGACCACGTCCGGTGTGGCGCTTCCGAGAATGCAGGTCGCATCGAGGATGGAAGAATACCGGAGCGCCGTCTCGCGGGCATGATAGAGAGGGCCTCGTGCAAATTGTTTGTAAGATTCGTCGTGCGATTCGTCCAAAACGATCAGACCGATGTCTGGGAGTGGTGTGAAAAGTGCGCTGCGGGCGCCGACGATTACGGGGATTGAGCCCTGCCGGGCGCGGCGCCAGGTGTCGTATCGTTCCCCCTCCGACAACTGGGAATGGACCAACCCGACTTGTCCTGGAAATCGTGCGAGGAATCGCCGTACGGTTTGGGGGGTCAGGGCAATTTCCGGCACCAGAATAATCGCTTGACGACCCAGGTTGATGGTTTCGGCTACCGCACGCAGATACAATTCGGTCTTTCCAGATCCAGTGACTCCGTGGAGCAAAAAACGTCGCTTGGTACCCGATTGATTCAAAGCGGCTTTCAACGTTTGCCATACCTCGGTTTGATCGCTCGTGAGTGGGGGCGGACCTGTTGGGACGAACTCGATCGCCTCGGTCGGATCGCGCCAAATTTCCGCCTCGCCGAAGGCGATGAGATCGCGCTCTTCAAGATAGCGAAGATCGGCCAATTTTGCCCCTAATTCTGTGTAAAACCAGATGACCTCGGTCGGCTGCCCTTCTTCGATGAGCATTTTGAGGATCGCTTCCCGGCGCTGTGACGCACCGCTTCCGGATCGACCCAGGTTTCCAAAGTGAGCTCTTGCCGCATCGGGCGCTACGGCCAAACGAACGGTTCGGAGCTTGCGTGCCCCAACATTCGGGGGATCTAGAACGGAATTACGTTCCAGCACGCCGTCTCTCACCAGGGAATCGACAGCGGCTCTCCAGGACTGTCTGGGAAGAGCGCGGGCGATCTGCCTGCCTCTCAAGGGACCTCTACGGCGAAGCAGGTCGAGCACTCGATTCCGGATCGTTGAGGCGGTTCGTGCGTCCTGGTCGAGAAGCGTGTAAAGGGAATCGGCTTTCTTACTCAGTCCAGGCGGTAGCATCAACGTGATGCATTCGATCAGCGGAGAAACGGTTTGCTCGCTCAGCCAATGGGCCAACTCCAGTTGCTGCTGCGTCAATACGGGCAGTGGATCGAGCAGCGATTCGACAGGTTTGGTTTCGGGTACCGAAGATTTCTTCAGTAGACGGACGACGACGCCCTGTACGCGGCGCTTTCCAAACGGAGCGGTGACCAAATGGCCCGGTGCAACGTGGCCGCGCAGCGAAGGCGGGAGGTGATAATCGAAGGTACCCCGGACGGGCGGTAGATTTACGGCGACCTCGACAAACATGGGCATCATTCAGCGGGCTTTTGATGGGATTTAGATGGGTTGCGGGTGTCGGAAATTTTACGTATCGAAAGTCGGGCGATTCGCAACCCGTCCATGGCTTCCACTTGAAAACGTAGACCTGCGGCATTGATGACATCACCGACTTGCGCCAAGCGTCCGAGTTTACCGATGACGAAACCCGCCACGGTATTGTAATCGGGATCATTGAGTGAGAGGTTGAAGCGTTCGTTGAAATCTTCGATGGGCATCAAACCGTCCACAAGGCTGGACCCGTCGGGGAAACTCTGGATTTCGGGCTGCGTATCGAATGGATCGCCCACCTCGCCGACGATTTCTTCCAGCAGGTCTTCGAGCGTTACGATGCCGGCCGTACCTCCGTACTCATCTAACACGATGGCGATGTGCTGCTGCCGATCACGGAAAAGACGCAACAGCCCACTAACTCTGGCGGTCTCCGGAATAAAGATCGCCTCGCGCATCAAATCCTGTGCCGAACTAACGTGCTGCAGTTCGCCATACAAAGCGCTCAAGAGATCGTTGAGATGGACGATGCCGAGCACGTGATCCAGGTTTCTGCCGTAAACCGGAAGTTTGGTGAACGAGTGCTCCAGGTATAGTTGGATGATGTCCTCCAGGGTAGCGTTGGAAGGGACGGCGATCATTTCGGTGCGCGGTACCATCACGGAGCGGACCAATGTATGCCCCAGATCGAACACGGCGTACAGCATTTCTTCCGCGTCGTCTTCAACCACACCGATCCCCGCGCTGTCCGAGACCAGCATCTTGAGTTCTTCGATGGAATGCACGCGTTCGTGGCCGGTGGCGGGTTGGATCTTCAGCAGGCGCAGGAGCAGATTCCCCGCTCCATTGAGCAACCATATCGCTGGGCGGAAGATCCATTCGGCCCAGATGGTGGGTCTGGCGACGGTGAGTGAAGTGCGTTCCGGGTTTTGAAGGGCGATTGACTTCGGTGTGAGTTCCCCGATGACGACGTGCAGGAATGTGATGACCACGAATGACAGTCCGGCGGAAAGGCTGTGGGAGACTTCCGATTCGATCGCAGGTGGGAAGAGTTGGATGATGGGTTCCAATAGGTTGCTGAGAGCGGGTTCCCCGATCCATCCCAACCCCAGACTGGCAAGTGTGATGCCGAGCTGTGTTGCGGCGATGAACCGGTCGGGCTCTTCGATCGCCTTCTGCACCCAATGTGCAGAGATGCTGCCTTTATCGATGAGTTCGGCGATGCGCGTTCGACGTACGCCGACGAGTGCAAACTCGGCTGCAACGAAAAAACCGTTCGCCAAGACGAGTAAAGCCACCCCGCCAAGTCTTAATAAATCAAGCCAAATATGATTTTCCATGAGTTATCCATTTGGTCCGTTTGAGACATAGTTCTTGAGGGTGCGATCTGCATTAGCAAGGTTTTGAACTGCGGTAAATCACCGCGGCGCCATAACCAACGACCGAATGATAATCGCCTGTCGTGTCGCCAGAAGTGGCGTAGTCAACGACTTCAACGCGATTGGCACCTAACTCCTGGGACGCCCACAACGTTGCCGCGATGGCGCCGCGACCACAGGCAAATCCTACGCCCTCTTCCTCGGCGGCAAGGACTCCCGATGGATCGAATTGCCCCAAGCGAGAAAGAATTTCTTCGTCGAGGCGTTGCGCGATTTCCTGCGGATAGAAGTGCGAGAGATCGCTGCTGCCGATGATAATCGACGACGCGGCTTCAAGAATTTTTGCCAGGGAAGTCCCAACGGCCTTCGCTGTGGCTTCGCTTTGATCACGCAACATGATGGGAAGCAATTTGAATGCGCGTGGGAAACACCTTTGTGCGAAGGGGAGTTCGATTTCCAGCGAGTGTTCGTGATCATTATGTACGTGCTGGATGTCGATTTCCCAATTGTTTTTTAGCTCATCTTCGAATTGGTTCAATCGTTCGACGTCGATCTCGATTGTTCCCAGCGGCGTTGCGTAGGCAGTGTGGGCAGATGTAAGGATTTTTCCCGGGTAGGGATTGTGAAGCGGTGAGAGAACAGCGACAACTTCCGGTTGCAGCCCTTGAAGGCAGCGAAAGGCATGTGCGGCAACGGGCCCGGAATAGCGATGTCCTGCGTGGGGCGTGACGATGCCGATAATCTCGCCATCGATCTGCGCACGGTCGGCCGCACGTAAATATTGGTCGATGGACGAGGCAAGAACTTCGGGGTCGCCGGGATACCAGGTGCCAGCGATTGGTGAGGGACGAATATCTTCCATTCGCTTGTAACGTTCTCCTGTTCAAAATTGTAGCATAGGTATCGAAGTTTCCGGGTTATGCGTTGACGATCTCCACTGTCCTGCAAAAGGAAAAAGTTGCACTTGACAAGAGAACATATGTTCTGCTATGATGGGAGCGTAGAACAAGCGTTCTATCTATTGGTGTCCTAGGAGAAGGGAAATGGAGAAGGCATACATAAACCGGTCCTATCTCGATCGACAAGCAAATCAAATCGAACGTGTGTTGAAAACAATGTCCATCCCGGCGCGTGTTCAGGGTGGACAAGTGTCGGATCATTGGGTTCGTTATCAACTCAAGCCGACTAGTGAGATGCGAGCCACGCACGTCGTGCAAGCTGCTGAGGCGGTAGCGGATGCGATCGGTGCAGAAGGTATTCGAGTAGCCGAACGCGACGATGGCATAGCAATCGAAGTGCCCCGCATCCGCGGAAAAGCGTTGCGCTTGCTGCCCCTCATGCACGCCATCGACGATATTCCTGAAATGAGCGCCGTTATCGGAATGCAGACTTCCTGTAAGCCCTTGATCCTTGATATGAAGAAACAGCGAACCTGGCACTTGATGGCGTACGGCAGGGCTGGTTGTGGTAAATCCGAATTGGTGCGCACATTACTAGCAGCGATGTGTTTGACGAGCCGGCGTTCGCAGCTCAATGTTCTGGGGATCGACATCGGCGGTCGTGAGCTTGGTATGATTGAAGCTCTTCCTCACATGCTTACCGATCTGGCGACGGATTCTGATTTTGCAAAGCAGCTCATATTCTGGTTGGTGCGCGAGGTTCAGCGACGATTGGAATATGGAATCTCCAAACCGCATCTCGTACTCTTCGTGGATGACTTTGCTGGTTTGGCAGCGGAAGAAGATCGATCCGTCGTCGCAGCCTTGAACGAGATCGTGATGAAAGGTTTCGAAAGCGGCGTACACGTCATCGGCGCTTCGAGAGAACGCATCTCATTGCCGATGCACAGTGCGCGGCTGCGAGGCGGGCTGGTCACGGCTGTCCCGCTGGAGAACGAGAACGGCGGATCAGAAGCCAAGAGCGGCAGATTTCGATTGAGCACGAGTTCGGTTCGGCGTGACGTGGATGTGGCTTATCTGAGTGTGCGAGATCTGGATACCGTCGTTCAACTGGCAAACTCCGGATGGCGTCCTACATCGAAGTCTTACCGATTGGGCGGTGGTGGTCGATCGTGATCGCCTGCATCTTTTCCACTGCATCGATCGCTCTCCTCGAGCGAAGCGGCGTGACTGCAGAGGAGGGTCCGTTGACCGGATTGGGATTGGCGCTTTTTGTGGCACTCGCGGTACTGGTGTTGTATGCGATCGTTGGCAGGATTCTTGCTCTCTTCCTGGCGACGACCCGTCGTGAAATACCGCTTCTCGACTGCACGGCTTGGGATGCGGATACGCTCGACGTTCGGGTTATGTTGGATGGTTTGTTATCGACCAGTTCGCAGGTTGGTGAGACTACCTATCCGCAGACGCGTTTATTCGAGTGGATCGATACCCCATCCGAGGATGAATTTGCTGAACGCTTGCATGGTTGATTTGTAATAATGGGGAGAAAGCTTGAATTTGATCTCAAGGACGGTGAGGGTCTTTCTGTTGAGTTTTGATGGATGAAGGAGTAGTCAAGGTATACGAATTCGAAGGGACGCTATTTTTTATGGATGCTGGAGGGTTTAGATGAAGATCGGAATGTTGTGGTTCGATGCCGATCGGGAAACCGATTTGAATCATCGTATTGAACGTGCCGTAACGTACTATCGACATACGTATGGATCTGCGCCTGAAATATGTGTTTCTCATCCGAACACAATCAAAGATGGCACAACCAAGCATATTGCGGGTGTGCGCATCGAAAGAAGTCCCTCCGTCCTTCCAGATCACTTCTGGTTGGGAATCGAAGAAGAGTGAGAGTGTTTATCGAAGGAACGAGCTTTGATGTTGCCCGCGAATGATGTTTAAAGCTTGCTACAATATTTTGCAATGAATGAATCTAGCAAGATGGCAAGATCGAGACCCCCAAATTTACTCGCCAAATCGATCTCGAGGAGTTCGTGGTAGATCAAATCCAATAAATCCATCGAAAATTTCTTAGCCTGTGCAATGATTTTTTTAACCACAAAGTCAGGTGTATTTTTTGGAAGCGATTGCTTTGGTGTTTCGCCCATATCCAACGCCTCGCGAGAGAGTATGAGCAATCTGAATTGGCGAACGATCATCGCAAATACGTAGCGAATATCCTCCTCGGCAAGCAACCCATGAAGAAATTTCTGCGCTGTTTTTCCACGGCGCTGTCCAAGCGCATCGACCATAGAAAAGATGTCTTCTTGACCGCGATACGGGGTTAATTGCTGAACGTCCTCGGCTTCAATGGGGCGACTGCGATCGACGTAATCAAGCAATTTTGCAAGTTCTTCGTTTGACAAGAATGGATCTTCGGATACCCAATCGGCAAGGAGTTGAGCGGCAGCTGGTTCGATTTCCCCTCCCATGATGTGGCACCGATTCCGTATCCAGGAAACGAACGCCGCATCCCTTGGAACGAAATTTGCCTGAACGAATGTTGATTCCGGGTGATCTTGTGCCCATTGAAATATCGGTGAAGAGGATTCGTATGTTTTCTTCCTGTTCCTGTAATACTCTGTGTCTTCGATGAAGACGAGCGCACAGGTCTCCGGAAGAGTATCCAGGAATTCGAAGAAACGGGATTGCCATTCAGGATTGGATGGGAGGCGTTCCGCTTTGTCGACAATCGTGAGACGCCGGTGGGCGATGAATGGTGCAATTGTACAACTTTGAATGAGATCATTGATTTCTAGATCCGGACCTAAAAAACGCTGTAGATTCATGTCTGCAGTAGAAGGATCGCCAAGCTTGGATCGCATGGATCCAATCGTTTCGTTGATCGTGAATTTATCGTTTCCGTAGAAGAGATAGACTGTAGGTGTGCTGCCACCCATGCTAGTCACTCGTCAGGACACGTAAATAAGAAGTGGAACCGCGATCGACGCGTCGCGTAGATAGAATTTCCAACGCACCGAGGTCCGCATTTGTCGTAAAACGTCTTTGGAAGTAATTTCCCAGGGGTTTGGATACAAGTAATGCGAGCAGAGCAAGCATGAGTGCCGATGGAAGCCTTTCAAGCCGCTTGCGCCAACCATCATCCTTGCTTCCAAAGAGCGAAAAGAACGACGCGAAGCCTGCAAGTAATGCCGAGGTGACGAGATTCGTTCCGCAGTTCGGATGAATCGCCAATTGAGTCTCACCGTTCCGCAGACGCATCAGCGCTTCGTTCGCAACACTCTGTAACGTGTCAGCCGACACATCACCGTAAATAAAGAATCCCCTGTTGTCAGAACGGCCGATCAACGAACCATGCGGATATCGTTGGCTGAGCAAATGGACGGTAGCATGTTCCAGGGCATGATTCTTTCGTATTTTGGAAAAGAAATGTTTTAATTGATTGCTGTATGAATGCGTTCCCATTGATCACCTCGGAGTAGGCCTTATGCGATTATACCTTGTTAGAATCCACGTACCTCTATCGATCTTTATTCCCCTGTTGATATTCCGATCAGCAAATGAAGACCTATGTAACCCTAAAGATTCTAAATCGATTTCAATAGGCCTGACTGCACTGTTGAGAGCTGAAGAAGGAAAAAGGTTCTCGTGGTCTGGTAAATCCGGCTCGCGCAAGGAGCTTGAGGAATGTTTTATGATCGTCAGCGGTTAGCAAAGCATAACGTTTTTTTTCCGTTCGTGGTGCATGACGGAGATAACTGCAAAGATGCTTTCTGAAGCGCAGTAATCCAATCTTCTCACCAAACTCATTGCACATCCCTTCGTAGTGGGCGTAGATAACAGCAGACAATTCCGGGAGTGACACTTTTTGACCATGACGATCTTGAAAAATCCAGGGATTGCCGATAGCCGCACGACCGATCATAACTCCATCACAAGCGGTGTAAGCAAAAAAACGACGGACATCCTCGGTTGACCCGACATCACCGTTGCCGATCACGGGGATGGATACCGTTTGTTTAATTTGAGCAATCGCATCCCAATCAGCTTTTCCTTTATATGCCTGTTGGCGGGTCCGGCCGTGTACGGCGATCATGGCGCCGTTATTTTCCTCGATGATTTTTGCGACCTCGAGGTAGTTGCGATTCTGATCGTCCCATCCGAGACGAATTTTAACCGTTACAGGAACAGCCAGGCTTGCACTCAGGTCTGCGATCAGAGTGGCGATCTTCTGTGTATCACGCAGAAAACCTGCTCCCGCCCCATGTCCTGAAACACGCCGGTTAGAACAACCCATGTTGATGTCGATCAGGTCGGGTTTCAAGCTTTGGAGGCGCAATGCCGCTTTACGTAGCCGGGTGGGATCATCGTCGTACAACTGAATGGTGATGGGGCGTTCTTTTGGATCGAAGTGCAGCGTGTTCCTCGATCGTTTGCTGTCTTGAAGGATTTCTCGCGCGCTGATGAACGGGATGTAACTCATCGCTGAGCCGAATTGGCGACAGAGGAGTCGGAAAGGCGAATCGCCGAATCCATCCATGGGCGCAAGTATCAATCTCCCGTGAATTGGAACGCGCCCGATATAAAAAGCTGCATCTTCGCTTGGCATGATCGTTTTATACCTCAAGCGAGCCGTTATCGGCAAGAAGAATGATTTCCAAAAGGCGGCACTTTTTGGGTTTGTAGGAGCAGGATCTTAGCGCGAGGCTGTCGGCAATGAGAGCAAGCTCTCTTGGTTAAAACCTTGTGGACCCAAGTGCAAGTCGGCTACAATGGCCCTATGTCATGGGATATTATCGGACATGATTGGGCAGTACGGCTGCTAATGAAGCACATCACAAGTCAGCAGGTCCGTCACGCATATTTATTCACAGGTACGGATTCGATCGGCAAGCGAACACTTGCCTTGCGTTTTGCGCAAGCCTTGAATTGTCAGAACGCTTCCCCGACCGGATCGGTGTGTGGAGAATGCCGAACATGTCGATTGATACAGGAAGGTACGTTTCCCGATACACACATCGTCGAAGCGGAGGAAGGCGCTGCAGTTATAAAGGTGGATCAAATCCGTGCCTTACAACGTGAATTGGCGCTCACGCCGTACGAAGCGCAGTGGCGCATTGCGATATTGCTTCGGTTTCATGAAGCACATGAGAGTGCAGCGAATGCCTTGTTGAAAACTCTCGAAGAACCGTCGCCCCATGTTGTCATTTTACTAACGGCTCGTTCCGTCGAATCGCTGTTACCCACGATTGTCTCCCGTTGTGAATTGTTTAATCTGCGAGCGCCGACTCGTGATGAATTGGAACGAGCGCTGGTCAAGAAAGGCGAAAACGAAGAACAAGCTCGCTTGTTGGCGGGAATAAGCTCGGGGCGGCCGGGATATGCACTACGCGTTCTTGAAAGTCCAGAGTTGTTGGATCAACGCACAAAGATACTTGATGATTTCGTTCACTTGTTGGGACAAAATCGTGCAACGCGTTTTGCATACGTGGAAGAGATAACCAAGGGAAAGGACCTGCAAGTGCTGCGTGAACAGGCGGAAGATGTATTGCTTGGCTGGGGGAGTCTCTGGCGAGACGTACTAATGCGAACATCGGATGCCGATACGATCAATCAGAATCCGGATCGCAGTGAAGATATCGAGCGCTTGGCATCCATGTTGGACCCTGATCAGGTATTCCAGGCGCTGCAAAAAACGATGGAAAGCATCGATGCGATCCATCGTTTCGGCAACATACGCATGGTGCTGGAAACCCTCATGCTAGATTTTCCAAAAGTCTCTCAATAGTTCGCCCAATACTCATGATGGAACAGCCTGTGACTGCACCGCTGAATAGCGGAGCATAGATTCCTATCAGCGACAATGACAAGAATGTATGCCGATGGAGAATCGGTATTAATCTGGGCGGCTATGAGGGGAATTTCCTACGTATAAAACACTGGGAACACGAACGAATCGATCACTCGATCTACAATTTCCAGGTACTTCGACGTTCACAAATTCAGCGCGGTTCGATGATCAGCTTAATTGCTGTACGCTCTTTGCCGTCAATTTCAACAGAGACGAATTCCGGGATGCAAATTACGTCAATGCCGTCTTCTTGAAGATATCCCCTGGCAATGGCGATAGCCTTGATGGCTTGATTCACGGCGCCAGCCCCGATCGCTTGAGCTTCTGCGCGGTTATGCTCACGAACGACGCCTGCAATCGCACCTGCGACAGCTGAAGTACGTGACCCGGATGAGACTTTGATGATGTTCATCGGGCTCTCCCTTGGCGGTGGCAATGCTATTGCCCGATTCCACGTACGGACTCAGTTTGATTTTACAGGATTCGCATGAGCGAAGCAAGCAATGTAAAAACCATGGGTGGATTAGATTTCGACTTCGGCGAGAATACATGTTCTTTGGAGCGGCTTGGGAGATAACTCTTTGGATGCCGTTTAATAACGATTTACGGATACATCTGGGATGTGCCACAAGGATGGGAATGGAGGAAAGTCTTTTGGTTGAATCGATCATGTTTCATCTTCACTAAAGACAACTTCCTCCTTCCCGGCAAGCTTGTTGTTAATTTTGGATACGATAAAGTCGAGATGTTCGTCGTTTTCGACGTAGTTTAGGTCGTCCGCAGGGATGGTGAGCACGGGGCATAACGAGAATTTTTGAATCCAATCTTCATAAAGACCATTCAGGCGGCTGAGATATTCTGTTGGAATCCTTGCCTCGTAATTGCGTCCACGGTTTGCTATTCGCTTGGTGAGCGTGGTGAGTGAAGCGCGAAGATATACGACGAGGTCGGGAGGGGGAACAAATTCACAAAGCACTTGATATAGCTCGCAATAGGTCCGGTAATCCCGCTCCGTCATCTGGCCTTGAAGAAATAAATTGCGTGCGAAGATTTCAGCATCCTCATATACCGTGCGATCTTGGATTACGGAGGTTGGGTGGTTTAAAATCTGTCTTTGATCTCGTAACCGTCTCGAAAGGAAAAAGATTTGAGAGGGAAACGCCCAGGCGCGCATGTCCTGGTAAAAATCTGCCAGGTATGGGTTTTCGCCTTCGGGTTCGTAAAACGGTTCCCAGTTCAGACGTTCTGATAGCAGACCGACCAGGGTTGATTTTCCGACGCCAATGTTGCCTGCTATAGCGACGAATTTTTTCACTCGATACTCCTATGATTGTAAATCACACGCCGACTTGTTCGGCCCAAGCACTCAATAAGCTTTCGATCGATTGCAAATACTGCTCGAGTTCTTCGACCCGGGAATTCATGGCTTTGGGGTCGAGCCGCAGTCGATGGAGTACCGAATCCCAAGCCGCTTGATGGGGTGCTGCTTCGTCGGCTTTTGCCAAGGTGTGAAATGCACGTTCCCAGGTCGTTAATAGCTTCCAGAGGATGGCTTCTGGTTTTTCGGCATCTACCAGGGCTTGGAAGCCTCTTAGATAGTACATGCGTCGACAAGAATTAAGCTCAGGCTCTTTGGAAATGACTGCAGCGGTATCGAAGGCAAAGCCCCACGCGGATAGCCATTGAGGAATCAGCGTGGTGTTAAGTGCGTCTCCTCCTAGTAATTGGAGAAACTGCTGATACACTTCCGGATACCCTGCATCCTTTGTTGTTCGCTCGATTTCAATTGCAAGACGTCGGCCGGCTGCAGGTTTTCCGGTAAGTGTGACGGCTGCATTGGTCGCCTCGAGTGTGATGCGTGTGTATGTCTTCAACCAGAGGTTGGAAAGCGGTAAAAGAGACATCGCCTGACGAGCGCGCTTATATAATGCGCTCGCTCGACGATAGACGTGGTCGGAGCGGAAGAATTGGCCTCGGGCGCCAGCCTGAGCCCACTCAAAAAAATGCTGCGGGTCGTAGATAAAGACAGGTGCGCTGAGTGAAGGGCCAATCCACGGATCAACGCGTAGTTCGCGAGGCTGCGTGTAACGTTTTTTCGGATAATGGTAGATGTCTAAATGAATATACTCGGATAGACGTTGGATTTCTCGCTGGGTACGCGGTTCATGCTCATGGATCAGAATCAAATCTACATCAGCGGAATCCCCAAGGATCGGATTTCCAGCAGCGACGGATCCGATGAGATAACTTGAAACGAGTCCGCATTTTTCCGCACGATTTTTAGTCTCTAGCTCGGCCAACTCGATCAATTTATCACAGGTTACTTCCAATGTTATGATCCTCCATCAAGGGGTAATTCAGGCTGAAAGGGTGGAATGCCCAGCGCAGTCTGTATACGTTTGGTAATGAAGGATAGATCCTCTGGATACAGGACGTAATTTAATGAATTCGTGTCGACGGTTAAAACGGGGACGTCATTAAAATCTGAGAAGAAAGCCTCATAAGCGTCGTAAAGCGATTCGAGATACTTGATATCCATCTGCCTTTCGAAACTTCGATCACGCATGGCGATTCTCTGCATCGCGATTTCAGGCCGTGCCTTTAGGTAGACGATGAGATCGGGCGGCACGATTCGCTCGACAAGTGCATCGTAGACGAGTTTGTAGGTGGCGAGCTCGTCGTTGGCCAGATTCAATTGTGCGAAAAGCATGTCTTTTTCGAAACAATAATCTGCAATTACACTCCGCTCGCTCGGAGTCTCTTCCGTGAACGATTGCTGTTGGCGATAACGGCTGAGCAGGAAGAAGATCTGGGTCTGGAAAGCATAGCGATGGCGATCGCTGTAGAAGTCTGCGAGGAATGGGTTTTGATCGAAGGCCTCTAAAAGGAGCTCCGCATCGAATACCGGCTGTAGAAGGCGCGCAAGGGAGGTTTTTCCCACGCCGATAATGCCGTCAATAGCAATATACATCTTCAATTTCCAATTCAGTTTAACTGTCGTGACTGTACCTTCAAGGATACCCGCACTGCCTTGCAGATGCAAATATGGGGGTCACATGTGAATGATACCCTAATTCTGGGGTATTTTATCGATAAGTTGGTGAATGGTACATGGCCCATCATGTTCAGCCGAAAATTGGTATTTGAATATCAGGGAGGAGACTGATTTCCTGTGCAGCCCTGCTTGACTTGTGGGAGGCTGAGGCGTTCCCGCATGGGGTCATATAAGCGTGTACCAGTGGACGGAACGGGAACTCCAATTGTTTGGATCGAGCGGTTCTTGTATTTCTCTCAGATATGGATGCCTTGCACGCGATGCCAATATGCTGGAAGCCGATTTATTTCGGCTCGAATTCGGGTTCGTGACGAAATTGCAAACAGTAATGATGGAACGTGTTGCTCACCCAGGCGTTCCCAAGGCCATAGGGCGCAAGGCGAATGTCATCCTGGCACCAGATTTTTTCATCTTTTAGTGTGTAAATCTCTCGGAGTCGCAGCGCGAGGTCCCAGGCTAGTGGATAAATTCGCCCACCCTTTTTTACATTCTTGACGATGATCGTTAGGTACGCCCGAGGCCGGAGAATGGATTTTAGATTAGCATAAATAGAGACGAGTTTGTCAAGAAAGAGGTCGTAGTCTTCGATATTTCCGACGTCTGCAGGATCATCGGAATAAACGACGTCGAGCTTAGAAGATTCACGCCGTTTTCGTTGGGTTTCCGCGCCGCGGGCGTGGAGCATGTTCCAATACGGCGGGGAGGTAATCACGTAATCAATGGTTGGTAAATCAATATCCGTGAGGGAGGAAGCGTCTCCGGTAATGACATCGGCACGCAATTTCGAAGCGGTTTTGCCCAGTGATTCTTGTTCGTCGGCCACCATCTTGCGGGAAACCTCGGCATACACCGGGTTTAGTTCAATGCCAATGCCGTTGCGCCCCGAACGCAAGCAGGCGATGAGCGTCGATCCCGTTCCAACCATCGGGTCGAGAACCGTTTGATCTCGTTTGGTAAAAAATTCTATGAAATCCTGTGCAAGGGTTTCTGGGAATTTAGCCGGGTGAAGCAGCACATCCTTCCGACGGGGAGGTGGTTTGAGAGTAAACCATGATTTTTGAAATTTGAGCCATTCTTTTGGCTCTAAATCGTTCAATCGATTTCGGAAGGGTCGTTTTTTAGTCATCGTACTCCTAAGGGGCTGTGTCGATCTACGGATTTACCGTGGCCGTCGGACGAGACTGGATCGCATGCAACGCTACATCATCAAAGGAAACCGTTGTTTGCTGGCTGCGTCTCGAGCGGACGTAAAGCCCGAAACCGCCTGATTCTAGTTCTTTGTCCTGGAGAGAAAATACCTCGAAGTCGTTAATAAAGAATCGAAAATGAATACCTGAAGCCCAAACAGCGATATGATTTTCAATTTTTAAACCAGGAAACACTGCATATGTCTCTGTGGGTGGTATCAGGACCACTTCCTGGTCATCCAGAATGCGCGACACACGGGCAAGCCCTTCGCAGGTTAAAGAAAAGCGGTAGTGGTTATAAAGCGGTCCAAGGCGAAACATTATGCCGTATTCATCGCCATCCTCACAGACATCGCTGCGTAAGTCCACTTCAAAATAAAAGTCATTTTGCTCCGGAGCAGGAGCACGGATGAAGAAAAAGGAATTTTGCTGTCGTACAGCTATATTGAGCTGGCCGTCATAGATACTTGAACCGCCGCGATCTGTCTCGCGCAAGTCCCACGATTTACTTGATTCGAAATTCGCGTAGTACAGCAATTCACCGATACCGAGTAATGGTGGTGAAGTGGGTGAAGATGTGGGCGCGCTCGTCGAAGTGGTGGTTGGAATGAGGGTCGGGAAGGCGAAGGTCGGTGAAGGGGTGGCTTGAGCAGGTGTTGGGTTCGAGGATGTCGGCGTTTGGAGCGATACACAACCCCAGAGTATGAAGGATAAAAAGGGAAACAACAATGCCTTCGAGACGACCCGAAAGAGCACCAAAGGATACAAAGAAAGTTGATACTTGCTCACCAAGTTCGAACGGTGCAAGATTGATGGCCTCCGAGTGGATATTCCCACAATGCCTTCATGCTATCCATCGCAGAGAATTGCGGATGATATCTTCGAGATAAGATTTGCTTGAATGGTCTATTATAGAGGATACAACAGAATGTGTGTGGTTGGGAAAAAGGGCGGCGCTTGGTGGTGATTGTTTTTATGGACTGAGTAGCCAGAGTTTGAAATCATCGAAGTATGCCGTAACGCCAGGGGTCTCGATGGCGCTGGCGAAAATGCCGTACGTGCCTGCGTGATAATCGAAATCTTCAACTTGATCGAGGATTTCTCCATTGGCAAAGAAGTGCAACATCTCGTTCTTAGCCAGGATTCCCATCTGGTTCTCTGCGTTGGGTCCCTTTTGTATCACTTCTGCTAATGTCCATTCGATCAAGATATTCACCGTGCCGGAAACGAATTTGCGCGCCCGGAAGTAGCCGTCGCACGAGAACTCGAGGGTGTAACCGCTGTTGCGCAGATCTCCGCTGACGCGCACGGCGAATCCGTAGCTGTCCTTGCCGCGGCATTCTCCAATTTCTGCGTTGATTTCGGCATAAACATTCATGGCATCGATCTCACGCTTGGTCGTGCTCCACCAGATATTCGAATCGACCAAAAGGTCCGTTGCTCGAATGCGGCCGTCGTCCCATATGTTGATGGCGCCAGCGAAATTGGGTCCAACCCATGTTAGTTGGGAAGAAAAATTGTCCAGGTAGTGGGGTTGTGCGAGTTTGATGCCGTAGCGCGGATCATCCTCCGGGAGCTGCGGAGGTGTTTCCGTGGGGCTGGGACCACTTGTGGCGGTCAAAGTCGATGTTGCACTGGGAGAAAGGATTTGCGTGGCGGTGGGAGGCGATGTCGATGTCGGGGGCTGTGAAGGCGCAGCAGTGAGTGTGGAAGCCACGTAAGTGGATATCGAATCGCGCGAGGGTTCTTTGGCGATACGTGTGCATGCGATCAAAGGTGCGATAAGGAGAAGCGCGCGTAGAATAGAAGGAGAAAGAAGTTGACGTTTAGATACTTTCATTGGCGATCGATAATCCAGTATTCACCCTTGTATTTAAAGGCCAAGCATACAATAAAATAGTACTGTTGGGAGGAGGCTTCAAGACAGTTAAAAATGAGAAGGCACATCTATTTTCCAGGATGTGCCTTTTACTGGTTTCGCTCTCATCGCCACAAGATTATTTCGATGATCTGAGAAGTCTAATGGAACGGAATATCCCAAAGGGCGAAATCATCGAAAGTGGCAGTAAGATCGTAGGTTTGAGATGCTCGCACATAAACGGCAAACCCATCTCCGCCGGCTGTATAACTGCTGTCGAAATATTCTCCAACCAGCTGGTTGTTCACGAAAAGGTAGAATTTACCCCAATATCCCCAAAAGCCGAGCCGGTTCGATGCGGAAGCCCCGGTATTGATCGCATCGGATGGAGTCCAATCGATCAAAACACCTTTCGGAGGAGTCGACTGCAGATTGCGCAGCCGGTAGGTTCCGTCGCAGGAAACTTCGAAGGTGTATCCACTGGGTAACGATTCGGCGTCGATGCGGATGACGATTCCCACCGAATCCTTACCGATGCAATCGCCGTTCGTCGCTGTGACTTCTGCATATGCGTTTGCGAACTGGCGTATTCGAGTCTCGGAATAATAAGTATATTTTTCTTCCGGCTCATGATCGATCCCGACAAGCTGACCGTCCTCGAGATCGTAGGTCGCATTCTCTGTGTCGTATTCATACCATACGGGTTCATCAAAGGACGATGTGTCCAAGGGGATATTTAAATCGAGCAAATTTCGAGGGTCGTCTTCTGAAATAGGTCCGGAAGGAGTGGATGTCGGTTCGAGTTCCCGGCGTCTCGGAGTTGGTGTTGCCTCACCCTCTCCACCTGCAGCCGCTGCTTCCTCGCCCCCTTCCTCGCCGGCCGATTCGGCTTGGGCGATTTCATCCTCTTCCTGGACGTCACCAGACGCGACACCGGCCTGGCCGTTGTCGTCCGATTTGCTCAAATTCGAGATAGCGATGTAGGCAACGGCAGCGATGAGAAGTACGGAGACGACGATGAGCATAATGCGTTCAAGTGAAAATCTGTTTGTAAATTGACTCTTCGCCTCTTCCTTCTTCTTTTTTTTCTTCTTTTTCTTTTTCCCCATTATGCACCTCCCTCGAAAGATTTTTAGCGTTCGATGGACATGTGAAGCACGCAGTGGATAAGCTTAAAACAATCCTCAGGTTAGCCATTTTGTCGCTTGAACTGGTTATGAAAATAAATGTCGATGCAGAATCAGCCTCCCCAATCCAAGTGTTTTCGGCTGCCATTATCGATCTAGATGGGCGGTGAACGACAGATTTCGTTCGAGTATAGCATGAAGCGCAAAAGGAGACTCTTGAAGTGGAATAATCCTTAAGTACTAAGGGAAAAATAGTCACCATGACTTCGGTAATAGAAAATTTGGGCCGATTTTTCCAGGAATTGGAGCAAGCTATAAACTGCTACATTGATTGTGAAAATGTCTACGAAAGGTCGTCTAAAAGAATGGGAACGGCTTGACGGGATTCAAATCTTGCTAGAACATCGAAGCCAGCTTCACGGATCGTGGATATGCATGAAGCGAACTCGAAGCCAATGTGGTCGGGTTGATGAGCATCCGACCCCAGTGTCAGCCATCGACCTCCCTCCTCTTTAAACCAGGTAATGATGGTTTGTTGAGGGGACGTCTCTCCGATCATCCGGCGGAGTGTGCCCGAGTTCACTTCGAGGGCGATTCCTCGTTGGGCGCATTTTCGCAGCACAGGTCGGATCTCCTTTTCCCATGGATTGGGATCGTACCGACCGTAGATGTCATATCCGTACCGCTTGACGATGTCGAAATGAGCGAGAACATCAATATCTCCTTGTGTTACCACATTGAGAAGCTCGGTGAAGTAGCCCCGATACGCATCTGCGGCACTGCGATTGAAGTATTTGCGGTCAAACACACAAAGATCTTCAACCCAATGAAGCGATCCAAGGCAGTAATCCCATGGATATCGCTCGAGAAGAGGATTAACGGATTCGGAAAAGCGATGGGGTTCTCCAATCTCGATTCCGGCACGAATTACCAGTGAACCTTCGAAAGACGCACGACATCGCTCGAGTTCTTCCCACCATGCGTCCACCTTGAAGTAATTACAGCACTCATCTTTGGGGTGAAAATCGAGATGATCGCTGATTCCAATTTCGGGGATGCCATGCTTTACAGCAGCTTGGCACATCTGCTGCATGCTCGCATCGCAATCACAGGAGAAATGAGTATGGATGTGGTAGTCATATGGGATCATAACGGCTCCGTTTGTCGTGTTCAATTAGATGGGAAAGCGAAATGAATCCCCATTTCAGTGCGTATGATAACGTTAATGTAGCGTTTGATTCTATGATTTAAAGCTCAAAGATCCATTGGGCTGCGGCTAAGTTAACCCTTATTATCTGAGGCATGGATCTATACTACACATGGTATAGGACTTGCAATATTGTGGCCTGACGGAAAGAAACGAGTAGAATTTCGGTATGTCTTCCGCAACGGATATCATCCGGCGACGTAGAACTCGCTTATCTAAACCTTCCCTGCTCGGCGATGCAATCAAGTGGCTTTTGGCCCTGACGATCTTCGCTGCCGGCGCATTGTTGATCGTGCTCGCTTTGATCTACGCCAATCTCACAACGGGTTTTCCGTCAGTAGAAGATATCGAATTGGCTTTTAGCACTCCTGGCGCCGAGTCGTTTCAGCCGGTCGGCTTTTATGATCGAAGTGGGCAAATTCTTCTCTACGAGAACGTGCATCCCAAAACCGCCGAACGAAAATGGATGCGGATACGCCCTGGAGGGGTGTCCACCATTCCCGATCATGTGCTTGATGCGATCGTTGCCGCCATCGACGAAACGTATTGGTCCAACCCGGGTTATGATCCCGAAGCGCTGCGCTTGGTCCTCGGTGGCATCATTCGCCGGCAAACCAACGGAGCACTTGAAGTAACCATAACACAGCGGCTTGCGATGACCTACCTGCTTCCCCTTGGAGAAGAACCGCAACCCGAGTCGATCGATTTCCTGCGCAGTTCACTCCTGGCGGCCGACTTGACTCGCCGATATCCAAAGGAACAAATCCTCGAATGGTTCGTAAACAGCGCACATTTTGGCAACATGGCATACGGTATCGATGCCGCTTCCCTTCTTTATTTCGATAAGCACGCCACGGATTTATCCGTTGCTGAAGCGACAATCTTGGCCGCTTTCTTGAAATACCCCGATTTGACGCATACCAGCGATGAGAATGAAATCCGAAGCGCTCAAGAACAAGTGGTCGACAAGATGATTGCGTTGGGTATGGTCGAAGCTTCACTTGGTGAAGATGCTTTACAAGCCCCAATCGAAATCAAGTGGGAGGATCGAAACCGGATCTCTTTTTCATATTCGTTTGCCATGCAGGCCAAAGATCAAATGGAAAGGATGTTGGGTCTTCATGCGATCCATCGTAGCGGATTGCGTGTGATCACGACGATCGATTACGATCTGCAGGTGCAGACGGAGTGTGCTGCGAAAACACACCAAGAAAGGTTATCGGGAGCCTCTCTGGAGTTCGTAGCGGATGCGGAGGATCAGTCGGCCTGTGTTGCGGCAGGGCTTCTTCCAACTTTACGACCGCGGGACGTTGGCGTAGATCACAAGGTGACAGAGTTTTCCATCGTCGTCCTCGATCCTGACTCGGGTGAAATATTGAGCATGGTGGGTCCGGCATTGCAGCCAAGAACTGCCGGTACCATATTCCAGCCCTTCATCTACCTGACAGCGTTTGCACAGGGTTATTCACCGGGATCAATGATTTTAGACGTGCCCCCATCTTCCGATATCTCCAACGACACGGGCCAGCTTTTTAATCTTGCCACGTACGATTTCCGGGGACCGGTTCGCATGCGAACTGCACTGGCGAATTCCTACAGCGCCGCGGCGATTCAAACTGTTGACCTCGTCGGAGTCGACCGTATCCTTCGGACTGCGGGTTTAATGGGGATTCGCGATCTGGACGATATTTCGGAGGACGATGCTGGCGTCGCAGTAGCCGGTGCGCTGAAAACAAATCTGATCGAAACAGCTTACGCATACAGCCTCTTCGCCAATTACGGAAAGATGGCCGGCGTATTCGAAACCTCAGAACCAACGGATCATGAGCGTATCGCGCCCGTATCGATACTCAGCGTTCAGGATGCGGCTGGTCGTTGGGTATACGCTGCGGAGACCCGAGTACAGGCAGTGTTGAGTTCACAATTGGCGTATCTCATGACCGATGTTCTGGGAGACGAGTCGGCACGTTGGCCGGAATACGGACAGTTCGGTGTGTTGGACATTGGAAGACCCGCGGGAGTGCAAACGGGTGTATCGTATCAGAATCAGGATAACTGGACCGTAGGCTTTACCCCTTCGGTGGTAGTTGGAGTTTGGGTAGGCAATACAGGGGCTAAGATGCACGACATAGACGCAATGAATGGCGCAGCGGCGATATGGCGCGCCGTCATCCGCTACGCCACTCGTGACGCTTCACCAACCGGATGGACACCGCCGACTGGTATCGTTCACCTCGATGTATGCGATCCTTCGGGTTTATTGCCCACCGCATATTGTCCCGTCGTCGTGCGCGAGACGTTCATCAGCGGCACAGAACCCACGACACAGGACAGCCTCTTCCAGCCCTATCTGGTCAACAGAGAGACCGGAAAATTAGCAACGATATTGACGCCCTTGGATTTGATCGAAGAACGCGTGTACATGATTCCGCCACCTGGCGCTGAAGCCTGGGCGGAAAGCGAAGACATTCCCTCCCCGCCGAGCGAATACGACACGATGTATGAGTCCGACATCGAACAGCCGGAGATAAATATCACATCCCCGGAGTCGTTCGATACGATACGAGGTGAGGTTCGAATCCTCGGAAACGCTTTTCCAGCCGGGATGGATTTCTATCGGCTGCAGTACGGTCGAGGGTTGAACCCGGTTCGCTGGACTCAAATTGGCCAAGACGCCAGAAGACTTGTGACGGACGGATTGCTTGGAACCTGGGATACTACCGGTTTGAATGGTCTCTTTACACTGCAGCTCGTCACTGTATTTCAAGATGGTCAACTCGCCACATCGGAGAGCTACGTCACGGTTGACAATACGCCTCCCAGTATTCGGCTGCTCTCCCCCGCTCAGGGGCTGTTGATCGATCTAGGAGAAATCCGGGAGGTTGTCCTGGAAGCGGAAGTGGAGGATGAGATCGAAATCGAACGAGTGGTTTTTTATATTAATGGGGCCGCGATTGCAGAATTAGACTGGCCTCCCTATTCCATACGTTGGGCGGTGCAGGATAAGGGGGAATATGTGTTTCAGGTAAAAGCCTACGACCGTGCGGGAAATCTCGCCGAAAGTGAACAGATTATATTCAGTGTTACGAACTGATCTACAACTGATATTCCTCGATCACCGTAACTATTGAATGATTAAGGTTGGTATCCGCAAGTGCTCGGCATCCCTTTTCTCGGGACGATGCCTTGAATCCAACGGCATGTACTGTCTACGCTGGACAGGTCTTTAAGGGGGTAATACCGATTCGGGGATATCGGCGAGCCCGCTTGCTCGAGAGTCAGGGTGTCGTTGTATTCGAACCATTCCGGGTGGACATCGCCTCCGAACGCCCAAACGCCCCACATGAACGTTCGATCGTTCGCAATGATGGAATGGTTTATTGCGAATTGAACCGTGGTGACCGGTTCTGAGAGTATGCGGGCAAACACGGCGTCCGGATCGATACCACTGCCTTCATCGAAGAGAAGTGTTTCATATCCATCACCCTGGTAAGGTGGATCTTCAGCCTGTGTGGGGTTTTCCCCACCGACATCACCGTTGGAGTCGAGATATGCCCGTACGCCCTTGGTCGACCATTCGTCGTTCAGCGGTGTGCTTGCCGTAATCAACCAATCACCGCGGCCATCGACGTTGAGATCGAGTTCGACGGCGTAGACGACATGTGCATCACTCGGTGGCGTGCCTTCGAGAAAGATCGATATATAGACCCACGGCGGATCTAAACTTAATTCGGCTCCGGGTGCGATGTCGATATACGGTTGGTATTCCATATTCTGCCCATCGAAAGGCCGCTCAAAGATGTTGCGGTCGAAGCTGTCTCCGATGGAGCGCTGCTTTTCAGCAAGCGGAGCCGTGGAACGATCTGATAGTTTACTCGTATACGCACCGGGTTGGCTGGGGAAATCGATGTGCACGATGTCAATCGTTGGTGTGCTTGTGGGCGTATACGTAGCTTGGGGAGTGACGATTTTGAGTGAGCCCGAGTCAGGCGGAGCCGGCGTTCGCTTCCCCTTGGCGCTCAATGTGGCTGCAGCTTGCATTGTTCCAGTTGCGGCGTCAGGCGCGAGTGTGGTTTGGGGCTTCCTGGCCGAGGTGCATGCACCCGTCAAGGTGGCTGTAATAATGATCGGCAGTAAACTTTTAATAAACCCTCGCAGCATTTTCGAAGACACCTCCGTTACCCGTTGCGCGCGATTTGTTGATGGCCGGTCTGAAGTGCCGATTCAAGGCTTAAATACCATCGTTGTGATTATAGTCCAATCCTTGCTCGGCAACGTTTCACGGCAGGAACCTCGTTAATCGTGTGCGAAATCAGGGAGCCGTTTAGGCGCGAGGATTCCGCTGTATGTGGGTACGAGACTCGCCGGTCGTTGCTTCGCATACGGAATTTGATGTCCTATATGTCCCAAGGTGTCACATCAGATTCCTCAACGGAAAGTGCAGTTGTGATCACTGAAGCTAGTTCTGGAACACGATCTGCCATCGCCGCCAGGAGGCCAAAGCAGCCGCTGATCATCATGTCTCCAAATGGTGCTGAAAAGTACAGTCGAAGGCTGGATTTGCGCATGAGGGATCGGCGCGGGCCGCTGACGACAATCACGCTCTCGGAAAGCGAAAGTGGCTCTTCGTGGATGATTAAAGCGCCGTGCCCGTGATCGTCGTAGACCTCTTCATTGTGTAAGTTGCCCTTGGCGAAAGCCAACAACATCGTTTCCAGACGCGGCAGATCGATTTCACCCGTGTGATGTTCGAAAACCCCTTCGATTCCGGATGGTCCCATGCGAAACGCCAAGGTGTGGAAATTGCCAACGTTGACTACCATCAGCCGCGAACAATCGGCGACTTTCTCGTCTAGCATCGAGCCCAGTATCGCGGCTGGTGCAGTGTCCATGACGACGAGCGGGCAATTTAACGGCCCCGCGCTTTTAACGACTGCCTGCATGCGCGTCATGCTTGTGGGAACATGCTCGGCGAGGAAAGCGAAGGCCGAGAGGCGATTTTCGGCGGCGATCCGCTGGCGTAAGTATTCGAATCGGAAGCGGCGATCGGATTCTCCCGGAGGCGCAGCGCCGTGATCGAATACCGCAACTCCGATGGCCTGAGGATGAAGATCGACCCCGAGACCCTCAAATGCATCGGCAATCTGTTGGTACTTGAAATCGAAGAGTTCAATGTGTTGGAGATCATCCAATCGCATCGCTTCGTCCTCGGATACGACGGTGATTCCCATTTCGTTTTCTACCCACGAAAGATCATCGTTGAACGTCTGCGCAGCTTCTGGAGTGGCGAAGAGCGGGTAGCCTGCTCGCAGGTGAGCTTCTGCAGCCCAATGGCAAGGTCCCCCACCCATGGTGACGCCGGTGAGTAGAATGCCTTGTTGACGCCGCGTGACTGCTTGTATCTGATCACGAATGCGCATCGTGGGCGAGGGCATCACTATTTTGTATCCGTTTTCGATGCTCAAGCCACTGCGAAAAAGGTAAATGTCTTGTGTACCCGTGCCAATGTCAATGGTGAGGATTTGCATCAGAAAGCTTTTCACTCCCTCTTGGTTAAATCATACCAAGCGGGATGGGAAATTTCGGGCGGGATATCGATGTTTCGCGTAGCGAAACTCGTTTTTTTAATTCGCAGAGGGTTGCCAATCCGGCTGCATATCTCGCGCCGGATTGTTGGTGAGATTATCTTCTCCTGTGCCATTGGTGATCATGATGTAGATCTCGGGATTTTGATCGCGTGTGCTGGTGAATGTGATCCATTTCCCATCCGGCGAGAAACATGGTTCCTTGTTGCCGTTGCTCTCTGTCAATCGGGTCCATGTGGCGCCGCGATCCTCCAACGGCGAGATGAAAATTTCATTTACGCCCCGATTCAAATACCAGGTATAGGCCAACAACGTCCCATCCGGGGACCAGGCAACATGATCCACGCCGACGATTTTCTCGCTACGGTCAAAGTCGATGGGCACGACGTCGGCAGGAGGGCGGAAGAAGATCTTTGCCGGTGCAGTGTTGATTGAAACGACGACAGCCAGGTTGTAACTCGCCGGAAGCCAACTCGGTGGCGAAAAATCCAGAGGGGCCCATTCGGGGGAATATTCAACGGCGCAAAAGTCCGGATGGCAGGAGACAGCAGTGGGTGTAATGTCGATACAACCATCAGCTTCTTCCAGGCAGGATGTATCGAAGACGTAGACTTGCCTGCTGTCAGCGACGCGCGTGCTCGTAAAGGCGATGAAACGGCCATCTGGGGACCACGTCGGATCGCTGTCGTCGCCAGCGCTGTGGACGACCCACTCTATTCCTGTGCCATCCACGTTGATGATGCGGATATCTGTGCCGAGGTCGTTGCCGTACTGATCCTGGCCGCCTTCGGTTACGTAGAGCAGGCGTGTACCGTCTGGCGACCATTTCGGCTGGGTTTTATCGCCCGGGCCGAACGTAAGTTGGCGTGGATTGCTGCCGTCCGGATTCATGGTCCAGATTTGGAGGATGTCCCCACCGCGATCACTGACGAACGCGATTCGGCCGCCTCCGCCGATCATGACTGGCGTTTCGGAAGGGGTTACCTCTTCAGTCGGCGTATTGCTGGGCATGGATGGGGCTAATTGGGTTTCGTCGATGGTGGTGGTAGCCTCCGGAGTTGGTGATGAGGTAGAGGCGGCAACAACAACGGGATTCGTCGCAGTAGGCGTGTTGCTGCGTTGTATCAAACCAAGCTGACCGCCAAAAGCGAAAACCATACCGACGCCGAGTAGCGCCACAGCGATCACGCCTCCAACAATGAAGACGTTCCTTCGTCTACTTTTATCGAGAGGGATTTCAACGGGTTCCGTCGGAGCACGTACTGTTTCTGCCTGTAGGGCGCCTCGCAGTGCGGCTTGGAATTCTCGAATGCTGGGGAAACGCTCATCCGGATCGAGCGACAACGCTCGTTGGAGGGCTGCATTGACGTAGTCGGGTACTGCGGGGTTGACTTCGAGTACCGGCTTTAAAAAAGCTTTCTTCATCATGCGTTGGATGCTGTCGGCTGGCTTTTGTTGTGAGAAAAGATTGTAAAGCGTGGCAGCCAGGGCGTATTGATCGCTCCGGGCGTCTGTGCGCTGCGCTCCATACTGTTCCGGCGGGGAATATCCGGGCGTGAGTCCCCTGGCACCGGTGGCGGTGATGGCTTGATCGGATGTCTTTGCCAATCCGAAGTCGACCAGCACCACACTGCCGTCCGGTTGTAATTTGAGGTTGGCCGGTTTGACGTCGCGGTGGATTACGGGCGGAGATTGCGCATGCAGATACGCGAGCGCAGAGCAGACTTGATCCGCCCAATTGAGAACTTCTTCGACCGTGGGTGGATGCTTCTGCGTGCGTGTGTGCAGATCCTGACCGGCAATGTAATCCATCACCAGGTATTGGCGAGTTTCCAGGACGAAGTAGTCCGTAACGCGAGGTAGGTTCGGATGGCGCAACTCGGCAAGCAACCGGGCTTCACGCAGAAATTGTTGCTCGGAGTCGGGGTTGATGCTCAGATTCTCTTTGACGGCGACGCGTAGGTCGAGTGTGAGGTCATGCGCCAGGTAAACCGCGCCCATACCTCCCTTTCCGAGTTGTTCTTCGATACGATAGCGATCCCGCAGTACGGATCCAGGTGCTAGAGGCATGGCGAGATTCTACGCTAGAGCGGGGGCGCAGGCAAATCGCATGAGAGTATAATAGCAGTTGAATTGGATGCCGCATCGATGTGGAAAAGTGCAAAAGAACGCTTGCGGTTGATGGCTTTTCCCAGTCGACTCACTGAAAAGGAGCCAGTGTGGCTGAGAACCCTTCTGTCGATCTTCGTCTGTTGGACCCCATTTTAGAGAAATACGCCTCAGAAGGCCGAACGCAGCTCATTCCCGTTTTGTTTGAAGCGCAACAAGTTTTTGGATATTTACCCGAGGCGGTCGTCGCTGCCATCGGCAAAGGTTTGCGCGTTCCTTTGGTCGAGGTTTACGGCGTGATCGAGTTCTATACCATGTTTTATCATCGGCAAACGGCAGACACGATCGTGCGAGTCTGCAGCAGCCCGGTGTGCGCCATGGCGGGTGAGAAAGAAGCCCTGGAGGCTGCCTGCGAACGGCTGGGAGTAGCTCTCAACGAGCCGACGGCAGACGGTAAATACATGGTTGAAGAGGTGCAGTGTCTGGGGCTCTGCGATCACGCGCCGGCGGCGCTTGTGGGAGATACACCGGTTTCTCATCTCAACCCGGCAGAGTCAGCATCTTGGATTGAGAATCCCCAGGAAGCTCCGTTGGGAACGATCGGTGGCGGTCCGCGTTGGCTGACGGGACGTTGTGGGGAAATCGAACCTCTCGATATCGACTCCTTCGAGGCAAACGCTGGTTTTGCAGGTTTGAAGAAGGCAATCCAGACCCTGCAGCCTGAAGATGTGATCGCCGAGATAAAAGATTCTGGCCTCGTGGGGCGTGGCGGCGCTGCATTTCCGACGGGGTTAAAGTGGGAGTATGCTGCCGCGGTAGAAAACGAACCCTGCTACGTGGTTTGCAATGGCGATGAGTCTGAGCCAGGGACGTTCAAGGACCGCGTCTTGATGGAAGGCGATCCCTTCGCCGTGATCGAAGGGATGATCCTGAATGGATATGCGGTTGGTGCCGATCGGGGGTACTTGTATGTGCGCGGTGAATATCCCCGCGCGCAGCGTATTTTACAGGAGGCGATCGAGACGACCCGAAAAGCGGGATTCCTCGGCGAAAACATCCTAGGGTCGGAGTTTACTTTCGACATCGAATTGCGTTCCGGCGCAGGTGCCTATATATGTGGAGAGGAAACGGCTTTATTTGAGTCGATCGAGGGAAAGCGTGGCTACCCTCGGCTCAAACCGCCATTTCCGACAACTCATGGTCTATTCCATCAACCGACAACAATAAACAACGTTGAGACGCTGTGCGCTGGGGCCTGGATCGTAGCCAATGGCGCAAAGGCGTATCGAGCGCAAGGAACGGAAAAATCACCGGGCACGAAACTCTTTTGCCTCTCGGGAGATATCGTCAAGCCGGGGGTTTATGAGACGGCATTCGGGACTTCGTTGGGAGATTTATTGGATTTGGCGGGCGGTGTGCATGGCGAATTGCAGGCGATTCTGATTGGCGGTGCGGCGGGAGTATTTGCCGTTCCAAGTCAATTAGACGTTCCGATGAGTTTCGAAGGTCTGCAGACGGCAGGCTTGACTCTCGGTTCGGGTGTGGTGATGGCCATTAATCAGACGAGAGATTTGCGGGAAACGCTCATCGCCCTGGCGCATTTCTTCGCTCACGAGTCGTGCGGTAAATGTTTTCCCTGTCAATTGGGCACCCAACGGCAACTTGAACTCGTAACGAAAATTGTAGATAGAAATGCGGACGAAAGCGATTTACGGGCACTGCAAGACGTCATTTACACGATGACGAACGCATCTCTATGTGGATTGGGCATGACGGCTGGCGCGGCAATTCAATCCGCTATGAAGCAGTTCCCTGAGATTTTTCCAAATGGCAACGGATGAGCGACGAGTGGGGCGAGTGGGAATGATGGGTAGGAGTTCGATGGTGATCGATTGGTATGAATATCGACAGGAATGGAAACGAAGATCTGACGAGGTAATCGTTGAATCCATTGTCACGATTTTCGCCAATGGCACTGAAATTACTTCGCTCATGTGTTCGCCACAGGAGCAAGATTATCTGGCCTTGGGATTTTTGGCGAGTGAAGGATTCCTCGCGGAACTCGAGGATCTCGACCACATTCACATCAGCGAGGATGGCTGCTGCGTTGATGTATGGCTCAAACACGAAGTCCAGCTGCCTGAACGAAGGATTATCACCTCGGGCTGTGGAGATGGGGTGACTTTCCGTGATCCTGCTGAAGGCATCGATCCATTGCCGGATAGCCATCCGATCGACCCCGAGGCTTTGTTCGCGCTGTTCAATCAACTGCATCGACCAGACAGTCTCCACGTGCGGGCTCGCGGCGTTCATACGGCCGGCTTGGCAGATGGGAATCAGCTGATCTTTGTGACGGAAGACGTAGGACGCCACAATACGCTCGATAAACTGCAGGGATATTGTCTCTTGCGTGGAATCGAAACCAGAGACCGGATTTTGCTGACAACCGGCCGGGTGTCATCGGAAATGCTGCGTAAAGGTGCAATGATGGGCTGTCCGATCATCGCCTCGCGAAACTCGCCAACTTCGATGTCCGTGGAGATGGCGAAGGTCTGGAACATCACCTTGGCGGGATACGTGCGTCGGAACTCGATGCGTGTGTATGCGCATCCTGAACGTTTGGGTTGCAAGGAACCGTGCGTTGCATCGACATAGAACGAATGAGATAGCGGCGGTGGTTTTCACGCCACATTTCGTAGAATCGTAGAAAGGTTGAACCAGTGCCGGAGACTATTCAACTAACCATAGATGGAATGGAAGTACACGTGGAACCCGGAACGACGCTGTTGGATGCAGCCCGGACGATAGGTATTGACATCCCCGTCCTGTGTTACTTCGCACACACCACTGCCAACGGGTTATGCCGCCTTTGTGTCGTGGAAATCGAAGGAGCCCGTGGGCTGCCTGCTGCTTGCGTGACCGCTGCGCGAGCGGGAGCGGTGGTACACACCCAATCCGAGAATGTCCGCAGGGCGCGACGGACGATCCTGGAAATGTTAGCCTCCACGGTCGATCTGTCGGAAAGCCCGGAAGTACTTAAACTGCTGGAGGAATACGGTGCAGACCTCCAACGTTATCAGGGCGGTGTGGAACGAAAATCCGAGTTGATCGACGATAATCCAGTTTACATTCGCGACTACACCAAATGTGTGCTTTGTTGGCGCTGCGTGCAGGTGTGTGCGGCTGACGCGCAGTACACCTACGCCATCAACTTTGGCGGGCGCGGATTTCGGACCTCGATCGCCACGTTTTTCGAGAATCCGATGCCCGAAACCGTTTGCGTTTTCTGTGGCCAATGTGTCGGTGTGTGTCCGACAGGGGCTTTGAAAGCCAAACGTGAATATCTACTTGAACAGGGGGTAGCGCCGAAGGATGTATTTGCGGTAACTCACATGCAAGGGCAAGGTAAACATTCGATACGAGGGCCGCATTTGGATGGTGGAGGTGGGTATGATTAAAGCAGATCGAATTGTCCACAGCACCTGCCCCTATTGTGGGGTGGGTTGTCAGATCGATCTACACGTTAAGGACGATCTGGTTTTTCGAGTGGAGGGTCGCTACGACAACCTTGTCAATTTCGGTAATTTATGTGTGAAAGGCCGCTTCGGATACGATTACATTCACGCGCCCGATCGCCTTGTCCATCCGCTGATTCGGGAAAACCGGAATTCGGGATTCAATTCGACGACGTGGGAGCAAGCGTTGGATGCGGTCTCGTCGCGTCTGCGAGAAATTCGTGACGAGAGCGGCCCGGACAGCATTGCCGTACTAACATCGGCGAAGTGCACGAACGAAGAAAATTACTTACTGCAGAAATTTGCCCGAGCAGTAATCGGAACGAACAACGTCGATCACTGCGCCCGCCTTTGACACTCCAGCAGCGTGGCCGGTCTGGCCACTACGCTGGGATCCGGCGCGATGACCAACTCGATCAGTGACATCGCGGATGCGGAGGTGCTGCTGGTTATCGGCAGCAATACCAGCGAATCGCATCCGGTACTCAGTCTACAGATGAAAAAGGCAGTCCGCCAATGCGGAAGCAAGTTGATTCTCATCGACCCTCGAAGAATTGAGATGTCGCAATTTGCGCATCTGCACCTTCGCCAATGGCCGGGTTCCGATGTGGCTATCGTCAACGCCATGGCTCACGTTATCCTGCGCGATGGTCTCGAGAATCGGGCGTTCATCGAAGAACGCACGGAAAATTCCGACGCTTTCGAGGCGATCGTACGCGATTGGCCTCCTGAACGTGCAGAGCAAATCTCCGGTGTTCCCGCGACCCAGATTGTCGAAGCTGCGCATTTATACGCCGAATCACGAGCCTCGTCGATTTTTTGGGCGATGGGAATTACGCAGCATACGACAGGCACGGATAATGTAAAGTCCCTCGCCAACCTTGCCCTACTGTGCGGGCAAGTCGGCCGCCCAGGGACGGGCCTCAACCCACTGCGAGGACAAAACAATGTCCAGGGCGCCTGTGATATGGGCGGTCTGGTCAACGTCTTTCCCGGCTATCAGCAAGTGGCCGACGAAACGAACCGGCGGAAATTCGCCACCGGTTGGGGCGTAGAATACGCACGATTCAATCCGAAACCTGGGTTAACGGTGACGGAGATGATGGACGCTGCACTGGAAGGAAAGGTGCGCGCATTCTATATCATGGGCGAGAATCCCATGCTCTCAGATCCCCATCTAAATCATGTCAGGGAAGCGTTGATGTCGGTGGAGTTCCTCGTTGTTCAGGACATATTTCTGAACGAGACAGCCGAGCTCGCAGATGTCATCCTTCCGGGTGTGAGTTTTGCCGAGAAATCGGGAACGTATACCAACACCGAGCGGCGTGTGCAGCTCATCCGGCCCGCGATCGAGCCACGCGGTGAAGGTCGTGCGGATTGGCAAATCATCACCGATGTTGCCAATCAGCTTGATGCAGAGTGGTCCTATCGTCAGCCGTCCGAGGTTTTTGCTGAAATGGCGAGCCTGACGCCGCAGTACGGCGGGATGAGCCACGAGCGCCTGGATCGAGAAGGCGGCGTGCAATGGCCTTGCCCGAGTGAAGATCATCCGGGTACGCCGATCTTGCATGCGGGAAAGTTCGTGCGCGGAAAGGGATTGTTCAGCGCTGTGGACTACATCGAGCCGGCAGAGCTGCCGGACGAGGATTTTCCCTTCGTTCTATCCACCGGGCGGGTGCTGTTCCATTGGCACGGGGGTACATTGACGCGGCGTTCACCGGGTCTCGATCGCCTCGCGCCTCAAGCCGAAGTGGAAATCCACCCGGATGATGCAGCGCGGCTCGGCATCGTCGACGGGCAGACCGTGCAAGTGACCTCCAGGCGCGGACAACTTTCCGCCTCGGCGCGAATTACGCGAAGATCCCCTCCAGGCGTCGTTTTCATGACCTTCCATTATGCGGAAGCCGCAGCAAACATCCTCACACCCGCACACGTCGATCCCGTGGCGAAGATTCCTGAATACAAGTTTTCTACAGTGCGCGTGGAACCGGTCGCTGTTCCTGAAAAAGGGTAAGGAACTGTCCATTCGGCTTTAAATAACTGCAGTCCAACCAATCCCCGGCGCTGTGAACAAAATGGCGTCGGGGAGTTTTTCCGCTTGCGATCAATCCAGGGTCAGATTCAATCCGCTGAGTTGCGGAATGACTTCGTCTGCTGTGAGATCCGTTTTCAAGGGGGTGATCGAGACAAAACCTTCCGAAAGGGCCCAGAAATCGGTACCTGGCTCGGCCACTCCGGTGGGCGCATCTCCCCCGATCCAATAATATCGCTCGCCGCGAGGGTCGATGCGTTCGTCCAGCGCATCACGATAGATACGCGTTCCTTGACGGGTTATTTTTACGCCTCGCATTTCTTCAATCGGTCCGTAAGGGACATTTACGTTGAGGGGGATGGGAGGCGGGCTTTTTTCGTGCGTTAGTTGTTGTATGACGATCCTTGCCACCTCGGCTGAAGGGGCATAATTGAGGGGTTCGACGTGGTCTTGGGGTGAATCGAGAGAGAATGCGATTCCGGGGATGCCTGCGATGACCGCCTCGAGCGCCGCCATCACGGTGCTGCTGTAGGTAAGATCGTGTCCAATATTTGCGTGCGGATTGATTCCTGAAACGACCAGGTCGATGGGCTCTTCAATCAACCCCAGCAATGCCAATGCGACGCAATCAGACGGAGCGCCGTCCGTGGATAATGCCGGCGTGCCGTCGGCGAGTTGCGTTTGCCAAACTCGTAAAGGACGATGCATCGTCTTGACGTGACCCGATGCCGACCAATTCCGGTTGGGCGCAATAATACTCAGCGTACCTAACGTGCCAAGTGGGTCTACGAGGGCAATTAACCCCGGCGCAAAGATTCCATCGTCATTGGTAAGTAGAATGTGCATATTACCTTCTTCGAAGTGCGATTCTACCGCAACAAATTGTAGTTCAACTTTTGAAAGTTGTTTGTAAGTCAAAAAAGCTTGCTTGAGAATATCGGGCGTATTTATACTGAACGAAGATTGGGCTATTGGACGAGAGATTCTTTTTTGTTCAATTGTGTGATGAAAACTTGCACCAGGATCTTGCGATAGACGAAGTCGTAGAGAGATAGTGATCGTTCGGTATGTATTGAATGCAAATGGGAGAATACGAAGGTAAATTTCGGAAAGGCATCTGATGGTCTACTTAGGAGGTATATCGTGTTTTTGTTAAAAGGAAAGCTCATTTCCATACTCTCGTTAATGGTTGTGATTGTCCTAATTGCCGCCTGTTCGACATCGAGCGAGACGACAGGGACGACCGTTCCCGAACCGGATAGAGAAGAAAGTGTTTCTGAAGACTCGCTCTCCGAATTGGAATCGGGTGCCGTATCCAACCTGGAAGAAGTTCAAAATGCAGTGGTGCGGATCCAGGCCCAGGGAACGTTCATCGATCCAGAATTCGGATTGCAGGTCAATTCGGCCGGAGGCGGTTCGGGTTTTATCATCCATCCTTCTGGGATTGCAATTACCAACAACCACGTCGTCACCGGGGCGGCGCTTCTTCGAGTGTATTTAAGCGGTGAGAGCGAACCGAGAAATGCGAAAATACTCGGGGTTTCGGAATGTTCGGACCTTGCTGTGATCGATATCGATGGGGATGATTTCCCGTATCTCGGTTGGTACAACGATGAAGTTAATGTCGGATTGGAAGTCTATGCAGCCGGGTATCCATTGGGTGATCCGGAATTCACGCTTACAAAAGGTATCGTTTCGAAAGCGCATGCAGACGGCGAATCATCCTGGGCTTCTGTCGACTCGGTCTTGGAACACGATGCGACGATCAATCCCGGCAACTCGGGTGGACCGCTGGTAGACGCAAATGGGCGCGTTGTCGGCGTAAATTACGCTTACTCGTTGGTGGGGCTCAATCAATTCTACGCCATCAAAGGCGATGAAGCCTTACCAGTAATCGAAACCATGCGGCAGGGCATCGATGTGGACAGCATCGGAATTAACGGCCTCGCAGTGCTCAGTGATGACGGCAGCTTATCTGGAATATGGGTTTCCTCTGTAAAGTCCGGTTCACCTGCTGATGCGTCTGGGATCGAGCCGGGTGACGTCATTGTTACGCTCGAGGATTTGGTGCTTTCAACCGACGGCACGATGGCGGATTACTGTGACATCTTGCGGACCCACGGAGACGACGCCACGTTGAACGTTGAAATCCTGCGGTACACAACGTACGAGCTTCTGGAAGGTCAGATTAACGGAAGAGCGTTAGCGACCGTCTCGACCTTCGGAGGTCAAACGGCGAGCAGTGCTTCTTCAAGCGGATCATCCGGAGGGGGAACAACCGGCAGCGGTTATTCGAGCTATGTCACAGTGACGGATAACACACAATCCCTTCAGGTGAATGCGCCTTTGGAATGGAATGACATCGACGGCACCCAATTGGTCGATGATTATGGAGACATCATCGGGCCTTCGATTTCGATGTCGTCTAGTCTTGCCGACTACAATGGAACCTGGTCAACACCGGGTGCGTTCATCTTTGCAACTGGGCAATTTGGTGTTTCGGATTACCTGGACGTGGCGACCAATAATCTATCCGGCAGTTGCGATTTCGTTAGTAGCGATTCATTTTCGGACGGTGATTATGAAGGGTATCTCGATCACTATACGGCATGTGGTGGAATTGCCGATTACCTCGTTCTGGCTGTCGCCCCATCGTTTGATCCACAAGCGTATATGGTGGGAGTTGAGGTACAGATTCTATCGGATGCGGATTGGGAAGCGGCCGATTATCTATTCGCCAGTTTCGATGTCATCGGGCAAATCGCACCCGCTTATATTGAGAGCGAGCCTTATATGACGATTACTGACGATTATGGCTCCATTCAAGTCACGGTGCCTTCGAATTGGGTCGACATCGATGGACGTGAATGGATTGAGGAAGGTGAAGTAATAGGAGCATCAGTACGTGCTGCTTCTGATCTCGACTCTTTCTACGACTGGCAGGTGCCAGGTGTAATATTCAGCGCATCGGATGACTTGGCTGAACTAGGCGGATACATCCAGGTGTTGGATTATTACAGAGAGTACTATCGAGATACCTGTGAATTCGTCGTCCGGGATGATTACGAAGACAACCTGTATCGAGGCAAATATGATCTCTTTGAAAAATGCGGGGGTTCGGGTGGTCCGGATTTCATTGTCCTATCCACAGTGTCCAAAGAGGATCAATATGCCTTCATCATTGTGGTTCAAATCCCCATTCACTTGGACGACGATTGGGATGCACTGACCCAGATCCTCGACAGTTTCAATGTAATTGGCACGCTGCCTTAATGGATTGTGATCTGTTATAAACCTTACAAGCGGGAGGGCGGTTGGTTCACTCTCCCGCTTTTGATTTATGGTTAACGGATCGGGCGTGCTTACAACATGAATGGGTTCGCTAGTCGACGCAGTGATGCTTCGTTGACATGGGAGAACCGGCCGTGATATATTTAGAATGTCGAGGGAGGTAGTCATTAGTAATACTATTTCCTTTGATCCGGTTTCATTAATTATCATCTTCTATCTTACAAGCAATGCGAATATTCCGTCGTGGAGTTTCATTTCACGACCAAAATGAATCCAGTTGATGATATTTAGCTCTCCGCAGGGTGAGCGCTGAAACCGAGCGTTCACCCTTTTCATATTAAAAGGCGGGTAAAACTATGAGTGTTGATTTACCGGTTCGTATTTTTGGCGCAATTGCATTTGGCATAGGCGGTACCTACCTGGGTGTCCATCTGGGAGAGTTAGCAGGTGATGATCCGTTTCTGTGGGCCAGCGTGTTTACGATGGTAGGCGCTCTGGTGGGGTTGATTGTCACACCATACATCACGACGCGTCCGATTCGCTCCTTGCGCGCCATCATCACGCAAGTCTCTGCCCGAAGCTTACTTTCGGCGTTGATCGGCTTGATCATTGGTTTGATTATCGCGGCCCTCATTTCATTTCCTCTTTCATTACTGCCGGAGCCATTCAGCCAAATATTCCCATTTATCGGTGCACTGATTTTCGGATACTTTGGTGTGACGGTATTCGTGATGCGCAAGGACGACCTATTTAACATGGTCGGCAATCGTTTCTCCTTTGGTGGAAGCAACGATTCGGGTTGGCCGGTCGATCGGAACATCTTGCTTGATACGAGTGTAATTATCGATGGCCGCGTGGCAGACATCGCCCGCACTGGTTTCTTATTCGGCTCAATGCTGGTTCCGTCTTTCGTGCTGAATGAGTTACAGCACATTGCCGATTCCTCAGACAGTCTACGCCGTCAGCGCGGACGGCGGGGCTTGGACATTCTCAACCAATTGCAAAAGGATGACAGTATCTCGTTCCGGATAACGGATCTTGATGTAGAGGGCGTTCGGTCTGTGGACGACAAATTGGTGATACTGGCCAAGCAGCTTCGCTGCCCTGTCCTGACCAATGATTACAACCTCAATCGTGTCGCCGAATTGCAAGGCGTACTTGTTTTGAACATCAATGAACTGGCCAATGCCGTAAAAGCAGTCTACCTGCCCGGCGAAACCATCGATGTTCAGGTCATTCAAGAGGGGAAAGAGGTCGATCAGGGTGTCGGCTATCTCGAGGATGGGACGATGGTTGTTGTAGAAAATGGCAAGGATTATATCGGTGAAATCATCCCGGTGGTTGTCACGAAGGTGCTTCAAACTGCGGCGGGTCGTATGATCTTTTCAAAACCCAGTGGTACGAACGACAACGCCAACACAACGGAATCGGAGTAATCAGGGATGTCTCTCAAGATTTACAACACGATGTCACGCAAGAAGGAGCCTTTTCAAACCATCGAGCCCGGAAAGGTTCGCATGTATGTGTGTGGACCGACGGTATACGCGAAGGCTCATGTAGGCCATGCGATGTCTTCATTGGTCTTCGATGTGATTCGAAGATATTTGGAATCCCGTGGCTACGAAGTGCGGCATGTGATGAATTACACCGACGTAGATGACAAGGTTATCCTCCGCGCAAATGAATTGGGCGTCGAACCGCTAGATTTGGCGAAGAAATTTGCGGATCAATACGATCAGCACTTGAAGGATTTGAATATCGAATCGGCGCAGGTGAAGCCGAAAGTCTCGGAGGAAATTGATCAAATCATCGCTATGGTTTCGGGATTAATCGAAAAGGGCTTTGCTTATGAAGTTGATGGCGATGTGTATTTCCGAGTCAATCGCGACAAAGACTACGGACGCCTCTCCGGACGCGGTTTAGAGGATATGCAGGCAGGGGCACGCCTTGAAGTCGATCAGCGGAAAGAAGACCCGGGAGATTTCGCTTTATGGAAGGCGGCAAAAGAGGGCGAACCATCCTGGGAGAGTCCGTGGGGTCAAGGACGACCGGGGTGGCACATCGAATGCTCTGCGATGAGCCTGCACCATCTGGGGGAACAGATTGATATTCATGGGGGAGGGAACGATCTTATATTTCCCCACCATGAAAATGAGATAGCGCAGTCGGAGAGTTATACAGGTAAAAAATTTGCCCGTTTTTGGGTGCATAATGGCATGATGCAGCTTGGTGGCGAAGATATGTCGAAATCAACCGGAAATGTCTACGCCATTGATGATTTTCTTGAAGAGCATGAAGGGGAGGTCCTGCGTATGGTGGTGCTGAATGGAAGCTACCGCAGCCCTCTGATTTTTAACGATGAGGTAGTGAGTCACGCTGAACGGGCCTTGGAGCGACTTCGCAATGGATTACGGCCTGCATTAGTAAAGGATTCCGGCTCAACTAAAATGGGGGAGGAACTGGCGCAAGCTGCGCAAAAAGCCCGCAGCGAATTTGAAAAAGCCATGGATGATGATTTCAACACATCAGGCGCGCTGTCGCATATATTTGAGTTGGTCAAAGCGGTCAACCAGGCGCGCGACGCAGGCGCAGGCGAAACGGACTTGGCGTTGGGGCAAAGCGTGATTAGAGAACTCACAGGGGTGCTTGGTCTTAGCTTGGATGAAGACGATTCGGAAGGCCATGAAGCGGCGCCGTTTATTCAAATGCTGGTCGACGTGCGTGAAGAGCTTCGAGAGATCGAGCAATGGCAGCTTGCAGACTCGATTCGGGATCGATTGGCGTCTTTGGGGGTAAGCGTAGAAGATTTAAAAGACGGTACAGTTTGGCGGTTCCAGTAAGTGCGCAGCACCTTTTCTCCCCTTAAGCCTGGCTGTGCGCCATGGATACGAATTCCCAGTCAAGTTCGAAAGGCCATCAAAAGTGTCAGGTAAGGCCGAATGGATATTCGGACGTATTCCTGTTTATGAAGTATTGCGGGCCAAAAGGCGCAAGGTCACTTCGATAAGCCTGGCAAAAGATGCCCAGGAAAAAGGTGTCTTAGCTTCTGTCATTTCCCTGGCGCGGCACGACAACGTCCCAATTAAACGAGTTCCGAAGTCAGAACTCGATCCGATCCATAGCCATCATCAAGGGGTCGTCGCCGCAGTCGGGGCGTACCCGTACGCGACGGTAAATGATCTCTTCAATCAGGCGATAAGTAAAAAGGAAACGCCTTGTTTGTTGATCCTCGACGCGCTCAAAGACCCTCAAAATGTGGGTGCGATCCTGCGTACAGCCGAGGCGGTTGGCGTGCATGGTGTGATTCTTCCCCTTCGTCATACGGCGGGCATAACGCCCGCCGTTGTAAAAGCTTCGGCGGGCGCCAGCGAACACCTGTTGGTGGCGAGAGCAAATTTATCCCAGACGATCGACCTGTTGAAACAATCCGATATATGGATCATGGGTTTGGAAAATAGCCTGGATGCGATACCGATAGCAGAAGCCGACTTTCGGCGCGGTTTGACGTTAGTTGTCGGCAGCGAGCAACGAGGTATGCGACCTCTGGTGCGTAAAAGCTGTGATTATCTGATTAAAATTCCGATGCGCGGCGAAGTGGAGAGTCTTAATGCGTCTGTTGCAACGGCAGTGGCGTTGTACATGATTATGCAGAAGCGTGCGGTTTTCGGGTAAAACGGTTTGTGCATCGAGGTACGAGCAGGTTACATTGACGCTGATTTAAATTACTGGTAAACTTCGCACGCATTGTCGGCAGTGAATGACTTTGGTAAAATTGAAGTTGCGCCGTGCGAGATAGGCGCGCTTCTCTTGTCATGCCGACGTAGCTCAATGGCAGAGCAACCGCCTTGTAAGCGGTAGGCTACGGGTTCGACTCCCGTCGTCGGCTTCATCAAAGAAGCGAATTCGACGGAATCGGGAGCAAGCCCACCATCGTTTTCGATTGAGATGTTGTATGAGGAACGAGGGAGCTTCGAGGCGACGGTTATCTGGCGGTGGAGTAATAACACGGGCGGTTACCCAAGTGGCCAAAGGGACCTGACTGTAAATCAGCTGGCATAAGCCTTCGGAGGTTCGAATCCTTCACCGCCCACTAAAAGATGATGCGTGCCTCGTACGTTGGCGCGGTTTCGTCTGGAACGTCATAACACGGGAGATTGCCCTCATAGCTCAGACGGTAGAGCACGTTCTTGGTAAGAACGGGGTCAGGGGTTCAAATCCCCTTGAGGGCTCTCGGACGTCGAATCAACCGTGATAATCTAACTGAGGAGATTAGGATCATGGCGAAAGGCAAATTTGAACGCACAAAGCCACACATGAACGTGGGCACGATCGGACACATCGACCACGGCAAGACGACGCTGACGGCAGCGATCACGAAGTACTGCTCGTTCTTCGGGCGGGCGG
>DAOULU010000037.1:0-144058 GCA_034417075.1 Anaerolineales bacterium
TTCCGAATCTTTTCACTTGGTGGTATTCTGTTCATGGCGTGAGTTTCCTTTCCGCCCCTTGAGGGCCGTGGTTTTGAACAACCCAAAGGATAACTCACGCCGCATATTTTTACAGCATTATAAAGACATCACCGTTTGGGGAACTACCTACTATAAATTGAGGTTTATGTGCAGAAATATCGGAATTCACCCGCAGGCAATATTTTCGACAAGTATTATTCTACAAACATCATCGTAAGGATGTTGGTAAGAAATTATTTCCGTGCGTTTGATCGTCATATCGGTCTTATGTTGCCCAGGAATACGTTAGAGGTCGGCTGCGGCGAAGGATACATTATGCAACACGTGATTGAAAGTTCTAACTTCCCTAAGGTCGTAGGAGTTGATATTTCTCATAAAATAATTCGGCTGGCAAAAGTGAATTGCGAGAAGGGACGATTTTCCTGTGCATCGGCTTATAGTTTACCCTTTCAATCGAAGAGTTTTGATTTTGTTTTATGCGTTGAGGTGCTTGAACATCTAGTTCTCCCTGAGGTCGCGTTGGAGGAAATTTCCCGCGTTGCCTCGGATTTCATTCTTTTTAGTGTTCCTCAAGAACCCATTTGGAGAATGGTAAATGTGACACGTGGTGCGTATATTCGCGATCTAGGAAATACACCAGGTCATGTTCAACATTGGACGAGAAAGAGTATCGTTAGACTTCTTGAAAAGCATTTCAAAATCGTTGAAATATCATATCCATTCCCTTGGACTATGATTTCCTGTCGAAAACCTGGACAAGAATGATGAAGCTTTCGCCCAAAGTATACGAAAGGTTAAAGAATGGAAAGGACATCGGTAAGAATAAATTCATTCAGATCGTAATATCGATTGTAATTGCCGGATTGTTGGTGGGTTGGCTCCTGAAACTCGGTCCACCCGAACTAATAATTGAGTATATCCGGTCTGCAAATCTCGGATATGTTTTATTCGGTTTTATTTTTTTTACATTTGGATACTTTGCCAGGGGTGTACGTTTTTTGCAGTTTAAAGCACTCGAAAAAGTAGATCATAATGAATTATTGCCCATTATTGCACTTTATCGATTCTTCAATCTATTGTTACCGGCCCGTACTGGCGACGTAACCCTGGTAATGTTGCTGAGGAAATATTCCAAAGTCTATGTAGGCAGTAGTCTGGGAATCTTGATTGTGACTCGAATTTACGATCTCAGCGCCTTAGCGCTTTCTTTTTCGATTGGCATGATCTGGGTCGGTCTGCAGGAAAGGGCATCCAGGACGACCCGATTATTTATCTTTGGTTTGAGCCTGGGAATTCTTACACTAGGACTGGGTTTGATAATCAGAAGAATATGGCGCGTTTTACAAATTCTACTAGAGAGAATCCTGCAAAAGATCCATTGGAATGAAAAGGCATGGGCACAAGCGATTTTGAACGCGGCCAAGGAAGTGGATGTGGTTCTGCAGTCATCGAGGTCAAAAACGTTCTTGGTGAGACTCTTTCTGGCATCGTTCGCAATCTGGGGTTCGTTGTTTGGGACGTATTGGTACCTTATGCGGTCCATGGGGTTTTCCCAATACAGTTTCCCACAGGTTGTTGTGGGATCAACCGCAGCATCGCTTTCGAATGCCTTGCCGGTAAATTCATTTGGCAGTCTGGGTACGTTGGAAATCGGATGGACCGCGGGGTTCTCTTTTGTTGGTATGACTTTGGAGGAATCGGTGGCTTCCGGATTTGCGATTCATCTTTGGCTCATCCTCTTCACATCGATATGGGCACTCATTTCTTATCAACATCTCTCATCGCGTTCTCAGATATCCGACTCAGCCGAAAAACCAGAGTCGTCGACCAAGCGCAAATGACCTATCTCCAAGTACGACTGGGGGAAATTCGATGCAGTGGTGACTACGAGGGAATATGGGTTGTTCAGATGATATGAATGCGCTTATAATCAACGTTCGATGCCTTGACGATTCCCCACGCTCGTGTGCGAGATTTGAAGGAGTACCTTCATCTTGAAATTGATCATCCAAATCCCATGCTTGAATGAAGCTGCAACGCTTCCTCAAACGATTGCAGATCTTCCCAGAAAGATTCCTGGCTTTGACGAGGTTGAATTCCTCATCGTGGATGACGGAAGCACGGATGGGACACTTACGGTCGCAAGATCGTGTGGGGTGGATCACCTCGTTCGTCTGCCGGTCAATCGCGGTTTGGCCTATGCCTTCGGTATTGGGTTGACGGAATCGTTGAGGCGGGGTGCGGATGTGATCGTGAATACGGACGGGGACAATCAATATCGAGGTGAGGATATACCCGCACTGGTTCAACCCATTCTCGATCGTGAAGCGGATATCGTAATCGGTGACCGACAGGTTGATACCATTCCGCACTTTTCTAGATTGAAGACGTTGCTACAAAAGCTCGGTAGCTGGGTTGTTCGTTCGGCTTCCGGAACCCATATACCGGATGCAACAAGCGGGTTTCGTGCCTTCTCACGAGATGCCGCAATGCATTTGAATGTGTATTCATCTTACACCTACACGTTGGAAAGCATTATCCAGGCCGGGAAGACAGGAATCGTGATTACTCATGTTCCGGTGATTACCAACCAGCGTACAAGAGATTCACGATTAATTCACAATGTCTTCGATTATGTAATACGCTCTGCGATTACGATCACGCGCATTTTGTTAATGTACGAATCCTTGCGTTTCTTTTTTACACTTGGGGCTTTTCTCTTCACTTTGGGCACCATCTTGGGTGTTAGGTTCTTGTACTTCCTGTTCATAGGCCAAGGTGAAGGGCACGTCCAGTCTCTTATATTAACTGCCGTGTTACTCGTCTTAGGTTTCCAGACCATACTACTCGGATTATTGGGAGACCTGATCGCCAAGAATCGTAAATTAAATGAAGATACGCTTTATCAGCTTCGAATCTTGCTCCATGATCGATATGAAAGTAAGCGATCGCCCAGCGAAAATGATGAATAACGATTGATAGGAAGCTGCGCCTATGGAGGCAGTGTGATCGTAGGTATCATCAGTTGGCTGCTATGTTTCTCATTTCTACTTGTGATAACGATCTTTGTTCATCACGCTTTTTGCATGACTGGAAAACTCTTGCGTACCACATCCTTCGTGTTTTTATGGATGTTCAACACGACTTTATTCATGTTGCTGCTGGGTTTTTTGGGTTTACTTGCACCGCTTCCGATAATAGTCGTAAGCGTTATCGGTCTGATTGTCCTGTTGGCTATCAAAGGTTCAAGAACAACGATCCTGGCAGCGATCCGGCAGTGGGGTAATCTGTATTCCTGCTGTCGGGCGTGGTTTATGCAATTTCCACGTTGGCTGAGATGGTTTTCGGCGGTGTTTATCTTCCTGAGCGCGCTGCGTTTTTTATTCCTCATCTGGGCACTGCCTCCATTTGTTTGGGATTCCCTAACCTACCATCTAACCAATGTTGCTGAGTGGACCCAGAAAGGCCGTATCTTTCTGGTCGATGCACCTGTGGTGCGCGTGGCACTACCTTCGAACTACGAGGTATTCGCGACCTGGTTCACAGTGTTCCTACACCATGATGTCGTCGTGGAAGCTGCAGGGATCCCTGCGTACATCCTTGCATTCTTATCTGTTCTTGCGTTGGGAAGACGTTATCAATTGTCGATATCGGCATCCTGGATTGCCGCATTGGCGTACATCTCCACGCCCGCGCTGATCCTTGCTACTACGGGGACGAAAAACGATCCGCAAATGGCGGCGCTGTTTTTGTTCGCTGTACTGCTGCTATCGAAAATTGTGGGGCGCACTGAAGACGACGATGAGGGAAATCTGGTCAAAGCGATCGTACTCTTCGCCATGGTTATTATGTATGCAGCTGGGACGAAAATTTATTTGATGAATCTTCTCCTCGGATTGCTTTTTATCGGGATCTTTGAATCCATTGGCTCAGGGAAAAAGCGATACTGGCGACAACTGCCGGAACGTATGCAAGCATCCTGGCATGCGTTGTCCCCTGCAGTGCGAATAATGCTGGTGTCGAATTTATCAGCAAGTGTGTTTATAGGAGCGTTCTGGTACATTCGGAACATCATCGTATTTCACAATCCTTTTTATCCTTTCGGTTTAAAATACGGCGATGCCGTCATTTTGGATGCTGCGCACAAGGCTTTCCCCCTCGGCTTCGAACGATTGCCCGAGAACATCATTTCCTTTACACAGAAATTTGGCGATAAACTATATAAGATCATACCTGCGCTGCGGGATACAACAGGCTGGGGTTGGTTTGGTCACGTCCTTGGGGTACCCGCTACGATCTGGACGTTGATCCGGCGGAAAAATCTACGTGTCCTGATCATTGGCTTCTTGATTACGTTGTTGGCGTTGTTTTATCAAACCCGTCCAAGTCCGTTTAATATGCGCTATGTGATCTGGTTTCCGGCGATACTCGCGCTAGGTTTTGCATCGCTGTACGATCGAATTCCAAAATCATTTAGCATCGAACATATGGCCTTCTCAGCAATTTTCGTTTTCTGCCTGGGATGTAATGTGCTCCTGACCATGAATTACAACCGAATTACGATCGAGCAATTTACTTTGATGCTCAACACAGAGGTCGGGGATCGTGACGCTGCGAAACTGTCCGTTTATGTGCCCGATGAATACAAGGAGGCGTTGGAAACGGTTCCGAATACTGACGCACTTGGATACAATGTCTCTCTGAATGGATTGATTTATCCACTCTACCGAGCAGATTTTTCCCAACAAATCGTTTACATTCCAATTTCAGGCGACGACAACTGCCAGACTATTGCTGATCGGATGCGAACTGTAGGGACGAAATGGTTGTTCACGGCAGAAACAATGACCGAAACGGTCGTACGCAGCAATCTCCAGCGATGTGAGGATGCAGGCTTGCTGACATCTCCCAGAAGAGGGTTATATGTCCTTGTCGAAGAGTGAACCAAGGAGAATAGAAATCCTGGCAATGTTGGCTATCTGTATTGGTTTCCTGGTTTGGTATTGGACGCCGCAGTTCGGACGAACAATCAACTTTTCGATTTTGCTTTTCAAACATTGGTTTCCAGAATTGTTTTCATTCATCGCAGGATTGTTCTAGTGAATTGAATATGGCCTGCACGATTTCTTGTTTGTGCGGCTAATGGATATAATTCATGCTATCGAGACCTTTTTTTATCATCGGATGCGGCCGCAGTGGAACGACTCTTTTACGCACGATTCTAAATCGCCATCCGGATATTTCCATACCGCTTGAGTCTTTATTCATCATAGATTATCTAAAAGCTTCAGCAAGCTACGATATTTCTACCTTAATACCCATGCTGGTCCGTGAACCGGAAATCTTGGAATGGGGGATCCACCCTCAGGCGGAGGATTTCAAGGAATGTCGTACGATTTCTGAAGTGATCGATGAGCTCCATCAGATATACCTTCGTGCTAAGGGGAAAAAGCGTTGGGGGCAGAAGACGCCGAGATTTGTTCGTGAAACAGCGCTGTTACTGAATCACTTCCCCGATGCGAAATTCATTCATGTCGTTCGGGACCCCCGGGCTGTGGTCAACTCGTTAATTCATTCGGATGTTCACCACAGCAACGCGTACCATGCTTCCTTAAGGTGGCGAATGGATATTAAGAAAGGACTTGAACTTGAGGATAAGCACCCCCAGAATGTAATTCGAGTGCATTATGAAGAAATGGTTCGTAATACGGAGCATACACTACGGCAGCTCTTAGAGTTCCTGGGTCATACCTATGACCCCGCCATTCTTCAAAAGGATGAATCCTCTGTGGCGGAATACTCTCCGTTTTATCAGAATATTCATGCTAACCTCGACCGGGCTACGACCGATCAATACATCGATAAATGGAAGGACATGCTCTCGAGCGTGGATATCGAGGTTGTGGAAGCTTTAACGCATGCGTATATGCAGAGGTTGGGGTACAAACAAGTAACTGAGGATCCTGTTCTGCCTCGAGGGTATAAAATGTGGGCGCGCTTCCATCGCTTGATTGGCCTGATTCGACAAATCATTCGATACCTGCGTTACCGCAGGAAATACCTCCTGTTTCTCGTTTGGAGAAAGTATAAACTGGGATCGTTATTAGATTTCCTATGGGACGTAAACTACTAAAGTCAATCACGCGATGGCTGCAAGTGTTATTCAGTATTGCCTTGCTGCTTTATTTAATTCGATACATCGTTCTTCGCTGGCACGAGGTGAGTGAGGTCGGTATCTCATTTGATTTCTTACCAGCACTCTGTGCGTGTTTTTTCCTGTTCTTTTTCTACCTCATCTACAGCACGACCTGGATTCAGTTGTTGCGATGGATCAGGGCTAATCAAACCGAAACAGACTTATCAAGAATTTTACTGCTGCGTATATTTTTTGTCTCTTTTATAACTCGTTACCTTCCTGCTGGGACGCTGTGGAACGTAAGTGGGAGAATTGAACTGTTAAAGCGGAGTGGATTACGCAGAGCGATTGGATTCACCAGCGTTCTCTATGAACAGATTTATCTGGTCAGCGGGACGATATTTCTGGCTTCAATAGGCATCCTATTCTATCCTTTGGAGGCGATGCCGGAGCTATTAATTCATTACCGCGTGTCGTTGTCGATCACCGGGATTGCGGTATGTTTGCTTACCTTGATCGTGCCGGATTGGATTCTTTGGATCTTTTCACGCTTACTAAATAAGCCAATTCTCGAATCGACAAGTGAACAACTCTCACTCATCAGACGGGTTTTTACTTTCCTGCGTTTCGTATTGGCGAATGCTGCCCAAGGTCTGGCAGGGTTGTTCGTTCTTGTTGCGGTAATTCCATCATGGGCAGAAAATCCAGAACTGCTTCCTGTAATGATCTCTGCATATCCTTTTAGTCGTTTTATCGGACAAGTATTCGCATTCGTTCCTGGTGGAATTGGGGTGCGAGAGGGCAGTTTCGTTCTAATTCTCGACCCTTTATTTTCGGTTGATACATTAGTGGCTGCGGCGGCTTTGATGCGGCTCATTTCGGTGTTCATTGAACTGATCATGCTGGGATGTATTCTTTTAATCGATCGTTCGAGGATTAACCACACCCGGGATATGGGGTATAATAGCGAAAATTCGAATCAGTAAGCCTTCGGGGCAGGGTGAGGGTAGAGGTGCCCAATTCCCGATCGGCGGTAAAGCCCGCGAACGCAGATGCGTAGAACCGTTGTAATTACGGTGCCGACGGTAAAGTCCGGATGAAAGAAGGCTCCACACGAAGCAGCGATTGACGCTGCTGAGATTGTGGTGTGCACCCCGAAGAGAATCCTCTTCGGGGCTTGTGTATCGCTGCAAATCTCTCACGCTGTATGCTTGCGCCCCGAAGGATGCCCTTCGGGGCGTTTGACGTTACCGCATGACCGCGGTTCGTTGAACAGGATCATGGATGAGCGCGAACCGGAAACTGCGAGTCAAGATTCCATCACCAGCGTGGACCATTCTCATCGCTGTGCTGCTTGGTTTCTTCCTTTGGGAAGCGGTCAGCCGCTTCAGCGGATTACCTGCGTTTATCCTTCCACCACCCGGCGCAGTGTTCGATCGTTTCCTGCGAGCTTTATCGGACGGGAGTCTGCTCCACCACACCATTGCGACCTTGATCGAGGTCCTGGGTGGCCTGGTACTGGGGTTGTCCTGTGCAACCTTGGTTGGGTATGCCGTCGCAAAATCGCGCACGGTAGAGCGCCTGCTGTCGCCGTACATCGTCGCCTCTCAATCCGTGCCGACCGTCGCCATTGCGCCTTTGCTCGTCATCTGGTTCGGTCCTGGCAGAATTTCAAAAATCATGATCAGCGCCCTTATCGTCTTTTTCCCGGTTCTGGTCAACACAGTCGTCGGCGTCCGCTCCGTCCCGGAAGATCTGCGTGATTTAATGCGCTCACTGCGGGCAACTCGCTGGCAGATATTTCTCAAGCTCGAGGTGCCGGCAGCGCTGCCGGTCCTGTTCGGCGGCCTCAAGGTGGGCGCAACTCTATCAGTCATCGGTGCAGTGGTCGGCGAATTCGTCGGATCCGATGAGGGACTGGGATTCTTGATCAACGTGGGGCGCGGCGTGTTCGATACTTCCCTGGTGTTCGTGGCGGTGATCATGCTCATCACGCTGGCGCTCGTTCTCTACGGCCTGGTGACCGTCGTCGAACGGCGGGTTTTAGCCTGGCATCTTACGCCATTGAATTAAAGGAGGAATTATCTGGTGAAAGGAAAGCTGTTAATCAGTATTGCTGTGGCTTTGGTTATCGGAGCTTGTCAGTCGACGATCGATAATCAAGCTACGGGGGAAGCAGAAGTGAATCATCTGCGTATCGTCATGAGTTATCGACCGGATGTGCAGTTTGCGCCTTTCTACGTCGCTGATTCGCGCGGATACTTCGAGGAGAATCGCATCGATGTTGCATTTGAACACCTCGCTGAATCCGAATCCGTGCAGCTCGTGGGGGCGGACGAAATCCAATTTGCCGTTGTTTCCGGCGAACAGGTGCTCCTGGCTCGAGCGCAAAGCCTGCCCGTGGTCTACGTTATGGCGTGGTGGCAAGATTATCCCATCGCCGTCGCCGCGGCCGCCGATAGTGGCATCAATGTCCCCGCAAACCTGGTAGGCAAACACGTCGGTTTCCCCGGTGTGTACGGCGCCTCGTACATCGGTCTGCGGGCGTTGCTGGATGCCAATGGAATCAAAGAAGCGGATATCACCCTCGATCCGATCGGCTTCAATCAGGCGGAAGCCTTGTTTCAAGGGACGGTCGACGCGGCGGTTGTGTACGCCAACAACGAGCCCGTTAAGCTGGAAGCACAAGGTTTCCCGGTCGTGGTTATGCCCGTTGCCGATTACGTGAAGTTGCCGTCGAATGGGCTCATTACCAACGAAAAAACGCTCAACGAGAATCCAGATCTCGTACGGCGTATGGTGCGAGCCATCTTGCAGGGCATCGAGGAGACGATCGGGAATCCTGATGATGCCTACGAAATTGCCAAGGATTACGTGGAAGGTCTGGCAGAAGCCGATGAGACCATCCAGCGTGAAGTACTTGGGGCGAGTATCGAGTATTGGATCGCCGATCCACTGGGGTACTCGAAGGCGGAAGCCTGGGATAACATGCAGTCGGTTTTATTGGAGCTGGAATTCCTCCAGGAGCCGATTGACTTGAACCAGGCATACACCAACGACTATTTGCCGTAGCTTATGCGTGATTCGATCCTGGTCGCCCGCGATTTGTCGATGACGTTCCCCAACGGGAATGGTGGTTTGCGCACCTTGCAGCAGGTACAATTCGAGGTGCGCCGCCAGGAATTCGTCTGCGTGGTCGGTCCGTCAGGATGTGGAAAGACGACTCTGCTGCGGCTTCTTGCCGGGCTGCTCCTGCCGACGGGGGGCGAAGTGATCTTCGAAGGGCAGCGGCTTTCGCGCCCCAGGCGACGCATCGGGTTTGTGTTTCAGGATGCGAATCTAATGCCCTGGCGTAGCGTACTCAGCAACATCTTCCTTCCTTTGGAGCTGCAGGGACTTCCACAGCAGGATTGCGAGCGCCGGGCGAAAGCCATGATCGATCTCGTCGGTTTGAATGGGTTTGAAGAATCCCTTCCGCGTGATCTATCCGGAGGTATGGCGCAGCGCGTTGCCATCGCCCGGGCGATGGTCCATCAACCGGACATCCTGCTTCTCGATGAACCTTTTGGTTCTCTGGATGCGCTCACGCGCGAACGAATGGAAACGGAGTTGATGCGCATCTGGTCGGCGCGCACCGTGACCATCGTGATGGTGACGCATTCGATCTCCGAAGCGGTGCTGATGGCCGATCGGGTCATCGTGTTGAGTGCCCGTCCGGCGAGGCTGCGTATGGATTTAACCATTCCCCTGGCACGCCCGAGGCGTCTTGAGATGGCGCATACCCCTGCATTCGGGGAATTGGTGGTGCAGGTGCGTGGCGCCATCGAGGGGCAGGCATCGGATTGACCTGGTTACTCAAATCTCTTGAAAAGACACTCATGTAGAAAAAGAGCGATCCACGGATCGCTCTTTGACTTTCTGCGTTTCGATTTCGGAATAGATACCGGAATCACGCTGCTTCGCCGATGATGTGCTTATTTTTCGTCAGCTGGCGCTTTTTCTTTCCTCGGCCGGAAATGGCGGTACAACTTTCGCAGCGGCCAAAGGATGATCCCGATCACGACGGCTACTGGCAGGACGTATAGCACGAGCACGATCAACACATCGCCGAGGAACTGCAGCGTGTTGAGAAGCGCTTCGATTGCCGACTTGGCGGTTCCCACAGGGCGCCAGTTGCCGATCTGAAGCGGCCGTTCGGCGACATCCGGCTGCAGCTCGATTGAAATCATCGAGAGCCTGGCCGAGTTTTCCAGATATTGGATGCGTCCCTTGATGACCTCGATTTCAGCTTGCTTTTGTTCCAATTGTGAGAAAACATTTAAAGTGTCTTCGGTTTCTCTGGTTTCTTCGAGAAAGCCCAGCAATTGTTGTTCGACCGCTTCCAAATGTCGCAGTCGCGATTGTAAATCGGTGTATTCTTCCGTTACATCCTGGCCGGTAACCGTCTCGCTGCGGACTTCAATGGCGCCGGCTTTAATCGTTTCGAGCGCTTCGTCCAGGCGCTCTACCGGTACGCGGATGGTAATCGAGGCGCGTTCGCCTTCGACACCGCTTTCGAACGTGGTCTGGTACACGTTCATGTTGACCACGAATCCGCCCATCTCCTCGGCTAAAGCGGCGATCTGATCGCTGGATTCGGTTGGATCGTTGACGACGAGTGAGAGACTGGCGTTGCGGATGACGATGCGCTCGCCGAGTGAGGATTCTGTGGAACTGTCCACAGCATTAACGGATGGCTCCCTTGGGGCCGAGTAGCTGGATTCGGCGAGTTCATAATCGTAGCTTTCACCAGCCGCGTCGTAGGACACTCCCTGGCCGCCTTCCAACATGGTCGGTGCGGAACGCATCGCCGCACCGCAGGATGTAATCAGGAATCCAAAGATAATGATCGAAGTGAGAAATTTTACTTTCTTCATGGCGAATGTCTCCTTATCGGTCGAAGGAACATGTTCGCTGAATTGACGTTATTTAGCGGATGGATGTTCCCCAATCACCAACCAGAATTCAGGCGCTGCGCCTGCCGTTCAGGCAGGCCGGCTGCGAGGATTCGAGTCTGCACCTGCGCAACATCGTAGGCGATCCGCCGCATCTCCCAGGTGTTTGCTTCGGTGTCGAGAATGGCGTACGAGGCGCGCGGATCTCGATCGCGCGGTTGTCCGACGGAGCCGGGATTGAGGATCATCTTCGGCGAAAGGGCCATCTCTCCTTCCCATTTTATACGCCTCGTCTTGGAGAAGGTATCGCCCGGCGGGCGATGATAGATCACCGGAAGATGGGTGTGGCCGATGAGCGAAAAATCCGTTTTCAGCGCATCGAAACTTCGATCCGCAGTATGTTGGTCCAGCACATATTCCCAGATGGGTTGGTTGGGGCTGCCATGGGCCAGCGTGAAGTTCTGGGTGGTAATCTTGCTAGGAAGCGAGCGTAAATAATCGATATTCTCATCCGAGAGCTTTTGACGCGTCCAGGCCGCAATCGCTCCTGCTTCACGATTAAAGCGGGATAGGGGAATCATACCAATAGCGGCCTGGTCGTGATTACCGATGAGACAAAGCAAATCCGGAAGAGAGCGAACGAGTTCGACACATTCGTTGGGATCGGGACCGTAACCGACAAGATCGCCGAGGCACCAGACGGCTTCGTACGCTTCCGCAACATCGAGAACCGCTTCGAGCGCGCTTAGATTTGCATGGATATCCGAGATGACGAGTACGCGCATGCACAGATAGTAGCACGGAGATGCGGGTAAGGAAAGGGGTAAATAGATGTGATAAAGCCCCTGTTGACGTTGAGGGACACGACAGGATCGTAATTCGAATTCCCCATCTATCCAAGTTGAATGCAACCGCATGGAGGCGCCAGGATCAAACCTCTCGACGTATCAGGGGGAGTGCTTGTTATGGCTATCTGGCTGACGTATAATGCCTCGCGGTCGATGCCTATTCTTGATGAACGAACCCTCGAATTTCTCAGCCACAGTCCCGCGCAGACTCAGCGATTGGGTGTGCGTCTGGGCGAACTGATCCAATCCGGGGATTTGCTTTGTCTATCGGGTGATCTCGGTTCTGGCAAAACGACCCTGGCGCAGGGAATCGCGCGCGGCTGGGGCTCGTTGGACCCGGTCACCAGTCCAACGTTTATCCTCATCAACGAATACCATCGTGCCGACTCGGCGACGTTATACCACTTCGACGCATTTCGATTGAGCGGCGTCGCGGAAGCCACAGCACTCGGATGGTTTGACTTGCTGGACGGTGCAGGACCGGTGATTATCGAGTGGCCGGAGAGAATCGCAGAAAGCTTACCGGACGATCGACTCTGGGTCAGTTTGCGTTGGGTGGACGAAATGCGGCGCGGTCTGCACTTCGAAGCGCGAGGAGTGCATTACGAACGGATGCTGCAAGCATTCCGTCAAACGACTTTCGGGGGTTGAGCGTGTTACTTGCCCTGGATACTGCGACAAGGATGATCGGGATTGCCTTGCATGATGGCGAGAATCTGCTGGCCGAATCGCTCTGGCTGGGTGGACGACGTCATACCGTACTCCTGGCGCCTGAAGTGGCGTTGATGTTACGTAAAATCAATCTTTCAGTGGAGGCGCTGACCGCCATCGCGGTTGCGTCCGGACCTGGATCGTATACCGGGTTGCGAATCGGGATGGCATACGCGAAGGGACTTGCCTTGTCGCACCAATTGCCGTTGGTCGGAATTCCGACTCTGGATGTGTTGGCTCGAGGTCAGCAGAAACGTTCGGAACCGATGCTGGCGGTGATCGAAGCCGGCCGAAAGCGAGTCGTCGGAATGTGGTACAAATGGGGGCGGAGTGAATGGAAAGCACGAGGTGAGGCCGGTAATTTTTCCTGGGATGAAGTCATCTCCCAACTCGAGAAGAAGAGCTACTTGTGTGGAGAGATCAGCTCGGCCGCCCGTAAGAAATTGAAGGGACTATCCAACGTCCGCTTGGCCGCTCCTGCAGACTGCGTTCGACGTCCTGGAATACTTGCGGAATTGGCCTGGGAACGAATCCGTAAAGGTAAGCTTCCCGATATCGCAACCGTCCGACCTACGTACCTCGACTCCGGGAACGGCAGTAAATGATGATCGTAGCAAAATCCACAGCGACCATTCGCCCGATGACGATTGAGGACATATCGGAAGTCCTCAAGATCGATCGTTTGTCGTTTCCCATCTCCTGGTCGGAGCGTTCCTATCGGTACGAGCTCGAAAGCAATTCGGCCGCACAATTACTGGTGGCGGAATACATCCACCCGAATCGGGTCGAACTTGTTGGGTATATCGGATTCTGGTTCGTTGTCGATGAGGTGCATATCAGCACTCTGGCAGTCCACCCACAGTACCGGCGCCGAGGCATCGGGGCTGATTTGTTGGCCGGTGCGCTTGAATTAGCCGCGAGTCTGGGAGGCGTCGTCGTAACGTTGGAAGTGCGGACGTCCAACGAGGCGGCTATGCATTTGTATCAGCAGTATGGTTTTGAAGTCGTTGGGCGACGGAGAAACTACTATCAAGATAACCGGGAAGATGCCTGGCTCATGAAGCTGGATCGTTTGAACGAGGTTTGAGCTGTGATAGGAGGTTCAAGGACGTGAATGCGGAGGAGGAATTAGGGCAGGTTGCTGCCGAGGTGTCGGTTTGTATCGATTGTCGACTGCATCACTCACGCAAGAACGCTGTGCCCGGAGAAGGCCCGGCAAATGCCGATTTGATGTTCATCGGCGAAGGTCCGGGTTTTCATGAAAACGAGCAAGGTCGTCCCTTCGTGGGCGCAGCAGGACGCTTTCTTGAAGAATTACTGGGGAGCATCGGTTTGAAGCGTGAAGACGTCTTCATCGCAAATGTGGTTAAATGTAGACCGCCCGGCAATCGTGATCCCCAGGCCGACGAGATCGATGAATGTTCGAAATACCTCGAGCGGCAAATCCGGGCCATAAATCCCAAGGTAATCGTTACCCTGGGGCGGTTTTCGATGGGACGCTATTTTCCCGGGGCGCGCATCAGCACCATTCACGGTCAGGCGCGTGTCGTCAACCATCGACTTATCGTCCCGATGTATCATCCGGCAGCGGCTTTGCATCAACCCTCCCTGCGGCAGGTTGTGCAGGAAGATTTTTCCTGCCTGCCCGAAATGATCACCAAGGGCGAAAGCATGCCGCCGCCCGACGATGCTCCGTCCGTCGATGCGGAACAGCTCAATTTGTTCTAAAACCCAATACGGGAGTACATGAGGCGTATGTCGAAGAAAAAGAAATCCTTGCCGGCTGCCGCGCAAGAATTGGTTGATAAATTTTCGAAGCGTGATGCGCATCTGGGCGTTATCGGTTTGGGATACGTCGGCCTTCCATTGGTGGTCGTTCTCGCTGAAGCCGGCTACCTTGTAACGGGAGTCGACGCGGACGCCGATAAAGTGGCACACATCCAACGGGGAGAAAGTTACATCGAGGACGTGCCCAGCGAGAAGATCGCAGCCCTGGTTGATGAGGGCCGTATCTCTGCCTCCACATCGTATGAGGCTTTGGCGGACATCGATGGCGTGAGCATCTGCGTCCCCACACCGCTGCGGAAAACGGGCGACCCCGATTTGTCGTACATCGTTTCAGCGACGCAGTCTTTGGTCCCTTATTTGCATGAAGGCATGGTCGTCGTGCTCGAATCGACGACCTATCCGGGAACGACGCGTGAAATGGTCCTGCCGGAATTGGAAAAAGAAGGGCTCGTCGTCGGGGAACATATTTTCCTGGCTTTCTCCCCCGAACGCGTCGACCCGGGCCGGAAGGATTGGAACACTTTAAACACGCCCAAGGTCATTGGAGGAATTACACCGGTTTGCACGCAGGTAGCGGCGGCGATGTATGCGCAAGCGATGGAAGACGTCGTGCCAGCCAGTTCTACGGAAGTGGCGGAGATGGCGAAGCTGCTCGAAAACACATTTCGCGCCGTGAACATCGCCCTGGTGAATGAAATGGCACTCATGTGCGACCGGTTGGGCATCGACGTGTGGGAGGTGATCAAGGCTGCGGCAACGAAACCTTTCGGTTTCATGAAATTCACGCCGGGCCCGGGTCTGGGAGGCCATTGTATCCCCATCGATCCGCTGTATCTGTCGTGGAAGTTGAAAAGTGTTAAATATAACGCCCGTATCATCGACCTGGCGAGTGAGATCAACACCAACATGCCCCGATACGTCGTCCAACGCATCCAGAATGCTTTGAACGATCAGGCCAAGGCGATCCGCGGTTCGAAACTGCTCGTGCTTGGCGTGGCATACAAGGCCGACGTCTCCGATATACGCGAGTCACCTGCCCTGGATGTGATCGGCCTTCTGCGCGATAAAGGTGCGCAGGTGGATTATTACGATCCGTTCGTGCCATCGATCCAACACGAAGGTTGGGATCTCGTTTCGGTTACGGATCCCATCGCAGCCGTTCAGAAGGCGGACTGCGTCGTGATCATTACGGATCACAGTGAGGTCGATTACGCAGCAGTGCTGCAGAACGCAAAGTTGATCTTCGATTCTCGCAACGCACTCGGCAGGCTGGGCCTGGATGGTCCCCAGGTGGTGAAATTGTAATGGGCTGCTATCTTCTCACGGGCTCGGCGGGTTTCATCGCATCCCGAGTTGCAGACATGTTGCTCGACGACGGCCATGTGGTATTCGGGCTGGACAACATGAACGACGCCTACGACGTACGCATGAAAGAATACCGACTGGCGAATCTGGAAAAGCACCCCAATTTTCACTTCCAGCGCATGGACATCGGAGACCGCGATCGCATGGCCGCTTTCGATGCCGAAGGTGAGACGTTCGAGGCAGTGATCAACCTCGCTGCACGCGCCGGAGTGCGCTACAGCGTCGAAAACCCCTGGGAATATTTTCGAACAAACTTAGACGGGACCTTGAATCTGTTGGAATTTGCTCGACGACGGAAGATCCCCAAGTTCGTTTTGGCCTCTTCGTCCAGTGTGTACGGGCTCGACGCCCCGATGCCAACTCCCGAGGATGCGGATACGGATCGACCACTTCAACCCTACGCGGCAAGCAAGAAAGCCGCTGAGGTGCTCTGTCACGCATATCACGCACTGTACGACCTGGATGTGACGATCTTTCGCTATTTCACGGTTTACGGTCCTGCTGGCCGGCCCGACATGGTCATGTTTCGCTTCATTCAGTGGATGTGCGAAGGGCGGACCGTCTTTGTCAACGGTGACGGGAAACAATCGCGTGGTTTCACTTACGTGGATGATATCGCGCGAGGCACGATTTTGGGCTTGCAGCCCGTCGGCTACGAGATATTCAATCTGGGAGGCCACCAGCAGGTCAGTCTCGAAGAATTGCTTCGAGAGCTTGAAGCGCGCATCGGATCCATCGCACAGGTTGAATATCGCGAAGCGCATCCTGCTGACTTGCGAAGAAATTGGGCCGACGTGGAAAAAGCGAAACGGATTCTGGGGTGGGAACCGCAATTTAATTTCGATGAAGGCCTGGATGCTGCATTGGCCTGGTATCAGTCCGAACGGACCTGGGCCTGCGAAGTCGATACCTCGGATTGAAGCCGAAGCATGACTTCCTTACTTCGTTGGATTTCAGAGCTAACCGCACGCTTTCTGGAAAACCCACTGTTTCGGCGGGTCGTCCGTAATACCGGTTATTTATTCAGCGCGCAGACGATATCGGCTGCGATAAGTCTTGGTCAAAGTGCGCTGGCTGCTCGGCTGCTGGGGGTGGAGGGTGTAGGATATTTAGGTATCATCACACAGTTTTCCAGCACCATCAATCGGCTGCTCTCCTCGCGTATGTCGGAATTGGTCATAACGTACCTGGGAAAATTCACTGCGGATGACCAGGAGCAACACGCCGCAGCCCTTTTTAAAGCTGCTGCCTTGGTCGAAATTTGTGGTTCTACTATAGCGTACCTGCTCGTCGTCGCACTCTCACCAGTGGGCGCAATATTATTTGCAAAAAACGAAACACTTTCAGGATTATTTGCGTTTTATGGTCTCTCGGTTTTGGCGAATCTGATGTACGAGAGCGCAACGGGCTTACTACATTTCTGTAACCGCTTCAGTATGATCGCAGCAATTACCGTCGGCCAAAGCGCTTTAACCCTGGTTCTAATTGCTTTGGCTTTCACCGCAGAACGGTCGCTATATGCTGTCGTTACGGCTTATCTTGTCGGTAAAGCGGTGCTTGCAGTAGGTGTTTCTTTGGCAGCATTATGGCAAGCGCGTCGCGTGTGGGGGAAGGGTTGGTGGCATGCCCCACTCTCATTACTCAAAGAATATCGTAAGGATCTCTTTCGATTTGGTTTGAGTACGAATTTATCAGGAACACTGAAGCTTCTCACCAGAGACGGCGAGATTTTATGGCTCGGTGCATTCAGTACACCGCTGCAAGTTGGATATTATAAGATCGCCAGGGCGATAACGAATATCCTGATTATGCCGATTACTCCCTTGATCACCACGACATACAGGGAGGTTGCGCGTGAAATTGCAAGTCGTTCCTGGAAAAATGTTCGCTACCTCCTGCAAAGTGGTACCATTCTCTCTGCCGCTTTTACCTTGCCGGCAAGTGTTGGACTTGTGTTTTTTGGCCGCTGGGTGATTGTCACGATTTATGGAGCAAAGTTCTTGCCCACTTCATACTCGAGTCTCCTAATTTTGCTTGTCGGTGTCGTGCTGGTGAACATTTTCTACTGGAATCAAGTTGTGCTCCTTCCATTGGGAATGCCAGAGATCCCGACCCAAATTCAGTTTGTAGCTGCGGTACTTAATATCATCGGTATCGCTGTGCTCGTACCGCATTGGGGCGCTCATGGTATGGCGTTTCTATTAAGTGTTTACTTCGCACTCACGACAAGTGTGCTCGTTGCGAAAAGTTTGGTCGAACTTAAAAAGGCAGAACGACAGGTACCACATTTGAGGGGAGCTTAGATCATCATGCGCATTGCTTGTATTGCAACTTCGGTCGTCCCTTCTAGGACGGCAAATTCTGTCCAGGTGATGAAAGTCTGTCAGGCCTTCACCCAGTTAGATCACGAAGTTCGCTTGTGGTTGCCCGGTCGAACCCCAGAGATGTCCTGGGAAGCGTTGTCCCGACATTATGGATTGCAAGAGCAATTCGATGTGGTTTGGATGCGTTCCTTGCGACGCGGCCGTAGGTATGATTTCTGCTTTCGAGCGGTCCAGACGGCACGACACTGGAAAGCGCACATCTTCTACCTTTGGCCGTTGCAAGCCGCGGCTTTGGCTTCGTCACTCGGATACCCGACGGTACTCGAACTTCACGACCGCCCACAGGGCAAATTGGGCCCCCATCTTTTTCGGCGCGCGCTGCGCGGATCCGGGCTGCAGCGTGTGCTGCCCATCACCGCGGCATTGGAAAATTATCTAGCGGAGAAATACAGCACGACCTTGGAAGCACCTTTCTCGATCGTCTCTCCGATGGGCGTGGATCTGGAACGGTATCAGGATTTACCCTCCGCTGAAGAGGCTCGCCGTGCTTTGAATCTGCGGGAATCGTGTACAGTGGGTTATACAGGGCACCTTTACCCCGGGCGCGGTATCGAGCTATTATTCGAGCTCGCCCGGCTCAATCCGTACCTGGCATTTGTTTGGGCTGGTGGAGAACCGGCGGCAATCGAACGCTGGCGGAATAAGCTTCGTGATGCGGAAATCGAGAACGTGCAACTGCTTGGCTTCGTTCCCAACGATCGTTTGCCCCTCGTTCATGCTGCCTGTGATATCTTTCTCATGCCATATGCACGGCGGGTGACCGTGAGCAGCGGCGGTGACACTGCTCGCTTCGCCAGCCCGATGAAGGTGTTCGAATACTTCGCAGCCAAACGGGCGATCATTTCGAGCGATCTGCCCGTGCTGCGAGAGGTGTTGAACGAGTCCAATGCGCTTCTGGTTCCCCCGGAAGACGTGCAGGCTTGGCACGGCGCACTGCAAAAGCTGGTGTCGGACTCGTCCCTCCAGGAAAAGCTCGCCGAACAAGCAGGTTTGGATGCGGGCAAATATTCCTGGCGTCAACGAGCCCAGAACGCGCTTTCTGGCGTAGAGGTATAGCGTGCTTCATAGGCTTGGGATTCGGCTGCGGGGATTGGCTTCCTCGAACACCTATCGTTGGGCAGGTGGATTGCTGCTTTTCGGTCTGTTGGAAAGGTTGGTTTTACTTCTCGTCTACCAACCGATTCAATATTCCGACACAAACGCATACCTACGCTTGGCAAAACCGCTGACATCTTTGACGTTGAAAGGATACGACGGCACCCGTGTGCCGGGATACCCGGCGTTGTTGGCGATCTCGGGGTTGGATCAGCACAATACCTGGATTTTACAACTCGGCTTGGGATTGTTGATCTCGTTGTTGTTATTTTGGATCACCTGCAGGACGACCCGTTCAGCCGCGCTGGGTGCGTTCGTGGGCGGGTTGTATGATTTGATCCCCGGCCAATTTCTGTTTGAATCGAATCTGTTGAGCGAGACGCTGACGACGTTCTTTGTGATCCTTTGTTTCGCCTCCTTTGTGGCTTTGGGAGGTGCGAAGTCTTCTCAAAGGAAACTCCTGGCTGCCTTCCTGCTTGGCACAGCGGCAACTCTCCCCGGGATGGTGCGGCCCTACTTCTTTCCGGTTTCGCTCTTTTTCCTTCCTTTCGTTTGGTTTATGGGTGAGGGGAATTGGCGCCAACGTATCTTACGCCTGGCGATCTACTCTCTTCCACCATTGATGATTCAGGGCGGCTGGCTGCTCTGGATTCGAAATACGTACCACATGATCTCGCCAACCGTTATGTCCGGCTATAGCCTGGTGCAGCACACTGGTGAGTACTTTGAGCTGCTTCCGGACGATGTGGCGGAGATTCGCGATACCTATATTCAGTTTCGGGACGCCCAGATCGCCGAGCGGGGTGTGCAAACCAACGCTATCTGGGAGGCGATTCCTGCGATGAGTGAGGTGACAGGATTGGGGTTTTACGATCTGAGCCGCGAACTCCAAAAGCTTTCCCTCGAATTGATCCGCGCACATCCCGATCTTTATTTCGCCAACGTTGTCGAAGGTTGGATTAATTTTTGGAAAGCTCCGGTGTACTGGCGCGCCGAGGCGCTTCAATCGCCGGCATTGGTTTCAGCGCTGCAAGTCCTCATCTGGATCGGGCGCGGTCTCTCCGTGCTCGCCAATCTCGTTTTTCTGCTGCTGACGGCTCTTGCATTAATTAGCAAGCGCTTACGAGAACGGATCGGCTTCGATGTCTATTCCGCTGCAGCTTCGAGTCTCGTCGTCATGATTTCGATTGTGCAAACGCTCGTCGATCACGGGGATAATCCTCGCTTTCTCGTCCCGCTGCAGATGATCGTATTTTTCGTCGTGATACGCTCCATCTGGTACGCGGTGAAAAATCGGGTTGTCACGGAGGCTACGTGAAAAAAACCATACGCAGAATTTCGCCATGGCTGGGAATCGTTCTGCTGCTGAGTCTGCTCTTGCACCTTCTTGATCTGCGTAGCAATTCGTTGTCCGGGTGGCTTGCATATCTCGTCATGAGCGGTGTCTTGGCGCTCGTGATCGTCGGGATTGGCCGGGTGGTATTTCGCCAGGGCGTTCCCGGAAACGTCGTACGCGTGTTCGTGATCGCGCTCGCGCTGCGCCTGGTGATCGGTGTAACGTTGTTTCACGCACTGCCTCAATTTGGATATGACGAAACGCCGCAGAACGCGGGATATGTCTTCGCGGACGCCTACCGTCGTGATGTCGACTCGTTTCAATTGGCTCGCTCGGAAGAGCCACTTAGCGACGCTTTCACGAAACCGAGCGGCGACGACCAATACGGCGGCTTCAAATTCCTCAATGCGATGATCTACCGTTACTTGTCTCCCGACGTACGCCGGCCATTTTTAATCATGCTCATGTGTGCCGTCATTTCAGCACTTTCCATTTTCCCAATATGGGGATTCGCGAAGGCAACTTTTGGATCGAAAGCGGCAAACGTGGCGGCTTGGGTCATGGTGTTGTTCCCGGATGCCGTCTTGCTCGGCGCCTCTCAGATGCGCGAACCGTTGATAATATTTGCACTCAGTTTCGCCCTCTATGGTTACGTCAGAGTGCGTGAAGATGGGGTGAAAGAGGGTTTGCTACTCATATTGCTGAGCGCACTTTTCATCTTGCCCATTTCGCCTCCGTATACGTTCGTCATTCTCGGAATCCTCGGGTTGATATGGATCTTCGATGGCCAGGTGAGCGGCTTGCGCGCACGGTGGCTGCTTGTGGCGCTGTTGGGCTTTTTCGCCTTGAGCTTGTTTTTCATCATTCGTTCCTGGACGCAAATCGAAGGCTTTTCCAGAACTGGTTTCATGGTCATTGTCCAATGGATTAAATCTCTGGCTGCCAAAGATAAGCTGATGATCATCGCCGGCCAATCCGATTGGACTCGGCATCTGTTCCGCAGCACGCCGGAATGGGCGCATTATCCCGTTTTTGTTCTTTACGGTATTTTCCGGCCTTTTCTACCGGCGGCGATCATAGACAGCGGCGCACCATTGTGGCGAATCATTGCCTTGTGGAGAGGATTAGGGTGGTTCACCTTGCTGCCGTTTTTGCTGTATGCACCATTTGCTGCCGTACGGTACGCCGGTTGGCGCAGCCTACCCGCAGGGTTGTCCAACATCACGTGGCTTACGATATTGGTATCCTCCTACCGCGGCTCGGGCGATCAATGGGACAATCCCAGATATCGAACGGCGTTCATCGTTCTACAGGCGGTGGTTGTAGGTTGGGCATGGGTTAAATCGCGCCAGGTAAATGGCCGTTGGTTGCCGCGAATGGTCGTACTCGTCTCGAGCGTTACCGTGCTCTTCACGCTGTGGTACGCATTTCGTGGGCGGTTGCTTCCGACCTTCACACCCATGCACATGATCGCTAGCATGGCGGTATATATCGTTTTATTCTTCCTGTTCTATCTCTTATGCGATACCTATCGTTCCCGAAAAGTCACAACTTGACGGATTCCACAAGAAGTGTATAATTCAGTTTCTGAATTATAAACTTCATCCCTGGTTGTTCGCATTGTCGTGTTGTATTGGAAAGACGGGTATTGTCCCTGTGATCTGTGCCGGGGAATAAAAGAGGAGTATCTATGACGAGAGCATTGATTACCGGAATCACGGGTCAGGACGGTTCATATCTGACCGAGTTTCTGCTCAGCAAGGGCTACGAAGTCCATGGAATGATCCGTAAAGCCAGCACGTTCAACACTGGCCGGATCGATCACATCTATCAGGATCCTCATCATCCAAATGCACGCATGTTCCTGCATTACGGGGATCTGGCCAGCGCCGAAGTGCTCACCAATTTGATCTACAACATCCAACCCGACGAAGTCTACAACCTTGGCGCACAATCTCACGTCAAGGTGAGCTTCGAGATGCCTGAATATACAGGCACGGTTACGGGTTTAGGTACGGTGAGGATCCTCGATGCCATTCGCCGCAGCGGGATCGAAGCTCGTTTTTACCAGGCATCGTCGAGCGAGATATTCGGCAGTTCTGAGCCACCACAGAACGAAGACACACCTTTTCGACCGCGAAGCCCGTACGCTATCGCCAAGACCTATGCGTACTGGATCACCGTCAACTACCGGGAATCCTATGACATGTTCGCTGTCAACGGCATTCTCTTCAATCACGAAAGCCCACGGCGCGGCGAAACGTTCCTGACCCGCAAAGTCACACGCGCGGTCGCGCACATACTGGCCGGTATGCAAAACAAACTCTATCTGGGCAATCTGGATTCACGCCGCGATTACGGCTACGCACCCGAATATGTCGAGATAATGTGGCACATGTTGCAGCAGGATGTGCCGGATGATTTCGTCATCGGCACGGGCGTCGCGCCGACGATGCGAGAATTCGTGGATGAAGCTTTTTCCTACGTCGATTTGGATTGGCAGGAGTACGTCGAGATCGATCCGCGTTACTACCGTCCGGCTGAAGTCGATTACCTGCAAGCCGATGCTAAGAAAGCGCGTAAGGTGTTGGGATGGAGCCCAAAGATTACCTATAAAGACCTGGCGCGTATCATGATCGATGCCGACATGCAGGCGGTGGGCCTGGAACCGATTGGGAAAGGTTTGGAAATTCTGCGGGATAACTTCAGCGGATGGCATCGTTGGGACAAGAGCGTAACCGCCTTACTCAATTCATACAGCAATGGGATCGAATAATCCAGATGGGGTGTCCTCTGATCGCTGTAGGCGGCTTTGGGAAATCGGTGTTGTCTACCGAGGTGCTGTGGCCTCGAAGGAAGTACTCGTGAGGTGTAATTCATGGCAGTGGATGAAAACACGCAGACGGTTCGAGATTTGAATTTATTGGAACACATCGAAAAGGATCCCGACATCACGCAAGCCTCTTTGGCTGCGAAACTCGGCGTGGCTGTCGGGACTGTCAATTGGCATCTCAAACGTCTGATCAAAAAAGGATACGTCAAGGCGAAGCGAGCGGAGCGGAAGAAGCTGCGCTATATCATTACCCCACAGGGGATTGCCTTGCGTGCTCGTTTGACCGTGGCCTATGTTGAGAATTCGATGACCCTCTACCGTCAAATTCGTCAGGAGGCACGCGAGGCGTTGTCCGTCGCCCAAAAGAACGGACACAAAAAAGTGGTGATCGTCGGGAAGGGAGACATCGCCGATGTTTGCCGCCTTACTTGCTTGGAGCAAGGCTTCTCCGTTGTCGACGTTCCCGAAAATCGAGAGGTGCCTGTGCTCGAAATTGATGGAAAGAAGATCATTTTAACGAACCCTTGACTACGATCATCATGGGTGCGAAGAGAATCGGTGAGGTTTAAGAATTCAAAGGAAACTGGATTGAGGAGGGTAGTGGAATGCCAGAGCAACGCAAAGTGCTTGTCACAGGAGCCGGCGGCTTCATTGGCTATCACCTGGTACGGTTCTTGAAGGAGCAAGATTATTGGGTACGCGGCGTCGACATCAAGCTTCCCGAGTTCGGGGATACGAATGCGGATGAATTCGAGCTGCTGGATCTGCGTAAGTGGGCGAATTGCTTGCAAGCGACCCGGGATGTCGAGCATGTGTACGCGCTCGCGGCAGACATGGGTGGAATGGGTTTCATCTCCTCGAATCATTCCCGCATCCTGCGCAACAATTCTCTGATCAACATCCACACGCTGGATGCGGCGCGTATCAACGGGGTAAAACGATACCTGTACACTTCGTCGGCGTGCGTATATCCGGAGTATCTCCAAGAAGATACGGATGTAACCCCGCTCAAGGAAGAAGATGCCTATCCGGCGCAGCCGCAAGATGCGTATGGCTGGGAAAAACTCGTCACCGAACGACTCTGTACTCACTATCGACAGGATTTCGGCATCCAAACTCGGATTGTACGCTTCCACAATATTTTTGGTCCACAAGGGACGTGGGACGGCGGCCGCGAGAAGGCGCCTGCAGCCCTGTCCCGTAAGGTGGCGATTGCGAAGAAAACCGGAAACCCGGAGATAGAGATCTGGGGCGACGGCGAACAGACTCGCTCCTTCTGCTACATCGATGACTGCCTTGTGGGAATCTACAAATTGATGCAGTCGGATTTTTACGATCCGCTCAATCTCGGTCAGGACCGTTTGATTTCGATCAACGAATTAGCCGACATCATCGCAGACGCTGCTGGGTTCGAGATCGAGAAGATCCACATCGAAGGTCCGCAAGGTGTTCGTGGTCGTAACTCGGACAACAGCCGCTTGAAGAAGGTTTTAAAGTGGGAGCCGGAGATCTCTCTCGAGCAGGGTTTGGCTCAGACGTATGAGTGGATCGAGGCGCAAGTGATGCAAAAGTATTTCTCCGATTAGCGGAAACGGATCCGGACGAATGGGCAGTATGAACAACGGACACGAGCAACGTCTATCATGAAGCGGCATGTGATCGTCACGAATTGAGCGGAATTTCGCAACGTGCCTTCGATCGTGCCCTGAAGACTGGACGATTTTATGAGGAAGCCGGTATGCCTGAAGAAGTAAATCAAAGAGAATTTTGGGGAAAACGGCGTGTCGTCGTCACGGGTGGTGCCGGTTTCCTTGGGCGTTACGTGGTGGATGGGCTGCGCCGGCGAGGCGCAAAAGAGATTTTCGTGCCGACCATTGAGGAGTACGACTTGATCCAGCTGGAAGCGATAACGCGCATGCTGCAAGATGCTCAACCGGACATCGTCATTCACCTGGCGGCGAATGTCGGGGGCATCGGCGCCAACATGGCTCGTCCGGCTGAGTTCTTTTACGACAATTTAATGATGGGCGCGCAGCTGATGCATCAATCCTGGAAAGCCAGCATCGAGAAATTCGTGGCCATCGGAACGGTGTGCGCCTATCCCAAATTTGCCGAAGTTCCATTTCGGGAGGAAGAACTGTGGGACGGCTATCCAGAGGAAACGAATGCGCCCTACGGTCTGGCGAAAAAGATGATGCTGGTGCAATCCCAGGCATACCGTAAGCAGTATGGTTTCAATTCGATCTTCCTCATTCCGGTCAACCTGTACGGACCCGGCGATAATTTCGATTTACGCACATCGCACGTCATCCCGGCTTTGATTCGCAAGTGTATCGAGGCCCAAGAACGCGGCGACAACGAGATGGTGGTCTGGGGAGACGGTAGCCCGACGCGCGAATTCCTCTATGCCGCAGATGCGGCCGAAGGTATCCTTCTGGCAGCGGAGTGCTACGACAGTAGCGATCCGGTGAACCTCGGTTCGGGAAACGAAATCCGCATCAGAGACCTGGCCGACCTGATTGCCGAGCTGACCGGTTTTGAAGGCCAATTGGTCTGGGATACGTCGAAACCGAACGGCCAACCCCGGCGCGGCCTGGACGTGTCTAAAGCGAAGACCAAGTTTGGATTTGAAGCGCAGATGTCTTTCGAGGCTGGTTTGCGAAAGACGATCGATTGGTATCGCGAAAACCGCGATCGCCGCAAAATCGGAGCTTCTTCGACATGAGTGCAGAACGCACAATCGCCCGCAGCGAAGCCGTTCCGATCACCCTTGTTCAACCATCGCGCGGTTGGAGCGGACTCAATCTGGGAGAGCTGTGGCGCTATCGGGAATTGGTGTACTTCTTGATTTGGCGAGACTTGAAGGTCCGCTACAAGCAAACGCTCCTGGGCGCCTCCTGGGCGATCCTGAAACCGTTTCTGAGCATGGTGATCTTCAGCCTGGTGTTTGGTCAGCTTGCAGGTTTGCCGACCGATGAGGCACCGGCACCGTTGTTCTACTATGCCGGCCTGCTGCCTTGGGTATTTTTCCAGGACGGGATCAACAAAGCCAGCGCCAGCCTTGTCGCCGGCCGGAACCTGATCACCAAGATTTACTTCCCCCGTCTGGCCATGCCGCTCGCTTCGGTCGTGGCTGGCCTGGTCGATTTCTGTCTGGCGTTCCTCGTGTTGATCGGGATGATGATTTTCTATCGATTTCCACCTACGCCTGCGATCTGGACCCTGCCACTTTTCCTGCTGCTTGCCTTGATTACGTCACTCGGAACGAGTCTTTGGCTGGCTGCCTTGAATGTCGCCTATCGCGACATCGGCTACGTGACTCCTTTCCTGGTGCAAGCGTGGTTGTACGCTTCACCGGTGGTCTATTCCGCCACGCTGATCACCGACAAGACGCTGCAAGTGCTCTACGGTCTTAATCCGATGGCGGGTGTGGTTCAGGGATTCCGTTGGGCGATTCTCGGCGCCGGGCAGCCCAATCCACAGTCGCTGCTCGTCTCCGTCATTGTCGCCCTCTTGCTGCTCATCAGCGGCATATTCTACTTTCGCCGAATGGAAAGGACTTTCGCCGATGTGGTTTGATGCGCCAGGAGTCGGTGAGAATGCGAATCCAACTTCTCTTGAAAACCGGACGCGGATCGAAAGGTGGATCGAAGCGCTATGAGTGATCTGGCCATTCGCGTCGAGGATCTTGGCAAGCAGTATCACATTGGGGCACATGTGGCCGGATATCGCACCCTTCGGGAAACGTTGTTGGGTGTAGCAAGTGCCCCCTTTCGGCGTCTCTCCAATTCCTTGCGTGGAAATCGGAATTCGGACGAGATGCTGTCGATCTGGGCGCTCCGCCACGTCAACTTCGAGGTCCGTCAGGGAGAGGTGTTGGGCATCATCGGACGCAACGGTGCGGGAAAAAGCACGCTGTTGAAGCTGCTTTCGCGTATCACCGAACCGACGGAAGGGAAGGCTGCCATTCGCGGACGCGTGGGCTCGTTGCTCGAAGTTGGCACGGGCTTTCATCCCGAACTCACAGGCCGGGAGAACATCTTCTTGAACGGCGCCATTCTGGGCATGAAGCGAGTGGAAATCAACCGCAGATTCGACGACATCGTCGCGTTTGCGGAGGTCGAGAGATTCATCGACACGCCGGTCAAGCGCTATTCGAGTGGTATGTACTTGCGCCTGGCGTTTGCCGTCGCCGCGCATCTCGAACCGGAAATCCTGTTGATCGACGAGGTGCTCGCCGTCGGCGACGCGGCATTCCAGCGCAAGTGCCTGGGCAAGATGAGCGACATCGCCCACGAAGGCCGCACGGTTTTGTTCGTCAGTCACAACATGTCGGCCATCCTGCGACTCACCAATGAAACAATCGTGATCGAAAAGGGCAACATCGTTATGCGCGCGCCGTCGACCGAGGCGGTGGATTACTACATGACCTCCGGATTGTCGCAAACGGGAGAGCGCATCTGGAGCGATGAGGCCCGCGCAGCTTCCATACCTCCCTTCCAGCCGATCTCGCTGCGCGTGCTAAACAATCGGGGTACGGTTGCAGAACGAGTCTTCGCGAAAGAAGGATTCAACGTCGAATTCACTTACGAATTGGGAGAAGATATCCAGGGTCTGCGCACCGGAATCTACTTTTTCACTGCGCGTGGCGAACCCGTTTTCACCTCGTTCGATACAGACGATCCACAACGCTATGAGGAATTCGCCGTGCGCAAAGCCGGACGCCACACCAGCCGCTGTCAGATTCCTGCAAATTTCCTCAATGAGGGAACTTTTGTGCTCGGGGTAAACGCCAGTGTGTTCCAGGTCCAGTCGTACTTTACCGATGCGTACGCTTTGACGTTCAGCGTGGACGGGACAGCTGTGCCTGGGAGTCAATGGCAGGAGCCTCGTCGCGGTCCAGTTCGACCAGCGCTGCAGTGGGAGATTATCCAGTTGGAGGAACAGCCTTCGTGAGCCGTTTACGTCGTTTAATGAAATCCATTCTGGGCCACGTGCCGCTGTTCGTCGAATTCTGGCAGCACATCCGTCCGGCGAGCGGTGAGATTCCGGGCGGGTATCGCCTGGACCGTTTGCAAGCTGAACTGCCGGGATGGGCGCAATCAGTGAGCCGGGCTCGAGGAGAAATTCAACCGGACAAGGCGAAGCGCATACTCGTGTTCGGTTTCTTCAGCTGGTGGGTGGAGCACGGAACCTTGTTCGGGCTGTGGCTCTCTGCACTAGGGCATGAAGTGGATTTCGGCTATTTACCCTATCGGCGCTGGACCGAGCGTGTGAGTCGTTTCGATTTGCGCCGCCAGCAGGCGTATCTGAAGCAGGTGCTCGCTCCCGTTACCCGGCACGTGTCTTGCTACGACCTGCTCGATCTTCCCCGGCCGAATTTACCCGCGGAACTGGCGCGCTCGATCGATGAGCAAAGTGTGACCGACGTGCAATACATCCGGCGCTGGGAGGCAGTAGACGTTGGCGAAGGAGGCGAAGATCGAGATTTATACCTGTTGCGTAAGGGGATGAACCTCGATCTGGCGCGAGCCGCCTATGGACTGATGAAAAACAAGCAATACGACATGGTCATGCTGCCAAACGGGAGCATCCTGGAATTCGGCACGGCGTACCGCGTTGTGGATTTCCTTAACGTTCCAATGATCACCTACGAATTCGGGGAGCATCGAGAGCGGATCTGGATGGCGCAGAACAGTAAAGTCATGATGCAGGATACGAGCGGCCTGTGGGAGGCGCGCGGCGATATTCCGCTCACCGAGCGGGAATCGCAGGCGCTGGCTGAACTTCGCATGGCGCGCCGCAGCGGCCGTAAATGGTCGATCTTTTCCCGCCAATGGCAAACGCAGGAAAGCCGCGGCGCGCAGGCGGCGCGAACGTTCCTGGGGCTGGATCCGACGCATCCCATCGTACTGCTCTGTACCAACGTGGTCGGGGACAGCATGTCGTTGGGACGTCAATTGTTCACCGACGGCATGGCGGATTGGCTGGAGCGCACGGTGCGATATTTCGCCGACCGGCCGGACGCGCAGCTTGTCGTCCGGGTCCATCCGGGTGAGCCGCAGTTGGGGGGCTTCCCCTCGGAGGAGATCGTACAGGCTGCCCTGCCGCAAATGCCTGAGCACGTGATCGTCGTGCCGCCGGAAGCGAAGATCAACACCTACGATCTGGTAGAAGTAGCCAACATCGGATTGGCCTACACCACGACGGTCGGCCTGGAGATGGCCATGAGCGGCATCCCGGTGGTCGTAGCCGGTTTGACCCACTACCGAGGCAAGGGTTTCACCTACGATCCCAACACCTTCGAGGACTACCTCGCCATGATCGACGCTTTACTGGCCGAGGGATTGCAGGCGCACCTGGATGAACGCCAAGTGACCCTAGCGCAGCGCTATGCCTACCGTTACTTCTTTGAATACGCCTTGCCTTTCCCGTGGCACCTGCAGCATTTCTGGCAGGACGTCGCTGAGCGGCCGTTTGACGATCAATTAAAGCCGGCTGCACTCGAACGTTATGACCGGATGCTGCGTTCGCTCTTGGGCGAGCCGATTCGGTGGGAATCTGTTGAGCACGAGGTGAGGGTTGCCGGCTGAAATCAACGCAGACGTAAAGCGTGAGGTGCGTGAGTTCTATGATGCGATCGGCTGGCAGCAGATCGGGGATGGCATATATCAGAACGCGCGCTATGAGGATTTACGTCCCGTCGTGCGTGAGTACATCCATCGCTGCCATCTGCGTGTGAAGCGGCATCTACCATCCGAGGGAATCTATCTGCTCGATGGCGGATCGGGACCGATCCAATATCCGGAGTACATCGAGTATTCCCAGGGTTTCCGCTACCGGGTTTGCTTGGATATCTCCGCCCGAGCCCTGGTCGAAGCCCGCAAACGCATTGGAGATCACGGATTGTTCGTCGTGGGTGACGTTGCCAATCTGCCATTTGCGAACAACGTCTTCGACGGAGTCGTGTCCTTACACACGATCCACCACCTGCCACCTCAGGATCACGCGACAGCCTTCTACGAATTCTGGCGGGTGTTGGCTCCAAATGGCAAGGCGGTCGTCGTACACAGCTGGAAAACCCATTCCCTGTTTCGCCGACTGACGGATTTTCCGGTCAGGGTAGCATTTGCGCTGATTCGGCTCTACCGGAGGTTGCGCGGCCTGGAAGTTTCCCCGAAGATTCTGCCGGGTGCGGAGGATTCCTCCAAGACACAGGAATTGTTGCAGGCTTGCGGAAGCTACACGTACTCTCATTCGTACCGACAGTTACGCAGCGAACTCAGCGGTTTGCCCGGACTGGACGTTCGTGTATGGCGAAGTGTGAGCACAAATTTCATGCGCGCCTTCATACATCGTAGATTGCTGGGACGATCTATATTGCGCTTGATGTATTTCCTGGAAGAGCGAGCACCGAGATTCTTCGGTCGTTTCGGACAGTACCCCATGATTGTGTTTGAAGGGTCATCGGAAAGGTCGGAATAAATGGATTGGAAAGAAAAGGTCATCATGGTGACCGGCGGGACCGGTTCGTTCGGACGCAAGTTCGTGCAAATCATGCTGGAGGATTACCAACCGGCGAGGTTGATCATATTCAGCCGCGATGAACTCAAACAGCACGAGATGGTCACGGCGGGGCTGGATCACCCCAGTCTGCGCTACTTCATCGGCGACGTGCGTGATCAAATGCGCTTGCGCCGCGCCATGCAGGGTGTGGATATCGTGGTACATGCGGCGGCACTGAAGCAGGTCCCGGCGTGCGAATACAATCCCATCGAAGCCATCATGACCAACATCATGGGAGCTCGAAACGTCGTCGAGGCGGCGCTGGATACGAACGTCGAACGCGTGATGGCGCTCAGCACGGACAAGGCCGTCAACCCCATCAATCTCTACGGCGCCACGAAACTGGCGGCGGAGAAGCTCTTCGTGCATTCCAACGCCTATGCCGGTGGAAAGGGAACGCGTTTTTCCTGCGTACGCTACGGGAACGTACTCGGCAGCCGCGGCAGCGTCGTGCCGCTGTTTCTACGCCAACGGGAAACCGGCCGCATCAGCATTACCGACGAGCGCATGAGTCGCTTTTGGCTCTCCCTCGAACAGGGTGTGCGTTTCACGATTCGCTGCATCGAGCAGATGTACGGCGGTGAAGTCTTCGTGCCTAAAATTCACAGCATGCGCTTGATCGATCTGGCGAAGGCCATCGCCCCCGACGCCGAAATCGAAATTATCGGCATCCGTCCCGGAGAGAAGTTGCACGAGGTCTTGATTTCCGAGGACGAAGCGCGGCACAGCATCGAACTGGCAGACATGTACGTCGTCGAGCCCAGCGGCACGTTGTGGTTCGGCCACAACTGGCACGGTGAGGGGAAGTCGCTGCCCGAAGGTTTTCGTTACACGAGTGATTCGAACGATAAGTGGTTGACTCAGGAAGAATTGAGGGCCATGGTCGAAACTGTGCAAGCCAAGCCGAACTTTCTGAGGTAGTCCAGATGGCGAAAATACTTGTGACCGGCGCAAGTGGATTGTTGGGTGCGAATCTGATATTCGACGCACTGGAGCGGCACGATTTCGTCGGCGTCTATCATCAGCACACCATGGAGATCGAGGGCATCACGTTGATCTCCGCGGATCTCGGCCAGGCCGGTGTCGCCCTGAAGCTGATGCAGACCTACGAGCCGGATTGGGTCGTTCACGCCGCGGCGGTCACCAACATGGAAGCTTGTGAGGTCGATCCAGGAATGGCATTTCGCCTGAACCGCGATATGACCCAATACGTCGCAGAGGCCGCGCGGTGTGTCGGTGCCGGGTTGATTCACATCTCAACAGACGCTGTTTTTGATGGACGCCGGGGGAATTATGTGGAGACGGATGAGGTCAACCCGTTGAGTGTCTACGCGCGGAGCAAGTGGGAAGCGGAGCAGGCTGTCGCCGCTGCCCATCCCGATGCGGTAATCGTACGCACGAATATCTTCGGCTGGAACATGCAGCCCAAGCAGAGTCTGGCGGAGATGTTCCTCCATTATCTGGAAAACGAGGAACGCTGCCGCGGGTTTACCGATGTGTCCGTAACGACGATTCTGGTCAACGATCTGGTGGAACTTCTCTTGAAGATGATCGAAGCGGGGTTGACGGGAACGTATCACGTTGGTGGCGGTGAATGTATCAGCAAGTATGAATTCGGAATGCGTCTGGCGGAGACCTTTGGGTTGGATGGTAGTTTGATCGAGCCCATCTCCGTGGATCAGATGAACTTCAAGGCCAAACGTGGGAGCCATCTATGTATGAAGGGGGATAAGATCGAAGGAGCACTCGGCGTCGAGCTGCCAGACGTCAGCGATGGCTTGCGGCGCTTTCGCGAATTCCGCGCAAACGGATACGCCGAGCGTTTGAAGACGCTCTCGAGGAGAGATGCATGACTGGAAAAGAAATCAAGATCGCGGACCGTTGGATCGGCGCGGGTCACCCCACGTACTTCATCGCCGACATTTCTGCCAACCACGATGGGGATTTGAAACGCGCCGAGATGCTGATCCGCCTGGCGCAGGAAGCGGGTGCGGATGCAGCGAAGTTCCAGAATTTTCGTGCACCGAAAATCGTCTCGGATTTCGGATTCAAATCTCTAGGCGGACAACTCTCACACCAGGCCAAGTGGAAAAAATCGGTGTTCGAAGTCTACGAAGACGCCTCGATCTCATTTGACTGGACTCCGGTATTGAAAGAGGCGTGCGACGAAGCCGGGATTCACTATTTCTCGTCGCCGTACGATTTCGAGGCGGTCGACATGTTGGAGCCGTACGTACCGGCATACAAGGCGGGCTCGGGATTGATGAGCTGGCCCGAAATGTTGGTTTATATGGCCTCCAAGAACAAGCCCTTTCTCATGGCGACCGGTGCCAGCGAGATGGGCGAGGTGGTGGCGAACACGCGCGCCGTTCTTGCCGTCAATTCGAACGTCGTGCTCATGCAGTGCAACACCAACTACACCGCCAGCGACGATAACTTCGATCACATCCATCTGAACGTGCTCAAGAGCTATGCCACCATATTTCCCGACGTCGTCTTGGGGCTCTCCGATCACACCTCGGGCCACGCCACTGTGTTGGGGGCCGTGGCGCTCGGTGCGCGGGTGATCGAGAAACACTTCACGGACGACACCGGCCGAGAAGGTCCGGATCATCCTTTCTCCATGGACCCCCATACCTGGGCGGACATGGTGGCCAGGACGCGCGAACTCGAGCGCGCCCTCGGATCGACAGATAAACGCGTCGCCGATAACGAAAGAGACACGTTGATCGTACAGCGCCGCTGCCTTCGGGCTGCGCGCGAAATCAAAGCGGGTGAAATTCTGACGCGTGAAATGATCGACGTGCTCCGACCGGCTTCTCCCGGAGCGATCGAACCGATTCGAATCGAACAGGCGCTGGGCACCAAAGTGCTCGAGGACATCTCCTTCGGGGAAGCGCTGTACTGGACGATGTTGGGGAAACCGTGAAGGTGATGTACTTCTCGCGCGAATATACGCCGCACGATCATCGCTTTTTGGAAGGGCTTTCGAAAAGCGGGCACTCGATTTCCTTTCTACAGCTGGAGCGAAGCGGTGGTTCGGAATCGAGGCCGGTACCCGATGGCGTTCATCAGGTGCCGCGGCCATGGAGGCGGACTAGACGCAGCTTGCTGCGCACTCCCGCTCTGGTGCGAGATTTGAAAGGCGTTCTGCGGCGCGAGCAGCCGGACGTCGTTCATGCCGGACCGATTCAATTGCCGTCCTTTCTCACCACGTTGGCGGGATTCCATCCCCTGGTGAGCATGTCCTGGGGATCGGATCTGCTGTTGGGCGCCAGGAGGGGATTCGGACGTTGGGCGGCGCAGTACACGCTGAAGCGCAGCGATGCCTTCGCCTGTGATTGCGACGCCGTCCGTCAAAAAGCGTTGGAATTGGGGATGCCGGCCGAGAGGATCGTGATTTTCCCGTGGGGCGTGGACCTGGTACATTTCTGTCCCAAAAAGGAAACCCATCTGCGTTCACTCTTGGGATGGCAGGATCAATTCGTTGTGATCTCGACCCGCGCCTGGGAGCGTCTCACGGGAGTCGATGTGCTCGTCGAAGGTTTTCTGCGTGCGGCGAAAACGGAACCGAACTTGCGCTTGCTGCTGCTTGGGAACGGCTCGCTGCGTGCGGACATCTCCGAGCGAATCCGGGAATGCGGTATGACCGACCGCGTGTACATGCCCGGCCAGGTGCGGTATGCGGATTTGCCGGGCTATTTCCGCAGCGCCGATCTGTATCTCAGCGCCTCGACGAGCGACGGATCGTCCGTTTCGTTGATGGAAGCGTTGGCCTGTGGCTGTCCGGCGCTGGTTTCGGATATTCCGGGCAACCGCGAATGGGTTGAACCGGGGAGACACGGCTGGTGGTTCGAGATGGGAAACGTAGCAGACCTTGAAGGGAAGCTCCTTCAAGCGCTGACGGAACGGGATCGACATCCCGCCATGCGCAAAGCGGCGAGAGAACTGGCAGAAGCTCGAGCAGACTGGAATCAAAACTTCCAGAAGCTGTTGGATGCCTACGAGCTGGCCCGCTCCTATGCAAGACGGAGTGTGGAGGGTAAGCATGCTCGAGTTCAATGATCTGGTTTGCGGTTTCGCGCAAATGGGCATTTCCCCGGGTGATACGATCATGGTGCATAGTTCGTATAAATCCTTGGGCGGCGTCAACGGGGGTGCGGACACGGTCATCGACTCGCTGGTCGAGTCGGTGGGCGATAAAGGCACCGTGTTGTTTCCGACCTTCAATTTCGAATCCTGGGTGGATACGCATTACTTCGACGTCCGTGAAACCGCCTCCCACATGGGCATCATCACCGAATTGGCACGCTGCAGGGAAACCGCCGTGCGTACACCCCATCCGCTCTACTCCTTCGCCGTGCTGGGAAATCGGCAGGAGGAATTCGCGGCTTGCGATGACGTTGAAGCCGTGGGCGACAATTCTGTTTTTGCCCTGTTTCACAAGTTCAATGGCCTGATCGTCAGCATTGGCCTGGATTTCAACAGCTCCTTCACCTTCAGCGTGCACGCCATATACAAGGCCGGAGGTTATTGGCGGCGGGTGAAGAAGTTTTCGGGTATCTACGTGGGTTACGATGGCGTGCCGCAGCTGAAGACCTATTCAATGTACGTGCGTTCGACGTTCCAGGTGATTACCGACATCAAACCCGCGATTAACGAATTGATCGATCGTGAGATCATAAAGGTCCATCAACTCGGCGATGCTGTAGTGCACACCGTGCGGGCAAATCCCTTCTACGATGCCTGGACGGTGATCGCCAAGAACCATCCGGAAATGCTGTACCGCATGAAGGAGATCCATGCGTAGGATGCAATCATGGTGAAAGACGAGCTGCCTTTAAAACCCATCCTTGAAGCGATTTATCCGCTGCATCGGACGATCGTCTCCGAAGGAAGCGATAAGGCGTTGGAAATCATCGCGGAGAACCTGCCTAACGGCGAGAATTGGAACCTCGAAACCTATGCGCCGGGCACACCGGTATGGACCTGGAAGGTGCCGGAACGATACGAGGTGCACGAAGCCTACCTGGAAGAGGAAGGTGGGGAACGGATCGTGGATTTCGCCGACAATCCACTGCACCTGCTGTCTTATTCACTGCCCGTCGATGAAACCCTGACCTGGGAGGACTTGGCGCCTCACCTGTATTACAACGAGAAACGCCCACATGCGATTCCCTGGGAATTCAAGTACTACGATCGGGATTGGGGTTTCTGCATGTCCAAGCAGACGTTCGATTCCCTGCCGCATGACAAGCGCTACCGTGCCGTAATTCGCTCGGAATTCATCGAACGAGCGGACCAGGGACTTCGCGTGGGCACGCAGCTTATCCATCCGGAAGGCGATCCAAATCCGGAGGCCGGGGAGATGATCATCGCTGCGCACGTCTGCCATCCGATGCAGGCCAACGATGATGCGGCCGGCGTCGTCACGGCGATCGGGCTTGCTCACCGTCTCGTCGAGCGGCGGCTGCCGGAGGGGTCAATGAGCGTGCGATTCCTCTTTTGCCCCGAAACGATTGGCAGCATCGCCTATCTGGCGCACAACGAGGATCTGATTCCCCGCTTGAAGGGCGGCATCTTCATCGAGATGACGGGTAATGAGAATTCGCTCATCCTGCAGCGTTCGCGGCAGGACGATCATTTGATCGACCGGGTAGCCCGAGTCGTGCTGGAAAACAGCGGGGAGGAATTCCGGGAAGGGGAGTTCGCCCAGGTTGTGGCCAACGACGAGCGCGTGATCAATGGGCCGGGCGTCAACGTTCCGTGTATCTCGTTGAGTCGCTGGCCGTATGACGAATACCACACCAGCGACGACAATCCGGATATCATTCAGGAGGAAATGCTGCAGCAAGCGCTGGACGTGATCGAGGAAACCGTACGCATCTACGCTTCGAATTATGTGCCGCGCAGGAACTTCCGCGGTCCGGTCTTTCTATCCGGTCACGGACTCTGGGTGGATTGGCGTGAGAATTGGGATTTGAATCGGGCGATCGAGAAAATCATGATGTGTTTTGAAGGCGACACGAGCGTATTCGATATCGCCTCGGAGTTGGGGTTGGATTACTGGGACACGTGGGCGTACGTTGAGAAATTCCGGGAAAAAGGCCTCGTGACGAGAGAAGCTATCCCTTCGGAAAGCGTCGCCGCGTAGGATCGTTCGAAAGGATGTCTTGAATGGGCCGAACGTCGGAGAGCGCAAACATCGTTGCAATCATTCAGGCTCGCATGGGTTCGAGTCGCTTACCCGGAAAAGTGCTGGCGGAGATTCAAGGCCAGGCGATGATCGTTTGGGTGGTCGAACGGGCGCGTAAGTCCAAACTGCTGGACTCGGTGGTGCTCGCCACGACCGTCGATGAAGCTGATAATGCGGTTGCAGAACTGTGTGAAGCGCGCGGGTTTCCGTGCGTTCGCGGGCGCGCTGCCGATGTCTTGTACCGCTACGTGCAAGCGGCTGAAATGTATCGCGCGGATATCGTCGTGCGGCTGACCGGGGATTGTCCACTGATCGACCCCGGTGTGATCAACACCACGATTCAGGCGTTCCTGGACAGCGATCCGCCGGCTGTTTACGCCAGCAACCGCATCGTGCGCACCTTCCCGATCGGTCTGGATGTGGAAGTTATGGACTTCGATTCTCTGCAACTGGCGAACCGGGAGGCGAAAGAGCCCTACCATCGTGAGCACGTTACCCCGTATTTCTACGAAGATCCGCAGCGCTTTCCGATCGTTTCCGTTACGGCGGACGACGATTACGGCAGCTATCGATGGACGGTGGATACAAAGGAGGATTTACGTTTCGTGCGCGAGATCTTTTCTCGCCTGAAGGACGTGAATAATTTTACGTGGAAAGACGTGCTTGCAATTCTCGAAGAAGAACCGGAATTGATGAAAATCAACAGCGGCGTACGTCAGCGGACGTACCGCGAAGTGGAATAGGCCGAGGTATAGCCGGAATTCGATACAGGTGCAGAAGGAAGACCCAATAATGCTCACGATTTTTACTTCACCCAAACCCTTTGGTTTCAACCCGCACATCGACATGATCCAGCGCAACGCGATCGAATCCTGGACGCGCCTGGGAAACGATGTGGAGGTGCTGCTGATAGGCGACGAACCGGGCATGGCGGAAGTTGCGAACAACCTGGGTATCCGTCATTTGAAGGACGTGCGCCATAACCAGCGCGGGACGCCGTACGTCAGCGCGGTTTTTTCCCTGGCGCGAGAGAATGCACGCCATTCCCTGCTCTGCTTTGCCAACGCCGACATCATCTTTCTCGAGGACTTGCTTACGAGCACCGATCGAGTCCGCCGCCAATTTGAGAATTTCCTGATCCTCGGGCAGCGGTGGAACTTGAATATCACGCAGCCGATCGATTTTAACCACGACTGGCTGCACGAACTTCGCCAGCAGGTACAGGGCGTTGGCAGGCTGCACGGACCTCTGGGGAGTGACTATTTCGTTTTCGAGCGGGGTTTGCTGCGCCACATGCCGGATTTTGCCCTCGGACGCCCTGGTTGGGACAATTGGACCATTTATGCCGGCCGGGCGGCGGGTGTTCCCGTCATCGATGCCACCGAGACGATCACCGTGATTCACCAGGATCACGATTACAGCCATCTTACGGGTGGTAAGCCACCTTACGGTGGACCCGAGAGCAAGGAAAATCTGGCCGCTGCCGGCGGCATGGAAGTCATTTTCATGCCCACCGATTCAACCTGGAAGCTGCGTGGAGATGAATTGAAGCGAAAGAGCCTTTTCGAGATGGGCGTCCTGCGAGCGATCGAAAGTGGATTGATCGCTCGTTTCGGCGCCGGTCGTAGGTCTCTTCTGGTGCGGGTATTGCTCCACCCGATCGAGGGATTTCGCTATTACAGCGGTGCGATTCTGCGCCGCATACGCCGACTGATCTCGCGCGGATCACCGCCCGGCGAGCGTTCCAGCGTGGGAGAAGAGAAGTAGATGACTCGTGTGGGCATGAATCCGGCGCGCGGCCGCACCAGCAGCTATCGACCCGCCCGTGTCACACAAGCGGTTCTGGTGTACATCCCGCATTTGAGCGGTTTCTTCCAGCATCGTTTCGATGTTCTCAAGCTGTGCCTGCTCTCGATCTTTAGGAACACCAAGGAACCTTATGACCTGCTTGTCTTCGACAATGCGAGCTGCGAGCCGGTAAAAGCTTATCTGCAAAGCCTATTGGACGAGGGTAAGATCCGTTACTTGCTATCCTCGAGCGAGAACATCGGCAAACTGGGGGCTTTGCGGCTCATCGTCGGCGCGGCGCCGGGTGAGGTGATCGCCTACACGGATGACGATACTTTCTTCTACCCCGGTTGGTTGAAAGCGCATCTGAATTTGCTCGACGGTTTTCCGAACGTGGGCATGGTGAGCGGGAACCCGGAACGCACGCTTTTCGACCACGGAATCGCAAGCAACCTGCGTTTGGCAGAGACGGATCCCGATACGAGCCTGAGCTACGGCAAGACTATCCCGGAAGACTGGGAGCAGGAGTGGGCAATCTCGCTGGGGAAGGACACGGAGGCTTTTATAGAAGCCGTACGCGATTTAGATGACATCGTCATCGAACACAAAGGCATGCGTGCTTATGCGACTGCCTGCCACAACCAGTTTGTCTCACCGAAGTCAGTGGTTACCCAATTCCTGGCGGGAGAGTGGGTCGGACGATTAATGGGCGGTCTCAACGAATTGGATAATCAGATCGATGCCGCAGGGTACTTGCGACTGGCTACGCTGCAGCGGACCACACGGCTCATCGGCAACGTCGTGAATCCCTCCATGGCACAGGAGGCCGGCCGTTTTTCGATCGACGTCCACGCGCCGGGCATGGCGTTAGCAAAGCGGCGGGGGAATTCGTTGCTGCGCTGGAAACCTGTTCGCTGGCTGATGCAGGGGCTTTACAATCGGCTCTTCTGGGCGCTGAACCGGGGAACGGGAGATTGGCATCACGAATCGGAGGACGAAGATATTTGAGCCTTCGATGTTTAACTACATCAGGAATCGATGAGAGGAGATAATCTTCGATGAAAGTGGAGTACGAGGAAACCAGTAAGGATTTACAGACCCGCATCAACATTCACGAGCAATTTGGCGGTAGAGATATTGATGCCTGGATGTTGGACTTACTGTCCCTTTCCAAAGGAATGAAAATCCTGGACGTCGGATGCGGCTCTGGGAAGCAGTGTCTCGCCTTTTACGACGCGCTGGCAGGCGACGTTGACATTACCGGAGGGGACGTTTCGCAGGAATTGCTGGAGAAGGCTCGCGAAGCAAGTGCGGTGAAATCTGCCGATATCGAGTATCTCGAATTGAACTTCAACGAGCGTTTTCCGTTCGACGACGATACGTTTGATTTACTGACGTGTTGTTTCGCCATTTACTACGCCGCCGATATTCCTTTCACCATCGCCGAGATGCATCGGGTGTTGAAACCGGGTGGTAGGTTATTCACCACCGGACCCATGCCCGAGAACAAACAGCTCTTCTACGACATCATCTTCGAAGCCACACAGCGACCGATCCCGCCCATGCCGGGCAGTTCTCGGTACGGCAGCGAAATCCTGGGCGCCATGCGGGTTACCTTTTCCGATGTCGAGACGCGCATTTTTGAGAACCCGCTGACTTTTCCGGACGCAAAACCCTTCCTCGAGTACACCCGCGCTTCGCTGTCCGAAGATCGAAAGCTATGGCGAGGGTTGTTTCAAGGAGCGGACGATTTCGAGCGTGTGATGGATAAAATCCGCCAGGCATCAATTCAACACGCCGAGCGTGAAGGCAAGTTGGTAATGACCAAGGTCGTGGGCGGGTTTATCGCCACCAAGTGACGTAACAAAGGAGTCGATGTGAACATTAGTGGAGAAAGGCTTCTGTTTCTCGGCGCACATCCCGATGACATCGAATTGGGTTGTGGAGCGTTGTTGGCTCACGTTGCTCAACTGACGGAAGTGCGCTGCATAACACTTTCTGACAACCAGAAGAATCCCAAATTAAAAAACATCCCGCAGGAACATTTTCGCAGCATGGAAGTCCTGGGGTTGCCCAGAGACTGTGTGGTCCTCGATGAATTTGAGACACGTAACTTTCCCCGGGATCGGCAGCAGATCCTGGAGTATCTCTACAACGTGAATCACGAGTATGCCCCGGATATCGTATTCGTCCACACAAAAGCGGACATCCATCAAGATCACCGCATCGTGACGGAGGAGGCGCTGCGCGCTTTTCGTGGAGTGACGGTGTTGGGTTTCGACGTCTTCCGCAGCAGCTATGGTTTTTTCCCTCACTTTCTCGTCGAAGTCGATGAAAAAGATGTCGAATTGAAACTTAAGGCTCTGGCGCAGTACGAGACCTACGCCAATCGCTACTATTTCTCGCCCGAAGTCGTCCGGGCGACGATGGTGCGCAACGGCGCGTTGGCAGAAAGGCCGTTCGCGGAGGGTTTCGACATCCTGCGTATGGTGGCGAAATTTGAGACCGAATGAATGAAAACCTGGAATGATCTATAAATAAAGTGAGGATTGAGTTATATGCATTTGCCTAAAATAAAATTGACTCACTTTTTCTATTTCATTGTGCTTATATTTTGTGTCATTGGGGGAATCCTTATCCACTATACGACTTATCAATTGCCGTGGGTTGTAAGTGACACTATAGGATACTTTGAGGCTGCAAAAAACCTAATTGCCGGGAAAGGACTTGTAATAGTAAAGGCGTCAGGTGTTACAGGGTCACTGCGTTTCCACACGCCTTTTTACCCTCTTGTATTAAGCCCTGGAGTTTTATTGGGTGTTGAACTTATTCAATATACTCGCTGGTTGAATATATTCTCATTTATCGTTCTAATCTTTATTCTGGGTTTCATGGGATATCGTCTAAGCAAGATGTGGGCGTTCCCTCTTGTTTTAATACTCTATGTAGTTTCCTCGCAAGCTTTTATATTTAGTTATTCCGGAGCAATGTCCGAGCCATTGTTCTTTCTACTTTCCATTGCGAGTATCTTCTTTCTCCAAGCATTTTTTATGTCAAATAGTAAAAAGCATTTCATAATCGCTTGTATTCTTACTAGTGCGGTTTTCCTGACTCGATATATTGGGATTGCAGTTGTGTTGTCGGGTGGTTTAGCACTGTTAATTTTTTCTCGGGGCAAATTTATAGAAAGATTCAAGACCTCAGCACTTTATCTTACGATTTCATCTTTTCCATTTTTACTTTTTATCGTAAGTATGTTGGCTCGTGGAGATACACCCGGAATCTATCAATCATTTGATCAATCGCTGTGGCATGAATTAAATCCGGTCAGGGTTGCGATCGCTGATGAAATATGGACCGGATTTCATTTCGATAATCTATTTCCTTGGTCTCAATATCGCTTGAAAATATTACTTATAATTTGCTGTCTTCTTGTATTGTTGTTTTTTATAGCGCGTTGTGTCCGCTTGCAGAAAAAGCGGAATGATTTCGACATTCATCGAGAATTTTTTTTCCAGGGCGGGGTGATATTCGCTTCAGTAGCCACCTTTTCCGTAACCGTTATTGCGATAACGTATGTTATCGTTCGTGCTCCTCAACCAGCATTGATAGAACGGGTTCTCCTACCTATCGTCTATAGTTCCATTTTCTCCATTATTTCTTTTCTTTGTTATCTTTCAATTCATAGTAAGAAACGAAGGATCTTTTTTAATATTCTTTTGTTATTCCTTGCCAGTAATATTATTGTTGGTAATATCCCGAGCAGTTGGAGCCTCATTCATGATTTACATGAGAAAGGATATGGATTATCAACCCCAAGCTGGCGAAGTTCAGATGTTATTGCTGCCGTGAAAGATTTACCCAATGATGTTCCATTAATTACCAACGATGCGGCTGCAATTCATTATTATACAGGTAGGCCACCTTATGAAATTCATGAGGTGTTTAATAAATCTGCACCCGATATTCAATATAAATACGGAGATAATTTAGATGACAATCGTAATTTACTGTTTCGTAATGAAGGAGCAGCGCTCGTCTTATTCCGTAATGTGAAATGGCAGCTTTGGATATTATACGAAGATCGGACGCCCGAGATTTTGGAAACGCTGACAACAGGTTTGTACCTCTATTATCAGGGATGGGATGGAAATATCTATTTCTATAATGAATTTCCTCCGGAGTAATCGATGAGAGCGTACTTCATTAGCAAAGTCGGCCAGAATCGTTCAGCGATTCATAGTAGATTGCCGTGCGGATCGTGCTGTATCGTGATTGTCTGATTAGATTAAGTTGCGAGGGTCGATAAATCCTTCAAGGTAAGAATTATCCGATGATCTCCTTAGAATTCGATCTTGGCTTCAGCGCAGTGTATGTGGAGCAACTTGGCCAGCTTCAATTTTGTTAGTGCATGATGATTCTGGCGATTCTTCGAAAACGAAAAAAGCTGGTTATAGGAACCGAAATGGGCATCTAATTACGCATGGAATTTTTTATTATGAACCTGCAAACCGATTTGCGGGCAAGTAGGTGTTTCAAAAAAGATTATTTGCAGCAAATAGAAGAGAATGGAAAATGCATCATGAATGTCGAGATTATCCCTAGCAAAATGAAACCTCAACCATGCTTCGTATCGAGGCTTTCTTACAGGTTGAATCATGCCTGATACGACCCTGCTCTGGGATGCCGTAAACCTTTGTGCATTATGCGGAAGTACCGTAGCTAACCATATCGAGTTTTCGGAACTAATGGATCATGGTGTAACCCTGACCTATTCGTTATGTACAAAATGTGGATTGGTATTCCAATCTCCCATGATGAGTCAAGCGTCGCTTGATCGGTTTTATGTGGAGCAGTATCGTAAAACCGTTCAGGAATCGGAGGGACCGACGGATAAAGATCTTCGCGTGCAAACCGGACGGGCAAGGGCCTTGTCACAATTCGTTCACCGGGATGTCATTGAAATTCGGCGCCTTCTCGATATCGGCAGTTCTGCAGGTATGCTGCTGGAAAGGTTTCGGGCGGACTTCGGTTGTGAGAGTGTGGGGATCGAACCGGGTGACATTTACCGCGCCTACGCGATGGATAGAAATCTGTGTGTGTTCCCCAATCTCGAGACGCTGGAAGCGCAGGACGAAGCAGCCTTCGATCTGGTCTCGATGTCACACGTGTTGGAGCATCTCCCTGATCCGCTGGCGTATTTGATCCATCTGCGCCGGCGCTGGGTTGCTCCGGACGGATGGGTTTTAATCGAGGTCCCCAACCTGTACGGACACCAGACATTCGAACTGGCGCACCTGTATGCGTACACAGCAGCGACGCTGCGAGAGTTCTTACGGCAGGCGGGTTTCGAAGTCCTGCGGTTGCGCAGCCATGGCAGACCCCGATCCCGGCTCATCCCGTTGTATCTTACGGCGCTTGCCCGGCCTCGTTCCGATGAATCTGCCTCGGGACGAATTCGCTCGGGGAGTTTCGGCGTTCGATCGCGCCGACGGCTGGGTATGCTCTGGCGTCGCATCGCCACAAAGTTCTTCGCCAGGTGGGCGTGGCTGCCCTGGCCTGCGCTCGAGTGACGGGGCGAAGAGGTCACGATCATGAATCGAGCCGAGGAAGACCAGCTATAAAAATGAATCGTAAATTCTACTTCCCCATCACACTTTCGATGTATCCCGTACTTTCACTTCTAGCGACCAACATCGCGCAGGTGGAGTTATTGGACGCGATGCGTTCTTTGGTCGTATCCATTCTGCTCGCATGCATTGTCTATGCATTGTTCTGGATTTGGCTCCGAGATACCTTGCGCGCTGCTGTATTATCGACATATACATTAATTCTTTTTTTCAGCTATGGACACGTTTATGCATTGATCGAGAATCTAACTCTGTTTTCATACAACATTGGTAGACATCGATATCTGCTACTTGCGTGGGTATTGCTGTTCGTCGTCGGATTTATTTGGGTAAAGAGATCTCCACGATTTTTTATCGAGAGTAGTGGGATAATAAATATTGCTTGCATTTTCATAGTTTCGATTCCGATCCTCAGGATCATCTCATTTGAGATTGGCTCGGCCAATTCTGCTATCGGTGAAGAAAATGAAGAGCAATATGAATTCGAAAGGGTCAATATATCGAGCGACATTAGTGTTTCAGAGATCGATACATTCCCCGATATCTATTACATCATATTGGACATGTACACTCGTGGAGATATTCTTGAAAGCAAACTAGATTATGATAACTCCCCCTTTTTAAACAATCTCGAACAATTAGGTTTCTACGTGGCATCATGCAGCTATAGCAACTATGGAAACACCGTTCTCTCGCTAGGTTCAAGTTTGAATTTAGATTATTTCCAGAATCTAGTACGGGAATATAACGACACAATCAGTCCATACAAGTATGGCAAACTTGTGAAGGATAACCAGCTGCGGAATATCCTAAAAAATCTTGGCTATCAAATTATTGCTTTTGAATCAGGCTTTTCTCCTACGGAATGGGACAATGCAGACAAATATTTAGCGCCTATAAAGAATATAGTCTTCGGTGGTTTGAATACGTTTGAAAGTATGTTTATAAGGACGACGTTGGGTGTATTCCTTTTCGAGATTCGTGACTATCTACCCGTGTATATTGCAGAAGGGTTGGACGGCGCATACTTCCAGCATCGGGAACGAATTTTATTTACACTGGATGAAATCGAAAACGTACCAAGTTTTCCCGGACCTAAATTTGTGTTTGTCCACATCCTTGCTCCTCATAACCCATTTGCATTTGGGCGAAACGGCGAGCCTGTTCGAAGAAATTTCTTCTTTACGTTGAATAAAGATAGAGATAGTGATACCTGGGATGAATTTGCTCCAGGATACATCGATCAGGTCATATTTCTAAATACACGTATGATTGGAATCATAAGGCGTATATTGGAGGTTTCAGATCCACAACCCATCATCATTATTCAAGGTGATCACGGGATACCTCGGATGTCTGAACCAGATGAAAGATTCGCGATATTAAATGCATATTACTTCGCAGGGCTTTCGAATACGGGTTTATATTCCAACATTTCTCCCGTAAACACTTTTCGGCTCGTACTAACTAACTTATTGGGTACGAAGTTTGACCTCTTGGATGACAAGAGTTATTACACACCTCAAGGTCATTCACCTTTGGATTTTGAAGAAATACCTGCGATTGTAAATCCATGTTTATCAGGGCAAAACTAGAAATGGCTTTTTACTCACGACAAAGGTCATGTAAAGAGGTTGTATAACAGGCGATGCGATTCTTGATAAGTGGGCTGGGCTCGATCGGCCGAAGGCATTTGAAGAATCTCACCGCTCTGGGGCAGAGCGACATCGTCTTGCACCGAACGGGTAAGAGCACGCTGCCCGACGACGAACTCGTCAGATACCCAGCGGAAAGTGATTTGAATGCGGCGCTCGAGCGCTGGTCTCCGGATGCGGTGATCGTATCCAATCCCACCGCCTTGCATCTCAAAGTCGCAATTCCCGCTGCGCGGGCAGGCTGTTCGCTCTTGTTGGAAAAACCGATTTCCCACACGCTGGATGGCATGGACGAGCTTTGGGCAGCACTCGAGGCGGGAGGCGGAAACGTTCTTGTCGGCTTTCAGTTCCGCTTCCATCCGGGCTTGCAGTACGTGGCTCGGCTCCTGCGTGAGCACGCCATCGGAAACCCAATCAGCGTGCGGGCGCACTGGGGTGAATACCTGCCTGGATGGCATCCCTGGGAGGATTACCGTGAGTCCTATAGCGCACGCCGCGATATGGGCGGCGGTGTCCTGCTGACGCTCTGTCACCCCTTCGATTACCTGCGTTGGTTGTTCGGCGAGGTCTCATCGTTGTTCGCATCTGCAGGGAAATTCGGGGAGCTCGATCTTGACGTCGAAGACACGGCAGCAGTTCTGCTTTCACTTGAGGGCAATGTCCTCGGCGTGGTCTACCTCGATTACAATCAGCAGCCTGCCAGTCACTGGCTGGAAATCAGCGGCACACGAGGCAGCATCCGTTGGGACAACGCGGACGGTGCGGTTCGCTGGTGGACCACGAAGAAGCGGGAGTGGGAAACGTATTTCCCTGCGGATGGTTTCCAAAGGAACAATTTGTTCCTGGAGGAGATGCGGCATTTTATCGACGTCGTTCGCGGTGAAGCCCAACCGCGGTGCACCCTCGAGGACGGGATCCGGGCATTGAAGATCGTTTTGGCGGCGAAACGCTCTGCAGCACAATCCGGGAAGGTGGATCTGGAAATTGGCTAAGTCAACGCTGCTTGAGGAGGAAATTACGCAGAATGCCGGGTGTTATAATCTTCGAACTGTTTTCCAGTCGAGTAGCTTGAAAGAGCGGTTTGATGGACAGGATAAACTCATATGAATGGCTCGATGTTGAAAAAACGAGGACAGGGGAATCAATTTGCCTCCCAGCGGGTGGTGACGAATGAGTGAGTTGCCCGCATCCTTCGATCTGTCCGGGAAAGTGGCCGTCGTTACCGGTTCCGCCGGATTGCTCGGATCCGGTTTTTGCCACACACTGGCCGAAGCGGGTGCGACGGTGGTCCTGGCAGACAACAACGTCGGGGCGAACGAAAATCTGGCGGATAAGCTGGGCGAGGCAGGTTTCGCCGTTCTCGCTGTGAAATGCGACATCACCGATCCCCATTCAGTCGAAGCGCTGGTGCAGCAGACGCTGCAGCGCTATGGTCGTCTCGATATCCTGGTCAACAGCGCCGCACTGGATCCCAAATTCGACCCGGAACATCAGGACGAGCACTCCAGCAGCTTCGAGAAGTACGCGCTCGAGGATTGGAACCAGGCATTGAACGTCAACCTGACCGGGATGTTTTTGGTCACACAGGCAGTTGTCCGGCCGATGCTCGATCAGCGGGATGGCGCAATCGTCAACATCTGTTCGACCTACGGGCTCGTGGCGCCGGATCAACGCATCTACCAGCGAGAAGGCCGAGCGCAGGGGTACAAACCGGTATATTACTCGGTCACGAAAGCCGGGGTATTGGGTTTCACGCGCTACCTGGCGGGCTACTACGCTGGCAAGAACATCCGCGTCAACGCGCTGACGCCCGGCGGCGTGTACAACCAGCACGATGAGGCTTTTGTCGAGCAGTACGCCGCACGGACGATGTTGGGACGGATGGCAGACCGTTCGGAAATGAATTCGGCGCTGCTTTTCCTGGCGTCCGACGCTTCATCGTACATGACGGGTGCGAACTTGGTCGTCGATGGGGGTTGGACGGCATGGTGAATAAAGCGGAAGTTTTAGCGATCGTCCCTGCACGGGCGGGCTCGAAATCCATACCGAAGAAGAACGTACGTCTCTTTGCCGGGCACCCTCTGCTCGCCTACAGCATCGCTGCGGGTCTGCAAGCGGAATATGTTTCGCGCGTGATCGTCTCCACGGACGACGAAGATTTTGCCGAGATCGCCCGCAGTTACGGGGCGGAAGTTCCTTTTCTGCGGCCGGCGAAGTTCGCTGGTGATAACGTCACCGATCTGCCGGTCTTCGAGCATGCCTTGAATTGGTTGCAGGAGGAGGAAAACTACCGGCCGGATGTGGTCGTACAGCTGCGGCCGACGTCTCCCATTCGCCCGCGCGATTGTGTGGACCGGGCGGTTGAAATCTTGCTCGAAAATCCTCGGGCGGACTCCGTGCGTGGGGTCGTCCCTTCCGGCCAGAATCCGTACAAAATGTGGCGCTTGACGGACAACGGCGTCATGGAAACTCTGCTGAAGGATGCTGGCGAGGAATCCTACAACAAACCGCGTCAGGAGCTTCCATCGACCTACTGGCAGACCGGCCACATCGACGCCATCCGCACAGAGACGATACTCGAGAAGAAATCGATAAGCGGGGATACGATCCTACCGTTGCTGCTCGATGCAAAGTACACCGTCGACATCGACACGCTCGAAGACTGGCGGCGGGCGGAATACACCTTGATGCACGGCGATCTCGAAGCAGTCTTTCCCGGCCGCAAACCGAGGCCCTTCCCTCCGACTGTAACCATGGTCGTCATGGATTTCGACGGCGTGTTGACCGACAACCGGGTCTGGGTGGATGGTGAGGGCAACGAGTGGGTGGCGGCCAATCGTGGGGACGGCTGGGGAATCGCACGTTTGAAAGAGCGTGGCGTTCAGGTCGTCGTTCTCTCGACGGAATCTCACCCTGTGGTGACTGCACGCTGCCGCAAACTCGGCATTAATGTGAAGCAGAATCTCGCCGACAAAGCATCTGCCATGAGGGCACTGCTCGAAGAGAGCGGCGTGGATCCTGCGGAGGTGGTTTTCCTGGGGAACGATGTAAACGACGTCGCCTGTTTTCCGCTCGTGGCATGCGCACTCGCTGTCTCCGATGCCCACACTGACGCTCGTCGGGCGGCGGACCTGGTGCTCCAGAACCCCGGCGGACACGGGGCTGTGCGAGAACTCTGCGACATGGTGATCCATCAGATGGATGAGGTGTCTTGATATGCCCAGAGAGATACGGATTGGCAAGCGGCACATCGGTGAAGGTTATCCGACCTACATCGTGTCGGAAATCGGCATCAACCACAACGGCGAACTTTCCACCACCAAGGCGCTGATCGACGCCGCGAAGAATGCCGGCGTGGATGCGGTTAAATTCCAGAAGCGCACACCGGATTTATGCGTTCCTGCGGAGCAGCGGGATCAGATGCGAGACACGCCATGGGGATATATCTCGTATCTCGATTACCGCCATCGGATTGAATTCGACGAAGAAGAATACCGCGAGATCGACTCCTATTGTAAATCTCTCGATCTCACCTGGTTCGCCTCGGCTTGGGATGAACCTTCGGTGGATTTTCTGGAAAAGTTCGACCCCGTTTGTATCAAAATCCCTTCCGCGGCGTTGACCGACCACGCGCTTTTAAAACACATCCGGAAAGCCGCCAAACCGGTGATCTTGTCGACCGGGATGTCCACGATGGAGCAGATTCAAGCCGCCGTCGATGTCCTGGGCACGGATGATTTACTCATCACGCACGCCACGAGTTCCTATCCCTGTGATCCGAACGATCTGAATTTGAAAGTGATCCCGGCGCTTCTGGATGCTTTTCCCTGTCCGATCGGTTATTCCGGACACGAAGTGGGCTTGGTGCCGTCTGTGGTGGCCGTGGCCATGGGCGCTTGTTTGGTCGAGCGGCACATCACGCTGGATCGGGCCATGTGGGGATCCGACCAGGCGGCTTCCGTCGAACCGGGTGGGTTTCGGCGGCTGGTCAAATACATCCGCGTCACTGAGGAAGCCCTTGGGGATGGGGTTAAACGGGTGTATGACAGTGAATTGACCTCCATGCAGAAACTGCGGCGCGTCGGTGGTTAAATGAGTCTTCCTTTTCGTTGGCTGCGATCGGCGGCCTTTCAACTTCGCTGTTGGATAGAATCCATTCGTCAAGGGCCAAGGCTTCGGCAATTGCGAAGCGAAATTGAAGCATCGGCGTCTGGCGATGAGAGCGACAATCGCCCCGTGCTCTTCTTCAATGCTTCGACGCGAACGTGGGGGGTGAGTCAGAACGCGGCGTTCAGCTTGTTGGCATCCTGGGGATTTCGTTTAAGCGGTGTATCGGTCCGCTATTTAGCCTGCATGCGCGGCATGCAGCAGTGCATGCTAGGTACCAATCGTAAGCGCCTGGGTGCAGTGCCTCCGTGTAAATCCTGCATGCGCCTCAGCAGACAAATGTATCCAGAGGATCTACTCGATAAGATCGAGGCTCCCAGCAAGGGATGGAACACACTGCCCGATTTCTCCGAACACGGGACACTCGCATCTCTATTCGAAGTGGAATATCTCGGATTGAAAATCGGTGAACTTTGTCTGCCCTCTCTGCGCTGGGTGCTGCGTAGGCATAACATTCCCGACACCGCGGAAATTCGTGCCTTGTACAAGAAATATCTTCGCTCTGCAATCCATGTCGCGCTGGTTTTTATACAGACCATTGAACGAACGCCACCACGAGCTGTTATCGTATTTAACGGAATCACATTCCCGGAAGCGGTCGTGCGTCAAATCGCCATCGAACGAGGAATTCCCGTTATCACCCACGAGGTGGGGGTACGACCGTTTTCCGCTTTTTTTACTCACGGTGAAGCGACGGCGTACCCTATTGAAATAGCGGATGATTTCCGCCTAATGCCTGAAGAACATGCTCGTCTGGAAGCTCTCCTTTCCGCTCGATTCCAGGGCGATTTTTCGATGGCGGGGATCCGTTTTTGGCCAGAAATGCGCGCTTTGAGCGAAACATTGAAGGCAAAGTTGGAGAGCTATGATCAGTGTGTAGCCGTGTTTACAAACGTAATATTCGATACGAGCCAAGTGCATGCGAATGTGATTTTCGATGACATGTTTGCCTGGTTGGAGCAGGTCGTCCATTTCGCGGGGAGGCATCCTCGTACGCTGTTCGTCATCCGTGCCCATCCCGATGAACTGCGCACTGGAAAAGAAGCACATGAAACTGTCGCAGAAGTGCTCTCACAAACGAATGCTGCTGCGATGGAGAACGTGGTATTTATCCCTTCGCAAGAGTTCGTGAGTTCGTACGATTTGATTCGGCGCTCCAAACTCGTGATGGTCTATAATTCATCCATCGGGTTGGAGGCCACACTGCTTAAGCGTGTTGTTTTGTGTGGTGGGGCTTCAAGATATTCTCGTTATCCAACGGTGTATTTTCCGGAAACGGCGCAGATATATTTCCAAATGGCAGATAAATTCATTCATGAGGACGATCCCAAACCGCCACAATCGTTCGTCGATGAGGCTGAGCGTTTCTACTACGTCCAGCATTTTCTGACTTCACTGGATTATTCACCTTATTTACGTCCCCACAAAACATTCCCGGGATACGTTACTTTCTCGGATTTTGATGTAAACATGCTGCATCCGATTCATTGCCGTGAGAATGCGATCATCGAGCGTGGCATTCAGTCCAATACGGAAATGTTTTACGATCGAAGTGATGTCACTGTTAAAAGTTGATCTGAAACGAACGGGAACGGACGGGACGTATGAGGAGCTCCGTGTGTGTTAGTATTGCTGGTCTCGTTCGCTGAAAGTACAGCATACTGCAAGGTGAGATGGCCGTGATCTCCATAAAGCAATTCATCAAAAGGATGACACCCACCGCGCTGTGGCGCCCGATTTCCAACCTGTACTGGTACTGGTACAACCGTGGACGCCATCAGTTGGCCGCGGCGGTCAGCGTTCGCCGCCGGAAGGATGCGGGACGCTTGCGGTCGTTTCATGATCAATATTCGGGGCGGCGCTGCTTTGTGATTGGAAACGGGCCCAGCCTGCGCGAGACCGATCTGAGTTTTCTGCGCGACGAAATTACCTTCGGCGCGAATCGCCTCTATCTGAACTTTCCCGAGATGGGCTTCACGAGCACCTTTCTGGTGATCACCAACATCCTCGTCGTCGAACAATGTGCCCGCGATTTGAAGGCCTTGACCATCCCGAAGTTCATCACCTGGCGCGCCAGAAAGTGGATGAAGGACGATGCGCGCACGATATTCCTGGATACCGATTACACCCTGCCCGAAACGTTCGCGCAGGACGTTTCCGGAAGGGTGTACGAAGGAAACACGGTGACGTACACATCGCTCCAATTAGCCTATCACATGGGGTTTTCGAAAGTGATCCTCATCGGCGTGGATCATCATTACGACACGAAAGGTCCTGCGAATACGGTCGTGGTTTCGCAAGGGGAGGACCCCAATCACTTTCATCCCGATTATTTCGGCAAGGGCTTTCGTTGGCAGCTTCCCGATCTGGTCGGTTCCGAGCGGGCTTACAAAATGGCCGGGGAGAACTTCGCCCGAGATGGTCGAGAAATCCTCGACGCCACCATCGACGGCCGGCTGACGATCTTCCCCAAGGTAAAATATGAAGATCTATTTTAACTTCGATCGTTTAACACGTCTGGCGCTCGTAAGATTTCAACCGGGGCGGGAAGCGTAATGACCGAAAACCATCCGCGATGTTCGATCGTCATCCGCGCCTTTAATGAGGAGAAACATATCGGGCGTTTGCTCACCGGCATCATGCACCAGACCGCCGAAAAAGTAGAAATCGTCCTGGTCGACTCCGGCTCGCGCGACGCAACGGTGGCAATCGCTTCCCGTTATCCGGTCAAGATCGTGCACATCCGGCCCGAGGAATTTACTTTCGGGCGTTCCCTCAATCGCGGTATCGAGCATACGACTTCGGAATTCGTCGTCATCGCCAGCGCTCACGTGTATCCCGTATTTCCGGATTGGCTGGAAAGACTGTTGGCGCCGTTCGAAAATCCACGCGTCGCAATGGTCTATGGCAAGCAGCGCGGCATTGAGTCCACTCACTTCAGCGAGCAGCAGCATTTTGCCAAGTTGTTCCCGGCTGAAAGCATCGCCGTCCAACGTCATCCGTTCTGCAACAACGCCAATTCGGTCGTTCGCCGATCGTTGTGGCTCCAGAACCGTTTCGACGAGGAGTTGACCGGTCTGGAAGACATGGCCTGGGCAAATTGGGCCATCCAGCAGAATCACGTTTTGTCCTATGCGGCGGAGGCGGAAGTGATTCACGTGCATAATGAAACCTCACGCCAGGTTTACAACCGCTACCGGCGGGAGGCGATCGCCTTGCGGCGGATCAAAGTGGAGGAACGTTTCCACCTCGGAGATTTCCTGCGTCTATATCTCTCGAACGTGATGAGCGACGGGTGGCACGCGCTGCGTGAGCGGGTGTTCTTGAGGGAAGCGCGCGGCATTCTCAGATACCGTCTCATGCAGTTTTGGGGTACGTATCGCGGTTTTTCGTTATCTAAGCCCGTGTCGGCTTCCATGAAGCAGGTTTTCTATTACCCGCGCGGTTTTCGTGCTGCCACCATCAAGCCGCAGCGGGATGTAGAGCCGATCGATTATCAGAGCGTTTGACGGCCGGATGACTACTCCGGCCTGGTCGTTCGCCGCCTGGGTCGATAAAATCAGGGCAGTTGAGGTTAAGGATCGCAGAACATGATGGCTGAAGAGAAAATTGTGGCCCTGGTTCCGATGCGGCATCATTCGGAACGAGTGCCCGAGAAAAATTTCCGCCTTTTGGCCGGAAAGCCGCTCTACGCTCACATTCTCGAGACGCTGCACGCGTGTCCCGAAATTGGGCAAATTCTCGTCGATACCGACAGCCCGGTAATCGTCAGCGGGATTGCGGAACGATTTCCGGATGTTCTACTCATCGATCGCCCGGAGCACCTGCGGGCCGATGATGTGCCGATGAACGACGTGCTGCTTCATGATGTTTCGCAATGTGAGGCGGAGTTTTATCTTCAGACCCACAGCACCAATCCTTTGCTGCGTGCAAGGACCATTTCGGATGCAATTACGACCTTCAGAAAGGGTCTCCCGCAGCACGATTCGCTTTTTTCCGTTACCAGGTTGCAGACGCGTCTCTGGGACGTCGATGGAAAACCCATCAACCACGATCCGTCTGTTTTACTGCGAACACAGGACCTCACACCAGTGTACGAAGAAAATTCCTGCATATACATCTTTCAACGATCCATCTTCATCGATCGTGAGAACCGAATTGGTCACACGCCAACGATGTTCGAAATCGACGGCGAAGAAGCATGGGACATCGATGAGGAACTCGATTTCTTGATTGCGGACCGTTTGATGCAGGAACGATTACGTTCACAATCGGAGAAGAACAAATGACGATCCGCGTACTCGTATCCGCGCCCTACATGCTCCCACACCTCGATCGTTTCAGGCCGATTTTCGAACGAAGCGGCATCGAACTAGTGACCCCCGAAGTCGTTGAACGTCTCTCGGAAGAGGAGCTGCTCCAACTGGTCGGAGAGATCGATGGGGCGATTTGCGGTGATGATCGCTTCACGCCTCGGGTGCTGCAAGCGGCCGTGCCCCGCCTGAAAGTCATCTCGAAGTGGGGAACGGGGATCGATTCGATCGACAAGCAAGCGGCGCAGCAGCTCGGCATCCGGGTTTATAACACCCCGGGCGCTTTCGCGGATCCGGTCTCGGACACCGTCATGGGCTACGTCCTCAACTTTGCCCGCCGGCTGCCTTGGATGGATCGAAACATGAAGCAGGGCAAATGGGAAAAGCTGCCGGCGAGATCGCTGCGAGAATGTGTGTTAGGCGTGGTGGGAGTGGGCAACTGCGGCAAAGCCGTACTGCGGCGAGCGCGGGGATTCGGTATGGGTTTGCTGGGGAACGACATCCTGGAAATTCCACAGGCGTTCATCGATGAGGTGGGCGTGACGATGATGGATCTCGAAGCGTTGCTGCCCCAGGTGGATTTCCTGAGCTTGAACTGCGACCTGAATCCGACTTCGTTCCATTTGCTGACCCGGGAGCGGTTACGGCTTCTGCCCTCCACCGCCGTCGTGATCAACACCTCGCGCGGCCCGGTGATCGACGAGCAGGCGTTGGTCGAGGCGCTGCGTGAAGGATGGATCAGCGGCGCCGCATTGGACGTTTTCGAGGATGAACCCCTGGCGGCGGATCATCCGCTGCGTTCGATGGATCAGGTGATGCTGGGATCTCACAATGCAAACAGCAGTCTTGCCGCCTGGGAGCGGGTGCATAAAAATACGATCCGCAATCTCTTCGAGGGACTGGGGATTTCACCGCCGGAAGACCTGGATCGGATTTGAGGTGAACCGGGTATGAAAAGGAGAACCCTATGAAGCGCGTGGCGATCATCACAGGCGCAGCAGGCGGTATCGGCCGGGCAACGGCAGAAACGTTCCACGCTGCCGGATATGAAGCGGTCGGCATCGATCGCAAAGAAGTGAAAGACTTCCCGGACGACATTCGCCTGTATAAAGTCGACTCATCCTTGGAAGAAAGCGTCTCGGCGTTTGCCGTACGCATGCGCGAGCAGCATCAGAAGATCGATGTGCTGGTCAACAATGCCGCAATCCAAATCTGCAAACCCATCGTCGAGATGACGGTAGAAGAATGGGATGCCACGATGGCATCGAATCTGCGCTCGATCTTTCTCATGAGCCGCGAATTGTATCCGCTGATCAAGGCGGCAAGGGGTTCGATCGTCAACGTAAGCTCCGTCCACGCCATGGCGACGTCGAACGACATCGCCGCCTACGCGGCCAGCAAAGGCGGTATCCTGGCGCTGACCCGTGCGATGGCGCTCGAATTCGGACTCGATGACGTGCGCGTGAATACGATCCTGCCCGGTGCGGTAGATACGCCCATGCTGCGGGACGGTATGAGCCGCGGGCATGTTTCCGGAACGCTGGAAGAGCGCATGCAAGCGTTGGCGGCAAAAACGGTTTTGGGGCGAATCGGTAAACCGGAGGAAATCGCGAAAGTCATCCTCTTCTTGGCGGATGGCGGGCAATCCGGATTCATGACCGGACAGTCACTGATTGTGGATGGCGGCGCTTCGGCAAGATTGAGCACGGAGTGATATTGTAGAGGTTTTTTTCCTCAGGAGGTTTTATTGCTACTTGGATTATTGCCCCTTGCGGGATGGATAGGCTTGGTTTTTCTACTGGAGAATCTGCAAACCGATTCGAGTTGGCGCAGGGCTTGCTTGCATGCGGGGGTCTTGTGGGGAAGCTACATCGTTTTCCTGAACGAGTTACTGAGCATCTGGAAGGCCATCACGCTCGTTGGATTGGTCATCGCCTGGTCTCTGCCACTATTAGGCATCGCCGTGTTTCTCGTCGTGCGGGTACGGCACGGCCATGAGATTCGCCTCCCCAGTTCGGAATGGCCGAAGGGATGGTCGCAGGTTTTTCTATTTGTCGGTGTTGTCCTTATATTAATTGTCACGGGAATTCTGGCCTGGTTGTCCCCACCACAGACGTGGGACACGCTAAATTATCACATGCCAAAAGTCGCCCAATGGGCGCAAAATCAGTCCGTCCAACATTACACGACGGGGATCAAACCCCAGAACTACATGTCTCCGGGAATGGAATACGTGGTGCTTCATTTTTACATCCTGGCCGGGAGCGATCACTTGGTAACGCTGGTAAGTTGGTTCTTTGTCTTGGGCAGCATCATTGGGGTTTCTTATCTCGCTTTACGCTTCGGCCTGAGGACAACAGCACAGCTCTTCAGCATGCTGTTTACGGCCACACTTCCATTGGCCATCGTTCAAGCCTCCGGCACGATGACCGATTGCGCCGTCGCCTTCTGGATGATCGTCGTGGCAGCTGAAGCCGTTACGGTGATGAAGAATGAGGACGATATTTGGACCATCCTTATTCTCGGTTTATCGGCCGGCCTTGCCATCCTGACAAAACCCACCGGCTATGCCTTCACTTTGCCATTCACTATCCTAGTCGCAATCACACTTCTTCGACGCAGGAATTTTAAACGCTTTCTACAATCTACCCTTCTTGCTGTTTTACTTTTCGCGCTGCTCAATGCCGGGCATCTTTACCGTAACCAATTACGCTACGGCAACCCCTTTGGACCTCCTGGCCGCATTTCCGCCTTGATCACCGATGATATCAATCTGCCTATCATCGTCTCCAACACCTTACGCAATGCGAGTCTCCATGCCGGGACACCCTCTCCCTACGTCAACAAAGGAATCTATCTGTTCGTTGAAAAGGTTCACCAACTTATCGGCGTCGATATCATGGATTCCAGAACCACGCACAGTAGACGTTATAAGGTATTTCCTCCCTCGACTCACGAAGATTTAACCTCCAACCCCTTGCACGCGTTGTTGATCTTAATCGTGTTTTTCGTTTCGATTTGGCGGAGGAAAAGCATACCCAGGGAGGTATTCGCATACGGGCTGGCCGTGGCTTGCTCGTTTGTATTGGTGAGTTCGATGGTCCAATGGCAGCTGTACAACGCCCGCCTTCACCAGCCATTTTTCGTGATGGCCGCGCCATGGGCGGTATTCATGCTCTACGACATCCTATCGCAGCGGTTGATAAACATCGTGGCCGTCGTTTTACTTGCGGCCTCCTGGCCGTGGCTGGTTCACATTCCCTCGCGGCCGATTATCGAGCAGCAAGGTAAATCCTACGTCGACAGTGTTTTTCACGAATCGAGATTCAACCTGTATTACGCCGACGGTGGTCATCTCAAGGTGCCGCATCTCGAGATCACGGAGCGTATTCAGGAATCGCAGTGTTCGCGGGTTGGATTGGTGCTGACGGGAAACGAGGCCGAATACCCGATTTGGGTGCTGCTCGGTGCGCCAAAAGATGCTCCGCGGATCGAGTGGGTGATCGATGACAAGTATGTCGATGACAGCGAAGGTATGGATTTTCAGCCCTGCGCTGTAATCCTGCAGCCATGTGCGGAGGATTGGGGAATGTTTAACGGGCTGCCGCGCGTGTACGAACATAAACCGACTCATTATTGCTTATTTCTGGCCTCCGGGCTTCAAGAAAATCCGTGATCGATCGACGGGCGGTGCTATAATTTGTCCCTGGATGGTCGATCCCTTCGATGAATGATAATTCTATGACGTATGGATGTTTGTTGAAGAGGCATTCGATTTCAGAGCCCTCATTGATGATATTCATGAGTTCAAGACCATGATTAACCGAAGCGATTCACAACCCCTCGTTTCCATCGTTACACCATCCTTCAACCAGGCCGCATTCATAGAACAAACCCTTCTGTCGGTTCTAAACCAGGATTACCCGAATATTGAATATATCGTAATCGATGGCGGTTCAACGGATGGCAGCCAGACGATCATCGAGCGCTATTCGGATCGATTATCGCATTGGGTGTCCGAGCCGGATCGCGGCCATCCTCATGCCGTGAACAAAGGATTTCGTCGTGCGACGGGCGAAATCCTGGCTTTTCTAAATTCGGATGATTTGTACATGGCGGGAGCCGTGAGCCAAGCAGTTGAAGCGCTGTTGGATCATCCTGAAGCCGGGATGGTTTATGCAGACGGCTACTTGGTCGATTCTCAAGGCCAATTGCTCGATCCGCATTACTACCGCACGTTCAGCCTCCTTGAATTGCTGTGTAACGAAGTGCTCTTGCAGCCTACGGTTTTTATGCGCCGAGAGATCTTCGATCGGATCGGTGGTTTGGAAGAGGAATATCCTCTCGTGTTTGATCACGTGTTGTGGATACGCTTCGCTTCAATCGCTCCCATTGTTCACGTGCCCTCTTTTTGGGCCGTTGAACGAACGCATTCGGATGCAAAGACCGCTGCACGAGCTGCAGAATTTGTGGAGGATACGGAACAGTTTCTCGCCGACGCCGAAACGCGAGTGGATTTATTTCCCATCATCGAGGAAAACCGAAATCGTGTTTACGGCAGCCTTGATGTTTATGCCGCTCGTCGGTTAATCGATTCGGGACGCTACTGGGAAGCAACGCGAAGGATTCTGCGTGCATTCCGGAGGTATCCTTTCGTCGTCTTGCGTTATTGGTACAAGGCCGTGCAAGCTGTGTTGAGCGCGTTGGGCTTTGACGGGTTGTTCATGTGGTACCGGCGTACACGCCGCAGGATGAAATATGGTAAATATCGTATCGTTAGCAGTGATCGAGGCAGTGAATTATTGAATTGTTCAGGCAAGTAACCGGTGGCGGAGTCGGCAATGGATGGCATCTCAAAACCCAACCACCGCTGAAGTCGCGCGCAAATGTCGAGGAGAAAGATGGTGAATAGATTGCACCTTTCAGAAAAGGCGAACCGGCGGATAGTGGCGCTGTTTTCCATTTTATTTCTCTTGCTTCTCCTTTGGATTGCTCGCTATTGGAATTTCAAGAAATTCGGATTGTACGAGGATGATTTGACCATCATTCCCAAAGTCATGGGAATGAACGGCAGTCAATATTTCAATTTGTTAGTCGAACACTTGTCGATGCTCTACCCGCATGGGAGACCTTTGTCGAATAGTTTTGAATACACTTTTACGTTTCTCGGCGGTGGGAAGGACTTCATCGATCTGTACTTGATGGGATTTGCCATTGTATCCATCAATATATGCTTGTTCTACTGGCTCCTGAAACGGCTTTTCAACCAAAGCTTTGCCTTGATTGGCGGGATCGCCTTCGTGCTGTTTTCGGCTGACACAACCCAGGCTTTTCTCACACATTCCCATCAGATTCATCCGTCTTTGATGTTTCTAATGCTCGGTTTTCACAGCTATCTTTCAGGCAAACGTATACTGATGTACATTTTCAGCGTGCTGGTATTGCTTACCTACGAGACCCCATTTTTCATGTTCCTTGTTGCTCCGTTACTTAAGATGCAGTGGGATAAAAAGCTGCTGAAAGAGTTTTCGATAAATGCGGCGATTCTCGTCCTGATCATTGGCGGTATGTATGTGTTTAGATCGCAAGTTGGAGATTTTCGCAGCGTTGAAACGAGTTTCCAAAATCTTGTGGTCACGCCGATCTTGCATATGATCGAAGGTCCTGCCGTAGCGTTGGGTACATATTTTTACCGTCCCGTGCAGGCGGTATTTAATATGAATTTGGAGATAATCGTCGCTATCATTGTGGGATTTATATTGATATTCATGGTCGTCGATCGTACGGCACCCGAAGGCTGGAAGGGGGTTCAGAGTCTCATATCTTCGATTCGAAAAAAAGGTTTTCCTTCCTTAAGATATTTACTTGGCGAGAGGCGTTTTCCCTACGAGCTTCCGGGCGACCTTCAAAAATTGGCCAAATTGTTTCTAATCGGTGCAGCGCTGCTCGTTCTTGCATATCCGTTGACGTTTACCATTCGCGCCTATGCAATAAGCGGGAGGGATACACGAGTACACATCGCTGCAGTGATCGGCGCCGCCATGGTTTGGGCATGCATTGGTTGGCTGCTTCTTGCGCTCGCTGAGAGTTTTGGAAGACGGCGTATCGTAGTGACCTTGTTTTCGGTTTTATTTGCGTTCCTTGTAGGATATGGATTTGTTATCCAAAAAGATTATATCGATGCTTGGAAATACCAACAGGAATTCTGGACCGAGTTAACCCAACTTACACCAGATGCCGGCGATGGAACGGTCATTCTGATTGAGCCGACGGGGTTAAGAGACATGCGCCAAATTGGCGCCAACACGTGGAATTTACCCAGAGTATTGGACCAGATATTTATATATCCATCTGAGTGGGAGAATCCCCCCAGGGTGTATCGATTGATCCCTGATTGGCAGGAGAGAATCGTCAATGCCGAGGGACAATTTGTGGTCAACGCGGCGACCGTCTTGTCTCCGGCGCCGCTTTATCGCGTTGTACCTTCAACCGACGTCATCTTCATCGAGACTTCTTCCGGGCACTTGCAGCGCAAGCAAGGACTATTGGTCCTGTCCGGTTCTTCTTACGATCTGTACCCTGCTTCATCCCCTTCAGAAACTTACGAGGAGAACATCCTCTACAATTTTCTCATCGAAAGCAATTAATGATCGGTCAGGGCGATGAACGTTATTTCCTTCAGAAAGGATAATTCTTCGTCGAGGATGCTGTATTCAGCCAACAAATTTTCACCTTTACACACCGAGAGCCCTCTTGAGATACGGCGAATCGGCCAGGCTGCTGGGCATCAAGAACTTTGCTCGGCGGGCGAAACCTGCAAATACTGGGTAATCTGGTTTTTAGGATTGGAATGGTCATTCCATCATGCTCGAGCCGGATAAACGTGTGAATAAAGAAGTACCTGCCGATGAAAACCTGGGAAATCCGCCCATGTCTTTGCAGCCATTGGCGGGAAAGCTGCGCATCTGGATCGGCTTTACGCTTAGTATCTTATTTCTGTATTTTGCTCTTCGAAAAGTGCCTTTATCTAGTCTTGCAGAATCGCTGGCGGATGCGGAATTTATATGGCTGGCGGCGGCGTTGGCAATTCAGATCCTCGCCCTGCTTCCCCGTGCAAAACGCTGGCTTGTGATCCTTGAACCCGAGGGCACTTTTGGGGAGGCATTTACCTCTCAAAATATAGGTTACCTATTCAACAACATCTTTCCCCTGAGAGTGGGTGAAATCGCACGTATCCTTGTGATGGCTAGAGTGTGCGGGATTCCCATCGTCAGAGTCGGAACCTCAGTCGTTCTTGAACGCGTGCTTGACGTAATCTTCGTTACTTTGGGTTTGATGATCGCACTATCAGGAATCATGATCCCCGATGGATATCTATCGGGTGTAAGATTGCTGATCTGGCTGGTCGGCGTTGTCGTTTTGTTTTTGATTTTGTTTGTTCGCTTTTATCCAAGATTGGATCGTCTCTTCCGTTCTCTTCTTTTGAAAATGCCCGGAAAGTTCACAGAACGGATACTGGTGTTCTGGTCGCAGGCACTGGATATTATCAAGCTTTTTTCGGACGTAAACCACACGTTACGCTTACTTGCCTGGTTTCTCGTTTCTTGGCTTTTAAGTATTGCTTTATATTGGTGTACGCTGCGTGCATTTGTGCCCGATCCGACTATTCTCGAAGTAGTTTTAATGATAAGCATCTTGGCATTATCTTTTCTCATTCCTTCCAGTCCGGGCTATCTGGGTGTATTTCAATTCGTCGGACAGCAGGCTCTCGTGATTCCCTTTGGATCGAAGTACAATCCGGTCACCGCTTTTGCGATCGCATTGACGGTTCATGCGACCTTCTATATAACCACGTCATTGTTCGGCATTGTCGGCGTGGGGAGGATCGGTTTATCAATTGCGAATATCCGGAAGGAAGTTGAGGGAACTCCAATTCGGAGTGGGGACCATGCTCGTTCTACGAGTGAAGATTGAATCGAAATGATTGTGGAACCCTGTTTGACAATCGGCCTGATAGTGCGGTTTGGAAAGGTGTTAAGCAATTTGCCCAATCGGGTTAAGGTCTCCCGATAAAAAGACTCGTGGGGGCACGTTCAAGATGGCTGTTAAAAATATTTGTGGAGGCGAAAAAGAACCATGCAAGCTGCAAAACCTGCCGTGACGATCGTCACGCCTTCGTATAATCAAGTCAATTATCTGGAGGATACGATCTGTTCTGTGCTCGATCAGGATTACCCCAATATCGAATACATCGTCATGGATGGCGGTTCGACGGACGGAAGCGTCGCGATCATCAAGAAGTATGCCGATCGCCTCGCTTATTGGGTATCAAAACCCGATGAGGGACAAACGGACGCCATCAACAATGGCTTCGCGCGGGCGACGGGGGAAATCATCACCTGGTTGAATTCGGATGATATCTATCGGCCGGGGGCGGTAGCGGAAGCGGTGGAATTTATGCAAGCCCACCCCGACATCGGTTTGGTCTATGGGGATGCGGATTACATCGATGAGAACGGTGAGATCATTGGTTGGTTCCCGTCTGCAGAGACGGATTACAAACGCCTGCGCCGAGGCTATGTTCATATCCCACAACAAGCCGCCTTCTTCCGCGCCAGCGTTTGGCGTATGGTGGGACCGCTCGATCCGAGTTTCTATTTCGCCATGGACTACGATCTTTGGGTACGCATCGCCAGTGTTTCTCCGATCCGTTACCACCCGCGCAAGTGGGCAGCTTTCCGCCTACATGGTGATGCAAAATCACTGGCTTCTGCCGACCGCTGTTGGCCAGAGATGATCAAGGTGCACCGCAGATTTGGAGGCGGTTATTTATCCGTCATCTATTTTAAATATCTCCTGCGGCGAATTCTCGAACCGATCTTGCCGCTGCGTTTGAGGGTTCGGCTGTGGATGCAGAGTTGGGCATTGGATCGGAATTCAATCGGATCTTCAAATGCATCTTCGAATTAGTCTTTTCTGGGATCGGAATATCGTTTTGAAATTGCTTCGCTAATGTTTGAGTGACCGTAATCCATATCGGCTGATTTATATAACGAACTTAATTCGAATCTTCCGCAAATAGAATTTGGCAAATCGGGAGCATAGTAGTGACAATAACAATTTGGCGGTCCAGAATCGAACAGGCAATGAACAAACTAATATTGCCTCCTTGGACTGAATTGACCACGTTTGGTGTCATCGGCATTGTTTATCTTTCCAACGTACTGCGAAATGCTCAACCGATGGGTTATGCTGGTCTATATTCACTGATGACTGAGACCCTTGGGGGGCGGTGGATACCGATGCCGGATTTCGTCCCGTACTACGGATCGGGAGGTCTGCCCTTTGCATATCCGCCGGTAGGATTTTATATCGCCGATCTGTTTACAGGAGTTTTACGGATTCCTATCTTTACTTACTTGCGTTGGGCACCACCAATTTATACGTTGGTGGCCATCGTCTGTGCCTATTGGTTTTTTCAAAATCTCACGCATGATCGCTTCAAGGCTCTGATCGCGGCCTTTATAATCTCTATGGCCGAGACAATTTATGTCGATCATGCCACAGCCGCCGGGATGGTGAGGGCACTCGCATCGGTTTTTGCCTTGTGTGGCGCCACTTTCTCCCTACGTGCTTATCGTTCACGAGAACAATGGTTGAAATGGGGTCTGATTGCTGCCGTATTCCTTGCGTTGACGACAATGTCCCATCTCTCATACATGGTCTTCCTGGTGTTAGGAATTTTCCTGATGGCCTTTCTGGCTGATGGCTGGCATCTAGAGCGGTACCGCGTGCAAGCGCTTGCAGCAATCCTGGTCGGGGGATTTATCTTTGCTTCGCCTTGGTGGCTTACGATTGGTTTACGCTACGGCTTTCAGACTTTTCGTAACGCCAGCGAAACTCACGGTACATTCGGCATATTCATACGAGCAAATGGCAGCTTTCTGGGGGTTCTAAATGAGCTCTTTGTTTGGTACAAATCTCTTGGCCAATCATGGTGGCCATCTTTCTTCGTGAACGTGGCGGTGATGGCGTTTGCATATTCATGTCTAAAACGGAATTGGCTCTTGCCGACTTGGCTGATAGCTGTTATTTTCGCCATGGGTGAGTCTGAGCGATTCCAAATCATTATTGTGAGTATATTGATCGCCATATTAATAATAGACATCATTCGAAAAGCTTTTATCGAGGAAGATAATATAAGCTCTCTGAGCAGGATGGTAGCCACGGCTGTATTTCTCGTCCTTGTCGTTGGCCCATTTATGAAACAAGGTTTATCCGCAATTAAACGGATGCGCAGTTCGCTTTCGGAGGATTTATTAGCAATGACATCCTGGATTCAAAATAACACAACCGAGGATGCATACTATCTATATCTTGGTGACGAACACGATACGCAAGAATGGCTTCCTTATCTCAGTCGACGTACTCCCCTTGTTTCTCCTTGGGGAACAGAATGGACGGGTGATTATTTGACACAGGGGGAATGGATGGAAGAGGTACGAGCCTGTGTGGCGCGACAATCCTCGCAATGCGTGTTGGACTTTCTTGAAGGATCCGGAGTAAGGACGGATCTCCTCATTATAAGAAGAGAAGATGTAAGTTTGACACAACAGTTTTCTGAACTCCCGTTGTGGGAAGTCGTCTACAAAAATGAGGAGTATGTACTCCTCGGTCCAGAATTATGAAAAGGAATTTGATACTCGCTTCGGTCGTTTTCTCTTAAACGGATTCTTTATTTCTCATGGCCAACTTGGATGAAAAACAGTTTCATGAGGTTTATTCTTCGTCAATGGATGGGACAACTTCGAAGGCGGGGAAAGTGCTGCTCATCCTTCGCCGCGGCTTTCCCCCGCTTTCATTTCGGGAATCTCGGCACAGGTATTGTGATTTTTAAAATTCCCAGATGGATCCACCATCCAGGAAGAAGCAGTGAGTTTTATAACATCATATAATTGACAACCGAAATTCTTATCCGATATGATATTTCCGGCAACATTTGATCGTTTCATTTTTTATTTTTCTTACAGAATGTGGATTGGATCATGAGAATTCCCGCATTTTTTCAAATTTCACACGGCATTCGTAATTCCCTTCAACGTAACTCTGAAGTCATCTTTAATCTTCTACTTATCAGTACGGCCGCTTTCTGTGTGCTTGTCCAAATCGAAGTCACTCGCAGGCATGGGATCGGTTTGGGGAACGATTCTGTCGTCTACATCGCTGGTGCTCGAAATTGGCTGCGAGGCAACGGGTTGAGCTGGATTTCGAGTGGGGGTGAAGTGAAACCCATCACCATGTTTCCGCCGTTGTTTTCATTGCTTCTGGCAGGTTTACGTGTCTGTAATGTCGATTTCGTTGAAGGCGCCCGCTTTATAAACATCTTCGCCTACGGCATTAACGTGGGTCTCGTCGGTCTATTTTTTTATCGAATATCGAATATCGAAATACTTTCCTTATTGGGCGCATTCTTGTTCGCCTGTTCTCCGGGAATCGTATACCTGCACTCCTGGGGAATGACCGACGGTCTTTACCTCACCTTGAGTTTGGTAGCGATCTACTTCTCGATACTCTACGTACGAGAAGGTCGCATTCTCTGGTTGATTGCATCGGCGCTGTCTGTGAGCCTGGCTTGTTTGTTGAGGTATGTAGGGGTTAGCCTGTATATCACGCTTGTTGTGGTCTTGTCTTTAGAAATGCTGAGAAAGAAATCCCGTGAAATCAGGAATTTGGCGATATTCACAGCAATATCGCTCGCGCCGATTGGCTACATTTTCTATCGGAATTATCTGCTGACGAGCGCTGTCAATACCTACCGTTTCTCCGCCGAGGTACGGAACATAAAGCTTCTTGAAGATACGATCGTCACGATGTCGGACTGGTTTCTACCGGGCAGCATCGTTGAAGTTTTCAGATCCCACGTTGCACTTCTCGGCATACTTTTTTTTATCTCTCTTCTTGTTCTCCTCGGGGGAGCGATCGTATTGATGTGGCGAATTTCGGATATTGACCGGAAGGCGAATTTTCCCAACCATTATTGGGCGATTGGGATGTTGTATTTTTGTGTCTACTTTGGAGTGATCTATCTTTCAATCACGAGAACGTTAAGCCCTCCCAACATGGGAGAAAGGATCCTTGCCCCTGCCTACCTATCACTTCTTCTCATATTCTTTGGCTTTGCGACCTTCTTTTGGAATAAGAGGTCCTGGGTGCTGCACATAGGGCTTGTGCTCGTAATCATCCTCTTCATCCGACAGAAATTTGCCTGGGCTAAGGGCTACCTCACGCAGGCCAGGTTCAATGGCTTGGGATATGCCAGTTTGGCGTGGAAATCTTCGGAGACGATTCAAGCTCTCCGTGAAATGGATACCGATATCATTTACACCGACAATGTTGCCGCCGTGTACATCCTGGCCGATAGGCGTGCGTACAATATTCCCCTGGAATTCAAGATACAAACTGCTGAGATCGATTTTACCGGTGAAACACCGCAAGAATTCAGGATGCGGATGGAGTCGGAAGACGCGGTTCTGGTTCTCGTTGGCGGAATTTCAGGAATGCCCGGCGGCTATGGGAATGACGACATCAGCGAAGGGCTGACGCAGATCGCGAAATATAACGATGGGTTAATTTACGCCCATCCATCACACGTCCTCATTCAACCTTGATCCACAGAAGGAACTTCACTCATTACCCAGATAGTAACTCCCACATTTCATCGTTCAAGACGAATCATAAACGGGCTTATCATCTGGGATCGGCTGCTTTTGTACATTTGGCTCCCCTTTAATCTCTCATGGGCAGGAGTGCTGTAAGCCTCGCTTCAGCTGCAAGTGCAAAATGCTCTATATCCGAATAGGTATACGCATTTATCGTTGTCCGTGTAGATAGTTGCGACAAATCTTATATGCTGAGAGGGCGATGGCAGGGAGAATTCTCCCGTGTGGTTGCATGTGTTACAATCCACCGTCGCGGCTGATTTTTGTCGAAATGCCCCAAGGCGAAGAAAACGTGCATTTCGAGGGAAAGAGTCCGATAATAACAACGATAGACTGAGGTATGAATGACGGAGGATTCTACAGCACAGAACGTGAAGATCAAACTCATCGAACCCTGTGGCGGGGAACTCGTTAATCTTCGAGTACCGCCCGAAGAATTGGCTGAACGAAAGGCATACGCTTCACAGCTGCCTTCGATCCAGGTGTCGTCGCGAATTGCCTGCGACCTGGAGCTGCTCGCGGTCGGCGCTTTCTCGCCGCTCGACCGTTTTATGGGAATCGAAGATCACCGGCGCGTCGTAAATGAGATGCGCTTGTCCAGCGGACATCTGTTTCCGATTCCGATCACGCTGCCCGTCGATGCGGGCGACGAGATCAAACTCGATGCCGGCATTGCCCTACGTGACGCGAAGAACAATCTGCTTGCCGTGATGACGATCGAAGAAATTTACGAGTGGGATCATGATGAAGTCGCCCAGAAGGTTTTCCGCACACAGGATTTACGCCATCCGTTGGTTGCCGAAATGCACCGCTGGGGCAAACTCAATCTTTCCGGAAAGCTGCAGGTCCTGCGGCTTCCTCCGCACTTCGACTACCAGGAACTGCGCATGACCCCGCAGGAAACCCGGCAAAGGCTGCTGGAGTACGGCCGAAGCAACGTCGTCGCCTTCCAGACTCGCAATCCGCTCCATCGGGTGCATGAGGAACTGACCAAGCGCGCCACGCAGGAAGTGGATGGCGTGCTCCTGCTGCATCCCGTGGTGGGCATGACCAAACCCGGTGATGTGGATCATTTCACGCGCGTGCGTACCTACAAAGCGCTCGCCTCGCGATATTACGATCAGGACCGCATCCTGCTGGCGCTGCTGCCCCTGGCGATGCGCCTAGCTGGCCCGCGTGAGGCGCTCTGGCACGCTCTGATTCGCCGTAATTACGGTGCCAATCACATCATCATCGGCCGCGATCACGCCGGACCGGGGAAGGATTCACAGGGCAATCCGATCTATGGCCCGTACGAAGCCCAGGAATTGGTGTCCAAACACAGCGAGGAACTTGGTGTGACGATGCTTCCTTTTCGAAGCTTGGTCTATCTTCCTGACGAAGACCGATACGAAGAGATCAGTAAAGTCCCGCAAGGAGCCCAGACCGCTTCGATCTCCGGAACGCAAGTGCGGGAAGAGTACCTCAACAACGGCGTTGAACTGCCACAGTGGTTCACGCGTCCCGAGGTGGCCGAAATCCTGGCCGAAAGTTATCCGCCGCGGCATCGACAGGGCGTATGCATCTGGTTCACCGGCCTGAGCGGCGCCGGAAAATCGACCATCGCCTCCGTGCTGACCGTACTGCTGCAGGAAAATGGTCGTCACATTACCGTGCTCGATGGCGACGTCGTGCGCACAAATCTCTCCAAGGGCCTGGGCTTCAGCAAAGAAGACCGTGACGTCAACATCCGGCGCATCGGCTTCGTCGCCGCCGAGATCGTGCGCCACGGCGGAATTGCAGTATGCGCGGCAGTGAGCCCGTACCGGGCGACGCGCAACGACGTGCGCAACATGGTTGGTAAGGATCATTACGTCGAGGTGTTCGTCGACACGCCGCTGGAGGTGTGCGAACGGCGCGATGTAAAGGGCTTGTATGCCAAGGCACGGCGGGGTGAAATCAAGGGCTTCACCGGCATCGACGATCCCTACGAAGCGCCGCATCACCCCGAAATCGCCCTGGATACAGTGAACAACACGCCGGAAGACAACGCCCGTCTGATTCTGGAATACCTGCAGGAGAAGGGTTTCGTCCGGAGTGGGAAGACGTAAAAAGCGTAATCGATCGCAGTGCGTTCGTGGATAAGAACACAAAATGTCTGCGCGAGAAATGCGAACGATGAAGAACGTCCTGGTTACAGGGGGCGCGGGATTTATCGGTTCGAATTTTGTCCGTTACTTGCTGCGTGAAGAGCCAGCTTTGAAGATCGTCAATCTCGATAAGCTCACCTATGCCGGCAGCCGGGTAAATTTACTGCACCTGAGCGATTCCCAGCGCCATCATTTCGTACAGGGCGACATCTGCGATCAAACCTTCGTGGAAGACCTGCTGCGTGCGCACGAGATCGATACGATCGTTCACTTCGCAGCAGAATCCCACGTGGACCGTTCGATCATCGGCCCGGCAACGTTCATCCAGACGAACGTCGTCGGGACGTTTTCGCTTTTGGAAGCGGCCAGAAAAGTCTGGATCGATGAAAAGGCGCTTCCCTTGGACGCGGCTCGCTTTCACCACATTTCTACTGACGAAGTCTACGGCTCGCTCGGTCCGCGGGACGCGGCTTTCTCCGAAACAACCGCCTTTGCGCCGAACTCGCCCTACGCGGCATCGAAGGCGGCCAGCGACCATTTGGTCCGCGCCTATACGCACACCTACGGTCTGCCGATCACGATTTCGAACTGTTCCAACAATTACGGTCCCTACCAATTCCCCGAAAAATTGATTCCATTGACGATTTCCAACGCTTTGTCCGGAAAGCCGCTTCCGCTCTATGGGGATGGCAAGCAAATTCGCGACTGGTTGTACGTCGAGGATCACTGCGAGGCGCTCTCACTGATCCTGCGCAGCGGCCATCTGGGAGAGACGTATAATATCGGTGGCGACAACCAGCCGACCAATCTCGAGGTCGTTCGCCAATTGTGCGCGATTCTCGATGACCTGGCACCGGATACGGGTACTGTCCCGCACGATTCCCTGATTGCATTCGTCGCCGATCGTCCGGGGCACGACCGGCGTTATGCCATGAATATACAGAAGATGCAAACCGAACTAGGTTGGGAACCGAGTCGGGATCTAGAAAGTGGTTTGCGCCAGACGGTTGCCTGGTACCTGGCAAACCTGGATTGGGTTGAAGCCATCCGCAGTGGTGCGGATTATCAACGTTGGATCGAAGAGAATTACGATCGGCGAGGGGATGCAAAGTGAAAGGTATCATCCTGGCTGGTGGACACGGAACACGACTGCACCCGATCACGATCAGTACCAGCAAGCAGTTGCTGCCGGTGTACAACAAGCCGATGATCTATTACCCACTTTCGATGTTGATGTTGGCCGGGATTCGAGAAATTCTCGTGATCACTTTGCCAGATCAGCAGCGACGGTTTCGGGAATTATTGGGAGATGGAAGCAGGTGGGGTCTTGATTTTTCGTATGCTACACAAGCGGAGCCGCGAGGTCTGGGAGATGCATTTCTTGTAGGAAGTGAATTTATCACAGGTCAGAAAGTGTGCCTGATTTTAGGAGATAATATCTTCTTTGGGCATAATTTATCCAGGACCCTGCGTCGTGCAGCGGCGCTTGATTCCGGTGCCGTGATTTTCGCCTGCGAAGTGCGTAATGCGCAGCAATATGGTGTGGTTGAATTTAACAAGCAGGGATTTGCGACGAGTATCGAGGAAAAGCCGGAGAAACCGCGCAGCAGGTATGCTGTTCCCGGCATGTATTTTTACGATGAACGTGTGCTAGAATTTGCTTCGCAGTTGGAACCATCTTCACGTGGGGAACTCGAGATCACGGACTTGAATCGGAAGTACATGGAAATGGATGAACTGCGCGTGGAGGTATTGGGACGTGGAGTAGTCTGGCTGGATGCAGGGACGCACGCTTCCCTTCTGCAGGCGGCCACCTTCGTGCAGACGCTGGAGGAGCGGCAGGGAAAGCTGATCTCCTGCCCGGAAGAAATTGCTTACAGGATGGGATTCATCGATCGGGAACAGCTGAGTGTATTGGCGGAAGCGATGTCGCAGAATGCATACGGGAAGTACCTGCTTCAATTGGCGGATCAAAGGAGCGAGTGAATCGTTGATACGAAACTTTCCGTCCAGTATAAGTGGACGAATAGGTTGTGATCTTCATTGAATACTGGTAAGACCTGGATAAGCGATAATTTATCTACTCGAAGATAATGTCATGGATAACGAGTAAATGAAAAATCTTTACTGAAACAGTCCCCAACCTAATTGTGAACGCCACAATTGTTTAAAAAAATACGAAAAGGGCGTTTCCAAGTACGGGACCGCAATGTGTGATATATACGGAGTGACAGACCCTCTTGTGGAAGATGCAATTAATTTAAATATCGGGCCTATTCATTACTTCACTGACTACGTTTTCGATGGTACTACAATATTCGATTTTAATTATTCACTTGGAAACTCACAGCATAAAATAGGTGCTTAGATGAAAGGTATGTTATTCAAGAAATCCCCAGAATCTGTAAAAGCGGATTATCTCTCAAATCCGATATATGATTCTGATTCTGCGGAAAATCGGATTTTACATGAAATCCGTGAGTTAATACGTTATCGGAATCTTGTGGTTCAAATGGTCAAACGGGATATAACATCCCGATATAAGAGATCCTTCCTTGGTGTTGCTTGGACCTTGTTGGATCCCTTATTGACAATGCTCATAATGGCTATTGTTTATGATGCCCTATTCAAAAGGTCGATAGAGGATTTCCCGGTTTTTTTGCTTTGCGGATTAATTGTATGGAATTATTACTCACAATCCAGTTCTCAGGCGATGAGTTCACTTATGTATCAAGGCTCACTCCTGGGACGTGTCTATTTTCCTAAGTCCGTGTTTGGTATCACTGCTGTGGGTACAGGGTTAGTTAATCTCCTCTTATCGTTGATACCGCTAGCAATATTTGTTGTTCTGTACGGCCGTCCAATTACGGCCGCGCTGGCATTTATACCTCTGGCGCTTCTCATTATTACTGCCTTCACATTAGGAGTGGGACTGCTAGTCTCATTACTGGGAGTCTATTTTGGCGATATGGTGAATATTTACAGCTTTATACTTAGATTAACCATGTTTCTTTCAGGAACTTTTTATTACATCGATTCTCTACCAGAGCGGCTCCACAAAATGATCTACCTGTTGCCGACGTATCATATGATACGGATATTCCGTGATCCAGTGTATGAAGGCGTTTTTCCGCAATGGGATTCGATTATTTACGCAGCAACGTCGGCTTTGGTAATTTTGATAATCGGATTATGGATTTTCACTAAATTCGCCGATGGGATCGCATACAGAATTTAATATGGACGTGTTGAATTCCACACAAGGCAATAGCAATCATCCGGTAATCCTCACCGATAAAGTATCGGTGTATTATCGACTGCAACACAATAGCCCAACATCTGCGAAAGAATTTGTTATTCGGTTGATCCGGGGTGATCTAAATTCAAGCACAGTAAAAGCGCTGGATGGCGTTTCACTTCATGTTGATCAGGGTGAAATGATTGGGGTTATTGGCCGAAATGGAGCAGGTAAAAGCACACTTTTGAAAGTGATTTCGGCGATAGTAAAACCAACAACAGGTCGGGTACGTGTTTGGGGACGTGTAACGTCATTACTCGGAGTAGGTGCTGGATTTAATAGTGAACTCACTGGTCGTGAGAACGTGTTTTTATATTCGTCACTATTGGGTCACTCGCAACAAGAGGCGACCAGGTTAATGCCCTCGATCATTGAGTTCGCAGAACTTTCAAAATTCATTGACGCACCCCTGCGAACATATTCGTCTGGCATGATTACGCGATTGGGATTTGCTGTGGCAATGGCCCGCCAACCTGAAATTCTACTGATAGACGAAGTCCTAGGTGTTGGAGATGAATTGTTTAAATCGAAGTGCCGAGAGCGATTTCATGCTTACCGTTCTCGAGGGACTACGGTCATTCTTGTTTCACACAGCCTGCGTGAGATCGAAACTATCTGCCAAAGAGCTTTATGGCTTCATGAAGGTAAGCTGATGCGAATAGGTGAGACGAAAGAGGTTGCCGGCCATTATCGAAGATTTTTAGAGGGATCCCCTTGATAGATACGTCTTACCCCCACAACTATAGTATCTGACACCATCGTTATAAATCCTATCTACTCTTCAAACATACATGATTTTTCAGGTAAGTGAGGATTTACTTGGAATGTGTACATAAAGCAACTTGTGATGAAGTTGTAGAAAGCCGTTTCACGATCTTCAATTGAGGTTGTCTATTTTTTCCATGTCGGCAATTGTCATGATCTGAATCAATTCCTCGAAGTTAACTTGTGGTGACCAGCCCAATTCATTATGTGCTTTCGTTGCATCCCCTCGCAGTTCGATCTTTTCCGATGGGCGGTAGAATCTATCGTCGATGGCTACATGATCTTCCCAATTTAATCCAGCAATGGCAAATGATTGTGTGACCAATTCGCGGACGGAGTGTGTTTTACCAGTAGCAAGAACGTAATCATCTGGTTTATCTTGCTGCAGCATCAACCACATTGCATGCACATACTCCGGTGCGTATCCCCAATCCCGCCGAGCGTCAAGATTCCCCAGCTGGAGTGTTTCCATCAACCCAGCCTTAATTCTTGCAACTGAACTGGTAACTTTTCGAGTGACGTATTCAAAGCCACGCCGCTCAGATTCGTGGTTGAACATTATTCCTGAGCAGGCGAAGACACCCGATTCCTCCCTGTAATTTCGGGTTAAATGAAAGCCGACCAGTTTTGATATCCCGTATGGTGATCGTGGGTTAAGCGCGGTGCCCTCGTTCTGAGGGACAACTCTGGGTCTGCCGAACATTTCGCTAGATGCAGCGAAAAAGAAACGACACTCAGGTGCTCTTTCCTTTATTGTCGAGAGTATGATTTGTGCGCTGGTAATATTGTTGTGAATGGTCGTGAATTCATGATCGAATGAATAGGATACAAAACTCTGCGCGGCTAGATGGTAGCATTCAGTAGGTTTAACCTGGTCCACAACATGGAAGATATTGGCGAAATTTTCAATGGACGCCGTATGCAATTGGATGTGTTCGAGTACAGGTTGGATTCTCCATAGGTGGTGTGCTGGATCTTCCAATGCAACACGGCGAATTATTCCGTGCACCTCGTACCCTTTCGATAAAAGGAGTTCGGTTAAGTAGGATCCGTCCTGACCAGCTATGCCTGTTATCAACGCTTTCTTCATGTCCACGTTCCATTATTGATATTGATGTAGGGGTTGGGTCTACATTATCCTGTTTTGGGTCAGTTAGGGATGAAACGTATTTTTCTTTCTCACTTGATCTCCTCTAAAACCAACAGGAATTAGATAATTAAGTAATAAATAAGATCATCTACGTCTTCATCTGGTTCATTTCGAACAAAACCCATACTTTCGTATAAGTGCTTGGCAATGGTATTCCTTGGGTTTACTTTTAACATCATTTTAATCGCCCCACGATATCTACAAATGGATTTTGATATCTCAATTGAGCATTTACCTAACCCCAAGCCTCGATGTGTCTCCGAAATTACAACGCCGTAAGCTGGGACATTAAATCCCTCATCCCACCCTCGCAGCATGAAGAAACCGACAAGTTCGTCTTCCAGGAAGAATCCTTGAAACACATCCTTTTGACGATTCTGAAGAATTGATACGATGGAGTTTTCTGTAAATTCGAAGGGCGTGAAATATTGAAGGTACTCGGGAGATTGTGATTGAAGCATCGACGAGAGCGCCGCGGCGTCTTCCGATTTCAACGGCCGCATACTGAGCGCACTGTTCATTATCGGCGGTCATTTCTCGGATTAGGATCCGATTGTAGACAGTTGATTATCGTTTCGCATACGTAACCAATGTCATCATTCGATAGTGTCGCTGCTGAGGGTAGATTGATGCCCCGAGCTGCAACATCCGTGGCGATTGGGAATTGCGCATTTTTTTCTGCCCCTTGTTCGTACGGAGGAAGCTTGTGCATGGGGTGAAAAAAAGGTCGGGTTTCAATTCCTTTCGACGCGAGTTGAACCATTACTTCATCTCGATCAATGCCTGAAGGTAGGCACACTGAATAAAGCCAATATACGTTTTTTGCCCAAGGTTCTTCATGAGGAAGCAGCAAGCCGCTGCCTTGGAGGCAATTAACATAGGCATTGGCGATCTCGCGCCTGCGCATGACAAACCAGTCCAGTCGTTCGAGTTGGGCCAATCCAATAGCGGCTTGTAGATTGGTAATTCGATAGTTGTAGCCAATGACGGGAAACCAGTAGCGCTGATGCGGATCCATCCCCTGACCACGAAGGAGGCGAATCTTAGCTGCGAGTTCCCCGGAATTGGTTGTGATCATACCACCTTCGCCAGTCGTTATGATCTTGTTGCCATAAAAACTAAAGGTGGCCGCGTCGCTTACGTTACCAACGCGTTTCCCGAAACATTCGGCGCCGTGAGCTTCTGCGGCGTCTTCAAGGAGGGATAAGCCATGATCCTTGGCCAGTTTACAAAGCGTTTCCATTTCTGCAGGGTGGCCATACAAATGAACCGCAATAATAGCTTTGGTACTGTTCGTAATGCGCGCGGAAACATCTTGAGGGTCGACAGTCCATGTTTTAGGATTGATATCGGCAAACACTGGTTTGGCACCTGTGTAGGTAACAGCATTTGCTGTGGCCACATAGGTGAGATCGGGAACGATCACTTCGTCTCCCGGGCCAATACCAAATCCAAGAAGTGCGACATGAAGTGCAGCGGTCCCACTGCTGACTGCAATTGCGTGTCCGGTTCCACAATACCTGGCAAACTCTTCTTCGAAAAGATCAATGTACTTGCCACTGCCAGATATCCAGTTCGAATCGAGACAGTCGAGGAGATATTTTTTTTCGTTCCCGTCAAGTAGCGGTTCGGCTAGAGGAATCTTGAATGTCATGAAATAATTTTTCTGTTGATTGTCAACTGCACTAATGCCGTTTGGATTGATTCAGTACAACAGTTTACGACACTGGGTATTGAATCGGCAAGTAAAGAGATGATTGGTCACTTTAGAACGGAATTAAACACACTAACATATTTCTTTGCAACGTCGTCCCAAGTAGGGCGAACGTCGTGCATTGCTCGAAGTGCTGAGTCCTTGTAGGTTGGATAATTCTCAAGCATGTCGTGCAACGCGAGCAAGATCGAATCGATAGACAACGGATCGAACCATGCAATTTTTGCGCTTCGATCTGCAAGGTGTTCTCGAAGCACCGGGATATCTGCACAAAGAACGGGTATACCGAGACTTAATGCTTCTTCTACGGGATAACTTCCACCCCCCTCTGCCAATGTTGGCATGATCAGCGCGGTTGCATTTTTCAACAAGGAGACGGCTACGACGTCTTCGACGTATCCGAGAGCAAAATAATCATTCCCGTGGTGGAGTCCAATTCGTTTCACCAAACCCACGAGACGATCCTGCTGTGTTTCGATGTTCGCCTCGAGCGGCCAATCATCGCGGAGAATATGTATCCCTTCCCCGATGAAGACGAGAGGGATTTCCTGACGGCGTTCGAATTGAGCCCAAGCGGTTAAAAGCGTGTAATGATTCTTGTGGGCGGTGATGTTCCCTGGAAAGAGAATATAGCGTTCGGGAATATCTTTGGGGAACGCGTCAGATAGTTCGTCATCCGAATGGGGTTTGAGAGTAGAGATGGCGTGATGGATTACGATCGTGGATTCGCAGAAATCTCCAAAGTGCTTGATGAGCAGGTTCTTAGTTGCCTCGGATGATACGATCACGCGATCAGCGTTCCGAAGCCATGTGTTCGCACGATGCCATTCCTTGTTCGTGTTCGCGCCACCGAGTAGTTCAGGGAATTCAAAGTAAGTTGCATCCTGGAAGGTGCAAACGATGGGCTTGTTCAAGGCTGAATACTTCAGCAGGTGGGGCCAAAATACGTATACGATATCGACATCCTTTGCTAAACGTCGTATTTGTTCGCTGTAAACTCGATCGAGGATTTTCGGTTCGATTCGCCAGCGAAGTGACAATTTGAGCCGCTGACTTCCTTTTATGCCAAAAATAGACGTGTTCTTTCTCAGCCAGGATTGTACGAAATTTGGTTTGAGCTCAATGATCTCTATCGATGAATTGCTCCCGGCATTCAGATCGTGCAGGCTGAAGAAATCTGGGGGGACGGCTAGTTTCAGTGATCTAACATCGGAGAGCTGAGCGATTGCGGGTACAAGCCGAGAAAGTAAACCATAACCCCCTCCGAGATTGATAAATGGGGACCATACGAGGATTCTCATAAAATCTGAACCATCATACTTATTTTATACATTGAATTTTTGGCACATTTATATCGATGCGCAGACATAGCTTAGGGATAATGCTTCCGTTCTAGCAAGGGTATTATAATTTAAGTATGCATCCACACAGTTGAACAAGTTTATCCGGCATGGATATCGATTTTTATTATAAAGCTCCTGTATAAATTACAATTCATTCTACGTCAATGAGTTTGGCTATCTCATCTACAATAAATTCAACCAATTCCGGTGAAATAATATCTGCTCTTAGGTCAAATAACTGTTTGGCCATAGAGTCAACCAGATCGAGGACCGGCTTGTTGTATCTTGTCACTTCAATAAAGTCAATAATCTTTTCGCAGTATTCCGAAGTCTTAAAAGCGTTCTTGGCGAAACGCAAGCCTCGTCGCCCTAATGTTCGTCGCAACGTTTCGTTTTTACATAATTGCTGGAGAGACTTTTCCAGTTCATTGCAATCGTTCACTTTCTCAACTACGTTGTCGGGAAATTCGTCATAGTATCCGTGTTTCCATACTATTACTGGTTTTCCAATAAAGAGCGCTTCAAGCAGACTCCAGGAACTTTCACCGAAGTGCGGGTTCCGGATATTGATAATGATGTCACTCCGCTGCATTTGCTCGTACAGGATTTCATCGGGCTGATAGCCAAGTAAATGGACAGACTCCTGGAGTCTATAATTCTCGATCAACGATATTATGCGTTCTACATACGGGGTTCGATGGGAGTAACTTCCAACGATGTTATAGAGAACGTTTTCTCGAAGAAATTGATTTCGACCGATTGCATCGACTGTCTCTGCGATCATCTTGTTGGGATTAATCACACCATAGGTAAGTAGGCGGATTTTATTATGAGGGCTTACATCTGCTGAAGATGTCGCATTGATATTAATTTGAGAAATGCGTGGTTCGGGGAAATCGATTTGGATGACAGGAACATTTGCGATTTTTACAAGAGCGTTTTTTGAATACTTAGAGTGGACAACGATACCATAAGCGCTAAATACAGCCGATTTCGCCATGTGAAATTCCAACATCGTTGGCTTGTCCCAGACAGGCCCGGCCGTACGATCAAGGATTCGTTGAGCGAGTTGATTTCCCTTTTCTCCATGTGAAAATGTCGCTTCGTTTATATAACCTTTTGCATCGTGTAGATGATCTAGGTAGTACGAGGCGAAGAAATGATGCATAACCAAGTCATGAAGGATGACGATCCCTGGATTTTTAATGGCGGTTTCATATATGGTTTTATGAAAATTGATATTGTCACCAAGATTGTAAATCAGCGAGTCGTATGTTTTCAGCATTTGATCGAGACTGCGTTTTTTCGTCTTTTGTAGGAAACATAATTCAACATCCGTAAGCCATGCATCTTTATGGCTGATCAAATCCGAAGCGAATACGGTAATTTCATGACTTTTAGTGAGTCTTTCGACAACGCTCGAGCTGCATTGACCGATAGCGCTTTTTTTCGAAAAAGGAGTGAACCACGCGATTCTCATTTGATTAAATTCCCGATGACATGGTCCCAATCGACTTTATGTTGGTGAAGAGATAAATTCGCCGCTTCACCCATTCGTTTCATCATTTTCCGATTGGCCCATAGTCTTTCCATGCTTTCGGCGAGTGCTTGTGCGGAGGGTTCGGTCACAAGCCCGTTTTCTCCGTCCACAACAAATTCGGTTGGTCCTCCCGAATCGACGAATGTAATCACCGGTTTATTGGCATGAAAAGCTTCTATCGTGACGTAGCCATAGTCCTCATCGTAAGGAATAAAGACTGCGGCGAAAGCATTTGACATCCATTTAGCTTTTTCTTCTTCTGAGACCCAGCCCAGTAATTCTACCTTGTCTGATAGATTGTAATGCTGGATTACGTTCTTGAGATGATTTGAATAAGGGCTGTCGTCAATATAACCAGCGATAACCAGTTTGAACTTCGACTTTACGAAACGCATAGCCTCAATGGCGATATGCTGGCGTTTTGAAGCAACAAGCCTGCTTGGAAAGAAGAAATAGTCGGAAGAATCACCCGCTTGATAAAGCTCAGGTTGCAGAAGTGGTGGATACAAGACATCGTTTACCCGAATCTGGTTATAGCGCTCGAGTCTATAAGCGACAGTCTTAGAAATGGTGTAAATCTCACGTGCCTCGTGAAGATGAATATCGTCGGCACGTTGGATCATGTTGCGAATCCGTTCCCCTTCGGGATTACTGGGCAACTCCTGGTATTGCGTTCCCCATAAATCGTAGGCTTGTCGGAATTGGTGGAGGAGCCATATTTTCTTGTTGTTGCTAGGAATGACATATGCTGGAAATTTCAATGCGATTACCAGGTCGGGTTCGGCAACACGGATATTGAAGAGTCTGTAGGCCAGTAAGTGTTCGAGGATCTTCTGGGAGGGATACCATTTGAAGGGGATTTTCACGACTGTCGATCGATGACCGTATTCGAGTAGCTTTACGTTAAGCGTATTCGCCAGATACTCTGCACCGCCCTGGACAAAGGGCTCTTGTACATTGAGAATGATGATTCTCATCCCAGCAGCCCTTCGATGACGTGATCCCAATGGATGTTGTGCAGATCTAATGTCTTGAATGCGTTATTACCCAATTCATATATTTGATTTTTATCCACCCACAACTTGTCCATTGAGGCGGCCAAAGCTTCTGCAGATGAGTCGCAGACAAAGCCGTTGAAACCGTGTCGAATGATTTCGTTCGTGCCACCAGAGTCCTGAAAAGTGATCACCGGTTTCTTCGAATGAAAAGCCTCGAGCGTAGAATAGCCATACGAATCTTCATTGTATGGAATGTAGATCGCTGCATAACAATTGGCCGTCAGGGTTGCTTTCTCTCCTTCCGGAATCCATCCGAGGAGTCTGACTTTGTCATGTAACTCCCATTTGGCGACCATGTTTTCGAGTTCATCTTTGTAGGAATCCAGATCAGGAGCACCGATAAGCAGTAATTTGAAATTCGATTTCACATATCTCATCGCTTCGATCGCAACGTTTTGTCGCTTAATAGGCGTTAGGCGACTGGCATAGAGAAAGTAGTTGCCACTTTCACCATTGTAAAAAAGATCAGGGTTGGGATGGGGGGGATAGAGGATACCATCGGCATTAATTGCATTAAATTCTTCCAGCCGTCCGGCTACAGTTTTTGAGTTGGTAAATATCTTTCGCGCTTCCCTGAGGTACTTTGTGTCGGATTGAATCAGGGCTTGGCGAAATTCTAATCCCTCGGGTGTGTTTGGTATGTCTTGGAATCGTGTCCCCCACAAATCGTAAGCGCCTCGGTGGTGATGGATAAACCAGGCTACTTTATTCGGATGGGGTAATGCATAGGATGGGTATCGAATCGTGATCAGTCTGTCGATGGGGGAGCCGGCAGCCGCACTCAGATCGAGGTTCCGAATGGCCAACGTCTGTGCGGGAAGGTCACGCCAGTAGGAAGTTAAGGGTATGTAAACCAAGTCGACTTGATGGCCACGACTGGAAAACTGTTTGGCCAAGCTGTCGCATATCATGGTTCCACCCCCCTTGATGAAGGGGACATGGGTGGTGGCGATGAGTATCCTAATTTGCAGCCTCCGTCAGGAATTCATACGAGATTATTCGCTTTCCCATATCATGCGGGATGTATCTTTATCCACTCGAAAGCAACACCAAGATAACGTAAGCCTTTGTCAACGGATCCAGTTGAGTTTGGTAAGGTGGTTCTATTTACCTGGAATATAAATTTAGTTAGAAACTTGCCTTTCATTAGTACCTCTTTCGGTATTATGCCATGATAAAGAATTTCACCGTTCACTTCATTACGAATGATATCTATTCGGGATCCATTGGCGGTTAAGGATAGGCTATCAAGGATGTCTTTCGACATATAGAGCCGTATTTTGAACAAAATCTTAACATCCGAATCCTTATGAAGCGGGAAAAAAAGTGATGATTTTGTCCCTGGTCCGGTCCACACCCAACGGTTCTCGTTTACTACTTCTGGCACATGCCATCCGTTTCCAGGAATTGGTTCTTCGAAGTAGTATTCGATAGTCCTTTGAGTACCGTGATTTAACTGAGGGTGATTGTTTTCGTAGTTATTTAGTAGAAGTGTATCCATCATTTGTAAATAGCGTTCATCAAATAATTCTTCCGCATATTGATAAAGTTCGACATCCAGCGAGTTAAGTTCGATAAGATGTTGAACAATAGTATCTGGTAATTCAGTTTGGTTTAATTTTTCTTCCGATACATTAACTTTTGGAATCTGAAGTACGGGTAATAAATTAAATGTGAAGGCCAGAAGGTCGAAAGACTCTTTGATTCTTTCAACCAGACCAACAAATGTAAAGTCAGATAATCGTTTCTTTGCCAAGCCGATATCGACATCGTCTATTAACTCACGAGCATGCTTGATATCTTGTAATGATTTTATTTCTATATCGAATTTTGATCCGATAAATCGTGTCTGTAAATTCTTAAAATGACCAATGTAATTTGTATCTAGTAACATTTCTGAAATGCTGTTTATTTTGATTCCCCCCCCCTTTTCAGAATCATTTAAGAGATGCCTCGAAATTTGCTTATACTGAGAGATTGATCTTTCAATAGGTTTTCTCAACATGGTAATAAAGAACGGTTTCTTGGGGAGCAACTTATTGATTTCATAAAATACATGGCCTGTAAGTACTTTATAACTACTCAAGTTAATCGGCGTTTCAGGTAACTCATACCAACGAAGGACTTCGCTTACATGCGAAGAACCATAGTAACCCATTAACAACTTCCGTAACGTCATACCAGCCGTCTTGGGAATGTGAATGAAACAAATTTGGTCATTCTCTATGAGTGTGTGGTTTATAGAATTCTTGTTCTCATTCATGAAGTCCCACCATCATCCCGACACTAGTTTCCTAGGATTTAGTAGACCTGGAGTTAGCAGGATAATCGCGTGAAATCTTTCGAACAAACCGATTTATCCTTTCGTCCCCATCAAAGCATACGTCTGGTAGTGCAATATCCATTCGCTTTCGCTTATTGGACCTTGAGTGGGTATCGGATTCTGGTAAAAAGCCTGAATATTGTGAAATCCATGATGCATCATTAGAACGACTAGTAAATCCTTGGGAATCGGCTGATGATGAGATGGGTCGAGGTAGTACGAGCGGAAATTGTCGAGGCAATAGGTGTTCACACTCTCGAGTAAAATAAAACCATCTTTCATTATTTTGGAATGGGCCAGCTTAATGAAATCCAGGAGATACTGAAAAGGAAAATGCTCTATGACCTGAAAAGCGGTAATACCCAGCAGGTCTTCGTCGGGAAGTTTCTGAAGGAATTCGACCGCACCCGAGTGATGCACCTCGAAGTTTTCCGTTTGAAGTTTTTTAACATGACTTTCATTGGCATCTATCCCGACTGCTTTAATTCCTTGTTTATGAAGAAGTTTCAGGAACTCTCCCCGTCCGCAGCCGACATCGAGGATGGATTTAACTTCGTTACCGGGTTGCAGTTTTAAAGCATCAAGGTAAAGTGCTTGGCGGCGTGTAATGAGTTCATCGGATCCTCGAAATACCTGTTCGATCGCTAGTTCCAATCGATCTGTTTCGTTCGTACTACCAGCTGCCTGATCCAGAAATTCTCTCAGCATTGCATATTCATGTTCCAGATTGGCCAGGGATACATGAAATTCGGTTTTATAGAACTCTGGCAATTCAACTTGCTTCGTTTGAGTTTGGAACTTGTCACTGAGGGCTCGGAGTGTTTCATCGTATTCATTCAAACGTGATTTCACTTCAGACAATCCAGCTTCTTGTTGAAAGATGCCTCTTTCCAATATTTTAGCTTGATCTTCTAGAGCCGACTCCAAAGCGGCATAAGTATTAACGAGTCGTTTCATCTCACCACCGAGGTCTTCCATGTTCTTGAGCGATGATTGACTCTGCATTTGTAAATCAGCTACCTTATCATCCAACTTCGTTAGGTGATCCCTGAGTTCTTGAATATTCGCTTGTACTGTATTGTGGACTTCATAAGTAGTCGCCAGGTTGTGCATGGCGATGTCTTGAATTCGGTAAAATCGTTGCGGTAATAAGATACATCGAACGATCCATTTTGTGATTGATCCAACAATGGGGATTCTTTTTACGAATTCTTTAAAGGATACGAATGTCTTTAACCGACGAAATTCAACTTGGCTTTGTGGCTTCGTTTCAGTTCGTTCGCTTTCGTTAACCTCAAATAAGCTCAACCTGGACAACCGGTCATGGATTCTCCGTTTTATGTGCTCAGATTTGATCTTGTTGTCTGTATCGAGATTGTCCATATTCTTTATATACTCGTATTGTTACGTACCGTAAAGCTGGTTTTCTTCGATTGTAGCGATATTTATCACGTCGCCAAATCTGGCTCGAATAAACCTGACAGTCGAAGTGGTTGCTTCTTATCAACATTTAACTTTGGCTGAACGAGGCGTTCAACTTTAAATGTGTATATTATAGTAGATGCTCAGGATAAACCAAGATTGGGCTAAATCTGTTTATCAAGATTTTTTCATCGTACGCGTCTCTCAGGTTTCTAAGGGAGGGAAGTTCTTGTTTACAAACGATAATATACTTTTACTGTGATACGTTATGAAAGAAGTCCTTCTACTTTCGGGCAATAAGTTGGACGTCGGCGGTGTTGAAGCATACCTGCTTTCTTTGATCCGTCATGGTAATTCGGCAGGTTTTTGCTGGACTGTTGCCGGATGTTTTTCGAATCGTTTCTCGAATGTCCTCCGGGAACAGGGAACAAAACTACAGAATTGGCGTTCTGGCTTCCCAATTGATATTGGTGCCATTTTATCTTTGAGAGACGTCCTTGAACAAGCGGAGGTGGAGCTCCTTCATGTTCAAGACCTGCGCAGCAGTATTACTGGTGGCCTCGCGGCACGATCATTGAACATTCCTGTGGTGCGTACAATCCACATGCCCGAGTTCTACACTTCAGGGTTGGACACCTTGCGCTCTCGTCTGCGGCGCAGGTACTACATTTTGCTCGAAAGACTAACCAATCATTGGTTGATGCATCGGGTCATTTTTGTATCCAATCGCATCCTCGATCAGGCAGTCCAACTGCATCTTGCACCATTAGAACGCAGTGAAGTTATTCCAAATGGGATTGAGCTAACCCATCAAAAACCCGTAAAACCACGCAGCGAAATTCGACAGTCGCTAGATACGCCGGAAAATGCAATTGTGCTTATATACGTTGGCAGGCTAGAGTTCCAAAAAGGAGTAGATATACTCCTTCATGCACTTTCTGATTTAGCAGCAGAAATCCCACATGAAGTGTGGATCATCGGTGACGGTTCACTTCGTTCGGAACTGGAATCTTTATCAAAAGATTTACATCTGGAAACCAGAATCCACTTCCTGGGACAACGAGAAGACGTGCCCGATTTGTTGGCAGCTTCTGATGTCTTTGTCCTACCCTCGCGCTATGAAGGTATGCCAATTGCCTTGTTGGAGGCCATGGGATCTGGCTTACCTTGTATCGTCACGGATGTTGGAGAGAATGGCGTAATCGTTCGAAGGGCAAATTGTGGATATGTGATTCCGCCTGGAGAAGTCGATAGGCTTTCTGATAAATTGAGGGAGTTAATGAGCTCTTCGGAGTTGCGGATGGAGATGTCAACTGCCGCTCGATTTGCTGTGAACGAATATACCGATGTCGAGATGGCAGCACGAACATATGCAATCTACAATTCTATATTGGCAGTTTCCGGTGTCGGTTAATTGGGTTTACCTCGATATTAACGCGGAAAATGAATTTTCATCTCCTCCAGAATGAGTACAATCATTGGATATTATGCGTATCGTCATACTTCGATCCAATCCGGTTTCTCCGGATCCTCGTGTTGAGAAGACCGCGCGTGCATTAGCAAATATCGCCAAGCGCGTAGTTGTATTGGGGTGGGATCGAACGGCTGAAATACGTTCACCTCAAATACTTGATTATGGCATGCTGGAATTGCTTCCCATTCGAGCACCGTTTGGTCGAGGTCTGGGTAACTTTCCACAGCTGTTACGGTGGCAGTGGGGATTGCTGCGCTGGTTGATCCGGCATCGAGAGGAATTCGATATCATTCATGCCTGCGATTTCGATACAATCTTGCCATCATTGCTCGTCCGACTCTTGTGGCATAAGAAAGTGGTTTACGACATCTTCGATTTCTATGCGGATCATCTGAGAAACACACCTCGTTGGATAAAACGACTCATCCGGCGTGTGGACCTTTGGGCAATCGGTCATGTCGATGCCGTAATCCTTGTTGACGAATCGCGAAAAGAACAAATAAAAGGGGCAAAGTCTCCCCGCATAATTGTTATCAACAACACACCCGAAGATGCATTAATCCCTGAGCAAGTTTTATCCAGGAAACAAGCTGATGAGCAATCCTTTCGAATTGTGTACGTCGGACTTATGAATCTCGAACGCGGCCTTGTGGAGTTATTAGAGGTGATCGAACGTCATCCCATCTGGAGATTGGATTTGGCGGGTTTTGGGGGTGATGAAAACATCATATGTTCTAGAGCTCGTGAAATACAGAATGTTCGATTCCACGGGAGGATTCAGTATCAACAGGCGATTTCGTTAATGGGATCGGCAGATGTTTTCGTCGCTTTGTACGATCCAAGTATTACCAATCATCGCTTCGCCAGTCCCAATAAACTTTTCGAGGCAATGATGCTTGGTAAACCGATAATTGTCGCAAGCGGCACAAGCATGGATCGAATCGTTCAACAAGAAGGATGTGGGATGATCGTTCAATATGGAGATGTTGATGCGCTTGATGAAGCGTTAACAGATCTTGCACGGGATGAGTCCTTGAGGTTTCAATTGGGCGAAGCTGGACGATATGCATACAAGCATAAATATCATTGGAATTTGATGCGTGAGAGGCTGATTAATTTATATCAGGAACTGGCGTCGATTCGAGCGTAAGTTAGGAACGATGATGGCTTGGGATTATGTTCACTGGCAAGCGAGAGAACCCTGTGGGTAGAAATCAAAAGATTCTGCTTGTAGCGAATACCGATTGGTATCTCTATAATTTCCGGCTCTCCTTGGCGAAAATGCTAAGAGAGGAAGGCTTTGAAGTTGTATTGATCTCTCCACCGGGTGCATATTCACATTTATTTCAAGGTGAAGGCTTTCGCTGGCTTTCTGTTCCGATGTCACGGCGAGGGATTTTTCCTCCTTCCGAGTTCATGACATATAAGCATCTAAAGTCGATTTACCAGCAGGAAAACCCCAAGCTTGTCCATCACCATACAATCAAACCGAATATATACGGGACACTTGCAGCGCGTGCGGTTGCTGTGCCTGCAATTGTTGTTTCAGTTACAGGATTAGGGTATGTCTTCATCAGTCAAGGCATAGCAGGGAAAATGCTTTCGAAAATAATCAAACCCACCTATCGTTATTGTCTTGATTCATCCAATGTCGAAGTTATTTTTGAAAATAGTGGAGATTATGAATTCTTTATTCAAGAACAAATAACCAACGCGAAGCAGTCAACAATTATCGAGGGAGTTGGGGTAAATCTGGATCTATATCGACCGTCAAAGGAACCAGATGGGGTGCCGATCGTCATGCTGGCAGGTCGTATGTTATGGGATAAAGGCGTAGGTGAGTTCGTTGAGAGTGCAAAAATACTCAAGGACCGCGGTGTAGAGGCTCGGTTTGTCCTTGTTGGTGGTCCTGATCCCGGCAACCCGTCGATGATTTCCCTGCATCAGTTGGAGCAATGGTCACAGGCTGGTGTGGTTGAGTGGTGGGGTTTTCGAGAAAATATGCCTGAGATCATTCAAAAGAGTCATATTGTTGTCCTTCCGTCGATAGCAGAAGGGGTACCTACAGTGTTGCTTGAAGCATCGGCATCTGGGAGACCGGTTATCGCGAGTGACATTCCTGGATGCGGAGATATTGTTAAGGATGGAAAAACCGGATTCCTTGTTGAAGTAAGAAACGTCGAAGCCTTGGCAGATAAAATCGAGATACTGCTGGGAAAAAAGAGACTTAGAGAGATGCTGGGCAAGGCAGGACGGGTTTGGATGGAGCAGCGATTTGACGAAGATTTGATCAATCGCAGAACACTTGAGATTTACAACAGTGCTATGTCTGGTAAATCGTAAGGTGCGATTTTAAGCAGCAGGTCGACATTCTGACTGAAATTATTAATTCAGACAAGATAGGGAAGTGGGTTTCGAACGCGTAAGATCAAATCGTTTACAATAGGTGATGTTGTCGCGCTTCGGAATCAAGAATATTGTGGCAGAGTTCCATTCCACAATATTATTTAGTTGGACAAACAACTGTTAAGAGGGAAGGATGAAGTCCGAAGAAGATGTAAGTGCCGATTTTATGATCCGGCGTATACAACACAGATGGCATGTAATTCTTCTCGTCGGCTTTCTGGGTGCTCTCATTGGTCTTTGTACCAGTGAATTAAAACGACCAAGATACAAAGCTAAAGCTTTAATGGGAATTAATATCCAGTACGGCGTAATCGACCCGTTGGAACTCGTCGTAGAGGATCGCTCTCTGAACCAGGTTGCGGAAGTCACCCTGGCAGATGGTACGTTGATGCAGATCCTGGACAACGTCTCGCAGGCTGTGCGGCAGGAACAAGGTTGGAACGATCCTGCAGATTTACGAAAGGTTGTACGGCTGGATCGAGGACTCTCCGATTGGGGTTTCGTGGTTATACTTTCCGATCCTGCCCTCGCCGCCCAGATATCCAACTTGTGGATGGAAATCAGTCTCACGGAATTAGAACGAGCTCAAGATCACGCCTGGCAGGCTGTGGCGCTTATGGGCGACGATCCCTTCCATTTGGAATGCGATCAGTTCCTACTGACTTCTGTGCCTACCGAAACCTACGCTTGGCGTTGTGATCTTGACCCTATTACACTGGATTCGGAAGCTCTCAGTGGTGAATTGCGGACCGAGATCGATCTTAGTCGAGGAATCCTGCCCGTATTTTCCTTCGAAGCACTGAGGGCGGCGGATGTGCCGCAGACGCCGGTGCTCTATGGCCGGGGCGTGATGCTGCTGTCCGGTGCTTTTATCGGTTTATTTGCGGGCCTGTGGTTCATTCTCGTTTTCCCTCGCAAACGCTCAGGATAATCCGGCGCGCCAAAGGGATGTGGTTGTGATTGAAATACTGGGCAAGCATTATTCGCTCTCTCGTGTCTATGAAAGCACGACTTCCGCGTTGTGGTATGCGTTGCTCGTGACTGTCCCGATAACGAGTTTCCCCATAATCGCCAAACTAGCCGGAGGCAGCCAGGTTAGTCCGTTGGCCGGCGCGCCGCTCTTTCTCCTAGTGTTGCTTTGGCTAATTCCCCGCTTCTTAAAAAGGCGGACATTGCCTGCTCTGTCCATTCCACTTTTGTTTTTTATATCTCTTGCACTGCTTTCAATTTGTGCTTCGTTCTTCATCGGAATTCAGCCTTCATTCGGCAATACGCCACTCTCGAGATCTTTTCGCGGCTTTGCGACGCTGCTTGTGGGTGGCGCCTTTTACTTCGTGGCGGCTCAAGTTCCGGAATCCAGAGATAAAATCCGTAAAAGTCTGCGGTGGCTTTATTTCGGGGCTGCTATTGCTCTGTTTTGGTCGACGATGCAAACGGTCTACGTCTTGAATAACATGCGCTTGAATGTCACCAACCCGACTGAAGTCCCCCTTTGGATGAACACCATTCACCGGCAATTTTCGACCCGCAGTTTGTTCTCCCGCCGGGTGACAGGCATGGCCTTCGAACCTTCGTGGCTAGCCGACCAACTCGTCATCCTTTATTTACCGCTCTGGCTTGCGAGCGTCTTCCAACGCTGCTCCGTGTTCTCGCGAAAGAAACGCATCCTCAGCGTCGAATTCGGTTTGGTAATCTGGGGATCCCTGATTCTCTTTATGTCTCAATCGAGGATCGGTTTTTTGAGTTATTTTGCCATCATCGGCGTCTTGGGATTTCTTGTCTTTCTGGCGTTTGAACGGTTGTGGCTGGAACGGCGAGCGCGTCGACGGGAGGCAAAGGGCAAGGATCCTCCAAACGTACGCCAAGTGCGGCTTTGGCGGATATTAGCCTGGTCGGCGCTCATCACCATTCTTGTGTGCATCATTTTAATCGTCGCATTGGTGCTCGTACGCCTCGATCCGCGCTACGCCCGCATGTTCGATAATTGGTTCGCCGATGATTTGCTCAAGAACGAGGACCCGGTGTATGTGATCGCCAACCAACTCATGTATGCCGAGCGAGTAGCGTACTGGGATGTCGGTTACAAAACCTTCGCCCAACATCCATTGCTCGGCGTCGGCATTGGCAACACGGGCTTTTTCTTTCTCGAAAATGTGCCCGTGTTCGGTTCTCGCTTGCCGGAGTTGATTTCCATCATCAACGGTTATTCCGAATTTCCAAACACGAAGAGCCTTTGGATTCGCCTGTTGGCGGAGACGGGCATCGCAGGGTTTCTGACCTTCTTGATCTGGTTGGGATTGCACGCTGGCGCGGCGAGAAATCTGTACAAAATCCGAAGGGGCGTGCTCTCGACTCTGGGATTGGCGGGTCTGTTGATGCTGCTTTCACAGTTTTTCGAAGGCTTCAGCCTGGAAACCTTTGCGTTGCCTCAACTGTGGGTCTTCTTGGGGTTGATTGCAAGCGCCCATTCGCTACGGTTGGATGATCCAGAGAGCGGATCGGCGATTTCATGAATCCCGAAGTCTCTATAATCGTGCCCTGTTACAACGAGGAGGATACGATTTTCTCGTTGCTTGATGCGATTTACGGCCAATCCTTCGATCGAAGCGCATTGGAAGTCGTCATATCTGATGGCATGTCGACGGATAACACACGGGTGCGAATCGAGGAATTCATATCTGGGCACACCGATCTTCTTATTCGCGTCGTCGAAAACAAAAAGCGGAAGATTCCTGCGGGCTTGAATCGCGCCATCGAAAACGCCAGGGGTGATATACTCGTTCGCCTCGATGCTCACTCGGCACCCGATCGGGAATACATCGCACGCTGCGTAGCTGCGATCGAGCGTACGAGTGCCGCAAACGTCGGCGGGATTTGGGAAATCAGGTCTTCCAGAGATCATTGGGTGTCGCGATCGATCGCGACCGCCGCAGCCCACCCATTGGGTGCCGGTGGCGCACGCTACCGCAGCGGAGGGAAGGCAGGAGAGGTGGACACGGTGCCATTTGGTGCGTTCCCCCGTCGTTGGATAGAGAAAGTCGGCCCTTTCGATGAAGACCTGGAGACGAACGAGGATTATGAATACAATGTGCGTTTGAGACGAGCCGGAGGTGTGGTCTATTTCGATCCCGAGATTCGGTCGATCTATTACGCTCGTCCGGATTTTATCTCACTGGGAAGACAGTACGCCCGCTATGGCTATTGGAAAGCACGCATGCTGTTGCGATATCCGTCATCTATTCGCTTGCGTCAGGCAATTCCCCCTATGTTTGTCAGCGCTGTCATCGTCTTGGGATTACTCGGCTTCATCCTTAAACCGGCTTGGTGGATATTGGCCGGCGTGTTGGGAACTTACTTCGTCACAACCTGCATCGCCGGATGCATCTCGGCGCTCCAAGAAAAAAATCTTGGACTCGTGGTTGGTTTGCCGCTCGCTTTGTGGACGATGCATTTTTGTTGGGGCGGCTCCTTTATTTGGGGTATGCTTAACCATTGGGGAAGGAGACGCATTTGACTGCCCAGGAATCGCGAAGACGTCATCGTGGGTTGCGCACGGAAGAGCGCCGCGCCATATTGATATTCGGGGATTTGCTCGCCTCTTCACTGGCGACGTTTTTCGCACTGACGTTGTGGGCTCAATTTGATTGGCTCGGATTTTCCTGGGATTTCATCGTTGAACGCGCTTCCTGGTTCATCTTGCTGCCTCCGATTTGGGTTTTGTTGATGACCAATCTCTACAACATGCAGCGAGCCGGATCGTGGCGAGAGACGATTCGAGGGGTTTTGATCGCCGCGGCGGGTGGGGTGATTCTCTACCTGGTCGTTTATTTTTCATCCCAACCCGGATCTCTGCCACGGCGTGGTGTACTCTACTTTCTCGGTTTGGCGGTCGGCTTAACGCTTCTATGGCGATGGATGTATTTACGGGTTTTCACCGCCCCGGCGTTCCTGCGGCGTATTCTCATCGTTGGCGCGGGCAATGCCGGTCGCACGCTGTACAGCGCAATAAAAAGCATCGAAACCCCTCCGTTTCATACCCTGGGGTTCGTGGACGATGATGCAGATAAACAGGGTACGGAGATCGAAGGATTGCGTGTCATGGGGAATCACGCCAGCTTGCTCGAATTGATCGACGGCCAAGCGGCAACCGATCTAGTCGTCGCTATTCAGGGACCGATGTCGGGTGAGATGTTCCAGGCGTTGCTGGATGCACAGGAGCATGGCATCCAGATCACGCGCATGCCGGTTGCTTACGAGGAATTATTGGAGCGCTTGCCCATTCATCATCTGGAATCGGATTGGTTGCTGCGGTCATTTGTAGATGAGTTAAGTGTCTCCAGTTTTTACTTGCTCATTAAACGGCTGATCGATATCGCCGGGGGTCTGGTGGGGATCATCGTTTTTTGTCTCTCGTACCCCTGGGTGGCGCTAGCCATTCTCGTGGAGAGCGGCCGGCCGATTCTCTTCACGCAGGAACGCTCGGGTCAGGGTGGACGCCCTTTCAATCTCCTGAAATATCGAACTATGTTCCAGGATGCTGAAGCCGACGGGGTGGCGCGCTGGGCGAATGAGGGCGATCCACGGACGACACGTGTCGGCATCGTTCTACGTAAAACCCACCTGGATGAATTTCCGCAGTTCCTGAACGTGTTGCTCGGGGATATGAGCCTGGTCGGGCCTCGCCCCGAACGCCCCGAATTAATCGCCGAGTTGGAGAAACAGATTCCTTTCTATCGGGCTCGCCTACTTGTAAAACCGGGCATCGGGGGCTGGGCTCAAGTTAATGGCGGGAAGTTGGCTTCATTGGAGGGTTCGGCCGAAAAACTGGAATTCGACCTGTACTACATAAAACATCGCAGCGTGCTGTTGGATTTGTGGATCATTTTGCGTACGATCGGCTCAATCGTTGGCTTTAAAGGAGTGTAATTTGACGCTTTCGTTGGTAACCGGCGGCGCGGGTTTCATCGGATCCCATCTGGTACAGGCATTACTCGAAGAGGGGGATACGGTCCGCGTCTTGGACGATCTCTCCACGGGAGTTAAAGAGAATCTCGAGGGGCTTGCCGTTGAACTGATTGTGGGGGACATCCGGGACGAGCGTCTCGTGCGTGAAGCATGTGACGGAGCAGAGCGTGTGTTTCATCTGGCGGCTCTTGCATCCGTAGCCGCCTCGATGAGTGTCCCGCTTCAATATTATGACGTCAATCTTCTGGGTTCGGTGAACGTCCTACGTGCGGCCGTCGATTCAGGAGCGTCGCGTGTGGTCCTCGCCTCTTCAGCCGCCGTGTACGGGAATACTGACGGAATAGTGCACGAAGACACGGAGAAGCACCCGCTTTCTCCCTACGCGGATGCCAAGTTGGCGATGGAAAGCGCAGCGCGCACGTTTTCGTCTGCCTACGGATTGCCTGCCGTCGCGTTGCGTTTCTTCAACGTCTACGGTCCCAAACAATCCCCCGACTCGCCTTATGCGGCAGTGATTCCGCTTTTCATCCAGGCCATGCTGAACGGCGAAGCCATAAAGATCGAAGGCGATGGGAAACAAACCAGGGATTTTGTATTCGTTCGCGACGTCGTGCGTGCCTTGTTGCTCGCGGCATCACGGGAGGAAGCGATCGGCGGTGTCTTCAATGTGGGCGGCGGACGTTCGATCACCATCCTCGAACTGGCCCAAACCTTGCAGCGAATCTTTCCAGAAGCGCCGCCTCCGATCCATGTGGAACCGCGAGATGGAGATATTCGCTTTTCCGAAGCGAGTATTGAGCGTATTCGGACGGCGTTGGAATATCGCCCGAATACCGACTTGATCGAAGGCTTACAAATCACGGTACAATGGTTCCGAAATAAGGAGTAAAAATAGTATATGCGGCCTAAGCCGATTCTGCAGATTCGCAATCGATATTTACTCGCTGTTGACTTGTTCTTAATCGTCACCTCGGTTCTGGCCAGCTTCGCCCTGCGCCTCGAATTGGGAGCTGCGTTCATGAATTACCTCCCTTCGGCCTGGATCATGGTGATTGCTGCTTTGGTGATCAAACCGACGGTTTATTATCTTTTCGGTCTGTACCGGCGGTATTGGGTGTACGCAAGCATCCGCGAGATGCGTCTGATCCTTTTCGCCACACTGAGCGCTTCGGCGAGCGTGGCCATCGTGGTTTTGCTGGTCGCCTCGGCCGGTGGTATGCCCAAGGGATTTCCACGTTCTGTGATCGGCATCGATTGGCTTCTGTCGTTATTCAGCGTTGGTGGCTTGCGTATCATCGTGCGCGTGCTCAGTGAAAGCGGACAAGTGAGTCAAAAAACGGACGGTTTGGCAGGCGCCAAACGGGTCGTTATCGTAGGCGCGGGCGACGCCGGCGTGCTCGTCGTGCGTGAAATGCAACGCAACCCTCAACTGCATATGCTGCCTGTCGCATTCGTCGATGATGATACGGAGAAAATCGATAAGGAGATTCACGGCGTTCCAGTAGCGGGGCGGCTTGGAGAGTTGCTGTCCGTTGTGGAAAAATACTACGCGCACGAAGTTGTGATTTCCATCCCCACGGCGCCCGGACATGTGGTACGCCTGGTCACCCATCTGTGCCGCTCGAGGGACATCCCCTTTCGCACGATGCCGGGCATGTATGAACTAATCGGCGGCAGCTTGAGTGTCAGCCGTTTGCGTGACGTCGACATCAGCGACTTGCTGCGGCGCGAGCCCGTGTGGATCGACGACGATTCGCCCACTCGGGTGCTGCGCGGTAAACGGATTTTAGTGACCGGCGCAGGAGGCTCGATCGGCCTGGAACTTTGCCGCCAAATCGCCCGCTGGGGACCAGCGCAGCTGGCGCTGCTGGGGCACGGAGAAAACAGCATCTTCGATGCCTTACTCGAGCTTCGCGAGGATCATCCCAACCTGCCGCTCGTTCCCATCATCGCCGATATACGCGACGTCGATCGCATGCACGACGTTCTCTCGAGTTTCCGCCCCGAAGCGATCTTTCACGCCGCAGCACACAAGCACGTGCCCTTGATGGAGCTGAATATCGAGGAAGCCGTTACCAACAATGTCTTGGGAACGAAAAGCGTCGTTGAGGCGGCATTGGCCTGCGGAACTGAACGATTGGTGCTCATCTCCACGGACAAAGCCGTACAGCCGAAGAGCGTGATGGGCGCGACGAAACGCATGGCGGAAATGATCGTACGCGATGCCGCAGACCGGAGCGGACGGCCGTTTGTCTCGGTGCGTTTCGGCAACGTTTTGGGCAGTCGGGGCAGCATCGTGCCCATTTTCAAACGCCAGATTGCGCACGGTGGGCCGGTGACGATCACACATCCGGAAATGCGGCGTTATTTTATGACCATCCCCGAAGCGGTCCACCTCGTACTGCAAGCGGCCGGTATGGGAATCGGGGGGGAGCTGTTCGTGCTGCGTATGGGCGATCAGGTGCGTATTCTCGATTTGGCCGAGGATCTGATCCGACTATCCGGATTTAAACCCGGCGAAGATATCGAGATCGTTTTCACCGGCATTCGACCGGGCGAAAAACTCAGTGAATCGCTTTGGGACGACGGTCTGGATTACCAACCTACCGAGCATGCGGATATCGTTTGTCTGGAAGAGAATGGTCAGCTCCTTGGGGAAGCGCTCGATGCCGCAATCGACGAATTGATACGACTGGCACACGAAGGTGACAAGGAGGCCATCCTCGGCCTGCTCAATGAACGCGTGCCAGGGAGCATCCTCGGTCAGGCACCTCCTCCGGATTTGACATCTGTTTTATAACCGGGTTGTGAAATCCCATCTGTGATTACCAACTTGGATGCGAATAACCTGGTGCCGCGAGCTGCGACGAGTTCAACGGTGTTCAGCATCGTTTTTATGAGGAGACTTCATTCGCGCGCGTACGTCTGCCCACAGAAACGCATTAGCCGTACGGTTTCACAGAACGCTATTCGGATACTTCGGTTGGGGTTGAAGTAGGCGGCGCTACTGTATCCGTGGCCGTGGGAGGTTGGGTCGAAGTCGGTGTGTCGCTGGGAACCGGTGTCAGTGTCACTGTGGGAGTTTCCGTATCGAGGATGAAGGGCGTGATACTCTGTGTCTCTGTGAAGACGGGCGTGAAACTCGGTGTGTGGCTGGGGGGCACGAACCCGGTGTTCGTGATCGTGGGAGTCTGTGTGATGGTGGGCGATTCGGGTGAAGTAAGTGGGGTACGGACCTGTGGGGTCTCGGATGGAGGCATGCTGGTAGGAGATTGCGTTGGTGTGAATCGACTCGGTGCTTGCCGGAGCGCGGTAAATCCCGCACAGTAGCAGGGAATCGTCATCAGGACGATCACGGTCAGCAGCGCATAACGTCGTTTTTTGCTATCTTGCAGTACTTCTGTGATAAGTTCCATACCCGCTCGATCATATCAAGGATGCGGTGATGCAGCAAGCATCGTTTTTTCATCCACGGAGTTATACCGCCGGCGCTTGAAATTCAATTACGTGTTTCTCAGGATAGAATCATGACTAGTCATTCTGAGCGTATAATCTTTATATACGGAAATAAGTTAGGTATCCACGATGACGGTAGAAGTGCACTCGAGACCTCGATTTGAATTCTTCACTTTGATACTGCTTGTCATCATGCTCAGTATATCTGCGTGGTCTTTGCTGATTGCAAATTGGACGGATGATCTGGGGCTCATCGCCACGGTCGTCCAGTTGGCGGTGATTACAGGCTTGGTCCTGGCACGCAGTGTGTTCTCAGGCAGGGTGGCAACATTGTTCGCTACAGTATACGGCGTATTCATCACCGGGTGGCAGATCGCGCGGACCCTCGATCCGAGTTTGAATTGGCGAGACAAGCTCGTGAGCATCGGGGAACGAATCGGAACTTTCGTCAACGTGGTTGCGAATGGTCAAACGAATCGTGATGCGATGATATTCGTTTTGATCATGGCAGTCTTGTTTTGGATTTTCGGCGTATTGGCTGGCTGGTCATTATTTCGTCGGGGAGAGGTTTGGGGAGCGATCATTCCATGCGGTGTTGTCGTATTCACAAATGCGTATTTTTATAGTGGGGAAGCTGCGGTCAACGCTACTGCAGCGGTTTATTGGTTTATTGCGTTGCTGCTCATCGTCCGTTCCGAGATCAATCAACGCAGCAGTATTTGGCGTTCATTGCGCGCAAGTGTACCGACAGAAACCGGGTTCTTCGTTAATCGCACGGGGGCTTTTCTGGCTTTGGCATTGGTCTTGGCGGCATGGATTGCACCAGCTTTCTCGAAATATGATAGCCTGGCGGATTTTTGGGATGCGCTGACCGCCCCTCTCATTGCAACGCGTGATCGCGTCGGTGAATTGTTGGGTGACTTACAGGGTTCAGTTCGTATAAGTGCTGAGCTTTACCCCGAAGTCCTGAATCTGGCAGCGGGAACCGAAGTAGAAGACCTGCCGGTACTGCAGGCAATTCCCCAGCGTCTTCCTAAGAACGCTGGGCGGTTTTATTGGCGTTCGCGCATTTACGATCGTTACGAAGACGGCAGTTGGTCTTATTCTTACGCGGCTTTCATACCGTTCGATCCAACATTTGGTGACCTCCAGTTTCTCAGCTACTCAGCGCGAGAGAGAATCGATGTCGAGTTAAAACCGCTTCGAGACTCGATGACGTTGCTTTACCTTCCCTCCCAACCACTTTGGGTCAACCGTGGGGCGCAGATTGAGGTGAGAGCAATCGAGAGCGCTGCCGTCGATCTGTCGAGCATCACGGCCGATGAGCCGATCATGCGCGGGGAGACGTATCGCGCGGTGGCTTCGGTGGCAACACCGACTGCTTTAGAACTGCGCACTGCTGGGACGGATTATCCGGATTGGGTCACCACCTATTATTTACAGATCCCAGATACGATTACAGACCGGACGATGCTATTGGCGCAGCCTATCACGCAAGGACAAAACACACCGTACGATCGGGCCGTGGCGATCACAGCTTGGTTGCGTGAAAACATCACCTACAGTCGCCAGATCGAGGCGCCGCCATCCGATGTCGAACCACTGGATTGGTTCCTTTTCGACTATCGCATCGGATTCTGTAACTATTATGCCAGCGCCGAGGTGATCATGTTGCGGTCGTTGGGAATTCCGGCACGCTTGGCGGCCGGCTATGCACGGGGCATGTACGATGCGGAGCAGCGTGCCTATACCGCGATGGCCAAAGATTCCCATGCCTGGCCGGAAGTTTTCTTCCCCGGCATTGGTTGGGTGGAATTCGAGCCGACGACCGAGCAGGATGCGCTTCTCCGTCCTTCGCAGGTGTCGGCGGGCGACCTGACGGGTCGAGATTTTTTAAGGCCGGGAGAATTAAGTGAAGGCCGCAGTGTCGAACCGTCCTTGAATGATTCTGTCGGTCAAAGTCCAACTGCTGAGGAAGGAAACGCTCCCAAGTCGAGGATCGGAATTTTCTTTGTGGTCCTCGGTATCGTTTCACTGGGGTTGATAGTTGCTTATTGGCTCTACGTTCATCCGCAAGCTCGGATCGTTGCACGACGAATCCTTAACAGGAGCCTCAATCGTGTTGGTTTTGAGGACACAGTAGATCTCCTTGACTCGCGAATCGAAACAACGCCCACGGGAAAGATATATCGCCGCTGGAGTAAATTACTTCAACATACGGGTGTACCTGTGGACCCGACTCAGACACCCCACGAACGGGCAGAGTGTCTTGCTGCTGCGTTGCCCGAATTGACCACCCATGGGTGGACGATCGTGGGAGCCTATACGCAGGAGCGCTTTGGTAATAAAGCCATCGCAACGGATCCTGTCCAACGTGCCTGGCGTGCATCATGGCCGCGATTGTTACACGCTTGGCTACGCCGGCTCATCGATGCCTTGATCAAGAAATAAATGCCCGTCAAACAACCTAGACACCACGAGACACAAGTGCGGGAATCTCTTTCAGATCGGGATGTAAGTTGGTCGATCGTCGACTCGAGATGTAATCAAGTACGATTGTGTGTCCATCTTGGCTGACATATAATCGGCTGGAATAATATTTAGAGGTTAGGGGAGATACGCTGTGAGTACGACTACAGTTCGTCCTGGTCTTGGCGATCATTTATTACGCATCAGCCGTAAAGCAGAAGAAATAAGGAACAAACTCGAGCGTTACCGGGAGACCTTGCAGCGCGCCCGGCTCGATTTGCCGATCGGTGTGCTCGATCAGTTACAACAAATGAGCAGCACGCTGGTTGAATTGCAGAAAGAAGCGGAGGATCACGAACAAGAACGGCGCAACCTTCAAGCACTCTCGGAAATCGGCCAGGTCGTCAACTCATCCTTGGATTTACAAACCGTTTTGAACGAGGTGATGGATACCATCATCCGGCTCACGGGGGCAGAACGTGCTTTCTTGATGATGCGCGACGAGAACAGCGGAGAAATGGAAACACTCGTTGCGAGGAACTGGGAACGGATGTCGCTGGACGAAGGGGAGATCCAGGTCAGCGATACGATCGTTGGGCAAGTGGCGACCGGTGGTGATGCTGTGTTAACGACCAACGCGCAGACCGATCCGCGCTTCGATAAACAAGAAAGCATCGTTTCCTATTCATTACGTTCGATCCTCTGTGTGCCTTTGAAGGTGAAGGGCAAACTCATCGGCGTCATCTACGCCGATAACCGCGCCCGCGAAGGATTATTTAAAGAAAAGGAACGCAAACTCTTGATGGACTTTGCCAATCAAGCGGCGGCCGCGCTTGAAAATGCGCGCCTGTTCGATTCTGTTAAACGCAGTCTGGATGAAGTGTCGGAACTTAAAAACTTGATGGAAGATGTGTTCAATTCCATTGTTAGTGGCGTGCTCACGTCCGATATCGAGGACGCCATCACATTATGCAATCGGGCCGCAGAAAATATCTTGTCTACAACCCGGGAGGTGCTCCTCGGGACCTCTTTGCGGCAACAATTGGCATCTCTTTCGGATGACCTGTCCACGAAGATCGAGCAGGTCGAGAAAAAGGATAAACGGTTTCGTGGCCTGGAAGTCCATACACAGATTGAAGATCGTGGGGAAGTGGAATTGAGCCTCAATCTTTCTCCCCTAAAGACGGCAGAAGATGCCACTCGCGGCGTGGCCATCGTATTGGATGACCTGACTGAGAAACGTCGCCTGGAGGCGCAACGGCGCCTTTTCGAACGTATGGTATCGCCGGCGGTGATCGATCAACTCGATCCGGATGCGCTCCAGCTCGGAGGTCACCGGACACAGATCACGACGTTTTTCGCCGACATCCGCGGATTCACGGCCTTCAGTGAGAAGGAAAAACCGGAAACTCTGATGACGGTACTCAATCGTTTTCTGGCAGCGGCAGCAGAAGCTATACTGCGTGAAGAGGGCACGATCGACAAATTCATGGGCGATGAGGTGATGGCGTGGTTCAATGCGCCGATGCCTCAGAAGGATCACACCTTGCGAGCGGTACGCTCGGCGATCGCCTTGAAATCTTCCGTCGAAGCATTACATCAAGAACTGTCGAAAGATGTGCGTCTTTCCTTTGGAATCGGCATTCATGCCGGTGAAGCTTTACTCGGACTTGTCGGAACGCAGCGGCGGGTGGAATACACGGCGATTGGCGATTGCGTCAACACGGCCAAGCGGCTGCAGGAAAACGCCGCAGCCGGACAAATTCTCATCAGCCGCAAGACGGCAAAACCTATCCTCAAGTCGATCGAGGTAGTAGAACTTCCGCCCGTCGTGGCGGAAGGAAAAGAAAAGCCGATTGAGGTCTACGAAGTCGTCGGATTGAATTAACCGAACAAATCGTCGTAGGCGAAGAGTGCCGGCGTTCCGCCAGTGTGCCAGAAGAGGATGGTTTCATCAGCGGAGAACTTGCCGCTGCGGATGAGATCCAACATACCGCCCGCAGCACGGCCGGTGTAAACGGGATCCAGCATTATCCCTTCCGTGCGGGCGAAGGTCATTATCGCTTGACGTTCGAGATCGCCGAGAACGCCGTACCCTTCTCCGATATAATCGTCCCAAACATCCACGTCTTTCGGGTCAATCTCTTTAGGTTCTCCTAGCAGATCGCAGATTTGCGGAGCCAATTCCGCAATCGTTCTTTTCAATGGTGCGGCTTTTGGATCGACGCTGATGCCGCTGATCTTTATCTTACAATCGGCCATTCTGGCTCCGGCAATCAAGCCGGCCTGTGTGCCGCCGGAGGAAGAGGCTAGTACGATGCGGTCGACGTGGACGTCTTGTGAAAGGAATTCCAGCATCGCTGCAGCGTAGGCGCTTGCGCCGAGTGGATTAGAACCACCATAGGGAATGCGGTACGGGCGGCGGCCATCGCCCCAAGCCGCATCGAAAGTCTGTTGGAGCGTCTCATCGGGGTCGGCGCCTTCAGTCCACACGATATCCGCGTTCAGCAGACGATCCAGTAGCAAATTCGCAGTCCAGCGTTCGGCAGGGCTGCCGGTGAGGACGAGGATGCAATCGAAGCCGAACCGGGCTGCGGCGGCTGCGGTTTGGCGGCAGTGATTCGATTGCGCGGCGCCTCGCGTGATCAGTGTACGTGCGCCGTGAGCTTGTGCGTCGGCAACAAGGAACTCGAGTTTGCGAGTCTTGTTGCCCCCGAATGCCAACCCCGTCTGATCGTCGCGCTTGATCCACAATGTGGGACCGCCGAGGGACGCGCTCAGGCGCGGTAAAGGTTCGATTGGAGTCGGCAAATGGGCGAATTTCAAGCGAGGTAGAGCTGGGGCATTCATTATCTACATCCTTTTCGAAAACGTCGTAGGAGTGCCGCGAGACGAGGGTTTTTCAACCGTCGATGTTCTGCTTCGTCTTGCGAACGCCGCGCATGCGCATCAGATCGAGTATTTTCGGCTTGAATACTATGTACAACCAATAGGGAAACGGTCTCGTAACGTAGTCCCAAGCGCCCAGAGAACACACGAACTGAGCCCCGAAGCCCGATTTGAATCGGTACAAACCCCAAAGGGGATCATGCGTATCGAGCGTCTCCGGTGCGCCCCAGAAGTCGTATTTAATACAGCCTTGTTCCTTCGCCCATCGAATCGCCTCCCATTGCAGCAGATAATTGGGCATTTTCTTGCGATGCAGCTCGCGGGACATACCGTACATATACAGCGCGGTGTTCGCATAACGATATACGATGACCGCTGCGACTGGTGTATCGTCTACCTGGGCGATGAAAGGCTGGGCCAACCCGGCGCGGATGAAACTTCCCCAAACGTCGTGGTAGTAGGCGGGATTTCGAATGGCAAATCCATCCCGGATGGATGTCTCTGCATACATTTGGTAGAGCAGGTCGAAATCGTTGATGTCCCCCTGACGTACGGAAACCCCTCTCCGCTGCGCGAGGCGGATGTTGTAACGGGTTTTTTGTTTCATGTTCGAAAGCAAAGTATCCTCGGCATTGGACAGGTCGAGGAGAAACGTGTTGCGGAATTGGATTTGTTCGGCAGAAGAGCGCCAACCATGCTTCTCCAGTGAACCTAGGCTACTCATACCCGCAGGATGTTCCACGAACGTTTCAGGGGCGTTCGCTTCGCTGAAGGAAAGTGGAAAATCGGGATCGATTTTAAGGAACACGGATTTCTGGTTCACCGTGAAACGCCCTAGGTCTTCGAGCACCCGCGATCGTGTCGCAGGTTCGGACCACGGTAATGCGGGACCGCGAGGGCAATAGAGAATCGAGAAACGTCTGCCGATTCCGGGCAGCGGGAGATTGCGCTGCAAGATTTGGGCTGCTGCAAGCGGCGTTCCGCGCGTATCTTTCCACAGCAGACGATGCGCCTCCCAGCCGTATTTGCTTTTGAATTCTCCCCATTCCCAGGACTGAAGCAGATGGGCGCTGGGAAGAGAAGTCACCGCTGTGTTCCATTGGGTTCGGTCAGATATCGATTCCGGCGGCATCGTTCATTCTCATCCGTTGCTTCTGGTCGTCCAGGTGCGGTAGAGCCAATAAAGCCAGGAGATGCGAGGACGATCCCAGGCGCCAATGGAGTGGACCAGGTTTCCTCCAAAGCCTCGCTTGAAGCGGTAGACACCCCATAACCCGTCGTTGCGGTGCATGAAATTAGATTCCAAGGTTTCCCGGTCTTCGTTGGGGACACCCCACAGATCGTACTGGGCACAGCCACGCTGACGCGCCCATTGAATTGCCTGCCATTGCAGAAGATACGTCGGCATGCGGCTGCGATGCAAATCCGTCGACGCGCCATAGAGATACCAGGCGCGGTTACCGCGTGCGAAAACCATGATCGCCGCAATCGGTTGACCTCCATACTCTGAGACGAAGAGCTCGCAGGCGCCGGATGGATGAAAAAGATCGTATGCTCGCCGGTAGTACGCGGGAACATGAACCCCAAAATCGTCGCGCTGTGCAGTTGTCTGCATCATACGCCCGAATGCTTCCAGATCGTCCCATGGACGAACGCTGACCCCCTTCCTGGAAGCCAGACGTATGTTGTAGCGTGTTTTCTGATGCATGCGCGCCAGAATCTCGTCCTCTTCGGCGCGCAGATCGACCACGAGTGTTGTTGCCGGTTGAATGAGATGCGTGCTGAGACGAAACCCGTTTTCACGCAGTCTGGTTTGCAGCGCCGGATCGATATCTTCATCGGGCTCGATCTTGAGCGCGATCGAACGCTTTTGCCTGCACAATGTATCCAATTCGGGAAGGAGCGACGGCAGCCAGTTGCCCAGTGGACCTTTGGGCACGTAGGCCAAGGTGAATCCCAATGGCAGGCGACGGAAGAGGACTTGTGCGCCGCATCCTTCTCCCAGAATGCGTCCAACGTCCCAGCCATATGCATTTTTAAGGGAACCCCATTGCGGCGTTTGCAGTAAATGCGCCTCTGGCTGAGTGTGGAGATAGGTTTCCCATTCCTCGGACGTACATAGGGGCGACACGTCGGCATTATACCATCGTGGTGTCTTCACATTCGGCTTTCACATGCAGGACCGTTCCGGAGATTTGGAAAAGGAGTTCCCGGTGTAAGTGAGTTACATCAACATTCATCGATAGTCATGCGCCTTTACTGTAAACGACGAACGTGATAAGCTATGTCCAGTTTAATTGAAGAGAAAGCCCCGAATGTATGTCGCGGTGGGCTGGTATTGGGAGGAGTGAGCGTCGATGCTCAAACCCTGGGTTTTCTTGGGTATCTTGTTGATCGTTGGTCTGATACTGCCGGGTGTTGCCATCATCGCCAATTGGATTCTTTCGCCGAAAAAACCTAACCCGATCAAGCAGTCAATTTACGAATGTGGCATTGAGACTTTTGGGGAAACGTACGTTCAACTCAAGGGTCAATACTATATTTTTGCACTCATGTTTTTAGTTTTCGACATCGAAGCCGTTTTTCTGTTTCCATGGGCTGTGGCTTACGACAAGCTGAATTTGTACATGGTTCTAGAGGGGGTTCTCTTTATCTTCATCCTTACTGCCGGGTTGGTGTATGCCTGGCGTAAAGGCGCTTTGGAGTGGTTTTAAAACCCGAGGCGACCAGATGGTGGCTGATGGAAGCAACACATCAGCCATTTCGTTTTGTATGATTTCTGCGACTCGGAATTCTTAGGTCCTTTGGCGAGTCACTTTGGTTTGGATGCGTAGGAGCGAGGCATGCCATTTGACATCAACGATCCATTCGTATGGTTTGGAGAATGGTTTCGTGGACTGCTCGAAAATCTTGGTTTAGCGCCTGGCGCTGTCGAGTTTATACAAAATCTTCTAGGTGCATTTGTGTTGGGCACCGTCGCCCTGGTTGCCACATTCCTTCTCATTTGGGCGGAGCGAAAAATCATCGCTCGAATACAGGATCGTCTTGGACCAAACCGAGTCGGACCCTTCGGCATTTTTCAGACGTTTGCAGACGCCCTTAAGCTAGTTACTAAGGAATTGATCACTCCCACTGGGGCGGATATCGTTCCGTACAACCTGGCGCCGCTACTGGCAGTCATGTCGGTGGTGGGTGTCTGGGCGGTCATTCCATTGGCGCCTCGTTTAACAGGCTCGGACATTAATGTGGGTGTACTGTACGCCGTCTCGATTGGCGCAGTGGGCACGCTGGGTATCATGTTGGCCGGGATGTCCTCCAATAATAAATACGCCTTACTGGGCGCATTCCGTACGGTCGCGCAAATGCTTTCCTACGCCATACCGATGGTCTTAGCGCTGCTCGTACCCGTGTTGCTCGCCGGATCGATGGGCATGGTGCAAATTACCGAAGCGCAGCACTCCTATTGGTTCATACTGCTTGCGCCCTTCGCTGCCCTGATCTTCTTCGTCAGCTCGATCGCCGAGGTGGGACGCGCCCCGTTCGACTTGTTGGAGGCGGAATCGGAGATCGTCGCCGGATTCAATATCGAATATTCCGGACTTCGTTTCGGCATGTTCTTTGTGGCTGAATTCCTGCACGCCTTCACCATCTCTGCGCTCACCACGACCTTGTTTTTAGGTGGGTGGCAAGGACCGGGTGCCATTGAATTTCCTTTGTTGGGTTTGCTCTACTTCTTCGTCAAAACCGCAGTAGTCTACTTCGTCGTCATCTGGATTCGGGGGTCATTCCCTCGTGTCCGCATTGACCAGATGAACAGCCTCAACTGGAAACTCTTTACGCCGATCGCATTGGCCGGCTTGATTTTCACAGCCGTGGCGGAGAAATTGGTCACCGAATTCTCGCTCAATCGGATGCTCGTGCATCTTGGGAGCAATCTCTTGTTGTTCGTGATCGTGCTGATCGCATTACGCAGCTACGCGCACACCAGGAGGCGTGAACTGGAAGGTTTGGCGCTTCGTGGTTCCGATCTTCAGATTGGAAGTACGCGGACAAAATCATGAGAGTGGGCGTTTAATGACTTCCCTTCAATTGGTCTTTCTGCTGATCGCGGCGGGCACTTTGTTGGCAGCGTTAATGGTGGTCCTCAGCAAACGTTTGGTACACGCTGCCCTGTGGCTCATCGTTGTCCTGGCCGGAATCGCCGTGTTGTTCGTGTTATTAAACGCCGGCTTTCTGGCCGTCGTGCAAGTCGCCGTATACATCGATGCGATCGCCATTCTCATCATCATCGTCGTCATGCTGACACAGCGTGCCATGGGCGCGACAAAGATGCATGTCAACCGAAATTGGTGGTTGGCGCTTTTGACCGCCGTCGTGCTCTTCACCGGTCTTCTGGCGATATTCAACCAAATGCCGGCGCTGCAGTCGCAGGCGCCTTCCTTTGAGGTGGAGGCCGAGGCCTTCCTGGACGATCTTGGGATCTCCCTCGTTGACGCCGATCGCTTCATTATCCCGTTCGAGGTCGCTTCGGTTCTGCTGCTTGCTGCACTCATCGGGTCGATCATGATCGCCTGGCCGCGGGGTTCTGCTTCTGAGGAGGAGCGTAAGACATGATCCCCTTATCCTGGTACATCATCTTCGCCGCGATATTGTTTTGTGTTGGTTTGTACGGCGCTTTGGCTCGTCGGAATGCGCTGGCGATCTTGATGGGCATCGAACTGATGCTGAACGCCACGAATATCAACCTGGTCGCTTTTTGGCGCTACGGAACGCTGGCCATCCGCGGCCAGGTTTTTGCGCTGATCGTCTTCGCCGTCGCCGCAGCCGAGGCTGCCGTCGGTCTGGCGTTGATCATATCAATCTACCGGCGGCGCACGACGATCGCCATAGACGAAATCGACATGATGAAGTGGTAGGCGGGTGACGATGCAACCAGAAATCTTGACGTGGCTTATTCCATTTCCCCCGATCCTGGCCTTCTTTCTGATCGTGCTGTGGGCCAACCGGAACAACCGCCTCAGTCACACGCTTGCGGTTGGCGCCATGTTGATTTCGTGGGGGTTGGCGATGACCGTCTTCGGGATGGCGGTCACCAGCGAACATCTCGGCCAGCATCCTATCGCTTCTTCCATACCCTGGCTGCAAACCGGTGAATCTTACTTCAACATCGGCGTACTGATCGATCCACTATCCGCGGTTACGTTGTTCTTCGTCGCCTGGACCTGCCTGGCTATTTTCGTATACAGCATCGGGTACCATAACTTTGGGAAGAAGAGGGATCCCGATGATCGAGCGGGTTTGCCGCCGAAAGCTGGTGGAATCGAGCCCATGTACGCCCGATTTTTCGCATTTATCTCACTCTTCGCCTTTGGCATGCTGACTCTGGTGATCTCGGACAACCTGCTGCTGCTGTTCATCGGCTGGGAAATCATGGGATTGTGTTCGTATTTGTTGATCGGTTTCTGGTACGGCAAAGATTCAGCCAAGCAGGCCATGATCAAGGCTTTCATCACAACGAGAGTCGGCGACGTCTTCATGCTGCTCGGCCTGGCCTATCTCTACACCGAGACGGGAACGCTCAATTTCCGCCAGATTCTCTTCAACGATGAGGTGCTGCATACCTTAGCCACAACCCCTTCCGTGATCGCCGGATTCTCGACGGCCGGACTGATCGGCTTACTGCTGTTTATGGGTACCGTCGGTAAATCCGCACAATGGCCGCTGCACGTCTGGCTGCCGGACGCCATGGAAGGACCCACGCCGGTTTCCGCCATGATTCATGCCGCGACGATGGTGTCTGCCGGCGTCTATCTGGTACTGCGCTTCTTTCCACTGCTGACCGCCGGATGGCACGAGGGCATGCCGCTGACTCCGACGCTTTCAACGGTCGCCTTCATCGGCGCCTTCACGGCGCTGTTCGCGGCAACGATCGCGCTGGCGCAGAACGACATCAAACGTGTCCTGGCGTATTCGACGATCTCCCAATTGGGGTACATGGTGGCTGCCGTAGGCATCGGCGCCTATATTGCGGGTGCATTCCATCTGATCACGCACGCATTTTTCAAGGCGCTGCTCTTTTTGGGCTCCGGCTCGGTGATCCACGGGATGGAGCACGGCGTGCACTCCTCCAACGAGCACACCGATACGCAGGACATGTTCAACATGGGCGGCCTGCGTCAGAAGATGCCGCGCACGTTCTGGACCTTCCTGATCGGCGGCTTTGCCCTCTCCGGTTTTCCGGTGCTCACGGCGGGCTTCTGGTCGAAGGACGAGATCCTGGCGGACGCCTTCGTCAACGATCATCGGGCGGTTTTTATCGTCCTGGCACTGGCGGCTTTCATCACTGCGTTTTACACCATGCGTCAAATCACCCTCACTTTCCTCGGAAAGCCGCGTACGCCGGCGGCCGAGCAGGCGCACGAATCGGTGTGGTCGATGACGATGCCGCTGCTTGTGCTGGCGATCTTCGCCGTCGCCGCCGGTTGGATCGGGATTCCGGAAGAATTTCCCGTGCTCGGCGGCTTACTGCCGAATTGGTTCCACGAATTCGTGGGCGGCACGCTGCTGGAAAACCCGCATACGCTGCCCTTCAACGCCGCACCGATGCTGACCTCGGTGGGAGTTGCCCTGACGGGTTTGTTCTTGGGCTGGCTGGTATATCGGCGCGTACCTTCCGGTGCTGCAGACCCACTATCGCGACCGTTGGGAGCCATCTACCGGCTGCTTCAAAATAAGTACTATTTCGATGAACTCTACGATTTTCTATTCGTACGCCCTGCTTACTGGTTTGCGGAGACTTTTGTCTACCGCTGGCTCGACCGCGGTCTGATCGATGGAATCTTGCACACTGTAGGCCGTACTGCTTTGCGGGTAGGATCTTTCCTGCGCAACGCGATCGACTTGCCCGTTGTCAATGGATTTGGGGACGCGGTTGGGGAGGGCGTAAAACGCGCAGGACGTCGTTTTCGTGTGATCCAGACCGGGCGCGTGCAGGAGTACCTCGTTATTGGTTTGTTGTTCACCGGTTTATTATTGTCGTATGTGATTTTCTTCCAGCCATGAGCTGGCTTGCGGGAGACAACCCGGAATGGATTTCATCCAAGATCATTTGCTCTCATTGATCCTCTTCTCGCCCACGGTTGCGGCGCTGCTAATTTTGCTGTTGCCGCAGGCGCGGGTGAAGGTGATCCGCTGGGCAGCAACTCTGGCCAGCCTTATTCCGTTGGGTTTGGCCGTATGGTTATGGTTTACGTATGACTCTTCGGCGTCGGGATTTCAATTCGTCGAACGCGCCGTGTGGTACGAAGCGATCGGATCGAGTTACTTCCTGGGTGTGGATGGGATTTCCGTATCCATGGTGCTGCTCACCACGCTACTCACTCCCCTCGCGCTGTTGATTTCCTGGAACGTAAGTGATCGCGTGCGCACGTTCATGGCCCTCTTCCTGCTTCTCGAAACGGGCATGCTGGGTGTGTTTCTTTCCCTCGATCTGCTGCTCTTCTTCGTTTTCTGGGAGGTCGGTTTGATCCCCATGTACTTCTTGATCAACCAGTGGGGCAGCGCCAACCGAGAATACGCCTCCTTCAAATTCTTGATTTACACCATGGCCGGGTCACTCGGTTTGCTGCTGGCCATTCAGCTGATCGGCGTGACCGCCGGGACTTTCGATCTGCTCGAGATCACCACCAGATGGACTGCCCTCGATCAGCCCCTGCAATTGCTTGGTTTGCCGATCACACTTTCCACGAGTACCGTAAAAACCATCGCTTTCTGGGCCTTCGTTGTAGCTTTTGCTATTAAGGTCCCGATCTGGCCCTTCCACACCTGGCTTCCGGATGCCCACACGGAAGCACCCACCGGCGGTTCGATGATCCTGGCGGGCGTGCTGCTCAAGCTGGGCGCCTACGGTTTCCTGCGCCTGGTGCTGCCGCTGTATCCTGCGGAAGCGAAACAGTTTGCCGGCGTTTTGGGACTGCTGGGTACGTTGGCGATCGTGTTCGGCGCATTCGCCTCCTGGGGGCAGAACGATTTCAAGCGTCTGGTGGCATATTCGTCGGTGAATCACATGGGTTTCGTCGTGCTGGGAATTGCCGCCGCAGCCTTCGTTCAAAACGGCAGTCAGGACGCCGTGATCGCCCTCAACGGCGCGGTCTTGCAGATGTTCAATCATGGTCTCTCGGCGGCTGGAATGTTCCTGCTCGTGGGTGTGATTTATGAACGAACGCACTCGCGCGATCTGGATTCGTATGGTGGACTATTCCCGTTGGCGCCGGTTTATGGTGGCATACTGACCTTCACGGCCATGGCCTCCCTGGGTTTGCCGGGATTGAATGGATTCGTTTCTGAATTTCTTGTCGTACGAGGCGTCTGGCCGATTCTGACCTTGTATACGGCAATTTCAATGATCGGGTTGTTGATCACCGGCGCGTATATCTTGAAGGGTATCAAGAAAGTGCTTCACGGTCCGCTTAACGAGAAATGGTTGGGTCATCGGCTCGAAATTAACCGGCGGGAAATCCTGGCCATCGCACCGCTCATGCTGCTTATGTTGCTGATCGGTGTGTGGCCGAGTTGGATCCTGGGTGTGATCAACAACACCGTTCTCCGTCTGTTCGGGTGATCGAGGTTACGGACAAATGGTTGGGATTCGCAATTGCTGTGTACGAAATTTCCTCCCGATCACGGGACTTGCGTCGCGGAAGCTAGAGAGTAGGTTATGAGTTTTCCAATCCTGAGTGTGATCAGCTTCATTCCAATCGGGACGGCGATGATTCTGCTGCTGCTCCCCGGCGACCGTAAAAATCTCATTCGCTGGGTAGCACTGGCGGCCGCGGCAACCTGCTTTTCGCTCTCCGTGGTGACCTATTTTTCCTACGACCAGACTATTGGAGGGTATCAATTCGAAGAAGGTCCGTTCCCGTGGATCGCGGCGCTCGGTATTTCCTATCACGTCGGCGTGGATGGCATGAATCTTCCCCTCGTTCTACTTACCGGCGTCGTTATTTTTACCGGCGTGTTGATCTCTTGGGGCGTAGACGATCGGCCGCGGGAATTTTTTGCCTTTCTCTTCATCCTGGCGACGGGCGTGTTCGGTGTTTTCATCTCGCTCGATCTCTTCCAATTGTTCTTTTTCTACGAGATCGCCGTTTTCCCGATGTATCTGTTGATTTCCATCTGGGGCTGGAAGGTCACGCGCGAGTACGCGGCGATGAAACTCACCCTGTATCTCTTTATCGGTTCCGTCATCGCCCTCGTGGGCGCCCTGGCGATGTATTTCACCGCCGACATGCACACGTTCGACATGATCGCACTGCAGCAAGCGGGATTCTCGACGGCGTTCCAGCGGTTCTGGTTTCCCTTCGTCTTCTTCGGATTTGCCGTCCTGGGCGGTATCTTCCCGCTTCACAACTGGTCCCCGGATGGCCATGTCGCCGCACCCACAGCGGTCTCAATGTTCCACGCCGGTGTGCTGATGAAACTGGGCGCCTTCGCCGCACTGCGTGTGGGGATCATGCTCATGCCGGAAGGCGCCAAGATGTGGGCTCCATTGATTTTGGTTCTGGCGACGGTCAACGTGGTCTACGGCGCGTTGATTGCCATGGTCCAGCGAGATTTTAAATACGTCATCGGGTTTTCGTCTGTCTCGCACATGGGTCTGGTTATGCTGGGTTTCGCGACACTCAACCTGAACGGTCTGACGGGCGCCGGACTGCAGATGTTCTCTCACGGTGTGATGACGGCACTCTTCTTTGCAGTCGTTGGGATGGTATACGATCGTGCGCATACGCGTGAGATTCCCAAGTTGGGTGGATTTTCGAAGGTGATGCCTTTGGTCGCTGTCGCGTTCATCGTGGGCGGCCTGGTGTCTATGGGGATGCCGGGTTTCTCCGGTTTCATCGCCGAATTCCCGATCTTCATGGGACTGTGGCAGCGACAGCCCATCGTCGCCATCATCGCCGCGTTGGGCATCGTCATCACCGCAGCTTACATCATGCGCGTCATCGGCCGAGTTTTCTTCGGGAAGATTCCCGAGGAATTCGAGGGACACATCACGAACATCACCCGTTTCGATCGGATCGCTTTGGTCCTGTTGGCCGGCATATTGATTCTCATCGGTGTGTATCCCACGATAATGGCGCCGTTGGTCGAATCCGGCGCAAATGCCGTCCTGGCGCTTTTCGGAGGTGCATAGGTGGCTTTCGCGGAATATGAATCCACCCACATTCTCTTCATTCTCCCAGAGATTCTGATTCTCGCACTGGCCGGTTTGATACTGGCACTCGATATTTTCTGGCAGCGGCGCCGTCGACTGCTCGGATGGGTCAGCGCGGGCGGTTTGTTGCTCACGTTTATCGCCACGGTAGTCTTCAGCCGGCCGGAAATCGGTGGGGATCCCATTTTGATATTTGGCGGAATGCTGCGTCACGATTGGATCGGATTCACCTTCAAGCTGGTGTTCATTTTCGCTGCGGCTGTAACGAGCATTCTCAGCCTTGATTTGGACGAACTTGCCGTGCAGGGAGAGTATTTCGCCCTGCTGCTCGTGGCTACATTTGGTATGTGTTTGATGGCGACGGCTGCGGATTTGATGATGCTTTTATTGGCAATCGAGACCACTTCCATTCCACTATATATTTTGGCCGGTTTTATCAAGGCGGATGACAAATCCACCGAAGCCGGCATCAAGTATTTCCTTTTTGGGGCGTTGACTTCGGCCGTGATGCTGTATGGCTTCAGTTTGCTGTACGGTTTCACCGGAGAGACAAACATTTACCGCCTGGCAGGCATGATCCGCGTGGAAGCGTTCTCCCCATGGATCTTGCTCGGGATGACGTTTTTGGTTCTGGTGGGGTTCGGGTTCAAGGTTTCCATCGTTCCTTTCCATTTTTGGAGTCCGGATGTCTACGAGGGGGCGCCGACACCGACTACGGCGTTTATCTCGACGGCCTCGAAAGCCGCAGGCTTTGCCGTGTTGGTGCGAGTCATGTTGGTGGCATTTCCGACGATCGAGTCCTATTGGACCACGCTGTTGGCGATCCTGGCCGCAGCAACGATGACGATCGGTAATCTTCTGGCCATCCCTCAAAGGAATATTAAACGCCTGTTGGCTTATTCGTCGATCGCGCATGCCGGTTATGCGTTGATCGGGTTGGTTGCCTTGAGCAGTTTCGGTGCGGCCAGCCTGGTGTTCTATCTGATAGGTTACGTGATTACCAATCTGGCTGCCTTTACGATCGTAATCCTGTTCGCCAAGACCGCTGGTTCCGAGCAAATCGTTGATTATGCCGGTTTGAGTCGCCGCTCGCCGGGATTGGCTTTGGCACTCATGGTGGCGTTGCTATCCCTGGCCGGCATGCCGCCGCTCGTCGGTTTTGTGGCCAAGTTTTACGTCTTCGCCGCGGCGGTGCAAAGCGGTTGGATATGGTTAGCCATCGTTGGCGTGTTGAATGCCATTGTCGGCCTCTATTACTACATGACGATTCTCAAGGTGGTTTATCTCTATCGTTCCGATGAAGAACATGTGCCCATCGATGTGCCGAAGCCCTTCGCGGTAACGTTGGTCCTTTGTTCACTGGCGATTGTTGGAATTGGTACGATCAGTGGGCCGTGGCTGAATCTGGCTGTGGAAGCAGCAAAAGCGTTGTTCTAATTGTACAAGAGCGCTCTTTTGACCCTAAAAAATGCTTGTGATAGAATTCTCTAGCGATGGCCCAAAACGGTAATCCGCCCGATAAAGCGCAAAGCCATTTGGGATTCTCTCAGGCACTCATCGGTGTGTTCGGAAAAGTTGGATGTTTAACCCTCTTCCTGGTCATCATCCCAATCGTCGTTGGTTTGTTGATCGATCTACATTTCAACACACAGCCGATCATCACGATCATTTTAGTTCTGGTAAGTTTCCCTGTTACGATGTTCCTGATCTACCGAGTGGTGCTCCACAGCACCGCTGGTCTCGGCCCAATAACTGAGTCTCAGGATTCTGAACACGAGGAGGTCACGCGTGGAGGAAACCCGTAAGTGGCGATGGGGCGTCAACCGCTGGTTTGTCTTCCTGTTTATCATTCTGGGTGTGTTTGCCGCAAAGGCATTTGCCCCAATCCTGCCGCACGTACAGTTACCGGCTGAAGAACTAGCCGGCCCCATCACGATCCCCCTGGTCGGTGAGATTTATCTCACAAACACGATCGTTGCCACGTTAATCGTCGACCTCATCGTGCTGCTGCTCGCAATTGCCGTCCATCGTGCAATTCGCAGCGGCGAGCTGGTGTTCAAGGGAGTCGTCGGTGCGATTCAAACCGTACTCGAAGCGCTATACGGATTGGCGGAAACGACGGCAGGCAAATGGGCCAAGCAATTTTTTCCCTGGATGGCAAGCATCGTACTTATCGTCCTCATGGCAAATTGGATGGAGTTGATTCCCGGCGTCGACAGTATCGGACAAGTCCATAGCGTGCAACACGAAGGGTATCCCATTCAAGAACTCGGCCAATTGGGGAATCTATCGATCGTCACGATCGTAAAGGAAAGTACGCAAGCCGCTCAAGAATCGACCCACGCATCGTATTCGATTGTCCCCTTTGTCCGAGTGGTATCGACGGACTTGAACTTCACGGTGGCGCTTGCCCTGATCGTCGTGGTCATGGTGCAGGTTTATGGAATTCGAGCCTTGGGCCTGTCGTATTTCACGAAATTCATCAACGTAAAACCCATTTTCAGCAAACCTATTTTTGGAGTCATTGACTTCGCTGTAGGTCTTCTGGAAATCGTCAGTGAGATCTCGCGCGTCATCTCGTTTTCCTTCCGTTTGTTTGGTAATATTTTCGCCGGATCGATTCTGCTTTTCGTGATCGGCAGTCTGGTCCCGGTTTTCGCACAGACGATATTTCTTGCGTTGGAATTCGGTGTTGGTTTGATACAAGCCATCGTATTCGGTATGCTGGCCATGATCTTCATGGCACAGGCAACCGCCGGACACGGAGATGAGGCCCACGAAGGGGCTTGAACTTAAAAAAAAATCGAATAAGGAGGGCAGCGCATATGGATTATGAATCCGCCCGCATTCTCGGAAAACTCATTGGTGCCGGTCTCGCTACCCTGGGCATGATCGGAGCCGGTCTCGGGATCGGTGTCGTTGGAAGTGGAGCGTTACAGGCGATGGGCCGCAACCCCGACGCTTCCGGCATGATCCAAACGAACATGGTTCTTGGCATCGCATTCGCGGAGGCCGTGGCGATTTACTCGCTGGTCGTCGCCTTGCTCATCCTCTTCGTAGGATAATGAACCGGACGATCGATCCTTAGTAGGAGGATTCCCTTGGATGCATTAGGTATAAACCTTGGCTATTTGCTCGTCCAGGTCTTCAATTTCTTGATCCTGTTCGTCGTGCTACGGAAATGGGTGTTTATCCCCATCGTCGAGCTGCTGGAGCGTCGGCGCTCTACCATGGAGCAGGGGTTGCAGGACGCACGCGAGGCGGCTGAAGCTCGCGCCAACGCCGAAGAAGAAGCGGAATCGATTCTTGATGAAGCCCGCCAGGAAGCGGCGAAGATCGTACGTGAAGCCGGCGAGCGTGCCGGGAATACGGCCATCGATATTAAAAACGAGGCGGAACGACAAGCAATGCACATTCGCGAGGTCGCCAAGGAGGAAAGCGAGCAGGCGAAAATCCAGGCGCTGCGCGATTTGCGCGGGCAAGTGGCCGCTTTGGCCATCGCTGCAGCCCAGAAGGTCATCGGTGAGTCGCTCGACGAAAAGCGCCAGCGTGCCTTGATCGATGATTTCTTCAGCGGAGTGCGGGATGACAAAGTGATCTTGCTCGAGGATGAAAAACTCACCGGCACCAGCGCTGAAGTCACCAGTGCACTACCGCTGACGGAGAAGGAACAGGAACTCGTGAAGCGCGAGGTGTTGAGCAAGTTGGGGGGAAGCGCAACGGTTAGTTTCCGTGTGGAAACGGATATCCTGGGCGGTTTGGTGATACGCGTGGGTGACAAATTGTTGGATGGTTCGGTTGCCGGGAAGTTGGAAAGTCTACGTCAATCTCTCGAGTAGTCATTCCCACTGGACCGCGTTTGTGTTCCGTTGGAAAACTGCCTGTTAACGTGTATTTTCCTGAAGATGCATCTAGCTCGTATTTTACGTAATTTAGACGGAATCGACCTCGGTGGTCAGCCGGATTTCGAGATCACGATGCTGACCGCCGATTCGCGCGCTGTACAGGAAGGCGCGCTGTTCGTTGCTCTCAGTGGAAGTGAGAATGATGGACATGAGTTTCTGGCCGATGCTGAAAGAAGAGGGGCGGCTGCTGCCGTCGGTGAGAAAGACGTTTCAGGGTTGGGAATCCCCTATTTTCGGGTTCTCGATTCGCGTCTCGCCTGGGCGCAGATTGCAGCCGCTTGGTACGATCATCCCTCGCGCAATTTGGTCCTCATCGGTGTCACCGGCACGGACGGTAAGACGACGACTGCCAGCATGATCTACCAGATTCTGCGTAATGCAGGCTGTGCAGCTGGCCTGCTCACCACGCTCAACGTGGTCATCGGTTCTCAGACGTTGGACACGGGATTGCACGTAACGACGCCGGACGCCCTCGAAGTTCAGGGGTATTTGGCGCAGATGGTCGACGAAAGGATCACGCACTGCGTCCTGGAGGCCACGTCTCACGGCCTGGCTCAGCAAAGGGTCGGGGCATGCGAATTCGATGTTGCTGCCGTCACCAACATCACCCACGAACACCTCGATTATCACGGCTCCTACGAGTCGTACCGGCAGGCAAAGAGCAGATTGTTCTCGCAAAGATTGCGGGGTTTGCGAAAACCATTCGGTCCCGAAAAGACGGCGGTGCTCAACCGGGATGACGCTTCATATGATTTCCTGCGCGGGGTCACGGATGCACGCTGCCTAACCTATGGATTGGACAAGAATGCCGATGTCTACGCAAGGGACATCGAAAGCCGCAACGGCAGATTGCATTTCACGGCCTGCGGCGCCGACTTCGAAGTGAATATCGAGAGCAAACTGATCGGGAGTTATAACGTTTCGAATTGTCTGGCCGCTCTGGCCGTCGCCGTCGAAGCGTTGGGGATAACCCCTGAGGTAGCGGCGGAAGGAGTTGCTCAACTCCAACGTGTACCGGGACGTATGCAGCGCATCGATCTGGGGCAATCGTTCACCGCCATCGTCGATTTCGCCCACACACCCAATGCCTTGCGAAGAGCGTTGGAAACGGTGCGTGATATCACCCAGGGACGGGTGATCGCAGTCTTCGGCTCGGCAGGATTGAGGGATCGGGAGAAACGGCGCATGATGGCGGAGGTCTCCACCGAGCTTGCCGATCTGACAATCCTGACGGCGGAAGATCCACGCACAGAATCGTTGGACGACATATTGGAGGAAATGGCCCAGGGCGCGAGAGCTAAAGGCGGCGTCGAAGAAAAGACGTTCTGGCGCGAGCCGGACCGTGGCGACGCGCTGCGTTTCGCCGTTCGAGAAGCACAACCCGGCGATTTGGTGATCGCCTGCGGAAAGGGGCATGAACAGTCGATGTGTTTCGGAGAGATCGAATATCCCTGGGATGACCGCACGGCGATGCAGGTGGCGCTGGCTGAATTGTTGGGAATAGAAGGTCCCGCCATGCCCTATTTACCGACGAGTGAGGCGTGATCTGGCACAAATCGCTGTGGTGATCTTTGGGAACCGCACTTGGATTTCAGGACCATAGAAACATAGATTACGTTCGATTCGTATGAAGTTGGTAGCGAGGATATCCGTTCAAAGGAGTCTGGAGGACTACGATGCGACGAATGAGCTTCGCCTCGTTGGGACTACTCGTTTTGGCTGCTTTGGCCTGCAATTGGCCTGGAATAGGCACTGATTCTAATTCAACAGCAACGCCGGATACAAATGAGGCGATATCACCGCCTCGAGCAACGGACACAATATCCAGAAGAGAACCAACCTCTACCGTTGAAGAGAGCCTCGGGGAACCTCGCGGTGTGTTTACGGTCGCAATTCTGGTGGACCTGAATTCCGAGCCGGTCGAGCTTGAATCCGCGGAGGTTATATTGCGAGAATCTTCCCAGATCCTGCAGGAGAGGACAGGTTTCGTGTTCGAATTGATCGACTACCGCGAGATGGAACCGGGTGGGACGATGAAAGAAATGGCCCTCACCTACCTGGAAACGGTCGCTTCTGAGACTCCCCACGGTTTGGTGATTTACTCCTTTGGGGATCGAGGCATGGCCAAGCTTTATGGTGGTTACTCGGGTTGGGTCAACGGACCTGTTGGATACCATAATGAATTCGTTTCTCCGCTCGTTGGAGATGAATATGTCTATCTTGCGATTATGCATTGGAGTCACCATTATGGTATTTGCGGGTACGGGGATGGCGAGGAGGTTATTAGTGACGTTTCCGTCGGTGGGGAATGTCGCGGTAATCCAGGGATACCCTGTGTGGAGATGTATGGTTATTCCATGTGTTCCGCGCTGGTGGATGATCTGTATGCCTCTACCCCAACATTCTTTCAATCCGCCGGGATCGTGCATGAATTCTTGCATCCCTTCGGAACGGGCACGAGCGACGATCACTACGCTACGCCGTCTTGCAAGGAAATCATGGGTTGGACCGATGAAAATTGGTTTTTCACGAGTGAGGAATCGCAATATTACCTCAATCAGTGCCCTCATCTTTTTAACGTCTTCACAGCGGGATACCGGCCTTAACCTTCATTTCACCTTGTGAATTTCATGTGACGCTGAAGCTGACTCGCCGTAAGGGCACAGTGCCATGCATCGTGATCAACGGTGCAGCGTGTGCTCATCCAGTGTCGTCAGGTTCGTGAGCCGCACCGCGGCCGTCGGTTTAAACTGCCGAAGCCAGGAGAATAATTGTTGGCAGCAAGGGCAAATGAACCGTGTTGCTCAAGCAACGCATGATCTCCACGCGCGTCTATTCCGGCGAAATGGTGTCCACCGTACAGGCATCTACACATATGCGGCAATTCACTTGACAAGCCGGGGCATCGACGTCGGGATCGCGCATCTGAAGCAGGGCGGTGTTGGTAGAAACGCCCCTCATTATTTATCTGACACCATGCTGGGGAAGATCGTTCGCTGCAATTCATGGACGTATATTTTGGGATTGAAAGGCGTATGGATTTCAGTGGAAAGCCGGACAGATATGGCGATCGACCCGGGATACAATCTCGCATGTTCACATATGGACGACCGGTAATCATTGAGGAGAGATCGAGAGCATGAGAAAGAGAATAATCTTTCGCTGGCTAATTATCGGCTATGCGATTTTATGCACCACACCACTCATTCTTCGTCTACTTCTCTCCGATGGTCATTGGTTGCTATGGATTTTAAATCACTACCTGAAGGTTTTCTTCGTCCTCATGCCTGTCTTCTGGATAGGCGCTTTAATTCTACGCGAGCGAAAGGTGATCCTTTTCTTGTGTGTGCCTACACTCTCCTTTTTCGTGCTATACGGTTTTCGGCTGTTTCCTCACTTTCGTTCAGCAGAAGACCCCTCCGTTCGCACACTCCGGGTAATGACGTTTAATGTGCTCAATCGCAACACCGAATACAGTGCCCTGGCGGAGACAATCCTCGCCGCTGGTGCCGATCTGGTCGGCCTGGAGGAACTGATTCCCGCAAACGCCAACCCACTGGAAGCTCTCCTGGGTAGTGAATATCCTTACCACACGCCGCTGCCGACGGAGCACATTTTACAGGTGGGCTTGTTCAGCCGTTATCCTATCCTTTCTGTGCGGCGTTTGAATCTGCCGTGGCGCGACCTGTCCTGGGTGGCAATCGTTGACGTGGATGGCACGCCGATCAAGGTCGCGGTCGTGCATCTTATCCCGACTTTGATGGGAGAATTGCCGGTTCAGGAGTGGCCAGGGCGTATTGCGGAGCGCCAGAAAATTCGCGTGCGCCAGGTCGGCCTCGTGACCGATGAAGTGGCTAATGAGGATATGCCGACTCTGGTCTTGTGTGACTGCAATTTCTCGGAGATATCCGTCGCTCATGAGTATATGGAGGAAGTGTTGTTTGACACTTTCGGTGAAATCGGTTGGGGATTAGGTCACACGATCCATCCGGTGGGGACGGATTTTCGTGTCGAACGCATTGATTACATCTGGCATTCTGCCCATTTCGAACCGCAATGGGTTCGAGTGTTGAAGGACGGGATGTCAGACCACAACCCGGTGGTAGCCGAATTTACGTGGGTGGAGTGATGCACCGGCATCCATCGGCGCCTGCCTCAGAAATTTGGCTTACCAATAGTCAGGCCTTGTACGTAGCAAGTGGAACCCGCTCTCATTCCACTACTTCCGTTTCCTCATCCATCACGGTCGCAAAACCTTTACAGGCTTTCTTGCTTGTGTAAGAATCCGCCGAATTTCAGTCTCGCATACAAAAACCACATTATATGTTTACGCTTTATGAAGCTCCGTAGAAGACAGTTGGTTTGAATAATGTTTACGATCTGGGAGAGAGTTTGTGACCATCGCTGATGCATTCGATCGATCCGTTGCATACTACGATGAGTGGATCAAGGTCGCCTTGCCCGACTATGACGCCATCTTCGCAGTCGCCAAAGATTTGATCCCCTTCGGGATGGATGAAAGCATCGAGGTGTTGGACCTGGGCGCGGGCACGGGACTCTTCTCACAGCACGTACTGGATAAATGTCCCCGGGCAGAATTCACACTGATCGATGTCGCCGAAGAGATGTTAGCCGTCGCACGGCGGCGTTTCGAGGCCAACATCGAGCAATTCCGTTTCGTTGCGGGCGACTACCGCATGATCGACTTCACTGCGGATCTCAACCTGGTCGTTTCCAGCCTGTCCATTCATCATCTCACGCATGAGGAAAAGCTGCACCTGTTCCACAAAATCCACGCGGCGCTGCGTGAAGGTGGTGTGTTCCTCAACGTCGATCAGGTGAAAGGCCCGACGATAAATCTGCAAGAGATCTACTGGTCGGATTGGCTGGCGAAGGTTCGAGCGCGTGGTGCGGACGAAGAACGCATTCGGGAAAGCATCGCCCGACGCAAAGCTTTCGACCATGATGCCCTGCTCACGGATCAATTGGCGTGGCTCGTCGATGCCGGTTTTGTGGACGTGGATTGTGTGTACAAGAACACCTTCGTTGGGGTATTTAACGCAGTAAAGCCAGGAAATGAAGCCTGAGTATCTAGAGGTTGGAATGGTGCATGCTTCATTCCCGGGAGTGGTGTGAGTTGATGACCGGGGAATCCGATTTAACGACCTTATTGAGTAACATGCAACCTCTCCTGCATGAATCGCCGTACGTTTTTTGCAGCGTCGATTCGGAAACGTACGAGCGGCTGCCGTTCGAACCGCTCAGTACTTTCTTTGAGGCGGAGGGGGTCAGCATTATCATTGACGAGGAGGACGCGCGCGATCTCGATCTGGCGTACGACTCCATCTGGGCCTGCATCACCCTGAAAGTGCATTCGTCGCTGACCGCAGTGGGTTTCCTGGCTGCGATCACGAACGAGCTGGCCGAGGTAGGAATCAGCGTCAACCCGGTATCGGCATACCATCACGATCATCTTTTCGTGCCGTGGGATTCGAGGGCGAGATCGCTCGAAGTGCTGCGAAAAATGGCCGATCGGCATTGAGATGAGAACCAGCAGATCGCTCCTCCTGCTCACCGTTCTCTTATGGATAATCGCTGCTTGTGGGACGTCAACCCCGATCGTTTCTCCGAGCTCGGCGCCGCTCACTTCGAATACTTCCACCTTCAGTGTGACCCCATCTGCCGAGACGTCCTCAACCCCGACTCGCAAAGTCTTTGCTACTCCTACACCCTCCACCTGGTGCGACACCTCACTGGAAATGAAAGACGATTTCCTTGTTATCGGCTATCTGCCGGAATACCGCGATTTCGAGCCCTCTTGGGGCAGTTGCCTGACGGATTTGATCTATTTCTCTGCGGAACCGGATGAAGACGGCCGTTTGGACACACGACGAGTCAGTCCCGAGCGTCTGCGGATCATGCGGGAGGCAAAACAGACATACGGCACGCGCCTGCATCTCTCGATCGGCGGGTACGATCGCTCGGAACACTTTATCGAAGTGATCGCGGACTGGAAATCGAGGCGAAATTTCGTGGATGATATTGTTAAATTCTGCGACGCGAACGATCTGGATGGGGTCGATTTCGATTGGGAGTTCCCCGTGGGTGAATTCCAAACCCTGCGATATGTCTCATTGATCTCGGATGTGAGACAGGCAGGATTGATCGTCAGTGTAGCGTTGTATCCTCATGAGGATATCGACTTTCGAGCCTTTATCGACATCGACCGCATTCACATCATGTCCTACGATCACGGCAGCCGGCATTCCACCTTCGAAGATGCTGTACATGATCTGACGTCGTTCGAGCAAGCGGGATTTTCCCCAAAGCAATTGGTGTTGGGGATCCCTTTCTATGGACGCCGTACGACTCATCCGACCACTTCGTCCGCCTACGCTGAAATCGTTGATTTGTATGATCCCGGCCTTGGAATCGACGAAATCGAGGGCATTTATTTCAACAATGTCCTTACCGTGAAACACAAGACGTGTTATGCCCGCGACCATGGGTATGGAGGCGTGATGATCTGGGAACTAGGTCAAGACTCCCGAGACGAACGCTCGCTGCTGCGCGCAATCCATCAGGCCGTGACGATCGGTTGTGGCCCTTGAATTTCATGCGAGATATACCTGAATCCCTATAAGCTTTGGAGATATCGATATGTTCCCGTTCATCAAAACCATACGTTCCATCTTGAACGCCAGATTGCTGGGTTTAATGCTCATCAGCGCAGTTACCGCGGTCGTCGTCGTACTATTGGCGGTGGTCGCTATAACCTGGATTTCGGCGCATCTGATTCAGATCGAAATTGGTTGGCTGGATGCACTGGTCAGCGGCATCATCAGCATCATTTCCGGCATCAGCGGCTGGTTCATGCTGCCTGCAATCGTCGTTCTGATCGCCGGTATGTTTCAGGAAATCGCCGTCAGTCGCGTGGAAGCAGCGAGTTACCCAGATGCGCAGCGTATAGAAAAGCCGAAATTCTGGCCCGATGCACTGCACGACATCAAGTTCACGCTGTGGGCGATTTTTTTGAATCTCCTGGTGCTACCTTTCCACCTGATCGTTATTGGCTTTTTCATTTCCATCGCCCTCAACAGCTACCTCACCGGCCGCGAATTCTTCGAGATGGCAGCAGGATACCACCTTGGAAAGCCGCAAGCGCACAAACTTATCCAGTACAATCGGCGTGCGGTGTACGGCGGGGGATTCGTGATCACCATGATGACCGCAGTGCCCGTATTGAACATGTTTGTGCCCATCGTGGCCGTCGTCTGGATGGTGCACGTCTTCCATCGAATCGATGTCAATCGCGGTAGTATCCAAAGGGGTGGTACTGTCAATCCATGAAATGCAAACCACTATAATTTCCGACGGAGGAGACCATGCCTCAAAATATACTCATCACCGGCGCTAATCGCGGTCTCGGTCTTGAACTGACGCGAGTCTTGCTTCAGATGGGCCATCATCTATTCGCCATCAACCGTCACGAAAGCGAGGCGCTGCTTGAGCTGCGAGAGATTTTTCCGGACAGTTTGCTGCTTTATTCGGCCGACGTTACAGACGAGTCCGCCATCGCGGACATCATGCGGCGCATCTCCGAGGAATTCGATCACCTCGACATCGTGATCAACAACGCCGCGGTACACTTGGAGCAGTCTAAACCGGAACTCGAGCAGATAGACTTTTCGGTGTTCACTCCAACCTTTTCTGTCAACGCTGTGGCGCCGCTGATCGTGGTTAAACACGCCCTGTCCCTGCTACGGCGAGGGGAGGGAAAACTGATCGCCAATGTTTCCTCCGAAGCCGGTGGGATCGGAACCGCCTGGCGTAAAAACGAGTATTCGTACTGCATGTCCAAAGCAGCGCTGAACATGGCCAGCCAGCTGCTGCAAAATGCTTACAAAGAAGAGGGCATAAAGGTATTGGCACTGCATCCCGGGTGGTTCAGCTCGGACATGGGCGGTTCACAAGCGCCGATCACGCCCATGCAAGCAGCCAAGGATGTGGCCAAACTGCTAACCCAATCCTGGTCCTTGGATGGACCGGTATATATCGACCCGCAAGGAAGGCCGTTGGCTTGGTGATCGCCAGATCTTCCGATGCGATTCAACCGCGACGTCTGTTTAGATGAGAGGAGATTTCCATGGAAGAAAGCAATCGTTCTCTGCGCGAGCGATTAGCGAACGGTATGCGTGTCGTCAACAAATATCTCCTCAACCACTTTACTTTGTTTTTTGCCAGGCGGGGGATTGGGCCGTTCTCGGTGCTCGTCCATGAGGGGCGGCGCAGCGGACGTAAGTATGAAACGCCGGTGCTGGTGACGTATCGGGAAGATGAAATCATTATTCCCTTGCCGTATGGCAGTCACGTCGACTGGCTGCGAAACGTAATGGCTCGCCAAGGTTGTGAAATGCACTGGAAGAAGCGAAAGATCTACGCAGTGGGGCCCGAGTTGATCGATTTGGAAACTGCTTCGGCGGCGTTGACCGCCAGATTTGTGGGGATATACCGGCGCCTCGAAGTGTATCAGTTCCTGCGGATGAAGTACCGCGTGGATGGTAACAGCTAGCCCCCAATCGTATCTTGGGTTCCAGAAATTAAATTCCTGGTATGCAGAGGGGTAGCCAAATGTCCGCTTGCAGTCAGTGAAGAGTCTGACAGCAATCGGGAAACGTGCCTCTCGTGAGGTAGAGTGAAAACGTACTGTATCGCAATGATCGCTGTAGCTGGAGGTGTATATGTCTGCTGAACTTGCCTTGTCCGCCCAGGGGTTGATGAAATCCTACGGCCGGGTCCGGGCGCTGCGAGGAATCGATCTGGAAATCCGGCGGGGTGAGGTGTTGGGTTATCTTGGCCCCAACGGCGCCGGAAAAACGACGACCATTCGCTGCCTGCTGGATCTCATTCGGCCGGACGGCGGCACGCTGCGTGTTTTCGGTATGAACCCGCAGGAGAAATCCGTCGAGGTTCGTGCTCGCTGCGGCTATTTACCCGGTGAACTGCAAATCGATCCAAATCGGACGGCGCGCGGGGCGTTGCGTTACTTCAACGCATTACGCGGCAACAGCGTCGATTGGAATTATGTTAATGAACTGAGCGAGCGCTTGCAGCTGGATCTTAAAATCACGATCAAAAATATGTCGCACGGCAACAAGCAAAAGATCGGCATCGTGCAGGCTTTGATGCACAAGCCGGACCTGCTGCTTCTAGACGAGCCCACGCTGGGACTGGATCCGTTAATCCAGCGAGAAGTGCTGCGCCTGATTTGTGACGCCAAGGCGGAAGGGACCTCGGTTTTCTTCTCCTCCCACATCATGAGCGAGGTGGAGGCCGTGGCGGATCGCGTGGCCATCATCCGCAAAGGCGTGGTCGTCGAGGAGGCCGAGCCTTCTTCTCTGATCAACCGCGCTTTTCGCCGCGCCAGCCTACGTTTTAAACAGGCGGTCGACGTAGAGCGTCTGGACAAGGTGCCGGGCGTGACCGTGCTGTCCAGAGACGATGGCACCAGCGTGCTGCTGCAGGTGGAAGGCGAGATGGAGAATCTGCTTAAGGCTTTGGCCGCCTTGCCTGTGATCGATCTCGAGACCGAACGTCCTTCGCTGGAGGAAATCTTTCTTGCCTACTACGAGGACGAAGGACAGGAGGCTTAACATGCTTACCGTATTTCGCTACACCCTACGGCGCTACCGTGGTCAGATCATCGGCTGGGGTGTCGGTCTGGGTCTCGTTGGAATATTGCTTGTGTCGATGTTCGACTCGATAGGGACGCAGACGGAGGCACTGAATGAATATCTCTCCGTGTTTCCCGAAGAGTTCATCGCCTTCTTTGGCGACTTTTCCGATTTTGGATCGCCGGAAGGTTTCCTTGGTGTGGAATTCTTCTCCTACATGCCCATCATTATCGGGATCTTCGCCGTCTTGATCGGCAGCGGTTTGCTGGTCAGTGACGAAGAAAATGGCACCCTCGATCTGATCCTGGCCTATCCCGTCAGCCGCACGGCACTCTTCACGGGCCGTGTTTTGGCCTTTGTCGTCACCTCGGTGTTGATTCTAGGGATTGCCTGGCTCGGTTTAGCGGTGCCCATGAGTTGGTCGTCGCTGAAAATCGACCTGGATATTTTGGCGCTGCCGTTGGTTTCCTTGCTGGCGCAAATATTGATCTTCGGGGCACTGTCGCTGCTGTGCAGTATGCTGCTACCCTCGAGGGGGACGGCATCCATGGCGGGCGGCGTATTTTTAGTGGCGAGTTTTTTCATCACCGGGCTGGCGAAGATCGATGATAAATTAGAGACCGTCGCAAAGATCTCTCCGCTGAATTACTACCAGGCTCGTGAAGCCTTCGACGGCTTGAACGGTTCCTGGATTGCGGGACTGCTTGGCGTCACGCTCGTTTTCATCATCCTGGCGTGGTGGTTGTTCCGGCAGCGCGACATCCGCGTCGGTGGAGAAGGTGGCTGGCGGATATCGCTACCTTCGCTACGCCGTGGGGCGAAAACCGAAGGACGTGCATAGTCTCTAAACTTACGTTCGTGTAACACGTGCACGGTGTGATCTCTGCAGGTCATCCGTGCACGTTGTAGTTTAAACTAACAGCTCGCAGAGCTTCATCTCGGGGTAAGATTAATGGTATGACAAACCAACACGTACTCTTGCCGTACTTCTTAGACGAACCGCTGCCGCAATTGCAGGATCTCGCAGAGCAAGATTGGCAGATCGTGAAATCCACATTGCCGGCGGGCGAAAAGCTTGAACGCATGGTTGCACTTTACGAGCCTCTGGCCGGTAAAGTGGCTGAGATTCTGGACGCAGGCAATCGACCGGTGACAATCAGTGGTGATTGCTGTTCCTCGATCGGCGTCACGGCAGGGATTCAGCGTGCCGGGCTCGAAACACACTTGGTCTGGTTCGATGCTCACGGCGATTTCAACACCTGGGAGACCTCACCGAGCGGTTTCCTTGGCGGTATGCCGTTGGCAATGCTTGTGGGACGCGGCGAGCAAAGGCTGCTCGAAGCACTGGGTGTAAAGCCGATTCGGGAAGATCGCGTGATTCTCAGCGATGCGCGCGATCTGGATCCCGCCGAACGGGAAGCGCTCCAACAATCGAGGGTCACGCATTTAACCGACGTGACTCAGTTGTTGGATACACCGCTACCCGATGCGCCGCTGCACGTGCACTTCGATGTGGATGTGTTCGCTTCCAACGAAGCCCCGGCGATGAGTTATCCCGCACTCGGAGGTCCTAGCGCTGAGGACTTGGTCCGAGTCTTTCGCCATCTCGCTGCGACGGGTCGGATCAGGGTGGTGTCTCTATCCTCTTGGAATCCTGAGCTGGACCCGGATTCACGAACGCAGCGGCTGTGCATGCGAGTTCTGCGGGCATTGACCGGCGATTGATCTTCCTATAACCAAACAATCTGTATATCGATGGTATTTGTTCTCCGAGGCGCGGGGCTGTAGAATCTGGGACTGAGGTCGATCGCATTCATCGGGAATCATATTGTCTCTCTCATTCTCGATCCCAAACATATAACAAGGAGCTGGGAAATGCCGGCAAGCATCGTTGTGATCATCGTCGTAGGCGCGTGGATATGTCTTTCACTCGTGGTCGGCTACGTATTCTCGGACATCGTATTGTATTCAAGACGTCAGCCGATCGTACGGACCCCCGAGGATTATGACCTAGATTATGAAACGATCGAGTTTAAAGCCACGGATGGACTATTGCTGAAGGGATGGTACATTCCGGTCGGAAGACTTCCGTCCGGTGCTGAGCCCAAAGAGGTGGTCATTCTCACACACCCCATGACCTTCAATCGGCAAGGATTTGTTGTGGAAAACCAGGGATTTCCGCCCATCGCCAAAACGGCGGTCGATTTGTTGAAAACGGCTCGCTCCCTGAGCGAGGCTGGTTATCCTGTCCTGATGTTCGATTTTCGAAATCACGGTGAGAGCGAAAGCGGTATGAGCGGCGTGGGTCTGACTGAGTACCAGGACATTATCGGCGCCATCGCTTACGTGAACAACCGCTGGCTCTCCACACCGTCGATCGGATTCGTGAGTTTCTGTATGGGAGCGAATGCGACCACGGTTGCATTGAGTAAAGCGAAAAGCCAACTGCGCGACATCAAATTCCTGATCGCCATTCAACCCGTCTCGGCTGAAGTGTTCATCCGTTCGTACATGCGAAACGTATACACACCGCTCAGCATATACCTACTTCCCATTATCGATCGGATCGTCCGTTGGCGAGGCGGCTTCGCCCTGAAAGAAATGTCTCCGTTGAAATACGCCCGCGATGTGGAACTTCCCACACTTACCATTCAAGCACGGGAGGATCCCTGGACGGAATTGAGTGACACGCAGGCCTATTACCAGGCTCTCTCGGGACCGAAGGAACTCTGGTGGATCGACGGCATTCAGCGGCGCTTCGAGACCTACAACTACGTCGGTGAACATCCCGAACGGATGGTTAAGTTCATCCAGCTACATTTTTCTGCGGGGTAAGAAGGACCGAGTACATCACGAGAATTGGGCAGGGAGGCGAGTTTTGGACTTCGAAAGTACGCATGTTGAACTTGCGAACGAGCTTGATGCACAAGACGACTTGGCGCCGTATCGAGACGAATTCCTCATCGCAGATCCCGACCTGATTTACCTGGACGGCAACTCGCTTGGACGCTTGCCGAAACGGACCATCGGTTTCATGCGCAACGCCATCGAGGAACAATGGGGCAAACGTCTCATCCGTATCTGGAACGATGGTTGGATGCAAACCCCCACGCTGTTAGGGGCGAAGATCGCACACTTGATCGGCGCTAGGGAGGATGAAGTCGTCGTGACCGATGCGACGACGGTGAATCTTTTCAAATTGGCCGTAGCGGCCCTGCGAGCGCGACCGCAGCGCTACAGGATCGTCAGTGACGTGCTCAATTTCCCCTCGGATCTGTATGTTCTCCAGGGCATCATCGATCTGCTTGGCGGCGAACACGATCTCATCCTGGTCCCTTCCATGGATGGCATCTCGATTTCGTCGGACGATCTCGAGGGGGCGATCGATTCGCAGACCGCGCTGGTCAGTTTGACGCACGTCGCTTTCAAGAGCGCCTTCATGTACGACATGGCTCACGTGACGGCCTTGGCCCACCAGGAGGGTGCGTTCATGCTCTGGGATTTGAGCCATTCTGTAGGCGCGGTGCCCATCGATCTCGATGGCTGTAACGTCGATTTAGCTGTCGGCTGTACGTATAAGTATCTCAACGGTGGTCCGGGCTCTCCGGCGTTTCTCTACGTGCGCAAGGACTTGCAGGCGCAGTTGCAGCCGCCCATCTGGGGTTGGCTGGCTGCAGACAAGCCGTTTGCCTTTGCGTTAGATTTTACGCCGTCGCCGGACGTTTCACGTTTCAAGGTAGGCGCGCCGCCGATGCTTTCCATGAAGGCGGTCGAAGCGGCGATCGATCTGCTTTTAGACGCCGGCATGGAGCGCCTGCGGGAAAAGAGCGCCAGACAAACCGCATATTTAATTTACCTTGCCGATCAATGGCTCGCTCCCCTTGGATTTACCTTGGGTACGCCTCGCCAGGTTGAACGGCGGGGTTCGCATGTTTCTTTGCAGCATGACGAGGGCTACCGTATCTGTCGTGCTTTGATCGAATCTCCGCCTCCCGCGGTAAAAGTGATCCCGGATTTTCGCGAGCCAGACAACATCCGTTTGGGAATCACGCCGCTTTACACGACATACACCGAAATCCATCGCGCACTCGATCGAATGCGAGAGATCGTGTCGCAGGAGATTTACACCCAGTATCCGCACGAACGCCTGGATGTGACCTAACATCTCCGCTTTGATCGAATAACCCGGTCAAGCGGATTAGATTGGATTCAATCGGCGTTCTTGATTTGTGGGGCGGTAAGCATGCGAGGCAGATGCGTAGATCAAATCGGAAGTCTCCCGTATGCTCGTCAGCAGAGCGGCGACCTCATGGATTTGAATATCGAGGCATACGCGAATTACCTGACCGAGCACGGTTCACCGACAGTTATTGAATCAATGGCGTATTTCGGCTCTTCAGGATCGCACACGACAACCGTTGAGCCCGAACCGGCGCTGGAGGCATGGGATGGAATCCAAAGCAACGATTGATAAGAGCCTAGACGACACGTTACCAAGCGTCAGGCGCAATCCGCTGAGGCTGCGGTTTTCGGATCTATTGTGGTTGTTGGCCTATCCCGTTTACCAGATTCTCGGAACGCTGCGTCACGAAGGCAGCCACGCCATTGCCGCCATTTTGCAGGGCGCGAAGATTACGGAATTCGTCTTCTGGCCCACCATGCGTGAGAGAGGTCTTTACTGGGGTTACATCAACTACCAGGAAGAGACAAATTGGTTGGTTCTCGCCGCCCCGTACTTCGTGGATCTGATGACGTTTGTCCTTTTCTTTGCCATTTGTATGCGCGTTCGCTTTCGACGAAAGTGGATCTGGTTAAATTTGATCATAATCGGCATGATTTCGCCACTCGTGAACTCCCTATACAACTATTGGGGAAGCAAGAACAGATACAACGATGTGGGTAGGTTGTTTGCCGACCTGCCATGGGGGATCATCCACGGCTATTTCATACTCACGCTGATCTTCTACGTCATCGGCATTTGGGTGACGTTTCGTCGATCGAAGTCGGTTCTCATGCAGGATACGGGGACGCGTTGAAATTTAACCGAAAAGTCCCATTAACATTTTCTCCACAATTCTCACATAATTTGCGGGCCGGATTGTGATAAATTTCTAATAGGAAAAATACAGATATGGAGGTTGAGCATGTCTAGAAATCAAGTCGTGGGTCGTGTTTTGCTCGTGCTTCTCGTGTTGGTAATCCTTGCGGGAGCTGGATACGCACTCTATCGAATCGGCTATGTGAACGGAGTCGCCGCGGCGAACGATGGGCATGTCGTTTTCGGACGCTTTTTCGGAAATTTTAACTTGCCCGAGGATGTGTTGAAGGATCATCCTTGGATGCGGTTTGATCGTCCAGAATCGGGGAGATTCGATTTCGATGATCACATGCAATCCATGCCGCGCATGTTCAATCGCTCCCCAATGACTCGCAACTTTTTTAGCCGGTACACGCTGTATAGCCCATTTTCTATCCTTTTCCGCTTGATTTGTCTGGGTTTTCTGATTTGGGTAGGTTACAAAGTCATCAGCGCCATTTTTGGCGGCAAGGGTTGGAATTTGTCCTTCAAGAAATTGCCGGAGGACGACAACCCGCCGGAAGAAAAAGCGGGTGCCAAAAAGAAAAGTTGATTTTCAACGGACGAACTCTGACGCGTAGAAGTCTGCGAACGTATTAAACAAAAGCTTGGGAGCTCTTCTCCCAAGCTTTTGTTTATCGCATTTCACTTCGCCCGGGTGAAAATCACGATCCGTTTTTTTCGCATCATCAATACCGGACCTTTGGACCGCTTGCAGTCTGGCGTTTTGTCGGATAAAGTAAGATAGGGTATCGCCAGAGGGGAATCCTTCCCAGTGGATGCCATTTTTTTCGCTGAGAGGCCAATATGACTGAAAAGTCCGGAAACGACAATGAGAAGGTGTTTGCATTTCTCGATCTCGCCACGTTTGACGATGGCGCTTCGATCCGCGGGGGCTGCCTGGTTACCGATGGTCAGACTCGGCCACTCGAGTTCCGTGTGAGCGGTGCGATTCGCCCCACGAGTCTGCAGAAGATCCTATACGGAGACACGTTGCATGAATATATCTGCAACGAACTCGTCGGCATGCCGATGATGAAGGCGCTTGAGTCTAAACCCGATTTGGTGCTCGTCCGTGATGCGGAATTCCTAAAACTTCGGCCTGCCATGGATTTGCCCGTGTTGTGGGTGCGGGCGACGGTGGATGGACAATACGTTCTCCAGGCATTGCCGGGGCATGATCAAGAAGCCGAGATCGGTCGTGATGTGCTGCCCAAACGTCTTCGCGGACGCAACATCATGGAACCGTTTTTACGTATTCGTACCGCTTTGGAAGAAGCCCATAGCCTAAAAGTCGGCGAGCAATAGAAGCAAATCCGTGCCGACGATACGATTATCTACCGGTCGAACTGTAACCCCAATGCCACGCCCGAAGATCGCTGCGGTGCGTGACCTTAACATCTCGCAGGTCATTCTCACCTCTTTCCCGATCGATGAGCGCGTTCAAATCATCCCGGACCGCAGCGAGAGCGGCCAAATCGTCGCCCTCACCTGTGATTTGCTACTGGATTTCTCGCATGCGCGTTTGGAGAGCATGGATTTGCACGACTACCCGGCCCGATTGACGGCTTCGGAATCCCTCCGGGAGATTGCCGTCAATTTCGAAACTCCCCAGCTATCGGGCAAGAAATATCCTTCCGAGGACTTACTCACATTCGAAGGCCCACCACCGCTACCGAGGTCGTACAAACCCATCCACGAACGCAACAAGATCGTCGCCAAAAAAGTGCCGGACCTGATGGATATGCTGCGTCCTACCTTGGAACTCAGCGTGTTTCTCACGGAAATTACCCCGCCGGTTTTACCCTTTCCGTTGCGTGACGATCAGATGGAAGCCGTCCTGACATTGATCAACCGGGATGCGCTTTTATTGGCGGACGACGCGGGCATGGGGAAAACGGTTACGGCGATCGCCGCACTATCTGCATTGTTTCAACAGGGAGAAATCAAGCGCGCCTTGATCGTGTGTTCGAAAACGGGACTGCGTCATTGGTCCGGGCATCTTTTAACATGGGCGCCGTTCCTGAAGTTTACGACCATTCAGGGGAATCCCGATCAGCGTGATATGGACTGGCACACACCGGCGCACGTCTACCTGGTGGATTACTCGACCCTGGCCATTGACATCGCCGGCGGATTGCTGGCTGGCGAGAGTCTGGATTTCAACCTCGTCATTTTCGACAGTTTACACATGATCCGTTTCCGGGAACGGGAAATGTTCAACGCATTAAGACGGCTCTCAGCTCAGCGACGTTGGGGTTTGGCAGGCGCGTTACCTCCCGATGAGGAAAGCTGGCTCTCCGTGTTCACCTTTCTCACACCAGAAGAGTTGGAAGGCGCTACGAAAAGCACGCTGCCCGAACTGCAAGCGCAGTTCGAAAGCAACGTCATGCGTCGAACGAAGCGCGAAATGGCGAAGTCCATGCCGCCGCAGATCCGGCAAGAACTCTGGCTCGACCTGCAAGATCGGCAGATGAAGGTTTATGAAAAGGCACTCGAAGAAGAGCGCAACCGTCTGGTCAAGCTCGGCGGTGCGATCACCCGTACGCACGTCATGTCCGCAGTAGAGCGATTGAAGCGTGTTTGTAATTTTGCTCCGGAGTTATTGGACGGCGTCAAAGTTCGAGCGTTGGTCGATCTCGTCGATGAAGTATCTTCTGCCGGATCGAAGATCGTGGTCATAACCCAATTCAAAGAAGACGGACTGGAAAAATTGCTGCCCGTGCTCGAAGCGTACGGCGCTTTGAGTATCGACCGAACTACGTCCGAAGAACAGCGGGACGAAATCCTGAGCGCGTTCCGCCAGCAAATTCACTGGAACGTACTGCTCATTGAAGCCGGTGTGCAGCTGGACGGGAAGGTCTTGAAGGAAGCGACGTACGTCGTTCATTTCGATCACAATTGGAATCCCGCGGTTCGCCGCCGACTGGAACGACGACTGAATCCGTCGATCGGTCCCAAGGTTCCGGTCAACGTGTACGAATTTTGGGTGGCAGACACGATCGAAGAGCGTTTATACGAAATTCTGGCCGAGCGGGGTATGCTGCCCCATCAGGTTCCCATGGATACACAGCCCGTCGAGTTGGAAGAACGCATCACGCTGGATGATTGGCTGCAGGATATCTTCGAAGTTCCCATTCACCCCACGCCGGCGTTTAAACTCAAAAAGCAGTTAGAAAAAGCCAAGAAGGAATTAGAGGAGAAGGGCGAAGAACAGGAGCCGCTACCGGACACGGCGATGCTCAAATCGCACGTTGAGTCATTGGAACCGGCTGGCATCAGTTCAGAGATCGGCCAGTTGATGGGCGCACTGGGATATCCTGAGACCGTCGTTCTCGAGGGATCCGACGAAGATTGTACGGAATTGTTGGCCTGGCGTACGGAGAAGAAAAAGGTCGAGCGTGTCTTCGTGCGCTACATACGCGCCGAGAAAAATGTCGGTGTGGGTGAGGGTCGCAGCGTGCTCGAGACAATGGAATCCCAGGGGAATTGCGAGTCGGCCTATCTCATCGTGACGACCGATTTCACGCGGGCGTGCAAGGAATTGGCGGAAGAATCGGGCGACCGATTGCTGCTGATTTCGGGTGGAGAGCTGCGGCGTCACCTGAGAATTATGGGGCGGTTGTAGCATAATCTTATCCCGTTTAGATAACAGGCAACGAATCGTGTAGGGAACCGAATGCCTTCGATCCTCTTCGTTTGCTCCGCCAATCAGTGTCGTTCACCGATGGCGGAAGCGCTGTTTAAATCGATCCTGGATGAAGCGGATTTGGGCGATACGTGGCGCGTCGAATCGGCCGGAGTCTGGGCGTACTCAGGCGAGAGCGCGACTCCCTCGGCGCGTCGTGTCATGCGGGAACGAAGCCTGGACATCGAGAATCATCGTTCCCGGCCCGTGACCGAAGGACTCATATCACAGTTCGATCTGGTGCTGGTCATGGAAAGCCGTCATGCCAAGGCGCTGCAGGGTCAATTCCCAGCATACACCGATCGGGTGAAGCTGTTCTCTGCGCTCATCGGCCGAACGGATGACATCGACGATCCGGTGACGGGCACGCTGAATACCTATCGGGTTGTTGCAGATGAACTGGAGGACTTGCTCCGGCGCGGCATCGATCGGATCCTCGAATGGACTGCCGCACGGAAATAACGCCATTTGTTTTTACAGGAATTCATACACCTTTTTCCCCAATTGCGTACGACAAGTAGAATAAATATGATAGACTTTGCCACGATTGCGTAGAGTGTCGAGGTGGAATGAGACATCACCAATGATCGAAGATTCGAGGGTTTACGATTCGGCCGCCCGTGCGAAACCGTTCTACGAGGAACTGCAGGCGCTCGTTCGTTACCGGGACCTCATCGGGCAATTGATCGCCCGCAGCGTGAAGGTGCGCTACAAACGCTCCTTCTTGGGTGTAGCCTGGACGATGGTCAATCCGCTTCTCACCATGGCAGTCCTCACACTGGTGTTTGCCAACATCTTTCGCTTTCCCGGTCAGGATTATGCGCTGCACGTGCTTTCTGGGCTTTTAATATGGAATTTCTTTGCGCAATCGACGACCGCAGCGATGAATGATTTGGTATGGAGCGGCGGATTGTTGGGGCGGATTTTCGTCCCAAAGGCGGCATTCGCCGTTTCTGCGTTGGGCACCGGGTTGATCAACCTCGTTTTAGCGCTGGGCGCCTACGTCATCATTGCCCTGGCTTTGGGTGCAAGTTTGCCGGCGACGATACTGCTACTACCCCTACCAATATTCCTTGCCGGGCTTTTTACCCTCGGCGTTGCCTTGATGGTCTCTACTGCAGCGATTTACTTTCCGGACACAGTGCCGATGTACGAAGTGCTGCTCACGGCCTGGATGTACCTCACGCCGGTGATCTATCCTGTGGAGGTGCTGCCTGAGGACTTGCGTGCCATCTTGCGATTAAATCCGCTCTACCCGTTGGTGACCAGTTTTCGGGAGGTGTTGATCGAAGGGCGTTTCCCGGATGGCGGCACGCTGCTCTCTTCGCTGGCGGTATCTATTGGGATGCTCCTGCTCGGATGGTTGATTTTCACCCGGAAGGCGCGCGAATATGCGTATCGTATCTGATCGTGTGGCGTTAAGAAGCGAAGTGCGGGAAACGGATCCACCGGCGATCCAGGCCGAGAACCTCAGCATACGTTATCGGCTGCCGAAAGAAAAAGTCTCCAGCATCAAGGAATTCGCCATCCGTTGGGTGCAGCAGCGTCTGGTTTACGAGGATTTTCTTGCGCTCCACGAAGTGGACCTGGAAATCTATCCGGGGGAACTGTTCGGCGTCATCGGCCGCAACGGAGCCGGGAAAAGCACTTTGCTCAAGGTCGTGGCCGGATTGCTGCATCCGGCGCAGGGCAGGGTGGTCGTACGCGGGAATGTGTCGCCGCTGCTCGAATTGGGCGCCGGGTTCCATCCCGAACTCACCGGGCGCGAGAACGTCTATCTCTATGCCACGCTGTTGGGGATGCGGCGAGATGAAATCGATGCGCGCTTCGACGACATCGTCGATTTCGCCGAATTGTGGGATTTCATCGACGCACCGCTGCGCGCCTATTCCACGGGAATGGCGGCCCGGCTGGGGTTCGCTGTGGCGACGTGCCGCCGTGCCGAGATCTTGCTGGTGGACGAAGTCCTGGCCGTGGGTGACGTGCAGTTCCAGGCGAAGTGCTTGGAAAGGATGCAGGCGTTCCGTGACCAGGGGGCAACGATACTGTTCGTGACGCATGATTTGGATACCGTACGCGGGCACTGCGATCGAGCTGCCTGGTTGGAGACCGGGCGCATTGCGGAATGCGGTGCTGTGGATTACGTTGCGGATGCCTATCTGACAGCCTTGGAAAATCCATTGTCCCTCTCGGAACATCGATCCTGATGGCATGATGTATCGAGTCGTCTTTTACTGCCCGGATCGGCACATCGTATATGATGGCAGCACGCCGTATAAGGTGGGTGTTGGGGGTGGGGTGACCTCACGGGTGCGGATGGCGAGAGCTCTCGCAAGTCAAGGGCAATCAGTTATCGTTATCGCTAATTGCAAACAGAGGACAGAGATTGATCTAGTGCAATATTTTCCACTCGATGAAATTCTATCAATTGATGCCGATATATTGATTATGAATACATCGGGAGGTGATTTTGACTTAACGCCGATTTTGGAATTGGATGTTAAAACGCGATTGAGTATCTTATGGGCATCCGGTATTCGACCACCTAATGGGATTGAACTCTTGTCTTATGATTTCGTCTACGCAAAAAGCAATTATTTGAGGGACATCATTGAGAATGAGTGGAATCTATTATGCGAGAAGATCTTCGTTGCATACAACGTATTCGATGAGGACCTGTTCATCGGGAAAGATGTAAGTCGGTTACACAGAGATCCTTTTAGATTAATCTATGCCTCTCACCCTGATAAAGGATTAGAGAGCGCAATTCGAGTATTACGGGTACTGAGGTCAAAAGATCCTAGATATCATCTTGTGGTATGTGGTGGTCCTAAGCTATGGGGTGAGAAAGGTACACTTGAATTCACTGATCCGGGGATTAAATATCTAGGATTGATTGGACAAAAACAACTTACACAAGAGCTACTGAAGAGTAGTTATTCGATGAATCTTCAGGCTATCCGAGAAGTGTTCGGGATGTTGATTACCGAATCCATGCGAGCTGGCTGCGTAGTAATTGCCAGTAATGTTGGCGCTTATCCGGAAATCATCCAGGATGGAATCAATGGATTCTTACTTGAAGGTGATCACAGGTCTGAAGAAATAATTCAACGCGCCGCGGATCTTATTTGCGAGCTTTCGAAGGATATCGATAAATTAGCGCTTATCCGGAGAAATGCACAACGAGTAATTTGGACATCAATGCTTCTGGCGCGTGTATGGATTGATCATTGGAATTGGGTGCTGAAAGGAAGTGATCTTCGAAATAATTCTGGAGCTCTGTTAGCGGTACAGCCATGTAGGGAATGCGGAAAAGACCAATTATTGTTTTCTGATGGCAATCATTGCGTATCTTGTGGTAAGTATTCCCCTACTTAGACTGTCCGATATTAGAATGGTTGTTAATGTCATTCTCTAAAGATCAAATATTAATAGCAGGGTATTACGGTCACCGAAACGCTGGGGACGAAAGCATTCTGCAGGGGATGCTGGCGACCTTACGCGAAAAATGTGTGGGTGCATCGTTTGTTGTTGTCTCTGCAGATCCAAACCAAACAAGTCATGATCATAACGTTCGTTCGATCGATTGGTCCGATATCGAAGAATTGATGGATGAGGTCGAACGCAGCGCGTTGGTCATCGTTGGTGGTGGGGGTTTGTTCCATGATTATTGGGGTTTCGACGAGACGAGTTTTCTTTCCAGCCGCCAGGGTGGCATCAGCGAGTTTGGGAGCCCGCTGGTCTGGGCACACCTCTTAGGGGTACACTGCATGCTATACGGCGTGGGTGTGGGCCCATTACGGGGAGAAGCCAGTCGAAAAGCTGTGCGGGAGTTGTTCGATATGGCTGATGCGATTGTTGTCCGTGATGCATACTCAAAGCGAACACTAGAAGATATCGGCTTCAACGTTGAGCAAGTACAGGTGGCAGCCGATCCGGCCTTTTCGGCACCTCGGATACCGATCGAAGACATCATGCCGGCAATTCTTGACGTCCCTCGCCCATTGCTGGGTGTTTCTGTGCGTCCTTGGGCTTTCAGTGGTTCCCAGGAGCGGTGGGAATCTGAGATCGCCAAGGGATTGCGGTTGTATCTCGATTCTCATGCTGGAACTGTCTTGTTCGTGCCAATGCAAGACGGGGAGATGGAAATCGAAAATGATGTGCTGGTCTGCGAACGAATCCGGGATTTGATTGCAAAACCCGAACGAGTGCTGCCGATCGATCGTTCTATTGAACCGTTGCATCGTGTTTCCTTATTTGAATCTTGTGACCTTGTTCTTGGTATGCGCCTCCATTCGCTGATCGGTGCGATTCGCGGTGGAGTGCCCTGTGTTGGGCTTTCCTATGATCCTAAAGTTACGTCGTTGATGGAAAGTGCGAGGATCTCAAATTATTGTCATTCATTGAAAAATATTACATTGGGTGAAATAAGTGATTCGCTAGAAACTGCCCTGATAAATCGATCGAAGCTCAACGATCTATTAATTCAAAAACTTGCGGAATTCAGTGAGAACTTGGACTTATTAGCAGAGGAATGTATCAATTTGTTTCATTCATCAACACGAGAAAAAGAATCAAGAAAGTATCTTCTATCATCGATATTCCAAGATCGTATGAAAAGGTTGGCGAGAACAGAACTGGAAAAAAAGAAGATCGAAAACGAAATACTTACAAGTCGTAGAACTATCGAACAGCTCGAAAGCGAACTAAACACAGAGACTGTTAGGAGAGATCAAATTCACTTAGAGCTTCAATCAGAAAAGGAAAGAAACAAGCAGATAAGCTTAGAACTCTCCCGATTACAAAATTCAGTAGGTATAGCACGAAATGATTTACGCTTAACGGAAAAGAGGTTGAACGAAGCAAAGATCGAAGTATCTAAGACGCGAGAACAACTTCGAATTTCAAATCTTAAGGTCAATGAGCTTCGAATGGAAATTGGCAATATTGAAAAGATGAAATTGGAATTAAAAGAACAGAAAGCGCAAGTAGTATTCGAACGAGATTCGGTAAGGACTACATTAAGCAAACTTCAAAATACAACTGGCGTTCGATTACTTGGCTTTTATTGGAGTAGCATGCGGAAACTCATGCCAGTTGGTAGCCGTAGAAGGCTTTGGTATTTCCGTATTCGAAAATTTGTTGGTTCAGTGGTAAAGCGTATTGGAAGAATTAAACAAGCTCTCTTTTCAAAAAAACCTGCGGTTGATTTTAATCCGCTCGGAGAAGATTCAGAGATCTCACTGGAAGCAGTGAAATATCACGATGATCTCCAGGACTTTGTTAGCAACGCTGTAAATACCGATGTGAATAAGATATTTACGATCTTCTCTCCAGTAGCTTTCTCAGAGGACGAAGGCCAACGTGTCACCAATCTGGCGCTTGAAATGCTCAAATTGAATTATGTCGTGACTTTTGTATATTGGCGATGGAATACAAACGAAACGTGTCAACAAAATCCGGAATATCAGAATCTATTTCAAATCCCCATCGATATTTTTATTAAGGATCCCGATTTGCTATTTCGCAGGATGCCTTCATCCATTCAACGAATACTACTAATTGAGTTTCCGTATCCGGGTTTCTTTGAAGCAATCGCCGTCGCCGATGCATCGGGATGGGTAACGATATACGATGTCATTGATGATTGGGAAGACTTCGCACGTGTTGGACAAGCCGAGTGGTTTGATCCGGAATTTGAAAAACATCTTGTAGCCACAACGGATGCAGTCGCAGCAGTTAATCAAAATCTTGTAGATAAATTTAGCTCTATGAGAGCAAGTGGTATAAAAATTATCCCAAACGGGTCGTCTTCAGGGATCGCGTCGAACCAGGAAAAACAAGAATTGGAACGAGGTGAAATTACCTTGGGATATTTTGGATATCTCACTGATTCTTGGTTTGATTGGGATTTAGTAAAAAACGTAGCCGAGAGGAATAGGGAGTGGAAGATATACATCGTAGGATATGGCGATGTTCCACCAAGTGATGATCTGCCCAATAACGTAATTCTATTGGGTAAGAAGCCTCGACGTATACTATCAGCGTACGCCGCAAATTGGGATGTGGGTATAGTGCCGTTTAAGCCGGGAGGTGTTGCACGCAGCGCAGATCCCATTAAGATTTATGAATATATCGCTATGAATTTACCTGTTGTTGGGACGGGTATTCAACCTCCAATGGGAGGTGAACGTTTTGTTCGAATAGCAAATGGAAGTAGTGATTTTGTCGAACAAGTGATTAAGACGACCAGGGAGTCTCAGGTATTTCATTCAGAACGGCTATCTTTTATTCAGAAATGCACTTGGGATAAACGCTTAAAAATATTTTTCGATTTGATTGATCGGGGTGAGCAGCAGATCGCTAGAAAACAAGCTTTATTTATGGGAAATAATCAAATATGAAGATCCTCTTCGTCTATAAATTTCTTACCACTGGAGGGGTAGAGACTGTTTTACGGGCTAGATTGGATGGGTTGGTGAAATTTGGAATCGAAGCGGATGCTTGGTTTCTAGAGTACGTAGATGGAGGGCATATTTTTCCAAGGGATGATCGGAGAATTATTATCGGAGACTTATCTACACTGGAAAAATGTCTTGAAAAATCAGAGTATGAATTCATTCTAACCATCGATACGGAGGAAATTTTTCAAATCGTTCCAAAAACGGGGAGGAACTATAAAACTATCGTTGAAGCGCATTCTCCTTATGCGGAAAATTTGGAATATATTAAATGGTTAGAATCCCGGTATGTGGATGCAATCTTTGTCCCTTCACGATATCAATCTTCTCGGGTCAAAAAAAGGTTGCGGGATTCGATTTCCGTAATAGTTTGTCCAAATCCATTACGTGAGAATTTTATAGATGCAATTACTCCATTTTCACTTTCCTTACAAAAACCAATCGTAGCTTGGTTGGGTCGATTTGATGAGCTGAAGAATTGGAAGGAATTCATTAAGATCGCCTCTTCGCTTTGGAAGAAAACGGAGGAAGTTGAATTTCTTATGGTAGGTAGAATGCCAAAGCGAGAATTGGTAAACGAACTATATAGAAAATTAAAAAAAGGAAAAATACTACCGCACGTTCGTTGGTTTAATAACTTCCCGCATAATCGAATGCCACGGTTATTGGATGCTATTCGGACTTCGGGTGGCGTGGTTGTATCGACTTCAAAGGGTGAATCGTTTGGTATGACCATAGCTGAAGCTATGGCGCGCGCATGCGCCGTCGTGGCACCAGAAAAAGGCCCATTCCCCGAGTTTATCCAATCTGGGTATAACGGATTATTATATCGCTCGAGTTCGAAAAAAGATGGAGTGAATCGAATCCATCGTTTGTTATTGGACGATAAATTACGAAGCGAATTGGGTGAACGAGGGCGCCTCTCAATTATAGAAAAACACGCACCTGAAGTTGCATTAAGAATCTACGCACAGAGTTTAGAAGCAGTCAATTCTTCGGCATAGCAATCGATTGAATCGAAATAAACTTGTTCTCTGTAGGCATGTTAGGTTAGTTAAAAAAGAACTTAGTTTGAATATCGTTTGGTTTTGTTTCTGATGTGAGCAAGCTTAACTAATAATTTCGCAGTCAGATTAAGTTAGCACCAATCGGCTAGGTGGCAAATTTGTCAGCTCACGGTAGAATGGATTAGAATTTGCATTGTTAATTTCAATATTATTCGTTCGTAGCTGAAACGTTTGGATGATTTCATGAATCGGACACGCATACGCCTTCTTCTTCTGTTGGCCGTTTTCACTCTACTTACTTGTGGGTTGAGTTCGCTTCGCGTCCAGGCGTTCTTGGGGTTGCGCGGGCAGCTGCCGCTTCCCCAACGTGCCCAGCAGGAGAAGCTCGCGGTCTTCGACGCACTTTTCGATCAGACTCAACAAGGCGGCCGCGTACGTTTGATCCTCGAGTTGAACGTTTCCTTCAAGCCGGAGGGGGAGTTATTCAGCGGCTTGAGTCGACGCGTGCAGCGTTATCTGATCTCCAAAGCCCAAAATCGTGTGAGTGACCGCCTCAAAGCATTCCGCGCCCGAATCGTTCGTGATTTCGAATTCGTGCCTTTCATGCTCGTCGAGGTGGACGGAAATGGCCTGACGGACCTGGCCAGCAATCCGGACGTATTTCGCTTGCAGCAGGATCATCCACAGCCTCCGACGCTTCAGGTCAGCGTTCCCTTGATCGGTGCGACTGCGGCGTGGGGAGAGGGATATACAGGCTCCGGTCAGGCGGTCGTCGTCCTAGATACCGGCGTGCAGGGTTCGCACGATTTTCTCAGCGACAAGGTTATGGCCGAGGCGTGTTTCTCCACGACGGCGGGTGGGGCCGATCCATCGACGACCCTTTGCCCGGACGGTTCCGAGGAGCAAATCGGCGCGGGAGCCGGTGTTAACTGCCCGCTCGGCACGTACGGATGTGAACACGGCACGCATGTCGCCGGTATCGCCGCAGGAGATGGTACAAGCTTCTCGGGCGTGGCTAAAGATGCGGACATTATCGCCGTACAGATCTTTTCCGAATTCAGCGATCCAACGTGTTCAACGTTCGGAATGCCCAGTCCGTGCGTATTGACCTGGACATCGGATCAAATCGCGGCATTAAACTGGGTCTATTCCATCCAATCGAGCTACGACATCGCTGCCGTCAACATGAGCCTGGGAGGTGGACAATATACGAGCAATTGTGATTCGGATTCGCGTAAGGCGTCGATCGATAACTTGCGCTCGGTGGGCATCGCCACCGTCATCGCTTCGGGTAACAGCAGTTATCGAGAGGCCATCGGGGCACCGGCGTGCATTTCCTCGGCGATCAGCGTGGGCGGGACGACGGACAGCGATACGATGTACACGTACTCGAACGTGTCATCTTTCCTCTCCCTGTTGGCGCCAGGCTCGTGGATCTATTCTTCGATCCCGGACAATACCTACGCCGAAATGAGCGGCACTTCGATGGCCGCGCCGCACGTAGCCGGCGCCTGGGCGTTGATCCGCTCCAAGGCGCCTGGCGCTTCTGTGGACGAAATTTTGAACGCACTTCAAACGACCGGTGTGTTGATCGACGACAACCGCAGCGGCGGGGTGATTACCGAGATGCCGCGCATCCAGGTGGACTCCGCCCTGGCGTTGTTCGACACAGCGACCGAGACACCGACGGCGACCGACACGGATACAGCGACGGCAACACATACGCCGACTTCTACATCCACGTCTACGTCAACACCAACTTCAACGGAGACACCGACCAGTACGGCTACCGGCACGGCTACAGCTACATATACGAGTTCTCCCACAAGTACGAATTCGTCTACCCCGACGCCTACGGCTACTGCGACGCCTACGAACGCTGCCACACCCACTGCGATCTTCGAGGACGTCCCTTACGGTCATTGGGCCTTCGACTACATCAATGCCCTCTACGACGCCGGCTACGTCGCCGGATGTTCGTCCGACCCCTTGTTGTATTGCCCAGATAACACGATGAGTCGCGCAGAAGCAGCTGTCTTCGTTGAACGCGGCATCAAGGATCTCTCTTTCTTTCCTGACAATCCAACGACTCAACTCTTCGATGACGTACCACTGGATAATTGGGCCGCGAAATGGGTCACCGTCTT
>DAOULU010000038.1:0-97715 GCA_034417075.1 Anaerolineales bacterium
TGGCCTTTTGTTTGAGTTGCGCCTCTTCGAAGTGCACCTCGGTCATGCCTCGCTCGGTGCTGAAACCACTGCAAGAGCAAAAGGCATTTTCATTGTGCATGTCTGCAATGATCTGCTCGCTCAGCAATCCAGTCACGGAAGAAGAATCATTATTCACTACACCGCCAACGAGAATAACCGTGTTCGATAAATTCTGAGCCAACTCCCGCGCAACCTCAAAACCATTCGTCATGACGCGCAATTTACTGAGCCCAGATAGCTCCCGGGCCAGGTAATAACACGTGGTGCTCGAGTCTAGAAAAAAAGAGTCGTTGTCCTTAATCAAACGAGCCGCCTCACGAGCAATGACATACTTGGCAACTACATTTTGGCGGTATCGGCGCATGAAAGAATCGTTTTGAAATTGATCGCTTTCGGTGAGTACGGCTCCCCCGTGGACACGCTGGAGACGCCCTTTCTTTTCGAGCGCATTCAGGTCGTTTCGAACCGTACCCTCAGATACATCGAGCGCTTTCGCCAACTCCGAGACGCGTAAACCGGGTTGTTTCTGAAGCATGTCTAACATAGACTGGCGCCGTTGATAGGTGGTCAAATGGCACGGTCCTAGTGGATACTACTTATGGTCTCGGTTTTCGAGCTTTCGGCATGTGTATTTTATGAACTATGTTGATTTTTGTCAATATGTTTTCGAATTCTACAAATATCTCCAAGGTTTAAGCCTGTACTGGCCGAAAAACGACATTCGTTCTTGTCTATATATTAAAGCAGTCTTAGTGGTATGGAATAACCCCATGAATTTTGCCAAATTTAGATACACTCCTGGATTGAATGGCGATTGCAGGGGTTAATTAACTACAGCACGCCTATACTGCATTTCATCTAGAATATGATGACCACTAACATAATTGGAAAAATTTGTGGGTTCTATTTCTTTTCATTCAACGCGAATTTCGTAAAGAGTCCGACAAGGATTCGGTTTGTGCCACAATCTCAGGAAAGAAACCTATCCGATTGACCCAGATCGAAAGTGTGAGCAGAGGCTATCCAGCTTTCTCTGTGTTAAGTCTATTAAGCAATGACTATCCGAGTGCACTGCCATCTACCTAAAAAAGGTCGTGTCCCATGATAAAGCTTGTTGTCGACAGCACCTGTAACTTACCCGAAGACATCATCAAAAAATACGACATTCGCGTTGCCCCGATTTCGATCCAATTCAAAGACGAGACATATGAAGAAGGCATTGACATCGATCGAAATCTCTTCTATCGCAAAATCGAAGAACTGGGAATCATCCCCACCACCTCGCAACCCACGCCAGCATGGTTCGCCAAATATTACCGCGAGCTGGCGCAAGAAGGGCACAGCATACTATCCATCACCATCACATCAAAACACAGCGGCACGTACGAGTCGGCGATTTTAGCCAAATCGATGGTAGAAGAAGCCCAAGTCGAAGTATTTGATTCCCTTACGATCTCTCTTGGCACGGGTTTCATGGTTCTCGAGGCAGCCCGCGCCATCGAGGCGGGACAAGATATGCAATCCATCCTTTCCCGTCTCGAGCAGATCCGCTCCCGAAGCAACTTGATTTTTACCCCTGCGACTCTCAAATATTTACAGATGAGTGGCCGTGTCGGTTTGTTAAAAGCAGCGTTGGGATCAGTATTGGATCTTAAGCCGATCATCACGCTGGAAGACGGCGAACTTGCGGTCAGTGAAAACGTACGCACGCGCGGGAAGGCGATCAATCGTATTCTAGATTTGACCGAGGAAGCCGTCGGCACGAACGATCCGGTTAACCTAGGCGTCTTCCATGCCAACGTTGAAGAGGAGGGTCGGGAATTTCTCGAGAAAGTCCGGGAGCGATTTAACGTAAACGAATTCCTCTTCGCCGATCTCGTCTCTTCGCTGGCCGTGCACGGCGGACCGGGAATCCTGGCGCTGACCGCCTACCGCGTCTGACGAGAAGGCACAGCAGCAGTCGAGGGCTCATATGGACGACTTCAAGATCATTAATCGTACCGGTTGGTTTGGATTGGCAGGCGTACTCCTGCTTACCATCGAGATACCCCTCTGGGTCATTCCCGGCACGCCGCCGCTCATCCATGACGCCGTAGGGCACAGTCAATTTCTGGCCGACATCCGAGGCATCGCCCTCACGCGGATCTTGTTCGACATGGGAATGTACGCCTGCCTGATGGTCATGTTTGCAGGTTTCCGTTTCCTGATCATCAAGACGCGGCCCGAATACGAATGGGCTGGCACACTCGCTCTCGTGGCGGGTGCAGTTTGGTGGGCGGTATCACTCGTCGCCGACTCTCTCGAGGGAGCCGCAGTTCTCGATACGGTGGGCGGTATGGCGGATCCGACCGCCGTCAGGACGTTGGTGGAGGCCACGCTGCTCATCTACAATGGTTCGATCGCATTTGCGGTGACCGGCCTCTTCATGGCTTGCGCGGGTTATGCGATTGTAGCCAGCGGGGCATTGCCGAAGTGGAGCGGATGGCTGGCCTGGATCAGCGCTGCGCTATGTGTCATCGCCATTCCATCCATGTATGCAAATGTCGTCGATCACACCGGCTTTTACAACGTCGCAGGTTGGGGGCCCGCGATTGTGGCAAACGTACCTCCGCTGATCTGGCTGCTCACGGCGAGCATCTACATGATTCGAAAGCGGTAGTCGAGTTGCTCCGCCCCAACGGGCAACCTGGAATTCCAAGCTCCGAAATCGAAAATGCGCTTTCCTCTTCGTCCACTTCACGCCTTCACGAACCTCAAGCGTGAGGCTAGATTCGACAATCAAAATAAAACGTACGTTTTTACGGTGCTGGAAAAGTGAAACGGACTATTATCGGTGAAGCGATCCCCCTAGAGCCATGAAATCGAGCACAAAATGAATGTAATACGATAAGATTTGGCGTCACGCGGAGGGGTAACGGACACGTTCGAATTTATATGACCACGCCCGATTCCTGATACAGCCGCTCGCGCACGCTGCTGACCTGTCTCCGCAGACTATCGTCCGTTTCGAGAAGATCTTCGATTTTTTCACATCCGTACATGACCGTCGTGTGGTCGCGACCCCCCAGCATCTCTCCGATTGCCGGGAGGGACGCCGAGGTTTCCGTGCGCAGCAGATACATCACGACTTGACGGGCAAGTGCGACATCGTGAGAACGGCCCCTTCCGAGCAATCGCTCTTCTTCGATGTGGAACTGATCGGCAACGCTTTGTATGATTTGATCCGCCGTCAAACCATCCCCCCGCGGCAACATATCGGCGAGTGCGGTCTCAACCAGGTTGACGTCGAGCGGTGCCCCGCTGAGATCGGCGTACGCCAGGACTCTGGTTAGCGCGCCTTCCAATTCCCGGATGTTGGTTTGCACTCTGCGGGCGATCGCCTCAAGTAATGAGGGATCGATGGAACGATTGGCCCGCTCGGAATTGAAACGAAGGATCGCTAAACGCGTCTCGTAATCCGGCTGCTGAATGTCAGCGGTGAGGCCCCAATCGAAGCGAGATCGTAATCGCTCCTCGAGCGTGACCAGGGCTTTCGGAGGTCGATCGGATGAAATCACGATCTGCTTGTCCTGGCTGTGCAGCGCGTTGAAGGTGTGGAAGAATTCCTCCTGGGTCGATTCCTTTCCCGCGATGAACTGAATGTCGTCAACCAGTAAGACGTCGATTCTCCGGTACCTGCCGCGGAACAACTCGGTAGTATGATTGCGAATGGCGTTGATCAGGTCATTGGTGAAATCTTCAGAGGGGGCGTAGAGCACATTCAGCCCCGAGGCGAGACAGGCATTTCCGACGGCGTGCAGCAGGTGCGTTTTTCCCAAACCGACTCCCCCATAGAGGAAAAGGGGATTGTAAGCGCGCGCCGGACTCTCGGATACCGCTTGCGCCGCGGCGTGCGCCAGCCGATTGCTCGCCCCAACGACGAACGTTTCGAAGGTATAGCGGCTGTTGAGATTGCAGCTGGGGGCTTCTTTACCGGAGATATGTTCCTTCTTCAACCACAGGGGGGTGATTTCGTTTTCGTCCACGTCATCTTGCCAGACCACGAAGCGTACATCGACGGTTGCCCCCACCATCCGGGTAAGCACACGCTTGACGGTCGAAAGCAAACGCTCTTGCAACCAATCACGCGCATAGGCATTCTGCACGCCGATCACGAACGATCCGTCCTCAAAAGTCAGCAACTCTGCATCTCGAACCCAGGTGTCGAATGTCGCTCGTGGCATTTCCATCTGCAGTTCCCCGAGAGCAGCCTGCCAGAGTTGCTTAGCGTTCATCCACATCTCCAATCGTTGTCTCGCTACGAGTTCGAGTCAATCGCGTTAAATCGTAGTATTGAGTTTTAGCTTTCAATTGTACGGTTGTACTGCGTGTTGGTGTTCAGCCGCCGAGGATGCGGCTGTGCTCCATTTGGGTAAAATCCTACCATACCCCAAGGTGCTCTCCTCCTCAGTTCAGCCCACCGCTCACGTGGATGGATTGTAGCAAATCATCGGCAGCGATTCAATATAATTAACCTTCTCCTCCTTAAAAAGATTTAAAATTTTAAGATCGGACAATGTTAAAGGAATAGGTCACTTTCAAATATATATGTGTCGCCCTAAGGATTACAACCGCCCTCGGATATACCCAAGTTGTGGGAAGAAGATTCCTTTTACCCCCCACATTTAAGGTTGTTTCGAGGCTGGAACCAACGTGTTCAACACTGAAATGTAAAACCTTAAAATGTTAAAACAAATAATGCCGAACTAAATACCCAACGCAATGGTAAAAATTTCAACTTCGTTGATATCAGCAAACCCCGCGACACCGCCTCGACACTCGTTGACGATCGTCACCGACCTTCGATCTGGACAAATGATATTCTTGCCGGCTTTTATAAGCCGCCAAAAGCGGTTTCGAGCGCCTCTCCTACCGAACGGACCGGAACGATTTCAATTCCAGCCGGCTTTTTTTCTCTCGCCCGCGCTCGTTTTGGAACAAGTACACGCTTAAATCCGAGTTTCGCCGCTTCTTTTAGTCGAGATTCGAGTTGAGACACAGTTCGCAACTCCCCGGACAGACCGATTTCACCGATAAGTGCCAGATTTGCCGGGAGAGCCTTATCCCGGATCGAGGAGGCCACCGCCGCGGCCACCGCTAAATCCGCCGCCGGTTCTTGCACACGAAGACCACCGACGACGTTCACGAATACATCCTGATCCGCGAGTTTCAAGCCCACCCTGCGCGATAACACCGCAATCGTCAATAGTAGCCGGTTGTAATCGACGCCGTTCGCCGTGCGCCTCGGATGTCCGAAAGACGTCGCACTGGTCAATCCCTGGATTTCGACGATCAGCGGACGGGTGCCCTCCATGGTCACAACGATGGCGGAACCGGGAGCGTTGATCATCCGTTCCGCCAGAAATACTTCCGAAGGGTTCTCGACCTCCACCATACCTTCTGACTGCATCTCGAACACTCCCACTTCCGTTGTGGCGCCGAAGCGATTCTTGACGGAACGCAGCAAACGGTAGGCATGGAAGGAATCCCCCTCGAGGTAGAGCACGGTATCCACAATGTGCTCGAGAACCTTGGGGCCAGCGATCGAACCCTCCTTCGTGACGTGTCCAACGATGAAGGTCGCAACGTCGCGCGACTTGGCTAGCGCGTGCAGCCTCGAGGCACATTCGCGCACTTGAGAGAGAGAGCCTGCGCTGGATGAAATATCCGAACTATAAATCGACTGGATCGAATCCACGACAACGAGCACGGGCGCCAACGATTCGATCTGCGCCATGATGGCTTCGAGATTGGTTTCGGTCAGCAGGAAGAAATCTTGCGGCACTTCATCCTGCGAGAGCACGCGGGATACACGGCCCTTGACTTGCCGGGCAGATTCCTCCCCCGACACATACAGAACCTTTCCATTCGCTGCAGTGAGCGCTGCGGCTTGCAGCAACAGCGTCGACTTCCCAATTCCCGGCTCGCCGCCGACCAACACCACGGAGCCCGGGATGATTCCGCCTCCGAGAACACGTGAAAATTCATTCATCGCCAGGTGAACACGGTCGTCTTGAAGCCCATCGATCTCCGCCAACCGACGCGGCGTAGAACCGGCGCCAATGTCTCCCGATTTTCTCCCGGCCTTCTTGAGAGCTACGACTTCCTCGACCATGCTGTTCCAACTGTTGCATTGCGGACAACGCCCCATCGGTTTGACGGAGATTTTTCCGCATTGCTGACAAACGTATTGAGTCCTCGATTTCGCCACGCCGCCTCCTCCCGAGGATTATAACGCCTGGTGGATCACGCAACGCGTATCCGCTTTAGATTTGATACTCGTATTTTAATAACAACGGAGTGGATCAGAATCCACTCCGTTGAACGAAATAACTGGTTGGTTGCCGTTTACAGCCGCAGTTACCCCGCTGGCACGGCTTCCTCGGTTTGCTCTTCCGGTTCAGGATCCTTCTTCCGCAAGACGATCTCGCCATCTTCAGCGTCGATCAGGATGACATCGCCTGATTGGAATTTATCGGAAAGTAAGGCATCCGAGAGTTTGTCTTCGACCTGGCTCTGGATGACTCGTTTCAACGGGCGGGCTCCCATTTCGGGATCGTATCCTAAATCCGCCATGAGTTCTCGACCTTCATTGGTGAGTTCGAGAGTCATCTCGTGCTCGACGAGACGCTCGGCGACCTTGGCAAGCTCTAGATCCACGATCTCGATGATCTGTTCCTTGGTCAAGGCGTGGAATACGATGATCGCGTCCACACGATTGATGAATTCGGGGCGGAATACCTTCTTCAACGCCTCGAGCAGCTTCTTGCGCATTTCATCGTACGCCAGACGTTCTTCCACTTCCTCGTTGCGCGGCAGATCGAAACCGAGAGACGTCTGCCGGCGGATCATCTCAGCGCCGACGTTCGATGTCATGACGATGATCGTGTTGCGGAAATCGACCTTATGACCGCGCGCATCCGTGAGATGTCCCTCTTCCATGATTTGCAGCAACATGTTGTGTGCTTCCGGATGCGCCTTTTCGACCTCATCAAAGACCACAATGGAATACGGGCGTCTTCGAATGGCTTCCGTCAGTTGGCCGGCATCATCATAACCGACGTATCCAGGAGGTGCACCGACGAGCCGGCTAACGCTGTGCCGCTCCATGAATTCCGACATGTCGATCTGGATCAAGGCATCTTCGGTTCCAAAGATGAATTCCGCCAGCGCTTTGGTCAATTCGGTTTTTCCCACTCCCGTCGGCCCCAGAAACACGAAAGAACCAATCGGGCGCTTCGGGTCCTTCAAACCAGCCCGGGCGCGGCGGACAGCTTTGGAGATCACCTGGATTGCGTCGTCCTGCCCCACGATGCGTTTGTGGAGCATATCTTCCATCCTCAACAGGTGTTCCGACTCTTCCTCCGCCATTTGCATTACGGGGATGCCAGTCCACATTGAAACCACTTCAGCGACGTCTTCTTCCGTCACCTGAGGTCCATCGTTGGCATGATCCCAGGCATCGCGCAGCTCGTCCAATTTTTCCTCGAGCTCGGCTTGCCGTTCGATCAACGCTTCTGCGTCCTCGAAACGTGCCTCGTCCATCGCCAGCGTGTGCGATTCGCGCGTGCTACGCAGTTCGGTGATCGTCTCTTTCAAGGACACCGCTTCCGGGCTCTTGTACATGCGCACTCGAGATGCAGCCTCATCGATCAAATCGATGGCCTTGTCGGGGAGGAACCGATCCGTCACGTAGCGAGAAGACAGGTAGACCGCAGCTTCGAGCGCTTCGTCTGAAATTCCCAATTTGTGGTGCTCTTCATAAGGCCGCCTCACGCCGCGGAGAATGTCGATCGTCTCTTCGATCGACGGTTCCTCGACCATTACGGGTTGGAAACGCCTCTCCAGCGCGGCGTCGTTCTCGATATTCTTGCGATACTCGTCGAGCGTCGTTGCGCCGATGACTTGCAGCTCTCCACGTGCCAACGCTGGTTTGAGAATGTTGGCCGCATCTACCGAGGAACCGGCTGATCCGGCGCCTACGAGCATATGCACTTCATCGATGAAAAGTATCGAGTCGGACGACTTGAGTTCATCGATCACACGTTTGAGCCGCTCTTCGAACTGCCCGCGATACATCGTACCGGCGACCAGGGATCCCACGTCCAATTGCAGCACTCGTTTCCCCAACAACGGTCCCGGCGTTTCGCCCGCGACGATGCGTTGCGCCAATCCCTCGATGATCGCCGTCTTCCCGACGCCCGGTTCCCCGATCAGTGCCGGGTTGTTTTTGGTCCTACGGGCAAGAATCTGGATGACGCGTTCGATTTCCTGTTCCCGACCCACCACGGGATCCAGCTTGTTCTCTTCTGCCAGCGTGGTCAGATCCGTGGCCAACTGGTCGACGAGCGGTGTTTTCTCGCGTTTTTCCTTCCGTTCCTGATGCGAAGACCGCGACATCCTGCGAGTCGGGGCTTCCTGCAAAAGCCGTCGAGTTTGCCGCCGAATTTGTTCCGGCGTGACACCCAGACGGCGAAGGACATCCAGGCCCACGCCTTCTTTTTGGCGCACCAATCCCAGCAGAAGATGCTCGGTCCCGATGTAGTGATGCCCCATACGGCGAGCTTCTTCGATCGCGATTTGCAGCACCTGTTCCGTGCCGGGAGCCAATTCGATCCGTCCGCCTTTATGGCGACCGATGCCCATTAAACGTTCGACGACTTCTTTGACACGGGCTGGCTCCAGGCCTAACTCGCGCAACACGCGACCCGCAACCCCGCCCTCCTCGCGGATCAAGCCAAGAAGAAGGTGTTCGGTGCCGATGTAATTATGATGCATCCTCTCAGCTTCTTCGTGTGCCAAGCTGAGAACACGACGTGCTCGCTGTGTAAAACGATCCATTTTATCGGTCACAACCCAGTCCTCCGAATAAACCTCCGAGACCAAAACTTGCTTTCCTCATTTTACCAAAATATCCTATCACACCTGCTAGATTAGGAATAAATTCCCTTCTAAATAAAAGACCGGGTTCCTTGTTCAGGCGCCCGGTCGGATGACTACTTCGCATCGACCACATCCCCCTGGGGATCGTCGGACGGTGGATCACCACCCGTGTCTTCACCCTGTTGTTCGGTCGACGGAGGTTGCGCCTTTTCCTCCTCTGGCCTTGTATCTTCTGGAGTCTTCGTATCCTCGGCTTTCTCGGATCCGATTTGCGTTTCGTCTATTGCTTCCACTTCCTCTAAATCGCTTGCTTCGGCAGCTTCCCCCTCGGCATGCGTTTCCTCAACGGTCTCCACCTCCGCGGCTTCGGCGGCCACCGCTTCGGTTACGCTCTCTTCGGAATCCTCGGCCATTTCAGCATCTTCCGCAACTTGCGACTCGGAGGGTTCGGCTTCGAGGGTCTCTACTGCTGCCGCTTCGGTTACGCTCGCTTCGGAATCCTCAGCCATATCAACATCTTCCGCAGCTTGCGACTCGGAGGTTTCGGCTTCGAGGGTCTCTACTGCTGCCGCTTCGGTTGTGCTGGCTTCAACTTCTTCGACCTCGGCTATATTTTCCTCGGCAGCAGGAATGTCGACAGTTGCCGCTTCCAACGCCGCGTCGAAGTCTTCCACCTCGCCTTGCGCCTCGTCTTCCGAGTCCCGGGTTTGCATTTCCTGCATCGCCACGCGCCAATCTTGTTCCGAATACTCGGCGGAAGACACACGCTTGAGGCTCAATCCAATCCGCCGGCGGTTGTTATCGATTTTGATGATGCGCAGGGTCAAGACTTGGCCTTCCTGCACCACTTCGCGCGGATGCCCGACGCGGTGGTCAACCAATTCCGATACGTGGATCAAACCTTCAATATCATACTCGCCCGTTCCGGCCAGCGAAGCGAAGGCGCCAAAATCAGTCAGCTTGGTGATGGTACCTTCAACCAATTGGCCCTCTTCGAAATTCTCGACGATTTGATCCCACGGATTCGCTTCGAGCTCCCGGATGGAAAGACTGATTCGTTTTCGTCCCTTATCCACACCGAGCACTTTGACGTCGACCTTCTGTCCCACTTTAAGCACTTCCCGAGGATGGGAGACTCGCTTCCAAGAAATTTCGGACAGGTGCACCAGACCATCCGCACCACCGATATCCACGAAGGCCCCGAAGTCGGCTAAGCTGATGACATGACCAGTGCGGACCTCGCCGATTTCCAACTCTTCGATGAGTCGTTCCTTCAGCGCATCCCTTGCTTCTCGAGTCGCAGCACGCTCGGACATGATCAAACGATTGCGGCTTTTGTCGACTTCGATCACCTTGGCGATCACGGGTTCGTCGACCATCTTTCCCCAACGTTGATCCGGGGTATTGCCATGTGCCCGTCGGCGTCTGGAAAGGCTTACTTGGGAAGCGGGAATGAAACCACGTACGTTTCCCAGTTTAATAATCAATCCGCCTTTGTTGTAGCCGGCAACCGTGCCCTCATATAAATCCTGGCTCTTGAGAAGTGATTCTGCTTGCTGCCAATCGCGTTCTTCTCGAGCCTTGGACATCGAAAGTATCAACTGCCCATCGCGCCCACCGGACCGCAACACGTAAACATCCACCTGTTTACCGACCACCATCTCACTACGTTGCTCATCCGTCATGCGTTCGAGTTCTCTTGAGGAAATGACCCCCTCGGATTTGGCACCAATATCTACCAACACATCGGTTTCCGTTACCCGTGCGATCGTACCGACTCGAATCTCGCCGCGGCGAGGCATTTCTAAATCGTAAGACTCCTCCTCGAGCAACACGTCCATCGGATGTGTTTCTTCATCGGAATCCTTAACACCTTCAACATCACGATCCTGGCTGGAAGGTTGAGACTCATCTCCTCCTGACTTCTCGGCGGATGTGTCTTCGGGCTCTTCTGTTACCTCCTCCACCTCGGATTCGCTTGCTTCGAGGGTATTCATCGGCGCCTGTTCCGACTCCTCAGTTGTCTCCAGGGAAGGTGGTTCAGCGCCAACGGGCTCTTGATCTTGGCTCATAAATATCGGCTCTCTCCGTTTCGTATTGTATGGAGGCATTATAAAGGCGAAGGGCGCTCTTGACAACCTTTGTTGGATTCCAGGAGATCGTTTGCGGTATAATCCGGCCAGAGATCGTATCATGGCAACTGTATATCCATTTACTGCCATCGTTGGCCAACACCGTATGCTGCGTTCGCTGGTTCTCAACGCAGTCAATCCTCGCATCGGCGGCGTTTTGATCCGCGGAGAGCGGGGCACGGGGAAGTCCACAGCAGCGCGTGCGCTCGCTGCATTGCTGCCCGATGTAAAAGTCGTCGTCGGTTGTCGTTTCGGGTGTGATCCGGATCGTCCGACAACGTGGTGTACGGAGTGCAGGGAACGAGTCGAACGTGGCGAAGAACTGCCAGTGGAAACACGGAAAACATCCTTCGTCGACCTCCCAGTCTCCGCTACCGAAGACCGCGTGGTGGGTACGCTGGACATCGAACGCGCGATCAAAGAAGGCGAACGTCATTTCGAACCCGGTGTTCTCGCGGCCGCCAATCGTGGGATGCTCTATATCGACGAGGTGAACCTGCTGGACGATCATGTCGTCGACGTTCTGCTCGACTCGGCAGCGTTGGGCATGAACATCGTCGAACGCGAAGGCATCTCCTTCAGCCATCCTGCTCGATACATCCTCGTCGGAACGATGAATCCCGAGGAGGGAGACCTGCGCCCGCAGCTCCTGGATCGTTTCGCGCTCTCCGTCGAAATCCGAGGGCTCACGAACGCGGAAGACCGGGTGGCGATCATGGAAAACAACCTGGCCTACGAACACGACCCCACACAGTTCCGCGAGCAATGGATGGATGAAGAACTCGAACTCTCCAAACAAATCGAAGCCGCCCGAGAGCTCGTCGAGCACGTGAAATATTCGAAGCATGACTTGCTGCTCATCGCCAGGCTCACCTCCGAATTACAGGTTGACGGTCACCGTGCGGACCTTGTGATTCTCAAAGCTGCTCGCGCCCATGCGGCGTTCGAAGGCCGGGATGCCATCACCGAACGTGACATTGCCCTGGCAGCCGAGCTTGCACTTCCGCATCGCCTGAAACGCGGTCCCTTCCATCAGATTGAAGTCTCGATCGACGAACTGCAATCTCAGATCGAACACGTTCAATCTCAGGTCGAAGGGGAAGAAAGCGAACAAGACCTCGCCGATGACGATTTGACCCATAAAAAAAAAGGCGTCAAAGCGTAGCGGGTGAAAGCACCCAGGAAGCAGAACGTCAGGATCAAGCAGAACCCCTCAACCAATCGCCGAGCGATTCTCTGCACGCGCGTTGGTGGGAGGGTGGAGAGAAGATAAATGCCGGGCAGTCCTTCTCACCACGACGTCTGGAAGGGCAGCTCGACCGATTGACCCGTCGCCAGGGGGGACGCCGAACCCGAACCCGTACCGATCGGAAACGCGGTCGCTACATCCTGGCAAGGCCAGCGAGAGAGAAATCCTCCGACATCGCCTTCGATGCGACTTTGCGTGCAGCTGCGCCGTTCCAAAAGAGAAGAAAAACAAAGGCGGAAGAACGACGCTTTGCCATTGAACCCTCCGATCTGCAGGAAAAAGTCCGCGTACGCAAAGCTGCAAACCTGATTCTCTTCGTCGTCGATGCCTCTTGGTCCATGGCCGTGGCAGAGCGGATGTCCGCCACCAAGGGCGCGATCCTGTCCCTGCTCACGGACGCCTATCAACGCCGGGATCGTGTCGGTTTGGTCGTCTTTCAAAAAGACCGCGCCATTATCGTTTTGAAACCAACGAATTCCGTCCAGCGCGCCCAATCGGCGCTCGCTGACATCCCGGTCGGCGGCAAGACCCCGCTCTCTGCTGGATTGTTGATGGCACAAGAAATATTCCAAAAAGAACAAAACCAGAATAAAGATTTGATACCCTTGATGATCTTGCTAACCGATGGAGCGGGGAACGTCTCCATGGGCAATCAACCTCCCCAACAAGAAGCCCATAGAATCGCCGATCGGATTCAAGAAGCTGGCATCCGTTCTGTGGTGATCAACATGGAGCATGCGGCGTTCGACCAGGGTCTGGCGAAGGCGCTCGCCGATCATCTCGGCGGTCCGTGCTACACGCTGCAAGAGCTCCGCGCCGACCATCTCTACATGGCCGTCCGGCAGGAAATCAACCGCGCGAACGAATGAACACGCCGCTGCGCACGTCTGCTTCACCACGTCTGTATTCTTCTTGGCGAAAATAGACAACGATCATTCAGTCGGAATCTTGCGCGCCAGGCGATTCAGACGATGCTCGATTTCCGTCCATATCTTGTCTCGCCGCCAATCATCCGTCCAATACGTCAGACATTGAAGCGCCTCTTGCGCCCAATGCTGCGCCGCGGCGATATCTTGAGCGTACCACTCATGATATTTCGCCAATTCGATGCAAGGCCGTGGATCATCCGCTGCAAGAGAATGCCACGTTTCCCAATACTCGACCGCTTCATCCCTTTGATCCGTGCGTTTCAAATAGGCGGAAAAATGGCGCAGTGCGTCCAGGCGAACATCTTCTTCCGCATTCTCGAGCGCCGACTTAAAAGCTTGCCTCGCTTGCGCATCTCGGTCGTTATCCAGATGCCAGCGTGCCAATCCCAGCGCTTCCGCACCCGATAGATCTCCCGGAATTTGATTTTCATGCCGTTCGAGCACGCGGACGGCCAGTCCGACCAAACTGAGGATGTCGATGGCATTATGGTAGAGAACCCGCGTCATGCCTCGCGCGTCGCCCGTATGCAGGTAATCGAGATACATGCCGGGAATCTGCGCACCCGGGACATCTTCCTCAGAACGCTCGACGCCCAACAACGTTCGCTCGATCGTGCCCAAGGTGCAATCAGGTAGGCTGCGGCGCCACAAGCGCCGCGCCGGATGGAGAAGATCGATTTGCGGTAACGAACTCAGCGACCAATGTTTTCGCAATCCAAGCATGTAGCGCATCTCGAGCAGTGGCACGTCGAACACACGACCGTTGAACGAGACGATCGCGCCCGCATTCTCGAGATCTTCTTGCAGAGTGTGAAGCAACCCCGCTTCTTCTCCCGGCTCCCGCAGAAAATACTGACGCAGACGGAAATGGTCTCCCGTAAATCGCCCCACGCCGATCAGAAAAGCGATCGTCCCCGCACCACCGGCCAGGCCGGTGGTTTCTGTATCGAGGAAGAGCATGTCGTCAAAGGAGACACCTGCGAGGTCTGGCTGCCGGACGACCTGCGCGGCCAGGCCGCTCTCAAAATCGAAAATCCTTGACAACTCACAGCCAGCATGTACGTAATTTCGTGGATACAACTCCTGGATGCGGAAAGCTTTCCCGTGCGGGGTATCCAGTTCATCGCCGGGTGGCAATTGCGTAGGACGTTGCCGTGCAACTTGCAGCTCTCTGCGTTTTCGCGACTTTCGCCCCAAACGTTTCAGGCGCCGACGAAGCGCGTCATCACTCATCGCCCATCCAACCCCATTGCAAAAGCAACCGCCTAATCATACGGACATTATATCGCTCGAACAGCCGAGATTGCGCAGGCGAATGAATCCGTCAACTTCGCCCGAGTATTGCGAAGCGACAGCATAACAGGATTCACGTAGAAAATAATTGTGCAAACCAAGTGGGCTTTAATTCGCCGATGGATCGAACGTGTTTGACGCTGGTGATGACCTACGGCACGAGCGTGGTTGGATTTCAACAGCGAGCTTTATTCCTCCGCTGCCAACAACACCACTGTGAAAGTCGTTCCCTTCCCGAGTTTCGAATCCACCCAGATCCTGCCGCCATGATTGTCGACGATCGATTTCACGATCGAAAGGCCGAGGCCCGTGCCGGGCATGTCGTCGGGGATGTTACTAGCACGAAAGAATTTATCGAACAAATAGGGCTGATCGGCTGGTGGAATACCGGGGCCATCATCGATCACACGCAGGATTACCTGTCCACCCTCCGCCTCGGCCTGCACACGAACCGTGCCGCCTTCGGGTGTGTACTTGATCGCATTGTCGATGAGATTTCCGACCATCTGCCGAAGGCGGATGGGGTCTCCGTTCACAAGGGGCAAACCCTGGTCGAGTTCGACATCCAATTTTACGCTCTGGCTGTCCGCAACGCCTTGCAAGCTTTCCACCGCGTAGTGAGTGATCCTATCGATGGGCGTGTTTTCCCGGGCGATGTCCAGACCCGCTTCGATGCGTCCCAGATCCAATAGATCGGTGACCAAATCCGTGATTTGCTGAACGCTGAATCGGACCCGCTGCGTGAACTCTTGCTGCTGTTCGTTCAGTTTTCCGGCGCGCTCGATCAACTCTACGTAACCTAAAATCGCTGTGAGGGGGGAACGCAAATCGTGCGAAACCGTGGTTACAAATTCAGACTTAATGCGATCCAGATTCTTCAAGTGGGTGATGTCGTGTAAAACGATTGCCTGGCCGACCTCCTCGATCGGCGTGCACTGCAAATTGAAGATGCGCCCGTCTGCTGTTTCGATGTCCTCTTGATGGGGGACTTTTCCGGCAGTTCGCAGCATTTTCAAAATTTTGGGTTCGTCGAAGGCTTCGACGATCGATCGGCCCAGAAAATCACCTTCCAGCCCAAAAGCTTCCCGCGCGGTGCGGTTGATGAGGCGGATGCGGTTATCAGGATCGACGACGATCACGCCGTTTTTGATTTGACGCAGGATGGTCTCCAATTGGATTCGTTCCATCTCCGAGTGTGCGAACAGTCGCGCGTTTTCGATTGCAATTGCGGCGTAATCAGCCATGGCCATGATCACGGTCATATCTTTCTCGGAAAGGACACTGCCCGCCTTGCGATTATCGACACCCAGCACACCAATTACCCGGCCACGGACTTTGAGCGGCACGTAAATCAATGAGTGAACCAAATAAGATGTCTTGATCTTCTTGGGGGTCGTTTCATCAATGATCACCGGCTCGCCCTTCGAGATGACTTTCCCGGCCAGTGAATCGCGCGTTTCCAGGCGAAAGGCAGTGGCGAAATCTTCATCGAAATTCTTTGAAGCGCGCATGTAGAGTTCGCCTGTTTCTTCCTCCAGAAGCAGTAGACTCCCTTCTTCGGCACCCGTAAGCCGTACCGCAGCTTCCACGACCGTCGTCAGGACTTCGTCCAGATCCAACATTGCGGTGACCGTGCGGCCGATCATGGATAACGCCTCGAGTTCGTGGATGCGATGCTCGATCGTCTCGGTCTTATCCGCTTTCGCTTTTACCGACCCGTCTTCCATTCGATGTTCCCGTTCAGCGAAAGCGCGGTTAACCGCCTCCAACATCTCCTCGGGCTCGAAGGGTTTCGTGAGCATATCCGTCGCTCCGGCACGCAAGGCTTGCACCGCCAACGCTTCCGAGCCCTCGCTGGTGACCAATATCGTCGGAATGGTGGGATCCTGACGGTGAAGCCGTTGAATCAATTCGATGCCGGTTAAATTCGGCATTTGCTGATCGGTGATTACCAGAGCGGGTTTGTATTCCTGGACCAACGTCAGCGCGGACAATCCATCCGCCACAGATTTGACCTCATATCCGGCAGGTGCGAGGATACTCTCCTCCAGACTGAGACGGAAATCCTCGTTATCATCGACGACCAAAATCATCTTTTTACTCATCGTGTTCTGACACTCTAGATCGTAGCACAGTCATGTGCGACGGTTGAATAGGAGTTTCGATGCCCATGCAAGTCTCACTGATTTTATGATCCTTCCGTTACCGATCGGGTGTTGCCGGGGGAAGTCTCAGGTGCTTCATTGACCTGCTTGATCAACGCCATCAAATCCTCGTCTACGGTTTGTAAAGCCTTATTAAGGTTACCTTTCTCAACTCGCTGCAACAACACGCCAATTTGCGCTCTCGCAGCGCGCAGCCCGCGTTCCAAACCCGCCCGCCATTCTGCCCGGGCTTGAGCGTCCATATTGGCCTCGCCCATCACGCGCTGTAAATGGTTGGCTCTGGCTTCAAGCGCCTGGAAAAGCCGCGCGTTGACCAGGGAGATCGAAGCGTAATCCGCTACGGCTTCGAGCATTGCCTGGTCCCGTTCAGAAAACCCGCGACCTTCTTTTCGGGCGACGGCCAGCACACCAATGGGTTTATTGCGCACCTTCACCGGGGCGATCAACGCCGCTTTCGCGAACTTATCGACTTTGAATTGCGATAATCCCTCCCCTTCGATCGCTAATGACTCTCCGGAAAGCATCACCAAACCACTCACACCGTCATCCCACGTTTGATGCAGCTTGGTGACGATCCCGGGCGGCATGTCGGCTTGCGCCCGCAGCAACAATTGTCCACTTTTCTCTTCTTCCAACAAGAGCCAGCCCATGTCCGCCTCGGTGACGAACAGGCTGCCTTCCATGAGCTTGTCGAAGAGCTGACTCTGATGGGTCGTGGAGGTAACCGTCTTGCCGATCCCAAAAAGCGTGGTTAATTCGCGCACCCTATGTTCGAGTTGGCGGTTGCTGTCTGCCAATTGCTGGGCGAGACGCTGCCGTTCTCCTCGCAACCGGGTTTCATTGATTGCTCGTTCCACTGCAGTCAGGACTTCCGCCTCGCGCAGCGGCTTCTTCAAGTAATCGTTTGCGCCCAGACGAAACGCCTGGATGGCGTCCGCCTCCATACCCTCTTGCGCCATGACGAGCGTGGGAAGTTCTATCCCCTGAGAGCGCAATGCGACGAGAAGATCTTTTCCGCTGAGACCCGGCAAGGTCATGCTAGCGAGAATAAGATCCGGCATGAACGAAATCGCCTGCTGAATCGCGGTTGCCGCATTGTTGGCGACCGCGACCTTATAGCCGAGGGGCGAAAGAACCTCTCGCTCTAGAAGGTCCAGCACGTCGGGGTCTTCGTCGACGACGAGTACCCTTCCCTGATCGGAAGAATCAGTCATGCCGGTATAATAGCACGGAAGAAATTTCGGGGGGAGTCGACCAGCCAGGGTACTTGCCTCGACCGGCCATGCTTTTCATTGAGATTCCGCTCCACTCAACACCTTACGACCACACCCGATGGGCATTTCCTCTGCGACGGGGCTGCCATAGATTGTCGACCCTGTTTCGTCCAACATGAGGATCGTCTGCGCGAACGACCACGCATTTTCCACATCACGTCGCCAAAAGGCATCGCGACTGTTAGAATCATGTTAAAGTCGTATGTGGCATCTTGACTCTCGTTCTTCTCGCCTCTTAGAATTCAAAGTAAGGATTCACAACCACATGGAGTACAAGGATTACTATAAAATTCTGGGGGTGGAACGTGACGCTTCGGAAGCGGAAATCAAGCGCGCCTATCGATCGTTGGCGTTGAAATTTCACCCCGATAAAAATCCCTCCAGTGATGCGACAACCCGTTTTAAAGAGATCAACGAGGCGTATGAAGTCCTCGGCGATCCTCGAAAACGTTCGAAATACGATCAGCTTGGGAGCTCGTATAAAGCCTGGGAACGAATGGGCGGACGCGGCGGGAGTTTTGACTGGTCGCAATGGACCAGCGGCTCGCCCAGCGGAGTGCATGTAAATGTCGGTGATCTGGGCGATCTTTTCGGCGGCTTCTCCGATTTCTTTTCCGCGATCTTCGGAGGTATGCCTCTCCACAGCCAACCATCCGCATCCAGACGTTCCATGCGCGGCCAAGATATCGAACAATCCATACGAATCAGCCTCGCCGAAGCCTACTCGGGCACGAAGCGAATACTTGAACGAGACGGGCGTAAGCTCGAAGTTGTCATCCCTGCCGGCGCGAAGAGCGGGATGAAATTGCGCATCAGCGGGCAAGGTCATTCAAGCCAGCGCGGATCGGGTGACCTGTACATCATAGTTAACGTGAACCCCGATCCGCGTTTTATACGGAAAGGGAACGACCTTTACACAGATGCCCCAGCCGACTTGTATACAGCCTTGTTGGGCGGCGAGACGCGTGTTCCCTATCCACAAGGGGAACTCGTTTTGACCGTTCCCCCGGAGAGTCAACCCGGGAAGGTGTTTCGTTTGAAGGGAAAAGGAATGCCGAACGTGCGCGGTGGTTCCAGCGGCGACCTGTACGCCACGCTCAAAGTCAACCTGCCGGAAAAACTGTCCGCAGAAGAAAAAGAGCTGTTCGAAAGACTATCGAAACTTCGCTAATGCCGCCCATGGGTCGATATCGAAGAAATTCTAGGTAGAGGAATGAAGTTATGAAAATGAGAAACGGTATTGGCACGATCGTGATTCTGATCTCCTTTCTTGCCACAGTCACATGCAACAGCTTGTCGACGTTGGGGGAAAACATCATACAAAGTCTGGAACCCACAACCGACACACAAGATTCTCCAGCCGAAACGGAAGGTGAACCGGTCGATGTTCCGGACAACCAGAGCGTAATCGGAGATCTAGATCTGGCAGATATTTATGATCACGTCTATCCCGGCGTGGTCACGATTTGGACGTATGCCGACATCGCAGAGAATGGCGATTCCAGACCATTGGGTCAAGGCTCGGGCTTTGTTGTAGATCAAGACGGTCACATCTTGACCAACCAGCACGTTGTCGAATCCGCATCCGAAATCGAAGTTGACTTTCCATCCGGATTGAAATCCTGGGCGGAATTAATCGGGACGGATCCCGATTCCGATTTGGCCGTGCTTGAAGTCGACGTCCCCGCAGAAGACCTCTTCCCGATTCCGTTCGGAGATTCAGACCAGGTCCGTGTGGGTGAATTCGTCATTGCGGTGGGAAATCCGTTCAACTACGAAGGGACGATGACGCTCGGTATCGTCTCTTCCAAAGGACGCACCCTGGAATCCATCAACCCGGCTCCCGGCGGAGCGTTCTTTTCCGCCGGTGATTTAATCCAAACCGATGCCGCGATCAACCCCGGCAACTCGGGAGGGCCTCTTATCAACATGCGCGGGGAGGTCATCGGGATCAATCGGGCTATTTCCACGGAGAGCTTTAGTCCGACCGGCAACCCCGTTAATTCCGGCGTGGGATTCGCCATACCCATTAACATCGTCCGCCGCGTTTTGCCATTCCTGATCTCGGAAGGGAGTTACGAGTACCCCTATCTCGGCGTACAAAGTCTTGGGGAGTGGAATCTGCGCAGGATCGAATCGCTGGGCTTGCCACCCGAGGCCCTGGGTGCTTATATCACCTGCGTGAACGAGGGCAGCCCGGCCGAGGAAGCGGGACTTATCGGCTCCGGAAGCTGCGGAGACCCGGAAGTCCATGCGGGCGGCGATCTGATTATCGCCATCGACAACCAGCCCATCAGCCGCTTCTCTGAACTGCTTTCGTATCTGCTCAAACACACCGAAGTTGGACAAGTTGTAACGCTGACCATACTGCGCGACGGGGAAACTATCGATCTGCCGTTGACCATCGGGGCTCGCCCATGACGATTCGGTCAGACGAGACGAATTCGAATCTTGCGGATCGGAGGGCGTGATGTTGACGGAACGAGATCTAAAGGAACTCATCGAACATCGACCTAAGAAGCCAGTTTTGAGTGTTTTTCTGAACACCGATCCTGGATCCGGGTCGAACGAAGTCCATCGCCTGCAACTGCGTCAAATGTTGAAAGCCTTCGATCAAGAGGCTGAAGATGATGTCGATGCAATCATGCGATTCGTGCAACACGAGTACGATTGGAGCGGCAGAAGTCTGGTTATATTCTCATGTATCGAAGACGACTTTTTTCGCACCTACTCCCTTTCACTTCCATTGCGTAGTCGAGCGCGCCGCTTAAGTCGGCCGTACGTAAAACCGCTGGTCGACTTGATCGATAGTTATGGCCATTACGGCGTTGCTTTGGTCGACAAACAAGGCACGCGGCTCTTCAATTTTCACCTCGGCGAGTTAAACGAAATCGAGGGGACACTCGGGGAACCCGTGCGGCACACGAAACGCGGCGGAGGATCGCAGAGCCCGGGCAGGAGAGGTGGAGTGGCCGGGCAAACACGGTATTCCGAAGAAGTCGCCGAACGCAATTTAAAGGACGCCGCAGATTTTTCGGCCACTTTTTTCGATCAGAATCATGTCCGCCGGGTTCTCATCGGCGGTACCGAAGAAAACGTGGCTCGATTCCTAGAATTTCTTCCCAAACGATGGAAGTGCCTCGTAATGGGCACATTCCCGATCGCAATGACAGCCGGCCACATACAGGTGCTGAACAAGGCAATGGATGCCGCCAAGAAATTCGAAGATGCACGCGAGGCGCGCCTTGTGGAAGCAGTCGTAACTGCAGCCGCGAAAGGACATGACGGAGTAATTCGGTTGGGAGACACGTTGGGCGCCGTACAAGCCGGCAACGTGCAGACCCTGGTCGTCAGTGAAGGATACCGCGCAGCGGGATATCGCTGCGTCAGCTGCCGTTTCATCTCGGAACAGAAACTCGAACGTTGCCCCTTCTGTTCGAGCCCCATCGAAAAAATCGAGGACGCCGTCGAACTCGCCATTCGACAGGTTTTGGCCGACGGCGGCGAGGTCGAAGTGCTGCACGATAGCGAGACTTTGAAAAAGGCGGGAAACATCGGGGCGGTGCTGCGCTACTAAACCAATACCTAATAGGATGAAAGAGAACAAAAAATCGCGACGCTGTGCACAGCGTCGCGATTTTCATGGCGCTAATCCTTTTTACCGGTCACTCCGAGAACAGGGAACGTTCCAGAGCGAGAAGGTTAGAGGTGAGGCGCTCGAGATCTTGATCAAGAGAAAGCGCATCTTGTCCCAAATTATCCAGCAATTCTGCCAATTGATCTCGAAGTGCTTGTACGGCCGTCGTTCCATCCGCACCGAGCCCGGCTTGCAAACTCGCCAGGCGATCATCGGTGCCCGCTAAAGCGGCACGAATTCCTACCAGATCATCTTGCCCTAGGGCAACGCGCGCAGAAGAAACATCGACCAGGGCGTTGACCAACTGTACGTGCAGGTTCGCCTCATCGGCTTGCGCCTGGATATCGGCGATCTTTGCGTCACAATCTGCGCGGACGGATTCTTCAATCGTCGCACGTTCCGCCCCAAGAGTCGAGACTTGGCTCTGGAGGTCGTCTCTCTCCGCTCGGAGGTCACGCACCAGCGTGAACCAGGCGACCCCTACGCCCAGCCCAAAAACGACGGCCAAACCGATCACCCACAGCAAGAGTTTGCGCACGAATCCCTTGACCCGGTCCATTCGCCCGGAGGGGGGTTTCTGCTTCTTTACCGTCTTTTTCTTCCCGCGGGGCTTTTCTACTACATCGCTCGATGCAGCTGCTGCATCAAAATCCGAGCGTTGTTCTTCGTCACGTTCATCATTAGGAACCATCAACATCCTCCTCTGGCACAGATTCTGTGGGCTGTGATGTTGGAGTTACAGTCGCCGTGGGCATCACAGAATAATCCGTCGCCTCGATCAGTAATTTCCAGGCAATTTCCAACTCGTCGGCGGCGATGACCGGTGATTGACGCACGTCATCAAGTGCCAAATCCAGCCGCTTGACAATCGATTCCAGCGTATCGATCTCCTCCGGCGTCCCTTGCTCGATCATCGCATTCAAAACAGCGGCTGCCGCCGAGATATCCTCACTGGCAAGACCCAGGTTATCATGAATCAAAGACACCCGAGCTCTCGTCAGCAGGGACATCGTGCGTACCAATTGCAATTGGTAATGAAGCTGATGCGCCGGAATACCCAGCGCCGCAAGCTCCGCCTCGAGCTCATCGACTCGATCCGCGAGTCCCAGGATGGTTAACTCAACCTCACTAACATCACCCGGCAGGAGCGCCAATTCGGACACCTCATCCGCATGCTCATCCTGTACGCTGCGCAGCCGTTCCACCCGAGCTTCCAGCGCAGCCAGATCCTCCGCTTGAATGGCCAGCCGCCCCTCGAGATCGACCAGACGCTCCTCGAGTTGGTCCATTTGGGTTTCGACCATTTCGTTCGATGACGTCAGGTTCTGCTCCATCTGGTCCAATCGCTGCGAGTTTTCCTGCACCGGCGCGATGAAATCTCGATACAATTTAGGGATCCCATAGTATGCCCCAGCGCCCAAGCCGATTCCAAGAATGAGGACGACGATAATTCTCAAGAGGAAACCGAGAAAGCGCTGAAAGACGCTCGGTTCACTTTCCTCATCTACATCCTCATATTCATCTTCATCTTCCACTTCTTCCCATTCGGGGCTTTCGAATTCTTCTTCCATTTTGTTCTCCAACTAAATCATCAGGGAGTCGTCGTGTCCAAAACCGGCAACGCTTCCATAATCAGCTGCCTTAGGCCTTGGAGAAATTGGTCGAATCGTTCGATAGAGTGCGTAATCGAATCGATATCCGCATGAATACCTTCGATCTGGGTCTGCATCTCGGCGACATCATCGAGCGAACCGGAAACATCCTCACGCAGTGTGGTGAACTGGTCTTCCACAATCTGCACGCGTCCACTCAAGCCTTCGATCGCCTCCAGGCGGAGGTTGATGGCATCCAATCTCGAAACAGCGCCATCCACTTCGACCTGAAGCGCTCCGAGTTGGCTTTCCAATTGACGTACTGCGGCATGCTTTCCCAAATCCAAAGTGCCATTGATGCCGGCGATGACCGATAGGGTCAACAGTATGGAAAGTAGCACGCTGACACCTATCGTTATGATCATGAGACCCCATTGTTCTTGCGCGATGGAAAGCGAAAATGGCAGCAGCGGTTGTCGCTTGCTTTTCGAGCGTTTGGGTCCAGCAGCGATTTTAGGCCGCCGCCCATCCACCGATGTTCCCTGCTTCGAGAGCGCCTTGTCCTCTTTCCCTGCTTCAACAGAATGAGCTACGGTTGCGTCGGATTCCGCACCGGATTCGAAGTGTAAAAATGGTTCCAGTCGAGCCAAAGTCGAAGGACCCAGGCCGTTGACGCGCTGCATGTCCTCGAGGTCTTCGAAGGGACGAGCATCCAGTATACGCTGTCCCATCGCTTCACCAACGCCAGGCAAAGTCATCAGTGTTTCCAGATCTGCGGCGTTCGGATTGACGACGATCTTATCTTCTGCTGTCATCTTATCCTTCCCATGATCTGTATCGATCGAACGACTCGAACGTTACGGCTCGAACACCCCTATAGGTATTTACGTAAGATTCGAACGAGAGTTTCCCCTCTTTATACACCGGTTCAACGAATTCTGCTGTCGGACGACCGGAACGGTAAAGTCATCGATCCTGTTGCTGAATAGTGTACCAAACCCCACCGTCGGGTGAAGGACGTACGTACAACAAAGGGCGTTCCGACCTGGGCGGCACAAACAAACGCCCAAGCAGGACGCCAACGAGAAATCCCCCAATATGTGCCCACCACGCGATCCCACCAAAGGCAACCTGCGCCCCCAAACTGAGCAACCCGGAGGACAGCTGAGACAGGAACCATATTCCGATAAACAGGGTCGCCGGAATGTCGATGAACCAGGGGAAGATGAAGATGGGTATGAGGGTGGTGATACGTGCTCGCGGATACATAACGAAATAGGCGCCCAGGATCCCGGCAATTGCTCCACTTGCACCGATAGTCGGGGTTTGAAGCGCAGCCGAGCCTGCACCGTAAAAGAGAGTGATGACGCTGGTATATACCACTCCGGCCATGATGCCGCTTAGCATGTAGAAGACCAGGTATCGTTTGCGTCCCATACGATCTTCCACGTTATCGCCGAAGATAAAGAGGATCCACATGTTGCTGATCAAGTGGAACCAACCCCCATGGAGGAACATTGCGCTCACCAGCGTGAGCAATCCGAATGGCCGCGCAGGCGTGATCTCGGCAGGTACGAGACCCAAAACGTCAACTATCTGATTGTATACATTCGGGCCAAGAGAAATCGATAGCAGAAACACAAAAGCGTTGACCGCAATCAACGTGTAGGTGACGATCGGGAAAGATCGGGAACGAATGGTATCGCGAATCGGAAACATGGACACTCCAAAGCGACAATGGGCGACGAGGTTCGCCCATTGTCGCTCAGAGATGGAATATCTTACTTCGCCTCGACTTTGATTTCCTTCGGTCGAGCATCTTCCGACTTCGGGATACGTACGGTCAATATACCGTCTTTAACCCTCGCTTCTGCGGCATTCGAATCGAGACTCGTCGGTAACTGCAAGCTGCGGGTAAATCCGCCATGACGCAGTTCACGAAGCAGGTATTTCCCATTGCCATTGCCGTTCTCGTGCTCAACCTCGCTGCGCAAAGTCACCACGTCATCCAGAACCTCAATCGAGATGTCTTCGGCCTTCAAGCCCGGAACGTTCGCGGTAATGACATACCCTTCCTGATCTGCGTGGACATCCACAGGGATCTGGCGGCCACCATTGAAACCGACGGGTTCATAGCGCCGAATTCGTCGAGCGCTTCTTGGTGCTAAATAATACGTAACCATCTGAAAACCTCCATTGTTATTCGATGTCTTCGTTTTCACACACCAGAAGCATACCCTCTGATTATCAGAACGTTATAAATCGGACATTGGAAATCCATTAACAGCCACGTTGATCTCTTGTTAACACTGCGCCAATACTCATCATATATGAACTGCCTACACTAGTAGAGAAAGCCCCGCAGGTCGAACGAGGTGTTTTACATAGACACATCCTGCGAACGAGGGCAAGAATAATGGAGTAAAGGAATGACGGTATGAATTTAGACAAATATACACAAAAAGCACAGGAAGCGATTCTTTCAGCGCAACAAATCGCACAGGACAATCACAACAGTACAATCGAGCCAGTACATCTGCTATTGGCCCTGGTCAATCAAAGCGACGGTGTTGTTGCGGCGATTGTTACGCGCATCTCCGGCAGTCCGGCGAGGTTGAGAGAGGAACTGCAAACAGACGTCGCGAACCGTCCCAAAATACACGGCGCAGGAGCCCAACCGGGACTCTCACCGTCCACCTCAGAGCTGCTTTCGCAGGCCGAAAAACAAGCCAGCAAGATGAAAGACGAATATGTCTCCACGGAGCACATATTCCTGGCTCTGGCTTCGGGTCCCGAAGCCAAACGGCTGCGCGATTTCGGCATTACCCCGGAAAGCATTCTCCAATCGCTGACCGAGATTCGAGGCTCACAGCGCGTGGTCACGCCCAATCCGGAAGACACCTATCAGGCGTTGGAAAAATACGGACGCGACCTGACGCAACTCGCGAGGCGCGGCAAGTTGGACCCGGTGATTGGTCGCGACGAGGAAATCCGCAGACTCGTGCAGGTCCTGTCCCGCCGCACGAAAAACAACCCGGCGTTGATTGGGGAGCCAGGCGTCGGTAAAACCGCCATCGTCGAGGGGTTGGCCCAGCGAATCGCTCACGGTGACGTGCCGGAAGGAATTAAGAATCGCCGCATCATTCAGTTGGACATGGGTGCACTCGTCGCTGGCGCCAAGTATCGCGGTGAATTCGAAGAACGGTTGAAAGCCGTGCTGAAACAAGTCGCCGAGTCCGAAGGCGAGATCATCCTCTTCATCGACGAAATGCATACCGTTGTGGGTGCTGGTGCAGCGGAAGGCAGCATGGACGCGAGCAACATGCTCAAACCGATGCTGGCTCGCGGGGAGTTGCACGCCATCGGCGCCACGACGCTGGACGAATATCGTAAGTACATCGAAAAGGACGCCGCTCTGGAACGCCGTTTTCAACCCGTGTTCGTTTCCGAACCCAGCGTTGAGGACACCATCAGCATATTACGCGGGCTGAAGGAACGCTACGAGGTCCATCACGGCGTGCGCATCCAGGACAATGCAGTGATCGCCGCGGCGACGCTATCCAATCGCTACATCTCGGACCGACACCTGCCCGACAAGGCCATCGACTTGATCGATGAGGCAGCGGCGCGCCTACGCACGGAGATTGATTCCAAACCACAAGCGCTGGACGAAGTGGATCGCCAGATCATGCAGCTCGAAATCGAACGCGAAGCCTTGAAAAAGGAAAAGGACAAGGCGTCGAGAAAACGAGAGGAGCGAATCGAAGCGGAACTGGCCGATCTTCGCGAGCAATCTTCCCAGCTTCATGCTCGCTGGCAAACAGAAAAAGAAGCCATCGCCAAGCTTCGAGAAATAAAGGAACAAATCGAGCAGGCGCGATTGCAAGTCGAACGGGCAGAACGGCATGCCGACCTCGAGCGGGCCGCCCGCTTGCGTTACGGAACGCTGCGCGAACTGGAAGAAAAGCTCGAAGCGCAAGAGAAGCGCATCAAAGAGTTGCAAACAGAGGGCGCATTGCTCAAGGAGGAAGTCGACGCCGAAGATATCGCCGCTGTCGTCTCGCGCTGGACTGGAATTCCCGTTTCCAAGCTGCTCGAAGGTGAGATGGAGAAATTACTGCACATGGAAGAGCGTCTGCATCAAGACGTCGTCGGGCAAGACGAGGCCATCAGCGCCGTTTCCAACGCCGTGCGGCGTTCGCGATCCGGTTTGCAGGATCCCGAGCGGCCCATTGGTTCTTTCATCTTTCTCGGCCCGACGGGGGTCGGGAAAACGGAACTGGCTCGCGCTTTAGCCAGATTCCTCTTCGACGATCCCAAGGCCATGACTCGCATCGACATGAGCGAATACCAGGAAAGACACAGCGTTGCGCGCTTGATCGGCGCACCGCCAGGATACGTCGGCTATGAGGAAGGCGGCCAGCTCACCGAAGCGGTTCGCCGCAGACCTTTCAGCGTGGTCCTCTTCGATGAAATCGAAAAAGCGCACACGGATGTGTTCAACGTTCTACTGCAGCTGCTCGATGAAGGTCGCTTGACCGACGGACAAGGTCGCACGGTCGATTTCCGCAACACCGTCGTGATCATGACCAGCAACCTGGGAACTCAACTCTGGAGCGACGAAAGCAAGGCCGAACAGGCTACGCAAAGCGAAGTACGTGAGCTGCTCACGCACCACTTCCGCCCGGAGTTTCTCAACCGCATCGACGAGATCGTAATCTTCCACAAGTTGAAGAAGGAAGATCTGCGCCAAATTGTGGACATCCAACTGCGACGGGTTCGCGCCAGATTGGCGGACCAGGGATTCGGCCTGCGCTTGAGCGAGGAAGCGAAAGCCTATCTTGCCGATATCGGATACGATCCGGTCTTCGGCGCCCGACCGCTGAAACGCGCCATTCAACGCGAATTGCAGGATCCTTTGGCGCTTAAATTGCTAGCCGGCGATTTCATTCCCGGAGAGACACTACTGGTGGAACGGGGCAAGGACGGACTGGAATTCTCGGCCGTGAAAGATGCTGAACCCGTCCTCGCCCAAAACGAGTGAAACAGATCCACTTCCCATGACCGCGCGGAGCGTCCCTGTCGGGGCGCTCCGCTGCGCGTTTGTCGCAAGACTCACTTGATATACAATGCCAGTTAAGATCATGGAATCGATATTGAGAGTGCCGCGCCTCGACCGCATCTCAGTGGGCATCGTGCTGATTTCCGCTGGGTCGTTGACCTTCGAAGTCGGTTTGACGCGCCTCTTCGCCATCCAACAATTCCATCACTTTGCCTTCGTCGTCGTCAGTCTGGCGGTCATGGGTTTTGCCGCCAGCGGATTGGTACTCTCACTCCGTCGACGGCCTGCTCCCCTTCCGCTGCTGGCGATCGCATTCGCCCTGGCGAGCGCATTCTCGTACCTGACGATCAATTTCCTACCATTCGACTCCTACAGCATCGCCTGGGATTTTCGTCAAGTGTGGGTTCTGCTGCTGTACTTCTCCGTCGCCGGTGCACCATTCTTCTTTTCCGGTTGGGCCGTGGGCGCCTGTATGGCCTCCGCCGGCGCCGACGCATACCGGCCGTACGCCGCGAATCTGGCCGGATCAGCACTGGGGATCCCGCTGGCGTTGATCACCATCTCATCTTTCGGCGAGGAGAGCACGATCACGCTCTCGATCTTTCTTGGTCTGCTCTCTGGGATCGTATTTTCGGCACTTAAAGAAACGCGGCTGGTTCTTGCGGCAGTCTCGCTGGTAGTTCTCTTCGGCCTGGATACACCGGATTTTCTTGCGTTAAGGCTTTCACCCTACAAACCACTTTCCATCGCCCGCCTTGCGCCCGAGGCCCGGATCACCCTTTCAAAATCCAGTGCTTCCGCACGCGTGGATGTCGTCCAGAGCAGCAGTATTCACGTTCTTCCGGGACTCAGCTTGAATGCCCCCATCTTGCCTCCCCGGCAAGCGGGGTTGTTCATCGATGGGGACGGTCCGATTCCGATTAATGCGCTTTCCCCAGAATCAACGCTAGCCCAAAATATCGCCGCCTACATGCCGCCTTTCCTTGCATACGAACTCCGCCCGGATGCTAACGTGCTTGTACTGACACCCGGGGCCGGCCTCGATATTCTCGTCGCGCTCGCAGCGAACACCCGATCCGTAACGACGGAGTTCGGCGAACCACTCGTTCGAGAGGTATTGACGGATAAATACGCAGACTTTAGCGAGCGGCTCTTGTTCGATCCAAAACTGAGCGTATTCTCCGGAACGAGCCGCACCATTCTGCGCCAGACGGACGAGGAATTCGACGTTATTTATTACGCCCTAAGCCAGGGATTCCGCCCAGTGACTTCGGGTGCCTTCAGTCTTTCCGAAAATTTCGACCTCACCACGGAATCCTTCCGTGATGCATATCGACGACTCGACGAAAATGGACTCCTCATGGTCACGCGCTGGCTAGGCACTCCGGCAAGCGAATCTGCTCGGGCATGGTCGACTTTGTTGGAAGCGCTTCGGGAGGAAAATGCAGCCGATCTTCCTGCAAGACTGATCGCCTATCGGGGTATGCGCACCGCCACGATCATCGGAGCGCGCCGCCCATACTCACGAGCGGAATTGGAAACCACGCGGTCGTTTCTCGAGCGGAACGGTTTCGATCCTATTTATCTGCCGGATCTTCAAGCCGATGAATTAAACCGCCACAATCGCCTGCCAGAAGACGTCTATAATGAAATCTACCTCGCCATTCTCGAAACACCGGAAGCCGCGATCGGCGGATACGACTTCAACCTTCACCCACCGACCGACGATCGTCCGTTTTTCTATCACTTCTTCCGCTGGCGCCAGACTCCGGAAGTGCTGGCATCTCTGGGGTTGACATGGCAGCCCTTCGGCGGAAGCGGCTATCTCGTGTTGTTGGTTTTATTGGCTTTGATGCTGGTTTTAGCGGCTCCGATGATCGTCTTGCCCGCGTGGATCGCCAGGAGAAGGAGAGAACGAACCACGCTCCCAGCAAATCGAGCCATGCTCTATTTTGCTTGCCTGGGTGCCGGATACTTGCTGGTTGAAATCCCTCTCATCCAACGACTTACGCTTCCGTTGGAACGGCCGGTTTTCGCGTTGGCGATTACGCTCTTCACGTTGCTGCTTTCTTCCGGACTGGGAAGCATTCTTTCCCCGCGCTTCACACTTCGTCGCAGTCTGCTTGCCCTCATTGGAGTCCTGATCGCCACGAACCTCGTCCTCCCCAACATCATCCCAGTCTCCCTCACGTGGCCGCTCGGCGCGCGCATGCTCTTATTCACGGCTGCATTAATCCCCTGCGGACTGCTCATGGGAATCCCGTTCGCCAGTGGATTGAGAATCTTGCATGAAAGCTCGCCAGGGTCGACGCCCTGGGCTTGGGCCGTCAACGGCGCGGTTTCGGGGCTGAGCGGTGTCGCGGCAGCTTTGATCGCGCTGGACGCCGGTTTCAGCGCCACATTCTACATCGGAGCGCTGGCATACTTCGGAGCATGGCTATCCGTGCCAAGTTTGTGGAAGCGCGCAAGTTGAGATGTGCTCATTCGATGAACAGAATGGCCTAAAAACGGATCAAGAAATACTTACGCGGCATTCGTTGCGACGCCCGGACAACCTCACTCTTCCCGCACTTCGCGCGTTAACGGCACGAAGCGCACGCCGCCGAGACTCGTGGATTGATACTCCGTTTCATTAACCCGGGCGATGCGCCACAACTCTTGATACCCACCGACCGGACCGACGGGGATAACCAGGACGCCGCCGATCTTGAGCTGCTCGAGCAGCGGCTGTGGTACATGATCCGGAGCTGCGGTGACGATAATTGCATCGAAGGGCGCTTCTTCTTCCCATCCAAAATAGCCGTCGTCATGGCGCACGTGTACGTCGGTATATCCGAGTCCGTCTAACCGCTGTGCGGCAGCTTCGGCGAGGGGACCGATAATTTCAATCGTGTACACGGTAACCCCCAATTGCGCCAGCACAGCCGCCTGATACCCCGACCCCGTTCCGACCTCCAACACGCGATCTCCCTCGCTCACATCCAATTCCTGGGTCATCAAGGCGACGATATAGGGCTGCGAAATCGTTTGCCCGTATCCAATGGGCAGCGGATGATTTGCGTATGCCCTTTCGAGGTACTCGGTGGGAACGAACTCGTGGCGCGGCACAATCCCCATCGCCACAATTACATCTTCATCTTCGACACCCCACCCTACGATGCCCTCTTGGACCATTCGTTCACGAGCTACCGCATAACTGGCCGACTCGTCCGTCGTAAGTGCATCCGCTCCCTCGTCTTCGACGCTCGGCGGCTGCTCGATCTCGGCCTGCATTGTGGATATTTGCGTTTTCGGGGCGCAGCTTACAAGCAGGAGCAGCAATCCGGCCCATACGTGTATCAAAGTGGACAGTCTTCGCCCCATAGCGACCTCCACTTTAGATTGTAGCCGCAATTGGCTTCAGGAAACAACCAATTGAGCCGTCTTCGTCGTCACTTTAAAACTCGGCGGATGTTCGAAATGTTTTTTAACCGCGCAGAGTTCAGCTGTACGAGCCAGCGCTTCGTAATATTTTTGCGGAAAATCAGAAGGCACGATGATATCCAGATCGATTTCCTCCACCGTGCCGGAGTACGGATTCGAACGCATCCGTTGTATTAGACGAACGCCTTCGCTGGAAATTCCGCGCTGACGTAAAAAGCCCAAAACATAAATCCCCGCACACGTCCCAATCGACGCCAGGAAAGTGGCAAACGGCGTCGGTGCCGAGCCCTCTCCGCCTGCTTGAATGGGTTGATCGGTCTCGACCTGAAAGGGGCCGAACTGCGCATCCACCCGTGATCCACCCGGAAAAGTAATTTCCATCTCCATGATTAATACTCCTACAATTGGTTTGATCTCATATTTCTATGGATGCAGCAGACAGAGGAACGTTACATTTTGAAGGAGCTGGAATGGGAGATATTAACAAAAAAGGGTGGTTCTTCGAACCACCCTCAGTGTGTGCGGATTAGTAGATTCAACAACCGGGGAAACTGAACCCGAGGAACTGAAGCGGTGTGAGTATAACACACCACCAATCCAGCGGCATGAACCATAAGATGCCCCCACAAATCAGCAGTAAGACCACACATCCCCCGATTGCCAAAGCCAGGGTGGTCCGGCTTCTAGGAGCAGCAGCCGGAGCACCGGCTGCGGGAGCCGCCGCAACTGCATGGGGAACTGCCTGCTGTACAGGAGGCGCCGCCTGCTGGACAGGGGGTGCAGCTTGCTGCACAGGAGGGGCCGCTTTCGCGGGCTCAGCAGGAGGACGAGCCACCGTCGCTGCCGACTCGGGCGAAACTGCGTCAAACGTCATCGTGACGGTTTCACCTATACCAACCAAGTCACCAGGATTCAACACCCGCGGCGCCATGAGTCGCTCACCGTTGACGAATGTGCCGTTCGTTGATCCCAAGTCCTCAATGACGTAGCCACCGGGAGTGCGCGTTAAACGCGCATGTTGACGTGACATTTCCGCATCACCGATGACGATGTCATTGGTGACATCCCGACCCATCATGACGACTTCTTCCGAAAGCTCGAAAACCATGCCGGGGTTTGGACCAGTTCGAACGATAAATCGAAACGAGGACGGTGACATGTCAACCTCCTATGTAAGCTTCGGCGCTAGTGTACAATCTGTTGTTCGACAAGTCAACTCACTTCTTCTGAAGCGGACGTACCTTCAATCGCAGTCCGTCGACTTGGACGACCTCCACGCGGTCCCCAGGTGTTACATCCGATGCATCCCCTTCAACTTCCGCCGACCACAACTCCCCGGCGACCTGTACCATACCTGAAGGCCTGAATTCGGATCGCACTTCAGCTGTCTTCCCGACCAGCGTTACCGCACCCACCTCTACGGGTCTTTGCTGCGCCTTCAAGGCAAAGGCCAATATAGTCATGAAGAACGCAGCCGAAACCAACGAGACCCCCACGACGAAAGGCACCGACACTCGCTGGAAAGAGGGCGTGTTGGAAGAGTTAAATAGGACCAGTCCCCCTACGATCATGGACACGATATCGGCAATCGTGAGGGCGCCGTGTGTCGGTGCTTTTACATCCAGGATAAACAGCACGAACGCGGTGACGAGGAAAATCAAACCAAACCAATTGACGGGAAGAACGCCCAACCCGAGCGTTCCCAGGGCGAGGGATATGACTCCGATAAATCCCGCCACCCAACCACCGGGGCTTGAAATTTCGATCAAGATGGCTTGAATGCCGACGGTGATCAACAAGAATGTGACATTGGGGTCGGTCAACACGTGCAACAATTGTTCAATCAAGCTCTGGCCGAATGGAACGATTTCATAGCCCGCGGTCTCAAGAACGACCGTCTCGTCGTTGATCGATATCTCGAAACTGTTCAACTGCGTCAACAAGTCATCCACGTCCGAGGCGATGAAATCGATCAATCCAACCTTGTACGCTTCTTCTGCGGAAGCGGCTTCCGCCGATTCGATCGTCGCTTCTGCCAGGGCGACTGCCTGATCCCCACGACGAGAAGCCAAGCTGCGCACTTGAGCCTTGAGTATGTTTTTCGCCTTGGCTTCGATCGTCTCGCCCAGATCTTCCCCCTGTCCGCCAACCGGACTGGCTGCGCCGATCGCCGTCTCAGGCGCCATCGCAGCGGCATGACCGGCGAGCGTAATCACGGTTCCTGCGCTTCCGGCTATCGCCCCGCGAGGTGCAACGTAAACGACCACCGGGACCCGGCTTGCCCGAATGGATTGCACCATGCGATCCATCAAATCGATCGAGCCGCCAGGGGTATTCAATTGAAACACCAGCGCGGTGGCCGATTCCTGTTCTGCCCGCGAGATGCCGCGATCCAGATATTCAGCCATCGCAGGCGTCAACGGTCCTTCTGCCTCAAGGACAAGTATCCGCCTCCCCGTTTGCGCTTCCCCGGCAAACGTGAAACATGTAGACAAAAACAGGAGCAAACTTATCGTACGCAGCAATTGACGTCGCATAAAAACTACTCCGTTCCCCGATTATAAACGTAAACGGGCAAGGCATAGATATATAATCCGCATTGAACGTTTTACGACAAATCCAGACCCCATTTCGTCACGGTTTCTATGCCGCTGACTTGTGCCAGGATGTGAGTACCTTATAATCAGATCGAACGACGAATGTACGTGTATCTCGACGATCACGAGACGGATGCGACAGAGGTGTTCACATGAAGGTCATCGAGTGTTCTGACCTCCGTGAAGAAGACGGAACAATCAGTCTGGCAAACCGGATCAAAGGCACACTTAATTTCGGGCTGAATTGGTACGACGAAATGCTAGCCCAGGAGGAAATGTGCGCGCGCCTGTCGAAGACGCTCAAGCGCGATCACACCATGATTCGCAATGCGATCATCCCCGGCACGAAACTGCCGGTGCCTATGATTCTGCTCAGCCCTCAAGGGGTACGCGTCATCGCGACGAGTCGAATACGTGGAAGTTATCGAGCCAAGGGAGATGAATGGCAGAAATTCGATTCGCGCGGTCGCAAATTCAAGCGTACCCGTCCAAACCCGATGGATGACGTACGTCTCATGGCAGACGTCCTGCTGCGCTCCATTCAAGACCGGGGATACGCGCTTCCCAGCATCGAGCCCGTTCTACTCTTTACGGATGTAAATGCTCACATCGATCAGGTTAGTCCCGCTGTGCGCGTCGTTCAAGTCGACGCGATCGATCACTTTGCAGTGAATTTACTCAAGATCGAACCGATCATGGATCAGGACGACATCCGCGCCGTATCGGACGTCATTCTCCATCCCAAAGGACCTGAAACCGACGAAGTGACGGAGCCGGAAAATGGATTGGCGCCTGGGTTGATCAACGAACTCCCTCCATTCACCACCGAGGAAGAGCCACCGCTTGCCTCAGAGGAACTTCCGCCTTTCAAATTTCCCGACACGGACCCCATGGACTACCCGATGTTCGACCCCAATGCACCGGACGCACCACCTTTAGGCGCACCATTCTACGCCCGTTGGGGTTTCTCAAGAAACCAATTTGTATTGCTCGCAGTTATGGCGTTTATCGAGCTGCTGATCATAACCGTTCTAGCCGTGATGGTACTTGCCGATATTTCCTTCTGAAGTTCACATATCCCATTTCTGAGGTAGGAACATGCAACCATTTCTTTCCATCATCATCCCTGCCTACAACGAAGAACGGCGTATTTCTTCAACGCTGGGTAAGGTTCTATCCTTTCTCGAAAAGCAAGATTTCGCCTCTGAAATCATCGTCGTCGAAAATGGAAGCCAGGATCGCACCGCGGAAATTGTCAGGGAGTATCAGTACGGACATCCCAGCCTGCACTTGTTTCGTGAAACTCGAGCCGGGAAAGGACTCGCAGTGCGCCGTGGGATGTTTGCGGCTAAAGGTAGCTATCGCTTCATCTGCGACGCAGACCTCTCCATGCCCATCGAGGAGGTCGGGCGTTTTACTCCTCCTCAACTCGAAGCGTTCGATATTGCCATCGCATCTCGTGAAGTCCCAGGAGCCGTTCGTTATGACGAACCCGTTTACCGCCATTTCATCGGCCGCGGTTTCAATCTGCTCGTTCGTATGTTCACCGGTTTGAAGATCCAAGATACACAATGCGGCTTCAAATGCTTTCGAGCAGAAATCGTCGATGAGCTTTTCCGCCAACAAATTATCGACGGTTGGACGTTCGACGTCGAAGTCCTCTTCCTGGCACAAAGAAGAGGGTATAGAATCATCGAAGTGCCCATTCCCTGGTACTTCCACCCAGGCAGTCGTGTGAACATCCTGCAGGATACCTTTACCATGTTCTGCGATCTGATCCGCATCCGACTGAACGCTCTACGAGGGATTTATGCATCAGATTGAAGTGGCTGCTTCTCAGCCCGATCTGTTTTATGAATTCGAACTATTGCAATCCGGTCGTACGATGATCGCCGGCGTGGACGAAGCCGGACGAGGTGCATGGGCGGGTCCCGTTGTCGCAGCAGCCGTCGTGCTTCCTATTCAACGCTTCGATCTTGCCTACCGGCTCAACGGTGTTCAAGATTCGAAGCAAATGACACCCGAACAACGCGCGATTTGGTTTTCAGGCATCCAGGAGCTTGCAATCGCTACCGCAGTCGGTTTTGCTACGGCGAAAGAAATCGACGAATTGGGTTTAAGTGTCGCCACCCGGAAAGCGATGCAACGGGCCATCGCACAACTCGGATGCGAGCCCCAACATTTACTGGTCGATCACATTCGATTACCCGAAGTCCATCTCCCCCAGACTGCCGTCACCCATGGGGATGCCCGCATCCTTTCAATCGCCGCGGCTTCGGTTATCGCTAAAGTGGCGCGCGATCGAGCGATGATTGCGCTCAATCGCCGTTATCCAGGATATGGATTCCATCAGCACAAGGGATACGGTACGGCTGCACACCGCGCAGCCTTACAACAGATGGGGCCCTGTGAGATTCATCGTAAATCGTATGCCCCTGTCACCTCGCTGAATCATAGAAAATAATAAAGAAGCGCTACCCCTCGATACCGATGGGTAACGCTTGTCCGAAGAATTACATGGGTGCGGACCAATGGTTATTGAGGCCGACAGCGGATGAATTGGTCCGCACCCGATCAGTAACTTATAGACCCTGCAGATACGTTGCGAGCGCCAGAAGAACGGCGCCGGCCGTCACGATCCAAAAATTGTAGTCCGTGACGATGGAGAGATCGACGAATTCCGCAACGACCCCCACGATTACGAGCACGACTGAAATGAGCCAGGTAATTTGCTTCGGAGCACTTAGCTTCATTTTCTGCCTCCCTTTCTCGGGTCATTGAAATGTATACTAGACGATTGAAAATGTCGGCCTCAAACCGGATAGCCATATTACTGCGGTGCGAAATCGCACAACCTTGCCAGATTATTCGATCGCTGCCGTTTCATATAAATGTAACACCGAACGTTACTACGAGTTCCTTTGCCGATGTTCAGAATCCGGGGATCTCGTATCTCATGTATCCTGGATAGCGACGGAGGAAACTCATGGGACACAATGAAGAACCGAGAATTGCAGATTATGGGACGTGAGCGTCTCTAATGACGAATGCTGACTTTCAAGTTCAAGAAATGATACAGTTCAATTCCGTCGTACAACGGAGAGGCGACCTACTATATAATAGGAATGAGGACCATTAGCCTAGTTCACCCTTCCGCCAGCATGTTAGAATTCTCGTAGCGTGAAAACTCGGATGCGACGGGGAAAATACCATAAGGAGGCTGTCGTGGATTCGATTATTAATTTGCTCTTATCGCAGTTAGGCTCTGGCACAACGAGTCAAATAAGCGAAAAACTCGGGATGGATGATTCCAAAGTTCAGCAAGTGATCGGTATGGCGTTGCCAACACTGATCGGTGCGCTTAACCGCAACGCATCTTCTTCAAAGAGCGGCGCCGAAGCCTTGACCAATGCCATCCAGAGCGATCATGATGGAAGTATTCTCGATAACATCGCACAGGCTGTTACAAAGCGCGAGACTGTCGATGACGGTAACGCAATACTAGGCCATGTCTTCGGAGACAAAGGCAGCGGCATCATGGACAGCGTCAGTCGAGCTACGAACATCGACAGTGCGCAAGTCGCTCAGATTTTCGCCATGTTGGCTCCCCTCGTACTGGGCGCGTTGGGAAAAATCCAGCGTAATAAAAACCTCGATGCTGATGGGGTGTCATCTCTTCTCCAGGAAGAACGTCAAACGGTGGAGAAATCATCTTCCGGATTAACCCAGCTTCTGGATATGGACGGCGATGGCGATGTCTCGGACGAGATCATTTCGCTCGGAGCGAATCTCTTGGGTGGGCTTTTCGGGGGCAAGAAATAGTCTCTGAACCGCTCGGTCGCTCGAGAATCGTACGGCTTGCCTGAGAAGGGTAAAAAAGTCGTTCCAGGTCAATTTTCGGTAAGAATGACGGTCTCGTAAACTTAATGTATCCCGATGTTCTCCAGTACGGAAAGATCGGGGAACAGATCAAGTCGGAATTAAGAAGACGTCGAAAACGTATCTATCTAGTGAACCGAAGAAATAGGAAAAGGAGAATGTGGAATGAGTATTTTCAGCAAGATTTTAGACAAGTTGGGATTTGATAAAGAGAAAACCGAATCCGCTGCTAAGGTAGGACCTGCGCCAAAGAAGACGTCAGCTGAAGCGGCTGCCGAGCGACGCGCGCGAATTGAGCGCATAAAAGCCATGCGCGCCGCAAGGTCAAAAGAAATACCCATGGTCGACGTGATGGCTAAACTCAAGACGATGGCCGACGAGAATCCGCAGGAGCTCAATTGGAAAACCTCGATAGTCGATCTCTTGAAACTGCTCAATATCGACAGCAGCTACGAGGCTCGTAAAGACCTCGCTGTCGAATTGGGTTGTCCTGCCGACAAGATGGACGAGTCAGCGGAAATGAATACTTGGCTCCACAAGACCGTACTCGAGAAGATTGCAGAGAACGGCGGCAATATTCCCCTGGATCTTTTAGATTAGGGAAGCCTAGAGGCTAATCCACTACGGGATACGTGCGATACCCTGTATCGTACGAACGCGACTCGAGACCACAATCCAACAAGCGCCCTTTCGGGCGCTTGTTGTCTCACAATTGAAATTTCACAGTTTGATTTATCAGGATCTCCGGTGGAATTATAGACCCGGCAGAAACGTACCCAGCACCAGGAGAACGAAACCGGCGACGACGAACCAAAACTTGTTCGTCGTAATTACACCGAGAGATACGTAGTTGGCGACGATGCCTAAAACGCCAACCATAAGCGCAATCCACCACGTCGGTTGCTTTGGAGCACTTAGCTTCATTTTGAGTCTCCTTCTCCTCGAGTTAATGAACGACGGTACTTCAAACGAGGCAGAGCTTTAAACCCGCAGCCAAACCCGAAAGGTCGCTCCCTCGCCGGGAACACCGCTGCTCTCGACCTCGATCATACCCCCATGCTCATCAACGATCTCCTTCGCGATCGCTAAACCCAAGCCCGTCCCCGAGACATCAGATTCAAGTCCCACCTTCCCCCTGAAAAAGCGTGTAAATAATTGCCCCTGCTCTTCCTGGCTCAACCCGAATCCATTATCTGAAACACAGAAACCTGCATAGCGTTCCGCGGCGTGGATACGCTCTTGCGTGCATACAATCACTTTACCTCCGGAAGGTGTGTAATTTATTGCGTTCGTGAGGAATATGCCCAATGCTTGCCCAACAAGCTGCGGATCTGCCTCAACCTTTGGCAATCCATTCTGCTTCTCCAAAACCAGCTTTAAGCCGGCCTTTTCGGCCAGCGGTTGGCGATCGCTGACGTATTGCTCCACAATCTTATTGAGATCCACATGCTTGAAGTGTATGGGCGTGCGTTTTTGATCCAAGCGTGAAAGCTGCAGCAAACTCTCGATCATGCTCTCCAGACGATCCGTCTCGCGTTCAAGCGTATCTAAATACTCGTCCCATCTCTCGGGTTGTGAGGACAACAGGGTTAAATAAAGGCGTAGACTGGTGATTGGTGTGCGCAGTTCGTGGGAAACGTTTGCAACGAACTCGTCTTTTACCCGATCAAGGATCTTCAAGCGCGCATTCGCTTCTTCAAGTTTGCGATTTGCAACTTCCAAACGCGAAGCGTGTCGCTGCATCTCCTCCTCCGCCAACTTTCGTTCGGTAACGTCGCGATCGATACCGTTGAAACCGATCAAGTTCCCATTTCCATCCAAAATCGGCTCTGCCGTGCTTTCCATGAAACGGATCGACCCATCCTTGTGCAGCCATCGAACGAACACGTCCGACCACCCTCGTTTCTCCTTCATCGACGTCTGTACCATCTTACGAACGCGTTCGCGATCCTCAGGGTGCATCATCGAGAAGGCAGAAACACCTACGATTTCAGCGACTTCATATCCCAGCAAATCGTGTATCGCCTTGTTCGAAAATGTGTGACGGCCGTCCGAGTCAATCACCCAAACCCAATCCTTTGTCGATTCGACCAGATTGCGATATTTCGCCTCACTTTCGAAGAGCGCATGCTGTGCCTGCACCTCTTCACTGATATCGCGAACGACGATCAGTCGGCCTGTTAATTTTGCCTGGCGATTTCGGATGGGAGTGATACGAATATCGTGATAGCCAGGTACACCATCTTCTTCAATGCTGACAACTTCATGAAATTCAGTCATGCCCTTATAACGCTCGAGTAAATTGGGGAATAACGCAAACACTTCCGTAACCGGCTTTCCAATGACGTCCGAATAGACTATGCCCAGGGTGTCCAAAGCGGCTGGATTAACATCAACGACTCTGTTTTGTGCGTCTAAAACAACCACAGAATCGCTCATACTGGTAAAAACCAGATCGCGTGCGATAGGCACAATCTCAAATAGGCCGTAGCGAAATAGCCCCAATGCAACGATCATGTTGCCAATGCCAAAAGTTATCGGCGTGGTATCCCTATGGATCGAGAATTCAACACCTGCTAAAGTTAATGCCGTACCGACCAAAGGAATTATGACACCAATCAGAACCGTTAGAATTTGGGTTCGATAGAGTCTCCCTGGGCGCAGAAAACGCTGAAAGAGTTTATAAATTCCAAAGAGGATTAAGGCATAGGCATAAACTGACATCACCAAAAAGGCTGGAGAAAAAGGATATTTGAGTGCCGAGAAAGGTTCTCCGGACACGATCCAGGTTCGTGTGTGAATCGACCCATGTAGGTCATCCGTAAAAACCAAGAACAGCCCAACGGTGGATATTACCGCAAGCCATTTCAATACATCTCGAATTTTCGTCGTATCAGCATCGGAATACTCAAAGGCAAACAGCAAGAACGCCAGGGGCGAGAAAAGCATACCGAAGAATTGTGTGTTATCCCAAAAGATTTTGGCGGGGGTGCTTGAAGACAGCAGTTCGAATACGTATCCAAGAGTCCATGATGCTTGCAGTAGCGCCGTTATTGAATATGCACGGGCTCCTGCGACCGATCTTCTCTTCCACGCCAGAATACCAACGCCCGTAGAAATCGCGATCGACAGAAAATAGGGAAGCAGATAGACCGCTGTGCTCCAATCCATTCGCGTTGAGGTCCCCTCGCATTCTCATCTACCCGGTTTATTCATCCCCGGTAGCAGATGTGAAGCCTTGTCGGATGATCCGTCGGGACGCGATGAAGCTACATCGTCTGTCATGTAGGTCTTGCTATAGAAGGCAAAATCGCGGTTTGTTGGCAAAGAGTCGATGAAAATTTGCATTTGCCCCTATAATCAGATGATACACCACATTTTCAGCAAAAAATATCAACTTCGAACGCACTGCGGTAGGGCTACATCATCGCGCTAGTATGAACAGCAAACGTAGGACATTCTCACCCAGAATCAAACGAACGAAATACGATGAGATTCACTTCGATTTTCCCCATCCATCACGTAACACACGCCATGCGTTCAATCCTAAGAACTTCTCGATCTCACTCTGAGAATATCCATCAACGACCAAACGCTGAATTAAGAACTTCATTTCGCTCGCATCCTTCAGATCGTCTGGAGGATCGGTGAAACCGTCAAAATCACTACCGAAGCCAACATGATCCTCCCCCGCGATCTGATGGAAATGCTGCAGCGTTTGGGATACGAAATCGATTCCACGCAGACGATGATAGGGCGCAAGCCAATAGTTCATGAAGATTACACCGATAATGCCTCCCGTTTCAGCGATGGTTCTAACTTCCCAATCCTGTAGATTGTAGGGGCTTGGATTGATTTCGCTGGTACCTATATGCGTAGCCAGGAGCGGCGCTCGAGCCCCAACGATGTCGTAAATTTGTCTTCGCGCAGTGGGCGTACAATGCGTGACGTCGATCAACATGCCCAACTCAATCATCCGCTCCACGACTCTCACACCCAATTCACTCAAACCCTTGGTTAGATCGCGTCTTCCCCCGAAACAACCTAACTTCTGCATTGTTTCGGGAAACGGAAAGACTGGCGGCGCGACGCCGTTGTCGTAGAAATGAGCCAACGTGAGATACGCCACACCGCGTTCGAAAAGGGTTTCCAGCTTCTGCAGGTCAAGTTCGATGCTGTGCGCGCCTTCCACGCAATGAACGTAGGCGATGGGGCCCTTTCCTCCGAGCGAGAGTATCTCATTCAGTTCCTGCACGGAGTGCGCCATCTTTGCATAAGGTTCTCCCGTCTCCGGATCGACCGCCTCGTTTACCACTTTCTCGATCTCATCCAACAAATTCAACGTGAGTCGAAAATACTGCTGCGATGCAATTTCCTTATAAACAGGTAGGAAAAAACGCAGCAAGCGCAGCAATCCACAATCATCCAGCAGACCCTTCTCAGGCGCGTAGATCACCGAATTCAACGCCGAAATTCCACCCTCACGCAGTTTTGAAAAATCCGTACGCATGCTGAAGGGGTCGAATCGAGGCGCAGCCTTCTGATTCAATGTAAAAATCCGCCGCATGATCGACAATTTCAGCGAGGGATGCGCGTGCAAATCGAAGATGATCGCAGAATCCTGAATGTGTTTACACATCGTTTGTGCATGGTTCATGATCACACCGCCTCCGAGTCTGTGGCTGAAGAAGATGTACCGCAATACTCTCCCAGCAAGTACCAGAATATCAAAGAATCTTCAATGAAAACTGAACTCGGTGTATCGTCACTTTAACATCAAAACTTGTTCAGCACTGACGCAATACTAATCACACCGAACATGTTAAGGACAACCTGTTACAATAAAGACCGATTCCTGAAACAAAATGGAGTGTGTAGAATGGGAGCCGTACGCCGTCTGGTACTCGATACGCTAAAACCACTCGAGCCCACCATTATTGAACTCGCCCAACAGATCAGCGAGTTGCCGGGTGTGGATTCAGTAAACATCAGCATTTACGAAATCGATAGAAAAGTGGAAAACGCCAAATTGACCATCGAAGGATCCGATATCCATTTCGAAACCGTAAGAGACCTCGTCCGCGAACTTGGTGGTTCGATACACTCGATCGACGAAGCGGTCGCTGGAAAAGCCATCATTGATGATGCCTCAACTCTGCAGGATTAATACCCATCGTGCAGACGAATCGATCTGGATGAATCCGTGAACCCTCTGGAACGCTTTGCGCAAAAATTTCAACGATACAATCAACTTTCCAACATCGGAGAGATTGCTCGTCGCTACTTCGCCATGAATGCCTTCGATGGTGTGTTAACCATCATCGGCGTGCTGATGGGGAATTTTACCGCAGGCGTCGAAGACGCCCGAATCGTCGTGACGACCGGAATGACGACCTGCATCGCCATGGGCATCTCGGGACTGTGGGGTGCCTACCTCACCGAAGCTGCCGAACGTCAGCGAGAGCTCAATGAACTCGAGGGATTTACACTCACTAGCTTGCGTGAAACTCGTCTGGGGGAAGCTTCGCGCGCCGCTGTTGTGATTGTTGCCGCGGTGGACGGGCTCTCACCTTTCTTGGCCGCGTTAATTGTGTTACTACCTTTCTTCTTCACCCAACTTTTCCCCACGATTCGCTGGGTTTACCTCAGCGCGCTGGGGCTGTCGCTGCTGGCATTGTTCGGTTTGGGTGTTTTCCTGGGGCGCGTATCCCGCCAGAACGTCTTCGTCTACGGACTGCGAACAGTTATCGCCGGCGGCATCTCCATCATCATCAGCTTGCTTCTCGGCGGCACAGCCTGAGGACAAACCAAGGATCATCCAATCCTCGCTCGTTCCCTTTTTTGAATTCCTGCGTTGTGGATACGGACCATCGTACGCTTGCACGAAATCCGTTCTGCGATGAAAATCATGCCTATGAAACGCTGGTATCTATTTCTCCTCATCGGTATCGTGTTGTTTGCCGCAGGATTTGGTTCGGGAGCAGCACTGGATGACCACATTTTCTCCACAGCGACGCCCACACGAACCCCGACATTGACTCCCACCGAAACGATCACGCCCTCCGAAACCAACTCACCCACACCGTCATTCACACCGAGCTTGACGCCGACGAAGACGCTCACGCCAAGCATCACCCCCTCACCGACCATCACCCTGACGCCCAGTCTGACACCGACCCCCAGCAACACACCTACCATCACACCCACGCAGGTGGTACAGGCACGCGTCCTGGTGCAGTCCAACTGCCGCTACGGTCCCGGCTCGGCCTACCTTTACGAATGGGGACTCTTCCCCAAAAATCGGGTGACGGTTCTCGGGCGCAACCAAGACAGCACTTGGGTTTACGTCGATCCCTGGACCTACATCGATTACTGCTGGGTAAAAACTGAATTCCTGGAGATCCTCCGCGGCGATGTGGAAAGCCTGGTGCAAATCCGCACGCTGCTCCCTTATACCGAATTTTACTGGGCACCGCGGAACGTGAGCTCGAGCCGGGTGGAAAGCGGTGACATCATGGTCAACTGGGATCTGGTGCCGATGAGCCTAGACGACGACCGCGGCTACCTGATCGAAGCCTGGCTGTGCCAAGACGGGCAGTTGCGTTTTACCCCGCTGCACTTCTGGAATCCACCGGCATTTCTGCACGACGAACCAGGCTGCCTCGAACCATCCAGTGCCCGCATCTACACCGCCGAGAAGCACGGCTACACCACGTGGGTGTTGATCAACATCCCGCCCTATCTCACGCCCACGCTGACGCCGGAACCGTCTGAAGAGCCGTAACCCCTCCCCTTACCCTTTAGCCGCCGATGTGCCAGCGAGCCAGCCCGTTGAAAAAGCGGCTTGCAGATTATAGCCCCCTGTATCAGCATCCAGATCGAGTACTTCGCCCGCAAAATACAATCCGTCTACGAGTTTTGAGCCCATCGTGCGCGGGTCCACTTCACGCAGATCTACGCCGCCTGCGGTGATGATGGCCTCCTTGAAGGAACGATGCCCTGAAACAGAAAGCCGGAAATCTTTCAACCATGTACGCAGTCGCTGGCGTTCACCTGTGGTAATTTGATGCGCCGGTTTTCTGGCAGGAATGCCGACCAAATCGACGCACACCGGGATCAGCTTGCGCGGAAGCAAGTCCTTAAGAATCGTCTGGAACTGACGTTTACCGTGCGCATCCAAATCCCGCAGCAGTCGAGCGTCTAGTTTCTCATCGTCCAATGCAGGTTTCAGGTCGATGGAAAGTTCCACACGTCGACCCTTCCGCAGCGCATCCACCACCTTCCGGCTTTGGCTCAAGACGATGGGCCCAGAAACGCCGAAGTGGGTGAACAACATCTCGCCGAACCCTTCTGCGAACACTTCATCTTTGTGAAAGAACCGCGCGTTGATATTACGCAGGCTCAAGCCCTGAAGTCTCGAGGGTACATCTCCTTCGATTTCGAGTGGAACGAGTGCCGGACGAATCGGCACGATCGTGTGTCCCACGGATGCCGCCAGCCGGTAACCGTCCCCCGTCGATCCCGTGCCGGGGTAGGACGCACCGCCGGTCGCCAGGATGACCGCACGAGCTCGAATGATCCGCTCTACTTTATCGCCCCCTGATTTGAATCGCGGTGACGGGAATTGCGTCTCGACGAACACTGCGCCCTGGATGCTGCCGTTGTCCACGATCAATTTGTCGACCTTCGCCCGCGTTTGCAGAACCACGCCGTTCTTCGCCATCCAAGCCTGCAGAGCCAGAACGATTTCCTGCGCATCATCGTGGACTGGAAATATTCTCCCACCTCGTTCCTCCACGGTTTGAATCCCCATATGCTGCATGAATTCAAGCAGATCGGCGCAGAAGTAACGCGAAAATGCAGAATACAGGAAGCGGCCATTTTCACCGAAGTGACCGATAAAAACGTCCAACGGAGCCGAGTTGGTCAAATTGCAGCGGCCCTTACCCGTGATGCGCAGCTTTCGACCGGGCTGCTCCATCTTCTCTAGAAGGTTCGTTTTTACACCGGATGCAGCCGCCATGCCGGCAGCCATCATCCCGGCGGGTCCACCGCCTACTACAATGACATCTAAATCGGCCATTTAATCGGATCCTGCATCGTTATCGGCCCTTCGTAGCCTGAGATCCGCATCCCGTGCGAAAATCGAGTTGCCCCGCCACCCAATCTGGAGCACAATATCTCTTCCTGAAACATTGTAGAACACTTTATCATAGAGGGGATAAATGTCATCACAGCTTACGCCGCAAAGTGATCATCCTCCATTTGAGCTTCTGGTCATCCGAGGTTAAACTATACGCGGGAGGATTCGCACTTGAGCCTGGATGCTTTCTTCACACCACAATCGGTAGCCGTAATCGGCGCCTCCACCAATCCCGAAAAGCTCGGTTATGCCGTGCTGGACAATCTGGTCAACGGCGGATTCCTGAACGACAGTCGTAAGGTATATCCGATCAATCCCAAGGCGGACAGTATCCTCGACCTGCCCGCATATCCCTCTGTGACGGACGTTCCCGGCCCGATCGATCTGGCCGTCATCGTCATACCTTACCCCATCGTTCCCGAAGTCATACACGACTGTGGCGAAAAGGAAATCCCCGCAGTCATCGTCATCAGTGCCGGTTTTCGTGAAGCGGGGATGGAAGGCCTGGAACGAGAAAACGAATTGCTCGAACTGGCAAAGAAATACGACATCCGCCTCATCGGACCCAACTGCCTCGGGGTCATCGATACCGTAACGCCGCTCAACGCCTCATTCTCGGCCGGATTACCTCCCGGCGGACCGATGGATTTCATGTCGCAATCCGGCGCTCTGGGTACCGCAATTCTGGATTGGGCGCAAGCCGGAAAGTTAGGTTTGAATAAATTCGTCTCCCTGGGGAATAAAGCAGACGTAAGCGAAACCGATCTACTCCGCGCCTGGGCTAAAGACCCGAATTCAAACGTGATCTTGGCCTATATCGAAGGGCTTCCGGACGGGCAAGAGTTTATCGACGTGGCTCGCCGTGTCTCCAAACACAAACCCATCATCGTACTCAAATCCGGTACGACTCAAGCCGGATCGCGTGCGGTAAGTTCACACACCGGCTCGTTGGCCGGTTCGGAACAAGCCTATACTGCCGCTTTCCGGCAGGCCGGCGTCCTGCGCGCTACTTCGCTCCAAGACCTCTTCGATAACGCCCTGGCGTTCGGGTATCTACCGCCCTTGAAAGGAGACCGCATCGCCATCGTTACCAACGCCGGCGGACCGGGCATACTTGCCACCGACGCGCTCGAACGCGCGGGCTTGAAACTCGCTCGTTTCGAACCCGAATGCCTGCGGCAGTTGGAAAAATTCCTTCCGGATGCTGCCAGCGCGGCAAATCCGGTCGACGTACTTGGTGATGCTCGCGCCGATCGATATCGTTTTGCTTTAGAACAAGTGACCAAGGATCCCAACGTCGATGGCGTATTGGTCATTCTCACTCCACAAGCGATGACCGAAATCGCTAAAACAGCACAGGTCGTCGTCGAGATCGCCGGCGAGGTAGATGCACCCATCATGGGCTGCTTCATGGGTGAGGCGCGTATCGAAGCGGGTGCAGAGATTCTCGAGGATCACAAATTACCCAATTTCACTTTTCCTGAGCGAGCAGCGCAAGTTTTTAAATCGATGAGCACCTACCGCAGTTATAAAGCCGAGCCATTACCAACTTTCGAGACCTTTGATGTCGATCGACACAGCGTACGGGCTACGATCGACAATGCCTTCGAGGAAGGCAGGGTCACCATCGGGGACGCGGAGGCTCGTTCCATCCTCGAAGCCTACGACTTACGCATCCCCCCATCCCAAGTCGCGCGCACGGACGATGAAGCCGTCGAAATTGCCTCCAGTATGGGTTATCCGGTTGTATTGAAAGTTGCCTCCCCGGATATCCTACACAAGACCGATGTCGGCGGAGTGAAAGTCGGGCTACGGGAGGCAACTGATGTGCGGGATGCATTCGACTTGATCACCTATCGGGCTCAGCGCTACCTGCCCGAAGCACGTCTCTGGGGATGCCTGGTACAGAAGATGGTGCCGCAAGGCCTGGAGGTTCTCATCGGTATGAACCGTGATCCTCAATTTGGTCCTTTGGTAACCTTCGGCCTGGGAGGCATCTATGTAGAAATCATCAAGGACGTTGCCTTCCGTGTTGCGCCATTCTCGCGCGCAGAGGCAGAAGCGATGCTGAATGAAATTCGCACCCACGCCCTCTTAGACGGCGTTCGCGGCCAACCCCCTGTCGATAAGCAGGCCATCATCGACGCCCTACTTCGAATCGCACAGCTGGTACAAGATTTTCCTGAGATCGCGGAATTAGACATTAACCCCTTCATCACGTACGAACAGGGGCATGGAGGCATCGCAATCGATATGCGCCTCATCTTGAATCCGGAAATGAAAGCGGAACCGTCAAAAGTTCTGGCTACGCAATTAGGGAGTTCGTCATGAACGCACTTTATGTCACCTCACTGGAACCGTATTCCGGCAAAACAGCGGTTTGCCTCGCACTCGGCAAACAACTGCAATCCGATGGTCACAAAATCGCCTACATCAAGCCCGTCAGTACACAACCCTGGCGAACGCCGGATGGGACACTTGCCGATGAGGATGCCGTCTTCGTCCACAAGGCATTAGATCTGGAGGGTGACCCGACGAAAGCCGCACCCGTCATCGTCACCGCTTCGACTCTTCGGAAACGTCTCACAGGCGTGGACGATGAAGACTTGATGGCCAAAATCAAGAACGCTGCTGATGCTGCCGTTGAAGGTAAAGACATGCTTCTCCTGGAAGGGCTCGCCAGCTTGAGGGAAGGGTATGCCATGGGGCTATCGAACCTGCGTGTCGCCGAAATGCTCGGAGCGCCAGCCTTGGTCTTGGTCGCCTATTCCGGCGAGATGCGCCTCGTCGACGATGTGCTCACGGCACAATTCCGACTCGGCGAGCAACTGTGTGGCGTGATCATCAACCGCGTACCTGAAGAAGGAAACGAATTCATCCAGAACTACGCCCGCCCATACCTCGAAGAACATGGCATTCGCGTGCTCGGCTCCCTGCCCAGCGTCCCAAATCTCTCTGCACTCAGCATTGGAGAACTGGTTGATTTATTGGACGCCGAGATTCTCACCAAACACGTCGATCCCAACACATTGGTGGAGCGATTCACCGTCGGCGCCATGACGGCAGAAGCCGCTCTTTCTCGCTTCCGCCGCTACCAACACAAAGCCGTCATTACGGGCGGAGACCGAACCGATATCCAACTTGCGGCGCTGGAAACATCGACGTCCGTCCTAATTCTGACCGGAAATCTACAACCCAGTCCATTGATCATCCAGCAGGCGGAATCGCTGAAAGTGCCGATTCTTCTGGTCAAAGACAATACAATGGAGACCGTCGATTTGATTGAACGAATGCATGGAAAAACGCGGCTCGGTCAACCCGAAAAAATCAATACTTTTCTACAGCTCATGACGGAAAACGTAGATATTCAAGCGATCTTCAACGTATGTTTTAGCGCTTGATCCAGGGTCACTTATGAGGCGCGTTCTTCGACGGTAGAATCCGGCTCGACAGGCAGCCAGATCGTGAAAGCACTGCCGGCTCCCTCTTCACTTTTCAGTGAAATCCACCCTTCATGTCGTTGGATGATCTCGTCGCAGATTGCCAAACCAAGACCCGTCCCCGGCGTGCCGACTTTCCGGCTGGCCTTGCCGCGAAAGAATCGCTGGAACACGCGCGCTTGTTCCTCTTCCGTGATTCCGAGTCCCGTGTCTCTGACGGTCAGCGTCACCCAACGCTTCCCGTTTTCCTTCTGAATTGCCGTGGATATCGTCACACAACCTCCCGGGGACGTATAGTTCATCGCATTCGTCATCAAGTTGGAAATGACCTGAGAAAGAAGACGATCGTCTGCAACAACATCGGGTAAATCCGTGGAAAATTCGAATCCCACCTGCAAATTTTTGTCCGCAAACAATCTCTTCCGATCTTCCACCAAGCCACGTGCGATGGTATTCAAATCGACGAGAGTTGGCTTCAATTCCAGCGTATCGGCATCCAGCCTGGAAACGGTCAGCAAATCATCGATCAAGACAACCAAACGCTCGGTCTCGCGATTCAAAGTTGCTAGATAAGATTCATAGCGATCAGGTTTTCCCATACCCAGCAATTCCAAGTAGAGCAAAATGTTGCTTAGAGGAGTGCGTAGTTCATGGGAGACATCCGAAACGAATTGCGTTTTTAATCGATCCGCTTCCTGGGATTTCTTCAACGCTTCAGCTAACTCTTCCGTTCGGTCAGCGATGGTTGCTTCAAGTTCCTCTGCATGCCGGCTCAACCTCTCGTAAAGAGCAGCATTTTCAATGGCGATAGAAATGTTATCGGCGAGCAGCATAAGCAGACGCATGTCGTCTTCGCTAAGATCGTTACGAAGCGGAGATTCCACGTTTAACACTCCGATGACGACATCGTCCGTCTGCAATGGGACCACAATTTCACATTGAGAGTCGGTACAACCCGATACGTACTCGGGGTCTAAACTTACATCGGGAACGAATATCGCTTCAGCCATGCGAGCTGCCCGACCCGTCACCCCCTGCGAAATGGGTAATCGGAAGGGAATCGCATCCTCGCTGCCACGAGCTGCTCGCAGTACGAGTTCATCGTCTTCGACAAGATAGATTTCAACGACGGGATATCCCAACTCCTCACCCACCTGTCTGACGACCTCGAATAAGAGCGACTGCATATTCAATCTGCGATTAACGACTTGCGCCACGTGCCTCAAAGTGGTCACTTCCGAAAGCCGTCGATTGATTTGCTGATATTGTTCAGCGTTCGCCAGTGCCAAGCCGACTTGATGTGCAATCGATTCGAGCAAATCGAGATGTTCGTTTCGAAATGCACCCACCTTCTTGTGAAATATCGCTATCACGGCTCGAAGATTCTCGTTGGCATAAACGGGAACGCACAACGCCGAACGTACATTTTCACCCACGCCGGGAATCCGCAGCCAAAGCTCATCTCCACGAACATCGGATCGCAGGATGGGCTCGCCATGCTCTGCAACCCATCCGATTAACCCTTTTCCGACGCGCATCTCAAGGCGACTGTCCAAGTCGGTAATTGAGATTCGATCGCGACGGACAGAAGCGAGGAGCTGCATTCGGTCCCCATACGGGTCGAGCATGAACGCCTCGGTCGATTCACCCTCTAAATTATCATTGATCAGGGTCACTGCGCGTTGAAGAAGCTCCACGGGATCCAACGTCTGTGAAACCACCTGGGCGATGTCGTGCAGTAGATATACTCGCTGGCGCTCGGATTCACTGGCCTCATACAGTCTGACATTCTCGATTGCAATTGCAGCTTGATTGGCCAAAATCCTCAACATGCGCAGTTCAACATCTTCGAACTCGTGAGCTTGTAAGTAGGCGACATTCATCACCCCAATGGTGCGCTCCCCGGTCTTCAATGGCATACCGACGATGGCACCTTCCCAGGGATCATCCTGATAAAGCTCGTGCTCAGCGGTACTGTTGATCACGATCGGTTTCCCTGTACGTGCCACCTTGTATGTCAAACCATGCGGACGCGGTTCCGAGTATGGTTTATCGTGATCTTCACTAGCCCAACGTGCGGCGCCAAAAAAGACCTCATCCCCGTCGAATAAAAAGATGTGCGCATCATCCGCATCTATGAATTCCAGGGTGTGCTTGAGAACATTTTCTAACACCGCCTTCGATTCCAGACTTGATATCATGCTCAAGCTGGCCTTACGCAGCGCCTCGAATTCCTCGCCGCGGCGTTTTTCCATTTGCAAACGTGCGATTCCGTGAGACAGATCATCCGCGACAATTTGCAACACTTCAATCATTTCGCCATTGAACGCTTCGGCTTCAGCTGAGACAACGTTGACCGAACCCAAGAGGCGGCCTTCCATCTGCAGGGGTAGAATTGCCAGCGAATGAAAACCTCGCCGTTCGATCTCCCCACGCCACTCTGCCAGGCGATGGTCCCGTTGGATGTTGCGGAGTACAAAGGGATTGACATCCTGGGTATCTGCATCATTAAATTCTTCTGTTGAATAAATACGGTCGATCAATGCTTCGAAAGTACTCAACCCACCAGTTTCTTCTCCGCACGAAGCCGCGATATTGAGGTCCCTAATTCTTTCGTCGGCAAGTCTTACCCATACCAAACGATACCCCCCATACTCCAGCAACAAATGACAGACTTCTTCAATAAGTATTTCAGGCGCCCGGGCGCGGAGTACGCGTTCACGAACTTCATATAGCAGGCGAAAGGCTCCACTTTCTTGCAGTAATTGCCGCTCTAGATCTTCGAACGCCATGCGCAAATTCAGAGAACCCCGTACGATTCCTAACGACGATCTGATCCCTTGCGTTTGGCCCCATCGGCCTTGCTCCAATTGCCGTTGTAGGTAGCGAAGATAGACGCTCACAAATGGAAATAAAAAAAGACTCGATAGTGTCCACCCGGTCAGTTCGGTTTTTAGCACCCACGAAATATCGATCGTGTTCCAATAGCCTACAAAGGTAAATAAAAAAGCCGACATACAACCAGCCAGCATAGATCCAACCCATGCGAACCACACACCCTTGCGAGGCCAATACTTAATAATGAACTGATAAATCAAGGTGTTCGTATAGATTCCGAAAATGAAGGCAAGAATATTGGCGATGTATTGTCGATATCCGAGAAGAGCGAGGATGGCGTCAAGGCTCGAAGATAGATCGCCGAACATCGCAGCAAACCAGCGCGTAGCGAGCGCTGTTAAAATTCCTGAAAGCAAGACGACTGCGCCAAGGTTAAAGGTAAGTAGATTTGCGCGCAGCGGCCCTGAATATGTGACGACCATCAAAAAGGTGGCGAATATCACCGGACCCAAAATTGGCGAAGAGAAAGAAAAAGACAGAGTTGAATTTTGTTGAATTACTAAAGGATTAGCCTGAATAAAGGCAATCAAGATCGGACGCCAGGTATGAATAACGGCCAAACCGACCAGCGCCACTCGCAGCAGCATTGGTTTGTACCGAATTCCAATGCGGTGAAGGGTGATGAACAATAACCCGAGTAACCACAGGCAAATGAGTAGAGATATACTTACATTCATACCATGAAGTATTGATGATTATCGAACGAACAGCGTCGAATGCCTTTCGATTATACTCTTTAAGTACAGTTCCACGAATTGAGAAAATAGTAGTGATTAAGTGAAAAGGATGAAACGGAGAAACAAATGAAAGTGGACAGTTTCGGTGCAGTAGCCCAACTGAAGACAGAGATGGGGAAGGTTCGTATCTATCGACTGGCAGCACTCGAGGACGCTGGGGTCGCAAATATCGATCGTCTCCCTTATTCCATTCGCGTTTTGCTGGAATCGGTGCTGCGGCAAGTGGATGGATATGTGATCAAATCCGAAGACATCATCAATCTCGCCGGGTGGCACCCAGACAAATCAAACCAAACCAACGTGCCTTTTAAACCCATGAGGGTGGTCATGCAGGATTTTACAGGCGTGCCGGCCATCGTCGATTTGGCAGCCATGCGCTCCGCACTCGCGAGAGCAGGAGGGAATCCCGAGCGTATAAACCCGCATATCCCTGTAGATTTGGTGATCGACCATTCCGTCCAGGTGGATTACTTTGCCTCTGCAGATGCATTAGAACGCAATGCGGAGATTGAGTTCCAGCGGAATCGAGAGCGCTACGAATTCTTACGTTGGAGCCAAGAAGCGTTCGACGACCTGCGCGTCGTCCCACCTGCGACGGGCATCGTTCACCAAGTCAATTTGGAATACCTCGCAAAGGTGGTTATGACCGCAAAGCAAGACGGAAAAACTCTCGCCTTTCCAGACACTCTGGTGGGCACCGATTCGCACACCACGATGATCAACGCTCTGGGTGTACTCGGTTGGGGCGTCGGCGGGATCGAAGCGGAGGCCGCCATCCTCGGGCAGCCACTCGTGATTCCCACGCCCGACGTCGTAGGATTTCGACTCACCGGCCAAATCCGGGAAGGAACAACGGCCACGGATGTCGTCCTCACGATCACGCAAATGCTTCGTCAGTACGGCGTTGTGGGAAAATTCGTGGAATTTTTTGGACCGGGATTGTCCAATCTTTCCATTCCGGATCGCGCTACGATCTCCAACATGTCGCCCGAATATGGCGCTACGGTTGGGTTCTTCCCCGTCGATGACGAAACCCTACAATATCTCCGCTTGACGGGACGAAGTGAAAAGCGCATCGATCTCGTCGAACGCTATTGCAAAGAGCAAGCGCTGTTCCATACCCAAGATTCCCCCGCGCCTTCATTCAGTGCCGAACTCGAATTAGACCTCGGCACTGTCGAGACCAGCCTTGCTGGTCCCAAGCGACCGCAGGACCGAATCCCACTTTCCGAGATGAAATCGCGTTTCCACGAGATCCTGAGCGCGCCAATACAGGAAGGTGGGTACGGATTGCAGGAAACCGATCTCGAACGGAACGCCACATTGCGATCGAACGGTAGCAGCGAAACCATTGCTCACGGTGCCTTAGTGATTGCAGCGATCACGTCTTGCACAAATACCTCCAACCCCAGCGTGATGATCGGTGCTGGATTGTTGGCCAAGAACGCCGTGGAACGAGGTTTGAAGGTCAAATCCTACGTGAAGACCAGCTTGGCTCCGGGGTCGAGAGTCGTCACAGAATACTTAGGCAAGGCCAATCTGCTCGATCCGCTTGCAAAACTGGGGTTCAACGTTGTTGGTTACGGCTGTACGACGTGTATCGGGAACAGCGGTCCGCTGCCAGCGGAAGTCGCCAATGTCGTCACAGAAAATGACTTAATCTCTGCGGCGATCCTTTCGGGCAATCGTAATTTCGAAGGACGAATCAATCCGTTTGTGCAGGCAAATTACCTGGCTTCTCCCCTGTTGGTCGTCGCATACGCGCTGGCCGGAAAGATAGACATCGACTTCAAATCGGAACCGATCGGGCACGATGGCGCGGGAGAACCGGTGTTCTTGAGTGACATCTGGCCATCGCAATCCCAAATCGCGGAGACGATCGAACAAACCGTCAATTCGAAAATTTTTCGAGAACGATATGCGGATGTATTTTCTGGCAACGAAACATGGAACGCGATCCCCGAAACGGGCGGAAGTCTATACGAGTGGGATCCTGATTCAACCTACATTCAAGAACCGCCTTTCTTTATCGATCTAGGATCGGATATCCTCGCAGTAAAGGAAATCCATGCTGCGCGCGTGCTCGCTTTTCTCGGCGACAGCATCACAACCGATCACATATCACCAGCCGGCGCAATACCCGCATCCGAACCGGCAGGCCAATATCTCCAAGAACACGATGTAAAGCCAAAGGATTTCAATTCCTTCGGTTCGCGGCGCGGAAATGACCGCGTAATGACACGCGGGACATTTGGCAACATCCGCCTCAAAAACCTGCTTGTCCCCGGCGTGGAAGGCGGCTTCACGCTGCATTTCCCTGACGGCGAACAAATGAGTATTTACGAAGCTGCCATGAAGTACAAGGCTGAAGGTGTTCCGTTGATCGTCATTGCCGGAAAAGAGTACGGAACCGGGTCGTCCCGGGATTGGGCTGCAAAAGGCACGCTGCTTCTGGGTGTAAAAGCCGTAATCGCCGAATCCTACGAGCGCATTCACCGCTCGAATCTTGTTGGCATGGGTGTGCTGCCGCTGCAGTTCAAGCCGGGCGAAAACGCAGAAAAATTGGGGCTTACGGGCTACGAAGTGTTCAACATCGAAGGCCTCAACGATGATATACAACCCGAGTCTGTTCTGCAGGTCCACGCTACTGGAGAGGACGACACGACAACCAGCTTCGACGTCCAAGTTCGAATCGATACACCTATCGAAATCGACTATTACCGCAACGGAGGAATCTTACACAGCGTCCTACGAAAAATGATCGTCGATTCAAACGCATAGCTGTTCGTGTGACTTAACCCATAATCTTGCCGGAATTGGTACCATGGTTTGTTCGGCGATTCGCCCCGTAATTCCTGCCCCAACGACGATCGACTTGCACCATAATATTGTCGATCGTGGAATCTTGTAGCATATCGTTGCCTTCTGTGAAAGCATTATATAGATTAACTTCGGTAACTTTCTGGTAACTAACCAACACTATAATCATCGTAAGAATGGATATGGGGAGATATTCCCATGAAAGAAAAGATACTCAAACACCGATTCGTCGTGGTATTGTTTATCGGCGTCGTTCTTGCTGGCAGTGCTGGATACTTGACCTTAAAAGGTAGGTCAACGACTGACGGGAATGCCGCACAATTGCCACCTCGTCGGACTGACACGCCAAGTCCAACGATTACGCCTTCCAAAATAATTCCCGTAACGCCGTCACCCACCTTGACACCCACCATAATCCCTACTGAGCCACTTGCGACTGGATTGTCTCCGATCGACGGAATGGAGATGGTGTTTGTGCCGGAAGGTCCCTTCTTAATGGGGCTTTCAGACGAAAATGTGGAATACATTATGGAAATGTGTGGCTCTGATTGCAGGCGGAACTCATTCCAATCGCAGCAACCTCAACATGAAGTTTACCTAGACTCCTATTGGATCGACCGCACTGAGGTGACCAATGAGATGTACGCGGCATTCCTGAACCAAGAGGGAAATCAGACGTTCGGTGACGGGTATTACATCTGGCTTGAAGAGGAGTGGTCAAGTCTTGAGAACGTCGAGGGTGAATGGATACCGAAAAGTGGCTATGCTGACCATCCAGTGGAAGCCGTGTCATGGTATGGTGCTCGGGCGTACTGCGCCTGGGCTGGGCGTCGCTTGCCCACAGAGGCAGAGTGGGAGAAAGCCGCGCGCGGGGAAGATGGCAGGCTTTTTCCCTGGGGGAATGATTTCAATCGGAGTTTGTTTAATACAAAAGGGGACGGTGTCTCCGGAACCATGGCGGTGGGGAGCTTTCCTGGTAACGCAAGCCCATATGGAGCACTGGATATGCTCGGGAACGTAGAAGAGTGGGTGGTTGACTTACACGACAAGGAATACTATGCTGTGTCGCCCGCAGTTAATCCCACCGGGCCATATTCGGAAAACGCAGAGCTTTACTATTGGCGAGTGCTAAGAGGCGGAAGTTATTATTTTATCAACCAGGGATTATCGGCTGCGTATCGCCAAGGTGCTCCAGGATATGATAATCTTCACGGTGTTGGATTTCGCTGCGTAAGCATAGCGGGCGAAATTCCTGTTTACGCCACGTCTACTCCTGTGCAAACTCCCATGATCGATATTGGAGAAACCATCGCGCTTGATTGGATCAACATGATGAATGAAACGGATGGGTGGGGGAGAAGCGCTGAAACCATCTTGAACACCCGTGACGGCGGACAGACATGGCGTGAGGCGTCGCCACCAGACAATACAGCGGGATATGTCGAAGAATTCGACAAAAGATTGTATTTTGAAGCAGTCGATGCGGATCACGCTTGGGTGGTCTACGCGCCAAAACCCTCTGCAGCGAGCTATGGTAGCTATGGTTGTGTACCTTCGGATGCACAAGTATGGTATACCTCCGATGGCGGGCAATCCTGGGATCCCAGCCAACCGCTCATGCACGATGTGGTGAATATGTCATGTAGGGCTTCGATCTATATGTCGGATACACAAATGGGTTGGTTGAGCATTAATGGCTGGTATACAGCCGCAGGCCTGCATACGGAGATGCAATTATTCAAAACCACGGACGGCGGTAATACCTGGGAGACTGTAGAAGCAACCTGGTGCTACTCGGAGGTTACATGTTCTTCCTACGCGCCCTGGCTGTCTGAAAAAGCGTTCTACGGTCAGTCCGGTTGGTCGTTGGAAAACATGCATGGTTGTTATCCCTGCTACGGCAACACTCCGGCGCCTGCCTACTTTGTCTCGACCGATGGCGGCGCCACCTGGCATTATCGCTATTTGCCTTCACCGACAGGCGATCCTGATTTCTACGAAGGGTACTTTTTTTGCGAACCCTATCAGCTCACACTCAGTACCGACAAGATCGTTCATTTGCAGCTTTCTTGTTACCAATACGAAGGAGATGCATCGCCTGGCCCGAAGCCTGGACCGAAGGACTACGTTTACGCCAGCGAGGACGGCGGTCTCACCTGGACGATACACGAACTGCCGAGCTCTTCGGGTCGAATGCTGTTTTTCGATAAGTACCATGGCCTGCTCTTGGACCGGGAGATGTGGCGCACAGAGGATGGTGGATCAACCTGGGAACACATCAACACCGTTACATGGGATGGTCAATTCAGTTTCATTGACCCCTGGTACGGTTGGGCGGTTACCGAGAGCGAAGAAGGAGAAACAGCCCTTGTCGCTACAACGAATGGGGGCGAAACCTGGAAAATTCTGACTCCGGTAGAAGCTGAATAAGGATCCATGAAATTAATGGGCCGTCCCATAGAATCCCTTGCAGCATATCGTGGCCCTTGGTAAAAAAGCAGGGATTCCTAGATGGAATAGTCTAGGTGCACTGAACCAATCCGCCAATCCAATCCCTTGTGCTGGCCGAAAATGCACATCCGTCCGATTGAATATCTTTGAATATTTGATTTTCTCCACGATCAACATATTCTTTGTAAAAATGGGGATTTATCGACAAATTTTCACATAAATTTTAATAGCATATCATTGCCGTGTGTGAAACTGTAGCATATCGTTTCCGCAGCCGTAGTATTATGCTACAAGAAGCAATTCGGATACCGAACGGCTGATCGATATCCGAAATCGTGTTTAAAAAAAAAGCCCCCGATCTAGATTCGAAAACTGGAGCTTTGGTTTTAAGATCGATGCCAATATACACCGGAAGGCCCGATCAACTTAGCGCGTGATATTCCGCCTCAACTTGCTCGATATCATCCATCAATTGCTCTGCCATCTCACCCAATAAATCCCGCCCCTCGCGCTGTGCGATGGTGACATCCAACATCAGACGGACCGTTTCTGAATTGACGAGACGATTGAGCTCGCTCTCCAGGTTACGTACCACACGGTCGAGGCGCTGCAATTCTTCTCGTAATTCAATGATCGTTTCGGCTCGGCTCTTCCTACGGGGAGGTTCGGGTGAACTCGGTGGTTCCAGGAATGACTGCAGCGTCGCTGCGTCGCCCGCAGCGTAGGCTTGATTAATTTTCGTCATTATTTCCGCACGTCGTTTTTTATCATAAATCTCGGTAACTAAGTCCGGGTGATAGAGCTTGGCCAGCGTTCGAAACAAAGTTTTAAGCTCTTCCTTGGAGATTTCGTTCACCGGCTCTTCAGGAGCCGGCGGTGGTGGTGGTGCCTCGCGTCGAGACCACGTTCGATTGAATTGTTCCATCACGTCCGGGATTTCATCTTCATCTGAACGGTCATCCCACTGCGATTGATGCGTTGTCCGTCTACGCGCGTCATTTAAGTGATTCTGGGCATCTTCCAAACTTCGTTCAAGATGTCCAACACGAGTTTCGTATTCGATCTCGAAACGCGATAACTCATTACGCGTGTCCGAGAGTTCCAACTCGAGATCCGCGATCGTGTCCTGCCGGTCCGCAATTTTCGTCTTTAAGTCGTAAATTTCGGGATCGGTTGCCCGGTCGACCGCACGCTTTAAAGAACCTTGGCTACGTCGCTTAAACATCACTCTGTCCCCAAAATAAAAACTGCGCTATTTATTTCACGTACGCAGAAATTTTCCCCCATCAAATTCAATATATCCAAAATCCCTTATTTCGCAACACGTTACGTTGGTACTGAACGGATCATATCGTACCTTTTCACCAGCCGTAGGTCACAATCGCGCTCAACCTTGCTGTAACACAGTCGGCTCATCGTTGGGTAATCCAGGCACAATTAACATCATCATCTGGCGGCACTTGAATACCCGCCATTGAAGAAACTGCGCTGGGTATGTTTCACCTATATTCTCCTGCCATTCTTCAAGACTCCCCAGTTGCTCCAACGCACATATCGGGACCAATTCACCATCGTGCCCCAATCGAGAGATCTGCTCAGTTTGATTGGCTTCCAATTTTTTTAACCCGGGCATGCGTCCATCTTGAGAATATTTGCACGAACCCTCAAATTGTGTTGTTATCTTTCCCGAGCAAATCAGCTCATGCGATATCAATCGCCCCCTTGAGAAAAGGAAAAGCGCCTGAGATTTGCCGTGATTTTCGTGCATTTACACCCCCTGTCGCATGTTTCTTCTCGCGCAAACCAGGCACCCACCCGGACCATTACCTACGATCGACGTTGTGACATTTTACACGGTATCGTCATCCTTGTCAATACGCAAATTTGACTGCGGGAACATCTCCTTCTCCCCCATACCCAGATAAAAACCCCGCTGCTCTGCGACCATCGTCAGGTGTTTTGACCGCGATCGCGTGGGAGTATATGCCGAGGTCTCCCACTCACTTACCGTCTGCTGACGGACACCGAGCATATCGGCCATCCTTGCTTGACTGACGCCGAGGTACGCACGAAATGCGCGAATCATGTCCGCGTCCCAGCGAATCTCGTCCCCATCTCTGTGCACTTTGTAGCGCAAGGTAGGACGGTGAAACACAATAACCTTCTTAACCAAGTCCACATTCGCAACGCGAAAACCTGTTTCGAGCCATGCTGCAGCCTGAACTCCACCACGAGCACGGTTGCTCCAAAAAGAGCGCCCCTTTTTCGCCGATTCCGGCAACGGCGCATCCAGAACATTCTCGATTTCGATAAACGACAGTTGGATCCGCTTCTTTGAACTGCGACCCAGGTATTGATACAACGGAAAATATTTTGAATCGGTTTTAACGACCATAATGACTCGCTCTGTAATTAGCCTTCCATCACTCTATTTTAATGAGTTCTGATTTTGAAACCAGTTGGAATATCGATCTTCGAGGATGCAAGCCCGAATGATGACACTTGGTGGGTTAAATGATGAAAAGCGAGGCGGCGGCAGGAAGCCTCGCTTTTCTACGGCTTCTCTTCCGAGAAGCCTTGGAGGGGTTGACGTTCCCGGTAGCCACCTCCTGTTGACGAAAAACCCAGATTGATTCTGAGCCTCGTCGGCGGGGTATCCAGCCCCGCGTGTCTTACGCACACATTATATGAACATTTTTACCTTGCAGGGTCTCATTGTAAGTAAGCTGTAAGCAACCCCTACATGCAACACGGGAGGGTTTTTTGTGATCCGGCTTGTGGCGTGATCAGAAAATGTCGTAGCGCGCTGATAAGGTTTCGAGGTTCTGGTCTTTACCGCAGAGAGCGAGGCGTACCGCGCCGCAGCTGGGCCGCATAGTAGCCCAAACCACCTCCAGCTACGAGCAGGAGAAGTCCCAGGAAACCGAGCACCGTCGAACGTCCTCCGCCCGAGTCGCCAAGAATATCTCGGATCGCGGAACTCGGCTGTGCACCGAATTGGACGTATTTGATTTCACCCGGATTCAACCGAACCGGCAAGCTCATCACCGTTGTCGGATTGTGGTCCGGAGGGACCGCGGCGCTGACGTTGTAATCCCCATTATCTAAGTTCGTAAAACAATACCCATCAGCGTTTTCCGGGTCGAGATCCGTCGTATATTCACCGGCGACGACACCATTCACATCCGCGACGCTCACACGGCCGTCCGCCAACATCCCTTCGAGTTCATCCCGGCTGCCGTTCCCGTTTTGATCCAGGAACATGGCCACGCATATCTCTCCCGAACCCACGATGGGAGTGGCCGTCGGAGCTTCTACCGTTGGCGTTACATCCGTGAGAGGTTCACTGGTAGAGATGGATGGGCCCGCCAGACCCAATTCCAGCTCCATCCCTGGAGTTATGAAGTCACCCGGTTGAAGGCCGTTACGAGAATACAGTTCTTCGACAGTGATTCCCGCAAGCGCTGCGATGGTCCAGGGCGAATCCCCTTCCTGGACGATGTAGATAATTCGGCCGTCCCCTCTTGGTGTGGGCGTCATGAAAGATGATTGTGGCAATCCTTGTTCCCCGTATCCGACTTCCAAGGGAATGAAAGCAAAGACCAGAACACTGGCGACCAACAATAGTGCGACGAATGAAACGGAACGCTTCAGATGAATGGACATTGTATTACACTCACGGTTGGATTATAGCGCCTTCGAGCGCAATGGTGTAGGGGGCAGTCCAGATTCGAACATCGCTGCGTCCGCAGCCCCTAATGCACGGATCGACAAGGAACATGGAGCGGATTCCCATCGTTCCCTCCCAACTCCACATCCATCGTGCTATACTCCCGCAAGAGGTGATGCATGCCACTTGATGTCGTCGTGGGTTCACAATGGGGTGATGAGGGCAAAGGCCGCATTACCGATCTACTCGCCGCCGAGGCGGACATCGTCGCGCGGTTCAGCGGTGGAGACAATGCCGGCCATAGCGTCACCGTCGGAGATCGACTATACAAACTTCATCTCGTGCCCTCCGGCATTGTCCACTCCCATACGACGTGCATGCTCGGATCCGGCATGGTCGTCAATCCAGTCCGGCTGCTCGAGGAAATGGATTATCTGGACGCAAACGGCGTTGACATCTCACCCGAGCGCCTGAAAATTTCGAGTGCCGCACACATTATTACGCCATCACACATCGCACTCGACAAGGCCAGAGAAGCACAGCGTGGAGAGGCCGGTATCGGCACGACCCAACGCGGCATCGGCCCCGCCTACACCGATAAAGCGACTCGCAGTGGCATCCGTGCCGGCAGCATGGAGAACCCCGAAGAATTCGCCGATCTGATCGAGAAACACACCCAGATCGCAGTGGATATGTTGGAAAAAGTTTTTCACTACCAGGCGCCTGATCCTGAAGAAGTTGCGCGCGCCTACTGCGATTTCGCCAAACGCCTTCAACCTTACCTGACCGACGTCGGCGCACGGATTGCGGACGCCCTCGATCAGGGAAAAAACGTGCTGGCCGAAGGTGCGCAAGGCACGTTGTTGGATCTCGATCACGGCACTTACCCCTTCGTCACCAGTTCCTACCCCACAACAGCCGGCGCACTCATGGGACTTGGTGTCGGACCGAAGCACTTGCGCCGTATCATCGGCGTAGCGAAAAGTTTTCAGACCAGAGTGGGTAGTGGGGCGTTCCCCACGGAATGTGAAGGTGACATCGCCCAGCATTTACGTGGCTCGGGCGATCAGCCCTGGGACGAGTTCGGCACCACGACCGGGCGCCCACGGCGCTGTGGATGGTTCGATGGTGTTCTGCTGCGGTATGCAGTTCGCATCAACAGCCTCACAGAATTGGCGCTCACCAAACTCGACATTCTCACGGGCCTCGATCCCGTTCAGATTTGCACGTCATATCAATACGCCGGCACGAGCCACAACGACTTGCCGGCCGACCCGACCCATCTGGCCGAGTTTTCACCACAATACGAAGCAGCGCCGGGATGGGACGCCGACATCACCCAAGCCCGACATTGGAACGACTTACCCCAGGAAGCGCAAGCCTACGTCCGTCGAGTGCAAGAAGTAGCCAACACGCCGATCCGCTTGATCTCGGTTGGTCCGGAACGCGGGCAGGTAATCCAGAACAGCGATGCGTCCTGACTCGATTCGGGTATAATCCCGACATGTTCCGGAATCGACGCACGGCCCTGGCCGTCGCTCTTGTCACGCCGATATGCTGCATCATTCTCGGGGTATGGGCCTACAATCTCCCCTTCGTACAGGACCGCATCGGCTGGCGCGTTTCCGAGTTGCGCGCAAAGATCAAATACGCTTTTTCACCGCCCGAGGAAGCCGTGTTCACGCCCAACCCCACGGTCGCCGCTATGGTGCAGGCCACGCTGGATGCCTATACGCCGACGGCCCTTCCATCCACCCCCACGGCGACGATCGAGAATAATCCGACCGCCACCATCACGCCCACAGCGACTCCTTCACCCACTCCGATCCCAGAAAGCGTGCAACTCGGAGGGATCACACACGAATACCAAAAATGGAACAATTGTGGCCCCGCCAACCTATCCATGGCGCTTTCATATTGGGGTTGGGACGGAGACCAACGCGATACCGCTGCGATCCTAAAACCCAACCAGCGGGATAAAAACGTGATGCCCAGTGAGATGGCGGCGTTCGTGAACGAACATACAGGTTTAAATGCCCTCGTCCGTGTCGGCGGGAATCTCGAATTGCTCAAACGTTTCATCGCCGCCGGATTTCCCGTCATCATTGAAAAGGGATTCGAGGGCTCCGGTTTCGATGGATGGATGGGACATTACGAAGTCATCAACGGCTACGACGACTCCCGTGAGCGCTTCACCGTGCAAGACTCCTACATCATGGCCGACCTGCCCGTCCGCTACGACGCCATGGAAACCTATTGGCAGCACTTCAATTACACCTACATCGTCATTTATCCCCCGTCGGGTGAAAAAACCGTTATGGAGATTCTCGGTCCGGATGCAGATGAAAATTACAACGTCGAGCACGCAGCCCAAATCGCCTCCGGAGAAATCTACGCAAACGACAAACGCGAACAGTTTTTCGCCTGGTTCAACCGCGGCGCAAATCTGGTTCATCTACAAGATTACGCCGGTGCCGCTGCCGCCTACGACAATGCCTTTCAGGTCTACGCAGAGATCGACCCCGAGGAAACCAATCTTCCCTGGCGCGCCATGTGGTACATGACGGGGGCATACTGGGCATACTACTACACGGGCCGCTATTTCGATGTGTTAAATTTGGCTGACGTTACGCTGAACGCGATCTCCGAACAGGTGCTGGAGGAAAGTTTCTATTGGCGTGCCCTCGCCAAGGAAGCGCTTGGTGACACTTCTGGAGCTATCAACGACTTACGCACGGCGCTCTCAGCTCATCCGGATTGGGAGCCGGCGCTCTACCAACTCGATCGGCTGGGTGCTGCGCCGTAGCCCTATCGAAGGGAAACCCAAATGACGCAGAAAGAATCGCAAGCACTGGAATCTACCGCGCCACGCGGAGACATCGTGCGTTCGACGTTGATCGTCATGGGTGGACTTGCCTCGTCGATCGTAATCGGTTTGATCCGCCAACGGATCATCGCCATCACCTTCGGAACCAGTGCGGCGTTGGATGCCTACACGGCGGCCAACAAATTGCCGGAGTTGCTCTTTACCTTATTGTCGGGAGGCGCACTGGCCTTTGCCTACATTCCGGTCTATCGCGAGATACTCAATCGGGGTAAACCTTCAGAGAGCAACTCACTCTTCAGCCAGGTAATCAACAACATCCTTCTGCTGACAGGCTGTCTGGCGATCTTCACTGCGCTTTTCGCACACACACTCGTGACCGAATCGTGGGGCATCGCCCCCCATTTCCCACCCGAAGTGCAGACTTCCACGATAGAATTGATGCGCATCCTACTTCTTTCCACAGTGATTTTCTCAGTCAGCAGCATCCTCACCGGAACGCTCCACGCACATCAACATTTCCTCTTACCGGCTATCGCGCCATCGATGTACAGTGGAGGGATTATCGTCGGCGCGCTGGCCCTCGCGCCGTCGATGGGAATATATGGACTGGCCTGGGGGGCAGTTCTCGGATCGCTGCTGCACTTCATGATCCAACTTCCCGCTCTCTTCACCCGCCGAGTTCGTTGGCGCCTGGCACTCGGCTGGCACAACCCGACCTTGCACCGGGTTGCCATCTTGATGGCCCCTCGCGTGGTGGATCTCTTCATGGCGCGAGCCAGCATCGATTGGATCAACGCCAACCTGGGTTCCGGCTTGGGGGAAGGGCGCGTGTCCGCTCTACAGTACGCTTTTCAACTGATGAACACACCATGGACGTTAATCGGCACGGCCATCGGAATCGCAGTGTTCCCCACGATGGCCGCCCTAGCAGCCGAGAAGGACATTGAGGCACAGCGCCGCGCATTGAGCGGCGCCCTGCGTGCCATCCTCACGCTTGCACTACCGGCCGCCGTCACCCTCCTCGTACTGGGAAAACCCGTGATCGGAATACTCTTCGAAAGCGGCGAGTTTACCGCTCAAAGCACGGACCTGGTCTACTATGCCCTACAGTTCTACGCCTTGGCACTAATCAGTCAGTCGACGCTCGAAGTCGTTGTACGTGCCTTCGCCGCACAGCAAGATACACTCACACCACTTATTGTTTCTTTTTTCACAACCGCGATCAATCTCGGTTTGGCCGTCTGGTTGGCTCGCCCGCGCATCGAAGGCGGTCTGGAACATGGTGGTCTCGCATTGGCCAACGGCATCGCGGTGGGAATCGAATCCTTGATCGGGCTTACGATCCTGCACGTCCGTTGGCGGGGCATCGATGCACGTCGTATTCTGCTGCATACCGGAAAAGCCGCACTGGCGTCGATCGTCATGGGAGGCGCCATTTTGCTCTTCAACCACTTGCTCGAACCGGGACGAATGATGCTGCTCCTCGGCGGAGCACTCATCGGCGCCACTACCTTCGTGGGGGTCGCACTGCTGCTTGGTATCAAAGAAGTTCGCTCGATCCCCGCCGGGATCATCCGCCGTGCACAACGCGTGCAGTAGAAAGCCACAGAAGAATTGCTCGACCCGCGTCTTCGAAAACAAAACCTGAGCAACGAATGATAAAAAAGAGCCACGTTTGGAGACTCGCTCCAAACGTGGCTGAGTTATCGTCCGGGATGGATCAGTCTATGATCCAAAGTTCGATATTATCCATGTTGCAGCGCGTACCGTAACCTGCATTCGTGCCGGACAACAAGGTCAATGCCAGGTCTCCTTCCTTCATTGCACTATCGATCTGCGTCCGCACCCGCTCGCCATTTACGAAGAAAGTAAAGGAATCCCCTTCCACGACCAACATGATGCTGGCGCTGCCTTTAGGGATATCCAGATTTCCGTACCACGAATGGCCGAGCCGTTTCCAATTACCCTTGTAGCTTCTTTCGAAGTAGACATTCCCATCCAAACCTAAATAAGCCAGGTAATGATTGTCAACGTCCTTCTCGCGGAAGACGAAACCGCACCCGGAGTTGAACCAATTGGCGCTCTCGCTGGCCGAATCCCAACTGGCGTCGGCGCGAATGACGAAATCGGTAGGAAGTAGAAATGTCGACCAGTACGAGTACCAGTTGATTTGAGCCCACGCCTCAGAAAAGTCGCCCAGTGAAAAATACGTGCCTCTATCGGTGCTGATGTAATCGTAAGCAGCGAGGTCTACAATCTCGGCATACATCGATGATGCGGCTTGAGTCTTGGCCGCAATTTCCGCCTGCGCGGTTTCCATTTGGTTGGTTGCCTCCATGATGACGGCCGCTGTTTTCGTTGCGTTTTGATTGAATTCGGCGGTTGTCGTCTTCTCGGCGGCATCTCCCGTAGCCTTGACACTCTGCTCCGTGCCTGCGACGTCGGTCGCCAATGCGTCGATTACGGCTTGCGTTTCCGCCTCGCTGGTCGCGATTTCCGATTTAGACGGCCCGCAACCGGCGATTGCAATTGCCATGAGGCCAACGATAACCATCCACTTAAGCGCTTTCATATTGATATCCTCCTAGTCTCTGCATGAATCCGCGAAAATCAAGTGCCCAGCAAATTGAACTCTGCGGTTATGGACAGAAGCAGACCTTGATCCCTTCATTCGTTCCACAATAGCCATCACAAAATGAACAATCCTGCATTATCAAGTTCGTGTTTTCGCACCAAAATACAAAATTGCCATAACACACCCCCGCTTCAGGTATGCCGTGGCAAGAATCGCTGTAGAAATAACCAGCGCGTGGTTGTGGTCTCGGTGGAGATTCTGCACTAAAGCTTATCACTAGTTTTACCTGCATCTCCTCCAGATCCAAAAGTGCGCCAGCACGAGGGGATTGATCCATGACTTCCCACGTCGGTGTGTCGTTGCTTACAACGGCGACGTAGTACCAGGGCAAGCCCAGTCCTTTTAATATTACGGTCGCCTCATTGTAAGTCAATCCAACCAAATCCGGAACGTAGGCACTGCCTTCCGGCGGTGTTGGCGTCGATGATGGGAGGGGAGTATCGGACGGGGTCGGCGTCTGCGATGCGGTTGGTGTAATTGTAGGCGTGAAGGTATTTGTGGGTGTGTCCGACGGTCCGGCAAGCTTCGTCGCCGTCATGGCAAGCGCTTCGAACTCCTCCGCCTTTTGCGTTTCTGCGATCGACGTGGCGATTGCTTCTTCAGACTTTCCGCATGCGCTTAAGAAGCAGAGCATCCCCCCTACGAGAAGTAATTGCTTATACATTTTATTCATCTCCTCGCCAAAACAGTGGAACGCAAATGATCAACGCGAAAAACACTTCCCCAAGGTGTTCCACTCAAGTCCGGAATGCTTCACTTTAATGTAATTGAGGGATTGGTATATTCTTCACCCGAGCGGTATATGAGAATATTACACTACAAAAAATCGATTCGCAAGAATGCATCGACGGTCAACGGCATAATCGCCCGTCGATGTATGTTTTGCAAGCGGGCACAGCTATTTGGCGAAGTGTATGCGAAGCTGCGCAGAAAAAATTAAAGGGGGTGAGATGTCCGGCGCTATTGTTCGCTATTCCTTTTTATATGGTTGCCCATCTGCAGCGGGCATCCGGGAACGCCCAATTAACCCCGCCAGCACAATCATCGTTGCGATATACGGCGCCATACCTAACAAATCAACTGGAATGCCTACTTGAAGGATGGATAATTTTTCCTGCCAGGAGTCGAAGAAGCCAAAGATTAATGCCCCCAGGAAAGCACCCCCGGGATTCCAATTGCCAAATATCATCGCTGCCAGGCCCAGGAAGCCTTTGCCCGCCGACATTCCTTCATTGAAGCGCCCGGCTGCGCCGATGCTCATGTAAGCACCGGCCAAACCGGCGATAGCACCACTTATGAGCACGCTTACGTAGCGTGTGCGAAAAACGTTGATTCCCAACGTGTCGGCCGCTTTGGGGTGCTCACCGACGGAACGTGTCCGTAAACCCCAGCGCGTTTGATACATGAGAATCCTTGTGACGATCAGGAGGATAAACAGCGCATAGATAACCGGGCTCTGATTGAAAAGCAGAGGACCGATCACAGGGATCTTATACAACCCAGGGATGGGAACTGCGGCGATTGCCGATCCGGGTTGGTTTAATTCCGGATAGAGATTGAGTACGGACCGCTGCAAGTAACTGGTCATTCCCAATGCAAGGATGATAATTCCCGTCCCACTCACAATCTGGTCCACACGGTACTTGATGGACAGCACTCCATGAAGCCACCCAAACAGCATCCCCGCCAAAATTCCCGCCAGTACACCGAAGAACAAATTGTTGCTTATGCTTGCAATGACGACTGAAGTAAAAGACCCGATGAGCATCATGCCTTCGATGCCGATATTGACAACACCCGAACGCTCACTGTAGAGGCCACTAAGCGCGGCCAATGCAATGGGCGTTGCTCGCACCAGACTGCTTACCAACATTCCGGTCAGATTAAGTGATTTTCCTTTTGTAGCCCAAATCAGGAATGCCACAATGATCAGCGCACTTACCAATGCAATTGCGAACGTATCACGCTCATCTCTTCGCAGAAGATTCCATATCGCTACAGCAACCACAACGATACCCAAAACCAACAGCGTCGCGCCAGTCGGCAAAACAAGGTCGGGAGCGCTGATCTCCACACCTGCACGTTGACTCGTAAGCACGAATGTGGATTGCATCTTAAAAGTGCCGCGCATGAAAAAAAGGAAATCCACAATACCCACAAGCAGGATCAACGCGCTGACGATGACCTTTCTACGATTGAGGTGATATCTATCGATATTTACTGCAGCCTGCATCGCGCCTCCTATGAACCCCAGCCTCTAGATAAAACAGCTCCCTCATCCCGGATTTCTTTAAGACGATATAAACCGCGTATGATCGCTGGAGCAGCAACGAAGATAATCACCATTCCTTGAATGATACGAATGATTTCAACCGGAACACCCGCCATGGACTGCATCCGCGCTGCGCCACCGCGAAGAAATCCGAAAAGCAGCGAGGCGAGAACAACTCCTACGGGATGGCTGTTTCCCAACAGGGCTAACGCGATGGCATCGAAGCCGTATCCCGTCGAGAAAGCACGTACCATGCGGTGATCAACCCCTAAAACCTGATTGGCACCAGCCAAACCTGCCAGCGCCCCACTTAAGCCCATTGCCAAGACAGTGCTTTTTGAAATTTGCACTCCGGCATATTTTGCGGCGCGCGGGTTAGCACCCACCATGCGAATCTCCAACCCACGTGTTGTCTTCCATAGGAACCAATAAACCAAGAAGGCTGCGCCAATAGCGATGAAGAAACCCCAGTGGAAGCGAACCGGCGCGGGTAATAACGTAGGGATGTAAGCGCTTGGTGCAATTTCGGTGGTGATCGGCAGACCGTCCGGCCTTGCCATTGGCCCGGACAAAAGGTGGTCTGTAAGCCGGAAAGCGATATAGTTCATCATAATGGTGTTGATGACTTCATGCGCTCCCGTGCGCGCCTTGAGATAGCCCGGTATCGCCCCCCAAAATGCGCCCGCCGCAATTCCAGCCAGCAAGGCAAGAGGTAGATGGATGTACGCCGGTAAGCCTTTAATGGCGTAACCCACGTATACCGAAGCCAAACCACCGACAAAGAGTTGACCCTCCGCGCCGATATTGAACAACCCCCCACGAAATCCGAGTGCCACCGCCAGCCCGGCGAATATGTAGGGTGTTGAAATTACCAGGCTTTCACTGATCGGCCGAAGCGCATCGAGGACGGCTCGGGTTTCGCCAGTGTTCCTCCACACACCGATTGCCTCGACGATCGTCTTGGGATTTCCGAACGAACCTTCGAACAGGGCAACATATGCATCCCGGACGGTTATCCATGTCAACGACAAAGCACCAATTGGATCTTGAAACAGATTTTTCCAGGCGGCAACGACTTCTGTGTTCGAGACAGCGATAATGATTGCGCCGATCAGTAACCCGGTAAAGACAGAAAGAAAAGGGACACGTAAAGAAGCAAGTATACCTTTCCTGGATACATCTTCCAGTTGTTCGTCGGCCTTCACTTCTTCCGTTTGGGAGCTTTTCTGTTCTTCATGCAAGGAACACACTCCTTATTTCCTTTTTCGAGACCCCATTCCAGCCTATGAATTTCCAGCTTCCACCGCAGCTTCTTCGTGCAAGCCAGCCATCAGCAGGCCTAATTTCTCCTTGGTTGCTTCCGCTGCATCGAGGATGGCTACGATTTTTCCTTCAAACATCACCGCAATACGATCCGACAGATTCATGATCTCATCCAATTCGGGGGACACCAGCAAGACGCCACAACCTTCGTCCCTCTTCTCAAGAATCCGACTATGAATGTATTCAATCGAACCCACGTCTAAGCCACGCGTGGGCTGCGAGGCAATGAGCACGGATACTGGCCGCGAAAATTCACGCGCGACGATAACCTTCTGTTGGTTACCTCCGGAAAGATTAGCGACCGGCACAAAAATACTGGGTGTGCGAATGTCGAACAGCTCCACCCTGGATTCCGCTGCCTGCTCAATCGCATCTTGCTGTAGATTTATGCCCTTTGCGAAAGGCGGTTCGTAGTACGTATTTAATACAAGGTTATCCTCGACCGGGAAGGAGAGCACCAGGCCATCTTGTTGGCGGTCTTCCGGGACATGCGCCGTTCCGACCTCCCGTATCTTGCGAGGGTTGCTGTTCGTGGTATCCTGCCCCAGGATCGTTATCTTTCCACCTTCGACGCTTCGCAATCCGGTCAGGGCTTCGACTAACTCGGTTTGACCGTTCCCCTGCACCCCGGCAACGCCGAGGATCTCCCCCTGGCGCAATTGAAACGATACACCATCGACAGCCTCCAAATTGCGGTCGTCCCTTACGCAAAGGTTTTCGACATCGAGCACCACATCCCCTGCCTCTTGCGGCTTGCGATCTGCGGCCATGATGACTTCTCGTCCGACCATCATTTTCGCCAACGATGCTTCCGAAGCAGTATCGGGAGTCGCCTCACCGACTACGTGTCCATTCCGTAGTACAGTGATCCGGTCGGCGATCGCCATGACCTCTTTCAACTTATGTGTGATAAAGATGACCGACTTGCCCCGATCAACGAGCGAGCGAATCACCTTAAAGAGTTCATCAACCTCCTGTGGTGTAAGTACCGCAGTCGGTTCGTCGAGGATGAGAATATCTGCTTCGCGATACAGGACTTTGATGATTTCGACACGCTGTTGCACACCCACCGACAGATCTTCGACCAAGGAATCGGGATCGATCTGCAAGCCGTAATGTGACGAGATTTCGCGAATCCGCTCGGCGGCTCGATCACGATCAAGAAAGATCCCATATCGAGTCGACTCGATGCCCAACATGACATTTTCCGTCACCGTAAAAACAGGCACCAACATGAAGTGTTGATGCACCATTCCAATCCTGTATGCAATTGCATCCTCTGGACCCGTGATCTCCACTCTCTTACCACGTATATAGATATCCCCTTCATCGGGAGTGTATAGACCGTAGAGGATATTCATCAACGTAGTTTTCCCGGCGCCATTCTCCCCCAAAAGCGCCATGATTTCTCCTTCTTGGAGAGTCAAATCGATCTTGTCGTTTGCGATTACACCGGGAAACGTCTTTGTGATGTTTCGTAATTCCAACACCGGGGTCATAGGTATGTTCCTTTACGATTGATTTCTGAACATAACCGGCAAATTGAAATGAGAAGAATACAGATAAAGTTTACAACAGGCGGTGCCGTTGTACAATCGGCACCGCCTGTTTAAATTCTCTGCTACTGCTTACCTCACAGAGAGATTACTAGTACAAGCCACCGGGGCAGTAGTCCGGGAAGGAAATACAACCCGTGTCGCTGATCTCACCCGAGACGATCTTCGCCGCGAGGTCTTCAACTTCCGCCTTGAGATCATCTGGCACTGCACTGTCGAGATCGTGGTATGGGCTAAGACCCACACCTCCGTTTGCCAGATCACCAACGTAGACACCGCAGCCGTTGAAGTTGCCGTCCATCGTGTCCTTGATAACGGTGAAGACGGAGGTGTCCATGTTCTTCATCACGCTGGTCAGGAGTACATCACGCGCCTCGGGAAACAGATTGTATCCATCCACGTCGACCCAAATTCCGTAGCCGCCTCGTTCGCGTGCCACGTCGAAACCGGGTGATCCGATTAAGCCACCGACCCCCATGAAAATGTCAGCGCCTTCATCGAAGAGGGATTCAGTGGATTCCTTCCCCTTGGTGAGGTCAACGAAATCACCGGTGAATAAACCCTCACCCGTTGCGTTATCCCAACCAATGAGTTCAACACTCGTACCGTGAACTTCATTGTAATATTCCATGCCAGCCTGGAAGCCGACACCAAATATTGTGACCGTGGGAATCTTTGATCCGCCAAAGTAGCCCAGTTTGCCGGTTTCGGTCATACCGGCTGCGAGGTAACCTGCCAAGAACGCCGCCTGGTCTGTCTTGAAGACCTGACCCTCAACGTTAGGAATGCACTCGCTGTGCCCAACCACGCCCTCGGGGACACCGAATGGATCAGGGTAGGCATAGTCAACGATGGTGTAGCTCACATCGGGATAGAGTGCAGCGACCTTGGCAAGATCGCCACCCAAGAAGAACCCTGAAGCAATAACAAGATCATAACCCTGGCTGGCGAATTCCGTCAGGTTGGGCTCATATTGCGTTGCTTCGTCGGATTGAATGAACTGGGCCTCGACACCCAACTCATCTACCGCGCGTTGAACGCCATTCCACTGTGTTGTGTTGAAGCTCTTGTCATCGATGCCGCCCGTGTCGGTGACAAACCCAACGCGGAAGGGTTCCATTGGCGCTTCGGGTTCCGTGGGTTCCTCCGGCTCTTCAACCATTTCCGGTTCTTCGGTTGGAGTTGGTGGAACCATTTCCTCAGTAGGAGTAGCTGTTTTCGTGGCGCATGCACTCAGAATCATCGACGTAAAAATCAGAAAGGTCAATACTGCGTATAGCTTCTTTCGCATCTCTCTCCTCCAAATTATTTTGGATTGACTGTTATTGGGGCGAATACGGGGTCTGATTCGTGTTCCAGGTTCACTCCTTTCTCCGTGGTTTGGAAATCCAATTCACTCGTCGGGAGTCTCCTAATTTCAATCACAATACCATAATATCACGGGACGAATTGTATGACAATTGTTCCGAGAAATTTTAAGTTAAACTCAATGACTCAAATTAAATACTTTGTGAGGGACGTTACTGACGTTTACTCTTCAGCAGCCGCCATGCCGCCGTAGTTTAGCACTTCGCGCGCCTTCGATCCGCTTTTAGCCGGTCCGATAATGCCCCGTTCTTCGAGGTGATCGACGATCCGGGCCGCTCGAGTGTAGCCGATGCGTAGGCGCCGCTGCAGCAAAGAAATCGAAGCGCGACGCATTTCACGCACGATTGCTACAGCTTCATCATACAAGGGATCGAATTCCTCGTCCGGCGCTTCTTCCTCGTCCCACATAGGCACTTGTCTTAGCGGTACGCCGGAAGGGATGGCCTCGATCGGACCGATGTGCGAAGGTTGTGTCACATCCCCGCCAAGCGCGGCGTTTTTCCAGAAGCGGATTAGCCGCGACAGCTCGGTCTCGGAGACAAAGGCACCCTGCATCCGAATTGGCGCGGCGGCATCCGGTGCCTGGAACAGCATGTCCCCTCGACCGAGTAATCTCTCGGCTCCAGGTTGATCGAGAATCACGCGGCTGTCGACCGAAGATGCCACGGCGAACGCGATTCGAGAAGGAAAATTCGCTTTGATCAATCCGGTCACCACATCGACCGAAGGACGCTGTGTTGCAATCACCAGATGAATCCCTGTGGCACGTGCCAATTGCGCCAGGCGTGTGATGACGCGCTCGGTTTCATCAGGAGCCATGATCATCAAATCCGCCAATTCGTCAATCACGACAACCAGGTAGGGCAGTTCCTTCCCTTGAACGTCTCGCATTCGTCGATTGTAATCATCGATATTTCGCATGCCTTCTTTGGAAAACCGTTGATAGCGCGAATCCATTTCACGCGAAATCCACTGCAACGCTGGGACCACACGCTCCAGGTCGACGATCACGGGGGCGAGGAGGTGAGGAATCCCGTTGTAGTAGGTCAATTCGACGCGTTTCGGATCGACCATCAAGAATCGCAGTTGATCCGGCGTGTTCTGTAATAGAAGCGAAGTGATGATGGCATTGACACACACCGACTTGCCGGACCCCGTCGTTCCGGCGATGAGCAGATGCGGCATTCTGGTTAAATCGGCCACAACGGGATGCCCGGAAACATCCTTGCCCAGCCCCAGCCGCAAGCGTGAGTTGATCTTTCGATATTGATTCGATTCCATTAGATCTCGCAGCGCCACGAGCGTGACTTCCGTGTTGGGCACTTCGATCCCGATGTAGCCTTTGCCCGGAACGGGCGCCTCGACACGGATGGAAGGCGCTGCCAGCGCCAGCGCGAGATCGTCTGCCAGCGCTGAAATTTTGCTCACCTTCACCTTGGTCCGCCGCCCGCCTCGCCCTTCGATGAAGTCCGGCTCCACTCCGAACTGCGTAATCGTGGGTCCCCGATTGATCTCCACCACACGAGCAGGCGCACCGAATGCCTGAAGTGTCTCTTCGATCAATTTACCTCGTTCGCGATCGAAAGCCTCATCGGCTTTCCCCACCGTACCGAGGTCGAGAATCTCGGTCAATGCGGGCAAGGACCACGCTTTGTCGGACGACGTTTCATCCTGTTGGAATTCTTCCTGCGCAGAGGGCTGCGGCCTAGGCGCTTCGCGCTGCACACTGACTCTCTCGGTGGTGGCCGCGGGCGCTTTGTCAACAACAGGCGGCGTGTAAACCGGCTGCGATGGCCTGGAAACCTTTTCCCGGACGAAGTCCGTCACCCATCGCACGCCTTTCACGAGCAACGACCACAACTCCGGAATCGAAAGCCCCGCAGCAAGGATCATCCCGATCAGAAACCACGCCAGTAGGACCACGGCGGTACCGGCGCTACCCAGCGCACCGATCAAAATTGCCAGGAAAACGGCGCCAATTGCTCCCCCGCCCCGACCCAAACGTGCTTCTGCCATACCCGTGTCAAAATCGGTAACACCCAACACGGCGTGTAAAAAAGTCAGGACCCCCATGAAGAGCAGTACGACTCCAATCACGCGCTCCAATTCCAAGACCGGAAGCTGTCTCCCGAACGTGCGCGCCATGAGCCATAAACCGCAACTAAAACCGGCAAACAGAGCCAGATACATCCCCCAGCCGAACGTCCAACGCAACACGTCGAGCCAGGCCGTAATAACGACACCCTGGCTACTGGAAAAGAGGGCGATGCCCGTAATCACGCTCAGAACGAGCAGCAGCAATCCGAGCAAATCGAGCTTGCGGTCCCTGGAAAGGCTCCAACCGCTCAACAGTGAGCCGCGCGGAGAACTGCGCTTGGAAGCGCTTTTGCTCCTGGATTTTCGTTTTCGCCGGGAGGATGTTTGTCTCTTTTTGGCCACTCGGGACTCCGCAGGTCGGATTATAGCACGGCAGCGGCAACCTTCGCTCGCCCATGCTACAATTGCAGCCATGAGGTTTTCATCCGCGTTCGACCTACTGACAAGCACACACTTTTTACGTAAGGAGCCGGAAGACGACTTGCGCGTCCTTGCCGCCACGCTGAAAGGCGAAACCTACGAAGCGGGGGCGGTTATCATCCATCAAGGCTCCCGGCCGAAGGCGATGTATTTCATTGCGCAGGGCGAGGTCGAGGTCGTCCGCAAGCATCCTGAATCAGGTGAAGACAAACTCGCCACGCTGAAAGCTGGTGACACTTTCGGTGAAATCGAGATGATCTACACCCAGACTCGATTCGCGACGATACGAACCACGCAACCCACAACCGTCTACCGCTGGGAGCGGTTGGCGATGACGGATTTTATGAAGCAGCATCCCGAAGCACTGGCGAGTCTGCGATTCGCCGTACAAAGCCGCCGGCTGGCCCGGAAGATACGCTTCGACTGGCTGGTCGATGATGAAGTGATTTACGGTCTGGCTCGCAAACACAACGTGTTGCTGTTTCAATCCCTTACGCTTCCCATGATCCTGCTGGTTGCGGCCGCAATGCTCATTGTCTATGGCCTCGTCCAGGAACAAACGGTGATTTCATGGGCCGGTGCAGTCATGCTTATATCTGGATTCGCCCTCGCCGCCTGGCGATGGATCGACTGGAGCAACGATTACTACATCGTCACCAACCGCAGGGCGGTCTGGTTGGAAAAAATCGTCGGTATCTACGACAGCCGCGTCGAAGCGCCTCTGCACATGCTGCTTTCCGTCAGTGTGAGCACAGAAATGGTCGGCCGTATGATGGATTATGGCGACGTGGTGATCCGCACGTATACGGGCAAAGTCGTTTTCCGCAACGTGGAGAATCCCACTGCCATGGCTGCGATCATCGAAGAGCATTGGCAACGTTTGCGCGCCCAGCAGGAACAGACCGATCGCGAGAGTCTGCGGGAAGCCGTTCGCCAGCGGCTCACTCCGGAATCCGAGGCGGAAGAACAATCGACAGACGAAGTCGAAACAGCGCCCACACGGGAACAATCCGATAGCAGACCCGGTCTCTTCCATTCCTTCTTCAAGGTCCGCTACGAGGAACAAGACGTGATTACGTATCGCAAACACTGGGCCGTTCTACTGCGAGAGATCGCTGCGCCTTCCCTTTCCATCCTGCTCGCGGTCGTTCTGCTCGTCGCCGGATTGTCCGGTTGGATCACTTTTTTGTCGACTGCAACACTCATTCCACTTTCAATCTTTCTGCTCATCACACTGGTCGTATGGTGGTTGTATCGATACGTGGATTGGTCCAACGACATCTACCAGATTACCCCGGAGCAGATCGTCGACATCTATAAGAAGCCATTGTCCCGAGAAGTACGAAAAGTGGCGCCGTTGGAAAACGTGCTCAGTACAGAGGTCGATCGTAAGGGCGTCCTCGGTTATTTCCTGAACTACGGTGACGTGGTAACCAACATCGGTACCGCTATGTTCGTCTTCGAAGGCGTGTTCGATCCCGTGGGTGTGCAGCAGGACATCGTTCACGCTCAGGAGGCTTTGATCCAGAGACAACACGAGACGGAGCGCAAGCAGCGCCAAGACGAGATGGTAGAATTACTAGATATCTATCACGACGAGTATTCCAACGTAAATAATCTACCGGAATCCGAAGAAGATCAAAACCATGGCTATCCGTGAAATCGTTACCCCACCAAATCCAACGTTGCGCCAGCGCGCCAAGAACATACGTAACATTACACCGGCTATCGAAAGTCTGATTGGGGACATGATCGAAACCATGCGTGCCGCCAAAGGCGTAGGGTTGGCCGCACCGCAGGTGGACATCGGCCAACGCGTGATCGTCGTCGAGTATGGTGAGGGCTCCGAAGATCCCGAAAAGGAAAACAAACCCGCCAAGCTGTACGTCGTCGTAAACCCCGAAATCGTGCGCCATTCGAAGGAAACGATCTTGGGGAACGAAGCCTGCCTGTCCATCCCCGGATACTACGGTGAAGTCGTGCGCTACGAGAAAGTCACGGTCAAAGGCCTCGACCGGAACGGAAAAACTTTTCGCTTGAAGCCCAAAGGCTGGCTCGCGCGAATTTTCCAACATGAAATCGATCACATCAACGGCGTTCTCTTCATCGATCGTGCCAACGAAGTCTGGAAAATCGAAGAAACCCAGGTTGAAGCTCCCCCGGGCGCGTAGGACATCATTGCCGTAAGTTGATATTCAGATTACGCTTCACGCCAGCTGATCCGCGGCGTTATCCTATGCTACAATCCATGCGCCGATGCAATTAAACCACCTGTCGCTTACCCATTTTCGCAACTTCATTCGTCTCGATCTGGCCTTCACCAAAGGTGTGACCATTCTGGTAGGTGCCAACGCACAGGGAAAGACGAGTCTGCTCGACGCCATCCACTATCTGACCTCCGCGCAATCCCCACACACGAGCAACGACCGCCATTTCATCCATTTTGATGCGCTGCAGGATTCACCGCCTTTCGCCCGCATCGTGGCCGAGATCCAGCGCAACACATACGGAACGTACGAGGCAGAAAGCGCCGCTCACAAACCCAAACCATTGCGGATCGAAATCCGCCTGATTCTCAACAGCGTCGGTCCGACGAACAGTCAACGCCTGCGCAGGGAGGTATTGGTCAACGGCGTAAAACGCAAAGTAAGTCAACTGGCTGGCGTCTTCAATGCGGTGATGTTCCTGCCCAAAGACATGCGCGTCGTGGAAGGCTCTCCTTCCGAACGACGCGACTTCCTCGATAATGCACTTTGCCAAGCAGATCCCAGTTATGCCCAAGTCTTATCAGAATTCACCGCCGTGCTTTCCCAGCGTAACGCGCTGCTCAAACAGCTTCAGGAACGTAAACCCGGCAAGGACGAGATCACATATTGGGACGAAAAACTCTGCGAGTACGCTGCCGCATTGATTACGACACGTCTGGCTGCGCTGCGGGAGATCAATGAACGGGCGCGCCCGATCCACCTTGATGTCTCCCGGGGTAAGGAAAATTTACGACTGGAATATCTCCCATCGTTCTTGCCTACAGCTCGATCCGTACCAGGTACGGGAGAAGAAAAATCCTCGCCCGATGGCGAGGATCAGATCGGTACAGAAGCAATCCAATCCGCGATGATGACTGCTCTTCAGCGCAAACGAGCAGAGGAGATCGCCCGCGGCAACACCACGATCGGACCCCATCGTGACGATTTCCGTTTCCTGGCTAACGGCATCGACCTTCGTTCTTACGGGTCGCGAGGCCAGAACCGCACGGCTATGCTAGCGACTCAATTAGCCGAGGTGGATTGGCTGCGGCAGAAGACGGGAGAATACCCGGTCTTGCTTCTAGACGAAGTCATGGCGGAATTGGATCCCATGCGCAGAGCAGATTTACTCGAACGGCTGAGTACGGCGCATCAAGCGATTCTCACCTCCGCCGATCTTGACATGTTTACCGAGGAATTTCGCAGCCGTGCCGTCCTGCAGCGGATTGCAAACGGAGTCGTTTCCCCCTATAAGGGTGCATGACGTCACCCGCAGCGAAAATATGCGTCATGCAAGAGGACGTTTCGCAGGAATGCCTACTCTGCGCGGGTATTTCGGTGGCGTCGCTGCGTTTTTTTCGACCACAATCAGATAACGCGATTCGACGACGCGTGGCAACTCGAGGGGGACGATTTGTTTCAGCTTTCCGCCTAAAATCCGTAATGCTTCCTCTGCAGCATGCGCTTCTACAGGACCGGTCTCACCCTTTTGGATCACAGCTTTTCCCCCAACGTGCAGCAACGGCAACAAATATTCAACCAGCACGGGCATCGAAGCGACCGCACGAGCCAGCGCCCAATCATATTTTTGGCGATGTGCATCCGCATGACCGATGTTCTCCGCACGATCGTGGAGCAGTTCGACACCGTTCAAGCCGAGCTTCTTGATCACGTGCCGACAAAAGTCAACCTTCTTGCCGATCGATTCGACCAGGGTTAATTTCATCTGTGGACGCAGTATCTTCAACGGCAATCCGGGGAAACCCGCACCACTCCCCACATCCACCACTTGTTCAAATTTTGGTGCACCCATCACCAGAACACAGGTCATTGAATCCAGGAAATGTTTGATTTCGATGTTCATCGGATCGGTTATTGCGGTGAGATTGAAACGCTTATTCCAGTCTATCAACTCGTCGGAATAACACTCGAATGCCTGCATTTGATCCGGTGACAAATCGATGCGTAGAAGTCTCCGGGCCGCCTCTCGCAGCCCCACATACGCGCTCACGAATTCTTCAGCACTCCTCGCATGAGGCGGATCGTCGGGCGAAGTTCGCCGACGACGTGCCCCCGATTGTTGGTGATCGCTGCTGTATTCAGTACGAGGTCGGCGTACTCCGTTGGCGATAATGCTCCCAGCAAACGCAGGACTTCCAGGCTTACCAACAAGCGGGCTCGCCGTGCATGATCTCCATCGGCGATCTTGATCGCTACGCCCAAGCCGGGCGAATCGGGTCCAAGGCTCCCCGGGCGAACCCCCAGCGCCTGAAACCCCTCCGCGCCCGCTTTGCTTACGATACGCCCGTTTGTTGCGCGCATCAAGCGCGTGTCGAAGCGGCTGGTCCCAGCCACCAAAAAAGGATGGGCCGTCATCGCAGCGACCACAGTGTCACAGGCTTGAACTCGCGTCGAGGGCAATTCATTCGGGTCCACCAAGCGGGCGAAGGCCGTGGACGCGGCATACAACGAAACGCCAAACGTGGGCACCGTACAGCCGTCAACCCCGATGGCAATTTCCGATACTTCGAGACCACACATCTCGGCGACGATCCCCCGTATTCGCCGTTGCACCGGGTGGTTGGGTTGCTCGTAGTCGTCGACAGACTCATGCAGGAAAGTCGCTGAGGCCAACATACCAGCATGCTTTCCGGAACAATTATTTCGCAGTGGAGATAACGCTCGACCTTCCTGCCTCAAGCGCTGTGCCGTTTCTCTGTCGAAAGGGTGATGGACACCGCAGCGAAGGTCGGTCTCATCCAGACCGATCCGATCCAGGATTGATACGACTGCTGCTACGTGTTCATCCGTCCCATCATGCGAGGCGCAGACGATGGCGAGTTGTTCTGCAGTGAGATCGAAGTGTTCTGCCGCGCCCGATTCGATCAGACACAACGCTTGAAGTGGCTTCGCCGAAGAGCGCATGTAGGTTACGATGCCAGGATCTCCACACCAGGCTTCCAAGGTTGCGCTGGAATCGGATATCACCACGGCGCCATGATGCAGGGATTCCACGATTTCACCCCGGGTGACCTCCAGAACCGCTGCATAGTCCATCGAAAAATGACCTCGTTTTATCTGCGTATGACTTTGATGGACGAAACCATTTCGAATTTCTTAGCTCTCGGAAGGATACATTCTTGAATGAAGGTTTATCACGCTCGCTTTTAATCTAAGCATACATGTATCAGTCCTGGCAGACTGGACCTTTTTAAAACTCGTGATTAACTCTTTTGCATAGTCATCAGCAATTTCGGGAGAGCCGCCTCGTTTCGCAAAATCCTGGATTCGATTCGGGATACGCCGCAAGAAGCGCGCCATGTCGTTAATATCGCTGCGCTTGACCAATCCATCTCGCCCCGAGACAAACTTGAAAGAACGAAAACGCGTGCTTCTCAGATCGTCGAGACTCTCCAGCCATTGGTCGATATCTGCGTTTCCAAAGTATGGGGGCTCTTTGACCGTGACTGCGTCCCCAATAAACATGACTCTCGCTTTCGGCAGCACCATCCAAACTGCACCCGGAGTAGGTCCTGGGTAGTGGAGGAAATGCACCGTACGGTCTCCGATATGGACTCTCATCTCATCTGAAAACGTCAATTGGGGAACCGCTCGACGCACACCGGTAATACGCTTCAACCGATCCGCCTCGGCACCGATAGGATTGGCCCTCCCCTTAAAACTGTCGGACCAGGCACTCATGGTTATTCGTGTGCGATCATGTCCAACGGTCGGAACGTTGACCACGCGGGCGCCCAGCACTCGATCCACATGGGAATCAAGCAACACCATGTAGCGTACACTGCCAAGATCAGATAGTGTGCTGATCCAGGTGCGCGTATCCTCCACACGCAGGGGGCAATCCACGGCAATCACACCCTCCTGTGCGACAACCGCGCCAAGCAAGACGGCAGGGTATTCGTCCTCGATGAAAATGCCGGAAGCGATCTTTCGCATACCGTTCTCCAAGATTCGAATTCAACGATCTAATTATAATGGAAGGGTAAAATGAAAAGTGGAGCCTTCGCCTTCTGTGCTTTCGACCCAAATTTTTCCGCCATGCGCTTCCACGGCAAGACGACAGAACGCAAGACCCAGCCCCCTGCCTTTGGGCTTCCCTTTGCGATGAATACGTGCATACTTCTCAAAAATACGCTTTTGATCGGCGGGAGGAATTCCGCTGCCGCTGTCTTTGACGCTGATATTGAGAACCTCTCTTGCTTTTTGTGCAGATACCCGGATTTCTCCGCCCGTACGTGTGTATTTAATTGCATTCTCCAGCAGATTCGTCATAACCCGTAGGATCAAATCAAAATCGATATCCACCTCGGGCAGTGTCGATGGGGATTCGATTTTCAATGTATGCTCTTTGGCCTCGGCTATGGGGCGCACTTCTTCAACCGCTTCGTTGATAAGCGCAGTGATCGATGTCTTTTGTTTGTCGATAACCGCATTTCCCACTTCGAGGCGATCGAGATCGAGTAGCGACTCGATCAATCGCGATGCGCGTCGACTGGACCGCTGTGCGATGGAGAGCACGGACTGAAAAGCATCATCTTCTTTCATCGTCGATGTCTCCAGGACCTCGAGACTCGAAATGATGTTACCGATGGGGGCACGCAAATCATGAAAAATCATCGACGTCAGATCAGAACGCAATTGCTCCAATTCAATGCGTTCGGAGACGTCCCGTAAAATCCATTGAAACACCGGCTGTTGATCGATGTCGATCCGCTTGACATGAACCTCGATCGGCAAGATCTGATCTTCACCCTGCGGTATTGGAGGTTCCGACGAGAAGGTTTCGCCGTGATCGAGCTGCGCCAATTCCTTCTCCACATTGTCCGCATACGGAATGCCCAACTCAAAGATCGAACGTTCCCGCAGGCTCTCTCGTGAGTGGCCAAGGAAACGCTCCGCATGGCGATTCGCATCTTTGATGTTCCCGTTTAAATCCGTTATGAGTAGGGGATCGATACTGTCTTCGAACAAACTGGCGTAGCGCAGTTGTGCAGATCGAGTTTCCGAGAAAAGTCTGGCACGAATAATCGCAGAACCCGCCAGGTAAGCAATGCCCATTAAAAGGTTGATCTGCTCTTCGCGAAAGGTGTCTCCCCGAGGATTGATCGCTTCCAGCACGCCGATTGTCTTGGACTCGGCCAGAATCGGAGCGGCCGCGATGGTTTGAGTCACAAAGCCGGTCTGTTCGTCGATTTTTGGATAGAAACGCGAGTCCTCTTTTACATCGGGAATCACGACCGGCTCACTGTTCTCTACAACCCATCCAGCGATACCTTGGCCCCGCTTCAATCGCAACCCGACCAGATGATCGGCTGACTTACCGCTTACGAATTTGAATTCGAGTGTATCCGTTTTCTCATCGAGCAAAGCCACAGAGGCGGCTTCAGCATCCAGGCTGGAGATGGTACGTTTCAGGATACGCTCGATGATTTCGTCGATGTTAAGGCTTTCAGTAACCACCTGCGCAGTGTGCGCTAATGCGGAGAGAGCCTGCACTCTGCGTTGACTATCGGAGAACAACTGCGTGTTTGCCACTGCCGTTGCCGCCTGTTCTGCAAAAGCCGTGACAAGTTCCGTTTCTTTTGGTCCGAACGCGCCTACAGTGTAGCTGTCTACATTTATCACGCCCACAGCGCGGTCACGCACAATTAACGGCGCACCGATCCAACCACGAATCAATTCTGATTCAGGATGGTTGTTCCATTTAACCCAACGCTCGTCCATTTGTACGTCATCCACACAGAGCGGTTGGATGGTTTTCAACACCGCCCCAGATAAACTGGCCGCTGTAATGGCCACGTTTAAACCGAGAATGGCCTCTTCCTGTTTAAAACCTCGAGTAGCGACAATTTTCAAACTATCCCCCTCAACGACGAAGATACTTGCGCTATCGTAGGTGACTAAGCGTGCAAGTTGATCGAGTATCTGGGAGAAAACCTGTGTGCTATCGAGAGTCGAGTTGATCATACGGGAAATTTCTTGAAGCGTCGCTGCGAAATGTCGCCGCTCTTGCTCTGCGGCGAAAAGACGAGCGTTTTCAACCGCCACACTGGCCTGGTCGGCAATGGTTTGCAGTAAGGTCAGATCATCTTCACTGAAATAACCCACTTGAGAGTGGGCCATGGTAAGCACACCTACAACGCGCTCGCGAAGGATTAGCGGGACGCTGATTGCCGAGCGGCTGCCTTCATCCGCTTCATCGGCGCTTTGCTGCAACCAACGCTCGTCATCGAGTGTACTGGAAACGAAAGCCGGCTTTCGATTCTCGAATACCCAGCCGGCCAAACCCCGATCGAAGGGATCCTCCAATTTCTCGGCGGTATGATCGATGACCTTACCTTCGTAGAAAACCGCCCCCTCCGTCAAACGGCCTTTTTCATCGAGAACGATGATGCTACCGCTAACTGCGGCAACTTTTTCGATGGTCAACTTCAAAACGCGCTGCAGGAGTTCGTTGAGATCCAGCTCCGAGGTCAACTCGCGACTAATCGAATAGAGAAGCTCAAGGGAGGCGCGCGCACTCTCAGTTGCAGGTAATTCTGCTGTCATTGAGGCCACTTACCCTTCGGCGGCGGTTTCGGATATCGCCATCGACGCGAACTCGATCGAGCATACACCGTCGAGAAGGATTTGTGTACTGGTGCGAGTATAGCATAGGGGCATGTGCGGGCAAACAATATTATTGCCCGATTCATATAGTAAAAAAGGCACAAAAATTAGGCCGTACGAAAGGCACTCCTGGACATTTTCCCCCGACTTTCGCCGTTTAAAGTCCAAAATACTGACGTGCGGCCTAAAATCATGTGTTTTATGCTCTTAAACAGCATTCAGTGAACCAACAAACGATGCCGATCAATCCCTCCCGCGATCGCGCTTGTTTTTCAATTCGTCCCGAAAAACGAAGGACAAAATGATGTTGACGATCCCGACGAGAATGGCGCCCAGAAACGCCGCCCACACCGAGTCGACGGTGTATCCAAATCCTGGCGTGAACGAATTTCCGATCCAGCCCGTGAGCCAGAACAGAAAAGTATTGATGATGAGGACGAACAACCCCATGGTCAGCACGATCAGTGAACAACTGAGCAGCTTCAACAATGGGCTCAATACAGTGTGTACCAGGGTAAAGACAAGCGCCATGGCCAATATCGCCAGACCAGTGGTGTTTTCCGCATGAATTCCTGGAATCCATGCTGTTCCTACCGTAAGATACAGTGCGATCATATTTATGACCCACCGCAATGCAAAACGATTCATTCCTTTCTCCTCTGCTGTGAACCTCGAACCAAACCGCAACACAGATACATTGTACTGTGTTGGAATCGTAATCGCTCGTAATGCGTTACTCGATGAACAATTCAACGTGGTGCCCCTCTTCCTCGTCCACGATGTCCACAACCTTACCCGTCAGGCCCTGATTCAAGGCATCGATCATCTCCTCCATGGCAACTTCTTGCTCGATGGAAGGTACGAAGCGCGCCCCCATGCGCAGGCCGACGTTCACCAAATCGATCGGCAGGTTCACCTTGACGGATTCCTTCCCCGTTCGCAGATCGGTAACTCGAACACGCAGCCAGCGCGCGTCACCGGTCTGGATTGTCTCTTGTAATTTTTGTTTCGCTAACGCAGAAAGGAGGCGCGCACCTTCGTCCGCGGAGATCTTCCCTTCCCCAACCATCTTCAAGATTTTCATCCGTTCATCTGTCGTAGCCATAATTAACTCCTTACCCAGCAATGCTCTGGTATCATTTTTCACTTGCGATTAACGCTGCAAGACAACACGGCACACCCCACAATGGATCAACCCAGCGTCACTTCGACTTGCTCTTCATTATCGCCCTCCGTGATGTCGATAAGGATTGGTGGACCCTGCGTCAGATTGTTTTCCAATTCATCCAATGCAAGGAGAATCTCATCGACTCCAGTTCGGTCGAGTCTGGTTGCGTAATGACCGAAATTTCTCAGCCCCCAAGCTGCGAATCGGGTAGGGATGGGTAAGCGAATGCTGAATTTGTGCGAGTGTCTTCCTTTTTGTTCGAATACCCGTAGATGCACCCAAGGGGAATGCATCGAGCCCACACCCAAGACTGCGAGCACGGCTCCCAGAAGCAAAAGTGGTCCCGCACACAACCACCACCAGCCTCCTAACGTGGCTATACCCCAACCGAAAACGAGAAACCCAAATCCAACGGCGAAGAGAATCAACCACCAGGAACGAGTCTGCAAGGAATCTTTCGCATCCGGTTGATCCGCGCCCTTTTCCATAGACGGACCTTTTTCCATGAGCAGGCGCTCGGCTTCTTCAACATCGATCTCCCCCTGCTCCAATTGGTGAAGAACATCCATGGTTTCCAGCGTTTCTCCGTTGTTTTTTACTTCTTTCGAGTCCATATCGTTCGACATCATCTTCTCCTTATTCTCCCGCAAGCACTTCTTGAATTTGAGCGCCGCCCTGTGCTTGCTGGTAAGTATCTCGATCCCCATTTGCGGTTTGATCCGCTTGCAGCATCCATCCCATCGCGATGCCGGCGATCAGTATAATGGCGCCTGCAAGCACGAATGTGTCTCGCAGACCAAGTATGCCTGCGACCCATCCTGCGAGGCCCATCGATAACAGATTCGTGAGCGAGGAAGCCATGTCCATTACTGATCCCGCCCGACCCAATAAACTATCTGGAATTCCGCGCTGCAGCATCGTGCTCAAACTTGCGTTTATCGGCGGAAGGGTAAATCCGATCAGCGGCATTGCCGCCACAATCAGGCTCAACGCCGGCGCCAACCCGAACGCGCCGATCCCCAAACCCAAACCGATCATCGCCACTACCGAAATCTTCAGTGGCGAGAGACGTTTTGCAAGCATGCCAATCGATAGTGCTCCAAGCACCATGCCCACGCCCTGCGCAGTCTCGATACCGCCCAGGGTTATCGGATCGACGACAAATGCGTCGCGAAGGAAGGGAACGAAGAGCACGTTCACCGCACCGATACCCAACATGGCGATGCCAATTCCCAATGTGACACCTTGAAGCAAACGACTCTGAAGCACAAATCGGACACCCTCACGAAAATCCTGTAAAGTCGATCGTGAGCTTTCGCTCGAAGCGACTGCTCGGGTAACGACCCCGCTGATTCCCATCACGAGAACACCTGAGATCATAAAACTTGCCGAATCGACCCAGAACGCCGCCTGGGTTCCCCAAAGGCCAATGACCGAACCTGCCAAGGCAGGGCCAGCGAGTTTAGCAATCGTATTGCCCAACTGCATGGAGCCATTCGCGGACATTAATTCATCCTCATGAACCAGCGACGGTAGCAGTGCCGTGCGTGCCGGGTAGAAGAAGACACCAAACGAGGCCAAGAGGAAAGCAGTCAGGATAGCAATGGGTAAATCCGCCGAGGACTGCAGCAATAGATACGCCGGTGCGACGATCGCACGAGCGATGTCGGAAACGATCATCACTCGCTTTCGATCCCATCGATCCACCAGCGTTCCGGCGAACAATCCCAGGACCAACGTAGGCAGCGCGTAGGCGATCAGAACCAAACTCAACGCTTGAACTGACGCGCCCGGGCTATTCGAAAGGTCGTCAATGCGAATCGCGATGGCCAGGAAGCTGAACGAATCGCCGGCGGCCGAGATCATCTGTGCCAACCAAAGTAGTCGGAAATTTCGATTTCGTATCATTTAATACCTCACCCTAAAGATCGTACTTCTTGAAAACCCGCGCCTCTGTTTCTTTGCCTGTCACGTCGGGCGATTAAAATCCGGGTTCGATAATTTACCTCAATCCTGTATATCCTTTTTCATCCACGTCAATCGTCGTTTTTCTTCGAAACCCAAATCCCGCAATTGGACTTCGGCAATCCCGGTAGGATATTCCAACTCGATCCGAGCTTTGCGGGTCGGAAGATCACCCAAACCGCACACCAACAATTCACGCTCGACTTGCTCGTGTGCTTGCGGATCGACGACCAGCAACATGCGCCAGGCGTCGATCTCTGGACTCCAGCGCAAACTCAGACTCCCCACCAAAGCACCATTCTCCTGCACGACCCAGTGCCGCCCACCTCCGATCAAAATCGAATCCATTAATCCCACCGAACGGTAAATGCTCGATTCTGGGGGATAGGGCCAGATCAACCCCTCCGGATGAGTGCGTCGAGCCAATGTTGCCTGTTCCCGCCATTCATTTCCGGATCGCGCTCTTGCTCGCCCCTTCGGCATTGATTGATACTCGTTCCGCTCAAATTTACCGACCCAGGTCGTCCGCCTGGCGATCGTATCGAAACCGAGCGCGGTATATAACTCCTGCACACCGCGATTTTCGCTTTCCGTCTGCAAAAGCAGCACACGGCCCTTATGGTCGCGAACGTACGCAACGCTTGCTTTAACCAGCCGGTGCGCGATTCCCTGGCGCTGAAAGTCTGGGTGCACGGCCACGTTGACCAGGATCCAACGCCGAGGATGGCCTCCAACCGGTAACACGCTAGCGTTCCCCACGAGGCGCCCTTCGACTTCCCAGACGAAGCCGCGCGGCCGGGCCGCAGGCGGAAGCAAATAGAAACTTAAAATCCACCCAACCCAACCCAGGCGACCCATAAACTTCATCCAGCCCAACATCCGTTCGCTTCCCGCTTCCAGATTGTTGGAGAAGGCAACCTCGATCAACTCCGCCAGGGCGCGCATATCCCGCTTCGGATCGACCGGCCGCATGCCGGTCGCTGAGCCTGAGGATTTCGCCAGAATCGTTGCCGTCACGACTCACCCTCCAAAGCACTCAATAACTTCTCCGCTTCCTCGACGTTGATTTTCCCCTCCTCAACCATATGTAGAATAGTCATGCGTTCTTCGTCGCTTATTTCGACGGGTTTCGATCCATGTTTGCCGAAGGAAATTCGTAGATTCTTTCCATCGGAAACGCCATACGACGCGGCCCGCTTGTGTGCCCTTTCCGCCTTCCTGCGTGCTTTGGAGACGGACTTTCGCACTCGCTCCGCGATGTGGTCGGCATCGAACGCAAATGCACCGCCGACAATGGCGCCCACACGAGCCTCCACCTCCGCTGCGCTTGCTTCCGCACGACTCGTTATGTCGTTGATCCAATCCTCGGTATTTAACGCTTCATACTTGCCCACACGCAGCCATAAATCGCCTCCGGACGTAAGATCGACCTCGCCTTGTCCGTCGCCGAGACGAAACAGGATGCCCTCTTCGGCCTCTTCGAATTCACCCGGTTCCACCAGGACCAGTTCGCCGCCCGCGTTCACATGCACGTTTGCCGAAGCTTCTTCTGGCAGGTAGCAAGTAAGATCGCTACCCGTAACAACACGCGAAGCCGCCTCCTTCTGCGGAACGATTTCTACACTTGCATCGCCCCCGACGAAAACTTCGACGACCCCTTTCACAGACCGCAGCAAGAGATCGGCGCCAATTGCATTGCAGCGTACGGCGCCTTCCACATTCTCGATGACCGCGTCCCCACCGACCTGTGCAACGATCAGATCGGAATCCATCTTTCGTGCGGTGAGATCGCCGCCAATCCATTGGATTTCGGTATGTCCGATGCGCTTCAAACGCAGATCTCCACCGACGCTCTCTACCGCCAAAGATTCGCGCAAGCCCGTCGCGCGGACGTCTCCACCTACACGTTCGACTGTCACGGGAGTAGAAGCGGGCAGGTAAATCAATACTGCCGAGCGCGCGGAAATCGTAATTTCATCCTCATTCTGCTCGACCTTCAATTCACCGTAGTCCGGTGCCTGCGCTTCCAATTTCGATCCGTCTCGCCCCGTAATGCGCAAATCTCCTCCTATTGATTCGATTCGCACCTTCGTCTTCTCATCCAAATCCAAATTGAATTTTTCCATTTTATTTTCCTCGCTCTCACGATCTTCAGAATTCCTATTCGCCTTCCAGGAGACGCATCGCATCTTCCGACGAGATTTCCCCGCTCGCCAACTCATCCAGGATGCGGTGGCGTTCGTCGTCACTCAAGCGCTGCGGTTCAGGTCCCACGGGAAACCCCAAAGCGCGGATGACCTGCGTCAAGCGCCCACGTAACGTAGGGTAGGACAATCCCAATTCGTCTTCCATCCGGCTGAGTTTCCCTTCGCAGCGAATGAACGTTTCCACAAACGAGAGTTCTTCCGCCGAAAGCCTTCCCAAACGTCCGAGGCTGAAATGACCCTCAATGGTCGTGTCGCAGCTCCGGCAGTGATAGCGGGTGATCTCAAGCGCTTGATCGCACACGGGACACGTGGATAACCTGGTGTTCATTGGCCACACTCCATCAGATTTTGCGGATAACCGATCGCTCCATAACCCATTTTCTTCATGGAGAAGTTGTGTGTCGAACTGAAAGTATAATGCCTCTATTTAGAAAGCATTAAACCTTCAGCGAGCACCTTGATTCGATCCGATTTTCGAAGTAAACGTCGGTTCCGCTATCGTTGAATATCTCTGCTGAATTCGCTGTCCAACGGATGTCAGCCAAACTCCGAGGCCGAATGCAACGGTGTGATAGAAGTGCGGTTGTTGGTTTGCTCCGCTCACCATCGAGCGTACCTGTCGTTCGTGAGTCGCATCACACCGTGCTGATTCGATTCTCGCTTCGCATGCAATTACTTCACTCCATCGTAACATGATCCACTTCCTTTCCCTTTTTCGAGCGTCATACGCTTCGTTTTCACCAACCGGTTCCCATCTTGTCTGTTTCCACCATAAATTGAACTCAAATTAGATATTTCTTATCTCATGTTCATTATTTCGCATAATATAGCACATTTTATTCAATTTTGTCAAGTAGGAGTTTGATTTTATTAATATTGAAATAAATATTATTAAACATCTCGGTTTTTACCTTCGAATTTTACAGATTCGCCTACATCTCCGTGTACGCGTCTGTTACAATCGGAAAAATCTCTTTCGAGGGAAGCACCGATGCTAAAGCTTTTCATTCCCGGTCCGACGAACGTTGCGGCTGAAGTATTACAAGCACAATCGAAAGGCCTGATCGGTCACCGCAGCCAGGCACTTGCCGATCTCATGGGCCGAATTCAACCGATGTTGAAACAGGTATTCCAAACCGAGAATCGCGTATTCATCACCGCATCGTCGGGAAGCGGGCTGCAGGAAGCCGCACTGCGCAACTGTGTCGCTGAACGATTATTGATCTGTGTTTGTGGTGCTTTCGGAGAGCGCTGGCATACTGTTGCCCTGAGCAACGCGATCCCCGTCGATCGCCTCGACGCCAATTGGGGGGAACCCAACACGGCGGAGCAAGTCGTTGCAGCGCTCCAAAGCAAGAATTACGATGCGCTGGCGATCGTCCATAACGAGACTTCGACGGGAGTGGAGAATCCCCTCGCGGAAATCGCCTCGCAAGCGCACCAGGTCAATCCCGATTTGCTGATTCTGGTGGATGCCGTCTCCTCGGCTGCCGGCGTCGATATCCCCGTGGACGAATGGAAGCTCGACGTTCTGCTGACGTCCTCACAAAAATGCTTCGCCCTTCCACCGGGTCTCGCCTTTGCGGCCGTCAGTGAAAAAGCGCTTCAGCGTGCCGAGAGTATCCCGTACCGCGGCTGGTATTTTGACTTTCTACTCTACAAGCGATACCTGGAACGCAACATGACTCCTGCCACGCCAGCAGTGACCTTGCTCTACGCCCTCGAGACGCAGCTCGGACGTATCCTCGAGGAAGGAATCCCGGCTCGTTTTGAGCGCCATCAACAACTCGCACACCGCACACAATCCTGGGTAAAAGATCGTTTCGCCCTCTTCGCCGCGGAAGGATACCGATCGAAAACGGTCACGACTGTTCGCAACACTCGCGGTATCGACTTCGACGAACTTAGTTCCTTCCTGCAAAAAAGTGACATGGTCCTGGCCAACGGTTACGGCAAACTAAAGGGCGAAACATTCCGCATCGGACACATGGGGGAGACCACATTGGCGGATCTTCAATCGCTGCTCGACCAGATAGACGCCTTTCTGGCTCTACGAAAATGACGACCATTGATCTACAACTCAGCGGCAGCGCCTACGGTGGAGAAGCTTTCGGCCGCGACGAGGACGGCAGGGTGACCTTTGTGGCCTTCGCCCTGCCCGGCGAGATGGTGCGCGTCGAAATTGTCGACGAACACAAACACTGGGCACGCGCCCGACTTGTGGACGTTCTCGAATCGTCCCCCGAGCGAATCGACCCGCGCTGTCCTCATTTCGCCGTGTGCGGTGGATGCCATTATCAGCATGCCCCTTACGACACCCAGTTAAAAATCAAAGCGGGCATCCTGCACGACCAACTCGTTCGCATCGGTGGTTTCGAAGCGCCTCTCACAAAAACCATCGTGCCCTCTACGTCCCCCTGGAACACGCGCAATCAACTTCAATTCTCACTTACAAGCGATGGCCACCTGGGTTTTATGGCCGCAAGCACCAACAACGTCGTGCCCATCCGGGAATGCCACCTTCCGCTCCCCGAAATCGATGAGGTCTGGCCTCGCATCGAAATCGCGGCGCAGACCAACATCGAGCGCATCATCCTTCGCTCGGGCAAAGACGGCGAGGTATTGATCGCGCTTCAAAGCGAACTCGAACCCGATCTCGACATCCGCATCGACCTTTCCGCCTCGCTGGTATGGCTCAGCTCACAGGGTGTGACGGTCGTGGCGGGGAATGAACACATCAACTATGAAGTGCTCGATCAGCGATTTCGAGTGTCGGCGCGCTCGTTCTTTCAAGTGAACAGCCTGCTGCTCGATGAACTGGTCCGACTCGTACTCCAGGCCATCGATCCAAAGCCCGGAGAATGTATCTTTGATCTCTATGCCGGCGCGGGCCTGTTCAGCGCCTTCATCGCCCGCCACGGAGCGAAAGTCGTTGCAGTGGAACAATCCCCCTGGTCGTGCATGGATTTCGAAGTCAATTTACAGGCGTTTGACGACGTGACGTTGTATGAAGCCCCGGTAGAAATGGCTCTGCCTACAATTCAAGAAAAAACCGAGACGATCCTCGTCGACCCGCCGCGCGAGGGCTTGACCCCGGAAGTCCGCGACAAGCTCGTCGAAATCAAACCGACAAAATTGGTCTACCTGTCCTGCGATCCCTCCACACTCGCCCGCGACGCCAAACGGCTCGCGCATGCCGGATTCCACCTCGAATCCGTCACCCCGATCGACCTCTTCCCTCAAACCTACCACCTCGAATCTCTGGCCGTTTTTCAATTTCCCAAGACCTGATTCGAGGAAAGCATCGCGACTAAATTCCGCGCATAAAGCGATTCGCGTTTGATCTGCGGTCAAGAGAGGGTACAATCAGGGCATGGACACGCTGGAACATCCCATCCTCATTGTCGAGGACGCCGACTACTTCCGCGAGCTGCTCGAGGCGACGTTGATCCATCGGGGATACGTCGTGGTCTCAGCCCGGGATGGACTAGAAGCACTTGAAGAGATAAAGAGGCAGAAGCCGTCCCTCATTCTCGCAGATATCATGATGCCCAGAATGGACGGTTTCGCCCTGGCGCAGAATATACGCTCCAATCCCAAGACGGAAAAGATTCCCATCCTCTTCATATCTGCGACTTTCATCAGCCAAGAGGATATCGATTTCGCCCTAAGCCTCGGCGCGGTGACCTTCCTCGAAAAGCCAGTTGATGCCCAAGAACTGCTACTATCGGTGGGAGAGATACTCACCGGATCTGAAATTGATATTCCCGAACCGCTTTCGGACGAGAGTTTCCACCGAGGTTACCGCAAGCGCCTCGAAGCCAAGCTGAAACAGAAATACGATCAAATCATGCGGGCTCAACGTCTCGTCGAGAGTGTTCCAAAAAGGCAACGCGACGAGTTCGAAACGCTGCTGCGCCAGACGAAAGCACAGTACAGACAAATCGCGGGGGAATTAGAAACTCTCAAAAAACTTAGGGGGTCCAGGAAAGAATTCCGCCCGTGATCAGCGACCGATATACATTCGCTAAAAATCTGGTCCGTGAAGCCGGCGCCGTCATACAGCAAGGCTATGGCAAAGCCAACGAGATTCACATGAAGGGGGAAATCGACATCGTCACGGAATACGACCTGCGTTCCGAAGACCTCGTGGTCGAGAAACTACAACAAGCCTTCCCGGAAGATGCCATCATCGCCGAAGAGGGAGGCGAATACAACAAAGGCTCCAATCTTTGGTTTCTGGATCCGCTAGACGGGACCATTAACTTCGCACACGGCGTGCCGGTCTTTTGCGTCTCGCTCGCTTACCTGGAGGCCGGTCAGCTTGAGCTTGGTGTAATCTACGATCCACTGCGGGACGAACTATTCCACGCCAGACGCGGTGAAGGCGCATGGCTCGGTGATCAACGTTTGCATGTTTCGAGCGTGAAGACGCTCAATCAAAGCCTCCTGGCAACGGGTTTCTCCTACAACATCCGCACCCGCAGTGACAACAACCTGGACCATTTCTCCCATCTCGCGTTACGAACACAAAGCATACGTAGGCTTGGCTCGACCGCCCTCGATCTCGCCTACGTCGCCGCCGGACGTTTTGAAGGGTATTGGGAGATGTTCTCCTTCCCCTGGGATATCGCGGCAGGCTCGATAATGGTTACAGAAGCGAACGGAGTTGTAAGCCGTACTGCCGGAGATCATCTCGACGTCAGTCGAGCCACATCCATTGTTGCCACGAATGGGATCATCCACGAAGAGTTGGTCGAGGCACTGGCCGAGGGAATCCTTCCCCCTCATGAGCAGGTAGCTGAAAGCTCAAACACTTGAACCTAAAACGATCCTCGTAAAACTGATCACATGTCAGTGTCAGTTTCATCAATCGTCGCGTAGTATGTTTTCCAATTCCTGAAAGTCCACACGGGACGTCAAGTCGATACTCAATGGCGTGACGGCGACATGGTGAAGCACACGCAGCGCGTGTGCATCACTACCCGGTTTGAAAGTATCATGCGCATCGGACACCGTATATCCCACCGAAGACGCTTCATCCAGATTATCGCGAACTGAAGTGATCGGCACGTAGTAATTCGCACGAGTCAAACGCGTCAACTGCCATGGCGTTTCGATCGTGGCACCACGAGGCACTTCCACCTTAATCACGTCGACGTCGGGCATCCACTCCATCCGCAGGGCAACTTTTGCAAATCGCTGGGTGAAAAAAGACGCTGCGTCGAAGTCTACGTCGTGCGAATAAGATAAGTGCAACTGTGGCTCCGCTTCGACCGAAACGGCGAGGGCAGGGATCCCCAATGCTGCGGCCTCTAAAGCAGCGCCGACCGTGCCGGAAATCGTCACGCCCAAACCGACGTTTTCCCCATAGTTGATCCCGGCGACGACGAGGTCCGGTTGGCGCGGAGCAATCTCAAGTACACCACACTGCACGGCCTGGGCCGGCGATCCACCCACGGCGAAGACCTCCCAGGTTTTTCCGCGCACGGTCACTTCTTCTTTCTCTATCACACCATCCGAGGAGTTAGGCAGGCTCCGACCGTATCCAGAGCTTTGGTTCCGCGGTGCAGCGACCATCACAAAGCCAAGCTCGGATAATGCATCCGCGGCCGCCCAAAGTCCCGGAGAACGGATACCATCGTCGTTGGTCAACAATATCAACGGCTTGTCGTTTACAATCATCGAGTTACCTGAAATCGATTGAATCATACCAAGCTCGGACGGATCGCATCAAGGTGAAGGAGACGAGCAAGACACCCGTTCTGGGAAGGTGAGCTCCCGAGAGAATATCACCCGCTAGCGTGATCCGGCACTTCACAACTCGCCTCCACGGCAAGTTGTTCGAAGAAATCGCACAGTAGTTGGTAACGCCGTTCACCAATAACGCGCGCCGGCTCTGTCATCAGGCGATCTTTAACGTGACGCAGCTTACGCAGATGTTCGTGATATGCGCTGTGCGCTTCGTTCGGCTCGGTCTCCCCCTTTTCGAGGAACTTCTTCGACGGTGCCTGATAAATGGGGAGACCGGCTTGTACTGCGTAACCGATCGTTCGTGCGATCCCAAAGGCGCCGATCACATCGAGTTTATCGGCATCGAAGAGGATTTTCGCTTCCAATGTTTTTGGTTTCAAATTACCGCGATAACGATGCGCCAGGATGCAATGTAGCACAGCATCGATGCGTTCCTGCGGCCAGCCTTCCTCCTGCAGCACCTTGCGACCAAATTCAGCAGAAGCATATTCATGCTGTTCACGGGGTACCTGGGATTGCGGATGCGCGCCGTCCGCGTCATGTAGCAAGGCAGCGGCCCGTATGATTTCCAGGTCCGCACCAAGTTCCTGTCCCAAGTACTCCGCCATGTGCAGTACGCGTTGCACGTGGTCAAATCCATGAACCGGATCGTTAGGGTCGTACCAGCTCTTTGCTTTTTCGAGATTCGGCATTCATCGCTCCTAGATTAACGCCTCGGTACATCTCAACACAAATACCACAGGTTATCTCGCAAAGCATATCACACGTTGCATGGGAAATGGATACTTCGTATTCATTCATCTAAAATGTTACCGAAGGATAATGGTTCTTCCAAATGAAAATGTTACCGAGGGAACCATGTCCAATGACGATGAAATGACCATTGACGAGCGATACAAATACCTACGGAAAA
>DAOULU010000039.1:0-170389 GCA_034417075.1 Anaerolineales bacterium
TTTTCCGTAGGTATTTGTATCGCTCGTCAATGGTCATTTCATCGTCATTGGACATGGTTCCCTCGGTAACATTTTCATTTGGAAGAACCATTATCCTTCGGTAACATTTTAGATGAATGAATACGAAAGCTTGACTCACGCCTGGGTTTTTGATATAAACATCCAAACCGAATATCCAGTAAAAGCCATGAAGGGGAAGAGTATCTGCTGAAACGAAGGCACAGAAAGTGGGAGATGGATGAGAATCCCACACTAACGCCAGCAGAGAATGGACCCCAGAGCTGCCGGCCGAAAGGTTGAAACCGAGTAGTCCGCGCCGGAAAGCCGCCGTTATCGAGGCAGAAGGTATAAGCGATGATCGAAGTAGCATCGCCGTACCGGAATAAGTGAGGCTGGCATGTTTCCACCCGTCGTCATCACCGGCGGGTTTTTTTTATAGGTACTCGGGAACATCAAGCCTAACTGGGGTGGCACCACGGGAACCCTCTCTCGTCCCCAACGATGAGAGAGGGTTTATTTATTCGAGAATGAAGTGAAGCGGATGGAAAAAACGACGTCCCGAAATCATGCAGGCGAAATCCACCCCACCAACCTCGTGCCCGTGGTGCGGGAGCTGCCGGCCGACCTGGAAACGCCGGTTTCCGTGTATCTGAAGCTGTCCGAACTCGGACCAGGATTCCTGCTCGAATCCGTGACCGGCGGCGAACAGGTCGCCCGTTATTCGTTCATCGGTGCCGGCCTCTCCGAGGCTTTCGTGCTGCGCGGCAGCAATTTGGAGCATCACAGCGGAGGGAAAGTTTCTGCAACTACCCTGCCAGAAGATGTCAATCCTGTCGATGCACTACGGGCGCAAATCCGTCAGTACCGCCCCGAACTTCCCTCCGGCCTGCCGCGCTTCGTTGGCGGACTTGTCGGCTACCTGGGATACGAAATGATGCGCTACTTCGAACCCAGCCTGTCCTCACTTCCAGTGGGTGATCTGCCGGACGCCGTTTTCCTGCAAGCCGATACCGTCATCGCCTTCGATCACGCCTTCGGGCGTCTGGTGATGTTGACCTACGCCGAGACGAACGGCGACGAAGGGCTCGCGCTGCGGGAGGCCAACGAACGTCTCGATCGCTTGCAGGAACGTATCTCCGGTCCGTTGCAGCCGCAAATTCATCCATCCACTCCCGGGGAACCTCAGGAATTGACCTCGAACATGTCCCCCGAACGGTACTGTCAAGCTGTAGAGCGAGCCAAAGAATACATCGCCGCCGGGGACATCTTCCAGGTCGTCGTCTCGCAGCGCTTCTCGCGCCGCACGAGCGCCGACGCGTTTTCCGTGTACCGGGCGCTGCGGGCTTTGAACCCGTCGCCGTACATGTTCTTCTTCAACTTCGCTGATTTCGCTGGGGATCCACCCCTGTACATCATCGGCGCATCGCCGGAAATGCACGTGCGTCTGGAAGGGGATGAGGCCACGATCCGTCCCCTTGCTGGAACACGCCGCCGCGGGGACAGCGAAACCGAAGACGAACATCTCGAGCGCGAATTGCTCGCCGATCCGAAGGAGCGCGCGGAGCACGTCATGCTCGTCGACCTCGCCCGCAACGATCTTGGTCGCGTTTGCCACTATGGTTCGGTGCACGTCCCGGTAAAAATGGCCGTCGAACGCTACTCCCACGTGATGCACATCGTCTCCCAGGTGCAGGGAAACCTCCAGCCGGAATACGACGCCTTCGACCTGATGGGCGCCACCTTCCCCGCCGGAACCGTCAGCGGTGCGCCTAAAATCCGTGCCATGGAGATCATCGCCGAGCTGGAAGGCGAAGCCCGGGGACCTTACGCCGGCGCGATCGGTTATTTTTCCTACGACGGCTCGCTGGATTCGTGTATCGCCATCCGTACGCTGGTGATGCGCGGCGATGAAGTCCGCATTCAAGCCGGTGCGGGACTCGTGGCGGATTCGGTGCCGGAGCGTGAGCTGCAGGAGACCATCGATAAAGCCAGTGCACTCGCCGTCGCCTTGGAAATGGCGGAGAAAGGGCAGATCTGATGATTGTAGTGATCGACAATTACGATTCATTCACCTACAACCTGGTTCAATATTTCGGCGAACTCGGAGTCGAGATCGAAGTCTTTCGCAACGACAAGGTCACGGTAGAACAAATCGCAACCTTGCGGCCCAGTCACATCGTGATTTCACCCGGCCCCGGTACGCCGCTGGATGCCGGTATTTCCAATCACCTCATCGAGAAACTGGGAGCCACAACTCCGATTCTCGGGGTATGCCTCGGCCATCAATGCATCGGCCACGTTTTCGGCGGCAAGATCGTACGTGCGCCGCGCTTGATGCACGGAAAAACCTCGCAGATTCACCATCATGGGGATGGGTTGTTCGCCGGTCTCCCCAATCCCTTCGAAGCCACGCGCTATCATTCGCTGATCATCGACCAACCCGTACCTCGGAGCCTGCAGGTCACCGCACGTACGCAGGCGGACGAGATCATGGGCGTCCGTCATCGTGAATATCCGATTTACGGCGTGCAGTTCCACCCCGAATCGTTTCTCACGCAACACGGAATGCAAATTCTGCGAAATTACCTGTCCCTTGGCCGCTCCGGGAAGCAAAGACCAGAAATGCAACCTGCTGCGGTCAGGGAAGAATAAGTTAAAGGAGAGAAAGAAATGTTAAAACCATATCTCGCCAAAGTGCTGGATCGTCAAGATTTGACTCCCGAGGAAGCAGAAGCAGCCATGGGAATCATCATGCGCGGCGAGGCTACCGACGCACAGATCGGAGGATACCTCATGGCGCTGCGCATGAAGGGGGAATGTGTGGACGAGATCACCGGCAGCGCCCGCGCCATGCGCGGGGTCGCCAGCAAAGTACCCCTTGAAAACGGGGAGGAGCCGATTTTCGACATCGTCGGAACCGGAGGTGATGGTGCCCACACCTTCAACATTTCAACCGCCGGGGCGTTCGTCATCGCCGGCACGGGACACAAAGTGGCCAAACACGGCAACCGCGCCGCATCGTCGCGCTGCGGAAGCGCCGATGTGCTCAGTGAGCTGGGCGTACAGGTGGACCTGGAACCGCAGGCAGTGGCCGAATGTATCGAGGAAATCGGCATCGGCTTCATGTTCGCACCACGCTTCCATCCTGCCATGAAGTATGCCATCGGTCCGCGCCGCGAACTGGGCCAACGTTCGATCTTCAACCTGCTCGGTCCGCTCACCAATCCCGCCGACGCCAGCCACCTGCTTCTTGGCGTCTATGACGCCGACCTCACCGAGCCGATCGCCAACGTGCTCCGCGCACTGGGCGGAAAAACCGCCATGGTCCTCAACGGTCACGGCGGTATCGACGAACTGGCTACGAGCGGACCTAACAAAATTAGCCACCTCCGCAATGGCGAAGTACGCACGTATGATCTGGATCCCGAGACGCTTGGAATGCCGCGCTCCGACCTCGCAGCCATACGCGGCGGGGAACCACCCGAAAATGCGCAGATCATCCGCGATCTGTTTCAGGGCAAGGATACGGGCCCGAAGCGCGACGTGCTCCTGCTGAACGCTGGGGCTGCGCTTGCGGTCGAAAGCGGCGATCTCACCACCGGCATCGAAGAGGCACGCCAATCTTTAGACGATGGCAAGGCGCTGGAGAAATTGGAACAGTTCATCGAATTCAGCCAAAAAATGGTGAAGCACTAAGGAGCCGTTTTCGTGAGTCTCCTGGAAGAGATCATGGCGCACAAGCGCCAGGAAGTTGCAGAGCGCAAAACAAATCTTCCCCTTGTGGAAGTTCGCCGGCAAGCTGACGAGCGGCCCACAGCTGTGGATTTCGTGAAAGCCTTACGTAACGCACCGTCACAGCCGGCCCTGATTGCCGAGGTGAAGCGCGCCTCCCCATCCCGGGGTGTGCTGCGCGCCGACCTCGATCCCGTCCGTCTGGCAGACATCTACCGCCAGAACGGCGCAGCGGCGATCAGCGTGCTCACGGATCAACGCTACTTTCAAGGACGACTGGAGGATCTGCATTCCATCGCCAATCAGTTCAACGAAATACCCTTGCTGCGCAAAGACTTCATCTGCGATCCCTATCAAGTCTACGAAGCACGCGGGGCTGGCGCGGCTGCTGTGCTGCTGATCGTCGCCGCGTTGTTCCAGGACACACTGGCCGAGCTTTATCACCTCGTGCGTCAATGCGGCATGGCTGCGCTGATCGAAGTCCACAATGAAGCCGAACTCGAACGTGCGCTGGAACTATCCCCGAACTTGATAGGGATCAACAACAGAGACTTACGCGATTTCAGCATCGATCTGCAGACCACGGTTCGTCTGCGAGCGATGGTTCCGTTAGAAACGTGCGTCGTCGCCGAGAGCGGGATCCACACACCCGGAGACGTGGCCAGTGTTTCCGCCGCAGGTGCGAACGCTATTCTGGTCGGTGAATCTCTCGTGCGTGCGGATGACGTCGGCGCGCAGGTTCGTCAGCTTGCAGGAGGCTAGAAGGTTGAAGGTCAAAATCTGCGGATTCACGAATCTCGAGGACGCTCTTGCCGCCGCCGAATGCGGTACGGATATGATGGGTTTTAACTTCTATCCGCCGAGCCCGCGTTCGATCTCCATCGAAAGCTGCGCCGGGATCGTCGACGAACTGCACCGTCGATACCCACTCGTCGCTACGGTCGGCGTGTTCGTGAACGCATCGACCGAGGTGATCCAACGCACATTGGCGGCGTGTGGTCTGCAATTCGCTCAACTGCACGGCGATGAAACGCCTGCCGATGTGCAGACGCTCGCTGCTCACGCCTACAAAGCCATTCGGCCCAAGTCGGAGCGAGAAGCCAACGAACAGCTCCAGCAGTACGCCGGGGTCGGTGTCCCTTTCCCGGCTTTGCTCCTGGACGCCTACAAACTGGGTGCCTATGGCGGTACGGGCGAGGTTGCGAATTGGGAAATTGCTGCGCGATTGTCTCGATCGGCACCGCTGCTGCTCGCCGGCGGACTTACCCCGGACAACGTGCTTGCGGCGGTCGAGCAGGTGCGGCCCTGGGGCGTGGACGTGGCCTCCGGTGTGGAGAGCGCGCCCGGCAAGAAAGACGTTATAAAAATAAAGGCGTTCGTACAAGCCATTCGAGAGTGAGAAACGGAGATACCTGCATGTTGAAAGACACTACCCCGATCGCCGCCAAGTTCGGTCCGTACGGTGGACAATTTGTCCCAGAAACTTTGATGCCCGCACTGGAGGAACTGCAGCGCGCCTACCAACGCCTACGCGCGGATGGAACCTTCCAGCGCGAACTCAACGAGCTGCTGACTACCTACGCCGGACGTCCCACACCGTTGACGCACGCCAAACGTCTGAGCGAGCATCTCGGCGGCGCCACGATCTACCTGAAGCGTGAAGACCTTGCCCACACCGGAGCGCACAAAATCAACAACGCGCTGGGGCAGGCATTGCTGGCGAAAGCCATGGGCAAACAACGCATCATCGCCGAAACTGGCGCCGGCCAACACGGAGTGGCGACGGCGACCGTCGCCGCGCTGCTGGGCATGGAGTGCGTCGTTTACATGGGCACCGTCGATATCGAACGCCAGCACATGAACGTGCTGCGTATGCGGCTGCTCGGGGCGGACGTGCGTCCCGTGACCTCCGGCAGCAAGACTCTGAAGGACGCCATCAACGAAGCCATCCGCGATTGGGTGACGAACGTAGGCGACACCTATTATCTGCTCGGTTCGGCGTTGGGGCCGCATCCCTACCCCACGATGGTGCGCGATTTCCAGACCGTCATCGGCATGGAAGCCAAGGCGCAAATGCTCAAGCAGGCGGGCACCTTGCCCAATGTTTGTGTGGCCTGCGTGGGGGGCGGTTCGAACGCCATCGGACTCTTCTACGCCTTCTTAGAGGACGACAACGTCGAACTGGTCGGCGTCGAAGCCGGCGGCGAAGGCATCCAGAGCGGACATCACGCCAGTCGCTTCAGTGATACTCGCATCGGGCGACCCGGTGTGCTGCACGGGACCTATTCGTACGTTCTACAAGACGATGACGGCCAAATCGCCCAAACGCATTCGATTTCAGCGGGTTTGGATTATCCGGCGGTCGGACCTGAGCACGCTTATTTGCGCGAAATCGGACGCGCAGAATACACATACGCCACGGACGATCAAGCGCTCGAGGCGTTCCAGCTACTCAGCCGTCTCGAAGGGATCATACCCGCACTCGAGTCGGCGCACGCTGTGGCCGAGGCCATCCAACGGGCGCCGAAAATGTCGCCGGAAGAGATCATGCTGGTCAACCTTTCCGGACGTGGTGATAAAGATTTGGAGACCGTATCCAAAGTAATATAAAACCGAATTGTGATATAAGTGTTATGAATGGTATGGACAACATCGCTGCAGCTTTTGCCAACGCACATCCACGCGCATGCCTGATGCCGTATTTTACGCTCGGCTTTCCCACCGCTTCCCAATCGTTGGACATCATCGAAGCCATCGCAGACGCCGGCGCGGATCTAATCGAACTCGGCGTTCCCTTTTCCGATCCTCTGGCCGACGGACCGTCGATACAATACTCCACCCAGGTCGCACTTGAAAATCAGATCAACGTAGCCGAATGCTTCCGGCTTGGTTTAGAATTACGTTCGCGGGGAGTCAATCAGCCCATACTCTTCATGGGATACATGAATCCCATCCTCGCTTTCGGCGTCGAGCGCTTCGTACGTGAGGCGAAAGACTCCGGCGTAGACGGTTTCATTGTGCCGGATTTACCCTCGGAAGAAGCGCTGGAAATCGAATCACTCGCAGAAGAACAAGGAATTGCCTACGTGCATATGCTTGCACCGACCTCGACCGAGGCTCGCATAAAAGACGCAGCGGATCGCTCGAAAGGATTTCTCTATTTGGTCTCGCTTACGGGCACGACCGGCGCACGTGCTTCCTTACCGCAAGATCTCGATGCGTTCATCCAACGCGTGCGGCAATATACGTCCACACCTTTGGCGCTCGGTTTTGGCATCTCGACACCCGAGCAAGCCCGCACCGTTGGTTCATTGGTGGACGGCGTCATCGTCGGCTCAGCAATCATCGATGCGGCGAGAAACGCCAGCGACGCGCCGAAAGCAACGGCGGACCTGGTGAGCAGTTTACGGCAAGCGTTAGAGCCGAGTCGAAGAGTTGGACAGCATGAGTGAAAAACCCGTATCCCGATTACAGAGTTTCCAGCACGTGTTCTTCGATTGCGAGAGCACGTTGACTTCGGTCGAAGGCATCGATGAACTGGCGCGTATCAAGGGCCAATTCGATTACATCTCCGAACTCACGCGTAAAGCCATGGAAGGCGAAATCGAACTCGAGGCGGTGTACAACGAGCGCTTGAAAAGGCTGCAGCCCACGCGCGCGGATTTACGCCTGATCGCCCGCGCCTACTGCGAGAACGTCGTCCCGAACGCAAAAGAAGTGATCGCCGCCTTGAAAGCCGGCGGCTGCGAAGTCTCGGTCATCAGCGGTGGACTGCTACAATCGGTCTTGAAATTCGCTCGTTGGCTCGGCGTCTCTGCGGACAACGTGCGCGCCGTGCCCATCAAATTCGACCAGCTTTCCGGCGAATGGTGGCGCTTCGATCAAAATCAGTACGGCGGCAATCCCGAAGAACACTTCCTCGACATCGCCCCGACCCCGTTGGTCGAGACCGAGGGAAAACGCGCCGTGATCGATGAACTGGCCGGTGACGAATCCCGCACGATGCTCGTCGGCGATGGGATCACCGACCTGGAAGCGCGCCAGACGGTCAAGTTGTTCGTCGGCTTCGGTGGCGTGGTACGCAGGAAACGCGTCGCCGAGGAAGCGGACGTGTTCATAGAAGCGCCGGGACTTGAAGCCATTGTTCCCCTGGCGTTGGCGGAAGGCAGAGCCAAACGTTTACAAGGAACGGAGCACGAAGAGGTTTTCCAGGCAGGAATTGAGGTTTTGAAACAAGGACTGGTACAATTTCACAACCCGACCTTGAAACGGCAGATCAACGCTCGGCTGCAGTCGTTCGAAGCTGTTGACGATCCCTTGATCGATCTGCTTCACATGTCTGGCTATAACTCCTAAGCGGGTGGATCGCATTCGACTCCATCACGTTCAGTAAAATTGAGGCAGCTATGTACCGCATTCTGATCACCGAAGACATCGGCCCTGCAGGGTTGGCGCTGATCGACGAAGCCGACGATGCAGCGTACGACATGATCCATCTCCCCGAAAGAAAGAAATTGCTCGAGATCATCGGCAACTACGACGCCATTATCACGCGTTCCGGAACGGCGATGGACGAAGAAGTGTTCGCCGCTGCGTCGAAACTCAAGATCGCCGCACGCGCCGGTGTCGGTCTGGACAACATCGACGTGGATGCCGCCACCGTGCGCGGCATTCAAGTCATGAACACGCCGGGAGCAAACACGCTCGGCGCAACGGAACTGACCATGGCGCTCCTGCTCGGATTGTGCCGCAATCTGCCCAAAGCCAACGATTCCATAAAAAAGGGTGAATGGACGCGTAAGTTGTTCATGGGCACCGAGCTCAACGGGAAGACCCTGGGTGTCGTCGGCTTGGGTCGCATCGGGTCCCGAGTGGCGACGCGTTGTCAGGCTTTTGGCATGACCGTGATCGCCTACGATCCTTATATCGCCGAAGAGATTGCGGAACGCATTCGCGTGGAACTCGTCGCCGAACTCGACGAGCTCTTATCCCGCGCGGACATCATCACCATTCACACACCGTTGAACGAAGAGACCTGCGGCATGATCGCAGCAGAAGAAATCGCCAAGATGAAAGACGACGTGAGGATCGTCAACGCTGCTCGCGGCGGAATCATCGAGGAACAGGCGCTGTACGACGCCCTTGAAGCAGGCAAAATCGCCGGCGCTGCACTGGATGTATACAGCAACGAGCCCCCAAAGACGGATCTGCTGCAAAAATTAATCAGCCTGCCCAACGTCGTGACCACACCGCACATCGGAGCCAGTACCCACGAATCCCAGCACGGCGTCGCCATGCAAGTGGCACAGCAAGTCCTCGACGCGCTGCGAGGCGACAACTACCGCAACATCGTCAACATGCCCTTCGCAGAAGGTGTGGACTACCAATCGCTGGCGCCTTACATGACACTCGCCGAGAAAATCGGCGCCCTGCAGATGCAGTTGATTCACGGACGTGTCAGCCGGGTCGAAGTGGAGTATCGCGGCGAAGAGCTGGAACCCCACACCAAGCTGCTCACCGTGGGGCTGCTCAAGGGCATGCTGGCGCCGATTCTTTCGGACACGGTGAACTACGTCAACGCCCCAAGGCTGGCGGCTGAACGCGGCATCCTAGTCTCCCAAGCCCGCCACCCGGCTGCGGAAGATTACATCAACGTCATTCTCTGCCGGGTGATCTCGAACGAAGAATCCCGACTGATCGGCGGTGCGCTGTTTCTGCGCACAGAGCCGCGCATCGTGCTGATCGACAACATGCGCCTCGACGCCGTCGCCGATGGATGGACCTTGGTGATGACCAGCCACGACGAACCGGGGGTGATGGGCCGCGTGGGGACGCTACTGGGCGAACACGGCGTCAATATCGCCCACTGGCACATGGGACGCGAAGCACCGGGCGGCAAACAAATATCGATCATCAACATCGACTCGCCGGCCGATGAAGAGGTGCTCGAGGCCATAACCGAGTTGCCCCAGGTGGTGCATTTGGAACAAGTCTCTCTTTGAGATGGTATGAGATCGACGAGAAAAGTGAACTTCTTTCGTATGTAATTGTCTTGACAATTGCACGGATTTTTGTTAACCTATGCCGGATCATGAATAACCAAATAAACCTTTTCGCAAAGAAGTGCAACAAGAAGCCGGGTAGGAGCCTGTCTGGCTAGTCTTTGCATGCAAAGGAACGGTTTTGCCTAGGACCCGCCAGACGAGCGGGTTTTTTTCTTAAATACGAGCCTTATTGACATGACGAACCGAAAAACCATCTCCATCTTGAAGAAGAAGTGCCTCAAGCGACCTGAACCGGGTCCTGGATAAGCGCGCTTCCTATTCTTAGGCGGAGATAAGAGGCCAGCGATCCAGGCCAAAGGGTCGCTGGCTTTTACGATGTCGATTGAAAAACTGTATCGGAGGAAAAGAATGTCCAACCAAACATGCACAGAATGCGGAGCGGAGATCGACCTTCCAGATGATGTCGTCTTGAATGAAATCCTGCCCTGCCCCGAGTGCGGCGTCGAACTGGAAATCGTCGACCTCGATCCGCTGACCCTGGCATTGGCCCCGGAAGTCGAAGAGGACTGGGGCGAGTAGCATGCAGATCGGCATGATCGTCTCGAGGGTCCGGCGCGAGGAAAAGCTTCTCATGGAAGCGTTTCAAGCGCGCGACATCCAGATCGACGTGCTCAACGACGGGGAGTTCATCCTCAATCCCCTAGATCCGGACCCACGTTGGCTGGCGTACGATTTGATCCTCGAGCGCAGCATCAGCAGCTCACGCACGCTAACCACGCTTCAAATCCTGGAAGCCTGGGGGGTTCCGACGCTCAATAATTTTCACACGGCGAGTACTTGCAGCGACAAACTCAGCACGACGCTGGCGCTGGCGCGCCATTCCGTTCCGCAGGCACAGGTCAGCATCGCCTTCACGGAAGAATCGATTCTGCAAGCGATCGAGAACCAGGGTTATCCTGCGGTGCTGAAACCGCTCACCGGATCGTGGGGACGCCTGGTGACCAAAATCAACGATCGAGAATCGGCGGAAGCGATCCTGGAACATCGCTTCACGTTGGGCAATTATCCGTATCACACCGGCTACGTCCAGGAATATGTCCACAAACCGAACGGGCGCGACATTCGCTCGTTCGTGGTGGGCGACCAGACGTTGTGCGCCATCTACCGTACGTCCGAACATTGGATCACCAACACGGCGCGCGGCGGCGTGGCTACCAATTGCGAAATCAACGAGGAAATCGCGAATATTTCCCGACGCGCCGCAACAGCCGTTGGCGGCGGAATCGTTGCCATCGATCTCTTCGAAACAGACTCGGGCTACCTTGTCAACGAAGTCAACCACTCGATGGAATTCCGCAACAGCATCGAGCCCACGGGAGTCGACATTCCTGCCGCGATCGTCGATTTCGCGCTCCAGACGGCCGACGAAGGGCTCGCTGTACGAAAGGCGCATATATGAGTATCCGGGCGTCGATCGTCGGAGGATCGGGCTACCTGGGCGGCGAATTGATCCGCATGCTCACGCTGCACCCCCAGGTGGAGTTGGCTCAGGTCTCCTCCCGCAGCCAGATCGGCCGTTACCTTCACAGCACGCACCCCAACATGCGCGGCCTGACCGATTTGCGCTACTGCCACGCAGATGATCTTCAGCAATGTGACGTACTCTTCCTCGCCCTTCCCCACGGTGAGGTCGCGGCGGACATCGAGCGTTACGCGCAGCTGGCCGAACGCATCATCGACTGCTCCGCCGATTTCAGGCTACGCCATAAAGAAGCCTATCCAAAATGGTACGAGTGGGAACACCCCGCGCCGGACTGGCTGGCGCGCTTCGTTTACGGGTTGCCGGAGCGCCATCGCGATGAATTAAGGGAAACGCAGTACGCTTCCGGCGTCGGCTGCAACGCCACGCTGATCAATCTTGCGCTGGGGCCGCTAGCCGACGCCGGTTGGCTCAAACGGGTCACGGCGGAAGTGAAAGTCGGATCTTCGGAAGCCGGAGCTTCCGGTAATCCGGGCTCGCACCACCCCGAACGCAGCGGCGTGGTGCGCGTCTACAGCCCCAGCGGGCACCGCCATCTGGCCGAAGTCGAACAGGAGCTGGGCGATTTTCCCGTCCATCTCACCATGACCGCCATCGAACTGGTCCGCGGCGCGCACCTTACCGCACATTGTTTCCTGAACGAGGATGCGCAGGTGGAAGCCTTGCGGGACGTGTGGGCTTGCTACCGCCAGGCGTACCAGCAGGAGCCTTTCATCCGCCTGGTGGCGGAACGCAGCGGAGGCTATCGCTATCCCGAGCCCAAGATCCTTTCAGGTTCGAATTACTGCGACATCGGTTTCGCATTCGATCAGGAAGCCAATCTGTTGATCGTCATCGCCGCGCTGGACAACTTGATGAAAGGCGGCTCGGGAACGGCCGTTCAGGCCATGAATTTGATGTTCGGTTTCGATGAACGCCAGGGATTGGAATTCCCGGGCTTACATCCAATCTGACCGATCCCGCACGGAGAGCACTTTACTGGATATGGGAGCAAACATGGAAAACAATCGTCTCATCGTCATCAAAATCGGGGGCGCCCGAGACATTCAACTCCGTCCAATCTGCGAGGACGTCGCCACCATGATCGCCCAGGGTCAGCGCATCGTCCTGGTACACGGTGGTTCGGAGCGCGCCAATCAACTCGCCAACGAAATGGGTCACCCGCCGCAATACCTGCGCTCACCGTCCAACTTCGTCAGCCGCTACACGGACTCCATAATGCGCGACATCTTTGTGGACGCAGTGACTTCGTTCAACAGCGACATCTGCCACGAGCTGAACGGCTTCGGCGTACAAACGGTGAGCCTCAGCACTACGGAAGTCTGCGTCCTGCGCGGCGAGCGGAAACGCGCCATCCGCGCCGTAATCGACGGACGCATTCGCGTGATCCACGACGACTACTCCGGTAGTCTCAACGGAGTCGACCGGGATCGAATCCTGAGCATCCTGGACCAGGGCATGGTGCCCGTGATCCCGCCCCTGGCCTACAGCGAAACGGACGGCTATCTCAACGTCAACGGCGATCGCGCCGCCGCGGCGGTATCCGCTGCGCTTTCGGCCGACATGCTCCTGATGCTTTCCAACGTCGTCGGTCTGTACCGCGATTGTGAAGATCAATCCAGTCTGGTGCACAAAGTACCGCGTGCGCAACTGGACACGGCCATGTCCTGGGCAGACGGCCAGATGAAACACAAAGTCTTGAGCGTGCGCGAAGCGCTGGAAAACGGCGTCGCGCAGGCCGCTATCATCGACGGACGACGCCCGCAACCGCTGCAGGCTGCGCTCGCCGGAGGAGGAACCTGGTTTGCTTAACGAAATCGTTCTACACGCTGCAGCAGATGCTGCGAATCAAGCTGACATCCTCGCTTCCGAGGATCTGCACACATCCGGCGCTTACGGGAAGCGGCCTATCGCCATCGTCGGCGCAGAGGGCGCGCATCTGATCGACGCCGAAGGGAAAGAGTACATCGACGCGGTCGGCGGACACGGAGTCTGCCTGCTGGGACACCGGCACCCAGCCATCCTGGAGGCGATCACCGGTCAATACGAGCGCGTCGTCACCTGTCCCGAAATTTTCTACAACGATCAACGCGCCCGTCTGTACGAATCCCTGCAAGCACACCTGGCGCCCAGATTCGGCCGCTATTTCCTGTGCAACTCGGGCGCCGAAGCGGTCGAAGCCGCATTCAAACTCTCGCGTGCCCTGACCCAGCGTCCCGGCATCGTCGCCATGCAAGGTTGCTTCCACGGCCGAACGCTCGGCGCACTGTCCGCCACGTGGCGTCCAAAATACCGAGATCCGTTTGTGCCCCTCGTCCCCGGCTTCGCACACGTTCCCTTCAACGATCTCGAGGCGGCGCAAGCCGCTGTGGACGATTCCACCGCCGCAGTGATCGTCGAATTGATCCAGGGCGAAGGCGGGATCCATCCCATCGATGACGAATTCCTTCGCGGACTTCGCTCGCTTTGCAGCGAACGCGGCGCATTGCTCGTTTTCGACGAGATTCAAAGCGGATTGGGCCGCACGGGACGCTGGTTCTGCTACGAACATCACGACGTCATCCCCGACCTCATCTGTCTTGGCAAAGGCATCGCCGGCGGACTACCAATGGGCGCCCTAGCCTGGCGCTCCGACTTGGGGACCTTCCCGCCACACACTCACGGGAGCACGTTCGGCGGCAACCCGCTCGTGTGTGCTGCAGCGAACGCCACGCTTCAGGTTCTCGAAGCGGAGAGCTTGCCCGAACGAGCAGCGGACATCGGCGAACGATTTCTCGAGTCTCTCCGCCCGATCGAACATCCGCTGATCCGCGAAGTGCGCGGCCGGGGTTTGATGATCGGCATCGACCTGCGCAGGCGCGCAACTCCCGTCTTGCAGGCCATGGCAGAAAACGGCGTGCTCGCATTGCCCGCCGGAACGACCGTGGTGCGGCTTCTGCCGCCATTGAGCATCCCGGAAGAAGATCTGGAACGAGTCCGGACCATCTTCATGGACGCGTTGGGAGAGGTTTACGGTGATTGAATTCGCGCCAACCCGAAGCGAGCAAGCGCTGCTCGATGAGCGCGAGCGCTTAATCTACGATCTGGTATCCATCCCCAGCCCATCCGGCGACGAAGCCACTGCGGCCTTGTTTCTGGCTCATTGGATGGGCGACCACGGCATGCGCGCCTACGTCGATCGAACCAACAGCGTCGTGGGCATTCGCGGCGAGGGCGACGCGGAGATCGTGCTTCTGGGCCACATCGACACGGTTCCCGGGGAAATTCCGGTGCGCGTCGATGGCCGGAAGCTTCACGGCCGGGGCAGCGTGGACGCCAAAGGCTCACTTGCGGCGTTCATCATCGCCGCGACGCAGGTGGAGCCTCCCAGCGGCACCCGACTAATCGTCATCGGAGCCACCGGTGAGGAAACGGACAGCCGCGGCGCCCGAAACGCCTTAAACAATTTCCGACCGAAGGCATGCTTGATCGGCGAACCGAGCAGGTGGGACAGAATCACCCTGGCCTACAAGGGTCATCTCATGCTGCGATGGGTCTATACCGGAGCGCTGGCACATTCCGCCGCGCCGCTCCAGACCCCCGCAGAATGCGCCTTTCGTTTCTGGCAAGAAGTGCAGCGTTACGAAGACGATTTCAACCGCGACCGCCCCGGAGTCTTCGATCGTCTTGACGCTTCCCTGCGGAGTTTGAATACCCATCAAAGAGGCTGTTACGGCGAGGCCGAGATGCAATTGGTGTTCCGTTTGCCGCCCGACCTACCGCTCGAGCGACTGGAAAGCGACCTGCGCACCTTGAATGGAGCTGCGCGTCTCGAATTTTCGAGACGCGAGGTCAGCTACGTGGCTGAAAAGAACACCTTTCTGACACGCGCGCTGCTGCAGGCGATCCGCTCCAACGGTGGTCGACCGCGTTTCGTCAATAAAACCGGGACGTCGGACATGAACATCGTCGCGCCGGTTTGGAACTGCCCCATCGCAGCCTACGGACCGGGTGATTCGAGGTTGGATCACACACCACAGGAACGTCTCGATCTGGATGAGTTCCAACGGTCAATCGGCGTCGTTCGACTCACGTTGGAGAAATTACTTCAGGCGTGCTGAGGCGCCATGGACACTGCGTTTGACAATTCAGACCCATTTCGGTAGACTTTGAAATAAGGGACTGCAATCGAAAAATGAAAAACTATCCTACCCTGAACCTGATAGCTCACGTCTGCTCCTGTCTTTAGCAGGCATTGTACCGGCCAAGCGCCGGACTTGCCTGCTTCACATTGAGCCGAGCGATGAGCATCGCAGGGTAGTTTGTTATTAAGAACAATTGAATATCGGCTGGAATTCTTAATCATCAATTTCCAGCACGTCCGACTAAGAAACCTGAGACTCATCGAAAGGAACACTCCAGATGAGTCTTTTTTATTCGTAACACATTACTGAGGTATCAAACCGAAGGGAGAAAAGTAAATGTCAGCCATCGCAGATAATATTACGGAACTAATCGGCAACACCCCACTCGTGCGGCTGCACAAAGTGACTCAAGGCGCAAAGGCCGAAGTGGTGGTGAAGCTGGAGTTTCAGAATCCGGGTTCAAGTGTCAAGGATCGAATCGCCTTGAGCATGATCAACGCCGCCGAGAAGGCAGGTAAGATCAAGCCGGACACGATCATCCTCGAACCTACGAGTGGAAACACGGGCATCGGTCTGGCTATGGTATCCGCCGCAAAAGGCTACCGATGCGCGCTAGTGATGCCGGACACAATGAGCATCGAGCGCAGGTTGCTGTTGAAAGCGTTCGGAGCGGAATTGATCCTCACGCCCGGATCGGAAGGCATGAAAGGGGCGATCGACAAAGCCCAGGAAATGGCCGCCGGGGATAAACGATATTTCATCCCGCAGCAGTTTGAGAATCCAGCTAACCCGGAAATCCACCGCCGCACGACGGCGGAGGAGATCTGGCGCGATACCGACGGCAAGCTGGACGTTTTTGTGGCAGGCGTCGGTACCGGCGGTACGATCACCGGTGTCGGCCAGGTGTTGAAAGAGCGCAATCCCGACATCCGCGTCGTGGCGGTGGAACCTGAAGGATCGCCGGTGCTCTCCGGCGGCAAACCTGGACCGCATAAGATTCAGGGAATCGGCGCAGGTTTCGTCCCCAAAGTGCTGGATACAAGTTTGATCGACGAAGTTGTGACGGTGTCGAACGAAGAGGCTTTCGCTATGGCGCGACGTATGCCGAAAGAGGAAGGCATCCTGGTGGGAATCAGCTCGGGAGCCGCGGTTCACGCCGCGGTGAAAATCGCTTCGCGTCCCGAGAACGCCGGAAAACGTATCGTCGCAATCGTGCCATCCTACGGCGAGCGCTACTTGAGCACCCCGCTCTTCGCCGATCTGCGTGAGTGACCGGAGATAGACCATGTTTACAACGCTTCGCGAAGACATTCGCGCCGCTCTGGAGCGCGATCCGGCAGCCCGCTACGCCCTGGAGATCGTTCTCTTTTACCCGGGATTCCACGCCATCTGGATGCACCGGTTGGCGCATTGGTTGTGGGGCAAAGGTTTGAAGCTCGTCGCCCGCGGCCTGAGCGACTTCAACCGCTGGTTGACGGGAATTGAAATCCACCCTGCGGCGGTCATCGGTCCCGGCTTCTTCATCGACCACGGCATGGGTACGGTGATCGGGGAGACTTCCGAGATCGGCAGCTGCGTCACCTTGTATCACAACGTGACTCTGGGCGGTGTCAGTTTCAAAAAAACCAAGCGCCATCCCACCCTGGAAGACCACGTCGTCGTCGGCGCCGGGGCGCAAATCCTGGGACCGATCCGCATCGGCGCTCACAGCCGTATCGGCGCCAACTCGGTCGTGGTCAAGGACATCCCACCCGACTCTGTGGTGGTCGGCGTGCCCGGCAGGATTCGCAGCCGCAACGGAGTCCAGCTAGCCGAGCCTCAGCCGGAGGACTTGCGCCACGACCGGCTGCCCGATCTCACCATGGAGCGGCTGCAGGTGTTATCCGAACGCCTCGAACACCTGGAACAAACGGTGAACGAACTGCAGCTGGAGGACGACGCCATGATGGCGAACGCCTGGGTCGATTACGAGGCACAGGACGGCAGCCACATCTAAAGCAATGTGGTTTTACAGGAAGGATCTGTAGGGGCGGTTCGCTAACCGCCCCTACAGTTTTCCATAAACGTCATGCGTAGAGACGCCCCGGTGGGGCGTCTACGGATTAATGAACAGTGTATAGGGGCAAATACCTCTTTGAATTGGGCAGCCACAGGGGGTTGCCCCTACAACTTTCCACGGAAATCTCGCGTAGAGACGCCCCGGTGGGGCGTCTAAGGATTAACGAACATCGTGTAGGGGCATACGTCTTTGAATTGGGCAGCCACAGGGGGTTGTCCCTACAATCTTCCACGGAAATCTCGCGTAGAGACGCCCCGGTGGGGCGTCTAAGAATTAACGAACATCGTGTAGGGGCATACGTCTTTGAATTGGGCAGCCACAGGGGGTTGCCCCTACAACTTTCCACGGAAATCTCGCGTAGAGACGCCCCGGTGGGGCGTCTACGGATTATAGAACAGTGTGTAGGGGCGGTCCCCTGTGACCGCCCATTCTAGGATCTGATGTGTAAGGGCGACCCGACACGGGTCGCCCCTACAGATCATTGAACAGAGGACGACTACTGTTCCACGAACGTCACGTCGACGGGCATGCCGGGCTTCAACTTCCCGTCCTGGTTCGGGACGGTGATGTCGATGGCGAACACGGTCGTCTTTCGGCCGTCGACCGTCTGCACGTTGCGTGGGGTGAATTCGGCTTCTTCGGCGATGCGCGTCACTTCACCGCTGAAGGCAAATTCGGGGAACGAATCGGAATGGATCAGCACCTCTTGTCCCAGGTGGATGCGCCCGTATTGATCCTCCGGAATGTAAACCGTCAAGCGGACCTCATCCAGACGGCCGATGCGCATGACTGTCCCTCCCGGAGAGATGATCTCGCCGACCTCGAGATTGCGCACCAGCACCACGCCGTCCATGGGCGCCTGCACGCTGACCATCTCCAACTGGATCGACAGGACCCGCAAAGCGTCCTGCGCTTGCTGGACGTTGGCCTCGGCCTGCTTGATGGCGGTTTCCGCAGCCCGTAACGCGGCTTGCGCCGCTTCCACTTGCAGGGATTGCTCCCCACTTCTGAGCACGTCCAACGCAATCCGGGCACGGCTCAGTCTTTCTTGCGCCACGGCGACTTCGGCGCGGGCCTCGAGGATCGTCTGCGCCTGGCTCGTGCTCAACAGGCTGTCGTATTCCTGCTGCGCCGATTCGAGCTCGGCCGAAGCGGCATCGTACGCCTCGTCTGCGACATCGCGCAGATCTGCGTTGTCCAACGCGGCGTACGCCTGATCGCGCGTCTGCGTTGCGACGTCGAAGGCGCTTTCCGCCTGCGCGAGCCGTGCTTCCGCGACCACGAAATCCCCTCCGCTGATGTCCGTAAGTTCGCTATCGAGATTGTCTAACTTCTTCTGCAGCGCCGTCTGTGCCGCAGTCACTTCCGCTTCCATGGCCTGGATGCGTTCGTCCTTCTCGAAATACCAGGGAGGCAGTTCCGACTCACCGGTCACTCGCATTTGCCAGTAGGCCGACTGGCCGGCGGGGTCCTGCATTCTGGCTGCTTGCAGCGCTAAATCATACTGGACCTGGGCCTGATCGCGTTGGGATTGTGCCGCCTCGACGGTCGTCTTTGCCGCGTCCAATGCTGACGAGGCTTGATCGTGCTGCGCATGCAGCAGCTCGTCGTCCACACGGAAGAGCAGGTCACCCTGGGAAACCGTGTCGCCTTCCTGTACGAAGATATCGACGACTTTGCCGCCGATTTCGGAAGCGACGGCGACTTCGTCCGCCGCAATCGTTCCCGTCGCCTGGATGGCCGTGGATCCTTCACCGTTGATGCTGCTGCATCCGCCGACGAGCACTGCCAGGCAGAGTAGAAACGTCATGGATGTCTTTCGGTTCATTCTCATACTCCTATATAAACGATACGCATTTTACGTCGCCTTCATATCCGTTTGCGGAAGGTGAAGACGCTGCTGACGAAATAGATAACGCTGAGCAAGATGAGTGGAATGGTGGAAGACCACAGTGCGGCGGCGGATACGCCGCGCAACATGATGCCGCGCGTGATCTCCAGATAGTGTGTTACGGGCAGTAATTCGCTGTAGATATAGGTAACAATGGGCATGTTGCCGCGCGAATACAGCAACCCGGACAAAATGATGGCGGGGATGAGCACGATGAAGATCGCCATGTAGATCGCCTGCATTTGCGTCCGGGAGAGATTCGAAATCAGAACGCCCATCCCCAACGATCCGACGATGAAGATCATGCTCAAACCAACCAGCTCCCATAAATTTCCCACGATCTTGACATTGAAAAGGAGGTCTCCGAGCCACAGCAGGGCAAAGAGATTGAGGATGCTGACGAGTAAATACGGAATGAGTTTTCCCAACATCAACTCCCAGGATTTGATCGGCGTGACGATCAACTGCTCCATCGTGCCTTGTTCACGCTCCTTCACGATCGCCAGCGCCGAGAGGATCAACGCCTGCACCTGCAGCAGAATGGGGATCAAACCCGGAATCATGAAGAGGTAAGATACACCGTCAGGATTGTAGAGCGTCAGCGATGACGCGTTGATAGGCAACTGTAGACTCGCCGCACCCGGCGCGGATTGAATGCGCTCGATGAGGATCTCCTGCGCCGCCATCTGGCTGATGGCGTTCAATTTAAGCTGGATGGCGCTCACATCCGAAGGATCGGAAGCGCCGTTGACGTAGAGCATCACGCTCGCCGGCTCGCCCGTGGCCACCTTGCGGCCGAAATCCTCGGGGATGAGCAGCCCCACGTTAACCAAGTCCTGGTCGATCAAATCCAGGATTTCCTGCTCGCTGAGCACGTCGTAGACCCGCTCGAAATCCTGGCTGGCGGTGTAATATTCGATGTATTCCCGGCTGGCGTCGGTTTTCGAGAGATCGGCGACGGCCGCCGGAATGTTACGCCGTTCGAAGTTGATGCCGTATCCCAGCAGGATCAAGAGCATGCCGGGAAGAAGCAGGATCAGCCCCAATGTGCGCGGATCGCGCCAGATGTGGAGCAGCTCTTTTTTAACTACCGTCCATAAACGATCCATTATTCACTCCGCTTCGGTCTGCTCTTTCTCGAGCAGAGAAGTAATCTGACAACGTTTTTAAGCAGCGGCTTCCATCTGGGATGTCGCTCGTTCCGCATCGACCAGGGTGAGGAATACGTCTTCGATCGAAGGTTGGATGCCTTCGATGTTGCGCACATCGATCCCCTGTCGTTTGAGCGTTTTCTCCAGACGGGAAGCCCCGCCGTTCGGCTCGACGGTTACGTGAAGCAAGGCGCCGTGGAAGGATGTTTCCATCACACCCGGAAGCGATTGCAACACTTCGATCGCACTTGCCGGCCTGTCGCAGTCCACCTGGTAGAGGGTGCCTGGCTGCCGATCCTTGAGCGTATCCGGACTGGCTACGGCGATCAGCCGGCCCCGGTACATCATCCCGATCGTGTTGCAGTAATCCGCTTCGTCCATGTAATGCGTCGTTGCCAGCACACTTACACCGTCTCCCGCCATGCTGTAGATGAGGTCCCAGAAAGCGCGCCGGGAAACGGGGTCGACTCCCGCGGTCGCCTCGTCGAGGAACAAGATCGGAGGCCGGTGTGCGATGGCACAAGCCAGCGCCAGCCGTTGCCGCCAGGCGCCGGAGAGATCGCACGTGAGTTCGTTCTCCAATCCCTGCAGTTCGGTGAGCTCGATCACCTCCGCCACACGCTTGCGGCGCTGTTCCCGCGGCACGGCGTAGATCGAGGCGTAGAAGGTTACGTTCTCCACGACTGTCAGATCGTTGTACAGCGAAAACTGCTGCGACATGTAGCCGATGCGTTTCTTGATCTCCTCCGCCTTGCGGACGATGTCCAGCCCGAGTACGCGGCCTTCCCCCGAAGTGGGCCGCATGATGCCGCACAGCATGCGGATCAGCGTCGTCTTCCCCGCCCCGTTGGGGCCCAGCAGGCCGAAGATCTCGCCTTCGGGGATGTAGAAATCCACCCCATCGACGGCGGTAAAATCGCCGAACTGCTTGGTGAGTTGGTTGGTTTCGATTGCATCACTCATCTTTGCCACCTCTGTTGTTGAGCAATCTGACTTCGTGCACGAAGACGTCTTCCATGGAGACTTTGTCCCGCCGCAGCAGACGCAGATCGCACTCGCCCCGTTTGAGGGCAGACTCGAGCCGCTTCATCACTCGGCGCACGACCCGCTCGTCGTTCTCGACGAGCATGCGGATCCGGTCTCCCACGGGACGCCAGCGGATGACATCTTCGACCTCCGCCACGACGGCACGCATCGTCTTACGCGGTTTCGCCTTGACCTCGATCACGGCGTAGGGCAGTTTCCCCTTGAGTGACGCGGGCGTGCCCGCGGCGATCAGGTGACCCTCGTAGAGGATGCCCACCCGATGGCAGCGGTCGGCTTCATCCATGTAGGGCGTGGTCACCACGCAAGCGACCCCGCGCTGCACGACTTCCGCCAGGATGACCCACAGTTCGCGACGCGAGATCGGATCGACTCCCGTGGAAGGCTCGTCCAACAACAAGACATCGGGGTCGTGAATCAGCGCACAGGCCAGCGCCAGTTTCTTCTTCATCCCGCCTGATAGCTGGTGCGCCGCTCGACCCTCGAAGTCCGCCAGGTTGGTGAATGCCAGCATGTCCTTGATCCGCTGGTGTTTTTCGGCGGCAGGCACCTGATTCAGGTCGGCGAAGAACACCAGGTTCTCCATCACGCTCAAATCGGGGTACAGGCTGAACTGCTGCGGCATGTAGCCGATGTTCCGCCGCACCCGTTCCACGTCCTTCTTCAAATCGAAGCCGGCGACGACGCCTTCCCCCGCACTGGACTCGATGACGGTCGACAGCATGCGCAGGACGGTCGTTTTCCCCGCCCCGTCCGGGCCGATCAGCCCGAAAAGCTGACCCTGCTCCACCTGCAAGTCGAATCCGGCGACCGCCGGGTGTTTGCGCCGGCCGTATCGCTTTTCCAGTCCCTGTACCTGAATCATGTTCTGCACGATGTCGTCGGTCTCTCGAAAGGTTTCGTTCACGATGCTTATGGTAAAGAATGGCGGCCGACCTGACGAGATACCAGCCGCCACGACTCGCCGTGACGCACGCCACATCCGTACGTGACGAGTGTCACGTATGGATCGGGAAGCAGGGATGCTATCATATAGAAGATGATCAACCGTCTGGAACCCGGTCTGCTGCGGATTTTTCGCTACTTCAACGGCATCGCCATGGTCTACTTCGCCTGCCTGGTGGCCTACACCGCGCTCGACACGCACAGGCTCTTTTCCGCCTCCCAGAGCCAGCTCTACCTCAACCTGGCCACCAACCTGGCGCTCTTTGGTTACCTCTCTTGGTCCTGGCTGCGCCGGATCATGCGCGGCAGCTACTTGCCCGTTGCCCTGATCTCGGCGACCGCCGTGCCGCTTTTGAGCAACCTCGTTTTCCTTTATAAGCCGGCGGTCAGCGATCTGCCGGACATCGTACTGCGCAGCTGGCTGCTGCTGCCGATCCTTGTCGTTCCCGTGGTGATCATGGCCTGGCAATATCCTTTGCGGTACGTGGTCATTTTTGCAATTGCTACTGGAGGGATCGAATTGGCCCTGCTCGTGCGCGTGGCAGGCAGAGTGGACATCGATACCCTGCCGGTACTGGGCGTCCCCATCATCCAGGCCTTCGCCTTCGGCACCGTGGGTCACATCGTCTCCCACCTGGTCACCAGCCAGCGCACGCAGCGGCAGGCATTACTGGACGCCAACCTCAAGCTCGGCCAGTACGCCCGCACGGCCGAGCAGCTGGCGACCAGCCGCGAACGCAACCGCCTGGCGCGCGAGCTGCACGACACGCTGGCGCACACCTTGAGTGCCCAGACCGTCAATCTCGAGGCGATCAAGCTGATGATCCCCGCGGAGCAGGACGAAATCCACGCCATGCTGCAACACTCGCTGGACAACACACGCAAGGGCCTGGCCGAGACGCGCCGGGCGCTGAAGGATCTGCGTTCCAAGCAGTTGGAGGATTTGGGGCTGAGCCTAGCCCTGCGCCACCTGGCCCAGGACGTCTCCCAGCGCGGCACGCTGCGCCTGGAGATCGATCTGCCCGACCGACTTCCGGACCTGCCAGCGCAAACGGAGCAGAGCCTGTACCGCATCGCCCAGGAAGCGCTGGAAAACGTGGTGCGGCACGCCAACGCCCATTCGGTCTGGCTGCATCTGACGCAGGAAGACTCGTGCCTGTGCCTGTCGATCACCGACGACGGCGAGGGATTCGATCTCGACGACTCGACCGTCGACGAACGGCTGGGCATGCGCGGCATGGCGGAGCGCGCCGCCTTGGCAGCGGGAGACATCCAGGTGCAGAGCCGGCCCGGCGGCGGAACCACAGTCCAGTTTTCGATCGAGGTACCCGATGGTGCGCGTGGCGATCTGTGACGATCAGGTCATCGTTTGCGAAGGCCTGCAACGGATCCTGGATTCCGATCCCGGGATCGAGGTCGTCGGTGTGGCTCACGATGGCGAGGAAGCCTGTCGGTTAGTGGAGGATACACAGCCGGACTTGATCCTCATGGATCTGAAGATGCCGCACATGAACGGCATCGTTGCCACGCGCAAGATCCACATGAGCCATCCCGAGGTACACGTGCTGGTGCTCACCACCTACGACGATGATGAATGGCTTTTCGACGCCGTTCGCAGCGGCGCGGCGGGTTACCTGCTCAAGGACACCCCGCCCGGTGAGCTTATCGCGGCGATTAAAGGCACCGTGGGCGGAAAGGCGTTCGTCGATCCCGGCGTGACGGGAAAATTGCTGTCGGAAGTCTCGAAAAGTGGCCCGGCAAGCGGGAGTCCGACGCACTTCTCGCTCAGCGAGCGGGAGCGGGAGGTGCTGGGATTGATCGTCGCCGGCTTCTCCAACGCCGACATCGCCGAGCGGCTCTTCCTGGCTGAGGGGACGGTGCGCAATTACACCAGCGCGATCTTTCGCAAGCTGGGAGTCTCCGACCGCACGCAGGCCGCCGTGCTCGCATTACGCCACGGGCTGGTTGATTCAGATCCACCATCGAACTAGCCGCGTGGTTCGGGTTTGGATCCCCTCAACCCGACTTGGTCGCTTCATCGGCATCGCATCACGAATTTCACTTTCGGATAATCCTTTGAGTTTGGGGATGGGAAGATAATTAGCAAAAAAGCAGGATTCTGCCCACGATATCATCTTAAATGCATCACGCTCGTTTCGCTTCCACCAAATCCGCAAACCTCGCTCGATTGAATCGAATTCCCCTTATATGAACACAATGCTAAGATCATTGAAAATCAAACGCAGGGATCATTACGAATTAGCTTACAGATTTCGTAAACCACAAGGGATTAATGAAAAAACACACGCCGCCTTTACTGATATTCGTGATCGCAATCAATCTCGCTGCAAGTTCGTGCGGAATCTTCAGATATCTACCGCCGATATTGCTGACTCCAGGAATATCAAAATTACCAGGTGGCGGAATTCAAGAGATTTGTTGGGGATTAGATGATGATAGACTCCTCGCGGTCAAAAATCCTATACCCCCAAGTTTCGAAAACGATCTCGTTACGATCTCAGTGGAAGATGGACAGATTCAAGAGACCGTAGAAATGCGAAGAGACTTCTCGCTTCCAAGTTGTTCCCCTCAAGGATGGAATGCTGTTTTTACTGCAGATGTTAACGAAATTTGGTTGATGGATGTAAAGCAGAATACAATATCGTTATTAACAACGGGCGATGGAGCAGTATTCTCCCATGACGGAAATGAAGTTATTGTTTATGCCTCAAACCTTTCTATACCTGACCTTGACCAGCGGGAATTACGATACCTTAATCTTCAAGGCGAAGTGCAGCGTACGGTAAACGTAGAGTTCGAAGATGATATCTCACTCCAAGGAACGAAATATCTCTCGGGACTCAGTCTCTCGCCTGAGGGCAACTACTTACTTGTCAGTTCGATCGACTTCGATACTGATCCATTTACATATTCCGTGTATTTCGTTGATACATCCACCGGCAAGGGCTATTCCTTCTTCCCCGATAAACAGACGGGATTCGCACATTGGTCACCCGATGGAAAATGGCTGGCATACATACGCGTAACCGATGATATATTGGCTGAAGGTGAACTTGTCATCGCGGATCGAGAGGGGGACTGCCTTTATAAACCGGACATGCCTGCTGAAGTGGATGCGTTAACCTGGTCTCCAGACAGCAAGCGTATTGCTTTCCTGCTGCGTGGGGCGGTTTACATTCTTGATCTCGAAAAATACGCAGCAAGCAAAGAAGCCAAGGCTGGATGCAAGTAGCCTGTAGGTTGGGTTGAGGAACGAAATCCAACACATCTCCCCCCTATCATCCATCAATGAGTGATTTGGGTCCACTTCCTTGTTTCCCCCACCCCCTGACAAAGTGGCCCATGGAGTTGATCTCAATCATAAAGGTGATATGGGCCGCGGAATGATCCCTCCTTCGACTTCGTTCGCTTCTCCGAAGCTCACTCCCCTCAGGATGATTACGAAAATGTTGCTCGGTTTTCGGCCCCCCTCAAGGCAAGCCAGGGATTATGGAATTGATCTCATCATTGAAATTGGGCAGATGTACATTTGTCTAATATAGACTGCGTATGGATATCCGTAACCAGCGCAAAGAGATACTGGCGCCGGATATGTATCCGGTGCCGATAATCAGCGGATGTTTATCCGCAGAAATTCACGTCTTTGCCGAAATCGTAGCAAGTAGCAGTTCGGATTTCCAATTACTTCCTGCAGCGATTAATAAGCTTAGCAGATACACATCTGCCCAATATGGGTTGCGGATGGATATCCGCAACCAACTATTATGTGCAGGTTGGGTTTCGGTGACCCTCAACCCAACCTACAAACTTCCCCTCCATCATCCTTCGACTACGGGCTTCGCCCTCCGCTCAGGATGATTAGTATTGTTGTGTAAGGGCGACCCGACGGGTCGCCCCTACACGATTAATTATAAAAAACGAATAGGGGCGGTTCGCGAACCGCCCCTACATACACGCAATATATCCCTTTGTTGCTTGGTTCCCTCAACCCAACCTGCGGTTTACAATCCTCACTCAAACTTGAACCGCCTCACCGCAATCACAAAGTAAATCACGCCCATCCCCACCAGAAACCCGATCTCGGGCAGGATGTCCGCCAGCCCGGCGTTTTCGGCCATGATCGAGTAGTAAGCTTCGATGGCGTGCGAATGCGGCGTTAAACGCGTCAGGATCGAGATGAAACCCTCCGCTCGGGTGAGCAGCAGCGGCGCCACGGGGATCGCCCCACCGATCGCCGCCAGCACGAACGAGGCCATCGTGCCCATGCTGTCCGCCTGGCTCACCGATTTGGCGATGGTGGCCATCAGCAAACCCATCGACGTCGCCACCGCGGCCACGATCACGGTCAGCACGACCAGCGCCAATGGGTGCTGCCCCAAGGGCGTGTCGAAGAACTCGTGCGCCACCCCCAGGAGCACGATGGTCTGCAGGCAGGGGATCACCATGAAGGCCAGCATCTTGCCGCCGATGATCGCCCCGCGCGGGATGGGCGAAGCCACCAGGCGCCGCATCGTTCCGGCCTCGCGCTCTCTAAGAACCGAGGTCGCGCAGATACCGATGACGAAGAAGATGAACATCACCGTGTAAGCCGGATACATGTAGGCGAAGAATGTGTTGAAACCTCCTTCGTCCACTTCGCCTTCCAGGTTTTCGGTCACCACCAGGATCGAGGGATCCTGGCGTAGCTCGTTCAAGCTGGTCATGATGACGCCCAGGTTCTGCGCTTCGATACCGCGGCGCTGTTCGGCGCTGAGATCGCCCAGCAGTCCGGATCGGTCGAACACGCTGCGGATGCCGTACTGCACTTCGCCCCAGATCGTGACCTCGGCCACGACCTGGTTCATGATGCCCGCGACGATGCTGGCGCTCTCCGGTTCCGCCGGATCGACGATGACTTCGATCTCGGTAGGTTCGTAGGCGTTGATGCTCGCCGAAAAATCGGCGGGGATGACGATCGCCGCCGCGGCTTCCCCTTGCCGTACGGCTTCTTCGGCGTCTTCCACGATCGTGGGAGTCTCGATGGCAAGTTCATCGATGTTCTCGATGGCACGCTCAACCTCGCGCCCGAAATCCCCCGAGTCCTCATTGACCAACTGTACGTTCAGCAGGATGGCCGCCGCAGCTTCCTCCGAATCGGTCACGGCGTTCGCCCCACCCTGTATCGTGCTCAGCAGCAGGGGCAGCAGGAAGAAGATCGCCAATGCACCGCGATCCCGGGCGATTAACTGCAGTTCTTTCCAGGCAACGGCAAGGATGTATCTCAACATGTTCATGATTGCCCTCCTCCCCTACTCGAAGTCGAATCGCCAGATGCCGATGGCGAGGAACAGCAGCGTGAAGCCCAGCAACACACCAATCTGGGGTAACACGTCGACCAATCCCAGGCCGCGGATCATCACGTTTTCGAAGGCCTTGTTGGCCCAATAATGCGGCACGATCTTCGGCAATGGCCCCAGGAACGTCTCCAGGGCGAAGAGCGGGATGATCGAGCCACCGATGGCGCCCATACCCCAGAGCAGCAGGCTGCTGATCCCGCCGATCTGGCTCTCTGTATGGGCGATGGCGGCGATGACCACCCCAAGCGAGCTCGAGCACAGCGCCACCGCAAGTGCAACTAAGGCCAGCGCCAGAAGATCGTTCCCCAACGGAACGGGCGTAAAATCCATCAATTTCAGACCATAGGCCCCAAACCCGAAAATGACTACGATCTGGATCAGGGCGGTCAGGAAATTGGGCAGGATCTTACCCGTGAGCAGCGTTGCTTTGCTCAACGGCGCGGCCATCAGGCGGCGGAAAGAACCGACCTTTCTTTCGTCGTAAATCGAGCGCGCCGTCGTCTGCGCCATGAGGAAGACGAACAGCACGGCGAATCCAGGCACGGCCAGAAGCCCGAGATTGGGCGTTTCCTCGCGCTCTTCCGCTACTGCCGGGACGGTCTGAACCACCGACACCAATGGCTGTCCCCGCGATTCCTCGAACTGGCTTTGCGCCTGGGCCTGCAGCCGCTCCGTGGAGAAGGCTTTCTGAAACGCCTCGGGCGCGTTGGCCTGCATCTCGCCCATCTGCTGCAGGCTGGTGAAGATCTGATTCTGCAGCGACATGTCGCGCGCCACACCTTCCACGACCAGACGCACGACCTCCGTCTGCTTCGCATTGGCCGAGGGGCTGTTCACCAGTTTCAACGTTACGGGAATATTCTCTTCTAGATTGGCGCCGAAATCGGCCGGGATGGTCAGCAAGCGGGCGATCTGCCCTTCTTCGAGTTGCGTTTGCGCCTGCGTCTCGTCATACAGGACGGTCTCCACGCCACCCGCGGCGTCTAATCCGGTGAGAAACGCAGCAGCCGCTTCTCCACCGTCTAAATCCACGACAGGCAGGGCGATCTTCACGTCTTCGGCTTCCTCGCTAAAAGCATTGGCCACTCCGCTGTAAGCCAGCACGAAGAGCAAGGGAACCAGGAACAAGAAGAACAACGCCCCGCGATCCTTGAAAAAGATCTGCAGATCCTTGAAAGCGATACTTAAGGCTCTCATCGTCTCACTCCCTCAGCTTCTTCCCGGTCAGGTGCAGGAAGACGCTTTCAAGGTTGGGTTCGAGGATCTCCAAGGAAGTGAGATGGATGTCCTGATCGTTGAGAAAACCGATCACGTTAACGATCGCCGTCTGGCTGTGCTCGGCGACGATCTTGACCACGGGCATGGTTGAGACCTGTTCACGCTCGACGGTTTCAGGTTCTTCCGTCACGCCAGGCGGTGGCGGGGCGGGAACGGAAGTCAGCTCCGCCTCTTTCACACCGGGCAGCCCTGCGATCTTATCGATCAGCGCGTCATCGACCCGCTCCAGACCAACGTGAATCACCCCGCCGCCAAGTAAGTCGATCAGATTCTTGATCGTGTCCATGGCGATGATGCGGCCTTCGTCGATGATCGCCACCCGGCTGCAGAGCAGCTCGACCTCTTCCATGTAGTGGCTGGTGTAGACGATGCTCATGTCTCGTTCCCGGTTGAGTCGCATCACGCTTTCGAAGATGTGATTACGGCTCTGTGGGTCCACTCCTACGGTCGGCTCATCCAGGAAGAGCAACCGGGGATGGTGCAGCAGACCGGCGCCGATGTTAACGCGGCGCTTCATGCCGCCGGAGTAATTCTCCACGGCCTCGTCGGCGCGTTCGGTCAGGGCAATGATGCGCAGCACGTCTTCGACGCGCTCCTTCAGGTCCTTGCCCCGCAGCCCGTAGATGCGCCCAAAGAAGTTCAGATTCGCCCGGGCGCTGAGCGTGGGATAGAGCGCCAGGTCTTGCGGGACCAGGCCGTTGACCTTCTTGGCGGAACTCATCTTGGTGCGGATGTCGTTACCGGCGATGCGCGCCGTCCCCGACGTGGGCGTGACTACACCGGTTAGCATCGAGATGGTCTGGGTCTTCCCGGCGCCGTTTGGCCCCAGTAGGCCAAAGACCTCTCCCTCTTGGACTTCGAAGCTGACCCCTTTCACCGCTTCGAAGTCGCCGTACTTCTTGACCAGATTTTCGACTTCTAAGATTGCTGGCATATTTGCCTCCCTCCGTTGGATTTCCAGCGCAAGCCATTTCCCCACAGGATTGCTATATAGAATCGATCCGCGTTACGCGGACGCAGAACGTTTTTCAACTTCTAGCTGAAGGATTTGGAAGAACTCACTTATATTTTCAAGATGAAATTCAACCGTCTGTCCGAAACGTTCCTATCCCGATTGAGCTGACCTATCTGAACGCAAGGATACAAGCGACATAAAACCATAATTTCAACCCGATGATCACTTGAAGCAGAAAGGGCGCCCCACATTCAACATTCTACAATAAGAAACCCCACGGATCACGCATCGCTTCGCTTAAAACTTACTTATATAAGCAGGTTGGGTTTCGTTCCTCAATCCAGCCCATTGCCTATTGGCTACTGATATACGCTCGAAGAAGATCGTCATACCAGCCGGTATTCAATCGCCAAATCTCGACAAATCGATCGAGGCTCCATATTTCACCCTTTATTACCTTCGACAATGCATCGTAGTATGTGCTGAGATTGTCATCAGCGATCAAATTCTCACCTGCCTCAATACTCTGAATATAACCTTCCGGGATGCTCCTCGTGAAATGCCCAATTCGCCATTCACGCTTATCGACTGTAGGCAATCGACTGAGGAGGGCATCCGAGAGCGCATACTTGTCAATGATAAACGTGTCGGGGCCGGCTAGATACCCAAAGAAACCGGACGAACCACGAACGAAAACACCTCCACCCTGATTCCTCGTTTGTATCCCCGCGTCAGCCCATTCGCCATAGGGGGGACGTGAGTTCATCTTAATATTGGATAGACCCGTCAAGCCTTGATAAAAAAATTGCTCGTCTGCGATTCCAAAAATGTCGATCTGAACGGAGGTGCTAGATGGGAGATCCATGGCTTCAAATAATAGAGACTTTGGCGAGAGAAACGAAGTCAGTAATATCGCGATGATCAGGAAGATGTTCACATTATCTCGATAAGCCTCAACTAGGACAAGAATTACTGCTACATTGATCACCAGCATGCATGACAAGAAACGCCCACTCATAAAATCCCCACCAATCCAGACAACATAACATAAATATACGAGGGTACCGATGGCAATCATGTATCCGCCACGATCGCGGTTGGAGAACGACAGAAACACGCCCAAAATGATGACCAACAAGGTCGCCGGATCCCATAAGATCGAATTGAACAGATAATACACTCCCTGTTCAATGAGATCGACTTTTGAAATGCCCTGATTCAGTTTGGCGAATGCGGTGTTCGGGATCGGAAAACCATAGTAGATAATCGAAAAGACTTCCCAAGCAAGCAGAGGCAAGATCATAGCAAAGATACCAGTACGTATCACTTCTTTTCCCTCTCGTCTTAACCGCCAGATGAAGAAGGGGAGTACAAGGAGAAGTAGATCCAGACGCGTGAGACCGATGAAGGCGACGATCAATCCCATTATGGTGGCTTTTGGCTTTGGTTTGATCTTCTGATCGATTAACCCAACATAAATGAATAAAATGATGAGAAAGTGCGAAAGCGGATTCTCCAAACCTGACGTCGAGTAGTCAATAAACGCTTTGGATGAGAAAAGAAAAGTTCCTCCAAGGATGGCAATAATTGGCGTTCTCGCGATCTTCATGCACAGAAGCGCAACTGTCCCGATAGAAAATGCGAAAGAAAGAATAAGAAGAGAAAAATAAGCATCATGAGTTGGGAAATAGATCCCACTAATAAGAAAAAGCCAAAATGGATGAGTATACGCTTGAACTCGCTCGCTGATGTTCCACGTCAATCCATATCCATGTACAAAGTTATCCACAGTCCGCATCGTGATGTAAGCATCATCACCAATCCATGCTGTACGTAGTAATACTAGGATGATGATCAATAGTGGAAGTAGTCGAATAATCCTCACTTGGATTTTGTCGTTCATAAAATGCTGTCCTCAAGCTTGAGGATAATGAAATACATCCTCATATTTCTAATGCGCGGATGAATAAGAATGCTATTTTCCCTTGGAGAAAAAGATCGAACTCGAGACATTGTCGTCCGATTTAAAAACCACAACGAGATAGTATTATGTCAATGATTAAAAAGTCAAGCAAGAGGTGACGTAAAAAAGATAAATCAATGAAATTTACACGGAGTAGCTACAACTCATTATTCAATGGCAGTATACAAAGCAGTTCACCCACTCGTGGGCTCGCGGCGAATCCAAGCCTTGTGATCGAGGATGTCGCGGTCGAAGAAGGCTCGCAGCAAGAGCACGCGCCGCCGTTCGGGGCCCGTTTGCGGCAGCGGACGGTGGTTGGCCTCGATGCGTTTGACCAGCGTGATGATCACTACGGCGACGCTGATCGGCAACATCAAACCCGGCCCATTCATGAAGTGAGAGAAAACCGGCAGCGTAACGATGCCCGCCACCGCGAAAGGTGCCGAGTCGCCCAGGATCCAACCCGCCGCCAGGAAAGCGAGCATCCAGGGAAAAGACCAGGGGAAAAACACAAGCCACATGCCCAGGAATGTGCTCAAACCTCGCCCACCCGTGAAGCGCAAGAAGATCGGCCAGTTGTGCCCGATTGCGGCGGCCAGGCCGGCGATCGCCGCCGTGGTCTCACCCAATCCGAATTGAATCCCCATCCAGGTTGGAATCGTGGCTTTGAACATGTCGAACAACCCCACGGGAACGACGGCCCACCAGGCGACGTGTTCGTAGACCATCGACCCGCTGACGGTGCCGCTGCCGTATTGCCGCAGATCGAGCCCCTTGAGCCACTTCCCGGCCAGGTAGGCGCTGGGAATGGAACCCAGCAAATATCCAAATAGAATTATCCCGATTGAGGCTGCGATTTTTCCGCTCATCTTCCCTCCTCACCCATCTGCGCTTCGATCTGATAAGCAATTCCTAGCGCATCCGGCCCGGCGTGTGCACCCATGACGGGGCTGAGTTCGGTGATGAAGCAGTCTTCGAACGCAAATCGAGCGGCGACCTCTTCCCGCAATTCCACCGCCTGTTCTCGCGCATGAGCGTGCATCACGGCCAGATCACGCAGCGGCTTGCCTGCGATGCGCTGTTCGACGACTTCGATCATCTTCTCCCGCGCCCGTTCCACACCGCGTGCATGGGAAAGGATGCCGACTTCCCCAAATGTATGGTTGCCGACGATGGGACAGATACCCAGTTTCGATCCCAACATGGAAGCGATGGCCGGCACGCGGCCGCCGCGATACAAATACGTTAAGGTGCTGAGGATGAAAGCGAAGCCGCAGTGTGGAATGCTGCGGCGGGTTATCGTCACCGCTTCGTCGAAAGGCAATCCACGATCGACGGCTCGAGCGGCTTCCAGCGCGACGAATCCTTCCGCTGCTGTCGCCAGGCCTGAATCGATTACGGCTACCGGGAAACCTTTCATCTCATCCACAGCGGCATTCGCCGAGGATAGCATGGCGCTCAGGTGACTCGAAAGCGTAACCACGATGGCGGCCTGCGCCCCATCCTGTTGCGCCTCCTGAAAGGTTTGCACAAATTCTTCCGGCTTTGGCGCCGATGTTTTGGGAAAAGGATTGGCCGTTTCCAGACGGGAATAGAATTCGCCCGTATCGATGTCGACGCCGTCGCGGTAGGTATCTTCGCCGAAATGCAGTAACAGCGGCAGTACCTTGATGCGGTAACGATCGATCAGGTTGTCAGGCAAGCATGTGTTGGAGTCGGTGATGACGGAAATCGCGCTCATGTTTCTTACCGCCCACACATCTAACGTATCTAACCCCAGGAACCTGGAATGGTGACGTTGGCAACAAGCGGCGTGTCGAAACCTTAACGTATGATGAATGACGCAAAAATCCTATTGATCTAAGGTGTGTCTCTCTGGTAAGCTTTTGCTCGGTTAGGTTGATTCCGATGTAGAAGGGTTATGACGGTTTCAAAATTCAGAGTCGGGAGCAGTAACAATCAGGGTTTCTTCGTTCGTTGGTGAAATTAGGATTGTGTCTGAATAGGTATATGTCAAAAGAAGGTATAACAATTTTATCCAGCCTCATTTTCAGCCTTTCGTTGGTCTCTGTTGGCGGTCCGATCTTGGGAGAATTGGTGGCGACTCTGCCACCGTTTTTTAATGTCAAGAACGCCGTCCGCTCCGCACAAGAACTGGGATTGGTGTACGAAGAAGTATCCTTTCCTACGAGCGACGATATTATATTGCGAGGCTGGTATTTCCCCGTCGAAGGCGCGGACGCACCCGCCGTTCTATACGCTCCCGCCACGTCCAAAGATCAACGTTCCGGGCTGTCCTTGGTGCGCCCGCTGCACGAGGCGGGATTCAACGTGCTCCTTTTCAGCTACCGCGGCTACGGCCTGAGTGATGGCCATGTCCACGGTTTTTCCTACGGCGCGCGCGAAAGCATGGACGTGGATGCAGCAGTACGCTATCTGCACGAAGTAAAAGGGATTCAGAGAATCGGTGCGCTCGGCCACTCCGCCGGAGCGGTTTCGATCATCCTCAGCGCTGCACGCAACGCCGACATCGACGCCATTGTGGCCGCCTCCCCCTTCCGCTCCATGGAAGAGATATGGAACACGAACCGTCCAGCCTTCATCCCCCTGCCCATGTTCGAGCTGATGATCCGCATGTCGGAATTCCTGAAGGGGTTCTCGAGGGATCAGGTCCGGCCGCTCGACGTGATCGCCGACATCGCGCCCCGCCCTCTGCTGATCATTCACGGCGTCAACGACAAACGCATCACCGTCGAACAAGCGCAGGCGCTTTTCGACGCCGCCGCAGAACCGAAGCAGATGTGGTTGTATGAGGACATCGGCCACGCGCAGGTGCGCACGATCGTGATGGACGAGCACATCGATGAGATCATTACTTTCCTCGGCGATGCGCTGAACTGAGTTCCGCATTGCACGTACGGCTATCCAATCTAACACCGACGTGAATCAAAAGAGGGCCGCCCTCGAGCTGGACCAAAGCTGCGGGCGGCCCTCGATCGTTCGAATTTCACCGCATCAGCGGCGGCGCGTACGGCTCATAACGGTCGTATCGCCGGCTCCGAACACTTGCGCGGATAGATCGTAGCCAGCCTGGATTAACCTTTTCCCGAACATCGGACGCAAACCGGTCGGCTTGAGCGTCCCGTTTACCTTTCCGTCTTCCGAAGCCCGCTGCTCCTCGAAGGTGAAGAGATCGCTCATCACTACAGTTTGACCTTCCATGCCACACACTTCCGAGATCGCCGTCACTTTTCGGCTGCCGTCGCGCAGCCGGGTTTGCTGCACGATCATATCCACGGCCGAGGTGATTTGTTCCCGCACGACTTTCAGCGGCAGGGGCACGTCCGAAATCAGTGAAAGCGTCTCCAGGCGGGAAATCGCATCCCGCGGGGAGTTGGCATGCACCGTCGTTAGGGAACCGTCGTGGCCCGTGTTCATCGCCTGCAGCATGTCCAGAGCCTCACCGCCACGCACCTCGCCAACGATGATTCGATCGGGCCGCATCCGTAAAGCGTTGCGCACCAGGTGCCGAATGGGCACTTCTCCCCTCCCCTCCACGTTGGGCGGCTTAACTTCCAGACGCACCAGGTTGCTGTGGTGCAAGCGCAGCTCGGCCGCGTCCTCGATCGTGACCAGCCGCTCCCCCTCGGGAATGAATTCGGAGAGGATGTTGAGCAGTGTGGTTTTACCCGAGCCCGTGCCGCCGGAGACCACGATGTTCAGCCGGGCGACGACGCAAGCTTCCAGAAAGTCCGCCACGTGCTGCGTCAAAGAATCGAAGCGCACGAGGTCTTCCACACGCAAGCGCTCCCGGGAGAACTTGCGGATGGTGACGCTCGGCCCGTCGACGGAGACGGGTGGAATGACGGCGTTGACTCGCGAGCCGTCCGGCAATCTAGCGTCCACCGTCGGGTTATCGGCATCGATGCGGCGACCCAATGGAAGAATAATGCGGTCGATGATCCTGAGTATCTCGCCGTCATCCTGGAAACGAATCGAAGACAACTCCAAACGACCGTCGCGCTCGATGAAAACTTTTCCCCCACCGTTGATCATAACTTCGCTGATGCTGGGATCGTCCAACAGCGGTTGGATCTCGCCGTACCCCAGCAGATCGTTGGCTACCCGCTGGAAAACCTGTTCGCGCAGACCTTCGGAGATTTGGATTCCCGCTTGTTCGTACACCTCGTGCAGCAGATGGTCGACGACTTCGTCGTGCGACTTGCCGTTCGAACCACTTTCCAGTCTCGTGGAAACTTGTTCGGTAAGCCAGGCGGTCAATTTCGCTAATGTTTCTGCATCTACGCTCTGCACCATCGGCTGACGATTAAGCATCATCGGCCCCCTCCAGATCTTCTGATGGCGCAATCCAAAGGATATTCTGTTTGTTGACGGATATGAATCCGGTTTTGATTTCCTCATCCTCCCCGATCACTCGGGCATCCGTAACCGGTAAAAATAAATCTGCCTCATTGATTTCATCGCTGAGCCGGTTTGCAGGATTTAGATGGATTGTCCCGTGAATGCGAGTGTCGAGGCATTGGATGATCACTCGCAAAGGGGTTTTCGACACGACTTCCGTAAAGTATTTACCAAAGGTTTCAACCCGCGTCATCGCTACCATGCACCTCTCAAAATAGATTTTATATTTCACAGCTTACGTTTGGGAATTGGATCACACTTCTTTTCGATCCATACATGATGTCATCTTATCAGAGAAGGATAGCCCTGCGACCTTACAGTTCTTTTACAGGGAACTCATCGGCTTTAGACGCCTCGGCGAAGAAAAACGTAGTGAGAAAGAATAGAACGGGAAGCTATTTACGGGGTTAATTATGGTAGTGAAATGCTCGTTAATTGCCGGAACCGCCAAACCGACCCTGATTGCAGAATGGAATGCGATTGCCGCTTTGGCACGTTATATGGAAAAGTAATGGAAAATCGGTCGAAATTGTGCGAAAATGATAACGGTAAAAGACGACACCACGGCTGATTAGAACATCGCGCCATCCGCACGTTCGAAAAGAGGTCGAATAATGAGCAACAAACAACGCGTTCAGGTGGTTACCGACATGGGCTGTTCCTTCCGGCCGGGGGATCCAGAGGTGCAGGAATGCGGCATCTCGCTCATACCACTCCAGCTTGCAATCCTCGAGAGAGGTGAATGGAAAACGAAGCAGGAAACCGAGATCGAGCCGGGGCAATTTTATAACATCATGCAGCGTATGATCGCCGAGGACGGAGAGTTGCCCAAGACGTCGGGCTTGAGTCCGGGAATCGCCCGCGACATTTACCTTAAACTGTTTCGAGAGGAGGATGCGGAGGCCGTTTTTTCCGTCCACGTCACCAAAGCACATTCCCAGGCCATGTCTGCGGCGCTCATCGGCGCCCAGGAAGCGAAGAAGGAGGCCGGTGAGGATTTGCCCATCGCAGTGATGGACTCGAAGTCACTGTCGCTCGGGCAGTACTGGATCGCCAAGCACGCAGCCTGGTTGGCGCAGAAAGGCGCCGATTTGAAGTCCATCATCGACGAAGTCTCGCAGCTCATTCCCAAGATCGAGGTTCTCGTCGTGCTGGAGACGTTTGAAAACTTGAAGAAAGGCGGCCGTGCGGATCAGATCAAGGGTATGCTGGCTTCGATGTTCTCGGCGATCTCCATCCACCCCATACTGGCGGTTAAAGAAGGGAAACTGGATCTGTTCGGCCGTGCACGCAGCGCCAGCAAAGCGAGGAAGAAAATCGTTGATATGATCGGCGGCATGGGAGAGATGATCAAGATGGGCGTGATCCACACCAACGCACCGGCGTTGGCCGAAGATGTAAAAAACTCGGTCGGTAACTTCTTCAAGGAGAAAATCCCGATCGTGGATGCCGGTCCGGCGCTGGCCACACACGCTGGTGAGCGAGCGGTCGCCGTCGTCGCCCAGAAAAAGTGAGAGGATCGAAAATCGGCAGGCACGCAAGAAATGCAAACCCGAGTAAAATTTTAAGCAGCGTATTGCAGTCATGAAATGCATGCGCTGTTTTTTCTTCAAACGAGTTTCCGCGTGTCGAAGAGAGACTCCCGAGCTACCGTTTTAGGCAGCGAAAAGCTCAGATCATAAATCATAAGCCCTCCGGTACATCCCCTTCATATGGCGGGATCACGCCGGGGATCATTCGGTAGTACAATCCCCTTGTACTGCTCGAGAAGGCTAGGCTGAGCCCATTGCACCGAGACGAGGAGAATAAGAATGAGCGTCATCGAAATCAATCACCTGACCAAGTATTACGGTAAGGCCCGAGGCATCATCGATGTCTCTTTGAACATCGAAGAAGGTGAGATTTTTGGTTTCATCGGCCCAAACGGCGCGGGGAAATCCACCACAATCCGCCTGCTGTGTTCACTCATCTATCCCACCAGCGGTGAAGCCAAGATATTCGGCAAGGATTGCATCAAGTATGGCCCTGAGATCCGGCAGGAGATCGGCTATTTGCCCTCGGAGGTTTTCTACTACGACCGAATGAAAGTCATCGATTTGCTCGAATACTCTGCGAGTTTCTATAAGAAAGATTGCAGCGATCGAATTCAAGAGTTGGCTGAGATCATGGAACTCGACCTGACCCGCAGGATCGACGATCTCTCCTACGGGAATAAGAAGAAAGTGGGCATCGTTCAGGGGCTGCTGCACTCACCCAAAGTGATTTTCCTCGACGAACCGACAGCCGGTCTCGACCCACTCATCCAGCACAAGTTTTTCGACCTGATCCGCGAAGAGAACAATAAAGGCGCAACGGTTTTCTTCTCGTCACACATTCTTTCCGTGGTACAGAAAATCTGCAATCGTGTGGCCATCATCCGCGAGGGGAAGATCGTCGAAATCCAGGACATCAAGACGCTGCAGCGAGAGAATTATAAGAAAATTATCATCATCGCCGACAGCGTCGACGGGAAAGGATTCGATATACCCGGTGTGACCCATCTGGAGACACAAAACAACTCGTTGAGTTTCTTTTTCAAGGGCGACATCAACGTGCTCACGAAAAAGATCGCTGCGATGACGGTTACCGATTTGGCTATCGAAGAACCCACGCTTGAAGAAATCTTCATGCATTACTACGAGTAGGTGCGAACATGAACATTTTTATGCATGAATTCAAACAGAACCTTAGGTCCGTGATCACCTGGTCCATTTCACTGGCGATATTGATCTACGTCTTCGCCACGCTCTATTCCGGCTTTGCTGTAGAAGCGGAGCTTCTCAACCAAACGCTCGATAAGTTCCCCAAAGAATTCCTAATGGCCTTCGGGATGTACGGCATCGATCTGGCCACCGTGCTTGGCTTTTTCACCCTGGCCATCGTCTTCTGCCAGATTTGCGTCTCCATCCAGGCGGCCAATTATGGTTTTTCACTGGTCTCCGTTGAAGAGCGGGAGATGACGGCAGATTTTCTCATGACCAAACCCGTCGGGCGAGTGAAGATCATGACCAGCAAGCTCCTCGCTGCCATTGCCAGTCTGGCCATCACCAACCTGGTCGTTTGGGTGAGCAGCTACGTCTTCATTAATCTCTACCGTGATGGAAGGCCTTACGACGGCAAGACACTGAGCTTGATGCTCCTCACAGTCACGTTTCTGCAGCTCTTCTTTCTCGCCGTCGGCATACTATTATCTTTACTGCCAAAGAAAATCCGCAGCGTTACCCCGTATTCGATGGGTATCGTCTTCGGCCTTTACGTGTTGAATGCCTTTAGCGACATGATCGGCGAAGATACGTTAGCGTATATCACGCCCTTCCGGCATTTCGATCCGAACAACATCGTCCGCAGCGGAAGCCTCGACATGCCATTAACGCTGGCCAGCGTGGCGGTTATCCTGCTGTCCGTTGGTCTGAGTTACCTGATCTACCAGCGAAGAGACATCCACACGGCGGTGTGAGGAGTGTGACCATGAATATTTTCATCAGAGAACTCAAAGCCAATCTTCGTTCCCTTTTGATCTGGGCGGTCATCATCGTTCTCTTCATCTGGATCGCCATGACCAAGTTTTCCGCCTACGCAAACAACCCGGAAATGCTGCAGATTTTGGACAACATGCCTCCAGCATTGTTGGAAGCCTTCCAGATGAACGCCTTCAATCTAACCACGGTCACGGGTTTCTTCGGCGTATGCTTCACCTACTTCGCACTGCTCAGCACGGTGTTCGCCGCCATGCTGGGCAGCGACATCATCTCCAAGGAAGAACGGGACAAGACCGTCGAATTTTCGCTCACGCTGCCCGTCCCACGTTGGAAGGTGGTGACTGCCAAAATCCTCGCCGCGGTCGTGCACAGCATCGCCTTTCTCTTGATCATCTGGGGCGTATCCCTGGTCAGCGTCATCCCGTATCATCCCGACCACGAATTCTACGATTTCGTCGCTTTATGCATGCTGGCGCTGGTGATCATGCAGTTCACCTTCCTCGCCGTAGGCATCTTCCTGGGTTGCGCGTTGAAGCAGTACAAACGCGCCGGTTCGATCGCCGTTTCGCTACTGCTCGCCACGTATTTCATGTCGATCATATCCGGCCTGGACAAGAAACTGGATTTTCTGAAGTACTTCTCACCTTTCAAATACTTCAATCCGGCGAAACTGCTGAACGAGGCGCATCTGGATATGCTCTACGTTTGGATTTCGCTGGGCGTCACCGCCGTGTGCATCATTGCAGGGTATGTGACCTACAATCGGCGAGATTTGTATATTTGATTGTGTGGGCAGGTTTACAACCTGCATGCATGTTAATTGTAGGGGCCGACCTGTGTGTCGGCCCTTTCTTTTCATCGATTCGATCCGGGCGGACACACGGGCCGTAGACGCCCAACCAGGCCGTCTCTACGCGTGATCCCTTTGTTTCATGTAGGAGCGATCCGGCGGGTCGCTCTTACGCCTCCCCATTATTAATTGTAGGGGCCGACCTGTATGTCGGCCCTGAACATCACATATTAAAGGGCGGACACGCGGGTCCGCCCCTACAAGCTGGATCGCCAAACCAAAATTCGCTTGTGGATTCTGTCACAAAATCCCCCTATAATGCGTTATATACTGTGAAGGGGCTCTAGCTCGAAACCTTCGCCTCGATTCGGTTGCGCATCCCCGCTTCCTTCAGCCGGACCGACGAGGCTTCTATTTTATCAGGCGCCAGGGAATATTCAGCATTGGGAGGAACCCGCATGAAACTCCATCGATATTCGCGTATGAGCTACACGATCTTGCTCTTGGGAATAGTGAGCTTGTTCGTCTTACCGCTGCCCGCGGAGGCCAGCACCTTCGTGGTGAACACCTACGACGACATCGACGATGGACAGTGCGACACGAATCACTGCTCGCTGCGCGAGGCGATCAACGCCGCCAACACCAACAACGGCCCGGACGAGATCCACTTCGATCTTCCGGGGTCCGGAGGATCCAACACAACCATCTATCTCACCTCCCCGCTTCCAGCCCTGGCCGACGATGCCACGACAATCGACGGTACCACGGAACCGGATTACGCGGGGTTGCCGGTCTTTGGTATCCAGGATGGCATGCCCGGGATCGAGGTGGGGCTGGATCTGCAGTCTAATGACAACATCATTCGCGGTTTAAGCCTGTATGGCTTTGGCACTATGCCAGCATATGCGTATTTCCATTATAGCGATCCGACCGGCAGCGCCATCCTCGTGACCGGAAGCGGCAATCTGATCCAAGAAAACAGGATCGGGTCTGGAGGATTGTTGCTAAACGCTGTAGGCGTACGCATCTACGGCGCGAACAACGACATCATAAGGAATGTGATCTCTGGAAATGGTATAGGGATTTACGGTGATGGCCCGAGCACCGCAATTCGGGGCAACGTCATCGGCCCGGATGCCGACGGCGTCACGCCGGTGAGTAACGGGTTCGGCATTTTTCTTGGTACAGGAGCCCAAAGTGCCTACATAGGAGGAATAGACTCAGGGGAGGGCAATCTGATCTCTGCTAACTATATTATCGCCATCGTTTCCCAGTCGGCTGACAATCAGATCCATGGCAACCTGATTGGGGTTGACGGTACAGGAACTACAGCTTTACCGAACCACGAAGGGATTTCTATAAATGGACCGAATGCCTGGATCGGCGGCAGCCTGCCCCAGCACAGTAATGTGATCTCCGGCAACGAGCAGTGGGGGCTTGCCATAGACCACGGCGGGGATAACGCTGTGATCCAGGGCAATAAGATCGGCACGGATATCAGCGGTTCCGTACTGATACCGAACCAGTGGCAGGGCATTACATCTTTCGCGGATGACGTCGTGATAGGCGGGACCTTACCGGGCGAGGGAAACATGATCAGGGGAAATGGCGGTCATGGGGTAATTATCGCCGATGGTGCCAGCGGTAATCTCGTCACCAATAACACAATTGCGGATAACGGCCAGCATGGTATCTACCTCAATAGCTCCATTCCCATCTGGGGCTATTTAACACAAAATACATTCACACAAAACAGTATTTACAATAATGGCGGGCTGGGGATCAACATCATGCCCGGACACAATGGCAATATCCAACCTCCACAAATCACCTCCCCGCAGGACTCGACAATCGAAGGCACAGCGTGGTATTCGTGCAAGATCGAGATCTTCCGGGCAGATCCCGATCCCTCTGGCTTTGGCGAGGGGAAAGTTTTTCTCGCCGAAGGCTACACCACCGAGACAGACGACACCTTCAGCATCCCCATCAGCAGTCCCGGTTATTGCTTCAAGGTCACCGCGACGGCGACGGACAGCGATGGTAATACTTCGGAATTCTCACAAAACGCCACCGCCAAATGTTTTAGCAAACCTCCCGATATATTCCTCTATCCCATTTGGGTCTTCATCATCGTGGTCTTCGCTTTCATTGCCTGGCGCATCCGCCGCAGGCGACCCGGTCTGCCCGTATGGACCATCCCATTCGGCGGGTTGATCGGTGGCTTATTGGCCCTAGCCATCTTCATCGCCCTGCCCTTCGCCGAGCCGGAACCCCCGCCAAACGTTCCCATCTGCGGCAACGGGGCCGTCGAAGGTGGCGAGCTGTGCGATGGTGACGATCTGACCAGGTGCCTCTCCGGCCAGGTTTGCGAAAATTGCCAATGCATTACCTACATGGATCTATGCGGCAACGGCGTGGTTGACTCTGGCGAGCAGTGCGATGGCGACGATCTCACCATGTGCCTCGAAGGCCAGGTATGTGAGAACTGCAAATGCATCACCATGATGGGTATCTGTGGAAATGGCGTCGTCGACAATGGCGAGCAGTGCGACGGCGACGATCTCACCATGTGCCTCGAAGGCCAGGTATGCGAGAACTGCAAGTGCATCACCTATGTCGAGGCCGAACCGGAAATCTGCGTCTACAAGGCGCTGCAGAACACGAACTGCAGGGCGAGCGACTATCCCGAATCCGAGTTGGTCGAGACCCTGATGGAAGGTGACATGGTCGACTTGACCGCCCTCAACCCCGAATACACCCACGGACTGTTCGAGCTCGAAAACGGGAAAAAGTGTTGGATCTGGCTGGGTTTGATGGGCGGTGACGAGAATCCCTTCGGCAACTGCCCCGTGGAGATCGTCGATCCACCCGGCGCGCCACCCGTGAGCGCCTGTAGCTCCGATTTGGACGAAAGGGCATGTATCGCCGCGGGAGGCGAGTGGACGGAGGGTATGGCGGCGCCGTATTGCGCCTGCCCGGAGTAACGATTCGTACAGGGTGCACTCCAGAATGGGTGGATTTCTTGCACATTTGGCCAAAAAATTGTTTTAGCGAGGGAGGGAGGATAGAACATGAACCACTATCCAAATCGAGGTGTGTTATTGGTATCTCTGCTGCTTGGTTTGCTGGGTACACTGCCATTTCCCACCACAGCTGAAGCAAGCACTTTCGTGGTCAACACCACCGACGATCTCGACGATGGGCTGTGCGACGTAAATCACTGTTCGCTGCGCGAGGCGATCAACGCCGCCAACGCCAACGGCGGCCCCGACCAGATCCACTTCGATCTACCCGGAAGCGGTGGGTCAACGAACACGATCAACCTCGAATCAGCGCTACCTGCACTGACCGACGACGAAACGACAATCGACGGCACCACAGAACCGGATTACGCTGGTTCGCCAGTAATTTTCATCCATAAAGCCACAGGCACAATGGAAATCGAAGTCGGGCTAGCGCTCGATTCCAACGACAACGAGATCTACGGCCTGGTACTGGTGGGGTTTGGCATCTGGCTCGATCCCAACCCCGTTTACCCCGCCGACCTGGCAGGCGGCGCCATCGTCGTTACCGGAAGTGGCAACTTGATCCAAAACAACACCCTTGGCCAAGGTGCCTGGTGGAACTCCGTCGGCGTGCGCCTGTCCGGACCGGGAAACAGTGTGATCGGCAATGTGATCTCCGGCAACGGCGGCGGCATCATCGCCGACCAGCCGGACAACGTGATCCAGGGCAACCTGATCGGACCGGATGCGGACGGTGTTACGCCTATTAACAACAATTTCGGCGTATTTCTCGATTCCGGAGCAGGCGGCACGCTCCTAGGCGGTGCGGCACCCGGCGAAGGCAACGTAATCTCCGCCAACCACGGATTTGGGGTACACGTCGATGCCAATAATAGCAACATATTCGGCAACTACATCGGACTAACCGCTGGCGGGGATGCCGCGCTACCCAACGGAGGAAACGGCGTCGTGCTCTACGGGGATTACACACAATTCGGTGGTCATCAAACCGGCGAGGGCAACGTCGTCTCCGGAAATCAATACAACGGCCTGTGGATCAGCATCAGCTGCGCCCACTGCTTCGTCCAGGGCAACAAGATCGGGACCGACGCCAGCGGGACTGCACTCATTCCCAACGGGTCCAGCGGAATCGAATCGGAAGCCGACCAACTGGTCATCGGTGGCACTTCTGCCACCGATGGGAACCTCATCATGGGAAACAGCTGGCACGGTCTCTACATCGACGACCTGGCCGGATCGAATTTCGTAGCGCATAACACCATCGCCCAAAACGGCGGCGACGGTATCGAACTCAGCCAGGACGTCGACGAGAACACCTTCACCCAGAACAGCATTTACGACAACGCCGGACTGGGGATCGATCAGAACGGCACCGAGAATAACGACGGCATCGCTTACCCACAACTCGATTCAGCCATCGGCTCGACGATCGAGGGCAACGCCTGCCCGGGCTGTCTGATCGAACTCTTCGTCGCCGATCCCGACCCAACCGGCTACGGCGAAGGCAAAGAATACCTCACCTACGGGTCGGCAGACGTGTTTGGTGATTTCAGCATCCCGGTCAGCGGCGTTGGGTTCTGCACGCTCATTACTGCAACGGCCACGGATGCGGATGGCAATACCTCCGAATTTTCCTATAACATACAAGCCAACTGCCTCTACATCGGACCGATTTTCCTCTACCCAATTTGGGCCTTCATCATCGTCGTCTTCGGTGTCATTGGCTGGCTGGTGCGGCGCTGGCGGCCCAGCATGCCAACGGCCAGCGCGCCGATTTTCGCCCTCGGCGGCGGCGCCCTCTTCCTCGTGCTTGTCCTAGCTCTACCCTTTGTGGACCCGGAATTCACACCGAAAGTCCAGAAATGCGGAAACGGCGTAGTGGATGCCGGGGAGACATGCGACGGCGACGATCTGACCATGTGCCTTTCTGGCCAGGTCTGTGAGAACTGCCGGTGCACAACCGTGATTGAATGGCCTGTTTGCGGTGACGGGGACGTGGATGTCGGTGAGCAGTGCGACGGTGATGACCTGACCATGTGTCTCGAAGGTCAAGTCTGCGAGAACTGCCAGTGCATTACCTACGTGTATCAGTGCGGCAACGGCGTCGTCGACTCTGGTGAACAGTGCGACGGTGACGACCTGAGCATGTGCCTCTCCGGCCAGGTATGTGAAAACTGCAAATGCATCACCTATCTGCCCATGTGCGGTAACGGTGTCGTCGAGGAAGGCGAGCAATGCGACGGCGACGATTTACACATGTGCCTCTCCGGCCAGGTATGTGAGAACTGCAAGTGTATTACCTACGTCGAGGCCGAACCGGAAATCTGCGTCTACAAGGCGCTGCAGAACACGAACTGCAGGGCGAGCGACTATCCCGAATCCGAACTGGTTGAGACCCTGATGGAAGGGGACATGGCCGACCTGATCTCCCTCAACCCCGAATACACCCACGGGCTGTTCGAGCTCGAAAGTGGAAAGCAGTGCTGGGTCTGGCTGGGTTTGATGGGTGGTGACGAGAATCCCTTCGGCAACTGCCCCGTGGAGATTGTCGATCCGCCCGCGGCGCCGCGCGAGAGTGCCTGCAGTGTAGATTTGAACAAGAGGGAATGTATAGCCGCGGGAGGGGAATGGAAAGAAGGCCTGGCGGCGCCGTACTGTTCCTGCCCGGATTAATTAATTTGAACCAGAACAACGGGGCTGTCCCAGAAGGGCAGCTCTGCGCGTCCTTCACATAATCCATGTAGGGGCGACCCGGCGGGTCGCCCTTACAAATGATTCCTTACAATGTATTGGGCGGATAGATGGGTCGTAGACGCCCCACCGGGGCGTCTCTACGCGTCACATCCATGAAAATTGTAGGGGCCGACCTGTGTGTCGGCCCTGAACAGCGTTAGACGCGGGCGGATACATGAGTCGTAGACGCCCCACCGGGGCGTCTCTACGCGTCACATCCATGGAAAATTGTAGGGGCCGACCTGTGTGTCGGCCCTGAACAGCGTCATACACAGGCGGACACAGGGCTTGTAGACGCCCCACCGGGGTGTCGCTACACGTTTATAATCCAAGAATGAATGTAGGGGCGGTTCGCGAACCGCCCCTACGCGATTCTTTTAATTCATGTAGGGGCGACCCGGCAGGTTGCCCCTACACATCAACCCTCGCTTGGAAACGATTTATTCGCCCTTGACCACGGCAAGGATGTCTCTCAAGTCATCCTGCCATGCGACGTCCTCGAAGACCTGCCAGCGCTCGACGTGTTCGACACACTGTCCCGGCGCAAGTTTCGCGATCGGTGCCAGGGTCTCCAACTCGAGGAAGTGTGGATTGCAGTAACATTCCGAAGAGCTGCCAAAATCGAAGTACGCCGCCTTGGGATCGTAATCGGCGCGTTTGACGAAAAGCATAGCGTCGATCCAATAGGCGAGCCATCCCGCCGGATTGGGAATAGCGACTTTGAGGCTGCCCTCCTGCATTTGCGCCTGGATTAGGATTTGCTGATTGCCCCAGGTGATGTACTTCGAATTGATATCAGCATATGGCCAGAGTGTGATCGACCGGTCGGGCTGCGTGGGATTGTCCGACTTCCCCCCACCGTAGAGAGGCAGGATACCGACGCCGCCCGGTTTAAACTGCGTGATTGCCCAAGGCGCAAGAGTCTGTTCCCGGCTTCCGCGGTTCGTGATCGTGTGTTTCACTTCGACCTCGGCGCGGCCATCGATCAGGCGAATTCCAAGTTCCTTCTGAAGCGCCGTCTTCGATTCGACGTCCTGCGTGATGTGTACTCCATTATCGATGACCCGCGCTTGAACCGGGGAGTCGTCTGGCAGGTAGGTGATCCCTGGTTCTTCCGGTGCGAACCAGAGACGGTGTCCGCCGTACAGATGATATGGTCCCGCACCCGGGCAGTCCAGTGTGAGATCGGGAAGCTCAGCGAACAGGTTATCGCCTCCCTGTGTTTTCAGCGAGAGCACGCGCGGACCGACGGAAACGGAAACCAACAACGTCAATTTTTCGTTGGCGATCTCGATGCATTCAATGTCATGGAACTCTATCTCGTTAATGGACCACTGCCTCCTTTCATACGATCTGTGCCTATATAAGTATTATTAATGAAATAATTTACGTGGTCAATCAGGGAACCGGCTGGTCCACTCTACAGCAACCAACTTTCCGTTACAAGGTATTCTACGGAAAGCGTTTCGTTTGGAAATTTCGAACCGCGAGGGGAATATACGTCTTTACTCGTATTCCTCATAGCGGAAGCAAGCCACGTGATGATTGGGTTTGACTTCTTCCAAGGGAGGCACCTGCTGCGTACATTCTTCGGCGCCTATCGGACAGCGGCCGTAGTACACACAGCCCTCGCCGACAGGGAGCTGCTTCTTCCGCAAGCCGATCTGCACCTCCTCCCATTTACGATCGATGCGCGGCACAGCGGCCATCAGCATCCTAGTATAGGGATGCAGGGAGTGTTCGAATATCTCGTGGGTGTCTCCCTTTTCCACCACGTAACCGCGGTAGAGGATCAGCGCCTGTTCGCCGATGTAGTTCGCCAGCGACAAGTCGTGGGTGATGAACAGAATCGAAAGCCCGCTGCTGGCCTTAAGTTCGGCCAGCAAATTGAGCACGTCGATGCGCGTGGAAGCATCGAGCATACTGATGATTTCGTCGGCGACCAGGAACCGCAGATCGAGCAGCAGAGCGCGTGCAATCAGGAAGCGTTGCAGTTGGCCACCACTGAGCTGATGTGGAAATTTATGCAACACGTGAACCGGATTGAGACCCACGGACTCAAGCGCTTTTTCAACCTTGGTCTTCCACTCGGCTTTATCGACCTCGGGGTAATACTCCTCACGAATGATACGGAATATGCGATCGGCTTTGAAGATCGGATTATACGAACAGAAGGGATCCTGAAAAACTCCCTGTACGTAGCGGTTATATTCCTTCATTTCTTTCCGGTCGAATTCGGAGATATCTTCCCCGTTGAAGATAATGCTACCGGAAGTGATCGGGGTCAACCCCAGGATCATCTTCCCGATCGTGCTTTTCCCACTGCCGCTCTCCCCGATGAGGGATGCCATCTGACCATTTTCTATCGTGAAATTGACATCACAAACCGCACGCAACTCCTGACCGCCGAACGTACCCACCCGATAGGTCTTAGAGACATCTTCCAGTTTAATCATTCGTCTTGAACTCCTTCCAGCAAGCGACGAAATGTCCAGGATCGAGCTCGAGAAACGGCGGAACTTCGACGCATTTCTCGAAGGCGACAGGGCAGCGCTCGCGGAAGCGGCAGCCGACCGGAGGGTCAAGCAAAAGTGGTGGTGTGCCGGGAATCCCGTGTAGCACTTCTTCAGAATGGACCACCCCTACCCTCGGAAGGGAAGATATGAGCAATTTTGTATACGGATGGCGCGGATCGTTGATGATCGTTTCCGTGGAAGATTTTTCAGCCAGTTGGCCAGCATACATGATCAAAATGCTATCGGCGATCTGATACAGAATTGAAATGTCGTGTGTGATGACAATCAAGCTCTTCACGAACTCACGATCGCGGAATTCCACGAGCATCTCGGCAACAGCTTTCTGCGTTGAAACGTCCAGGGCCGAGGTAATCTCGTCGGCGATCAACAGCGAAGGATTGAGCAGCGTGGAAAGCACGAGCACCATGCGCTGCTTCATCCCTCCGGAAAGTTCAAATGGGTACATACCGAGGACTTCCTCTGTCAACCCCACCAGATCGAGACGGCGCTTGATCTCCGCCAGCATTTCTCGGGAATTCACCTTGCGTGATTCGAGCAGTTCGCGGGTCATGCGACCGATTTTGAGCGTCGGATTCATGGCGTTCATGGCGTACTGCGGGATGAGCGAGATCTCCTTGTAGCGGTAATCATTCATGCGTTCGTTGTCCGCAATCGGAAGTTCTTTCCCGTCGAGCGTAACGGTTCCGGAGATATAGCGCATGGGTGGCACGAGCAAGATCAAGCTGTTACCCAGCGTGGTTTTACCGCAGCCGGATTCACCCGCAAGACCCATGATCTCGCCGTCGTCGATCCTGAAAGTGGCGCTTTCCAACGCGCGCACGTCGCCATGCAGAGTCTGGTAAACCACTGTGAAGTCTTCGACCTTTAAACTCACGATCTCACATCTCCCTCAACTTGGGATTGAATACTTCGTCCAAACCTACATTCATGATGTACATCGCACCGACGATGGCCGTGATCGCTAATCCCGGAGGCACGAACCACCACCACTGACCGAGCGGAAGGGCGCCCCACAATACGGAATTCTGCATCATCAAACCTAACGAAATGCCGGTCGTGGGACCCAGCCCGATGAAGTCGAGCGTGGCGGCGGTGAGGATCGCGCCGCCGAATTGAAGCACGAACGCCATGACGAGATAGGACATCATGTTGGGTGCGATTTCTGTGAAGATGATCTTACTGCTCTTCATACCGCTCAATTTCGCCAAATCGATGTATTCGCGCGACCGCAGAGAGAACGTTTGCGCTCGAACCGCTCTGGCGGTCCACGGCCAGGCAGTGAAGCCGATGAATATCGCCTCGACGAAAATCCCGCGTACCTGCAGGTAAGCCGCAATAATGAGTAAGATGGCAAACGTGGGGATCACCAGTACGATGTTCGTGAGCACGTTAAGCACTTCATCCACCAGACCGCCGCGATACCCGGCCGTGAAACCGATCACGACTCCGAGCAGCATACCCAAACCTCCCCCGATCAGCCCGACGAGGAACGTGGCACGTAGACCGTGGACGAACTGTGAAAACACGTCCTCTCCGAAGGTCGTTGTGCCAAACCAGTACTCCGAGGAAGGCGGTTTCGCACCGACGGCGGCGTATTCCTCCGGTGTGTATTTGGCCAGGGCGGGGCCGATAAACGTCACCAGGAGAAAGAACAAGACGATCGTCAACCCAACTCTCAGCCGATTATTGCGCAGGGCGAAGTACAAGAACTCGCTTCTTCGAAGTGCCTCCATCATGATTCTTCCCCCTGCATTCCCATACGAGTTCTGGGATCTACGATGACGTAGGTGATGTCGATGACGAAGTTCGCCAGAAGCACACCGATGATGATAAACAGAAAGCACCCTTGAATGAGGAAGTAATCCTGGTTCTGGATGGCAGCCAGGAGTAAGTAGCCAATCCCGGGATAGGAGAAGACCACTTCCGTTACGAGTGCACCGGCGACGATCACACCCAATTGCAGGGCCAATCCGCTCAGTTGGGGCAAGACGGCGTTACGGAAGGCGTAGCGTCGTACCAAGCTGCGCGGCGCGCCGAGCGCCTCGAGGTAATGGGAATAATCCTGTTCGAGTTCGTAGATGATCATGTTGCGCATTCCGATCGCCCAGCCCCCAAAACCCACCAAAAAGAGCGAGGCGAAAGGCAGGAACCAATGCATGAAAACGCTCTTTATAAAAGTCCACGATAAGTGCGGCTGCATTTGAAAACTATAGGCACCGGCGATCGGGAAAATGCCCAACACGATTCCGAACACCCAGGCGAGCAGGATGCCGAGCCACATGTAGGGAGTTGCTGTAAGCGTATATCCGATCGGCAGTATGGTGTTATCCAGGCGCTTGGTGCGGGCTGCGTAGGCGCCGAACTTGTTGCCCGCGATCCAGCTTAAAATGATCGATGGCAAGAGTAGAAATATATCGTAGGGGATGGCCTGGATGAGAACATCAATCACCGGTTTCGGGAACAAATAGGCGCTGATACCCAGGTCGCCTTGAAACAACGAGCCCCAGAAATTGATGTACTGCTGGAAAATCGGTAGATCGAGACCGAAGATGTTGCTATAGTAGTGGTACATGCGTTCGGCAGCCTCGGCGTTCAACGAGATGCGTGAGAGCATGTTTACGATCGGATCTCCCGGCATGAACCTTGGAATCATCCAATCGATGGTCACCGCTAGGAAAAATGTAAGGGCATAAATCAGGAACTTCCTTCGGAAATAACGCAGCATATCGCCACTATCCTTGAGATCGTCGGATGAAGATGCCCCTCCTCCCTGAGATTCAGAAGGAGGGGCAGTGAAGATCTATACAAACGATCTTACTCGGCTGGAACGGGTTCTAGGTTGATGAGAGTCTGCAAACCACCCAATTGCCAGTATCCTGACCAGGTGGTTGGAAGCGTCTGATTCTCTGACATCTCCGTCGGCCAGTTGGTCCAGACGGCGCTGCTGAACTGTGCCCAGAGGCCATTGTACCAGAGCGGGATCATGGGAACTTCTTCCATCATAACCGCCTGGATGTTCGAGCAAGCTTCCTTGATACCTTCCTGATCCGACATTGGGATTGCGGCGAGGGCGTCGACGAGATCGAAGACTTCTTGGTTATCGTAGCGCCCGAAGTTGCCGCTCTGCATCTGCTCTTGGATCGGATGGCGGAACAACAGGTTGTAGAGCGTCCACGGTGTGTTGCTCAATGCAGCCCAGTTGTTCAACGTCATGTCGAACGTGCCACCCTGTAGTGCATCGTTCCAGGCACCGTAGTCCGGAGTGACATCGATGACGTTGATGCCGGCCTCCTGCGCGCTGGAGGAAATAACGGCGATGGCCTCCATCCAGTCGGTCCAGCCGAAGGGGCAAGTGACTTCTAGTTCGATGTCAGAACCATCCGCGGCGTTGAACATGCCATCGTCGCCCATCACGTACCCGGCTGCTTTCAGGATCGACTGCGCTTCCTCGGGATCGTAAGTCCAACCCTTTGAGGCGACCAAATCCTCGTCGACGTAATCCGAGAGGTTGGGCAGCAGACCCGTCGGGCTGGCGGCCCTGACCAGGTTGGCATAAGCCACGTTGACGATATCATCGACGTTAATGGCGTAGGCCAAGGCTTTACGGAAGGCAGGATCGTCCATCGGCGGTTTGGTGGTGTTTAAGAACAGGACGGCGGTGTTGGCCGAGAGCATGTACGGCGCGCCTTCGTAGTACGTGTCTACGTAGCCCTTGTCGGCCAGTTCAGCGACGCCCGGCAAGAAGTTGTTGCTCAGGTCGAGCTCACCCTTGAGCACCATGCCGAGAGCCACGTTGTTGCTCGATGTGCGGATGTCGACGATGCGTCGTGGTGCAGGCATGCCGAAGATATCGCCCCCCCACCAGTTTTCGTTGCGCAGCCAGACATTACGGTCCTCACCGTGAGTCTCGTACAGGTAGGCACCGGAGCCGATCGGATTCTCGTTCGCGCCCGTGGTGATCTCTTCTTCCGAACGGCCTTCCCAGAGGTGCTTGGGCACGATGGGAATGTTATAGAGATTGTTCTCAAACTCCTGATAGAGGGGATTCTCGAATGCGAATTCAAGATTGAGATCGTCGGCTACGGTGATGCTGGTCAGATACTCCCACATCGGGGAGAACCACATTGCCGCATATTGTTGACCCAGCTCGTAGGTGAAGGCGACATCGTCTGCCGTCAAGGCCTCGCCGTCACTCCAGGTCAGACCACTTCGCAGTGTTACGGCGTAGGTCGTATCGTCGGTCCATTCGCCGCTCTCCGCGAGCCAGGGGGTCATTTCCCCGGACAAGGGGTCGTAGACGAAGAGGAACTCGTATACGTTCCCGATCGTTCCGGTCGTGTTTGCGAGCGATCCGGGTTGGAAGGGATTCCAGGTCGATGGTGGACCCCAGGCAGCGCCACTGACGTAAATCGTTTCGCTTCTGTCGTAAACGACTTCTGCGGGAGCTTCCATCTCCTCGGAAGGGGTCGCGGTGACGACGACCGTCTCGCCTTCACGCTCGACGATGACCGTCTCCACACCATCCTGTGCGCATGAAGCGAGCAGGATGCTCAGCGACACCAGGATGGAAATAACAAGCATACTACGTTTCATCTTCTTTCTCCTTATTGCGTTTCCCTCGAAGGGTTTTATACGTTTTTCCGAAAGAGCTTACTGACTCGTCTTTTCCTATTTGAAACGTCACCTCCTTTCTTCAAGACCAGGAGGTCCCTGTCTTAACTGGGAGCGCTCCCATATACAACGAAAAAAAATCACGGATTTCCATGCGAGTTCGAACTTCAACACGTACCCAACGATATTTTCAGCTGAACAAGGTACCACGCGTCCAGGCTCGATTTATGGCATTGTCTTATCGAAGCCTCGGCGCACTCTCAAGGTCGGCGTTGATCCGAGTGTACCGCTTCGAATCCCTAGTACGATCTCGTTACGTACGCTTCATTTTGAACACGAAATCAGACACGGATTTCGGTACTTCAACCACGCCGTTCGAAAAACAGTGCTTCGCTTACTCCATTGTCCTACTTGCGATTCGCTCCGCATGATTCACGGATGATCAATTCCGTACTCATTAATATACGCGTCAACGGTTTCGCGTCGTTATTGATCAAATCGATTAGAGTTTCAACGGCGGTAAAACCCAAGCGAAAGACGGGCTGACGTACGGTCGTAAGCAATGGTCTGGGTATACTCGACAGCGGTAAATCATCGAAACCGACGAAAGCGATATCATCGGGGATTTTCAATCCAACCTCTTGCGTTGCCCGCATAGCGCCGAGGGCCATGATGTCGGATGCGGCGAAAACCGCATCCGGCTTGAGGGGCAGCAATTTCCTCATGGCCTCATACCCACCCGCTTCGGTGAAATCACCATCGATGATCAGGCTCTCATCAATTTCTATCCCACGATCGCGCAACGCATTAAGATACCCCTGTTTTCGGTCTATTCCGACCGAACTTTGTTGCGGTCCTGCGATTGTGGCGATGCGTTTGTGCCCCAGGCGGATAAGATGGGAGACAGCGGTATACGCCCCTTCCACGTTCTCCGTATCGATATAACACACATTCTCCACTTGAAGCGGACGACCGACAAATACATGGGGTATTCCCGAATTCGATAAATTCCCCACGACCGGATCGCCATGATGGCCCGCCTGAAGTATCGCACCGTCCAAAAACCCCGTGCGTGTCACCCGCGCGTAAATCTTCTTTTCGTCCTCTTTGGTCGAGACAAGAAAAAGGCCCAACGTGTAATCGTATTGATTACATCCCTGGGCAACCCCCTGGATCAAACTCGGATAAAATGGATCGGTAAACAATGAGGAAACGCTGTGAGGGAGTACGAAGCCGATCATCGACGATCTTTGCGACGCCAACGATTGAGCCGCTACGTTGGGCTGGAATCCGGTTTCGTTGATTACTTCCCAAACTCGAGATCGCACGGCCTCACTCACGTAGGGTTTATCGTTTATCACCCGGGATACCGTCGAGCGTGATACACCAACCCTTTTGGCGATGTCTTCAAGTGTCAGGTTAGGCATCGAGAAACCCTTGATTTATTGTGAGCGCTCTCATTTTTCAGCCATATATGGATTGATTACGCTTTAATTATTGCTCAATATGGTCTATAAATGATTAAAATACTGGGAGCGCTCTCGGCAAGTGTAGATACTATACAGCTTTTTTTCTCGTTCGTCAATATTCATTTTCTTCACAATCGTTTCGAGGGAAGCGCCTTGATACAGACAATTTCACAGAGATTTATCTGGTGGCACATGAGCTTTCTTAGTTTCCAGATCCGACCTGAACGATTATTATAGATAGACAGCTGGAACCAGTCCGGTTGTCCGTGGTCGGAAAATGAAAGTAAAGCACAAGGAGATTCGGCATGGCGAAGACCAACATACCCTGGGAGGAACGACCTCCGGATTGCTCAGAAGTCGTCTGGCGTTACAGCCAGAACCCAATCATCCAGCGCGATCACATCCCCGAGTCTAACAGCATCTTCAACAGCGCCGTCGCGCCCTTTGAAGACCACTTCGCCGGAGTTTTCCGCGTGGACAACAAGAAGCGCGAGATGAATTTGCATCGCGGCTTCAGCAAAGACGGCGTCGATTGGCAATTGGACCACCAACCGATCCTGTGGGAATTCGAAGATCTCGAACTGTCTATCTTTTCCCACCGTTACGATCCGCGCCTCGTCTGGCTCGAAGAGCGATACTACATCACCTGGTGTAACGGCTACCACGGTCCAACGATCGGAATTGGATACACCGATGATTTTGAGGAATTTCATTTTCTCGAAAACGCCCTGCTGCCCTTCAATCGCAACGGTGTGTTATTCCCGCGTAAAATCAACGACTCCTATGTCATGCTCAGCCGTCCGAGCGACAACGGGCACACTCCCTTCGGCGATATTTTTCTGAGCCTGAGCCCCGACATGATCCATTGGGGCCGGCATCGCTTCGTAATGGGGGTGGCCGGTGGATGGCAAAGCACCAAGATCGGCGCCGGTCCAGTGCCAATTGAAACACCGCAAGGATGGCTGCTCTTCTATCACGGTGTTCTGACCTCCTGCAACGGCTTCGTTTACAGCTTTGGCGCCGCGCTGCTCGATCTCGATCAGCCGTGGAAAGTGATCCGGCGCGGCGGGCCCTACTTACTCTCCCCACAAAAATACTACGAATGTGTCGGAGACGTACCCAACGTCGCCTTCCCTTGCGCCGCACTGTTCGACGAAACGAGTGGTCGCATCGCCATTTACTACGGTGGAGCGGACACAGTGACGGCACTCGCCTTCACGCATCTCGATGACGTTCTCCAATTTTTAGAAACTCATTCCATCGTTTGATCTAAGCCCAATCAAAATTTGGAGGGACTGGCGATGGATCAAACTCAAAATCCCGACTCAACCAGTATATTCCCCCAAGATTTCGTTTTGGGCGTCGTCACGTCGACCTATCGGATCGAATGCGCCTGGAACGAGGGCAGCAAAGGCGACGTCGTTTGCGCTCACTATCATCGCCGGCAAGAGGACATGGGCTTGATGGCTTTGTTTAACATTCCTACCCATTGCTTTTCGATCTCCTGGCAAAGAATATTGCCCTCCGGCATTAGAAGATAAATTCGAGATTGTGGAGACGGATGAATTGGGCGTCATACCCAATCACATCCATGGAATCCTATTCATCAACAATAGGGTAGGAAGGATCCGGTTGAAGTCCCGATCTTTCCTACCCTATCAAGTGTCCAAGAGAATACCAGGTGGAACTGCCCGGTACAGCCTCGACGCGTTTTCCAGTGCGTGGATCGCCGGTGTGCTACCCCTTTAGAGAACCGGCCAACAAGCCGCGCAAGAAGTAGCGACCCAGGAAGATATAGACCAACAAGGTCGGTAGTGCAGCTAATAGCGATCCCGCCATTTGTATGTTCCAGGCAATGATCTGGCTGCCCGCCATGTTGTTCAACGCCACCGTAACCGGCCATTGCCGGTTCCCCGTAAGGATAACGGCAAACAGGAAGTCATTCCAGGCGGCCGTGAACTGCCAGATCAAAACGACCACAAAACTGGGAATGGATATCGGCAACAGAATGTGCCGATATATACCCATCATCGTCGCCCCATCGATCTTTCCGGCTTCGAGCAACTCGTGTGGGAGACTGGCGTAATAGTTACGAAACGTAAGCGTGGTGATGGGTATGCCGTAAATGATGTGCGAGACTGCTAGACCCACCAATCCCGTTAGCCCCACGGCTCTCATGAATTGCACCAGCGGGATGATGACGCTTTGGTAGGGAATAAACATGCCAAAGAGGATAAACGGGAATATGATGTCCGCTCCGCGGAATTTCCATTTTGCCAACACAAATCCGTTCAGCGAACCCAGCATCGAAGACAGCAACGTAGCCGGTATAACCATCAGAAAACTGTTTCTCAAATACGGAGATAACTGCTTGAACGCTTCGATGTAGTTGTCGAAAGCGATCCCCTCGGGCAAATTCCACATCTTGGTCAGATCGATTTCGGCAAAACTCTTGAACCCCGTAACGAGCATCACGTACATCGGAATCAAATAGAAAATCGCCAGTCCGATCAGAGGAATGTACAACCAACGATTACCGATTACTCTTCGTAGGATCCGTTTCATGATTCCATCCCCGTCCGTAGTGTGTAGCGGATGTAGGGAATGATCAGAATGGCTACACTGATGAGCAGCAGGATCCCGATGGCAGCTCCACGTCCGTAGAACAATCCATCAAACGTGGTCTGCCACATGTAGATGGCCGGTACGTCCAACGGCAGTTGTTTGCCTGCAACGGCGATGATCAAGTCGAACACCTTCAAGGATGTGTGGCCAAGAATAATCAAGGCACTCAATGTAACCGGTGTAAGCAGCGGGATAATCACGTGACGGTAAATTCCCGCTTGGTTTGCGCCGTCCATTTGTGCAGCTTCACGTAATTCATTGGGAATCGAACGCAGTCCCGCCAGATAAATCGCCATGGTGTACCCCGACATCTGCCAGATTGCCGCCAGGGCAATCGCCGCAATCCCCCAGGTAGGTGTCGTGTGCCAGTCGTTGATCAGAAAATCCAGGTGCAGCGTCTTAAAGAGGAGATTGAACCCACTGATTCGGTCTCCGGTCGCCGGATTCATCAACCAGCGCCATACGACCCCGGTGACGATGTACGAAATCGCCATGGGAAATAAAAACAGGCTTCTGAAAAAGTTTTCCCCTTTCAACCCCTGATCCAGGATGACCGCCATAATGAAACCCAAGACGATGCTTCCCACGACGAATACGCCGGTGAAGATCAATGTGTTGCGTACGTCGACGTGGAATCGCGGATCGCTGAATAATGCCAGGTAATTCTTCAATCCCGCCCAGGAGTAATTCGCAATTAAACCTTTCCAATTGCTGAACGAGACGCGCAAGGACCAACCTATAAATCCGTAGATAAAAATCAAGACAGCCAGGATGGATGGGGCAACGAGGAGGAAGGATTGATACCGCTCCTTATTTTTCAACATGCGATAACCTCATGATAAGGGATGGAATTGTTGGAGGCTCCGTAGAACGGAGCCTCCAGATTGTAAACGATTCGATTTTCTTACTGGCAGGGACCTGAACTTGCGCACGCCGCGACGAGCGCCGCCTGGAACGTGCCGGCATCCATGTCCGCCATGAAGAGGCCCAGTGCGGTGTCGATCTCGGACTTCCAGGAGTCATTGGCAACCACACCGTGCGTCAATGAGCCGGACACCTTGTCCTTGGCCCAATCATCCATGGCACTCTGCAGGTACACACCAAACAACGATGCATCGCAATCCGTGCGTGCACAGATTGAGCCCTTGATCGGGTTGAAAGCTTCCTGGCCCGCTTTCGAGCCGGCGACCTTCAACCACGCATTGGCGCCATCTGGATGGGGCGCGCCCACTGCCAACGTGAAGGAGTCAGACAGGAATTGGAAGACACCAATCGAACCGGGGACCGGGGACCAACCATAATCGACGTTCGGTACCTTACCCAGCTCGCGGAAGTAACCTTCCGCCCAGTCACCCATCACATTGAAAGCCGCATCGCCGTTTACGACCAACTGCGCCGCGTCCTGCCAAGACAACGAGGCCGCATCCGAGTTGGTGTAGCCCAAGATGGTGACGAAGTTGTTAATCGCATCGGTCACTGCGGCGCTGTCCCAACCTGTGGTGCCATCCCAGAGACCGTCATAGGCATTCGCACCAAGGGATCCGAGCAACACGGTTTCCATGAGGTGCATCTGGGTCCACTGCTCGCCCAAGGCAAGCGGCGTTACACCAGCGGCCTGTAGCGTATCCATCGCCGCGATCCACTCATCGATCGTGGTGGGGACTGCAACGCCATTGGCATCCAGAATGTCCGGGTTATACCAGAGGACGTTTGCCCGATGGATGTTGACGGGTACGGAGTAGATATTGCCATTCTGCGAGATCAGCGGAATGAGGGTTTCGGGCATGACATCTAGCCAACCCTGCTCATCGTACAAATCGTTAAGCGGTTGGATCTGTTCTGCGGCGACGTAGGTGCCGATCAGCTCTTGACCCGCATGACCCTGCCAGCAATCCGGAGGATCGCCGGACTGCAGACGGGTCGCAAGCACGGCACGAGCGTTGGTGCCGGCGCCTCCCGCAACTGCCGCATTGATAAACTCGATGTCCGGATATTCGGTGTTGAAGACTTCTTCCATGGCTGCAAGGCCTGCGGCTTCACCACCGCCGGTCCACCATGAGAAGACCTCTACGGCTTTATCCCCGCCACCTCCACAGCTGCTTAGCAGCAATGTGGACAAGATGAGAATGGAGACCAAGCCAGACAACATTCGTTTCGACATTACCTTCTTCTCCTTCCTTGCTAGAATTTAGATTCAAGTAGCTAATGCAAGCCGAGCCTCTCTCTTTTGACCTCCCTCCTTTCTACAACTGCGGGATTCGATAGAATATTGTCCACAACCATACTTATCGCCCCAATTAAACTCGAATCTTTCCCGAAACTCGATAATTCAATGTTAACCAATGATCGCAATTCAGGCAAAACGTGTCTTTTTACAGTCTCCTCGATCGAAGATAGCATGTATTCACCGACAACGCTGAGGGGACCGCCGAATATGATTTTCCCGGGATCTAAGAGGTTGATTAAGATCGCGCATCCAATGCCCATCACGGTCCCCGTTTCCATCAGGGCTTCGATCGCTTCCTCATCACCTGCATCCGCTGCTTGCTTGATCAGGAACAAGGAAAGTGGTACGTCCTGCTCTTCCATCATTTGTGGGATGATCGTGTCCCTCCTGGCTTTCAGGCGTGCTTGCATGCGTTGTAGGATAGAAAATTGATTGGCATACAGCTCCCAACACCCACGATTGCCACAATGACAGGGCGTGTTCAAAGCTTTGAGCATGATCGGCGAATGACCGATTTCTCCGGAGTAGCCGACGTTTCCCCGATATAATTCTCCATTCAGGAATAAGCCACACCCGATCCCCACCCCTGCGAAGAAGAAGATGAAGTTGCGACATTTACGCGCGTTACCGAACAAGCTTTCCGCAATTGCTGCGGCATTTGCGTCGTTTTCTACAAATACTTTTAACCCCGTATTTTCCGTGAAGTAACGCTTTAAGGGTACATTTCGCCATTGCAAGTTCGGCGCGAAGATCAAAAATCCGTCGTCCAGGTTCACCGTACCCGGTGCGGCGATGCCGAGTCCGAGGGGTTCCAAACTTTGGTCTTCGCTGAAATCCATCGCTTTCACGATCAATTTCAATGTCTGGGCGAGCAAGCTTTGTTGTCCGTTTGCGAAATCGGTAGTCGTGCTCTCCCTCCATAAAACGTTACCCGTAAAATCTGTGAGCGCCACGGCGATGTAATCGACACCAAATTCCGCCCCTATGATCGCACCCGCCATCGGATTGATCTCTAACAATCTAGCCGGACGGCCCTTGCCAACTGAATCGATACCCGTTTCATGGATCAACCTACGTTCTAGTAAGAACTCCACCAAGTTCGAGACCGTAGATTTATTCAAACCCGTCGACTGAGCTATCTGGGCTCGCGATACGGGCGCCTCGTTGTGAATGTATCGCAGCACAAGAGACAAGTTCATCTCGCGCACCAACGCTTGATCAGTCGAAGTATAGGATTTCATATCTATATTTAGTTTATCGGGGCAACTAACTTCGATATTATACGATTCCATCCTGCGAGTCAACATCGTGAAAAAAATATTCCTCACGTGTCGACACGCTGGGAATCGTGATTGGCTAAAAGACCATCGGTCCACGAACGAAGTACCCCTCTGGAAGTAATTAGGGGTCATTTGGCATGAGAAAGATGAACGAGTCGTTCTCGACTCAGAATCTCGAAATTGATAAATTCAATGCACCGAGCAGGATATACAGGGATCGTACGCCCGTACAAGCATTTGCGCCAGAAGGCTGATTTCTTCCTGCTCCCTGCCCTCGGCCGCCAACTGGATTACGAGCGCTTCAAGGTCGTGCTGGATGTTGGCGTTGTTTTGCCCCGTGGGGATAACGCAATCGGCGCTCTCGATCTGTCCCTGCGCATCAATCCGATATGAATGATAGAGAATGCCGCGCGGCGCTTCAATGGCGCTCACCCCTTCACACTCCTCGACGGCATATTCGACCTCGACCTCGGCATCATCGGAGTCGATCATTTCGTCGATCAAGGATTCGGATTCGTGTAAAACATGAAAACATTCCACCAATTGTGCCAGGCTGTGATAGTAAGGATTATCGATGCGCGGCTTCAATCCTAGCTCCTGCGCCACTTGCCTTGCCGTCGGGTGCAAGCCTGCGAAATTGTTATTGAAGCGGGACAAGGCGCCGACCGCAAAGGACTCGCGGCTCAACTTGGCGAGCTTCGAGGTCGAATGATCGACGACGTATTCGTTCGTCATCAGCCGGTACTCGTCCTCACCCTTGCGGACGCCGTCGCTCGAGAGCAGGTCACCGCCGATGAAAGGATAATTCCCCTCGCCCGCCAGCGACACGTATTCGGTCTGTCGCTTAAAATCCGGCAGGTCGAACTCCTTGAAGGCGCTCAACGCTTGCCATAGGTAGGGCAGCGTGGCCTGCAGCTCCGCCCGCAGTTCCCGCAGCTGGCGTTTGCGTGGCCGCTGCGTAACACCGCCGATCTTGAACACCATGGGATGGGAAGTCCGTCCGGCGAAAAAATCTGAAGCCCTGTTGGCGTAGCCTTTGATCTGTGTGGCGGTCTCGATTAATTCCGGATGCGTCTTCATCAGTGGGATGACGCTGCCCACGCCGAGCAGATCGGGCGCCACCAGGAAGAAGAGGTGCAGGGCGTGGCTCTGCAAGGTCTCGGCGTGCTTGGCCAGCAGGCGCACCTTGCGGGCCATCGGCGGCGCCTCGATTCCCAGGCCGCGTTCGATGGCGCGCACGCTGGCGAGCGAATGGGAGATCGAACAGATCCCGCAAACGCGAGACGCCAGCAGCGGCGCCGCCTCGACCGAAAGGCCCTGGAACATCTTCTCGAAGAAGCGCGGTGATTCGACGATCTTCCAGCTGCACTCGACCAGGCGGCCGTCCTCGATGCGGATGTTGATATTGCCATGACCTTCCACGCGGGCGACATGCTCGACTTCGATGTGAACGGGTTGATTGACGTCTACTTTCATTCGCTACTCTCGCTTCCGTCAGGAATCCTTCAACGTCGGCAAGACGGGGTTACCGGCGAAGGCGTTGAAAAAACTCACTCGCTCAGCGATGTGTGCTTCCGAGAATCCACGTTCACGGAAGATTTCCAGCAAGGATTCGCTGTTGATTTCCTCGCACGGGCCGCGGCACCCCCAGCAGCCGGCATGGTTGCGGGGGCAGACGGCGTTGCAACCGGCCCGCGTGATCAGACCCAGACACAGAATGCCCATGTCCATCACACAGGTGTTGAGGCGCTGCTTGCACTCGACGCAAACGGGATAGCGCGGAAATTGAGGTTCGCTGCCCAGTATCAGTTGGCGCACGAGCCACTCGAATTCCGTCTTCGAAATCGGGCAGCCGGGCAGCTCGATGTCCACGGGGACGACGTCCGCCAATCTGCGCACTTCGATCGAACCGACCGGACGCGCGCCATACACCTCGGAAATCGCATCCTCGACTTCGAAACGCTGGCGCAGATGATTGACGCCTCCCAGGCAGGCGCAAGCACCCATGGCGACCAGGACCTTGGCTTGGGCGCGGATGGCCTTCAACGCATCCACCTCGTGCTGCGTCGTTATGCTGCCTTCCACGAAGGCGATGTCGTAACCACTCGATTTATCGGAGGAAATCAATCGGAAATCCACGACTTCGACCAATGAGAACAGATCCTTGAGGTTCTCTTCATTGTTGGCCAGCTGCAACTGGCAGCCTTCGCAGCCCGTAAAACCAAACACGCCCACTTTCGGTTTCGGCAGTTCAATTCCCAAATACTTCATCGCGCATCATCCGTCATCGGTATGGTCGACATCCCAAAGGGCTAAATCGCTTCCTGCAGATTCATCACCGTCCAGTAATCGAACACGGGACCATCCAGGCAGGTAAACGTCGAGCCCACGTTACAGCGGCAGCATTTTCCCATCCCACAATGCATACGGCGTTCGAGGGAAACGAACATGCGCTGCCTGGGGATCCCCATTTCACTCAGACGTCCGCAGACGAACTTGAACATGACCGGAGGCCCGCAGACGATGGCAAAGGTTTCATCCGGGTCGATGGACACCTGGTCGAACAACTGCGTGATCAAACCCACCGGCCCATCCCAGCTTTCGTCGGGATTTTCGACGATGGTGTGCATGTTCAAACCATAGACCTTGCGCCATTCCTCGTACTGGTAATCGAACAACAATTGCCCGGGGTGGCGTGCACCATACAGAATAGTAACGTCGCCGTAATCCGGGCGGTGCTCGTTGACCCAGTAGATGCTCGAACGCAGAGGCACGATGCCCAGGCCGCCGGCGATGAGCAGTACGTTGGAGCCGTTCATCTCACGCATGGGGAAATGTGTTCCAAACGGACCGCGGATTCCAACCATAGCACCCGCCTTCAGGCGGTGGACCATGCGCGTGACGTTGCCGACCTTGCGGATGCACAGTTCGATGAATTCTTTATTCGAATTCGAACCCGAGATCGAAATCGCAATCTCCCCGCATCCGGGCAGCTCGACCATCACGAATTGGCCCGGGAGAAAATTAAAGCGCTCGCGGCTTTCGGCATTCACAATCCGAATGCGGAAGAGCGTTTCCTCCTCCGTGAGGGGAATGGTGGCGATGATCCGTGCTTTGTGCGCACGTTCCGTTTGCAACAGTCTGGATTCGCGATTGAAATCCGGCATCTCCATCATGAAGGGTTCCCGATTGATGTCGTAGCGCGGGATCTTGAGGGTCATCGTTGCTCCGTTTCGTTCAAATCATCGATCACGGCTTTGGGGCTGATCCCCGCCAGGCAAGCCGCGCCGCAGCGGTTGCAGCCCACGCACAAAGATTGATCGAACGCTTCGATAAAACCGCGAAATTGATGGTAGTAGCGATACTTCAGGCGGATATGCGGCTCGGGCCTGAAATTGTGATCGCCGGCGACCATGGAAAAATCAACCAGGTTGCAGGAGTAGAGGAAGCGCTCCTTGTGGGCCAGACGGAAGTTCAGATCGACGTCCTCCCGCACTCCGTAACAATAACAGGTGGGACAAACCATGGCGCAGCTGCCGCAGCTCATGCACTTCGCGCCCCAGCGTTCCCAGACTTCGGATTCGAATTCCAGATCCATTAATTCGGGTACGATGGTGACGTTGACTTGCGTCTTGAATTTCGACTCGATGCGCTTCTTGACGCTTTTATAGGCGTCCTGGTCCGCGTCGCTGACCTCCTCCCCGCCGAAGCTATCGACGATGCGATAGCCTGTGTCCGTGCCGACGGAGACAAAGTACTTGTCGCCGATGTCGGTCAGGAAAAGGTCGAAGCCCTTGTAGACGACGTCGGCGCCCACCGATCGGCAGAAGCAATCCTCGAGGGGTTCGTGATCGAGCCCGATAATAACCGTGTTGCGTCTGCGGGCGAAATAATAGGGATTTGGAAAGGCACTCTTAACCATCACTTCATCGAGCTTGCGCAGCGCATTGATGTCGCAGGCACGCATGCCCACGATGACCCGCGGATGCACGGTGTACTGGATCTCCTGATCCCATTGGTCTTCCCCCAAATCATACGTCGCTAGGGTTTCCCGAAATGGAAGGAAGAAGTTCTTTGGGGACGAGTACGTGCGTGTGTAGTCCATTTGTAATTCGTCGAAGTCGTTCAACTTCAAGAAACGATAAACCTTGTTCCCGTCCTTGTCGTGGTCGCGCCACTTCGGACCGAAGACCGCATTGTCTTCCATCAGACCCTCGATCATGCGACGAAAATTCTCTTTCGTGATCGTCTTATACAGCATCAAGTACTCCAGACAATCCAAACATACTCACGGAATTAAGCCTAACACGGAACTATATCCTGTTTGGGATACACATGAACGGGCCGTTTGTGATGGTTTTCACAAGACGAATGACACGTTAATTTCCCGCCTTGGAACTCGTGCAAACCCTGCGATTCAAATAAACAAGAATTGGCGACCGGCTATTCCGAGGCGAAAACTGAGCGCCGGGATGCAAGTCCGCAGCAATTTTTGAGGTCGATCGCCGGGTCTGGATCCTGAACGTAGAAAGACCGGCTGTTTCGCTCTGCCGTTATTGAAACCACTCCGCGCGGCTTGGGCGGTGGCGCAGGGTCTCGGCGATCAAATCTGCAAGATGGTGTTGGGCGTGGCGCAGCGCAAACAAGCACCGGCTGAGAACCGAAGAACCTGTCCAGGGGAACAGTTCTTCCGGCGCCGTCAGGTCTGCCTTGGCGATGAAATTCGCCGTACGCTGCTCAACTTCATCGACGAACTGTAGCAGATCATTCTGTGAGGGCAGCTTCTGCGAGTCGCGTTCCCGCCAGTTGGCCTGCATGAGCTCGTCTTCCAACTGGTCGCCCGCTTCGCGAGCGCTGAAGTAACTGATCGACTGGATGATGTGCAGCGCCAACGTGGCAGGACGGCGATAGAGCGTTTCGCCTTGCGACCATTGCGCTTCAGGACAGTTTTCGATCGCCACGCGCAGCATCGAGAACAGGCGCATGTATTGGTCGGCAAGCGCATCGGCAAGTGGGCCGCTGTCGATTGCTTTCCACCAATACGCGGGGGCGTAGAGTTCCCGATACTCCGGGAGATCGTGCAGGCTTTCCAAATCGGTATCCTGCCGCGACCAAGATCGTAAATTGGGCCGTTGTTCGAGTCCCAAGCGTAGTTCTTGGAGCGCCGCATCTTGATCTCCGGCGAGAGCCAGGCTGCAGGCTGCATTGTAGTGCACCCCACCCTGCCATTCCGCGCCGCCATCAAGCGGCGAGACGAGATTCGCCCATTCACTCCAAAGTTGACTGGCAGTCTCTTGCTGTCCTCGATCGGTATAGAATTCGGCATAGTGTGCAAGTTTGTGAGTATAGGCGGAACCCACGAGTGCTTCCCACACTTTGCGATCATCCGATTCTTCGGACGGACCAGTGAGAGTCTCCTCGTTCAATCCAGTCACCAACGATACGATTTTCTCGTGAGTTTGCTGTGCAAATGCTTCGATTTCTTCCCAAGTGTACTTGGCATACTTTGTATATGCCTGCGCGTTGGCCTGTTCGTAATGCGGAAGGGATTCCAGTTCTTGACCTTCGATCCAGGATTCCGCGCGCTTTGTTCGAACGTCTTGCCAGTGATTGGCATGAGCAATAGCGTCTTTCGCCGACCAATTCTCGAAACTTCCTTCCAACGCACGATCGGCTTTCGTCTGATTCCCAATGAACTCCAATTCCACTGCCCGGCCTTTCTCAATGATTTGCAGAACACGATCTTTGAGTCCCATGTTCCCTCCTTCGCGTGATCGTCGATCGACATCTTCCATCCACGCCTCGAATAGAGGTCGTGAGGGGACGATCTCCTACCTTATCTTACACGCATTTGCTCTTGTTTATGAAGGAATAATGCATTGCACGATTGTTTTTCCGCTCACGATCCGTTTCAAACGCATAGAAAAGCGTGCCGAGACCTGCCCGGTAAAACGATGCATTAAAACCTGTAATCGATTCCACAACCATCCGTAAACCCTCCCCTATAGAATTTGGTACCATCTGCATCTTGAATCCCCCCAGGTGGGAAATGGTAAAATGTTAATGAATATCACCACTACTCCATCGTGCGAAGATATTTAGCTACGTAACGTATCCGTTGAAACGACGTTCGATATACGTGGCGGCGGCAAGCACTCATTGCCGGATGTTTATTAATGCCGTCTACACCATGAGTTACGAACCTCTGCCCCGCTCAGGGTCCACGGTAGGAATCTTTAGCATATCGAACCCGCTGCAGCCATTCCAGAAAGGGGATAAATACATGGCAGCAAGAAAGAAGAAGAAAGAATTCGAAGTTGGAAATTGGATCGTTCATCCCATTTACGGCGTTGGCAAAATAAGTAAGATCGAAGAAAAACGCGTTAACAAAACGGCGTCCGAATATTATCGAGTGGAAGCGGACGAGACCACGTACTGGATTCCGGTCGACAGCGTAGAAAACAGCCGCGTGCGAAAAGTCATCAGTCGAAGCGCTTTTCGCCGGGCGGTTCGGCTGTTGAAAAAGAAGCCGGAGCAAATGGACGCAAATTACAAACAGAGGCAGTCGCGCATCAAGAAAGTCCTCTCCGAAGGGCTGCTGCGTGCAACGATCCGCCTCATCCGAGATCTGTGGGCAAGAAATCGGAAGAAGAACCTCAATGACACGGAGAGAACTGCACTACGTACAATCATGGACAACCTGGCTGCCGAATGGGCAGTCGTCGAGAGCATCTCGCCGAAGGAAGCCACCCAGGAGATAACCAGACTCTTGAGTCAAAATCAAATGCAGACTTCCACAGAGGAAGCAATGGATCCTCTTGGGAAAAGCGTTGAGCTAGCCTAAATACAAACAGGGGGGCGAAGAGGTAAATTCGAGTCGTACGTCTTTCATCCAGCCAGGCTGAAAGATACAAAAAAGTCGGCGATGATGGATCAAGGCGCCATCTCGTCGATTTTCTCTTTCTCCTGCGCCGATAGCTCGAATCCGAATACGTCCAAATTTTGCTGTTGATGCTCCGGGCTGGAAGCCTTCGGGATCGTGATCACCACGTCTTGATCCACCAACCAGCGCAAGGCCACTTGCGCCGCAGTCACTGCATGCCGTTTTGCGATCTCCTGCAATATCTCCGATCGCAAGATCCTACCCCTCTCAATGGGGCGATATGCCGTCACCAAGATTCTCTCGCGCTGGCAGAACGCCACCATCTCGCGCTGCGGATGCAGTAGATGATAATGTATTTGATTGGTGAAAATCGGCGCATTGGCGTGCCGCATCGCACGGCGCAGTTGATCGACGCTGAAATTGCTCACCCCCATGTGGCGGATTTTTCCCTGTGCCAATAAGAAGTCCATTGCCCGCAATGACTCTTCGATGGGTACCTGGGGATCAGGAGCATGAATGAGGTATAGATCGAGTGACTCGACACCTAATTTCTGCAGACTACGCTGACACGCTTCGATCAAATCGTCGTAACGCAGATGAGTCGACCACACCTTGCTGGTCAGAAAAAGCTCATCTCGAGCCACGCCCGATTCCGAGATCGCCGCACCGATTTCGGCTTCGTTCCGGTAATATTCAGCCGTGTCGATGTGTCGGTAGCCTATCGACAGGGCGTGTTTTACCGCGCGTACACATTCGTCGCCGCGCAGGTCCCAGGTGCCCAGACCGATTTTGGGGATGCGCTCACCATGGAAATCAACGTATTGCATTACACCTCTCGCTTGGTCGGTTCGAGCGACGTATGAGAATTCGAGCGGCGCGGTTCAGTGTGCATCGTCGAGCCGCAACCTCACAAGCCGCTGCAGAAAGAAAACAGGATCCGGCGCCACGCAGCGCCGTTGAAAGCTGGTAAGAGCATCTACGCGCCGATGACGCTCTAAATGTTTGCCGTGACCTCGTGCAGTCCCGTCGCGCCGGACGGATGCGGCGGATGACTCTCGGTGATTTGCATCGCACCCGATCCGTCGTAACAACGCACGCTAAACGTGTGTTCTCCGGCTGCGAAAGGCCATTCGAAACGCCACAACACCCACGTGAGACCCGAAAGCGGGGTCCGGAGTTGGGCTTCCTGCCAATCTCCGTCGTCGACCTGCACTTCGACCTTCGAGATGCCGCGCGCTCCAGCGCGTGCGATACCTCCGACGGGGATATATTCCTGATCGCCGCGCTGGATGACTTCGTCTACACCAACCACATCGATGACCGAAGTGGCTTTCATCTGGGCGATACTATCCCAGCCTCTTTCGACCCAATAACCGGTCTGTTCCGTCGAACTCAGTTCGAAGTTCGTGATCCACTTGGGCTGCTTCATGCCATAGCGGTCCGGAATGTAGATACGCACCGGATAGCCGTGTTTGGGCAGCAGCGGCTGCCCGTCCCACAAGTACGTCAACATGATCCGTTCGTCCGAACGGATCATCTCCAGAGGCACGCTCTCGTGAAAACCGTCTGCCGATTCGATGTTCAGGTGCTTCGCCGAAACCAAGGGGCTTGTCTGATCCAGGATTCGCTGCAAGGGAACGCCGGTCCAGCGCGTCGTGCTTACCAGGTCTCCGGCGATGGCATTGGATATGCAGGCCAGAGTGACGAACTGGTTCATGGGTTCGCCAAAGTGCTGCAGATAGAAACTGTTGAGGTTTAGCATAAGCGGACTGTTTACCAGACCTTGAACGGGCAAGCGCCAGGTAGCCCCGTCAATCTGCGGAGGCGTGAGGTTGATGTCGATACGGTAATGATCTTCGAGGGGTGTATATTCCGGACGCGTTCCCGGCACCGGTTCGACCGCGCCGGGCCTTGCGGGCAGGGTAACCGTCTGCGGTTGGGGCGTCTGGAGATCGATGGCACCCGATTCCGCGCCACCACCCGCAGCAGTTTGCTGCGGCTCCTGATTAATGAGCGAACCCAGGCCGGCGCCGATCACGGTTATGACCGCCGAGGCGCCGCCCAGCATGACCAAGAATTTCCGGCGGTCCACCTGCTGCATCTCAAAGCTGGGCCCGGCCGCCTCACTTGGAACAGCCTGGGGTATTTCCTCGAGAATCAGCTTCTGGTATGACCACTGCATGGAAACGCCCCAGAGGATGAAGAGCAGCAGGACCCAAACTGCGCTGATTTCCGGAGAAGTGGAGTACTTTCCAACTTGAAAACTGATCAGCAAGAAGACGATCCCCGCAATCCCACCCAGGATCATGCCGACGAGGTAATTCTTGCGGGCGGTCTGCCAACATCTCAAGACGGAATAGAACAGCGCGCACATGACAATGCCGATGACCGTGAATTGACCCAAGGCCATCAATATTTCCGCCGGCTTGGAAGCTTCTCGTACGCTAATGCTGAAAAGAGTCAGGATCTTGACCATCGTATCGATCCCGAAGGACACAAGGCTTCCGGGAAGAACTCTGGACAACCATTCAAAGAGATCGAAGGGCACGTATGGTAAGCCCACCACCTGATTGGCCAGGAAAAACGAGCTGATGAGGGGAATCGTCAACAACAATCCGACCAACGCTCCGTGTAAAAAACTCGGTTGATTATTTCTCATCTTACTCCTCATCATTCTTTGCGCCGCGATTGAACCACAACACGATCAAACCAACGATGAAAACGATTCCCCCAATCCACGCCCAAAGTGGATCGCCTGTCATGAAGCTTCCCGGTAGCACGCCGATGCCTTGAAAGAACCATATCCCACCGACGGCCACCATGAGCACGGCGATGAACACGACCGGCCAATGCTTCATCTCTCTCCTCCCTTCTGGAAATAGTGGTGAAAGTTCTCCAGGAAAACACCTCACGGTGATCCATTCATATAGCATACACCGAAATTTTGTGAATTTCCATCCAAATTATACAAGATCGACCATTGCTGGCCTCGTCCCCCACAGCCAGGTTATTATGAAAAATGCACCTGCGCTGGTCAAGGACTTGTTACTTTCGTACGCGAAGAAAGTAGACGAGCTCACTGGGCAGTGAAACCGCACGAGTAAGTTGGCCTATCTGATTGCCTAAGCTGCCAGGGGTATTCGAGTACCCAACGGTGCCATACTGCTGGCTTTTCGACCGGGTGTGCGTGAATGGATTACCGGTCTTCGTGTAGTGTTTAGGCTTGAGCCAACTGATTCAGAATCGTGTGCGCCCAAACAGCGGCTCGTTCGATTTCACCATCGAAAAGTGGGCCCTCTCTTCCGTTCACGAGGAACGTTTCCGGCCGCACGGCGCGCTTTCCCCCGAGTTTGCGCAGCTTTTTATCTAACCGTTTGGCCGCAGTAAAGCGGGCCATGAACGGCGACATTTGATACGAAGTATCGAACGCCGCAACGATTTTGCCCCGAAGGATCTTCTTGGGCAAACGTTCGAACACCGGCCGTACGGCCTCCGGTAAATTCATTTTGTGAGTCGGGCAGCCCATGACGACCAGATCGCAATTCTCGAGATCGGTTTTGTTAAGACGGTCGGATGGAAGCAAACGAACTTCGCCAGCGGATTCGAAGGTTTTCGCGATCGACTCGGCGACCATTTTGGTGTTTCCAAATTTGGAGAAGTAAACTACCAGTGTGTTCACCAGACTTGATCCTTTCCTTTAGATGAATGGTTTCCTGCCTGCCCCGCAGGCAGGATGTTTGACGAGTCCCGGAGAGACGGATATTCTCAAACCGACTGACGCCCCTCAATCTGTTTCCTGAGCCCCCGGACTGCGAAATCGGCCACCAGATGCACATCGAGCCATGGTTTCCCTTCCGGACCGATTTGAGCAGCAACCCCCAGATAGATGAGCATCACCAAAGTGGACATGGTGGTTGGGTCCAGCCGGGTAAAAATCTCCTGCTCCATACCCAACGCAAGGATGTCGCGGCCAACGAGTTCGAAGATGGGTAAATAGGCCTGATACATTATGTCTTTGAAACCCACGTCCGGGCCATAGAGGTTGTTTACGATCGCCTGCCCCCGGGCAATATTTGCTGAGACGAATTCAAAGCCGGCTTTAAAGAAAATCTCCAGCCGCCGGTCTGCCATTTCCGCCTGGAGCACTCGCTCGTTGAGGTAGGCAAGGTGCATCGCTGCAGTGTCCTCAATCAAGGTTTGCATGAGCGCTCGTTTGCTCTTGAAATAATTGTAGATTGTTCCCTTGGCATACCCGGCCGACGTGGAGATGCGGTTGATGTTCGCCCCGTTATACCCTTCACGGGCGAACTCGAGCGCCGCCGCCTCCAACAACGCCCTTCGGGTGTCCCCTTTCATGCGCTCCCGATCTTCTTCTCTAAATCGCGGCATGATCTCCGCCTCATCAATTAATATGGGTGACTGCCCACCCATATTAATCTAAGACTGATTTTTTGTCAAGACGAAAAGCCGGAAATTGGGCAGCGAAACGAGGCGCGAAGCACCCTAAACCGTCGAAGGCACAATACGAACGCCTCCCCTCCGCTTTCATACAATTAAATGCAGAACCTCCCGGCGTACCGATCGCATCATCCTCGCTGGTTGCGGACCAAATCCCATGAGATAGATGGAACTACTCCTCACTGAAAGTTGAACGTGCTTTAGCCGTGGATGATCGCACGATGACCTATCTGCTAGATGATGTTCGAGACGGCATCGAAGCGTAGCCATGGATGTTGAAAGTCGGGAAGGCGAAAAGATCGAATCAACCACAACGCGGAGATACGGAAGCGTGACTCACTTCGTTTCTACCCGGTTAAATCCGACGCCAAAACAACCGACCTATCCGAGTTAACCTGACTACCCTTATTGGATGATTGTTGGCTCAAACGTCGATCCTTATCGAAAGCTCTTCACAATCTCTGAATTTTTTCCAGGGACAGATACCTTTCTTGTCGACGACAACCGACCTATAATGACGAGGGCATGGGCCACTTCATCCACTTCGAGCCGGTTGGACGCAGGGGGGAAATACCCGCGGGCGGGAATTTGCTCGACGCCGCCCGAGCCTTAGGGGTCGAGCTGGAAAGCCTGTGCGGTGGTACAGGAACCTGCGGTCGTTGCCGTATACAAATCCTGAGCGGCGAAGTGTCACAGCCCACCGCCAGCGAAATGGAATTCCTCACTTCCGAGGACATCTCCCAGAACTACCGTCTCGCTTGCTGCACCATTGTAAATGGCGATTGCAAGGTGCGTGTGCCACCCGAATCCCTATCTTCTCCGCAGCGGACTCAGGTTGAAGGTGAGGAATTACCTGTTGAGCCAGATCCTTTCATTAAGTCGTACCTGGTTTCCCTTGCACCGCCCAGCCTCGATGATCTCGAAGCGGACACCGAAAGACTTGTTGATGCTTTGGAGCGGCAGCACGACATCCATGGAACTTTGATCGATATTGATGTCCTGCGGAAATTATCCCCCAGATTGCGGGAGCTCCTCGATCCCGACAGCGAAACCTGGCGCGTTCAGGCCGTCGTCCAAGGACGTGAAATCATCGGCTTGCTAGCTCCCGACCTCCCATCACTGGGTCTCGCTGTCGATGTGGGCACAACCAAGATCGCCATCTACTTGCTCGATCTCAACACGGGACAAACCCTGCTGTCTCGAGGGCTGACGAACCCTCAGATCGCATATGGGGAAGACATCATCGCACGCATCTCTTACACCGAGAGCGATGTCTCTCATTCCACGACCTTGCGAGATTTGGTGGTTGAAGGACTGAACGATGCGGTCGATGAAATGTGCGCCCAAGTCGGCGCCAAGCCATCTCAGGTATCCGATACCGTGATCGTCGGCAACACGGTGATGCATCACATTCTGCTTGGCTTGCCGCTGAGGCAGCTCGCTCGAGCTCCATATGTCCCCGCAGTCACGTCTGCGCTGGACGTGAAAGCCCGTGATGTGGGATTAGCGTTCACGTCCGGTAGTTACGTGCACATGCCAGCCAACATCGCCGGTTACGTCGGCGCGGATCACGTGGCCATGCTTCTAGCGACCAGGATTGAAAAACAACCAGGAACCACCTTGGCGATCGACATCGGGACGAATACCGAAATCTGTCTCCGACATAATCATCAGATGACCAGTACGTCCTGCGCATCTGGACCGGCGTTTGAGGGCGCCCATATCAAACACGGTATGCGGGCGGCTAACGGTGCCATCGAACATCTGCGTATTGTCGAAGATAAAATCGAGTACCAGACAATCGGTGGCGCTCCACCGGTAGGGCTGTGTGGGTCAGGTATCCTCGATGCGATGGCTCATCTGTATCTCGCAGGCGTACTCGACGAACAAGGACGTATGCATGACCATCCCCGCGTGCGTACAGTGGACGGGGAGCGTGAGTTTATCCTCGTCGATGAACCAGATTTTCCTCATGATCCCCGCGGCAATGACTCACACCGCACCATTAGCTTCTCTCAGAAAGACGTTCGGGAGCTTCAACTCGCCAAGGGCGCAATTTCGGCGGGAATCAAACTGCTGCTAAAAACCGCTGGTGTTCAAATAGGCGAAATTGACAAGGTGATCGTCGCCGGGGCTTTCGGAACGTACATCGACATCGTCAGTGCGATTGCGATTGGTATGTTGCCCGATCTACCTTTGGATCGGTATCACCAGGTGGGAAACGCTGCCGGTATTGGTGCCAAACTTATCCTCGTCTCTCGCGCCAGACGAGATGAAGCGCGTAAACTCGCCAAGTGCGTTAAATACCTAGAGCTCGCGGCACACCCGGATTTTGCCAACATCTTCGCGCAATCCATGTTCATCGGCCGAGAAGGATAAATCCTCCGGTCGAGCTCAGCCGTCGTATTCTTTCGCGGCCTCGACCATCGCCTTGAGATTCTCAGGTTTTGCGTGATCGAAGAATGCTCCATTGCTAACGATGTAACCGCCTCCATTGCCGACAATATCGATGAGATGCTTGGTATATTCTTTCACCTCATCGGGTGTGCTCAGATTCAACATGGAGGAAGACACGTTGCCGATTAAGCAAGCGTTCTTTCCCAATGTTTCCTTGACTCTCACCATATCGGATTGGTCGACCATCCAGGCCGTTTTACCTTTCGGTACGTCTTGGATGACGTCCAAACGCGAGTCCCAATGTCCCTCGAGCGCAGGGAACGGTATACATCCCTCGTTGATCAAGCCCATAATGACTTGTCTAAAGGTAGGCCAATAAAACTTCTTAAACTGCTCGTCGGAGAGGAAGTCGTCCGCGCCTTTATGCAAGGGCATTAATATTAAGGGATTCCCGGTCTGCTGCGCCGTACCTACCCCCATATTGATCAAAATGGGAGTCATGACCTCCATCGCCTTATTAAGCTTATCCGGCTGTCGGTAGATATCCAACATGATCCCCTTGGTACCTCGCAGAGTGTCGCCAATGGTATCAAATGGCGCTTTCGTAACTCCACCAAAAAGATTTGGATATCCCAAGCTGGCTAACTCACGATCCGTATCGCCGATAATCGTCGACCAATTCTGGGCTTCAGCCCCGGCATCCAAGAGCGCTTGATAGGCAGTCTGCACGGACGGTAATCCATAGGGCGAAAGGAACCCGACCATTCCCAATTCGATTATGGTAGTGAGAGGATTGAGCATATTAAAGCTAGCCAACGCCCCGAACACCCGCGGCATGTAGGTGCTCCTCCAGAAATTCGAGGGGTCTTGAATCAGTGCATCGTATTCATCCGCCTTCATGTATTCGTCTTCAAGGCACTGGTAGGAGTGATCGGGCGCAACCCCATGGCCGGGCCAGGCGTATAGCTTGTAGTCAAGAATCTCGAACAATTTTCCCGGACCCGGCATGGAAGCACCTCCATGCATGTCCGGCTCGAACTCTAGAACGAATTTTTTAAACGCCGCTGCGCATTTATCGTAGTCATACATGGCCTCTTCTACGTTTATCCCGCCAAAATAATAGGGGAACATGCTTGGAATAATCGTAACCGGCACTCTATCCGGTTGTTTGAACTGAATGGCGTCTTTAATTCTGGTAATGCTTGCTTTATAATTGGCTTCTGCTTCTGGGCTTTTGAACGGAAGATCGTTCCCCTCAGCGGTTTTCGGCGAAAGCACTCTTTGCCAAAGTGCCTCCTGCTTTTCATCTGCTGTCAGATGCTTTTCCATTTTTACACCTTCTTCGCTGAGATTTTTTTTACTCAGCGCCGGTCCATTTCTTGGCCAGGGCAACTCCGGCTAAGGCATCCTTGCCATAGGCGTCAGCACCAGCGTAATCACTGATCTCCTGAGTGACCTGCCCTCCGCCCACCATGATTTTAACCCCATCTCGCAGACCTGCATCTTCGATGGCCTCTACGGTATTCTTCATCGAATCGAAGGCCAAGGTAAGGAGCCCACTCAAACCGACAACCTGCGGTTTATACTCCTCGATTGCGTCCACGAACTTCTGAGGAGGCACGTCCACTCCCAAATCGATGACTTCGAAGCCACTGACGTCAAGCATAAAGGTGACGATATTTTTACCGATGTCATGGATATCGCCATCGACCGTTCCGATAAGCACTTTACCGAGGCGCTCGATTTCGGGCATTTTTCCTAACTCCGGCTTGATCAGATCCGATATGTTGTCCATCATCTCCCCAGCTAACATTAGTTCCGGCAGGAAGTAGGTTCCCTCCTGGTAGCGCTTCCCGACAATGTCCATGGCCTTTCTAGAGGCGTCCAGAATTTCCATCGGATCTAATCCATCTTCTAACATTTTCCTGACGATATCGAGAGCCTCTTCCTCTTGCATGTCAGCGATGGCCATTATGAGCTTATTTGACATAATTACCTCCTGCCAAGGATATGCGTTGACGGTCCTTGTATGGACGAGCCGAGACCGTCAAACCATATGAGCCCACTATACATAAAGCTCCATGGAGGATCCCCTCCATTATAAGGAGACACCAGAGCAGTACAACCGTTGTTACTCATGAATCCCCGGATTTTCTATCTCGTCGAAAAAGCCGTTACGGTAGGCTCTAGTGAAGTTCTGACAATGTCGATCTCGGCCTAAAACCAACTCGGCCACGATCATCGTTTTCATCAGCTCATGGTCAAGAGGATCGAGAATCGCACAGTCCAGTCCAGCCGCCATCGCTAAAACCAGGAACACCCGGTTGATGATTGATCGAGATGGCAACCCGAAAGAGACATTGCTCAATCCCATTATCAGACTCACATCAGGGAATTCTTTCTTAATCGTCCTCATCGTATCGATTGTAATCAACGCACTCTCGGTGTTGGTGGCAAGCGCCATGACCAGCGGATCAATGAAGACATTTCGGTCCATGACGCCATACTTGCGTACCGATTCCATAATCCTGCCAACGACCTCCATGCGCCCGTCACATCTTTCCTGGATTCCCGCTTCGTCCATCGCCAAGGCGATAGTCGGGCAGCCATATTCGGCAATCAGCGGCAAGATACTTTCCAATCGCTGCGACTCTCCATTGATCGAGTTGATCATCGGAGTACGATCGATAACTTGCAATGCGGCTGAGAGAGCATCCGGGTTAGAACTATCCAGGCAGAGGGGAACATCCACCACACGCTGGACGGTTTCGACCAGCCAGATCAAGTCCTTCGCCTCTTCGCTACGACGCGTACCGGCATTGATATCCAACCAAGCTGCGCCGGCTTCCGTCTGTTTTCGGGCCAGCTCCTGGATGAAAGACCCGTCACGATTTGCTATTGCCTCAGCCACGCGTTGGCGTGTGCCGTTGATCTTTTCACCGATGATTTTCATGCGTCTGATTTGCTTTCTTAAAGTCAAGATAAGTGATGGTTTCGCCGGGTTGGGCGACGACGAAGTCGTCATCCCACGGACCATACAACAGTTTTTTGATCAAGGCATTGGACCCCGGAATCTCCTCAAAGCGCAGATGAAAGCGCTTCGCTGCACATTGGCAATATTCACGATAGCGTTCCAGTTCGTACTGGCCGGTGGTGATCAAAGCCAGACGGGAATAGTTCCTGAACATCCTGCTCATAAGCCTTCGAGCCTTTTCCTCTCCATACTTCTCAACAACGCGATCATACTCACTGAACGGACTATCGCCGACTTCGATCCAACCCTTGGTGAGATAGTAGGTACCCGGCTCGGACTGGTATTGGTCTTTATAGGCCTGGTCCGAACCTAAGAAGATGGCAATACAATCGTCAACTTTGGGCACGATCAGGGTACAGCCGTTGGCATGTAGACCTACAACGGCCTGGGAACAGAGGCCGTAACCGAGGAGGATCGTATCGAAGCCTGTCGCTGAGGCATCGATGGTCTCTTGTAGAGCGGATCGCAGTTGTATCGGATTGACATGCAAACCGAAATCCAAAACACTGCACTCCATGCCTTCGCATAAGTGCGCTTGCAGCTCCTCGGCTACCGTCGCGCAAGCGACGATCTTGGTTTGTCCAGCCTGGTTAATACCAATCCCTCAAGAATCAATAGGTGCCTGGTAAATTAGATCAACCTATTATACACTTATATAGGGAAGTTATCCAATTGAAGCATCGTGCAAATGACGATAGAGATCGATTTATACATACATTTGGATAAGGTGTTTTGTTGAGCGAAAAAAGGTCCCTCTCCATCGACCGTGACTCATATGAGCCCGCTTACGCCCAATTGGTGCGCATACTCTTGAGCCAAATCGCGTCCGGAGAGTTCCGTCCGGGGGATCGCCTCCCTTCCGAGGCCCAACTCTGCCAACGTTACGGCGTGAGTCCTATGACCGTACGTCGCGTCATTAACATCCTCACGGACCAAGGTGCGGTTATCGCCGAACAAGGACGAGGCACCTTCGTCAAACCGATGGAATTAAGTACCGCCACGTTCAACCTAGACACGCTGCAGCAGTTTTTTCAGGATCGCGGCCAATCCAAGGTGAAAATATTAGAGGCGAGAATTGCACTCGCTACGGAACGAGTCGCACATAAACTGGCCGTCGCCGTCGGAGATCGAACCGTCTACATACGCCGATTGATTTACCAGGACGATAAGCCCGTACTCCTGCACCGCGAGTATGTGATCTACGACCCCACGCGTCCCATTATCGAAACCGAGATGGAGATCACGGAACTCCAGGGGCTCTTCAGCGGAGGTGGTGGTACGGATCTCAAGCGAGGCGATCTGGTGATCGATGTGACCAGCTTGACCGCCGAGGAGGCTTTCTTGTTGCAATCGGAGGTAGGAACACCCGCTTTTCGCCTGGAGCACATCTTTTACGATTTCGACAACGGACCCGTCAGTTGGGGTTGGTTCATCTGCAGCGACGAACGCCTGCGATTTACCGCCGCCATCGGAGTAAACGATTAGGAGAGCTGTTTTCCATGGATGAAAATGAGCTTCGCACCAAGCTGATCGAATCAGTCTCCAACCTCCAGGAGGATACCGCCCTAGCCCTCGTCCGGGAACGCATCACCAGAGGCGACGACCCGATCGCGATCATCGACGACTGCAGTAAAGGAATGCAACTGGTTGGAGAACGATACGAGGCCGGTGAGTATTTCCTGGCGGGATTGATCATGGCCGGAGAGATCTTCAGCCAGGTAATGGAATGGCTCCAACCGATCGTGGAGCAGCAAGTCACCGGGCAATCCTCCGGGCGTATCCTCGTCGGCACGGTTCAGGGAGACATCCACGATCTGGGGAAAAACATACTCACCATGCTGTTGAGCTGCCATCGCTTCGCCGTGCACGATCTTGGCGTCGACGTATCGCCAAAAGCCTTCCGCGAACAAACCTCCGAACTCAACCCCCACATCGTAGGTTTGTCCGGTCTGCTAACCAGTTCCTACGACTCGATGCGCGAAACGATCGCCCAGATTCGCCAGGGCGGCTATCGAGGACCGATCGTCATCGGTGGCGGTCAAATCACCGAAGAGGTCAGCCATTACGTGAAAGCCGATCACTGGTCGATCGATGCCGTGAGCGGCGTTGAATTGTGCGAACGGTTGATTGCCGAGTAACCGACTGCATCCTGACGTTTCTCACTGAAAACACAAACCTAGATTATTCACGCCCAGGCAACTTCCGGACTTGTGAACGTATACATACTTCTGGATGGTGGTCAATTCTTCATCACCGGTCATGCAGACGCTACAACCAAAGGAAACGACCTGGTGGCTGATCACAACATATTGGTTCGAATTAAATGTAAGGGAGAGTGATAGCTAATGAATAAGGCCTCCCTGACACGCCGGCATGCGTGGCTCAAGTTATTTCGATGTTACAGGTTCCAGACGACTGAAGAACAACACGCGCGTCAGATAGACGAACATAACAATGGCCGCAATGGCAAAAATCTCATATTCACTCCCAAGTGGGGCCAGCAAAGAGACGGTAATCCAATGCAGGAGTATGATCGATATTCCATGCAGCCGTTGGGGGAAATTTCGATAATGGACGAGAGCCGTCAGACCGACCAAGTTCCAACCGTACAGCGATAAGTATGCGTGGGTCTGTAGAAGGAATTCCCTACCTTGTACTTCCTTGGACGCATAAATAGCCCACAACACCAACAGAACACCGGTTACACCCGTTGTGATAAGAAAAACCATCCCCGATGTCAGAAATCTCTTTTCCTCGACCCGTCCCCAGATACTCGCGTGAAAAATATAGTAAAGGATCAGTACATCGATCAGAAGCACCGTCGCAATGATCAATTCTGCTATCGGGATTCCGAGGATGATAAACACGAAAAATATAATGACCCCCAACGTTACGAGCCAGAAGGAGGCGATTCCCAAGACGGATAACAAAGAGCGACGAATTTCCTGCGTCATGGAAAATATCACGGCGAATGTAGCCAACGAGAGCGGAAATGAAAAACCCAGATAGAAATCATCCAGAATCAGGTAAGGCAAGTTCAGTACATGGAAAATTTGGTTGTCGAGCATAACCCCCGTGCAAATCAAAAGTCCCAGAGAAAGACAGAGGATTGCAGCGTGGTGGAACTTTCTCGACAGCGGTACGGAGCTATCGAAAAAATCATTCGGAAAAAAAGAGAATCTTCGAATGCGGACCGTTTCTACTACAAAGGCCAATATGAAGGAAAAAGCGGAGGCAATCAGGTACAGGTTCAGAAACGCTGCAATGCTGAACAAGAGCGATCCGAAGAGGAAAATCCATTCACGTCGGGTTAACCTGGACTTACCTTCCGTAAAGTAAAGCAGGATGGTTCCCCCGGATACAAGGTTGAAGAAAAACACGTGTAAGCGTTGGAATTGATATATATCCTCGCGCGGTGTCTCTATGATCGCCGATTGACCTGGAACCACGAATCCGGCATACCCAAAAATGAAACCGGCAACGATCAGAATCCAAATGGCCGTTTTCGGCCTGATCCCCATGGCAACTCACCTCACGCTGTGATCGTATCAAATATATCGATTTATATCATTTTTTCGATCCGCTTTGCCAATGGTTACACACTGGGCTCATACCGTATCATCGCCAGCTTGGTTTTACGATCCAACGTTTGATACCTCGCACTTTCCCCTTATACCTCGAAAATGTACCTGCATTATTCAGGTATATGCGAATTACAGATCAGAGATGCCTTGTCTCAGAGTGCCTACTTCGTCCGACGGATTGATCCATGCTTCAAACCGTAGGTAGATTGTTTATTGACCGAAGAATACCCTCACGGTCACTTACGTTCATCCAGGTAATTGGATCTGGATTCGAACCATAGAATGGAGTATCCGTGATCCGATTAACCGTCCGGCATCGGCTTGTTAATTTCCTCTTAAAGTTCTCATTCGTTTTCATTAAAGTCAAAATGGGTCTAATTTAGTTAATATCATAGAACGAAACGTTGAGGGTGCCTGTCGAGAAAGCAAAGTTCCTGCGTGCGCCACAGGAAGACGACGACACTCGGATGACAAACGTATCAAGGCTTAGCTGAGTTGATTTTCGTCCGGGTCTGCATCAATGGGCCTGGGTGCAAACCTGAGGATTTCAATGAATTTCTGCCAACCAGGTTCAGATTTCCAACGAGCGCGCGAAAAATATAAGGAGAAAACATCATGGAGGATCAAAATATGGTACGTCGACGGGTAAGCGCGGTTGCGATGATGATTGCCGGAGTGTTGTTCTTGTTATATCCGGCCATTAGGCCATTTTCAGATGAGGTATCACTCGAAGGAGCGGCAGCTTTCGCTTCAACAAACTGGATCGTTGCCCACGTGCTGGCGATGCTGGCTTTCACTCTTCTTCTTTTTGGTGAAGTCGGACTGGTCGATTCTCTGCGGACCACTACCGCGAACAGGGTCGGATATCGAGCCTTGTTGATTAGCGTAATTGGCGTGGGGTTAACACTCCCATTCTACGGAGGTGAAGCATATGGGTTACACGCAGTTGGAATCAAGGCGTTAAGTGAACAAAACGCAGCACTCTTGAACCAAGCAACGACGATCCGATCAGGAGCCGGTCTTATTCTGTTTCTACTTGGACTGTTACTGCTTGCTATCGGCATGGTCGCCATGGCTCTTGCTATCTGGCAATCCGGAATATATTCCCGATGGAGTGGAGCACCACTTGCAACTGGCATCGCACTTTTCATCCCTCAATTCTTTGGAAACCAGCCTCTGCGGATAATCCACGGAATAGTCATGTTGGTTGGTTGCGCCTGGATCGCTGTTGTGATGTGGTCGGAACGCCGAGATCAAGCATCCGTAAAATCAACTCGAAAGCATAGCATAGCAGCCTCGGTTCAAGGATAAAACTCAATAGAAGCAGGTTCCCGGGTATAACTCATGCTCGTCAATTCATACCTACTGGAGGTGTGGTATATGAAAGGTACACTATTCTGGACAAATTTGACACTTCGCGGTCTCATGGAATTCGGCATAATCGTGGCACTGGGATATTGGGGGTTTTACACCGGCTCGACTGTATTCACAAAAATACTGCTTGGTCTCGGTACCCCACTGTTTGTGTTTGGATTCTGGAGTTTGGTCGATTTTCATCAAGCGGGTCCTTTTGCAGAGCCCCTGCGGCTCTTCGAGGAACTGATAATTTCCGGATTGGCTGCGGTCGCTCTTTACCTGAGCGGTCAGCCCGGACTCAGTCTTGCCCTCGTAGCGATCTCGATCATTCATCATGGTCTGGTCTACAGCATGGGGGATTCAATCCTCAAGACTTAACACGCTACGCAGAAAATGTACATCTAAAAGGTGCCTTCTCGGGCGCCTTTTATAGTTCATGAAGTGGGGATTTCGATTCGCTTGTATTGAGGTACCTACGGGGAACCAAAGATCATTGATTTCCAGAGTGCGACGTTCACAAACTTATCACACTCCACATCGTCTCGATGAGAATGTCGATCTGGTTCATCCTAATCCGCAAGGGACGGGTCGCGTTCCCTCTAATTGACACTATACAACCTTCGACAGCTCGAAGTTAAAGCCTATAAGTATTTCGGTCGAGCCGACTGTCAGCTCGCGAGTTGGCGCCTGATTGAGGGAAACTCCGGGATCGTTGCAGCCCAGTTCCCCGCAGGCAAAACTACACGCTCGCAGCAGGTCCCCGACTCCAATCCATCAAATTCTTTGTTCTCAAGCCTCACGTATCCCATTGAAACACCGCCACCAATCTTGTCTGAAGAAAAAATCTCCTGGGCAGCAAGATTTGTCTATATCTTTAGCACAAATAGCTTAAGTTATTGGTATAATGATCTCTAATTGGGTCTAATTAGTCATATTATTGAGAATAAGACCGATGATGGAGCTCTGAGATGCCGGACTATTATGTCAATTCTGTTTTGGGTAGTGACGATCCGACGAATCCGGGGACATCCAGGAGCGCCCCGCTCCGAACCATTTCAAGGGCCACCGATCTTGCCGCGATAGAAGATCTTTCTAGTGGAACCATTTTTCTTGCGGAAGGGACGTATGGATCACTGGAAGATTTTCCAATCGAGGTGCCACCCAGATTTGCTCTTCAGGGGGAAGGGACTGCAGACGCATGCCGAATCGAATATTCGGGTGGCTTGACGGGTGTTGCCGTTCAGGGAGGCGCCAGTGTAAGAAACCTTTCAGTTGTTGCCACTCCACCCCCCGATACACCGCTGTCCTGCAATTTCAGCATCGGACTTTCCATCCGTCAGGATGGTTGTGTACTGGAAAACCTTGGTATTAAGTTGAACGAATCCGATCCCGACGATAGCGTGGGTTTTGGAGTCGGTCTCTATATCGAAGGAGCAGATGCAACGGCGAGCCGAATCGAGGTTGAAAGAAGCGATATTCACGCGTCTGAGTGCAATTCAACGATTTCGCGTTGCAATTGTACGAGGGGTTGGATCGGCGTAGGGGGTGACGGTAATATGCGGGTTGAAAACTGCACACTACACAGCTCCAGGCTAACCGTTAGTGAATGTAGCCAAGCAGAGATCATAGGCAATTGGCTTAATGGCGGGGGAATAAGTATCAGCGGCAATGGACGTACGAGCGGCGACCGACCGGTGATTAGAAATAACGTAGTAAACGCAGGTACGTATGAAGCCTTGGTGGTTCGTGGGCAAGGAAATGAGCTCATCCAAGGCAATATCATTTCCGCCGGACATCGCACGGTATCATTATTGGAAGGAGCTACTCCCTTTTTGCTGAACAATCAATTCGAATTGCGGAATTTAAGTGGGGATTCCGACTTTAGAATTGATCGACTCCTTTGGATTGCAGCAGGCCGGTCCTCCGGCCCAGGATTCCAGGGTAACCTATTTGATATTGGACCTAACACATACCTTTTCCCCATGTGGATCAGAAACAATGCCGATTTTGGTGGCGGGATCCATGAGAGCGACGGACTCAATACATTCCGCCTACAGCCGGGTCAATTTCTGGATTTTAATGTGGCCGGGCATTTTTATGCCAGGAACAATTATTGGAATATTTTGCCGCCCCAAACTAAAAAGGGACCGGATACCACGGTGGATACCGAGGGCGGTCGGCTAGATCCAGAAAGGTATCGATAAGGAAGACAATGATGACGGACTTACATTTTAGGGTTCCGGTGGTAGCTCATCGGTTATACGGGACTCGATACATTGAGCGCATAAGCGATATCGGTCCTCGGTTACCCGGAATGGGAAGCATCGGGGCAACGAGGGCTGGGCTGATAAGAGGCGGATCCGTACTGTATCCAGCAATAAACCGTGACCATGGTACTCGTATCACAGTCGAATCTATCAGGGGGATTTTTGTCGAAGATAGGGAGTCGGCTGGAACAAGCAGATTTTCGGTGAACACATACTGGGAACCAATGGGTATACAACTTGAACTGGTAGGGATCATCGATGAGGTGGTTGACTCTCATTTCGCCGATTTCATCCCAAGTGACACCAGGTACTATAAGACATTGGTTGATACAGTAGCCAACCGAACTGTCACCTCTGTAGGGTCGCCTGTTGTAGACCATATGGCACGGAACGAAATTCATTTAATTTTTGCCCGAAGCCTGGAAGGAAGAGCAGGCCAAGCGTACGGCAGTTCGAAGTTCAAATCGTCATGGATTCTACTCGGAGATTTCTTACCACGTCCCCACGAGACGGAAGAAGAAACCTGGAACCGCTGGATAGGTACAGTCGCCCATGAATTCGGTCATGTCCTGCACCTTACACATCGTGATGATCGCCAGAATTTGATGTGGCCCTATCAAACTGATTATCGACTGGAGATAAAAGCGACTCAAATGCGCATTGCTCAGGCGGCGGCTGACTCATACTCCGTACCACCACGAGCTCCATTCATAGCCCCTTATCTTGGGATACGTGATGAATTCAGGCTAAGGATATGAAAATAGACGACAAAACTCGAACGGAAGTCGAAGAGTTGTTATCTGCCATTGAGATTGATGACGGCGTTATCTACCGGTTCCAAAACTTGGGCAAGAAAGCCACACAGTACCTGATCACCTTGCTAAAGAATCCGATATCGAATCCTCGCCGTGATCTGATTCGAAATGCGATATATGTCCTGGGGAAGATTGGCGGTGCAGGTAGCGTATCGCTGCTCTCCAAGCTCTCAAGTTCAAAAGACGAAGATCTTCAGATGCGAGCGATCCATGCGCTGAGCAAGGTAGATGAACGTTCGGCCGAGGAGCAAGCATTCATGATCCTGGAAAAACCGGACACAAATATAGAAGTAAAAGGTCATGCTTTGATGATACTGGACCAACTCCTCGGCAAGGATTCCATTGAGCGGCTTCAGAAGTGGGCGGACGAAAACCCTAACATTCATGAACTTGGCCGCATTACCGATAAGATTCTATTCGATCGGGAGTCTCGATAGAGTCGCGACGCGCAACACCCCGGGTTTCTTCACGTTACTTTGTGATCTGTGCTCTCTCAGAACCAAATGGTTTCTCTTGCAAAAAGATTTCTGACACATACTTCTTCGAAAATCTTTATGGACCAGGATGTGGCACCCATCCTTCGCTGGATTCCTATGACGACGCAGACGCCGGTCTGCACAGACCGGCGTTGCTTATTAGACTTTTACAAGCAAGAAGTTCTTACTACTCAGTCTCGCCGTTTGAACGACTCCAACCGGGGTTGGATGATCTGTTTAAGAGAATCCCTTCGAAACCACAGCACCATTTCTGAAGACGCTTCACACGAGAATCCATCGACCTGAATTATCCAAGGGACTATCGTCCCCGTTCCTCAACTTATTCAATCTGACCTTGATCGGTGGCAGAATCCTCTACAGGTTCCAGTGGACCGATTAGCTGGAAGTCACGACTCTGCACCCCGACGATTACCCTGGTCAAGCTTGCCCCTCCAGAAACCTATGCGATATGCCTTGATGCCCAGATCTTATCTCTCGACCCGTACCGCTAACCACGAGTACGATGTCCAGGGCGAAGTGCTAGCCGATGAACCGTATCGCCGCGTACATTAAGGTTGATAGCCAATCACCTTAATACAGCCAGCCGTAGAGGTTTTCAATTTGATCGGATACGAAGACGTGCGGTTTTGCAGGAGAAAGAACGGCTATAAAGCCGGTTTGGCCGGTGATTGACTTCCGATCTCCAGATGAGACGATAGAAGGCTTGGATACTCTCAACTTAATTCAAAACTTGCTGCTCACTAGATAAACCGCTTCTCGATCAGGTCCGCTGCACCTGTGAAATCATCCAAATCGAAAACGGGGATGGAAAGCGTAACTTCACAGTCGGTCACCAGCGCGAGCAGCTCGGTCGGAGAGCAAAACATCTTGGAATTCGTCTCTTCCCGGATCACTTCGATTCGGTTCACCCCTTCCAACCGGTAGCCGTCCGTCAGCACGAAATCGACCTTGCTGAAGCATCGAACCACCTCCTCCAGCGGCAGCTCCTGCTGCAGTCTGCGGATGGTGACGATTTGATCGGGAGCGGAGATAATAACCTCATCGGCACCGCTCTGGGCGTGCAGCCAGCTATCTTTACCTTCCCGGTCAATGCTGATGCCTGGATGAACGTGGTGCTTGACCGTTCCGACCCGATATCCACGCCTCTTCAATTCACGCAGTAATCCCACAAGGAAGGTCGTTTTTCCACTACCCGGGCCGCCCACAATCGATATCACTACAGGTCGATCCACGTGCCGCCTCTCATCCCTACTCAAGTGTGCTCTACTTGGCTGCTTGTCCATCCGTTGTTCCTCTCATGCACCTGCAAAACTTCCATATAAACGCAAGCTGACAATCTGGATCGACTCAGCGTCATCTCATATGTCTGCAGCAATGAATCTACGGCCCGATGATGTCAGCAGGCGCTCGAAATCAAAGTCATCCGGGTTTCGATCGTGTGGCACGCAATGGATGGGAAAGGAGCTGTGCCTCACAAATCATCCCCCGCTTCAAATAATCGCATCCTTCCGGAACCGAGACAATCGCCGTCGCAAATGCCATCATTTGAAGCCTGCTCTTCAGATCAACCTTTTCAAATTCGAGCACTCCCTCGTTACGATTGAGCGTGCCGTAGACGAATTGCGTCCAATCGATCTGTCCCCGGAGATCATGTCCCATACGAACCGGAACGGTCGGCAGGGAGGGTTGTGCATGCCCGCTCATCTTCAGCAGGCCGGGAAGCGCGAGCTGCAGAAAAGCCATCTGGTTGGATGGCGGGCTGCCGGGCAGGCAGAAAACAGGTTTCTCTCTCAGAATCCCAAAGCCAACGGCCTTTCCCGGACCGATTCGCACACGATGGTAAATCTTTCGCCAGCCTATGCGTTCAAGCACCTTGACAATCAGATCGCGATCACCTACGCCGGGAAAAGCCTCGAACGCTCCAACAGATCGAAAGCAGCAACTGGACACCCTATTCGTAGAAGCAATGGGGATCTTTTAAATGAACGATTCCGCCAGTCTTTCCCGCACGGTCCAAGCGGATTAATTGCAGATGTGAACGCCGTTCGAGACAGCCGGATCTCGAGGTCATTGGTTTGAACCGTTTAATGAAGACCAGGTATATAATGAAAAAGATGGAGGGACTGGGACTCAACTGGGGCAAAATAGTCCTATTTTGTTAACAAAAAAGAGTCTCCATGTCGGAAGCCATCTCAGGCAGCGGAGCTTGAAATCGAACCAGGGACCTTCAAGGATCTGTGTTTTAATCCGAAAACAAAGACCATGGGCCGTCGGTCTGGGTTTCCATGAGTGATCTAATGACGTTCGGAGGATTAAAATTTATTGAGAACCGCACGATGAATCATGCATTGAATTTTCTTCCATTGTCCTTCGAAGAAGCTAAAACTCGGGCACCCGATTTTGTAAGATCTAAACAGCTACTCAAGCACCCGATATACCCTGATCGATCCCAATTCACTTGTTGGCTCCTCATTGATCACTTCAATTTCAACTAACTTCTCTGGGTAACCTTCACCCATGAACGGTGCATATTCATTTTTAATGGCATTATCGTAATCTACAAGATACCCGATGTTTTCCCTTTGCAAGTACTCAATGATGTTCCGATCCTGTACGGCTTTAAAAGCCTGGGGGTTGACCACGCCGTCTAAATTGATGACAGGAAAATCATTGTAATACGCGTATATTCCAGAATTGAAGCTAGCAACTCTGGAATCGGACGGGAGGTTATCTCCTAACCAGCGACTTGCCTGCAGCATCTCCCGCTGCCAGGGGTAATAACCAAATTGCCAGAAAACGTAACCTGTCAACGCAAAATAAAGCCCGAAACACAATATGCTTAAAAAAATTCGCCGGATTTCTTGTGAGAGGGATGATTTTATAATTAGCGAGTATCCCAGAGCAAATGCTAAGGAAGACGGGATGAAATACCATGGGCGTGGATACCAGCGTATACCCGCATGAACAAGAACCAAGAGTGATGCCGAACCCAACAAAGGTAAAAGGGTCATTTTCTCCAAGGCCGATGGCGCGATCCTCCAGCGCCTGACGAGACCGATGATCACGATAAACCAGAGTAGAATGCCCAGGAAAAATGGCAACCCAGTGTAGTCGCCGCGCAGCCAGTTTGTCGCAAACGCGAGACGTCTGATTGCCTCTTTCAATCCAATAATAATTCCAGACCCCTCATTGAGCGCTACTCTCACCCGGATCGCATAGGGAACAGCAACACCGCTCTCCTGCATCCAGCTTCCCACCGAAAAATAGCTCCAAAGGAACCAGGGCAAGACGATAACAGAAGATGTTATCCCGGCGACAATGACAGCCAACCAACGTTTTTTCTCACACCTCCAATAGATGAGTGCAGCTATATACGAAAGTCCAAGTAAAAAGATAGAATCGCTGCGCGCAAGGAACATCAGAGCGCCAGATATCCCTAGAAATACCGTGAGCGTCCACCCGGGAGGTTTGGAGAGCCATGCCCACAATAGCAGTAGAAACACAGAGATCGTGAGCATCGCCAGCGCCGTCTCAAGACCATTTGTAACCTGGAGGATCACAATCGGGTTGAAGGCATACAATCCAGCTCCCAAAACCCCCAGAGATTCTCGACGCGTGAGAATAGCTGCCAATTGACCCACAATCCAGATCGTTACCATATCTAGGATACTGGAAAGTATTAAGGTCTGCGTGACAAGCGAATCCGAAAGCGCAGCCGCCCTGCCAAACAGCGGCATGAGTACAAACAACCAGAGTGGGTGAAACCCATTGGTTACGTTTACACCATCCATGCTGACACTATTGGCCCGGACTGTGTTTCGAGCGATGACGAAATAGTAATAGGAATCATCTGGGAGATTCTTCTCAAGCAAGACATCAATTGGTTGTGTAGAAATCCACAACCGGATGAGACCCGCGACAATCACAACGCCGAGAAGAAGCCATCGATACTTTCTCGAACGGAAGGCGCCGAACACCCTGTCATGCAGTGCCATTAGGTCTACCTCCTGAAAGTATCTTCAGACATTGAGGAAATGCCAACGATAGGCTTGGATTCCCACATCTTCTCGGCCCATCATCTTCTAGTTCCACATTTTTCCAACAATGAGCGATGTAGGTAAGTAGAAGCCCCGGTGTAATAATGATGAATGTAAACCAAGCACTTTCGTTCGCGTATTGGAATAACATTGTCCACCATCCCGGAATCGAAGGGTTTATTTCAGAGAGGGATCCAAGATTCCCAAATCGTAGGGATGATTTGTTCTCACCCTGAATACACCAAACAGGCGAATAGCGCAACAATGACGAAGGATCCAACAATGAAGATTCTTCCTTGGTGTGGACCTGATTCCTTCACCCACAACCGCAAACCCAAACAAACCTTAATCATGCCAACGCATGTTACCATCTTTCCTAGATATGCCTAAAGGCTGGTTCATATAATGAGCATGGTGATCCCGAAGATTCTAATCACCACCCTTGTTAGAGTTAAATATGTATTTTCGCTCTATTGATTCCCTTTTTTCAGAGTCACGTTAGCAATCTCTCGCAAACAGACAAGAGGCTTTATTCAGGTGTAATTCAATTTTCAAGTATCTCAGGATTCGTCACAATACATTAGAACTCAAACAAGATCGGGGGGGTCATATGTTCCACACTTGTCTTACCCCAACTTCTGTATACGATATCTTGATCATAACCGTATTGAAGCTGTTGAATCCGTTCCGTACATGAGCCGATTTTGAAGCTGAAGTCAGGCTCAATTCACTCGTGGTGCGCTCTGGAATGCTCTTTTTTCTCGTTCTCAGGTTGTGGGGCTTGGACTTGTCCTGAGCCCAGCAGGGCGATTGATCTTCATGATCGTGATAAGCAAAAGACCTCCGAATTGGAGGCCTTTCTTCAGGTAGCGGGGCTTGGATTCGAACCAAGGACCTTCAGGTTATGAGCCTGACGAGCTACCACTGCTCCACCCCGCAGCGTTTTTACACCGTTTCTAGTGCGTTGGGGATTATATCAGTCCGACTCGCGAGCGTCAAGCAATCAGCCCCCGAAAAGCAGTGCCCACCACACTTCCCAGTTGCTCGGCGGCTCAAACGGCGCTTCGGGTGTGGCGACCGCCCCGTCTTGTTCTCCTTCGGGAGCTACGGGGACAATGAGCACTTCCCCTGGAAGCGCCATTCCGCCTTGCGCGTGCGCCCATTCCTGTATGCTGGCTTCGCTCGTCGCGCCCGCAACCTGGGTCGCCAAGTCGGCGTTTTGCGTCTTCATCACCACAACTTCGGTCTGTAAGGTTTCGGCGTCGCGCTCGAGACGGCGCGTCTCCGCCATCCGGCTGTTCAAATCCCCCAGGATCAGGATGGCCGCTGCCAGGATGATCAAGATCCAGATCATCGGAGGCCGTGATTTTTCAGGCTCTGTTTCGCGCATCTCGAGCGTCATCTTACCCGAGGGATTATCGTCTCGCAAGTGGTGGTTAAATGAAACAGCCCGGTAGAGGGCTGCAGGTGCCGAAGGCGGGAGTCGAACCCGCATGAGCGTAAAGCTCACTACGCCCTGAACGTAGCGCGTCTGCCAGTTCCGCCACTTCGGCGTGCGTCGCTATTCTACACGATGTCAACGGATTGTCAACGAGATCGAGCCGATCGATCTCCCTGGGAGAGCTTCGTTTTCTTTTTTCTTTCGCCCGCTCAGATCGCCAATTCTTTTTCGACGTCCTCGAGTTTGAGACTGAGCACCCGGCTGACGGAATCGGAACCCATGCTGACCCCGTAGATCACCTCCCCCGACTGCGCCGTCAGACGGTTATGGGTAATCACCACAAACTGCGTCTCCTCACTAAGTTCACGCAACATGTCGATAAAGCGCATCACGTTTGACTCGTCCAACATCGCATCGACTTCGTCCAGCACGCAGAACGGCGTCGGAGAGACTTTTAACAGCGCAAAAATCAACGACGTTGCTACGAGACTGCGTTCCCCGCCGGACAAAACCGCCAGACCCTGTTCGCGCCGTCCGGGCAGGCGAGCCTCGATGTCGATGCCGGTTTGAGTCAGATCCTCCGGATCGGTGAGCACCAGCCGCGCACTGCCGCCGCCCAAAAGCCGTTTGTACGTCTCCTTGAATGCCTTGCTGACGGCATCGAACGTCTTCCGAAATTCCCGCTCCATCAGCAGGTTCAGTTCGGCGATCACCTCATGAATGCGTTCTTGTGCTTTATTTAAATCCTTGAGCTGCGAGGTCATGAATTCCATGCGTTCGTTGACCTCCACGAATTCGCGCTGCGCATCGGGATTCACGGACCCCATTCGTCGCATCTGGGCGCGCAGATGATTGACCTGGGATTCCAACTCCCCGGGCAGTTCATCTACCCGCTGCAGCCGTTCGACCAATCCATCCAGGGGCAGCGGTTCCTGACCCAACTCGCCGGGGGCATAATCGAAGGAAACCAAGCCAAAATCATCTTCGATCCGCCGACGTAAGCTGATCAGCTCTTCCTGTCGACGGGCGAGGTCGATCTGCGCTTGTGAATTGGCCCGTTCAGCGGTTTGCAGCGCATTGCGCAAACGATTCCCCTCCGTCTCCATCTCGTTGCGTTTTTGTTCGGCATCCTGTAGAGACTGCTCGATGGGCGTTAATTTTGCGTGCAGTTCGGCCAACTGCGTTTCGAGTTCTTCCATGCTGAGTTCGATCTCGGCCGCATCTGCTTTCGCCGTGCTGCTTTCGTTTTCGTTGTTGTTAAGCCGGGTTCGCCATTCACCTAATTGCCCATCGATGTCTGCAAGCCGCGCTTCGTCCTCCGATCGCCGGTTCTGCCCCTCTGCCAGGCTACTGCGGGCGAGATCGAGTCTTGCTTGCGCTTTCGCCAAACCCACGTTCGGATCCGCGCTTTCAGCCGCCCCGACCGCATCGTTCATTTCCTCTTCGAGTTCTGCATGCCGCTCATCGAAAGACGCACCCTGCGCCTCGATCTCCTGTTTTTCAACTTCCACCGTGGAAAGTGTGCGATCCAGCGCCTCGAGTTGTTCCTGCAGGCTGAAACGTTTTTCCTCGGCGTCGGCCAACTGCATATGTGACTGCTCTCGATTGAGCCTTGCCTGGAGCAGATTATCTCGGGTTCGTTCTGTTTCGATCTGCGCCGACTCGATCGCTTGTCTGGTTGCCTCGAGTTTTTCAGCGAGCTGTATTTCCTGGGCTCGAGCCTTGTCCAGGCGTTCACGCAAATCGATGCTCTCCGCATCCAGACGGCGCAATGCATCAGGAGACTCGTCTTCCGAATCCTGCGCCAACAACACGGCGCCGCTCTGAAGGATGAGAGTGCCTTCCAGAGTCACCACGCGCGCTTGTGGTGGCAATTCGGGGAGAACACGCTTTGCCGCGGTAATATCGCGAACGACGATGGTTTGCCCGAGCAAGACCTCGATCGCGGGACGCATGGCTCTATCTGCATCCACCAACGCGGCGGCGTTTCCCACACAACCCGGATCTGACGGTGCTTGCAGCAAATCCACTGGAGATCCCGATCTGATCGGCAGAAACGCCGCGCCGCCCCCCTTTCCTTTCTCGCCTAGCCAGGTTAGAGTTGCGAGAAGATCGTCGACCGTTTCAAAGGCAAACGACTGACGAAACTCGCCCAAAGCGGCGTGGATCGCCCGCCGGTATTCGGTGGGTATTTTCAATTGCCTCGCCAATTCGCCCGCAAAACCGGTCGAATCGCCGTCTCGTTTCCCTCGCTGGAGCAGATCTGCCAACGCTTCATACGCTTCCCGCGCCGTGCGTTTGACTTCCTGCAGTGCATCGACCCTGGCCTGCTGGGTTTCGAGGCTCGAGATGCGTTCACGTGCCTGACCGTGCGCTTCTTCGACTGCGCGAAAATCCCGCTGTATATCAGCATACGCGCTCGAGGCTCGAAGATGGTCTTCCTCCGCTTCATTCTGCTGCTGGAGCGACAATTGGTCGCGTTGCGTTTTCTCCTCGACATTGTCTTCCTGGGATTGGAGAGCCTTTTCTAGCTCACTTCGTCGAGATGACAAATCACTCAACTGCTCATCGACCTGAATGCAGCGTGTACGCCACGTCGCTTGTTCCGCGGCCAGTTTCTCCAAAGCTTTACGCACCGAATCTGCACGTCCGAGATGCGCGTGCAGCGAAACGCTCTCTACTGTGCCCTGCTCTAAATCTTGCAGTTCTGCCAGGGCTACCTCAAGCGCCTGCTGCCTGGTCTTCTCGTCCTCCGTGGCGTGGGCGAGGCTTTCCGCCAAACGCTCGCGAACCTGCTCGAGGTTGCTAATCTCAGCTCGGATGAGGCCATCTTGTTCCGCCAACCAGCGCAGTCGCTCCTGCGTGACGGCGAGATTTCGTCCCATGATCTCGCGCTCACTGTATAAGTCGGAAACGCGTTGGCTACATGTGCGGATTTGAGAGCGATAGCTATCGATCTGACTCCGCGTCGTCGCCAGATCTCGTTCTCCGCTTTCTTGTTTACTGCGCAGCTCATCTCGACCGCGAGCCTTCTCCTCGGCCTCTTGCGCAACTTCGCTCACACGATCCAGCAAGTGATACCAGTGATAGCCGTACCAAACACGCAGGGCGGAGTTGAGATCGCGCTGCACTTGCTCATACTCTCCAGCGCGTTTGGCCTGTCGCTTCAGGCTGCGCAGGCGCGGCTGTAGTTCGGACAAGATGTCCTGTACTCGTTCGAGGTTCCTGCGGGTATTTTCCAGGCGCCGGAGCGCCTCCTCCCGGCGGCTGCGATACAAACCGATCCCCGCCGCTTCTTCGAAAAGACGTCGGCGTTCTTCTGCCCGCAGCGAGAGTGCTGCATCGACCAGACCCTGGCCGATGATCGTATATGTCCGTTGACCGAGGCCGCTGCTCGCCAGCAGTTCAGTCACATCCCGCAACCGGACGCGTTGACCATTGATGAGATATTCGTTCTGGCCGTCTCGATATGCCCGGCGGGTAATGTTGACTTCCGAAAAATCGATGGGCAGCCAGCCATCGCTGTTGTTAAAACCAATCGTCGCTGCCGCCATACTGGCACGCGGCTTGCTCTCCGAACCGGAAAATATCATGTCTTCGGTCTTTTTACCGCGCAGCAACGAGTAGGACTGCTCCCCCAGAACCCAGCGAATGGCATCTGCGATATTAGACTTCCCCGATCCGTTCGGACCGACCACCACGGTGATGGTCGGCGCAAGCGCGATCTCCGTCTTCAGCGCGAAAGTCTTATAGCCTTGCAAATCCAACGACTGCAGCCGCGCAGTTCCACCGTTATCTGAAGTCAAAAAATGGCTTCCTCATCCCCAATAGTCAGTGTTTCCGATTTGATCGATCGCATCCGCCGCAGCCGCCTGGGCGGCTTCCTGCTTGCTGTGGCCACATCCTCGACCAAGCATCCCATTGCCGACATCCACTTCAACGATAAACTCGCGCGAGTGGTCGGGACCGCTCGAACCGACCGTTTTGTAGCGCGGTGTCTGTCCGAGTTCCGCCTGCGCCCAGATCTGCAACAAACTGCGAGCGTCGAACAAGGTCTGGTCCTCCAAGACGGTTTCGGAAGCCAATTTAAGCCGTTCTTCCATGAACTCGATCACCGCCGGGAACCCGGCATCGAGGTATATCGCGCCGATCAATGCTTCAAAGGCAGCGCAAAGCAACGCGGGCCGTTCGCGTCCGCCGGTCGATTCTTCACCCCTCCCCAACAAGAGCGCTTCACCCAGATGAATCTCTTCCGCAAAAGCCGCCAACTGCTCCGTACGCACCAGCGCTGAACGCAAGCGTGTCAGTTGGCCTTCATTCATTTCCGGGAAGTGACGATAAAGCCAGGCCGCGGTGAGGAAATCGAGCGCGGCGTCACCCAAGTACTCCAATCGTTCGTTATCTTCGAGCGCTTCCGGATGCTCGTTGACGAAGGAACGATGAGTCAAGGCGCGTCGCAGTAAATGTGAATCGACAAACGTAAGCCCGGCCTGATGGGCAAACTCATTCGGTTGCACAGGTTTCTCCGTGAACTTGGGGAACGCCGGGAACTCAAGTAAGCTTGAGTTATCGGCGTACCACTCGTTCAAACTACATGATCAATTACCGGTATTCTAACCCGAGAAAGCGCGGAATGCCAGAACTGCATTGTGCCCGCCAAAGCCGAATGCATTACTCAGCGTGACATTCACTTCCGCTTCTCGTGTTTGATTGGGAACGTAATCCAAATCACATTCCGCATCAGGCTCCGACAGATTGATCGTCGGTGGGATTTGATTATCCCTTATGGCCAGCATGCAGAATATGGCTTCGAGAGCTCCCGTGGCGCCCATCATGTGGCCGGTCATAGACTTCGTGGAGGACACCGCAATGGTATATGCGCGCTCCCCCAAAGCCGACTTTATGGCTTTCGTTTCGGCCACGTCGTTCAATATCGTCCCCGTGCCGTGGGCGTTGATGTAATCCACATCCTGCGGCGTAAGGTTCCCGTCCTCCATCGCTTTGCGAATCGCCGCGCTACCTCCCGCGCCGTCTTCGGCAGGAGCGGTAATATGGAAAGCATCGGCCGTAGACCCATATCCGGCGAATTCTCCGACGATTTCCGCTCCCCTGGCCCGGGCGTGCTCCAAGCTTTCCAGCACCAACACCGCAGCGCCTTCTGCCATTACCAGGCCGTCGCGATCCTTATCAAATGGTCGGGGAGTGGCGTACGGTTTCTCTTGATTGTGCGACAACGCACCCAATCGATCGAAGCAACTCAGCCCAATGCCGCTGATCGGGGCTTCCGAGCCTCCGGCGATGCAAACATCGACGTATCCGGAGCGGATCATCATCACCGCCTGGCCGATCCCGTCCGCAGCCGAGGCGCAAGCTGAAGCTACGGAAAAACATGGTCCCGTCACACCGAAGTGAATGGCGGTCAATCCCGCAGCCCCGTTGGACATGAACATGGGAATGACGAAGGGACTCACGCGCCGAGGTCCTTTTTTAGCCATGGTTAGAACGCCCTCTTGCATCGATTGCAGCCCCCCGACCGCAGCGGAAATGACGACCGCAATGCGCGTCGGGTCTTCTGCGGTAACATCGAGACTCGCCTGATCGATGGCCTCCTGCGTAGAAGCGATAGCGTATTGTTCGAAGAGATCCATGCGCCTCGCCTCCCGGGCGGAAAAATATGGCTGGAAATCGAAATTCTGAATTTCTCCTGCGATGTGAACGTTATAAGGAGTAGAATCTATTTGCGTAATCGGACCGATGCCCGATTTTCCCGCCAACAAATTTTGCCAGGTTTCCGGAACGTCCAATCCCAACGGATTGACGGTTCCCATTCCGGTCACTACCACTCGCTTATCGTATTGCATGCTCCCCTCCCGAGCCAAATGAGGTTTCCAAGCCCCAGAAAAAGTTGAAAGAAATTCCCTGAGGTGCTCGCAACATTGATGGTATCAGGCTTGGAATTCCCGCTCAAGGATTTAAGAAAATGTCCACACAATTAAGTGTTTGTACTCTAGATACAACCCATTAGCGCTCGACAGGTTGCGTCTCGCCGGGAGATTCTCGAGATGAGAGGCCATCAAGGAGCCGGCTAAACCGCATCAACGTCTTCGTTATCGTTCCCAGGTATCGATCGAATCAGGCGTTCGATTCCAAATCGCGCTGCCCGGAGTAAATCGATGTCACCGCATTCAGACGTACAAGCGATGAACACATTGGGCGTGTCGGCTTCTCTTTCGCCGCCACGTTGAACGACTGCAATCCCTCGTATCGCCGGCCAACGCTCCCGGATTTCACCCGCAATCCGATCGACTCCCGTAGCCGAGATCGTACCGTCAGTTACGCTTCCGGAGCAAACATACGCCGCCCCACTTCGGGTAACGTTTAACTCCGCCAGAACCTGGTTCATATCCAGCTCGCCGTTTGTAGTACGAATGAGAGTCGTCTTCGGGGAAATCGCCCCGCCGCTGACCGGCGGGAACAGGGCCACTTCATCCCCATCGCGCAGGACTTCATCCCTGGACGCGTATTCCCGGTTGATGGAAACCAGCGTAGTAGGAAGCGCATCGTCCAAGCCTGCGTGACGCTTCTGAAGCGCGATGAGTAAATCTGACACACGGGAGCCTGCAGTCAGTTCCAACTGCTCCTGGCGAATTCCCACTCGCTGGCGCAGTGTAGCGAAGTAAAGTACCGATATCTGCATCAACCCTGAACTCCAAACACACTATTCATCGTTTCCACCCGTTGAGAGATGAGTTCTCCGGCCTCCGTCAGAATTACCTCCAAATCATTATGCCCAGCGATAAAAGCGGACAACAGTTGAAGCATATCCCTTTCACTCACCTGCCACTATTCGCTCCAATAATTGAAGCAGCTTCCCGTCCGAAAACCAGCCGACTTGACACCCGCATACGGCCTGCTATAATGATACCGCCTGCCCGATGGGCAGGCGGTATTGTGTGTACTCAGGAGAAAATGGAATATGCCACCACTTCCGAAGAGGAAAATATCGAAGGGTCGGCGAAACCGCCGGCGCGCACATGACGCCCTACAGGCACACCACCTGGTAGTCTGCACGAACTGCGGGGAGAAACGTCTACCGCATCATGTATGTCCCAATTGCGGCCATTATTCTGGGCGCGAAGTAATTGAAATCGAACAAGGCTAACAGCTTATGAAGGCCGTGTTTACAAGCGCGGCCTTTTGATTCCCATGTCCCTAGACCCAAAGCAATGCGCATTTGTTTTCCCAGGCCAAGGTTCTCAAGCCGTCGGCATGGGAAGCCTTCTTACCCAAGAGGATCCCATCGCCGCAGAAGTGTTTCGAACCGCAGATAAAATCCTCGGTTATTCAATTTCCCAGGTTTGTTGGGAAGGTCCACAGGAAACGCTCAACGATACGCTGTACACACAACCTGCGCTGCTCACCGATTCCATCGCCGTGTTGCGAGTATTCGAATCCCGCTATCCGAACTTCATACCAGCCATTACCGCAGGCCATTCGCTGGGTGAATTCACGGCGCTTGTCAAAGCCGATTCTTTGAGTTTTCCGGAGGCGCTTAAGCTCGTCGAAGAACGCGCTCGCTGTATGAATCAGGCTGCGGTCGAAAGTCCTGGCGGTATGGCTGCCGTCCTGGGCCTCGAAACCGATCTTGTGGAGCAAATATGTGAACGCGCTTCGGAAGAAAGCGGCGCTGGAGTGTGGATCGCAAACGACAATTGTTCCGGCCAAATCGTCATCTCCGGATTCGAAGATCCACTGAACCTGGCGAGTGCTATCTTGCTCGAAAATGGCGCAAAAAAAGTTGTTCGTCTCGCCGTAAGCATCGCCGGCCATTCTCCATTAATGCACCAAGCGGCAACCTCCTTCAAGCGCATCCTAATGTTGACACCAATTCAGGACCCAAAAATCACCATTATCGGCAACGTCACTGCAAAACCCATCCATTCGGCCAGCGAAGTGAAAGAAGAATTACACGCCCAGCTCATCTCGCGGGTGCGCTGGACAGAAACCGTGCAATACATGCTGGACTCCGGCATAACCCATTTCTTCGAAATGGGTTCGAAAAGTGTTCTTACGGGACTTTTACGCCGGATCGACCGTAATGCGGTAGGTCTGAGTCTCAACAGTCCCGAGAGTTTCGCCGCTCTGGCAGAACTTCTTCAATGAGAGGTTCGGATGAAGTCTTTTATCTCGATCTCCGGTGATCTTCCACGAGAATCGGTTATAATCTCGCCGTATCGCCACGAGATGGATGTGATCGGATCCGATGCGTAAAGCTTTCTATACCATCGTCATAACCCTGGCGGTTTACTACATCTTTACACACCGAATGGAACTTCGCTCGGTGCTGGATGTTTTTAAGCAAGCCGATTGGCGTTGGATGCTCGCAGCTCTCGGAGCGCACCTCCTTTGGCTCGTCGTGATTGCGGCTGCGTTTCAGTCCACCTACCGGCTAGTTGGGATCCGCGAGAATCTGACGCGTCTCGTACCGCTTACGACCGCGGCGAATTTAATCAACGTAATCGCCCCCAGCTACGGCGCAGGCGCGATGGCCGTTCTGATCGCAGATGGCCGACAACGAAAAAAGCCGGCAGCAAAGGTCTCCACTGCAGCCATTCTCTACCTTGTCTACGATTACTTGGGCTTCATGATCGTCCTGCCAATCGGATTGGTGATCCTATTTCGAAACGGCGTTCTGGACACGGTGATCATCGCCGCGTCCATTTTCGCGGCGACCATCGGCGTGACCCTCATCATTCTGGCGATCCTCGGCATACAATCCAATAAAAAATTAGGAAAAGCGATCATTTGGCTGATCAAGACCTTGAACAGGATTTTAAGGCCGGTCTTGCGACGCGAACTGATCGAAGATGCCGAAGCCGAATCCTTTGCGCGCGACGTATCGGATGGTTTGCAACACATCCGCCATTCTCCTGGCAACCTTCTGGTGCCCGCAATCCTGGCGCTGGCGAGAAAAGCCTCGATGATGTTGATTCTTTGGATGTCTTCGATGGCCTTCAAACATCCATTCAGTTTCGAAACCCTGTTCGCGGGATTCACGACAAGTTACCTTTTCACCATCGCCTCGATCACACCCTCCGGCGTCGGTTTCGTGGAAGGCGCCATGACGGTGTATATATCCGAGATGAACGTTCCTCTGGCAACGGCTGCCGTAATCTCGCTCGCCTATCGTGGATTCACACTCTGGCTCACCCTGCTTTATGGATTATTTGCCATCCGCTGGGTTGGATACAAACCCCGCAAATTGGAAGTTAATGTCGCTGACTCCCAGATCACCGAAGAACAGAAGAATCCATCCATTCGATCCAGCCAAATCAAGCCCTCTCCTTTACCGACCTCCAGCTCGGCAAGAACACTTAAAACAGTGGACGACAGCGCTGAAGGCGCCTCCAGCTCATAACTGCCACGATCCCGTTCTAAACGATCCCTTTTAGCTGACTGCGCGAGATACGACGAAGGCACGTGATCGCTTCAAAACGTACTACCGCAAACGTTCGACCGGTACTACAATCATCTCCGGCATGAAAAGTGCAACTTGAATGACGAAGGTGAAATATCGAAATACGAAGCAAGGCATTGGAAAATTGAGGAACTCGCGTACCGGGAGCAACGTTTAAAGGACCATGAGACAACCATCAAGCAATTCTCAGCCGAGATCAAGACGAAATCTTCTGTTGCCGATTCTCTTACTTGTCGTATTCGTTGGACTTGGCTGCAACTTTCTCAGCGGACTATTTTCGAGCGCCGTATCTTATCCGGGTGTACTCGTGACGGCGGACCCTTTGGCGACGACCACCGCAACGCCATTCTCTCCCATTCGACCTACCGAAGCAACACAGGACAACCCGGCGGACGTCCCGACAGCACTTCCCTCGCCGACGTACCCATACGCGTGGGGACCCTTCAACCCGCCGGCAGAGCCATCGGCGATCGAGATTCCACCACCCGTGGCCTCCATTCCCCAATCCGAAAACACCGTCAACATCATCCTGCTCGGTTCCGATCAACGCCCCGATGACGGCGGTTTCCGCACCGACACGATGGTGATCCTGCTTTTGGATCCGGATAACAAGATGGCAACCATGTTTTCGCTGCCGCGCGATCTCTACGTCTACATTCCCGGTTGGCGCGTGGATCGCATCAACACGGCGGACGTGCGTGGTGGCGCCGAGTGGGTATTCGACGCCGTCGAATACAATTTCGGGATTCAACTCGATTATTGGGCTCGGGTGAACTTCAACGGTTTCACCACCGCGATCGACACGTTGGGAGGAATAGACGTCCAGGTGAGCAAATACGTCTATGATCGCTGCGGTGACTTCAACTACGAGTACAATCCTGGAACGTATCATATGGATGGCTTCACCGCCCTGTGTTACGTGCGCATGCGCAAAAGAACCAGCGACTTCGATCGATTACGGCGGCAGCAGGAAGTGGTACAAGCGATGTTCAGCCGTGTACTCAGCCTGGACGGATTGTCGCGGGTGCCCGATCTGTATAACAAGTTCAACTATCTCGTTCAGACCAACATAACCTTGGAAGACATCCTGCCTTTGGTGCCGTTGGGTACTTCACTAGCGTCCGACACTTCTCGAATCCACCGTCTCACGATCGGTCCCGATTTAGTGACACCTTTCCGCGTTCCCTACAGCGGTGCAGCGGTGCTAATTCCAGACCGGGATGCGATTCAAGCCGCGCTCCTGGCGGCTATTAACCCGTAGGCTTTCGTTAAGCACGCCTAAGAAAGAACGTGACCGCTTCGGTTACAGGGACTAACGAAGCGGTCTCTTGCATCTTCACTCATAAATGCTAGAATGAATCCCGTTGGACGAAGCAAATGCGTACAGCACCTAGCTTTTCATGGTACGGCGGGATTCTTCTTTTACCGAATTCAATTCGTGGAAACCGATGACCCGATATGAGTAAAATCGCCAGCGAACTGTCCTTGTTTTTCGGGCTTGCCACGCGGCTTCATCCTCGAACCGGATTCGGCAAGCTGCTATGGTGGATTCCGAAATTGCTCGGCAGTGCGCTGTCACCTATCCTGGCGTTTGCGGGGGTCATCGGGTTTCTAGGCGGTATCGGCAAGAGAAAACCTGGAATCGCCTTGAGTGGATTGATCGGCAGTTTGCTAAACACGGCGCACATCCTTAAAGTCACGCGGGAATCGTCCAGCCTCGCCATGGCGTTCGGCGCTGATTTCGAAACCCGCATTCCTGCGGACATTCTCCCTCGCCTGCAATCATCTCGCTGGTCGCTCTCGGGTCAACCGGAAGCGGAGATCCACCAGCAGGAAGATCTGGTCATCACCAGCCGCCCATCGACCGGCGAGCCATTGTTGGCCGATTTTTGGTGGCCTGCAGAAGACACTCATCCATCCGGGTTGGGAATCATTTACCTGCACGGCAGCGGTTGGCATTACGGCGATAAAGACATGGGCACACGGCCTTTCTTTCGCCATCTCGTCGCACAGGGACACGCCATTCTCGACCTGGCTTATGCCCTCGCACCCAAGGCGCGACTCAAGGACATGCTTGACGATGTCGCCCATGCGAAGGATTGGATGCAGGCCAATGGATCGCGGTACGGAGTTCGCTCTGATCGAATCGTTCTCATGGGTGGATCCGCTGGCGGACATTTGGCGCTGCTGTCTGCCTACTCACAAACAGAACATCCGTCGGGCGACAACTCCATTTGCGGCGTCGTCTCCTACTACGGACTCACCGACCTGGTTGCACTGAATCGTTACCTCGAAGGGCTCTACGTTGCGAGTAAGAATCACCCCTTCGACCGACTGCTAATGCGCTATTTCGACAACCTGACAAGCGGGGTGATCGTTCACCCCAAAGACATGCTGCCCGACCTGCTGGGCGGCAGTTACACTAAAATTCCGGAGCAATATCGAGCCGCATCCCCGATCAACCACGTTGGACCGCACTGCCCACCCACGCTGCAAATCTTTGGCTCACACGACATCGGCGGCGTACAGCAAAGCATCCTGCACCTGCATCAGGCGCTCGTCGCTGCGGGTGTTCCCTCCGTATACATCGAAATTCCGGACTGCGATCACGGCTTCGACCTCGTCCTTCCCCAGATCTCACCCTCCGCACAGACAGCGACGTACTATACCGAACGTTTCCTGGCCATATTATCCTCGAACGCAGCGTGACTTTCGCTCAACGTGGTTTTTTTTAGATCGCTAAATTCGACTTGCCACTTTCCTGCAGCGCATTTGACATTTTCGCCAAGCGAGTCTAGGATTCTCGTCCGTTGACTATGCGAAGAAAACTCGGAGGCAGGTTTGACCGAATTGCCCGAGACATTACCGCTCTTCTCACAAGAACCCAGCGACTCGGAAGAGGAGTCACACTACGGTCTACGTGCGGACGTCAGCCTGAGCGCAGCCATCAAAGCCTGGGGAGAAGCGTTGGAAGCGGCTGGCCGTTCGATCCACACCGTCAAAGCTTTTACAGGCGATCTACGCCTGGCGGCGAAGTACATCGGTGCTGGAACGGCGATCGCCGCCATCGGCACACACGATTTGCTTAACTTCCTGGATTGGATGCTCAACAAGCGCGGCGTTCCTTGCAGTCCAAAAACGTACGCGCGCCGGATCACCTCGCTGAAATCGTTTTTCCGTTGGCTCGAGGAAACGGGCGTCATCAGCGAAGACCCGGCTGCCCCCGTACCGCAGCAATCCGTGCTCAGTCCCTTGCCAGACGTGCTCACACCAGACGAATTAGATGAAGTGCTCGAAGTCGCCGGTGCGATGCGTCAGGCCGAAAAACCGGACGCAAGACCTTATACTCTCGTGGCGCTGCTGCTCGAGACGGGGATCAAGAAAAGCGAATGTCTCAACATCCACCTCAACCATATCGATCCCAAAGCGGTGGACGGACCGATCCTCTTCGTGCGTTATGGGGACGTGCGCAAACGCTACAAGGAGCGCAAGCTGGAACTATCCGACGAATGGATCGACGCCTATCAGGAATACCTGCGGCAGTACGAACCCAAGGAGAAGCTGTTTCCCTGGTCGCCACGGCGCCTGGAATACCTGCTCGAAGACATCGGCGACGTGGCCGGCCTGGACAAACATCTTTCATTCGACATGTGCCGCTGGACCGCCGCGCTGCGCGATTACCAATCGGGCGCGGAGAAGGACCGCATTCGCCAGAAATTGGGGGTCTCGAAGATTCAGTTCCGTGAGGTGGGCAATAAACTGCATCGCCTGGCGGAGTCTGAGGGCTGGGCTGTGGAGACCTAATCTTTTCACTGCAAAGTAAGGTTTAATATCATCACTTCACTGATCGGCATGACACCAATCCATGCCCCAGATACCAATCCCACTTTTTTCACCCAGACAACTCCACTCACCGGTATTGGCGTTTGCATAACACAGTTGGTTTACCTCGTCTCCATCGATGAAATAGCTTCGAGTGAAGAGGATGTACTTCCCATCTGGCAACCAAACAGGAGCCGATTCCCAGGCGTAATAAAATCCTGGATATTCTGACAGTTGTTGTCTTGGGTTTCCCTCGATAAGACGATGAATATCTGATCCGTCGATTTTTACAAGGTAGATCTTGGTTACCGTCATCTCCACAATATCTTCAGTAACTAAAAATGCCATCCTGCTTCCATCTGGAGACCAAGTTGGCTCCCAAGGATCATACATTTTTGGATTATCGAAATCCCAGGCACCCGTATCCCAGGCACCGGGCACGATTTCTCGCTGCCCAGAGCCATCCAAATTCATAATACGCACTGTAGAATATTGCGACGAATAATCATCCGGTAAATATGCCTCATATAGAATCTGATCGCTTGTAGGCGACCAATCCGGTCTTTTAGATGAACCTTCAAGGGAAATCAGGACATTCGTTTCTGTGGATAGATCAAAGACATAAAGCTGCCAATCTTCTCCATCCCACACTTCGTAAACGATCTGCTCCCCGTCAGGAGACCAACTCGGCGCCCCTGGTCTCAAGTCAAGCATGCCTATCTCTATTTGGATGTTCCCTTCTCTATCCAGGACAGCGATATCCTCGTAGAACGTCTGATCATCATTTTGCATGCGCCTGCTGACAGCTATCTGCTTGCAATCTGGGGACCACACAGGATCGGAGTAGCTGACTCCGGGTTCAAAAATTTTTCTATCCACTGTCCCATCGAGATACATGGTATAGAGTATCCGGTCTTCAAGCTCTTCTCCTGTCTCTCGATTGACTCTGGAGGAAACAATGAGGTCTGCATCCGTATACAAATCCAACACTTCTTCTGCCGTATGCCCCTGCTCTTCACTTTCTCTAGCTATAAATGGGCAAACATCTTCTGCGGAATAAATGTGCGATTGAGAACCATGCTCGTCATCACCCAATAATTCAAGGATCCCTTCCCCACTCTTTACAAGATCAATCGCGCGTTCACAACCGTAACCAATGGAGGAGGTAAATTCGAATGGGCTCCAGAATTCCTGCGCCACTTCCACGAAGAAATACCCCGCCGAGTCTTCTGGATACAATTCCTGCAACGTCTCGTACACGACCTGCGCCTCATCGTCCCAGCTTTGCATCAGATAAAGAAGCATGATGCGGAAGCGTGAGTAGGCACTCAGAATGGAGTACTCGTCCGGATCAGCGGGCGGCGGTGTAGGTGTGGGCTTGCCTTCCCATTCCGCATCGAACGCCTGAGCCAAGTATCGTCGATGTTCCGAAGTCCAAGGCGCCAAATCTTCGTTGAAGATCGCATCCTGATACAGCGCCAGGGCACGATCGTAATCGCCAACCAGCGCGGCTTGATCGGCGTCCTGAACAGCCTGGAACCGGTACTCGGGCGGGTCCATTTCAATCGAGGAGAGTAGGAAATGGATGCCATCCCATGTATACACTAATCGCTTCCCCCGCCAGGGGCCGAAATTGCGTAACGAATCAAGAAAAATTGGACCATCATCGGTAAGGATAAGTTCCTTGGTCCCATTCCCATCGACGTCAGTAATGTCAATTTCGGGGAGCCCAAACAACACAGCGCTTTCTAAACCCATGTCTCTTTTGTACCAATGTAGCGCCTTTGCAATACGAGACATCTTAGTAGTCCCCTCGCCATGCGTAGTACGAACCAATTGGATATACTCGTTTCCACTCCACTCATAAATAACAATCGAACTATTATGGTCCGCTACTAAAAGTACAAGGTCAGAAGTTCCATTTGCATTCATGTCCGTAAAATCAAATATTTCAGGTGGTCCTCTACCAATAAATTCTGGAAGATCACTTCGACGGTTTTCTCCTTGTACACAGTTATAGATAAAAAGTTGGAAGAGTGAAGGATTAATTAATTCAGGAACCCCATCACCGGTGAGGTCACGTAAATATACCGGATTGAATTCACCTAAAGCCTGGTCTAAAGCGTCCACGATCATTTGATAGGACGCGCCTGCATCTAGCGCTTCTTCAATAATTGCAGCATCCAATGCCCCTTCCGTAATATATTTTTCCTTGGTCACATTCAGATCAAGCACTAAGTTGTGATCAACCTCCGGGCACACGGCAGGTGGCGCAGGGGTATGCGTCACGGCCTCATCGGGATGGAATGTTGGATATGGGGAAACGGTCGGCGTGTTGGTGGGTGTTGGCAATGGCGTGCGTGTCATGGTTGATGTAGCGGAAGGTGTTTTCGTTTGTACCAATCTTGAGGTCGCAGTAGGTGAACTCGATATATATTCCATCCCATCTGTTGCAACATCAACCCCCCATGAACAAGCGGAAAAAAAGAGAACAAACACTAATAGATATCCAATTCTCTTGATCATTTACTCACCAAATATATTTCAATGGATTTGCCATCTCATCATACGATAACACTGAATTGTTACCGCCAAGTTACCATTTATAAAAACCGCCACAAAGGCGGCATCTTATACTCCATCTGCAATTCGTGAATCCCCACTTCGATACAAGAACCTACATCATCTTCACCACAATGTCGCCGATCACGTTGGCGGCGGCGTCTCCGCGGTCGGCGGCGTTCGACAGGTGGCGGTAGACCTCGCGCAGTTTGAGCATCTCGACGACGTGTTCGATGTCGCGCGGCATGCGGAAGAGGTCGGCGATGGCCTCACGGTAAACCGTCTCCACCCGATTCTCCAGAGCCTTCGCCCGTACGGCGTGGTCGTTGGCCACGTTGGGATGATCCTCGATACGTTCAACGGCCAGACAAAGCTCCCGCGCGGCTTGCTGCAACAACGAGACGATGCGTTCCAGATAAGAATTGGGCTTGACGTCGAGCAGGTGCATCTCCTCGATGGTCGATTCGGCGTAGTCCAACACGTCATCGATCGTCAACGAAAGCGCAAAAATGTCTTCGCGGTCGATGGGCGTGATGAAGGTGCGGTTGAGCTCGTCGATCAATATGCGCCGCACTTCGTCGGCTTCCTTCTCGATCATGGTCAGTTTTTCGGCGAGCGCCTCATTGGGTTGTTTGAGGTACTCCAGCAATGTCTCGATGCCTTCGACGGCGAACTCGGACTGTTTGAGGACCAGTTTCATGAAGCGATCGCGCTTCTTCTTCCTGGAAAAGATTCCCATTACGTCCCTTCCTTTGCACGTATTATAGCCTCAAACTCTTGATCTCCGCTTTCGCGCCGGCCTACATAGACACAAGCCGGTATCCACCGCTTTCGCTTGACAGCGCGCGCGCTTGCCAGGACAATATGGCCATGGACCTACCCGAAGGGTATAAATCCGGTTTCGTCGCCGTTGCTGGCCGTCCCAACGTGGGTAAATCCACGTTGATCAACGCCTACCTGGGCCAAATGGTGGCCGCGGTGTCGCCCAAACCGCAGACCACGCAGCGCCGCCAGCTGGGTATCCTCACCACGCAAAAGGCCCAGGTGATCTTCGTCGACACACCGGGCATCCACGAGCCGCTGCACAAACTCGGGGAACGCATGAACAGCGAGGCAGAGAGCAGCCTCGAGGACGCCGACTTGATCCTGGCCATCTTCAGCCTGCGCATCCCGCCCACGGAGGACGATCGACGTGTGGCGGAACGCATCCTCGGGTATCAAAATAAGATGCCCATTCTGGCGGCGTTGAACAAAATGGATCTCGTCGCAGCCGACGAACTGTCCGAACGGGTGCAGTCCTTCGAAGCGCTGCTGCCGGAAGTTGAGATGATGCTCATCTCTGCAACACTGGGGGACAATCGCGATCTCCTGCTGGAACGCATCATCGCCCTGCTTCCCGAAGGTCCGCAGTATTATCCCCAGGACCAGATTACCGATCTATACGAGCGGGAAATCGCCGTCGACCTGATCCGCGCCGCCGCGTTGCAGAACCTGCGCAACGAGGTCCCACACGCCATCGCCGTGCGTATCGATGAATACAAGGATCGGGACGGTCACGGCGCCTACATCGAAGCGACGCTGTTCGTGGAGCGTGAATCGCAAAAAGGCATCGTCATCGGCAAAGGCGGGAGCATGCTCAAGGTAATCGGGACCAGCGCCCGCAAGGAGATCGAAATCCTGACCGGGCGCAAGGTCTTTTTAAAGCTGCGCGTGAAAGTGCTGCGCGGCTGGCGCAACGATCCCAACGTGTTGAAACATTTCCAGCACGGAAGCGATCAAAATTAACGGCGTAAAGGAGAGCGAAGATCCGGTGGCGAAACGAAAGAAGAAAGGCACACGTACGAGCGCCTTCGGCGCACCGGGACACATCAGTCACGATTCGTCGCCCTTCTACAACAGCAGGCTTTACGAAGGTCAAAACAATAATCAGGAGATCGAGTACATCGAGAACGAGATTCCGCCCGAGCGACTCGATCGCATCTACACACAGTCTTCCGAGGACATGTCCCTGCTGCCGGACAGCAGCGTCCATCTAATGGTGACCTCACCACCCTACAACGTGCAGAAGGAATACGACCGGGATCTCTCCCTGGAGGAATACCTGAGCCTGCTTCGCCGTGTCTTTGGGGAGGTTTACCGCCTGCTCGTGCCCGGCGGAAGAGCCTGCGTCAACATCGCCAACCTCGGCCGCAAGCCCTACATTCCGCTGCACATCCACGTCATTCACGACATGCTCGAGCTCGGATACCTGATGCGCGGTGAAATCATCTGGGACAAGGCGGCCAGCGCCAGCTCCTCGACCGCCTGGGGTTCCTGGCTCTCCGCCAGCAATCCTGTACTGCGCGACGTGCACGAGTACATCCTTGCATTTTCAAAGCAGACCTTTTCCCGCCCGGGGAAGGATCGGGAGAGCACGATCGAACGCGACGAATTCCTTTCCTTCACCAAGAGTGTCTGGACTTTCCCCGCCGAGTCCGCACGCGCCGTCGGCCATCCCGCACCTTTTCCGGAGGAACTACCCCGCCGGCTGATCCAAATGTATACCTTCGAGGGCGACATCGTGCTCGATCCGTTCTGTGGCTCCGGAACGACCTGTGTGGCTGCTAAGAATTCAGGGCGACATTTTCTCGGCTACGAGATCAACGCCGAATACGTAAAAAAGGCAGAAGAACGGCTTAAAGCTTCGGAGATTCATGAAGAAACGGAAACGAAATCCAAAAGGAGATAAATCATAATGTTGATGCTTCTGATCAGCGCCTGTATCGCCATCGTCGATTGGGTTGCCGTCGCACGTCAGAACCGCACGCTCGAGATTGTCGCCAAGCCCGCTACACTGTTGGGGCTGTGCATCTGGTTCGCCAGCTATCCGGCTGCATTGAGTTCGACCATTGGTTTGCTGTTTTTGCTCGGGCTCGTGTTCTCTCTCGGGGGCGACATCTTTCTGCTCTTCCCCGAGGCACATTTTCTCAAGGGCTTGATCGCCTTTCTCCTGGCGCATTTGCTCTATATCGCAGCATTCAACGCGACCGGACCGGTCCTGACGCTGCCCGCAATTCTCCTCGCCGTGCCGATCGTCATCGCAGCGTTTCTGATCTTGCGGCATTTGATCTCCAGCTTGAAGGAACGTGGAAACGAGGTGATGATCGTGCCGGTCAGCGTCTACGCCCTTGTCTTGAGTCTCACCTTATGGTCCGCCTCGGCCACGCTGTTCCGGGACAATTGGTCCCTACTGGCGGGAACGTTGGCAGCCGCCGGCGGTGTCCTGTTTTTCATCTCCGACGCGTCCATCGCCTGGAACCGCTTCGTCGGCCCGCACTGGGGCGGCCGGCTGTTCGAGATCGTGACCTACCATCTGGCGCAAATTGGGCTGTCCGCAGGAATCCTGATCTCGATCGGAGCGATCGGCTGAACTTATCGGCCACACAAATCACATACCGCGAAGGGACTCAGTCGGCAGTCAACAGATCACGAATACAATGATCAAACTGGTGCAATCCAATATCTGACTTTCGCGAACGGGGTGCCATTTTTCTACGTCGTTTGAAAATACTCGGATTCGATATCTTTCCAAGTTACACCCTGCGGCAATCGCAGGAAACCCGCGAGTAGCGGGTGCACCTGGCGTACCTTTTCCGCGATGAGCAGTGCGATACGGCGGATCGAAAAATGTGCGTTGGGCCTGGCGCGCAGTTCACACAGGTGAAAGACCTCGCGTAAATTCAATGTACACAGCACGCGTCGGTTGAAGCCGTTGGGGACGACGTAGGACGCCGCGTGTGGATTCCCCTCCACCAGGGTGCGGTACGCCTGTGCAGCTTTCTCCATGCTCTCGCAATAGGTTTCTTCGAAACCTGCATCGACGATCAAGCGCGGAACGGCGTACCCCAGATCGGAGGACAGCCGCTGCGGGGTTTGGGTCATCATGCGGTGGCGCTTGAGTTCGAAATAGGCGCCCTGATCCAGGACGATGTCGAAGGTATAAACGGTATGCTCCAGGGCGCGCAGGGGCGCATCGTACTTGTCCATGCCTCCCAGCATAGATTCCGCCAAACCCTTGCGTTCTTTCGCAGACATGTCTCGAACGGTCGCTTCAGCCGCCTCGAACGAACTGCCGGAATGTTCATACAGCGCCGCCGCCAGGACTCGCAGTTCCCCCTCGGGATCGTAGGCCCTCAACGCCACAGCTTCCTCCGCCGGTGAATGTTCCAATTTCGCCGCCCGCCGCGTCAGATTCCTCTCGGTTTCCATGCGGAAGGGAACCTCGCTCGCGTACTTGACCAACGTCGGCACTTCATCCTGCGCCACTGCCTTCACCGCCTCGCCGATCTCGCGCACTTCCGTCAGGGGATGCGACAACATCTTACGCAGCGCGTGCTCCAACACCCGTGCGTTTACCGTCATGCCCACGTTGGCAAACGCCGCACTCGGCAGCAGGAAACGGCACGAATCGACGTACTTCGAGCGGATGCGCCGATCCCAGGTTTCATCTGACTCGTTCTCCTTGGGTGGATGCTGTTCGTGTACGATCTGGCGAGCCGGTTCGAGCGATTGCCGATAGGATTCGAAAAGCGCATCGCAAGTCTCTCGATAGAGCTTTTCGTTCGGGCTCCTTCGGAACTCCGCGGGATGGTGATAGCCGCCGGGCTGCCACTGCTGGTAACGCGTGGATTTTTCCGTGTAAGACGCCAGGCGGTTCGATTCGATGCACTCGATGGTCAGGCGTGAAACGTTTTCGAAAGCGATGTGCAGCACCGCGTGTTCCGCTACCGATCCGTGGCCGTACCCCACAACCCATTTCTCGTGGAATTCCGCCGACTGCTCGTCACTCAGCTCATCAGCGATTTCCTGGAACGATAACGGAGAACGGGATGTCTTGGCGAAGGCGACCGCGATCGTCTCCGGGCTAAGACGTTTCGGAGAGAGAAGGTAAATTCGACGTCGAAGGTCTTCAGGCATTTTCGCCCTCCAGAGTTAGCGCCAGAATCGTTCGCGCCTGCCGTATATCGTCCTCGATTTGTCGGATTAGATCATCCGGGGATGCAAAACGCCGTTCGGCCCGCAGCCGTTCCACGAAACCCACGCGCAGATGCTGGCCATAGAGATCGCCGTTGAAATCCAGGATGTGGGTTTCGACGGTAGGAAGCCCGGGCTCACTTTCGAACGTAGGCCGCACACCGATGTTTGTCACTGCCGGCCGGCGTTTGCCGCCGTACTCGACGGTGCAGGCATAGACACCCGATCCCGGGTACGCTCGTTCCTCCTGGATTTGTAGATTTGCGGTCGGGATCCCCAGTTTCTGCCCCCTGCCTACGCCCTTAACGACATCGCCCGGTAGTACGAAGATTCGTCCCAAATATCGTGCCACGCGTGCCACCTCGCCCGCCAGTAAAGCCTGGCGAACGATTGACGATCGCACCACTTCCCCATTGAGTGTGAAGGCGGGGAAGATTTTTACTTCGAACGAATATTCGCTGCTCACCGACTCGAGATAGTCACGGTCCCCCGTGCGATCCCGGCCCATCGTGAAATCTTCCCCGATCCACAATCGAATAATTGAGAGTTGGCGATGGAGGATGTCCAGGAAATCTTTGGCGGAGACGCGGGATAAAGCGCGGTCGAATCGCTGCGTCACGACGTAGTCGACACCCAATGCTCCCATTAAGTTGGCTTTTTCATCCGGTAATGTAATGTAGAAAGACGGACTGCGACCACGGAGCACAACGGAGGGATGGGGACAAAAGGTCAGCACCACAGCAGGAAGATCACGTTCGTGAGCATCTGCGACCATGGCACGGATCAATGCCTGATGACCGACGTGCACACCATCGAAGGCGCCAATCGTCAAACCACAACCAGGTAGTTGAAGTGAATGAATGTCATGCAAGTGCTGCATGTGTGTGCTACCCTGGGAATACCTTACGGGGATGCCATTCCTTACCGTCTTCTACCGCTTCCAGTATCGCCACGAGTTCCCCATTCGGTCCGATAGCCCGTGCAATGCCTGTCGCTTCGGATTTTGCCGCAATCCGATGACCGTAGAGGATCTTTTCCAGATCTTCCCCCTCGACGTTGACGATGGGAACGTCGGGCAGGGCATCCGCCGCAGGACGTACGTACTGCTCCCACTTTCCGGTTAGAAATCCAACTTCCAATTTCGGTAGCGGTATCGCATCTTCCAAAGTAAACGGACCCGCCTTCGTGCGCTGTAATTTCGCCAGATGTGCGCCGCAAGATAATTCTTCACCGAGGTCATTCGCCAGCGAACGGATGTACGTCCCAGCCGTGCACTCGACATCGAGAACGACGTCAGGAGGTTTGTAGCTGACGATATCGAGATGATGGATGGTCACCTGACGTGGTTCTAATTCCACCTCTTTCCCCTTGCGCGCCAGTTCGTACGCCTTCTTTCCGCGTATCTTAATGGCGCTGAACGGCGGGGGTACTTGTTCGATCTCACCCCGGAAGTTGTCCAGTGCCGCTTCAATCTCGGCGCGTTTGGGCACTTTCCCAGTTTCACGCACGACCGGACCTTCCGAATCATACGTTTCGGTAGACGACCCAAAGCGAACGACCGCCTCGTATCGTTTGGAGGAGGTCGAGAGATACTCACTTAAACGGGTTGCCGCACCCAAACACAACACTAAAACCCCCGAAGCTCGCGGATCGAGCGTTCCTGCGTGACCGACTTTGCGTATTCCCATGCCTCGACGGACGAGGGACACGATTTTGTGCGAAGTCGGGCCTACGGGCTTATCCACAATCAACAAACCAAACACACTCATTTATCCAACTCCATTATGCCATTCAACGCTGCCAATGAGGCGGAGAGCACGTTCCGTTTAACCGATTCGAGCTCACCCGAAATTATAGCGCCTGCTGCCTGATGGTGGCCTCCCCCTCCGAAGGAGGTCGCAAGTTCGGCGACGTTCACATCATCCTTGGAGCGCCAACTGATTTTAACCGATCCACCCTCCTGTTCCACAAGCAGGATGGCAATCTTCGCACCCTCGATGGTCGATAGTACGTTGATCAAATCGGCGTCATCGATGCCCGGATAGCCGGCGACGTGCCGGTCCTCGAGGCTGAGGCTGGTGATGACAACTCCATCGTGCCACTCCAGCCGAGTAAGACCTTGTCCCCAATAACGCGCCGCGGCAAAACTTCTACGATTCAACGAATTCTGATAGACCTCGGCCAACGCAGCTCCGTGCTCGATCAACGCAGCCGCGACACGAAGCGTTTTCGCCGAGACGTTCGACGTTCGGAAACCGATCGTGTCGGTCACCAGTCCCAGCATGAGGTGCGTGGCGATTTGCTCATTGAGCGGAAGCTCCAACTCGAGCAGGAAATCGTAGAGGATCTGCGTCGTTGCAGCAGCGCTTGGATGGACGATGTTGATTGCAGCAAAGTTCGTGTTCGTCGGGTGATGATCGACATTGAGGTCGGGCTGGCCATTGAGCGCAGCCGAATCGACGCCCAACCTGCCCAAATCCGAGACGTCCACTGCGATCAGGGCACCGTAATCCGACGGAAATTCCGTGCTAATCTCCTCCGTATTCTCGATGAAATGCAACGTTTGCGGCACGCCATCGACGAGAATCGGCGTCACGCGCTTGCCGATCAGTTGAAGGCTCCGCGAAAGCGCAAGTAAACTCCCCACAGCATCACCGTCCGGACGGATGTGGCCCACAATGACGAAGTCGTCCTTCGCTTTGATTAATCTGCCCGCTTTGAGAATTTCAGACTTCACTCATATCCCTATCATCCCCCTTTTCATGATCCAGCATATCGAGAAGCTCATCGATTCGTGCACCGCGCGTTTGGGATGCGTCCCAACGAAAACGAAGATTTGGAAAATGTCGTAATCGGATGCGGCCAGAAAGCTGTTTACGGATATATCCAGACGCCCCCTCGAGCGCCTGCAGCACTTCCCCACGGCGGTCATCGGATCCGATCGCCGTGACGTAAATCGTCGCGTAGGCCAACTCACGATCGACATCCGCAGCCGTCACTGTCACCATCGATAGTCGGGGGTCTGAAATCTCACGCTGCATCAAGACCGCCAACTCCTCGCGGATGCGATCGCCTATCCTGCGCGCTCTTGCTTGACTCACCATGGCACGTCTCTACTCAACCGCGACGGTTTCTTCCGTGAAACACTCGAGCGTGTCACCTTCTTTGAAGTCGTCGAAGCCTTTAAGCCCAATCCCGCATTCGAAGCCTTCGCGTATCTCGCGCTCATCATCTTTCCCGTGTTTAAGAGAAGTAACGGATCCTTCATACAGGACCTCATCCCCTCGACGAACGCGGATATTTGCGTTGCGGCGGATGACACCCTTCGAGACCATGCATCCCGCGATATTTCCCAGTTTGGGGATGCGGAAAACCTGGCGGACATCTGCGCGCCCGATGACGACGACCCGTTTTTCCGGCTCGAGCATGCCCTTCAAAGCCTTCTCGATGTCTTCCGTCAAGCGATAGATGATGTCGTACAGTCGAATGTCGACGCCTTCGACTTCAGCCGCTCGTTTGGCAGCCTGATCGGGAGCGACGTTGAAGCCGATCACGATCGCGTCCGAGGCGGCGGCGAGCATGATGTCGCTTTCGCTGATGTTGCCGGTGTCCGCGTGAAGCACGTTCACTTGAATGTCACCCGCACTGAGTTCGCGCAGCGAATTCGTAATCGGCTCGAGCGAACCTTGAACATCCGCCTTGATCACCAAGCGCAGCTCCTGCGCTTCACCAGCCTGGAAAGCGTCGAAGATTTGCTCCAAGGACACCGCCGGGGGCTTGGATTTACGTTCCTCGTCGGCCGTCTTTCGCTCTAACGCAGCGTCGCGCGCTTCGCGTTCCGATTCGTAAACCGTAAACAATTCGCCCGCCATCGGGACATCGGAAAGGCCGAGTATCGAAACTGGCGTGGATGGAAGCGCCTCTTCCACCGCGTTGCCCTGGTAGTCAAACATGGCTCGAATGCGTCCAGAGGAAGTTCCGACTGCGATGAAATCTCCGACCTTCAAGGTTCCATTTTGTACCAGGAGTGTCGCAACGACGCCCTTGCTTTTATCCAGCTCGCCCTCGATCACCGTCCCTAACGTCCTTCCATTGGGATTGGCCTTGATCTCGGTGGCATCGGCGACGAGCAGGATTGCCTCGAGTAAATCTTCGATCCCCGTACGCAATTTTGCCGAAACGGGGACGACCATCGTGTCGCCTTCCCAATCGTCCGGTTGCAAGCCTACGTCTGCCAATTCTTGTTTGACGCGGTCGAGGTTAGCAGTATCCCGATCGATCTTATTCAGTGCAACCAGAATTGGTACCCTCGCTGCGCGCGCATGCGCAAGTGCTTCCCGTGTTTGGGGCATAATTCCGTCGTCGGCGGCAACCACCAAGACAGCAATGTCTGCACCTTGAGCGCCGCGCGCGCGCATGGCGGTGAACGCCTGGTGTCCTGGCGTGTCCAGAAATGTAATCGGGCGTCCGTCGTGTACGACCTGGTACGCGGCGATGTGCTGTGTAATTCCGCCCACTTCACCTTCGGCGACGTTTGTTTCACGGATCGCGTCCAGCAATGTCGTTTTCCCATGATCTACGTGACCGAGCAGGGTCACGACGGGCGGCCGGTCAACCAGCGCTTCCGGATCCTCGTCGTCGATCATGCGTCGCCAATCGGGGACCTGGGTTTCATCTACGGATTCGTCATGATCGGCGCTGACCATCTGCTGCGCTTCAAAACCGAACTCTTCCATGACGATTGCCGCGGTGTCAAAGTCGATCTGCTGGTTGATGTTCGCCATGACCCCATTGGCCATCAATTGCTTGATGACTTCAATGGGACTAACTTCAATCTCCGTCGCTAGGTCGCGAATTGTGATATTGGAGGGGATTTCTACTACCTTATGGCCATTCTCGCTCATCATAAACCTCCCGCACGAGCCTCTTCGGCTGCGTCAAGCGAGCGGCCGATAAGGCTAGGGGAATATTATTCTTCGTTTAACTTGCGCCTTGGCGTAACCAGGCTGCTGGTTCGCCTCAGCCATTTTGCTCTTTCACCAAACCATCCATGAAAGCCGTCAACTCCTGCCGGGCTTCCGGTGTGATTTCTGTGTTGAGGGCTTTCGCTAACGCACCATTCAGTGCGGCTTGCCAACACGAGCGTGAATCATGGACATATGCGCCCCGACCCGGTGCCTTACCGCTCATGTCGAGTTTCACACCCTCCGGACCTCGCACAATGCGGATCAGCGAACGTTTTGGCAACACCTCTCGACAACCCACACACGTGCGCTGCGGAATGTGACGCCGATGTCGTTTTCTGGACGTCAATTTCACGCCCTCCGCATCCCCATGGAAGGGATTTCGCTAGAACCGATCTTCCCAATCATCTTCCTCGCGCTTGCGTCGACGAGTGACGATCATTTCTCCAGTTTCCGGATCGTACTCCATGATACGCCCTTTACGTTTCTTTCGTTGTCGTTCTTCTTCGGATTCCTCGTCGATTTCCTCATCTTCCGCAAGCTCTTCGAGTTCTTTCGGTTCCTCGAATTTGGCCGGCGTCTTGAGTTCATCCATGGCGGCCTTGAACGCAGCTTCAAAAGCCGTCATGGGTTCGCCCGGTTCGGCTTCAGGCAATGCCACCGCTTCGGGCTCCGCTTCTTCCACAGCCTCGACAGCCTCCGCGGCTTCCGCTTCAACCGTCTCGGCCACTGCGACGGGCTCCGGTTCGACGACTTCAGGCTCTTCAACTGCTTCGACTTCAGCTTCTGCTTCCACGGTTTCAGGCGCAACGGCCTCAGCCTCTTCCTCGATTTCGGGTTCGACGACAGGTTCTGGGTACTCGAAAGCTTCGTGCTTCTCGCGGATTTCCTCAATGGATTTCGGTCCGATTCCGGGAATATCCAAGACCGCATCTTCATCGAGTTCCAGCTTTTCCATCAACTGACCGGCCGTCTTAAAACCCGCTTCGTCGAGGATATTGTAAACGCGAGTGGAAAGATCGAGTTCTTCGAGATCAACGTCGTACGCCGTCTCCGGGATCGTCGCTCTCACCGTTTCGAGGCGCTCCAGCATGACCCTACGGATGGCATCACGACGGGAAACGACTTCGGATTGGATCCGATCGACGAACTGCCGCATATCCTGATATTCTTCGGGGGTAATCGGGCGGTTTTCCGCTTTCTTGGCCAGAATGGTCTCAACCGCTTCGATTCCTTCTTTCTCCCGCTTGGCTAAATCCGCATAGTCACTATCGGTTTGCAGCAAATTAACCGAATCTGCGACGGCCTCGGGAAGGCTCTTTATATCAATACGCCAGCCCGTCAGCCGCGCCGCGAGGCGGGCGTTCACGCCCGCACGTCCGATGGCCAGGCTCAATTGATCCTCAGGAACCACGACCATCGCCGTCTTCCCGCTTTCCAGATTGTCATCCAGATAGACGCCGGAGACACGCGCGGGGCTCAACGCTTTTGCAATGAACGTTGCCGCATCCGGATTCCATTCGATCACGTCGATCTTTTCGTCGTTCAAATCACGCACGACGGACTGGATTCGAACGCCGCGCAGGCCCACACAAGCGCCCACGGGATCGACGCCGTCGCGCATGGCGGCGACCGCCACCTTGGCGCGTTTGCCTGCTTCGCGGGCGATGGCCTTGATCTCGACCAATCCCTGGTTGATTTCCGGGACTTCCATCTCCAGCAACCGCCGCAGCATAGCGGGGTGTGTACGAGAAACCACAATCACGGGACCGCGCGAAGATTTGCGTACTTCGAGAACGTACACGCGGATTCGATCGCGTACGCGGAAGCGCTCTCCGGGAATCTGCTGATTGCGCGGTAGTATCGCCTCCGCACGCCCGAGCAGACCGACCATCACGGCTTGAGGGGTGATCGAATGAACCGTGCCGTGTACCATGTCTCCTTCGCGCTCGATGAACTCGGAGTACTGCGCTTCACGCTCTGCTTCGCGTAAGCGCTGCAGCATTACCTGCTTTGCAGTCTGCGCTGCCACTCGGCCAAAGTCATCGGGTGTCGATTCGACCATGATGACCCCACCCAATTCCACCTCAGGATCGAGTTTTCGAGCCTCGTCAATGAGGACCTCGGTGGCGGGATTTTCTACTTCGTCGACAACCTCTTTCTCGGCATAGACAACGATGTCGCCCGAATCCGGATCGATACGAACTTCCACATTTTGCGCGCTGGAAGCGTTTACGGACCTGCGGTATGCGGAGGCCATGGCTGCTTCCAGTGTCTCCATCACCGTCTCCGCCGGTAAACTGAAGCGTTCGGTTATTTCGTTAAATGCGAGCGAAAATTCACTTTTCATCGATCGGTTTTCCTCACCAGGTATCCTATTACGCAGAAAAAGTGGGCTCCACCCACTTTTACTCGTAACTTCTCGATTTGGAACCCTGCGGTTAAGATTTTAGCATAGAGATATACTCACTGCAAGGGATTGGATTTTTCTAAAGCCCCACGGCTACCACGACATCCCGCGCAACCTATATCCAACGATCTTGATCCATCACAGCCTTTAAAACGGTCATCCTTGACGGCCTTTTTATCCACTCGACGAGTTCTTGAATTGACGTTGGCTGCGCCTCCCTTTATCATACCAGCGCGGACGCAACCCCCCGATGAGGTGAAACATGGAAGTTGGATTGGTAAAGAGAATCGACATCGACAATGAAATGCAGCAATCCTATCTGGATTACGCCATGAGCGTGATCGTCTCGCGCGCGCTTCCCGATGCTCGCGACGGATTGAAACCCGTTCACCGCCGTATTCTCTATGCGATGCATGCTATGGGCATCCGGCCGGATTCGGGTTTCAAAAAATCCGCCCGCATCGTCGGTGAGGTATTGGGGAAATTTCACCCGCACGGAGACATGGCCGTATACGATGCCATGGCACGCATGGCACAGGTATTTTCCATGCGTTATCCACTCATCGAGGGCCAGGGAAATTTCGGCTCCATGGACGGAGACCCACCGGCTGCCATGCGCTACACCGAGGCGAGGTTGATGCCGCTTTCGATGGAAATGATGTCCGACATCGAGAAAGAAACGGTCTCGTTCGTAGAAAACTTCGACGGCTCGATGGAAGAACCCTCCGTTCTTCCCGCCGGATTTCCTAACCTGCTCGTGAACGGTGCGACCGGAATCGCCGTCGGCATGTCAACATCCATTCCACCACACAACATGAATGAAGTCTGCGACGCCTTGATCTACATGCTTGAGAATTGGAAGTCCATGGATTCCATCAGCCTGGACGACATCATGAAGTTCATCAAGGGTCCGGATTTCCCCACCGGCGGCATCATCCTGCACGGCGGCAAGGGACAGGATCTCGCGACGGCGTACGCCAGCGGTCGCGGCAAGATCAAATTACAGGCGAGAGCCCACATCGAGGAAATGAGCCGCGGCCGCTCCCGCATCATCGTCACGGAACTGCCTTATCAGACCAATAAGGCCAACCTGATCGAGCGCATCGCAGATCTAGCTCGGACGAATCATCTCGAGGGCCTGGCCGATCTGAGGGATGAATCCGATCGCCAGGGATTACGCATCGTTCTCGAGCTGACGAAAAATGCCGACCCGCAGAAGATGCTGCGGGAACTCTACAAGCGCACGCCGATGCAGGGCACGTTCAGCGTGATCATGCTCGCCCTGGTAGAGGATGAGCCTCGCCTGCTCGGCCTGAAACAGGCGCTACGCGTTTATCTCGAACATCGCATCGAAATCGTTCGCAAACGAAGTGAGTACGATCTCGCTCGAGCGCGAGAACGCGAACACATTCTCGTCGGCTTGCGCATCGCAATCCAGAATCTGGACGAAGTCATACAGATGATCCGTAGCTCGAAAGACGCCGCGCAGGCGAAGAACCGACTGATGAAGAATCTCAAACTGAGCGACATCCAGGCGACGGCCATCCTCGACATGCCGCTGAGACGGTTATCCAGCTTGGAGCGAAAGAAAATCGAAACGGAATATAAGAAGGTGGTGGCCTCGATCAAGAAATTGGAAGGGCTGCTTCGCTCGCCTAAGAAGATGCGTAATTTGATCGCCGAAGAGGTCACGCTTATTAAAACGACGTACGGTGACCGTCGGCGCACGCAGATCGTCGAAACCGGTAGCGGAAAGGGCAAACGCAAGGTTCTCACGGCCGGCGATCTCGCGCCCGCCAAGGAAACATGGGTCGTGATTCGCCGCGACGGATTGATCTCGCGCTCCCCGACGGCGCGCCTCCCCCGCCTGGCCAGCCGGAAGGCTCCAAGACTGGTGATCGGCGCCAGCGTGCGCGACACGCTCTACCTCTTCAACAAAGCGGGTCAGGCCGTTGCCCTTCCCGTTCACACCGTTCCCGAGTGCGACAAGCCCGAAGATGGTTCGGCCGTTTCCGGTATTTCCCCCTTCACACCCGATGATGAGGTCGTCGCGGGTTTGGCGTTGTCGCCGGAATGGGTCGGACGGGAAAACACAGGTTGCTTCCTGCTCCTTTGCACGCAGCAAGGCATGGTTAAAAAAGCAGATCTGGAAATCCTACCCGGACCCTCGTCACGCACGTTCCAGGCCATTCGCGTTGCCGAGGACGATCGACTCGGCTGGGCATGCCTGACTGGCGGCGAGGATGATGTCTGCATCGTCAGCAGCACAGGCATGGCAATACGCTTCTCCGAATCCGAGGTGCGCCCTACCGGGCTCGCAGCAGCCGGGGTCATGGGAATACGGATGGAGGCTACGGATCGTGTGGTGGGATTCGGGATCGTCCGGCCCAAGAGAGAGCTCTTCCTGATCAGCGAGGACGGACAAGCCAAACGAAGCGCGTTAAGTCAATTCCCCAGCCAGGGCCGCTACGGAAAAGGTGTGCTTGCCTGGAAGTCTGCAGAAGCGATCCATCTTATCGGCGCCGCTATCGGCACGCCTGGCGATCGTCTCATCGCCCACCGTGCGCGAGGGGCGAGTCGCTCACTGCGCTTCTCCGATGCGCCCCGTAAAGCACGCACGGCGAGTGGGAAATCCATCGTGGACCTTAAGGAGGGAAATCGCGTCACCCAACTGACGAAGGTTCTTACGAGACCGGTTCTGAATGTCAATCCAGAATCGAGGAAAGCAAAATCTTCGAAGAAAAAGAAGTGAGCCGTGGAAATTCGCTTTGAAGTGAGGATGATCTACTCGAGATCACCGTGCCGAGTTTCTTGTTAATTAACTGAAACAGGATTCGGTTTTATTGCGGCACTTCGTAGAAAATACGGGTATCCGCGGAGGAGTACTCACTGGCGACGACGACCTTCGAGCCCTTGATGAGCGTTCCCTGATACGGAGCATCTCCGTACATAGCCAGCCAGCCGTCAAGCACAAACGGGATCACCCCAGCTGCAGCGATCCACTCGCCGTTATAGCGGCGTGCGAAGTGCACATGCGTCCCAGTGGCCTCACCGCCTTCACAGGAGGGATGACCAAGTGGATCGCCTTTTTGCACCTGTTCGCCTGCGGCGATGCGATCGTCCGTCGCCATGTGAAAGAAGAACAGCACCCAGCCAGTCCGCTCGTCGCCATCCCCATCGAGGTCGAGCACCACGGCGGCTTCACCACTGCGTGAAATTATGCCGCCAGCCGGTGCCACGATCCATTCCGCGGAGGGAATGCAACCGCTTTCCTCAGAGGGAGGCCCAAAATCCAGGGCACCCAACGGAAGAGCTCTGCCCCAGGAGTAGTGCGGCCCCGCCGTAAAATCCCAAACGTGGTCCGGCTCAAAGGGAAGCGTCAGTTCAGGCTGCTGCAGATTGGCAGGGATGAAGTCCTCTTGTAGATCGAAGGGATTACCCCAGAGAGAGACATACGTTTGATAGAAACCATCCGGACTGACGGCCTGGTTGAAATCTTCCTGCCCGTATAGGCTGGCGAAGACGTTTTGCACAGCGACCGTCCCTGCGTTGAGCCAGGGATCGGGCCGCACGAGCAAACCGTCTGTCAATTCCAACTCCCGCAGACTTCCTTCGCGCCAGCCGTAATAGCCGTCGTTGATTTCTTCAGCCACCCAGATCAATTGCCCGAACAGCCCGGGAAATCGAGGATTATGGTATCCGATCGGAAAACGACCCTCCTCGTCGTTCGGGAAAGGCTGAGTCAATGCGTGCGTCTGAAACTCCAACAAAGCCAGCAGCAATCTGGGGTTCACAGAATAATTGCGCGCAACGACCGCAACCACGTCCCACGCCTCCCGCTGACGGCTGTATGCGTAATCGGACAAACCGGCGAGGAAGCCGGGACGCTGACGGATTTCCTCGGAAATGTCAAACCCGACTGCCGTGGGGCCGTTGATAACTTCGCTGTCCGGCAATATATGAAACGGGGATCCCAACAAGGGTTGATAATAGGCCGGGATTCTCATTGGGTAGCCCGGCGGAAGCGTCGTCACGCCAGAGGGCAGGTCGGGATTTTCGGCCAGAATTTCTTCCACGCTGCTGTTGAAGTGCGCCGCTAACGCAGGCAGGGTGTCCCCGTTTTGAGCCACGTAATCGAACACCTCGCCTGGCGCATGCCTTGTACGTACGGGCAGCGGCGTCGGGCCGCTTTGCGCGGTCGGAGTCGCTGAAGCCGGAATATCCAGCGTCGAAAGCGGCACGGACGAACAAGCGCCTGTGACAACGAGGAGCGCTGCACAAGCCATCCACTTGCATGTTGATCGCAACTTCATCTTTGGATCAACGTCTCATAGGAAGCACAGGGGCAGGCGAGCACGATCTGATCACCTTTGACAAGTGCGCCCTGATAAGGTTCTGCCCCCGCCACCGCAACCCATCCGCTCAACTCGAACGGAAGTGGGCCGTCGGCGAGGATCCACTCACCATTGTATTTGCGCGCCAGATGGACGTGCGTGCCCGTTGCAGTTCCACCTTCACAAGACGGATGCCCAATGAGATCTCCAGTTTCGACGTAAACCCCTGCGCGAATGCGATCCTCCGTGGCGATGTGCAGATACAACAACACCCATCCCGTCTGCTCGCGACCATCCCCATCCATATCCAAGACGACCACGCCTTCTTCACTTCGCACGATGTATCCCGGTGCAGCCGTTAGTACCCAGCTTTCGGATTTTACACACCCGGATTCGATCGACGCCGGGGCAAAGTCAAGCGCAGCCCACGCACTGTCGCGTTCCCAAGCGCCATGCGGGCCACCTGTAAAAGCCCATACCTGCCCGCGCAAGAAAGGCAGGATCAATTCCGGCTGCTCGACACCATATTCATACAGCGGGTGTTCATACGCCCAGGGGTCACCGAAGAATTCTCGATACACTTTCATGAAGTCCTGTAATGCAACTTCCCACTCCGTCTGGGTTCGATCAAGCGAGAGGTAGTGCTGAATGGCAACGGTTCCGGCGTTCAAATCCGGCGCCAGGCGAAGACTTGTTCCGTCCGAGAAATCCAGCTCGGTAATCGTTCCCGCCCGCCATCCATAGTAGCCATTTCCGAGCTCGTTCGTCGCCCAACCCAACTGGCGGAAGAGCCCGGGGGACTGTTCGGCAACGTGACCCATGGGATAAGAGAATTCGTCTCCCACTGGCGCTGTCGGATCGGTTACCCATCCGGATTCGAATTCGAGCAAGGCCAGCAACAGACGTGGATTGACCGAATTGTCCCGCGCGGCGACCGATAGCACCTCCGTCCCCGGACGGAAAGGTGACCCCAGCGATTCGCGGTATTTCGTGAGATACCCACCATACTGGCCGGCAAATGAGGTGACATCGAATTCGACTGCGTGCGGCGAGAAGATGATTTCACTGTCGGGGAGCAGACGTTCGTTCGGCCCGGTGGTTCCGATTCGATCCGGAATGAACAGCCATTGGCCGGGATTGATCAATCCCCGCGCATCCGGTAAAGGCTCCGTTGAAGTGATGTCTTCCGGGACGACTCCGAAACGGACCGATACAGAATGCAGGCTGTCACCGGGCTGTGCCTCATACACCAGCGTTTCGGGGTTTTCATCAGACTGGGCCGTGGCCGTCGGAGGGAACGTTGGCGTGACGACCGGCTCCGGCGCCTCCGGTATCACGGTTGGCAGACCAACCTCGACGGTATTGGTCGGTTCCACCTCGTCTGTCTGCTGTTCCACTGCTGCAGTCGGGCTTGGCAGACTTCCCGAGCCAATGGCCACTTGCAGGGGGACGTTTCCTCGCGAGCAGGCAAGCGTGGTGATTAAAAGAACAGACACCACCAGGAACAGGTCCCGCCGGGGATTCCATCGATCACGGTTTTGCCCAAGAACGTCACCGTCCGATTTGGTTCTTCTCATTTCTGCATTCACAAGATTCTATTGTATCCCGATCCTTGCGTAGTGTGCCACTGTATGCCGTTCCATCCCCCGCAGAAACCCATCTGTCCATGACGAACGGAATGCGTCCGTCCGCCGCAATCCATTCGCCGCAGAATTTACGTGCGATGTGTACGTGAAGACCCGTTGCGAATCCACCTTCGCAAGATGGGTGCCCGATTCGCTCCCCGGCAAGTAGATACGTTCCCACCGCGACTCGATCTCGGCTTTCGACGTGCATATAGAGCAATACCCACCCTGTCTGCTCGTAGCCATCCCCGTCGAGGTCCAGGAGGACTTCACCGTTCTCAGAGCGCAGGACCAGTCCATCGGCCGAAGCCACAACCCATTCGTCGGAATAGCCGCATCCGAGTGCATAACCCGGCGGGGCAAAATCCAGCGCCGCCCACGCCGCGCCGTCCCCCCAGGCGGAGTGTGGACCTCCTGTAAAGGACCACATTTTGCCATTCTCGAAAGGAAGCTGCAGCAGAGGTTGTTCCAGATCCGATGGCACGAGTGGTTCGATCGCTTGCTCGAAAGGATCACCAAACAGCGCTATATACGTTTGGATAAATCCCTGCGCAGAGACTACGCCGCGCCACGTCTCGACGTCGTAAAGCTGTGCGAAGAGATATTGAACGCCTACGCTTCCGGCGTTCAAACCTGGCCCCAGAACGACGACCTTGCCGTCCGAAAAAACAAGCGGTCCCGCCCAACCGGCTCGCCATAAGTAGTACCCCTGATTGAGTTGATCGGCGGCCCAGGACAACTGCACGAATAAACCTCCCCAATCCTGTCGTTGGTAGCCAACCGGGTATACTTGAGCCAGTACATCGACGTCCTCGTTGGTTACCCATCCCCCTTGATACTCGAGGACGGCCAAAAGCAGCCGCGGGTTGACGGAATATCGCTGCGCCACCAATTGTACGATGTGCGCGCCGGTCAGCTCTTCGTATTCGACCTCCTCGGTGTAGGCAGAAAGATACCCATCCCATTTATCGATTTCAGTTTGCAGATCGAAAAACACACTCGCCGGCCCATAGACGAGTTCCGAATCCGGAACGAGTTTATTACTCGGGCCTTCGGGCTGTGGAATGGGCGCCGGGATTTCGAGTAGTTGTCCCACGGCAAGATAATCGACGTTTGACAGCTGGTTTGCCTGACTGATCTGGAGCACGGACACATTGTATCGCTCGGCGATCTGCCCCAACGTCTCGCCTGCTTGCACCACGTGATAGAGCACGTCCGTGCGCACGGTTGGCGTGTTGCGGACAGGATCGGGTGTCGGGGGAAGGACTTCTTCACCCGGTGCACGCGACGGCGGTAGTAATGAAATCAGCGGATGCTGTGTGGGCGTCGGGGTGATCACCGGCAGGGGATTGGCATCCTTCGTGCTGGAGATTTTTTCTCTTGAGGAAAATATTTCGGGAAACGAACAAGCAATCGTGCTGGCCACGATAACAAGCACGCCGAAGACGATGTATATTAGACGTTTGCGCAGAAAAACGTTCGCCAACTGGGCATCCTCTCCAGACGCTATATGGCAAAACAACGACCTTCTCACACCCTGCACGTCGACTTGCGCGAACAGCGTATCGGCGAGTCTCATCTAACACCGTGCAATGACTTAATTCTGGGTTCAAGATTCATGCCACGTCGATCGAATACGCTTCTAATTATTGCGGGAACACCGTATCCACCAGTTGGACAAATTCCGGCAGCAAGTCCAGAGCCGGTGCTCGGCGAATGTGCTCCTGGAAGCAGGACGCTAGAGAGCGAAAATACCAGGCTTGATCCGCGCGCGGTCGATTGAAGCGTTCCCATATCTGTTCCCCATCGCGCTGTAGAAAATTGCGAATGGAACGTATGTTATCGATTTTATCGGCCAGCGCGAGATCAAGTTCGTCATCATCGGCAGTTTGAAGCTTGTCCAGCGTTGCTTGTTTACGCTCTCGCCAGGGTGCCGAACGGTCGGATTCCGTAACAGCTGAAACGAGATCCGCCACCCGCTCGCCAAATATTGCACGAATCTCATCCGGTGTCACCGCTGTATCCTCCACCGTATCGTGCAAAAAGCCAGCAATGACGATTTCCCGCGCGCATCCCGCCACTGCCAGGATTCGCCCTACCGCAAACGGATGTACGATGTAAGGCACGGAAGTCCCCTTGCGGAATTGTCCGGCATGTGCCTGTACGGCGAATTCTATGGCTGCGAAAAGGGGATCCTTCTTTGGTTCATCATTCATTACGAAGTCTCGCTTGTTAAAATCAAGCCGTCGTCCGCTCGGTTGTTGCTCTTTTTTTCATGATCACCCCCAGCCGCATGATACCAACGCGCCGTCGGAGAAGCCAGCACATCAAAACCACTTCTCGAGCAGCAGAGACGGTTCGTGGACTCTGCGTAACATTCCCATGTGGTCGATGAAAGACCAACGACCCGGATCGGTTTTGTACATGTGATACCCCAAGCGTTCGTACAATCTTCGAGCGCCGAGGTTTTCCACCGCGGCGGCGATCACCACGCGTTCATACCCAGCGTCGCGCAGAACGGATTCCGCCGCCTGGATCAGGTGCGTTCCGATGCCCCGATTACGATAATCCGGCCGGACCCGGAAAGCATGCAGGTAAGCGCTCAAAGAACCTCGATGGATGTCCGCACGATGCGCGTTAAATTGGATGAAGATTTGACCCACGACCCTCTCGTCGCATTCGGCAACGAGGATCAACCGCCTACCCAACTGCATTTCTTCCATCACATGTCGGTAGACACGCCGGAATTGGGTGTACTCGCCCTCCCATTCCATTTCGGGCAAGTCCGCTTCGACGGCGGGCCGGATACGGCAATCAAGTGCCTCAACCATGGGAAGCTTCCATTTCGATCAGTTTTTGGAGCAAAGCTCTTTCCTCCGCCTCCGAGTCCAGCTCTTCGTCGATCCAGGCGGCCCGCAGCGCCCAGAGGATGCGGCGATAGCTCGGACCCGGCGGCTGGCCAAGCGCTCGCAAGGTATCACCGTCCGTCTTCGGCTCCACGAAACGCCAGGAGCTCAAATAGCGGTCGATGGCGTCTTGAGCTTGCGTCTCACCCTGCAGCGCAAGCCAGGCAGCTGCCAGCGCAGCTTCACGGCATTCATCCATACGCTGCGTTAGTTCACTCGCTTTTGCATCCTCCACAAACACAGGTAGCTCCCGTCCCAGACTTGCGGCTTCGAGAATCTGACCCATCAAGCCGGAGGGGAAATGCAGACGATCGCAGACCGCGTAAATTTCCTCCCGCGAGAGGCGAAAGAACAGGAGTGTGTAAATAAGAAAATCCTGTCCCGGCGGGTCTTCGAGCCGCCATTCCGGCGGCGTCTTGAAATCGAAGACCCACGCGACGCGGCTTTCGAGCCACTCGTCCCAAATCAATGTGGGGTGGATCGCTTTCAGTAAATCAAGCTCTTGCAATCGAGCCATAATCTGCGGCATATGGTCCTCGTGGAAAATCTGAACCAGTTCACTGCGCAACCGTTCGCCGCTCACTCGATCCAGAAGCGGCAGCGCCTGGCGGAGCAGCTCCAGTGTACGTGCTTCGATCATAAAATCGAGACGCTGCTCGAGACGTACGGCGCGCAGCATGCGTGTGGGGTCATCCACAAAACTGATGGAGTGGAGCACGCGTATCTTGCGATCACGCAAGTCCCGCCCGCCTCCCCAATGATCGAGTAGCTGACCGTAATGCCGACCATCGAGACGCAGCGCAAGCGTGTTTATCGTGAAATCACGGCGATGCAGATCCAGCTTGATACTGCCACGCTCGACCGAAGGCAGCGCTGTTGGGTGTGTATAAAATTCCGTCCGGGCGGAGACGAAATCGAGATCGGCCGGCAAATCGACCCCATTGTCCGTCGAGGCGGAGACCGCTTTCAGAAGTTTCGTGCTTTCGCGATCGAGGTGCCATTTGGCCGTTCCAAAGCGTCGATGGCTGCTGATGCGGCCGCCGTACTTAGAAGCCAGGCCTTTCGCCAATCCGATGGCGTCCCCTTCCACGACGAGATCAAAGTCCACACTGGGTTCGCGCAAGAGGAGATCGCGCACGAAACCACCCACGATGTATAAAGCAGACTTGAGCGCCATGGCTTCCTCGGCAACCTTCTTCAGCAGCGCCAAACGCTCCGGCTTCAACGCGCTTTCCAATAGATCGCCGAGATTCGTGAGCGGTGGCTCTTCGACCGCCGCACCGAGGATCTTCAGTAAATCCGTACGCGTGACGATGCCGATAATTTCTTCACTCTTCGGATCCGCAACGGGCACCTGGCCCCAGCCGCGGCGAATCATGGCGCGCTGCAGGTGTTGGACGGAATCACTCGGATGGACCGTCAAGTTCCCGGCATCCATGATGCTGGAGATGGGTCGATCCTGCATACCGTGCGTCACCGCCCGATCTACGGCCCTGCGCGTGAGCAAGCCTTTCACGGTTTTTCCCTCCACGACCGGAAAGCCCTCGTGTCCCGAGCGCTGCATGCGCGCCAATGCATCTGCAATGCGAGTCCCTGGATCCAACACCCGCGGGTCGCGCGACATGATTTCAGCGACCGTTTTTACCGGTTCTATGATCTGAGGCAAAAGTTCGTGCAATTCCGCATTGACTTCCTCCAGGCTGCGATCTTTGATCAACGCCGCAGCCGCCCGATCGTGCCCTCCCCCTCCGAAATGTTCCGCCACGCGGCTAATGTCCAACGACGAAGACGATGAACGCCCTACCATTTGAACCGCTCCGTTGAGGGCCACGAGAACTACCAGACCGTCCGGGTCGAAAACGTCGCGCAATTTGTGCGCCAGGGTGGAGATCTCGTCCACCATTTCCCCGGCGATACCGCAAGCGATGACAATCGATAGGCCATGAATCTCGAGCGTTTCCACGGCTTCGAAGAGCTGGTTGAACAAATCTCGTTGCTCTGGGGAAAGTGGGTGATTGAGAAAATTGGAAGCGATGTCGAGGCTCGCTCCCGCTTCGAGCAGCCACGCTGCCGCACGGATGTCTCTCGCCGTAGTTGCTGCATAGGACAACGACCCCGTGTCCTCATAAATACCCAACAATAGCAGGGTGGCGATGACGAGATCAAGCGTGATGTTCTCCTGCCGCAAGGTTTCAACAAGCAGCGTTGTCGTGGCTCCGATATCTTCGAGGTGCACCGTCCAGGCAGAATTCAACGCCTCGTCTTCGGGATGGTGATCGATGACGTGCACTTCGGTGTTTTTGGTAACTCCCTTGATCGAAACCGAGGACTGCGTGTCGACCAGGGTCAATCGCTCGACGTGACCGCGAGGCAAATCCTGAAATTCTTCGAACGGAAACCGTTCGCCATACAACGTCAGGTAAGCACGTACATTGCGGTTCAAGCGCCGCGGCAGGATCGCCAGCGCTTCCGGATGGAGAAGGCGCGCGGCAAGCAGCGACGCAACGGCATCGAAATCCGCTTGTTCGTGTGTCAGAATCAAGTGCATTGCCATCCATCCCGTTGGAGGAAGTGCCCACCAATAATGCGATGGTCTTCAATTATCCACTTCCTCCCTCACGGCGATTATACAATGGGGTTGAAAATAGCGTTTTGCGGATCGCCAGGATATAAACAACGCGGCAGAAAGGAAATTTGCTTCAATCCTGTAGAAGCAAGTGTGACCTTGAATAGATGGGCAGGTTGTGGTTAAAGTCACACCTGACGGATTCCATCGTTTAAAGATGAGGAAGCAGAATGCAACAGAGAGACGAAATGAAATTCGAGATACGCCCCGCAACCCTGGCGGACGCAAGCCAGATCGCGGATTTGAGCGCCGAACTCGGCTACCCCGCTTCGCAAGAACAGATTCTGAACCGACTGGAGCGTCTCGATAGTCGTTCCGATCACGCTGTATTCGTGATCGAAGTCCCGGATGGGTCGATCGTGGGATGGGTTCACGCCTACCTGCGTTGGTTGTTGATTTCGGGACTGAGCGCCGAAATTGGCGGCATCGTCATCCGGGAAACCTATCGTCGTCGAGGGCTCGGAAGGAAGCTACTGCAACACATCGAGAAATGGGCCGACAGTCATGGCTGTGAGACCGTAGCGCTGTATTCCGGTATGCAAAGAGACACGGCGCACCTTTTCTATCCTAGTACCGGATACAAGCGAATTAAATCATCCTGGAAATACGAGAAGGAAATAATGGTTGAGTAAGATGATAGCGTTGAACGGACTCATGAATTGTGGGAGACGCTACGCCGGAATGTAGAGCAGCGCGCCGGCTCTCGGGGGCAGATTCAGGCGGAGCCCTTCCTCGGACACCTGGAGATGTTCCCTGCTGACGGCGTCGCGAATTTCGGTTCCCGCATTCCACCCAATCGATTCGACTTCAAGAATCACGCTACGCGCTTCGTCGGCGGTATTCAACAAGATGACGGCAACATCACCCTGAAATGATCGAACATATCCAAACACCCCACTCGCGTTATCAGTCAAAAAGGTCCGGTACTCGCCTCGCCGCAAAATAGGAAGACGATGCCGCAACTGGATCAGATTCCGGACGTAATCCCGCAGTGCATGATTCCATCCTGCTTCGTCCGCAGGAAATGCGCCCCGGCACTCCGGATCCTTTCCGCCGGTCATGCCAATCTCGTCGCCGTAGTAAACTGCCGGTGCCCCGAGAAAACCCATCTGAAATAGAAACGCCTGCTGCACAACCCGATCGTCTTCATGACACAAAGTGCGTAAGCGTTCGGTATCATGGCTACCGAGCAGCATGTATTGGGCGAAGTTGTGCGTTTGCGGATAAGCCTGCAGGATACCCTCGATCCGACTGGCGAATTCGGAGGGAGACAGAACCCTTCTCGCCACGAAATCCAGCAGCGCATCCCGGACGGGGTAATTCATCAATCCATCGAAGTGACGCTCACCCAAGAAGCGGGGATTCACTTCCCAGACCTCACCCAGCAGGTACGCGTGAGGATTGATCTGTTTGACCCGCGAGCGAAAGGCTTCCCAGAAGGAATCGTCGTCGATTTCGGTGGGCACATCCAATCTCCAGCCATCGGCGCCCTGTTCGATCCAGTAACGCGCCACAGAAAAAAGAAACTCACGTACAGCGGGGTTTCCGGTGTTGAATTTGGGTAAATTGCGATGACCCCACCAGGCCAAATAATTGATTTTTTTGTGCGGATCGTATGCGTTGAGTGGAAAGCGCTGGATGTGGAACCAATCCCGGTACGGGGAATGTTCCTGGTTCGAAAGGACATCATCGAAGGCGAAAAAGCCACGACCGCAATGGTTGAAAACGCCGTCCAGAATGATCCTCACGCCATGCTGATGCGCCGTCTTAATCAAGGCATGAAAGACATTCAAATCTCCTAGTTTGGGGTCGATTTGGAAGTAGTCGATCGTGTCGTAGCGATGGTTGGAAGCTGAAAGAAAGATCGGATTGAGATAAATCGCGTTTACGCCCAGATCGAGCAAGTAGTCGAAGCGATCGATCAATCCTTGCAGATCGCCGCCATGAAATCCCCATCCGGTCGGTTTCTCGTTCCAAGGACGGACGTTGGGCGGATCGTTGGCAGGATCACCGTTGGCAAAACGATCCGGAAAGATCTGGTAGAAGACCGCATCCTGTACCCATTCAGGGACCGTCATCTACACACTCCGACCCTGATTCCGGCCACGGCCGATCAGGTAGTATCATCGGCTGCTCTCCACTCCGTTCCTCACAGGACAGGCCCGTCTATTGTTCGACACCGCTGTCCGATCCCAACAGCTCGAGTTTGCTCAAAGCAACTTCGATCGCCAGATCGGGATCTGCGCCCTGTACAGCCACCACGTCCACCGCACTTTCCAACGGAGCCCGATAACCATCCAGATCCACTAAAAGCGGCCGCGGGACACCTTGAAAGAGAGCAGCAGTGAGCTCACGTTGCAGGATATCGGAAGATTCCAAGCCTGCGAGAACCGAGAGATGATCTGCGTTGGACGCCTGGCTGAGCATCCCTTGCGCTTCCGGTGTTAAAAGAAAGCGCATGAAGGCCCAGGAGGCTTCCGCATCGAGATCGGAGAGATCCTTTATCAAGTAGGAGTTTTCCGTCCACACAAATCCCGCCAGGTGTCGATCCGTGACCTGGTACAACGGCCAAAGATCCACTAACAAATTCTGGATCCCGACCGCCTCTTCATATCGCCGCGCGTTCCACGTCCCATCGATGACCCAGCCCGCCTGGCCCGCCTCGAAAAGGGCTGAATCCTCATCCGTGTTGGCCGTAACCCGACTTGCCTGCCGGATAAAAGCCAGTAATTCAAGCCAGCAGCGACTTTGCGGATTGTCGATCGAGGCCACCCCCGCCTCAGTAAAAAGCGATCCATCACATGCATCGATTTGGGAAGCGGTGAAATCGAATCCCAGATCCAAAGCAATCCCCACCTTACCTTCTTCTTTTAGCTGCAGCGCCGCGTCCACCCAGCCTTGCACACTTGCCGGTGCCGTTCCGGCTAATTCGCGATTGCGATACAAAACGACCCCCTGGAGTTCCAACGGCAAACCGATTCGGGCGTTCTGATAGGTCACCTGACTCCAAGCAAGTGGATGGACGTTGGAATCCAGTTCCTCATCGACACGATCAGCAATATCGACGACCCAACCTTGCGACCACATCCACGGACCCCAAGATGACGGGGCGAAGACGATGGACGGGCCGAGACTTGTGTCGTCGAGCGATTCGAGTGCCGGTATGAGTTCGTCTTCGGGAAAGTAGACGATTGAAAATTTCGTTGCGGGATTCTGCTCCAGGAAGCGATCGATGACCCGACGCAGGCTGCGCAATTCAACGCTGTTCCAACTCAACCAAATCCGGACCGTTCCTTGCAAGGACGCACTTGGCGGTGTTTCCGGCGGAGTTTGCGACGTAGAGACTACGGTGGAAGATACGGTCGCCGAGGGGAGTATGTTGTCCTGAGCTGTGGGAGTACTCGGATTAACTTGGCACGACGCCACCAATCCCGTAAGAAAAAAACCGATTATGAAAGACCATACGCTTACATTTCGCTGCATCTTCCTGCCCAACTCAAATATACACTTTTGTTACACCAACGCTGCCGCAACAAAGGTCATTGATTTGCAAACACTCGGGTTGCAAACTCGGCGATTCAGTCTACCACATTCCGATGTGTCCAAGTATATTGCGATTCCGGACCCGTCTCTCCGTGTGAAACCGAATCAGCGTCGAACGTCCGGCGACGAGCGGACTTGTGTACTACAATCCCCACAGATGCTTCCCTTATAATTCGATTCACCTGGAGTAAATAAGAAATGTCCTGGTGCAGTCGTGTTGCAGTAAAAATAAAAAGCATATTTCGGGGTTCACCTGTTTTAATCCAACGGGATGACGGAAATCGAATATCGGTCCTCGAACTACGCAGTTGGTATCCCATTATCTTACTCATTGTTATGCTCATTTGGCACGTGCACGAGCTTACCACGACGACGGCGGTCGGGTTGGGAGCCCTTCTGGGCATCATCTTCACCGCTTTTGTCTGGTCGCACGCCATGCTCAACGATGTTATCGGAAAACGCACCTTAGTCTACCGGGCAATTCAGGTTGGCGACGAACTCGAGGAAATCGTCGAGGTATCCAACGAATCCAGGCTCCCCGTTCTGTGGGCCGAGTTCGTCGATAACAGCGATCTTCCTGGGTATACCATTTCGAGTGTGCGCGGTTTGAACCCGAACATGCTCACCAAATGGCGCGCCGGCGCGATTTGTAATCGCAGAGGCTTGTTCCATCTCGGTCCCTGGGAACTGCGTATGGGGGATCCATTTGGTATTTTCAACATACGCCACATGTTTCACGAGCCGGAGGAAATATTGGTATATCCTCCTCTTGCCAAGCTGCCCCCCGGTTTGATGCCGCGTGGTGGTTCTCAGGGAGAATTTCTACTCGTCCCGCAACCGCTTCACGCTGACACTGTGAACGCTTCCTTCGTACGCCCGTACATCCCCGGCGATCCCTTGCGCCAAATCCACTGGCCTACGACGGCCAGACGGTCCGAACCGTACGTCAAAGGGTTCGAACCGGAAGGTACGTCCACGATCTGGATCATCCTGGATATGAATGAAGAGGCTCATTTTGGCGAGGGGCAAAATTCAAGCGAGGAGGTCATGATCATGCTCGCAGCCTCGCTTGCGCGTGAATACCTGCAGACGGGGTTGTCTGTCGGTCTTTTCGCTCACGGTGTCAAACGAGTCATCATTCAGCCGCAGAGAAGCCGTTCGCATTTCTGGACGCTGCTCCGGGGACTGGCCCCATTACGATCCGCGGCCTCCCACTCACTGACAAAAACCATCGTCGATGCTTCCGTCGTTCAATCATCCCGCCATCTTTCCGTGGTGATTACGCCGTCTCTGGATGCTGGGTGGTCGGCGAAGATCAATCCCTTTTCCGGCAGCAGCCACGGCGCTGTGATGGCGATCCTGTTGGATTCGGGTAATCCCAAGCAAGCGAGAAAATTGAAATCCGCCGTTCTCGAATTATCGAAAATCGGAATCCAGACGCGCGTCGTACTTCCGGCTTCGGTTAAGCCCATCTACGCCGTCTACGGAGAATTACACCGTTGGGAATTCACGCAGCTCGGCACCGGCGCCGTTGTCACACGCTCACGACCCCGTGCGACGATGGACCTTTCAATGGGGGCTGACACGTGATCGGGGCCGCATTGATTCGACGGACGAAACACCTCTTCATCCCCGCCGCGTTGGTGTTGGCCATCGCCATTACGTTTTCGGATAGCGTTCAGGATGCCGGATGGACGCGGCATGAAATCTCCTATCTTCTGGTCGTCTTAACGGCGATACTGCTTGGAGCAGCGACGGCCATCTCCCGATTCCATTCCAGAACTGTACTCGCATACCACTTGGTATTATCGCTCATCGTCTCCGCCGAATCCGTAGGTCGTTTTTTCCCGCTGCGCATGCTGACGCAGGTCGAACCACATCTGAGCATGCTCCAGTCGATGCACAGCCAGATCATGAATTTGCTCGATCGCCTCGAATTCTGGTGGCTTGCGATAATCAACCGCCAGCAAATTTTCGATAAAGGCTGGCTGCTCTTCTGCATCGTTCTGCTCGTATGGAACGGTTTCGCCTGGTTGATGTGGTCCCTGATCCGCAGGAAGCGTGCCCTTGAAGGCCTCGTGCCATTGGGATTGATGCTCGGCGTCAACATTCACCTCGGTGAGGAGCCAACCTCTCCATTGATAACTTTCACCTCGCTGAGCTGCCTGTTCATCATTTACATGGTGTATTTCCGTGCCCACGCCGACTGGCGCAAACGAAAAGTCGACTACCCCGATCTGGACTTCGATTGGAGTGTGATCGCCACGTTGCTCACCGCTTCGATTACGGTTTTCGTGTTCGTCTTCCCCATCTTTACGACGATCGAGGGGTGGCAGAAAATTGCCGACTTCCTGGAGCGCTTGCAGGTCGAACCGATAAGCAATAACTCCCAACTGCCCGAAGGACTTATCCCCAGCTTTGGAGGAGAGGTGGTAAGCGTTTACACACCTGACCTGAGCACGATTGGAACTCCGCTGCCGGAGGGAACGGAGACGGTCATGCGAGTGCGTCTCAGCGATCCAGTGCCGTCGCCTCCCGAATTGAACGTCCAAACCACCGCGGTACCGAGGCATTATTGGCGAAACGCGGTGTTTGGGGAATATACAGGCACTGGTTGGCTTCCCGTCGAAACACGATCCACAATCGAGGACATCCCCGACGTTGTGCCGGAGGTTTCTTCGGGTCGATACTTCCTGCGTCAATCTTTCTGGATCATCGCGGCTCACGGCCAGCAGCTCTTTGCGGTCAATGAACCGGTTTGGGGCGACCGCAACATTCGGCTTCTTACGATCGGATCGGACGACTCGCTCGTCTCCGGGAGAACAAATCGCTACGACGTCGCATCATTTGCAAGCGACGTTTCCGCACACGACCTCACCTCCGCCCCAGCGACGTATCCCGATGAAATCACCGATTCGTACTTGCAGCTGCCGAATACCATCTCGCAGCGCACGCGTAACCTAGCCGCAAACATTGCCTTCGGCTCCGAGTCGAACTACGAAGTCGTGAAGCGGGTGGAAAACTATCTGCGCAACAACTACGCCTACAACAAAGACGTTCCACAAGTTCCCCAAGGACAAGATGCCGTCGACTACTTCCTTTTCGATGCACCGGGAGGATTCTGCAGTTATTACGCATCCGCCATGGCCGTCATGCTCCGTCTGCAGGGTATCCCTGCCCGCGTCGTTTCGGGATATTCAATGGGCGAGTTTGACTATCAAGTAAATGAATACCGCGTCCGGGTCGACAACGCCCATGCCTGGGTGGAAGTGTACTTCAGCGGATACGGCTGGGTCGAATTTGAGCCAACTGCTACGCTGGCGACGTTCAATCGCGGTCTTCCCGAAGATGAAAACCAAGAGAACTTCGCCGGCGGAGAGGAAGGGACGTCAATTCTCTTGCCCAGGGAGTTGGTTTTCATCGGTATGCGAATACTCCTCACGGTACTCGGTATCGGAGGCGGTTTGCTGCTTTACAAACGATTCGATTTTTCACGAAAATCTCCGCGTGAGAAAGCCGAAGCGCTTTACAAAGACGTTCGCCGCTCGTTGAGATCCCTGGGCTATTCGGCTTCAACGAGCACCACACCCAACGAGTTTCTAGATCGATTTAGATCCGCTTTTTCGGAACACGAAAACGTACAATCAGCGCTTACGGAGAGTACTGCATTCTATTTGATAGCCAAATTCAGCGAAATGGAAATTTCAGAAGAAACAGCGAGCCGGCTTCGAGCTTCCTGGCGCCAGGCACGTTGGCAGCGCTGGGCATTGTGGTTGAAGCACCTGTATCGCCAAAGCATCCCGGGATTCTTTCAACGCATATTCCGGGAAAGATCACCATCCACATAGCGGAATACTCCCCGCACGCGGTTTTCAGACCACTCGGGTTTCGAGCTCAACTGACAACCATACATGAAATCATCCCTTTTGCAGATCACCAGGTGCCACGAATTTTTCCTTGAGAGATACGTCTCCCGGTACGCAGGTGCGATAAGATGCCGCAAACCTCATTTCGAATCCTGCCGAGGCGCTTGGCATAGTTCGCGAAAAACATTATTATTCTCTTCCCCGATGTTCACTATATCTCCACCACAACCGGGCTGGAATAATCATCACGAGGAGCATGAAGGATGGCGAAACTTGCAGATGGACGAGCCTTACCAGGGAAGCTCTTCATCGTTGAAGGAATCGATGGATCCGGTAAGAGTACGCAGCTCGACATGCTGCGAAAATGGCTCCTCGGCCAGGGATTCTGCGTCGCATTCAGTGAATGGAATTCCTCACCCATCGTGTATAAAACGACGAAACGCGGTAAGAAAAAACGGCTTCTTACTCCAACATCCTTCAGCCTGATCCACGCCGCTGATTTCGCCGATCGTATGGACCGACAAATGCTTCCGGCACTGAAGGCTGGCGCTATCGTTCTCGCAGACCGTTACGTGTATACGGCTTTCGCCCGTGATGTCGCCCGCGGCGTCCATCCGGAATGGGTGCGGTCCGTCTATTCGTTCGCCATCGAACCTACGGTTGCGTTCTACTTCCGTGTGTCCTTGGACGAAGCATTGGAACGTATCTTGAGCGGAAGACCGTCATTAAAGTACTACGAATCCGGTATGGATCTGGGCTTGAGTGACGATCCCTATACCAGCTATCGGATCTTTCAGTCGAAAATCCTCGACGAATACGAAAAGATGACTTCCGAATTCAATCTCGAAGTTATCGATGCCTGCCTACCGCTTCTCGAACAACAGGAATTGGTCCAGGATGTCGTTCAAAAACATCTCGGGGACGCGCTGCAATCGGAACCGAACGCCTGGCGCCAGGTGCTGACGTCGGAAGGCCTGATCGGCCATTACTTGGAGAAGGATGTTCTCCGGGAAGGAGAACCATGACGGAATTGAAATTCTACGGTCACGGCCTTCCCGGAATAAAGAAAAAACAGCTCCCCGGCAAGCTGATCGTGCTGGAGGGCACGGACGGTGTGGGACGGTCGACCCAGATCGCGTTACTCCGAGAGTGGCTTGAGGCGGAAGGATATGCCGTCGCTGCGACGGGTTTCAAACGGGGAAAACTGGCGGGTAAAGGTATTAAATCTGCCATGCTTGGGCATACGCTCAGCGACACCACGATGAATCTGTTCTACATTACAGACTTCGCGGACCGGCTCGAGCAGGAAATCATACCTGCGCTGCGGGCAAGTTTTGTCGTCCTGCTCGATCGTTACATCTTTTCGATCATCGCACGAGCACAGGTGCGCGGCGCCGACCCGACCTGGCTGCGAAACATCTTTGGCTTCGCCCTGGTTCCTGACAGCGTCTTTTACCTGCAGGCCGATCTCGCCAACCTCGTGCCGCGTGTGTTGAATGCGCGCGGATTCTCCTACTGGGAATCCGGTGTAGACATCCTTCCCGGACGGGATTACTACGACAGCTACGTCGAGTATCAGACGCGGTTGCTCGCCCAATTCGATTCGATCGCAGATGAATTCAGCATGATCCGTGTGGACGCAAACCAAAGCATCCATCAGGTGTTCCAGGCCATCCAAAAGCAGATTTTTCGTACGATTGCAGACATGAAGCCCGCCAAGAAATCGAAGAAAAAGGCGGAGACAAAACATCAGGATAAAGAAAGTAAAAGCAAGGCAAAAAAAGCCAAGAAACATCAATGAACGATCTCGCGGAAAGCGGCACAACGCAAGTCCCAACGTAGGAGGAGAAGTGGCAACCGGTACCAACAACCACGAACTAACCCCTGAGGAGAACGAAATCCTGGAACAGATTGCCCAGAAAGGCGATCCGGCCTCGCGTCAGCTTGCTTGTTTGATTATCTTCTGGAATCAGGGATTATCCTTGGAGGAAATCTCGAAGAAGGCGAAGATACCTCTCGAGGAAGTCCAAGGAGCCGTTACCAGCTACAAGGAAAAAGGAACGCTCATTTTCCCTACCGCCTTGGTTGAAGAAGCAGTCGTGGCGTTGGTTTCCGAACGGTCCAGCGAAGAAAAAACGAAAAAACAAATCTCTCCGGGAGTCCTGGCCGACGATCCCATGAGCGAGGCGGGGCGGAAAATTCTTCGCTTCCATTTCGAACGCATGTTGGAACATGAAGCAGGAACGCGTCTCGGGGAAGACATCGAAGCGCTGCACGACATGCGCGTGGCCACACGACGAATGCGTTCAGCGTTCAGCATTTTTGGGTCCTACTTCAAGCGAAAACGTATCAAGCCCTTCCTCAAGGGACTGCGGCGAACGGGCCGTATCCTCGGTCGGGTGCGGGATCTCGACGTGTCGATGCAAAAGGCAAACACGTACCTCGAGCGACTGTCCGAAGATGAGAAAAATGCACTGGACCCGTTGCTCGATCGATGGCTGGGAAAGCATGAAACGCTGCGTGCGGATTTGGTGACTCACCTCGACAGCAAGCGCCACAAGGAGTTCTTGGATCAATTTAACACCTTCCTGTCGACCAAGAGTGACGGCGCGAAAAAGATCAAACTCTCGAAACCGAATGCGTATCGGGTCTATCAAACCATCCCGATTCTGATCTACAAACGATACGGCATACTTCGTGGGTATGATGAGATCCTGGAGGAGGCCGAACTTGATACGCTGCACGCACTGCGTATCGACGTCAAACGCTTCCGCTATCTGCTTGAATTCGTTCAGGAAGTACTCGGCCCAGCGTCGAAGGACGTGATCCAGGAATGTGTTATCGTTCAAGATCATCTGGGCGAGTTGAACGACGCCGATATCGCTTGCCGAATCCTCGTCGATTTCCTCGAGAATTGGCGTAAAAAACACCGCAGCGAAAATACCGACATCAGCGGCGTGGCGGATTATCTGGTTTGGCGGCAAGTCGAACTGCGCAAGCTGATGGACACCTTCCCGGCGACGTGGATCCGCTTCTTGCGATCCAATATTCGCCATAAACTTGCAGATGCCATATCCGAATTGTAGCTGCACTCATGAACAGCGAATTCCTGTGCGTCGTGTCCGAATCGCGATAGGATACGAGGACGATATCAATCACTACGGAGGATAGTATGATCCTGGTCTTGCTCGGTCCGCCCGGCGCCGGCAAAGGCACACAAGCAGAACGCTTGCAAGAAACATTCAACCTAGAACACGTCGCAAGCGGCGATCTATTTCGCGAGAACTTGCGCGAAAAAACGGATCTGGGAAATCTGGCGCAGAAATATATGGATCGAGGGGAATTGGTGCCGGACGACGTGACCATCGGCATGATACGTTCTCGTCTCGAACAGCCCGATGCTGCAGATGGCGTCATTCTCGACGGATTCCCGCGCACGATCGCTCAAGCACGCGGCTTGAATGAAATGCTCTCTAACATGGACCGGGAACTGAGCGCGGTGCTCCATATTGCAGTCCCGGATGAAGAACTGATCCGGCGCCTATCCGGGCGTTGGATTTGCGAGCAATGTCAAACGCCCTATCACGTCCATTCCAACCCGCCTCGGGAAGCGGGGAAATGCGACGTGTGCGGTGGGAAATTGTATCAGCGCGAGGACGACAAACCGGAGACCGTCCGTGCGCGGCTCAAGGTCTACCACGAACAAACCTCCCCGCTCATCGAATTCTATCGAGAAGCCAACCTGCTGCACGAAGTGGATGGCTCAGGGGAAATCGATGATGTGTGGGAAGCGTTGAAAAAAACCGTAGAAGATTTCGATTAAACAGCGAAAAGCCGATCCCGGAATTCTGGCTGTCGCATTCACTTTCCACGCGTCGATAATAACGGCCGATCCTCGTATATACGGCGTTCTTCCCTGTTTCACATCTCCTCTCCATGTGCCCTTCCTTTATCGAGAAGACCTCAACCACCGTATAGTGGGTATAATCCTATCTGTGGATGACACGGATACGACTCACTGGCGGCTCGTCCGTTCTGCACCAGCCCGCGGCCCCGAGAACATGGCGGTCGATGATGCAGTTCTGCAAGCCGTATGTGAAAAGAAATCTCCCTGCACGTTGCGGGTCTACGCCTGGCAGCCTCCTTGCCTGTCTCTCGGCTACGCACAGCCATTTCAGGACGTCGACATTTCCCGCCTCGACGATCTCGGCTGGGATGTCGTGCGTCGTCCGACGGGAGGACGGGCGATTCTGCACGCGGATGAGTTGACCTACGCTCTCATCGCGCCGGACAGCCATCCAGAGTTTTTCGGCGGTGTTTTGGCCAGTTACAGGAAATTGAGCGCCGCCCTCGTCCGGGCTCTTGAAATTCTGGGGTTGGACGTTGATGTTTCCCCCGACGCGGCCCTATCCCAGGAACAGCGCCAAGAACCGGTATGCTTTCAAAGACCCAGCGCGTATGAAATCACGGTGCAGGGGAAAAAAATCGTGGGCAGCGCACAGCTCCGGCGCAGGGGAGCCGTCTTACAGCACGGGACCATTCCTCTCGGCGGAGACATTACCAGAATCTGCCAGGTCTTGAAGTACGACAACGAAACTGCGCGTCAGGACGCAGTCCACGGTGTACGCATGCGATCTGCAACCATCGAGGACATCCTGCATACGCAGCTGCCTTGGGAAACGGCTGTACGAGCCCTCACGCAAGGCTTCGAACAAACACTCGGTTGGCGGTTATCTGAAGGAGATTTATCCCCACTCGAATTGAACACCAGTCGAGCGTTGATCGAATCGCGCTACGATTCAAAGGAATGGACACGCAGGATGTGACCTTAAATCGTCTATGGCCTTGAAGCGGTCGTTTCGGATCTCATGATCGCAGCCAAACGAAGATGGGTTTAGGGCGCCGCTGTGGATTGCAGTGTCGGTGTGGCGCTCGGTGTAGTCGAGGGGTGATTCGCTTCGTCCGTAAATATTACGTCCGAAAATCCCAACGCATGTAGAAACGAATAAAGGTAGTTTTGAGCGTTGATTGAGGCTTGCTCGAGAATGTTGTCGTCCAACGCGGCGCGGAGAATTTCATCCTCGGCGGCTTGTCGGGCCGCCGTCTCGAGATTCACGTCCCCACGAGTGAAGAAACCCTTCTCGCGATCGTAAATGTAAGATTTATCGTTATCGAGTGCAGCGACGAAGATTTCGGCTTCGGGAAGGACGATATACACTCTCCCCAACTCGTCGATCCAGATGCTGTCCAGGTTGATCTTGTCCATATCGACGCCGGCGATAACGCTTCCGTGCGCCACCAGAAGGAGCCGGTCACCGAAGAGAAAGCCGAACGGTCCCTGGCCCGTTTCAGCAACGATGATTTTCTCCAGCGAATAATGAATCGTCTCCAGGCGCGCCAGCGAACGCACCTCACGTACGATGGTAACGGGATCGGGGATGATCGTCGGGGTGGGATTCATGATACGTGCAACCTGAGTCCCGATATCGTGGCGCAGTTCGCTTACGGGTGCCGTAATGGCGCGAAAACCAGATACGATTGCGTAAACCACCGTGCCAACAACAACCACGATCACGGCGATCGTGATCCAAAAGATCGTCTTCTTCTGCATGGCTGAATTATAACCCAGCTAATTGGTTCTTGTATCCACCTTGCTTCCAAGATACACTGAGATTATGCACGTCATTGCCTTGACGATCGAGTTGAATCTGCCTGGCTGCCATTCGCTGAAAGACAAACGCAGGCGCATCAAGCCCTTACTCAACCGTCTGAACCGCCAGTTCAACGTTTCCACGGCAGAGATCGATCACAACGACCGGCACAGCTCCACCGTCATCGCCTGCGTCGTCGTGAGCAACGATTCTCGACACGCCCAACGAGTTGTGGCGAAGATTCCCGGCTGGATCGCCAAATACCGACCGGACCTGCAGATCATCGATGAAATTCTCACCGTGCTCTAACCCCAGCCAATCGGAGGCATGATGGATCTTGGATTGAAAGGAAAAGTCGCCCTGGTGACAGCGGCTTCACGTGGTTTGGGTAAAGCCGCTGCGACTGCTCTGGCGCAGGAAGGAGCGAGTGTGGCGATCTGCGCTCGAAGCGATCAATTGGAAATCACAGCCAAGGAGATCGAGAACGAAACCGGAGCCGAAGTCCTCGCCGTACGTGCCGATCTCAGCAAGGAACAACAAATCGAGACGTTAGTCGAGCGAACCCTTACTCGCTTCAACCAGATCGATATTCTCATCCTCAACGCCGGAGGACCGCCACCGGGTAACTTCCTCGATCTGCAGCCGAAAGATTGGGAGGCGGCCATCGAACTGACCGTCATGAGTGCGGTACGCCTGTGCTACGCCGTCGTACCCCACATGCTGGCGCGAGGTTCCGGCAGCATCGTTGCCACCCAATCTTATTCCGTCAAACAACCCATCGATCATCTCGTGCTCTCGAACTCGCTTCGCATGGCGGTCATAGGGCTGATGAAATCGTTGGCCAACGAGCTGGGTCCGAGTGGAATCCGGGTAAACAGCATTAATCCGGCATGGACGTGGACCTCGCGCGTAGAAAACCTGATGCTGGATCGGGCAGCGAGGAACGAGACTTCCGTGGAACAGGAAGCTGCTCGCGTCACGCAGGACGTACCGCTTGGTCGAATGGGCACGGAAACAGAATTCGGACGCACGATCGCCTGGCTCGCATCCCCAGCAGCGTCGTTCATCCACGGGCATGCGCTCATGTTCGACGGAGGAGCGGTTAAGACAGCTTTATAACCAAGAGGGTAGGAAATTAAGTCGAATCACGCAGCGGATGCTGCGTGATTCTGAGAGAGAAACGCGGTTGCCAGCCAGCGATTCCAATGGAGCTATCTTAGGCTACTTTTTGTTCCTCAAGTACCAACTTGCGACGAACGAGTGTGCGCAACCGTGAGGCCAGTAGACTCGCATGGATGGGTTTGATAAGATAATCGTCCGCTCCTGCATCTAGCGCGCGGGCCACACTCGCTGGAGAACCGAGTGCCGAGAGAATCAAAATCGGCACCTCAGAAAACTCGCGGATTTGCTCACAGACCTCCCAGCCGTCCATCTCCGGCATGAGCAAATCCAATATTACGACATCGGGGTGTTCATCGCGGCAGAAATCGACGCCTTCTTCGCCCGAGAAGACGGCCTTGATTTGGAAATCTTGTCCCCGCAATAACGTCCGTAACATGATGGACAAATCGGGATCGTCATCGATTAGCAATACTTCTACGGCCATATCATCCCTCACTCAACCGACCATATTATGGTCTATTTTTCCTTCCCCGAACCTTACAGCCGCCTTGCATAAAAATCCACCGCTTGCCCAGAGATGGAAGAAAGTCTATGATACGAAAAAGAGAACGGCTCCGACGAGGCGCAACGGTGGCAAAATCAGATCCGAAGGGCGGCCAGACAGTCATCCTCTGTCCCCAGTGCAATTACCCAATTCCCACGGATTCCAAAACATGTTTGGAATGCGGGGTCGATATCGCCATCTATGCCTTGTTGGCCGAAAAAGCGTATCTTGAAGGTCTCCCGGATTCTGCCCCGATTCGCTCCACACCTCCAGCTTTGGTGCCTCGCATCGGTGAATATTTGATTGGGCAAAAGCTGATTTCACAGGACGATTTGAAAACCGCTCTCGAAAAACAGAAGGAGAACGTCGCCAAGGGCGAACACCAACTCCTTGGGCAGACGCTCATTCAGCTCGGCATCATCGATCGCAGATCGTTGGACAAAGCCATCACGGAACAGATCATCCAGTTGCATGCCGCCCTACAGGAATCGAACCGCACGTTGGAACGAAGAGTCCACGAACGGACCGTCGAACTGCGACGAGCGTTGGAGCGGCTTTCCGAGGTCAATCAAATCAAAGCCAACTTGATTTCCAACATCTCCCACGAACTTCGTACCCCGCTTTCTCACATCAAGGGGTATCTCGAATTGCTTCTCGAGGATCAAATAGGAGAGATCAGCGAGGATCAGCGCAACGCGCTGGACGTGATCTGGCGCTCATCCGAACGCCTCAGCGCGATGATCGAAGATCTCATCGAATTCTCGACGGCCTCTCGCGAAGGCCTCAGTATGACCTTGGCAAATCTCGACCTTACCGAACTCGTCGCGGACGTCCTCCAAAGGTCAAGTGAGAAAGCCACCAAGGTAGGGGTAAACCTCGAAAGCGACGTCGACGAGGGGCTTTCCTCCGTTTTTGCTGATCTCGATCGGTTGTTTTGGGTCTTGTTTCAATTGATCGACAACGCGATCAAATTCACGCCTTCCGGAGGAACCGTACGGCTGTCTGCCAAGCAAGACGATCAGCTCGTTATCATTTCGGTCAGCGACACCGGAATCGGCATCCCTCCGGACCGAATCGAAGAGATCTTTGAACCGTTCCATCAATTAGACGGCTCTCCGACGCGTCGCTATGGCGGCGCGGGGCTCGGGCTTGCTTTGGCAAGGCTGATCGTCAACGCGCATGGAAGTGAATTGAAGGTGAAGAGTGAAGAAGGCGAAGGCAGCACGTTTAGCTTCGCACTCTCTCCCGTAGTGCAACCGACATGACCGGACCCCTGCCCGCTCCAGAACCACTGACTATCGGAACAGAATTGAACGCCGTGTATGCAATCGCGCGCGTGGTTGCGGAGACTTTCGACACCGAAGCCGGATTGGATGCAGTCTTCCGGTTGGCGCGCACGATATTTATCTTCGATACAGTCGCGTTGCTGCTTCAAAACCAGGAATCTGACGAACTGGAACCTATTTACGCCCGAGCCCTCGGAAGAGGCCGGTCGCAAGAGGAAGATCTAGCCTGGGGTGGTCCTGCTGCGGTTGAAGCCTTCCGTCTGGGCCAGACCGTGCTGCGGCAGGAAGATGCTGGCCCGACCGTAAAGAGCCGGGATCGCCGACGGGATTATCTCGGACTACCACTCGTCGTCTCGGGACGCAGAGTTGGCGGGCTTACGTTTGGCCGTTTCGGTGGGCCATCCTATCCCGCAGAACACATTCGCCTGGCGGAATTCGTCGCCTGGCACGTGGGGCAGTTGTTGGAAAATCGTCGCATGGCTCGCCGGATCGCTAGCCTGGAAGCGCAGCGCCAACTGGCACGTATGCAGGACGAATTTGTTTCCACGGTGTCCCACGAACTGAGAACGCCACTCGGCTTCATCAAAGGGTACGTAACCACTTTGCTGCGCGAGGACACGGACTGGGACGAGGAAACCCGCAAGCAGTTCCTTTCGATCATCGACGATGAATCCGATCGCTTGCGCGAGCTCATCGACAACCTGCTGGACTCATCCCGCTTGCAGACCGGAACCTTGAAGATGACTTTCGCCCCTACCAGTCTCTCACCCATCTTGAACGATGTCGTCCAGCGCACGATATCTTTATACCCCGAAATGCGATTGACCACCGAATTGGACGAAGTCATCCCCGAGATTGAAATCGACGGAACGCGCATCGCGCAAGTGCTTGAAAATTTCATAACCAACGCGCACAAATATGCCCCGGATTCACCCGTCAACATACAGGTCCGGGGCAACGATCAGCGTTTGAGAGTGTCGGTGATCGACCAGGGACCGGGCATCCCAACGGAGCATGTCCCCCATCTTTTCGAGCGTTTCTACCGCGTTCCCGAAACGAGCAGCTCTGTCCGAGGAACAGGTTTGGGGTTGTACATCTGTCGTAAGATCGTTGAAGCGCATGGTGGTGAAATCGGTGTGGAGAGCAAACCTGGTCAGGGCTCGAAATTCTACTTTACGCTTCCGATTACCACCAACGGTATAGACCGCGGAGAAAACGAACATGAGTGATGAAAAGAAACAAACCATCTTGGTCGTGGACGATGAACCTCGATACGTTCAACTCGTTGAAGTCAATTTACGGACCGAAGGGTATGAAGTGCGATCGGCCAACGACGGCCAGGAAGCATTGGAAGAAGTTTCGAAGGAACAACCAGACTTGATCATGCTGGACGTGATGATGCCCGTGATGGACGGCTTTACAGCATGTGAGAGAATTCGAGAATTCTCATCTGTTCCAATCATCATCCTTACCGCAAAGGGCGAGGAACGGGATCGAGTGCGTGGATTGGATGCCGGTGCCGATGATTACATCGTCAAACCCTTCTCGGCGCAAGAAATGTTGGCCCGGGTGCGCGCTGTCCTGCGGCGCGCAGAACGTGCGATGGACGAAAGTTTCCATCAACCGATATTTACCCATCACGAACTAACCATCGATCTGCCACGCGCTTTGGTTACCGTATCGGGCGAAAGAGTATCACTCACGGCAACGGAGTATCGCCTGTTGCAAACCTTTGCGAGTTCGATAGGACAAGTCATCAGTTCCGATGATTTACTTTCGATGGTATGGGGACCGGAATACCAGGATGATAAAGAAATTCTCTGGGTCTGCCTCAGCCGCCTACGGCAGAAGATCGAACCTGATCCAAAGTGTCCAATTCACATCGTCACCCGACAGGGAATCGGCTATCTGATGCCCCCTGAAGAAGAATAATTAATTCCTGAGATTGGGGGAGAGGTGGTTCGTCACGATTTCAATTGTGCGCGATCCGGGAAGCACTTTCCGTACGGATGCGCCTATTCGATTGACTTCTGCTATAATCGCGACGATTCACGTCTTGGAGAATAGCAATGACCGATTCAGCTGCGCTCACTTTGCGAGCTAAAATGCTGGGGGCAATTTTACGCGAAGCTCGCACGGAAGCCCATCTAAACCTGAGCGAAGTCGCAGAGATGATTGGTACTACGAGAGGAATACTATCGTCTTACGAACATGGTCGTCGCATCATCTCCTTGCCCGAACTCGAATTGCTTGCCTACCGCCTGGATACGCCTCTGGATTCCCTGATCGCCCTAACCATCCCGGAGACGGATGAAGGCGACGATTTCGACCCCGAAGTCTTTCTTTCACTTCGTCAGCGGATAATCGGTGCGCTCATCCGAAAGCGGAGAAACGATTCCGGAATGACGATGAAGGCATTAGCAGAAACCATCGGAATTTCATCCAGGCGCATGGGCACGTACGAACGTGGAGAAAAACCCATTCCATTCACCGAACTCGAATTGATCGTCGAAGCGTTAGGGCAATCGATCGAGGACTATATCGACGATGAAGGTCCCGTTGGAGAATGGCTCACGACGAATAAGGCATTTAGCAATTTCATGGATTTTTCGCCGGAGATTCGAGAATTTCTCTGTAAACCAGGCAACGAAACGTACGTACAAATCGCCAAACAACTTAGTGAGATTCCCGTCGAGAAATTGCGCATCCTCGCCGAGACTCTGCTCGACATCACCCTATGAAAGAGAGCGAAGCCTCGTCGGACGAACTCGAACGACTCGCCCTGGAGTCGTATCACTCGGGTCTATACGAGAAGAGTATCGAACTATTCTCCCTGGCGAGAGAGCACTACCTCAAGGACCAAGACGCGAATAAAGCGGCTGAGATCGCCAACAATTTATGCGTCGTCATGCTTGCGGCAAAGCAACCGCAATCCGCTCTCGAGTTGGTGCATGACACGCCCGAATATTTCCTCTCGCAGGGCGACGACAACCGCGCCGCCCAGGCTTACGGCAATCTCGCTTCGGCACTCGAAGCTTGCGGCCAAACCTCCGCCGCCGAACATGCCTATCATCAGGCCATCGGACTATTTGGGAAAATTGGCGATTCTGATAACTATTCCGCCACACTTCAAGCGCTCTCGCGTCTGCAGCTTCGTCAAGGAAAACCACTCGATGCACTCTCCACGTTTCAGAGCGGCCTCGAAACGATGCCCAAAGCGCGAGCGCGCGACCGCCTTCTGCGTCAGTTATTGAAATGGCCATTCCGTTTGATCGGTCGCTGATACGCATGTTTTGGGCGTCCTGAAACGACGAATTATGAGCAGCCACGCTGCATGGACTTTTCGGTCTTCAACGCCAAACGACCACGACGAAGTGCTTCATCTCATCCAAACCGCAGATTATTTACACCAGCACTTCGATTGGGTTGATGCACTCTCACTCCTCGGTCAACCTCCCTACATCATCGCGCAGAATCGAAATCGCATCATCGGATGTTTAGCCTGCCCTCCAGATCCACCGGAGATCTCGTGGATACGACTCTTTGCCGTCGGTCTTTCGTACACCCCGTCCGATCTGTGGACTCCGCTCTGGCACGAAGCTGTTCTGCAGGCGCACTCCATGAACATACATCACGCCGCGGCGCTTTTGTCCGCGGATTGGTTTGCCCCGCCTCTCGAGAAATCCGGTTTTCGCCACAGCAATGATGTCGTCTTTCTCGAATGGCAGCGGCAACCTTTACCGTCCATCAACCTTGCCAAGGGTACGATACGAACCATGCAGCGAGAGGACCTTGCGAGTGTAGCTGAGATGGACGAACGCGCTTTTGGAGGAATTTGGCGCTATTCCGAAAAAACGTTGCATCAAGCTTACCACCGGGCTTCCGAGGCGCGCGTCATTGAGATCGAAAATCGCATCGCTGCCTACCAAATCAGCACCGAATCCCAATACGGCGCACATCTCGCTCGCCTGGCTGTCGATCCGATCTGGCAGCGACAAGGCCTCGGTAGAGCGTTGATCCTAGATGCAATTCGGCGACTGATGCGTGGTCCGAAGTGGAAGATGTCCGTAAACACACAACTCGATAATGCACGCAGCCTGCAGCTTTACGAGCAGCTTGGTTTCAAACGGAAAGGACACAAGCACCCGCTTTACGAAATGACACTTGACTCATGACAGCGAGTTCGATTCGATGGTACGAACAGAAAGAGGGATGACCCGATGGAAAGAAAATCGCAGCAGCTCACGGCCAGTGACGGCGTGACATTGTATTGGCAAGCCTGGGAACCGGACGGAAACACCGAGGCGACGGTGTGTTTACTGCATGGGCTGGGAGAACATGCCGGGCGATACGAGCACGTCGCCAGGGCGTTTACGGCACAGGGGATTGCCGTTCATGCCATCGACCTACGCGGACACGGCAGGTCCGAAGGACTCCGCGGTCATACACCCAGTTTGGATCAATGGCTCGACGATATCCGGCTGCTCATCGATCATGCGAATGCCAGTAAGGCTCGCTTTCTATATGGCCACAGTCTTGGGGGGTCGCTCGCCCTGCGCTTCGGGCTGCGACCGTCCACGCCGCTTACCGGTATCATCGCCACAGGACCAGCCTTGAGGCGCAGTTTTGAGGTGCCAACGCTTAAGCTGCTGCTCGGTCGGTTGATGTCGAAAGTCTGGCCGACCTTTTCACAGCACAGTGGTCTTAATCCGCACGACATATCACGGGACGAGTCCGTCGTACAGGCTTATATCGATGATCCCCTCGTACACGATTGGGCCAGCGCCCGCCTCTTCATTGAAGCCACCGGAGCCGGTGAGGAAACCCTCGCACGCGCAGCGGAGTTTAATCAGCCACTGTTATTGATCTGTGGGCAGGAGGATCGCATCATCGACGTTGCGGCATGTGAAGCGTTTTTCGAAGCTGCGACGAGCGAAGATAAAACCTTGTGCATCCTTCCGGGACTGTATCACGAGGTGCACAACGAGCCTGAAAAGGCCGGTGTAATCGAAGATATCGTGACGTGGGTGATTCAACGGAAATGAGCTAGCAGCGCCCATCCCTTGACGACAATGTAGACAAACTGCCTCTTTTATGGCAGGATATTAAACATCATCATCTCAATATGGAGCATCAATGAGTAAACGTGCAGATAAAATTGCCCAAAACAGAAAGCAGAAACGCCAAAGGCGCATGATCGCACTGTTCATGATCATCGGAGGAGCGCTCATTATTGCCGCTTTGCTGATATGGCCCAGTTTGAACACGGCGCAGAGCCCGGTAATTATTCCGCCAGCGCACGAGTTTCCATTGGCAGAAGGCACCTCGCTCGGAAGTCCAGATGCACTGGTCGTCATCGAAGATTACTCGGACTTTCTGTGCTCGCATTGTCGAGATTTCGACCAACATACGCTGCCATTGATCATAGAGAATTACGTTGCTTCGGGTCAAGTGAGGATCGAGTTTCGTCAATTTCCCATCCTAGGCAGTGGTTCGACCACAGCAGCGAACGCGAGTCTGTGCGCCGCCGAGCAGGATCATTTTTGGCCATACGCCGACCTTCTCTTCGCAAATCAATCAACTGTCGGTGCCGGAGGTTTCTCATCCGCTCGTTTACTCGCCTTCGCAGAAGCATTGAACCTCGATCGAGACCAATTCTCGAGTTGTCTTGATGAAGGGCGTTTCAATGCCAGGGTCGGGGCGGAATATGCTGCGGGCACCGATAGCGGGGTCAATTCAACCCCCACGTTCTTCATCAACGGTGAGAAATTAGTCGGCGCAGCGCCGTTCGCGGATTTTCAGCAAGCTATCGATTCTGCGCTGCAGCTCGCGGAGTGATCTAACTTCCAACGCCAGCTGTCATTCCGAACGTCTAACTCCGGGTTTTACGGGGTTGGAAACGCGTTATTCCGTTCCTCGAAACGCTCGATTTTAGCGATCGTGAAAGCAACAATGCCCGTTGAATAGGCATCGACTGCCGGCCGATGCCGTGACTCAACCTATTCCCAGCGCTTGAAGTACGAGTACCAGAATCGGGGCGATCAACAAAGCAGGGAGCAAATTACCGGAACGGATCGGACGAAGCTCGAGGATCGAACCGATCGACAAGCTCAACAGAAGGATCCCACCTACCGCCGTCAGTTCCGCCATCATAACTTCGCTGAAGAAAGTGGTGGCCTGTGCGGCAAGTAGACTGATTCCCCCTTGATAGATCAAGATTACGATCACGGAAAACATCACACCGATACCCAACGTGGAGGCCAAAGCGATCGCAGCGAAGCCATCCAGTACGGATTTGATCACCAGCAGACGATAATCTCCGGTCAGCCCGTCCTGTATCGATCCGAGAATGGTCATTGGGCCGACGCAGAAGAGCAAGCTGGCCGATAGAAACCCTCGAACGAAACGATTCTCGCCAACTGCCCCATCTTCGCCGGCGGTGAATTTTGCCTCGAGCCACGCACCGAGAGATTTCAACCGCCGTTCGACGCGCCACCACTCCCCCAGAATCCCCCCGATCAGCAAGCTGATCAGTGGGACGAGCACGTTCTCCCCATCGACTCCCATACTGTCGATGAACAAACTGACGCCTACCGCCATGGTGAAGACACCCAAGCTGGCGATCACGGTCTGCCGTACTCGCTCAGGAAGCCGGTGTCCCGAGAGTATCCCGATGGTGCTGCCCACGAAAACGCTAACGATGTTAATCAAGGTTCCTAGCACGATGCCTACTCTTTCGTCCGTCGAGGTTTTTCGTTGCCGGCAAGAAGATCCTCCCACAACATGAGCACGAAACACAGATGGGACAATCGGTTGAGGTAAGCGAGGACATTGGCGTTGTCGATTTCATTCTCGTGTAACAATTTCGCAACGCGGCGCTCCGCTCTGCGCACGATCGCCCGCGCCAGATCGAGCGCCCCAGCGGCCGGCGAATCCCCAACCAGCACGAAATCCTTCTGAATTTCGACCTTTTGCTCGAATCCTGCGATCTCGCGATCCAGCCAGTCGACCCGTTCCTCGTCGATTTCTCGAAAACGGGAAGCTACCTCCTTCGTGGCAGCGAGTTCGGCCATCATGTGGTAAAGGTCTTTTTGAACGGCACGAATCACGTCTTTTGTGCCGTCCGAGAGGGCGAACGAACGCGCCAATCCCAATGCTGCAGAAGATTCATCGACGGCACCATAAGTGCTCGGCCGAAGGTCATGCTTGGCGACGCGCTCGTCACCGAGCAGATTGGTAAAGCCGTCGTCGCCCGTCCGTTTCTTTGAAGCCATACATTGATTATAGCTGGTTTGATCGACCTTGCGTATTTTGCCTATAATGGAAACGCTCGGATTCCTACTACAGGGGGACTGAAAATGCTGCAGAAGCTTGGCACCTTTCTCGGGGGATTATTCATCGGATTACTCGCAACCGGGCTGTTAATCCTCTTTATTTCTGAACCTCGTGGAACCTCCGTAGTCCTGGTTCCGCCGCCGACGCCGGGTCCGATACAAGTTCATGTTGCCGGCGCGGTGGTCAACCCTGGCGTATACGAATTGCCCAATGGATCGATCGCTCGACAAGCGATCGAAAAAGCTGGAGGCGCACTGGATAACGCCGCCATGGATTGGATCAACCTCGCCGCGACGTTGTCGGATGGGGAACAAATTACCGTACCAATCCAGGCTGATTCCGGCGATCCAACCAGCATTTCGCCTCCCGAAGTCAACACATCAAACAATGATTTACTCAACATCAATACGGCGACAGCGCCGGAATTGGAGAGACTTCCCGGCATCGGACCCAGCCTGGCGCAGAAGATCGTCGATTATAGAGAAAGATATGGTCCCTTCGAGAAAATCGAGGATATCACACACGTCTCGGGCATCGGCACGGCAAAATTCGACCAAATTCGAGATTTAATCTGCGTTCGTTAGAAATAGAATCTGACGTGAGCGATGTGCCTAGCGGTTCACTTGCTGTTCTGCCTTCGGACGGTATAATGCCAGCGTATGCCGGAATTACCGGAAGTGGAAACCATCGCAAGAAATCTCCGCGAAGGCGATCATGGTCCCTCATTGAAAGGGCAAAGAATCCAACGCGTTTCGCTTCGCTGGCCGCGCCACATCCACACGCCGTCGGTGTCGACTTTTCGGCAGCGTATCCGCAATCGCCTCGTCCGTGATGTCGGGCGTCGAGGTAAATTCATCCACATCGTACTCGATCGAGGTAACCTGATCATTCACCTGCGGATGAGCGGCGACCTTCTCATCGTGGCGAACGACACGCCGCGCGACCTTCACGATCACACCATTTTCATCCTTGAGAATGGCTTCCAACTTCGATTTAATGATGTTAGAAAATTCGGACGGGTTTATCTCGTGGAAAATGAGGAGCAAATTTTCGGAGAACTTGGTCCCGAGCCATTAAGCCCAAGCTTCACTTGGGAGCGCTTTATGGAAGACCTGCATAAAAAGAAACGACGGATCAAACCCCTGCTGCTCGACCAAACATTTCTGGCTGGTCTCGGCAACATATATACCGATGAAGCATTGCATCTCGCAGGCATCCACCCAATGCGACGCAGTGATTCGCTCGACCGTGTTGAAGTTCAAGCACTCTGGAAAGGTATTCAAGCCACATTGAAGAACGGAATAAGCTACAATGGAGCCAGCATCGATTGGGTCTACCGCGGGGGCGATTATCAAAACCACTTTTGTGTCTACCAGCGAACTGGTGAAGCGTGCACGACTTGTGGATCACCAATCGAGCGCATGGTAATCGGTCAACGAGGCACGCATTTCTGTCCGAAATGCCAACCGGAGGCGAGTGGATGAATCCCGATAACCAGTTGATCGTCGGCGTTGTCATGATGAGCCTCGGTGGTTTCGTTGCCCTGTTGGCGTTCACCATTCTACGAGAGCAACAAAAAGCCGCTAAAAAGAAATCCAGTGCCAAGACGGACGCGGAAGCCTCGAAAGATGTTGAAGCGCAAGAAACGCAGCCCGAGGAAGAAGAATCGGTAGACAAAGAAGACAAGGATATAAAAGCTGTCTTTACCGCTTCCTTCCAGAAGGTAAAGAATTGGATACTCGAACGCGAGGAGGAAGAAGAACCTGACGAACTTCAAGAAAAGCCTGTTGAAGAACCTGAAGAGGCGGAAGAAGCCGTCAAAGAAACCCTACCCATCAGCAACAGTATCAACATTTTTACGCTTCTCCGGGACGAAGAAAAAGGAAATCTCATCGTACAGGTCGGTGATCACGATTATCATTCGTCGCAAGATCTTCGCGACTCTCCTGATTGGAACAGAGTCGAATACGCTGCCATCGATTTATCCGCATGGCTCATGGATGCGGAAGATCAAGGTGCCAAAACAAAATCGAGAGATTTGCTCGAAGATAAGCCTCGTAGCATGGTTGAACAGATCAACCACTTCCTGCAGCAAAATCTTGCGGAAATTAAAAGTGAGAAAAGGCGGATCAAATTATACGAAGGTCCGGACGAAACCGTGCAGGTACTCATCGATAAAAACAGTTATGCGATCGACGAAGTACCTGATCCAAAGGTCAGTAAACTGATCAAGGAAGCCGTTTCAAAGTGGGAGGCGCTTCAATAGCAACAGCGGTTCGATCCGTCGCCGCGAGACTTTATTTTCAGATATGCCCCACCGACGATCTGTCGGCGGTCGATTAGACCATCGATGTCCCGAAACGTAAAACCGAACTGATCCCGCACACATGGAAAACATGAATAAACAACGAGCGTGTCATCGACGACGACGTCGTCGCTTTTTCTTTTTACTTCGTGAACCTGATGTCGAACGTCCAGATGTCCCTTGCGCAGGCGCGCTCGTTCGCACACGGAACATCCGAGTGACCACACCTGCACGCATCGTAGCGAGTAACTCGGCGAACATGTCAAACGCACGACTCTTATACTGCACGAGAGGATCGCGCTGTGCGTAGGCTTCCAAACCGATCGATGTGCGCAACGCTTCCATCTGTGTCAGATAATCGATCCAGAGGCGATCACCAACCGAAAGGATTAATCTACGGTGGCTTTCGGTCAGCAACCGGCTCCCCAATACTGTGGCAATCTGCGCTTGGGACGACTCGTCCAAGGATGCGATGGATTGGCCCTGAGCGAGCTTTTCGTAGATCTCATGATCGAGTTCACGCAGCATATTTTCTCGAATAACTTCCTCGTAATCCTCGAGTTTGGTATGCGCCAGACGCGTCAATTCACTCTGTCCCAGGCTGCGTATAAGCGCCTGACGAGCCCCTTCGAGGTGTGACATGATCTCTTCGGTCAATTCGTCCGAGTCGCGGCTGTCCAGATAACGAGCGGCTGAAAAGGGATACGTGAGGCGTGCGACGAGGGCCGATTTGCGCTGGTGGGTCTTCTTGTCAAAATATGCCTGCCGTCCAAAACTCATTCTCACGAGCAATCGCAGAATCAGCGCCTCATCGACATTTTTCACGCGTTCTAATGCGCTGTGCAAGTCACGCTCGACATCCGCCAGCAGCCGCTCTGCCTTGCTCGACCCAATACGATCAACAGCGGCCAGGAGTTGTTGGCCGGCCTCGTACCAATCGATTGGAGCCGTTATCTGATATTCCATGTCTAACGGTTCGCCAACCCGCCGTTCAGCAGATTGGATTAAACCCGACCACACCCGAATTCCCAACCCGCCTTCGATCAAATGTGGGACCGATTTGCGGAATGCGTAGGGGTTTTCTTGGATCTGATTCAGAGCGTCAGGTCCCATCTTGATGCGTACACCGGTTGCTCTTTCCACCGCTTGTAACAGGGTGTTAGGATTGACATCCTCACCCGTTTCTTCCGCTTCGAGCAATGCGCCTTCGATCGCCATCTCCGCCATTTCGACACGTTGATCGACTTGATCGTCGAGGCGCTCGAGGGTGCGATCGATCTGCTGTACAACTGCTTGTCGAATGTGTTCGTGCTGGGTGTTTATTGCCTGTCGGGCGACCTCCACCAAGGCTTGGAAAAGAGATTCGCCGTCCTTGATATCGTCGAGTTCATCGAGAATAAGCCGCAGCATGTAGGAAGGATAAGCGTCATCCGCATCGATGTTCAGCGAAGGTTGAATCTCTTCCATCCATGCGAGTAATTTCCAATCGCCATCATCATCCTCGAAACTGGCATCCACATGCCGCTCGACTTCGAAACGAAGCATTTCATTAATGTCTTCACTCAGATCGCCCTTGGTAAAAACCCGGTCCCGCTGTGAGTAAAACACCTCTCGCTGCTGGTTGAGAACATCATCGTATTCAAGCAGATGCTTGCGTACGTCGAAGTTTGCGCCTTCCACCCTGCCTTGAGATTGCTCGATGACGCGATTCACGATGTTGTGGGCGATCGGCATGGCGTCATCGATGTTCAAGCGCTGCATCAAATTGGATACCTGCGATCCACCAAACAAGCGCATCAGATCATCTTCCAGCGAGAGGAAGAATTGAGACGAGCCCGGATCCCCCTGCCGTGCGGCACGTCCACGTAACTGATTATCGATTCGGCGTGCTTCATGGCGAACGCAGCCAAGGACGTGTAATCCCCCTGCTTGCAGGACGAGCTCGCGGTCGGCGATGAATCGATCGAAGGCCTCCACATCCGCCTCGTAGATGCCCATTTCGGAGTGATCCAAATCGGCATATTCACGCCGCCATTGCTCCAGGCGTTGGATGTGCAAAGCCTTCCCGTAGCCCGATCCGGAGCCGGCGCGTAATAGGTGCGCCATCTCTTCACGTTCTTCCATCCGACCGGCTCGTTCGTAGCTGTCGCGCGCCACACGAGTCACGCGTTGGGCGACTTCGTCCGGGAGACTCCCTCCGAGTACGATGTCGACACCTCGGCCAGCCATGTTGGTAGCGATCGTAACCGCACCCTTCGCCCCGGCGCCTTCGATGATCTGCGATTCCTCCGTATGCTTCTTCGCATTGAGGACGTTGTGGGAAATCCCGCTACGCAACAGCTCGGCAAGATGTTCGTGACGGCTCGTATCCAGATCGAGAATTCGGGCCAAGCGTTCGAGGTTCTCCGGACGAGTGGGATTCAGATTGAGGTCCAAATCCCGGGCAAATGAGCGCAAATCGGATGATCTGAGTTCGTCGAGCGGTTTATTCAGCGGTTCGAGTTCGGCGATTCGCATCCCCTCTGCAGGAATGTCGTTCGCTTCCATATAATTTTGGCGCAAAATCGAGATCATTGCAGCCCGCTGTAAGGGTTCCGAGCGCAGCCGTTTGGACAGCGTTTCCGACAATTCCACGGACGTCGTGCCGACCAACAGCGGCTGGCCGAGCGTACAGCGCCTGAGAATTTCCGAGGTCACGGCACGGAGCTTGGCTTCCTCCGTTCGATAGACGATGTCCGGGTAATCTTTACGCCGCCAGAACACCGGTGTCTCATCCGCATCGTCCGCAGCAGCGTAGTAAGAAAATGGATTGCCATTCTCCCGGTATCCCACTTCGACGAGATCGGAATCCGGCTGCTCCACGCGGTATTCCAGGTTCATCGGCAGGGGCACGACGTCTACGTTGTAAATCTCGTTGAATTCTTCCGCCTCCGTCAACGCCGTACCGGTCATGCCGCTGAGCTTTTCGTACTTTCGGAAATAGTTCTGCAGTGTGATTGTGGCGTAGGTGACATTCTCCTGGCGCACACGGACGCTTTCTTTGGCTTCGACGGCCTGATGCAAGCCGTCCGACCAACGGCGTCCGGGCATCAATCTGCCGGTGAACGAATCCACGATAATGACTCGCCCGCCTTGAACGACGTACTCCTTGTTGCGTTTGAAGAGGTGTTCCGCCCGAAGTGCTTGCTGGAGATGTCCGATCAAACGCGCTTGTTCCGGTGTGATATCTTCAGGGCGGTCGGGATCGCGCAGCGGTCTTCCTAAAATCTTTTCCGCATGGTCTTCTCCGAGTTCGGTTAACGAAATGCCGCGATCGCGTTCGTTGATCTCATAATCCTCGGCGTTCATTTGCTTCACAACGGCCGCCATTTGGATATACATCTCCGGATCTTCTTGCGCGGGTCCGGAAATGATCAGCGGTGTGCGCGCCTCGTCGATGAGGATGTTGTCCACCTCATCGAGGATGGCGTAGTGGTGTCCCCTCTGCGAGCGTGCTTCCAAGGTTCGCGCCATGTTGTCGCGCAGGTAATCGAAGCCAAACTCGTTGTTCGTACCGTAGGTCACATCGGCGGCGTAAGCCAATCTGCGGTCCACGAGTTCAAGTTGGTGGACGTCTTCCTGCGAGGATTCTTTCTCCGGTGCGTACATCAACGCTTTGCGCCCACCTTCCGAACGCGCCGCGGTCTGCAGCACACCGACGCTGAGACCGAGAAAATCAAAAATCGGGCCCATCCAACGAGCGTCACGGCGAGCGAGATAGTCATTCACCGTGATCAGATGAACGCCCTTGCCGGCCAGAGCGTTGAGGTAAATGGGCATTGTCGCCACGAGCGTCTTGCCCTCACCCGTTTTCATTTCCGCGATTTTGCCTTCATGCAGCACGATGCCGCCGATCAATTGGACGTCGTAATGACGCAATCCGACAGTGCGTACGGACACCTCCCGGACGACTGCAAAAGCCTCAGCAAGGAGATCGTCGAGTGTCTCACCGGCTGCCAAGCGCGACCGGAATTCTTCCGTCTTCGCTTGTAGTGCCTCGTCGGGAAGTGATTTCATCTCTTTTTCGAGGGTGTTGATCCGGGCTACGGTCTCGTTGTAACTCTCGAGTTGCCGCCGGATAGGATCGCCCCCGAAAATGCGTGTAAGCGATTTCAGCATTTTCGACTCCGTTTGGCATTATAGCATAGCGCCTCTCACGTTATGGCGCCCATTTCGTTGGGAACAATTCCGGTCGGTAATCCCGATATCCGGTCTGCTGGATCCGGGGACGACGTGTAAAAATGGCCACACGACCGCCGAACGACACCTTGACGCTTCGCTCCGTCCGGCTACAATAGCATCAGTTCGGGGCGGTGGCGGAATTGGCAGACGCCGGGGACTTAAAATCCTCTGCTCGCGAGAGCGTGTGGGTTCGACTCCCACCCGCCCCACAAACCATCTAAACGATCAACAAAATCAGGGGGTAAAATTATTGCGTGCCATCACCCCCTCACAGCTGTGCAGAATAATGGATCGACTTCAATACGCTGTCTTCCAATTATTCGGATTTTACGATTCGGTACGCAAAAAAGCCTACGAACAATCTGTTTTTCTCTTCGATGGATAATCCGACGGCATTGACGTATTCTTCGAAGTTTTTTAAGCTGAACGCATCCGGATGACCCCAATGGAACAATCGATCCCAAAACCGAATCGCATCAAGACTCGGTTCCTCGATGAACATCATTCCCCCCGGCCGCAACAAACGGACTACCTCATCGATCACATTTCGCCAAGCAGGAATGTGATGGAGAACTCCAAAAACGACGACGATATCCCAGCTCCCGTCTACAAATTCACTTAGATCAGCAGCATCACGGATCAGGAACTCGCAATTGGGTAAATTGCGTTTCTGTGCGAGTTCGATCTGTTCTGACATCAGGTCAACCCCTATGTACTTCTTTGGGTTCAGGGAGAGCAGCAACTCAGCACCATATCCCGAGCCACATCCGATCTCTAATATCGCTCGATTCTCCTGCGTCAACCCCATGCGTTTGAAATTCGGATACTCGATCGTGCGCTGCAGGAAGCGGCGGAAAGCACTTTGCATGCCCTTGAATTCACGTGGACTTAATCGCATTCTCTCTATCTCCTTGTGCGGCTGAGGATCAGGCTATAAATCATCAAAACGATCCTTAAATACAGATCTTCATTGTCGCAAGATAATAGTTGTTCTATTTATTACTACTAGATAGTATATATACTACTATTTCTGTGTCAAGATGAGTCGATCTGTATCCAGTACAACTTAAAAAAATGATCGAAGGGATTGTAGATTGGAAACCGGGGTTGGGATTGGTTTCCTGCCAGAAATTATCGTTGTACAATCGAAATCAGTAGGCTTTTCGCTTGACCGGAGGGAATGCATGCACAAATCTGCACGTTTGCCACTGATCCTGGCATTAGCATCCAGCATGATCTCCTGCACGCTGCCTGGCGCCACATCCCCTACTCCTTTTTCATTTCCGACGCCCAATTTAACGCACACGGCGATTTTCTCCACACCATCGACGCCTTACGTTGAATCCCCCACGGACACGCCGTTGGTCGTGCTCACCGGCGAGACGCCAATCACACCCTCCGAAGGCGAGCAGGCCACAGCAACAGTCACACCCGATGATTCGGGTGAAACACCGCTCGATACAAGCATCCCCGAAGCGACGTCGAGCACGCTCGATTCGAGATCGAACGGCACTCCGGTCACGGCCACCTATCGCAACACTGCGATTACCATCGACGGCGATCTAGGCGAGTGGACCACGACGCCCTATACGGCGGACGAAACCGTTCCGTACGCGGGAAGCGGTTGGAGCGGACCGAGCGACGCATCGGCAACGTTCTACCTCGCCTGGGACACGGATTATCTCTATATCGGGCTGAAGCGCACAGACGATACCTTCGTGCAAACCTCGTGGGGTCGCAACATGTACAAAGGGGACGACATCGAAATCCAACTCGACACCGACCTGGCTGGTGACTTTTACACCGCCACCATGAGCCAGGACGATTACCAAATCGGTCTTTCGCCGGGCAACTTCGGATCTCTGGATCCCGAGGTCTATCGCTGGTTCCCCCGAAGCCTGGAAGCCTGGGTCAACAGCGCGGACATCGCCGCCGAGAAAGATGGGAACGGCTACAATCTGGAAGCGAAGATCCCTTGGTCGGCCTTCGGTCTCACCCCTACGGGAGGGAGTCACTACGGTTTCGCCCTGTCGCTTTCCGATAACGACACGTTGGGTGTCTCCACCTGGCAGTCGATGATCTCCAACGTCAACACGCGCCGTGCGACCGACCCCACATCCTGGGGAACACTGATCCTGGCATCTCCCGAATAATTCCTACGCACGGTGCCTCGCATTTTCGAACGTCGGCGCGGCGGTATTTCAGGGCTTACCCTCAACTTCAGCGCATAAGGAAGAGCAGCGTTGCGTAGATTTGGTACAAAGCGCTTAGAATAGAACGGATGCGAGTTCTTCTCGATATTCTCGCGTCAACGGATCTTGATCCCCCAATAAAACGAACAGTGCCAGCATGATCTGCTTGGGAAGCCCACCCCGATAGGTTTTATCCTCTCGCAGGATATCCAGCAGACCGTCCATCGCTGCCGGCAGGTTGCCGCGCGTAATCAGTTTTGCCGAACGATGCAGCCGGGCATTGAGCGCATTCTCGTCCGCCGATGGATCGGCCCTCTCGGCTTCGACGAGAACATCCGCCAACGGTTTCAGACTCTCCGCAACCGGCCATCCCGTTCCGGCCGGAAAGTCAGCCAGGACCTCGACTGTTTCCTTGCCCTTCCCTTGCATGAGCAAGCTTTTAACCAAACCTAACGCCGCGGCGGAATTGCTCTCGTCCTGCTCGAGCACCTCACGAAAAGCGTCCTCGGCTTCCGGCCAATGCCGCGTCGCCAGCAAGGACTGTGCTTCAGCCACGGCTTTATCCGCCTCACTGGGCACCAGGTTTTGAACGAATCTTCGCACCATCGATTCGGGCTGTGCGCCCACAAATTCGGCAACGACCTCCCCATTTCGGATCGCCTTGACAGCCGGGATTCCCTGGACGCCGTAGCGAATGGCTAAATTCGGGTTTTCATCGACGTCGACTTTCGCCAACAGGAACGAGCCCCCCCATTCGTTCGCCAGACGCTCCAGGAGAGGTCCAAGGATTTTACACGGCGCACACCATTCAGCCCAGAAGTCGACGATAACGGGAGTCTCATGAGAACGCATGAGCACATCGTTATCAAAAGTCCCCTCAGAAACGTCGAGAATATTTTCGGACAGAGTCACGACACACTCCAAGTTACATAATATTGCATACGATTATACTCGAGCGGGGTTTTTCATGAAGCTGTTTCAGCATCACAGCGAACTTCCGAGGCGCAGAAGCCGGGCTGCTCATCACGTACGAGCCGTGTTTTACGCATTAATCGTAGGGTTCTCCGGGTTCCGGCGCCTGCGGCTGGTCGACTCGAACGACATCTCCGCGCAAATCGATGACCACGCGGAACCCAAGCATGCCCAAATACGCTCGAGCCTCCTCCGGCAGACCTTGTTCGAGGATGGCATCGAATTGTGAGGCCATGTTCTTGAGTTGATTTTCGATCATCGCCTTGGTGAAGATATCGTCCTGACCGATCATCTCCATCGTGCCCTCGGTTACGAGGTCTTCGTGGCCTTGAATCATCTCCCGGAAATGTTCGAGCACCTGTCGGTCGACATTCTCGCTTTCGATGTGACGTTGGAATCCATTGTCATCGACGACGTAGAACGCCTCACCGCCAACGATGGCCACCTCGACGGGACGATCGTATTCGTCGATGACGAGCCCTTGGAATAACGCTTTGTCGCTCACGACATCTTACTCCGAAAGCGGGACCCACTCCGGCTCGGGGGTGATATGGTCTTCCGGTGTGTCTCCCGGACTGTCCAAACCCGTACTTTGTAGCGTGTTCAACACCCGCACCGTCATGTCGTGTTCGACGAGGCACTGGCAGGAAAGGCGAATCCCGCTCTCTCCCTTCTCTTTCAACTTATCGCGCTCGGCAGCTGTACGGCGTTGGGGTTCACCCTCGAGGAACTCCACGCGGCACGTCGTACAATGTGCGTGTCCCCCGCACCGATGCAAGATATCGACGCCGTTTTTTTCGATCGCGCGCACCAGGCGTGTGCCTTCCTTGACTTCGAACGTTCCGTAGCCTTCCACGGTTACTTTTGGCATGAGACTTCTCCATACTGATGAAACTGAACGATTAAATATTACCAAATTTATCCGCCAAACAACGACTGCGGGGTGTAGCACTTTTCCAAAATGGCGAGGATTCAGGCGAGTATGAAACCGCAGCGACCAACGGACGTTCGGAAATTTGCACGCGGGAAACCAACGGCTGCCTAAGGATGGACGTTGACTAGCGTGCCGACTGAAGCGAAGTTGAACAACCATTCTGCGTCCGGTGTGCGAAGATTGACGCAACCGTGACTCATCGGGGTTCCAAAGTTATCGTGCCAGTAGGTTCCGTGTAGGGCATAACCCTTATAGAAATACATCGTATACGGGACTCCAGGCAGATAATAGCCCGGTCCCGCCATCGGTGTGGAGACGTATTTTCTGTAGATGCGGTATTGCCCGGTCACGGTTGGATGAGCGCGTACACCGGTCGAGACTATGAACGTTTTTACCGCAGTTGAACCTTCATAGGCGGTTACGCGCTGAGCGGACAAATCAACGTCGATCCAACGTCCTTCATCCGCAAGGTCCTCCGGGTTGGTCGTGTAATGAGAAGACGCTGCTGGGCGTGGCGTGGGTGTCAATGTCGGTGTGGGCGTTAGCGTCGGTGTGGGCGTCAGAGTCGGAGTAGGTGTCAACGTGTGGGTGGGAGTCAAGGTTGCTTTGACAATATCCGCTGAGGACGTCTGCGGCTGCAGCGCATCAACTGGCTGTCCCCCCAACCAAATTCCGGCCGTCAACACGATCGCCAAGGCGACGATGAACACACGAGAGGAAAGCAGGCGGCGTAGTGTCAGCGCTTCGGAGGGAAGCAGCTCGTGCGCCAACGATTCGGAAAGCGTGATTTCCTCGAACGCTTCTTGGCGCTTGTTGCTCGGCATGCGGTGGATTAATTCGCGGATCATCCTGCGAGCAACCCGGCTCTTGGGGTTGATCTCCAACGCACGCGCAAGGCACTCCAACCCCGTTCGAGGTTCCGAATATTTCGCCAGTAAGATCCAGGGCAGTTCATCCTTTGGTTTGAGCTGGATTGCACGCCGACACAAGCGCCGTGCTTTTTGGTGTTCACCCGCGGCGAAAGCCAATTTCGCTTTCTGGAGCAACGCAATGTGATCCGGATGTCCCTTTCCGGGTATACCCGATGCTGTTCCCATGGTTAGTTCCCGCCGTTCAGATCCGTTGGTTCATTGTTCACATAACACATGATGCCGTCGGCTATACCGCGTGCAGCGAGATCTGGACTGCGCGTGAGGAAATCGCGATCGAGATAGAGGAATCCGGTCTCGATAATCACGGCCGGTGTCTGGCCGTTGATCTCATGGAAGGTGTGATATTCTGTCATGTCCCGTGTGATGCTGCCGGGATGGAAGTAAAGATCCGTCGTTGCGCCGTAGCGATCGACGATGCAGGCCACCAAACGCTGCGCCTTGTCCTGGACGATCGTATCGACCGCAGCCGTAACCTTGTATCCAGTCGCATATTCGTTGATCGGCAGACAGGAATCCGCGTGGATGGAAACCAGAGCGACGGCACGATATCCCTGCAACCTGGGATCCCATTCCTCCAGCAGGTCCACTTGCATGCCGGCTGCTTCCAGATATTTAACCGTCAAAGCGGCGATCTCCGCATTCACTTCTGCTTCAGTGAGGCCATCCGGACAAACCGAACCGGGGTCGGGTGCACCGGTATCCGGATACAGCCCGGAGTGTCCGGCGACAATCCCGATGCGAAGTTTTCCATCTTCTGATACCAACCCCCCGGAGCCACTCAACATCGGCGGAATTTCCGATTCGTCTTCCAACGCGGCCGCCAATTGACCGGCGAGTTCGTCCGGATCGAGGCTGGCCGGAGTCCACGCGGTAAAAACCGTAGCCAGCGCCCCGGCCACTATTAACGTCACCGCCAGATGCCGCATCACTCGACCCGTGATCGGCTCGAGCGGCGGAGATTGAGAGTGGAGCATACGACGCTGCGACATAATGGCTTATTATCCTACTCGGGAGGGGTCGTCTTCGCAAGCAGTCCCACCCGCTCTAAACCGTCCCGGGGCGATGATAGGAAATTTATTGGAATCGATTGTCGAAATCTCCTTGACAGTTCGTCATATGCGTTTAGAATTAAGACAATACGGGTCATATTATACAGGAGATTGTTGCAATGATTTTGTGTTCCTGTCCTGGGCGGGGGCAAACAGCTACTCGCCTTGGAACGAGATTTTTCGAGATGTAAAGCGTCGATCCCAACCGAGCTGACTGGTGGCAAGCCCCCGCAAGTGGATTCTATCGATCCCATGCGGAAGCGGCAGGCCACCTTTTTTATTACAAGCCCGCACGAACAGATCACGCGGCGCACTGTAGATCACAACGGAGGTCCCGCATATGTCTAGAATAAATTTAGAGCCAACCAATCATAATGCGATCCGAGTCAACCAGGCCATAATCATAGGTTTATTGATCCTCGCATTTATCGTGAATCTCCCGGTTCTGATAGGTATCGTGTCGGCGATCATGCTGATCGGTACCGCATTCGGATTTCCAGGTTTCTATCCGCTTTACCGATTTCTACACAAACTGAAACTCATCGATGCGGACATCCTCCTGGACAACAAGGAACCCCATCGATTTGCGCAGGGATTCGGCGGCATCGTGCTCGCACTAGCTTTCTGGTTGTTCGGCTTGCATCTTGAGACCATCCATTGGCTGCTCTCGTGGGTCGTCGTTTTCCTTGCCGCACTCAATTTGTTTGTCGGCTTCTGTATGGGATGTGCGTTGTACTACTGGCTTCAGCGTCTGGGAGTGCCCGGATTCTCGAAAGCACCTCCGCCTAACACGATACCGGGACAGCGCCCACGAAGCGAGGTGTAGCTTGATCGAACGCATCATTCTCAGTCTCCTCATCGCAGGATTGAGCTGGGCAGCCTATCGCGGTCTCCTAGCCCGATTATTAGGGCGCGATCCTGGCACACCGGCGGGTTTCAAGTTGGGTCATCCGGCGATTCTATATTTCTCCTCACCAGACTGCGCTCCATGCAAAACACTGCAATCCCCCACCATACGCAAGGTTTGCTCCGAATACGGTGAAAGGCTGCAATTGCTCGAGGTGGATGTCACGCAGCACCCGGACGTGGCGAAAAAGTGGGGTGTGGTGACCTTGCCGACTACGTACATCCTTGATCAAAACGGACAACCGAAGGAAATCAACCTGGGGATTGCCAGAGCGGAAAAAATACGAAGCCAAGTCGAACACATTCTGAGCTGAAAGGGATGGCCACCAATTTCGAATCCAGTGCTTTTAACGCTGGAAGGATTTGCCAATAAGCCCGGAAAGGTTATAAATAGGCACGAGGTGAATTCATGCCCGGGCCCCAGAAACCCCCTTTAATTTCAGGCTTTTCCGCAGACGAATTCCGGCGCTACTCGCGACAACTGCTGCTGCCGGAAGTAGGTTTAACCGGCCAGCGCAAGTTGAAATCGACCGCCGTGCTGATCGTCGGCACGGGCGGATTGGGATCCCCTGTTGCGATCTACCTCGCCGCCGCCGGTGTGGGACGCATCGGCCTGGTCGATCACGATGTGGTCGAACTCGCCAACTTGCATCGCCAAGTATTGCACGGATCGTCGAAACTGGGGGAACGAAAAGTCGAGTCCGCCCGGGCGCGCTTGCTAAACATCAACCCCGAGGTCCAGGTCGAAATCTACGACGAAACCTTTTCCGTCGACAACGCCTTGAAAATCACCCAACCGTACAACGTGATCGTCGACGCCAGTGATAACTTCCCCACCCGCTACCTTGTCAACGATGTCTGTGTACTCAGTGGTAAACCAAACGTCTATGGATCGGTGTTCCGTTTTGAAGGTCAGGCGAGCGTCTTTCAGAGCCAACGCGGTCCATGCTACCGCTGTATTTTTCCCGCACCGCCTCCGCCGGATTTAGTCCCGAGCTGTGCCGAGGGCGGCGTTTTCGGCGTCGTCCCGGGCATCATCGGCACGATTCAGGCCACCGAGGCACTGAAACTGATTCTCGAGATCGGCGAATCGCTCGTCGGGCGTTTGCTGATTTACGACAGCCTCACCATGCGCTTCGACGACATACACCTGAAGAAAAACCCGCACTGTGCGATCTGCGGGCGAGAACCGGAAATCCACGATTTGATCGATTACGAAGATTTCTGCGGCTTGTCCAAGAGCGGTTTAGCAACAGAGCCGTTGCCAGCGGAACAGGAAATCAAAGCCCGCGAGTTGGCGAAACGCCTGAAGCGTAAAAATCGAATTCATTTGATCGACGTGCGTGAGCCGCACGAGCTCGAAATTTCGCACATCACAGGAGCGGATTCGATCCCCCTGGGATCACTTGCTGCAGCGATGTACGAATTCGAACGCGATACGCCGATCGTGCTGGTTTGCCGGACGGGTACACGCTCCGCTCGAGCGCTTGGAATCCTCAGCAGCGCCGGATTCAAGGACGTGAAAAATCTGCACGGGGGCATCAACGCCTGGGCCGAAGAGGTCGATCCCTCGCAACCCGTCTACTGAGCGGCCTTTCGTCTTTCAATTCATCATCCGTGTCCAGTCAAATGATAATGTTACCCAACGTAAATGGTTCTTTCATTTGATAATGTTACCGAAATGTCCTCTCCTTTCTTTGAATTAACCTGTGTGAACAGTGTCTGACTGACATCTTGCGT
>DAOULU010000040.1:0-2181 GCA_034417075.1 Anaerolineales bacterium
ATGAAATAGTGACTAGAGAATATAAATAGTCACTTGACAAATAAAAGACAGAGTGATAATAGTAGTGTCTAATGTACATCCGGAAGAGCGTCAGTAAACAAAAAGGCAAAACCTATACCAACTACCTTCTCGTTGAGTCAGTTCAGACACCCAAGGGACCGCGACAACGGGTGGTCTGCTCACTGGGCAATTTGTCGCCTGGTCCCAGAGAGGAATGGCTTGCCCTGGCACACAAGTTGGAAGCCTCCCTGCGAGGGCAGCTCACTCTGGGAGCGTCTCAAGCCGAGATCGACAAAATTGTCGCCAAAGTCCGGAGAACAAAGAAGCGGACTTATTTTGTAAATCCGAGTTCAATCATCGAGGTCGACAGCGATTGGGTTGATGTGGAACAGGCGCGGGAAGCCGGGCCGATACACGTTGGCCATCAAATTTGGCGACAGCTGAAGCTTGACAATATTCTTCGTCACGCTGAACTCTCAGAGCGGGCTCGAATCGTGACGGAGGCGATGACTTTGAATCGCTTGATTTATCCCCTTTCCGAGCATGCGATGCCGGATTGGATTCGGCGCACTGCTCTCAGTGACATCCTGAACGAGGATTTCTCCAAACTCGAAGATGAGTCGCTTTATCGCAATTTGGATCGACTGTATCCGAAACGGGAATTGATTGAACGCGAATTGGCCGAACAGGAAAAGACGCTGTTTAATCTTGATGACACGATATATCTGTACGATTTAACCTCGACATATTTTGAAGGGGAGGCTTGCTTAAACAAACAGGCGAAGCGGGGATATTCGCGCGACAAGCGTCCCGATTGCAAACAGGTCGTGGTCGGGTTGGTCTTGGATCGTGATGGTTTTCCGAAGGCCCACGAAGTGTTTGACGGCAACGTCCAGGATCGTCAGACGGTCGACCAAATGCTGGATATTCTCGAGAAACGCACCGGCAAGAAAGCGGACGCGACCGTGATTGTCGATCGCGGTATGGCCTTTGACGAAAACATTGAACAGATTCGGAACCGAGGGTTGCACTACCTGGTGGCAGGGCTGCAATCGGAAAGAAATGAATGGCTGGACGAAATGGAGAAGAACGATTGGGAACAGGTGACTCGAAGGCCATCGCCCCGGAATCCATTCCAAAAGAAAACGAAAGTGGAGGTCAAGCGGCGGGAAAAGGGAGATGAAATCTACATCCTCTGCCGCAGTGAAGGTCGCAAAGAAAAGGATTGCGCGATCCGGAAAACCCGCGAAGCCAAATTGCTGGAGGATGTGCGCAAGTTGCAACAGCGGGTTGCCAAAGGACATTTGAAGAGAGTAGAAAAGATCCATCAGGCAATCGGCCGGCTAAAAGAGCGCTATCCGCGCGTGGCACGTTACCATCGGATCGAATATGACCCGGAGAGCAGGCAGCTTTCGTCTTACGAGGAGATTGAAAAGAAAGCGATCGCTGAGAAACTTGATGGTACCTACGTGATGAAGACGGACCGAAAGGATATGACGGCAGATGAGATCTGGCGTACTTACATCATTCTGACGCGCGTCGAAGATGCGTTTCGGGACATTAAAAGTCCTCTGATGGAGCGGCCAATCTTCCATCAGCTGCAAAACCGGACGCAGACACACATCTTTCTGTGCGTCTTGGCCTATCACCTGCTGGCCGCGATTGAATATCGATTCCTTCAACATGGAGTTCACACCTCCTGGTGGACTCTCCGGCAGGAACTTAGCACTCATCAAGTCGTCACCATCGTCTTGCCGACGACTGATGGTCCAGTGCTGCGCGTCCGAAAGGCCACCGTGCCAGAGCCAACGCACCGCGAAATATACTCAACCCTTGGCATTCCGCTGGAGGTCATACCTCCGGCGAAAAAATGGCATAAGGGAGTTGTAAAGGCCTCGAAAAAGTGACTAGGATTAAGCGGAAGCCCGCATAAACAAAGAATTATGGTCCAAAGACCGTGGAAGTTGGGCTAGCCGAGAATTTCACGCATCCGCAAGAGGATGTATATTTTCTACCCGCTCGAAAAATGGTGACAGCAGAACTGTTTTTGATAGAATCGGTGTGTGGCTAAACCAAACAATCGAGAGTGATGATATGAAAGAAACCATTAGTTTTAAACTTAACGGAAAATCCACCAGCATTGACGTCGAAGGCGACAGAAAGCTCCTCTGGGTACTGAGA
>DAOULU010000041.1:0-225708 GCA_034417075.1 Anaerolineales bacterium
TGGGTAAGCTGCGTGTAGGTTCTCATCAGTGCTCCTTTGACGTGGTGGTCTAAGAAGCATTGATACTACCGCAGCTTACCTCTTAGTCCAACCTTCAAAGTTGCACTTCGGAGTTGAATCTAGCATATTCTCTCCGATATTGTTGTTGCAATTATCACTAGTAGTTAGTTTACTTATCACTATACGGTTTGTCAACCACCCATCACCGTCTTCGCTTTCGATCTAGGCGGAAATTGTGGTAAGCTCTTTTCTCATGGGAGCAAGCATGCGAAAGCTGATCAACGCGCTGCGCAAAGGCACAACCATCGTGCGTCAACGGCTGCAGACCCAGGGCGTCCGGACGACTCTGATGTGGTTTCTGGTGCGGGGGACGACCTTTCTGACCGGTATACCGACGATTCGCTACACACGCATGACTCCCCAAATCTATGTCGGTCCGCAATACCGAGCGCGCGGCATGGCGAAATTAGCCAACGAGGGAATACGCGCCGGGTTGAATTTGCGAGTCGAGTTCGACGATGCAGCATACGGTTTGGCGATGCCGCACTACTGCCATTTACCCACCGTCGATGACACGCCTCCCACTCTGGAACATCTTTATCGAGGGATCGAATTCATCGACCAGGCCGTCAAGGCCGGCGAGAAGGTATACATTCATTGTGCGGGCGGGATCGGTCGAGCCCCCACGATGGCTGCGGCGTATTTCATCAGTCAGGGCGACGACCTGGTCGGCGCACTCCGACGCATCCAGGCGGTTCGCCCCTTCATCCGCATCATGCCCTCGCAAATGGAACAACTCGAGAAACTCGAAATCCAACTCAAAGACGAGAATCAGAGGGGCTGATATTCTGCTGAGAGAACTCGAGGAGAAATTCCGATGTTGGAACTCTATTCATGGAACGTAAACGGAGTCCGCGCTGCACTGCGTAAAGGTTTCCTGGACTGGCTAAATGAGACTCGGCCCGATGTGCTCTGCATTCAAGAAACCAAGGCCCATCCCGAACAACTGGATGCGGAACTGGTGCGGCCCGAGGGCTATCATGCTTACTGGTCGTCGGCGGAACGTAAGGGCTACAGCGGCGTAGCCTTGTTTTCCAAACAGGAACCGACATCCGTCGAATTGGGACTGGGAATCGAAGAGTATGACATCGAAGGGCGCACGATCGTCGCCGACTACGACGACTTTGTGCTCATCGCCGCCTACTTCCCCAACGGAGGCCGCGATCTCAGCCGTGTTCCCTTTAAGATGGCTTATAAAAAAGCTTTCCTCGATTATTGCAATCGTTTGCGGGACGCCGGCCGTTCCGTGGTTTTTTGCGGGGACGTTAACACGGCGCACCAGGAGATCGACCTCGCTCGTCCGAAACAGAACGAAAAATCCACCGGTTTCTTGCCGGAGGAGCGCGCCTGGATCGACGAGGTGGTCTCGCAGGGATATGTCGACACCTTCCGCAGCTTGCACCCCGATGCCGAAGACGCATACAGCTGGTGGGCCTATTGGGGCAAAGCCCGCGAGCGCAACGTGGGTTGGCGCATCGATTACTTCTTCGTCACCCCAGATCTGCAGGAGCGGATCTTGGCGGCTGAAATCCACGCAGATGTCATGGGATCAGACCACTGCCCGGTCAGTCTGACGCTGCAACCGCCTCAGCCGTAGTGCTGTAATTCGCAGTACGCGCAACAGCACAGTGTCTCACGCTTCTCGTTAAATGCGCCCCGATGGCACCCCAAAGAGCGTAATCTTCGAATTAAAAGGGGCTTGACAAACCCGAATAAATAATGTATATTATGGGCAATACCCGCTTATACGGGTAATCCGCATAAGCGGGTAAAGCGAGAACGGAGACAATCATGCCAAAACTCCAAGCAGAGCTGGTCATGGCACCCAAGACGACTGAACTGCAAGTCGCAGTCGAACCGGCGATCAATGTGTTGAACAGTCTGGTGTTGCTGAGCCAGGTCGATAAATTTTCGGGACTCGGCGAATGGATCAACACGACCGCCGTCGAAATGGAACCGTCGATTTGGGAGAGACACCGTGTTGTCACCGAAGGGCTTTATTTCGCCCTCTTGCCGCAGCACCGCCATGCATCATTCGAAGCGTTAATCGAGAGCCTGGCGGAATCGGATCCCGTCGCGCTTCGGGATAAGGTGCTCGACTCATACTGCTGTAAAGCTCCTACCGAAAACATCGAGGGTTATCGTGTGAATGGCTGGGAATCAGTATTACGTAGTGAAGATGCCTATATCGAGTTCATGTACGAACGCTTTGAACCTGACCAGATCGACGAATCCGTTGAACGGGCAGCCTACAATTATCTCGTCGATCCCCCAGCCATGCTGAACCTGATCGTAACCCACCTGCGCTACATGTGGCAGGAGTATATGGCCGAAGAGTGGAAGCGGGTATTGCCGACCGTAACCGAATCCGTTGCAGCGTTTCAAAAAGTGGATTTGTCCACGATGTCACTGGCGCAGGCGACGCAGTTCATCACCGGCAGGGAACCGGATGAGAAATTCGAAGAAAGCGTACGCGAAGCTAAAAAAATCGTCTTCGTTCCGAATACCCATGGCGGACCGTACGTGCTCAAATATCACGGCGACGGCATCGTCTGGATGACGTTTGGCGCAAGGGTACCGGAAGGTACGCAATCCGCTTCGCCCGATTTGCAGCGCTCCGATTTGCTCGTTCGGCTTACGGCGCTGGCCGACGAAACACGACTGCGCATTTTGGCGATCATCCGCGAGCGAGGCGAGACGTGCAGCCAAGAACTGATCGACGAGATGGGTATCAGCCAGTCCTCGATTTCTCGTCACCTGAGGCAACTTGCGGCAACGGGATATCTCGTGGAACACCGCACGGAAGCAGGGAAATGCTACCGGTTGAACACAGAACGCATCGGAGAGACTTTGCAAGCGTTGGATGGATTTTTCGAGTGAAAGAGTCACCGTCGGTGAATTCGATTTCGATCCGAAATTCGGCACAGCACACTATTCAAACCGGGAAAAACTCAAACGAAGCGTAAAACGCTCGTGAATGGGAAAGGAAGTGGATCATGTTACGATGGAGCGAGGTAATCGCAAACGAGGCGAGAAACGAAGCATTACGGATTGAGGCGGCTCACGAGCGACTGGCACGCTCGATTGTGACCGGATCAAACCAACGACCGCACTTCTATCACACCATTGCATTCCGTCTTGGAGGCTGGCTGACATCCGTTGGTCAACGAATACAGCAGCGATATTCAGCGATCGTGGAACCGACGCTCACTCCGAAAATCGGATCGAATCAAGGTGCTTGCTGAAAGTCTAATAGCTTCTGCAAAGAAACATTAAACTTTCGCCTCGACCGACAACTCCCCGGGCACAACGGGTGCACGGGGAGTTGTTCCTGTCTCTTGACCATCACCGCAGAAGCAGGAGCGTTATAATTCATCCATGTCGATTCAAGACGCACTCGAGCGACTGCGCCTCGACGCCGATTTCATGAAAAATGTAGCCGCCTGGGAGCGCTTTCCGACGCGCCCGGCGCGTTACGCAGAATTCCCGGAAGGCCTCGATGCGCGTTTGATCTCCGCATTACGTGCGGACCACATCGCCCCGCTCTACACCCACCAAGCAGCAGCAGTTGAATCCGCGCTTGCTGGCGAAAACGTGGTGATCGTCACAGGCACCGCCTCCGGTAAAACACTGTGCTACAACCTGCCCGTTCTGAACACGCTACTCAACACGCCTCAGGCGCGCGCCTTATACCTCTTCCCCACCAAGGCGCTTTCGCAAGACCAGGCTTCCGCACTTGGGGATTTTCTCGATTCGCTCAACGCCGCCGAAACGATCCCCGTGCGCACCTACGACGGGGATACGCCACAAAACGCTCGCCGCCGAATCCGCGACGAGGCGCGCATTTTGATCACCAATCCAGACATGCTGCATACCGGCATCTTGCCCCACCACCCCCGCTGGGCCGAGATGTTGGCAAATTTGCATTGGATCGTATTGGACGAGATGCACGTTTACCGCGGCGTATTCGGCTCCAACGTGGCAAACCTGATCCGCCGCTTGCGTCGCGTTTGTCGTTTCCACGGCTCCGATCCGCAATTCGTTCTGACCTCCGCCACGATCGCCAATCCCAAAGAGCTCGCCGAACGGTTGATCGAAGCACCGGTTTACCTCGTGCCACCCGACCTGGATGGCTCACCGCACGCAGAGAAACACGTCATTCTTTACAATCCACCGGTCATCGACCCAAGTCTGGGAATCCGGCGCGCCTACACGCTGGAGACCACACGCATCGCTGAGCGATTCCTGCAGGCAGGCGTACAAACTGCCGTTTTCGCCCGCGCTCGCCGCACGACCGAGGTCTTGCTGGGATACATCCGTGACGCCTTTGAACGTCTGGGCGGAGATCCCAAAGCCATCCGCGGCTACCGCGGCGGCTACCTGCCTTTGGAACGCCGGGAGATCGAACACGGCTTGCGCGAGGCACAAGTTTTAGGCGTTGTAGCGACCAATGCGCTCGAACTCGGCGTTGACATCGGTCAACTCGGTACAGCCGTCATCGCTGGATATCCGGGAACCATCGCCAGTCTTTGGCAGCAAGCTGGTCGCGCCGGGCGACGGAGCGAGACTTCTGCAGCGGTACTCGTGGCTTCGGCATCCCCCCTGGATCAGTTCGTGGTCACACACCCTCGCTACGTTTTCGAGCATTCTCCCGAGATGGGATTGATCAATCCCGATAATCTCGCTATCCTTCTACGTCACTTACGCTGCGCCGCGTTCGAACTTCCATTCGAAAGCAGTGAGCCTTTTGGCAAATTCGAAGACATGGCTGACCTGCTGACATTTCTGGAAGAGGAGGGCGTACTGCATCGCTCGGCTGAGACCTATCATTGGGTGGCTGAAGGGTATCCGGCTGAAGATGTTTCCCTGCGCGCCAGCAGCGATGAGCCGATCGTCATCCAGCGCGTCGGGGAAGGTCGGCCGGTGGTCATCGGCGAAGTCGATCGAGAGGCGGCGCCCATACTCCTACACGAAGGTGCCGTCTACACCCACGAAGGCCGCACGCATTTGGTGACGGAATTGGATTGGGAAAAGGGTCTCGCTGCCGTCGAATCGACGGAGGTCGATTATTACACAGACGCATCCGAAACCGCCGACCTGCAAGTGTTGGAGGTGTACGATGCGGACGAAAGCAGCCCTGCACGCCGCGCCCACGGCTGGGTGCAGATCACGGCGCAAGCTACTTCATTTCGCAAGGTCAAGCGATATACACACGAGACCTTAGGTTACGGTGAAATCGATCTGCCCCCACGCCAATTTGAAACCAGCGCATACTGGTTGTGGATCGCGCCGGAAACGGTCGAACGTCTCGAAGCCGACGGGGTGTTATTGGCACCGGTGGATTACGGGCCCAGTTGGCCACGAGCGCGGGAAGCCGCCATTTCCCGCGATCAACACCTATGTCGGCAATGCGGCGCGCCGGAGCGCGAGGGAAAATCCCACGACGTACACCACATTCGTCCGTTCCGAGAATTCGGATACGTCCCGGGTGAAAACCGTGCCGATCGCCAAGCCAACCACATTGATAACCTGATCACCCTCTGCCCAGCGTGTCACCACCGGGCTGAGTCGGCCCGCGGGGCGCGCAGCGCCCTCGGCGGACTTCGTTACACACTGGGTAACATCGCTCCACTGTACCTCATGTGTGATCCGCGCGATCTGGGAACGCTTGTCGAGAACCGATCCAAACACACGAAAAGCCCTACGATCACGATTTACGATCGCATCCCGGAGGGATTGGGGCTCTCGGAGAGATTGTATTCCATGCATCATGAGTTCTTGGAAGCGGCGCTCGATCTCGTACGATCGTGCCGCTGCAAGGACGGATGTCCGGCTTGCGTCGGTCCTCTGGGACCCGGCGGAGTGGAAGTCAAACAGCTTACGGCACAACTGCTTGAAGCGCTACGAATTTGAATTCCACCATCGGATCTCATACATGGTCCACGACCACGATTATGGATCGCGCGGCGCATTCAGGCTCATTCCCAACGCCACAGCTTTCTTGCCAGGACGACCAGTACAATCAACCAACCCCCTAGAACTGCAAAGTTAAGCCCTAACGTGTGTTCGGGTGAAGCGCCGACCATCGTCTGTCGCAGTAAATCACTCAAGTACGTGAGCGGCAGCACTTCAACAATGGGCTGGAAGAACGAAGGCAGCATATCCGCAGAGAAGATGCTGCCGGAAAGCATCATCATAGGAAAGTTGACCAGCTGCGCGATCGCCATCGAGCTCTCGGCTGATTTTCCAACTCCAGCGAGCATGTATCCCATGCTTACGAATACGAGTGTGCCCAAGACGACCGTCGTTAGAAACAGCGGCCAGGATTTCACACCAACGCCGAAGCCAATGTAACCAACGAGCAGAAAAGCCGCGGTTTGCAGCAAACCAACACTCACGCGCCAGGCTACCTCGGCGGTCAGGATCGTGGAAGGAGTTACCGGCGCTACGCTGATGCGGCGATACACCTGTGCTTCCCGCTGCAATATAACGGGCTGCGCGGTGCCGAACACACCCAGCCAGAGCAAAGCCACGCCTAACATTCCGGGCATATAGAAGTCGATCGAACGCAGTGGACTGCTCTGGATGGACGAAACCCGCATTGCAAACGTCGGTTCTGCGCCACTGATTCGCAGTCCGAGATCGTTGAGTAAGTGCTGTACAACACCCAATCCGATATCGGCGGAGGACGGTCGTTCCGAATCATACAAAATCTCCAGGTCTACCTGTCGCTCTGCAGCCAAATCTTCGCTGAGGCCATGCGGAAAAAGAATGAGAACATGGATCTGCTCGTTTTCGAGCGCATCGAGCATTTCCGCCCGATCTCCCACCCGGAGCGAGATTCCCTTTTGAATATCTGGGGTCTGAAGCATGTCGATGATGGTGGAGCCGGCCGTGCCGCGATCTTCATCGACCACACCGAGTTGAAGTACGAAGCTCGAGCCTCCAGAAAATATCAACCCAAAAAACACACCAAATGCCACCGGCAGCAGCAAGACGAAGAACACAGCCGAGCGATCGCGCAAGAACTCGCGAGCCTGAGCTAGATAAAGCGAGACAATTTGTTCCATCAGCGAATCCTCCTGCCCGTCAATTTTAGAAATACATCTTCCAACGTAGCCTGCCGTACGATGAGATCATTGAAGTTTAACGTTCGTGCAGCGACCAATTCAAACAGGCCAGCCATCGTACGTGGTGTATCTGTGGAAAAGAGCGTCGTGCGACCATTCTCCAATTGGATGTGCTCAACACCGGGCAACCTAGCTAATGATCCATCATTCGTGCGCAGCTTCGCGGTGAATTCAATCGCCGTCTCTTTAAAGTATTTGTTGATCAGCCGTGTCGGAGGATCCAATTCGATGATTCTTCCCCGATCGAGGATCGCAACACGATCGCAGAGCTGTTCGGCCTCTTCCATGTAATGCGTGGTGAGCAGGACGCTTTTACCGCGCGCACGCAAACCACGGATGACCTCCCAAAGGCTGCGCCGCGCCTGTGGGTCCAGACCCGTCGTAGGTTCGTCAAGGAAAACCAATTCGGGATCATTCAGCATGGCCAATGCGACCGCCAATCGCTGCCTCTCCCCGCCGGAGAGAACTTTCGTGGCGGTATCCGCTTTCTCGCTGAGCCCTATCTGTTCCAGAATATCGTCGAGTGGAAGTGCATTTGGGAACAGGCCCGCGAATAGCGACATCTGTTCTCTTACGTGCAGTTGATTCAACAAACCTGTGGTTTGCAGCTGCACGCCGATTTTGGCGCGTACGGATTTCGCTTGTGCGCCGCCCGCCGTCCCCAGCACCCACACTTCACCGCCGTCGGGATCCTGCAAGCCCAGCATGCACTCGACGGCCGTCGTCTTTCCCGCACCATTGGGGCCCAGCAGGCCGAAGACCTCACCGCGGTCGACCTTAAAGCTTATGGCATCGACAGCAGTGACATCGTTAAAGCGTTTGACCAAATCTCGAATTTCGATTGCTGCTTCCATTTTCACCTCCTCATGTTCGTTGAGATACTCATTCATTCCTTTGCTTGGTTGGTCCGAACTCGCTATCCAGAATACCGTTCCGAAACTCCTCTGTCATCGACTTTCCGTTCACTGTCCATACCTGTACGAAAGTACAATGTCCGTGCGGTCGGTTTCCTACACATCGAGCGATGCTACAATGATGACGTTGATGAGGTCCAAGATGCGAGAGACAAATCATTCGATCGATATAGAAGAAGTACTTTACAACGATGAAGAGAAGCGTACTGGGCTTCCCTTTTTCGTGATGCTCATTGGCGTCTTGATTGTGCTTTACATCCTGGCAATCGTATCGACCCCGAGCTTACGTTCACCCGCGCAGCTCATTCCCCTTACGGTGTTGTTCGTGGCCCACGGCGCTCTTTACATATGGAGTCTCACGATACAGAAACGGCGTCGCTTACTGACGTTTTACATCATCCTTCAAGCGGGAATCGTCCTCATCATCACGCACATCGTTCGTGGGGAAAGTTATGTGCTCGGGCTGTACCTCGCCCTGGCCGGGGAAGCTGTTGGCTTTTACTTTCAGGAGCTAAAACGAGCCTTGTTTTGGGTGTCGGCGATACTTCTTCTTGCCGTGCTGAATTTTGGCCTTTTATGGGGCTGGTCGCAGGCGCTTAGCTGGCTGGCCTGGATGGTGCCGATGAGTGCCTTCGTCATAATTTATGTAACTTTATTCTCCCGCCAGGCACGAGCACGGGTCGTGGCACAAGCGTTGGTGAGCGAACTAGAACAAGCGCAGCGTCAATTGGAAGCCTATGCTGCACAAGTGGAAACACTGACCCTCTCCAACGAACGTCAACGCATAGCGCGGGAATTGCACGATACGCTGGCACAGGGTCTCGTCGGCGTGATACTACAACTCGAAGCAATCGAAGCCCGGTTGTTAAACGATGAAACGAAGCAGGCACTTTCACTCGTGGGCCAGGCAAAGGAGCGTGCCCGCGGCACCCTGTCCGAAGCCCGCAGTGCGATCCGCGATCTACGTGAGCGTGAGCAGACGCCGGAGGAATTCAAGCAATATGTTGCACAAGAAATCCATCACTTTTCAGAAGCTACGGGCATCGAGTGTGAATTGAAATTTCCCGATGAACTTCCTTTTTCTACGGAAATTTACGAGCATGTTGGACCGATGATCGCCGAGGGACTGGCGAACACAGGGCGACACGCACAAGCATCCAAGGCGTGGGTGCACCTCCAAGAGAAGAATGGGGAGTTGCAGGTTGAAGTTGGTGACAATGGTCGCGGTTTCGATCCCCAGGAAATGATGGGAAAAAGCGGCCATTACGGTCTGATCGGCTTGCGCGAGCGTGCACGTCAAGCGGGCGGCATCCTGGAAATCGTCAGTGCACCGGGGCAGGGAACAACCGTTCGTATGCGTTTGCCACTCAACGGGGAAGCCTTAAATGAGTGAACCCTTACGCATCCTCATCGCCGACGATCATCTGGTGGTCCGCGAGGGACTGCGCCAGATTTTTGAGACGGTTGCCGATATGACTCCCGTAGGGGATGCGGTCGATGGTCTCGAGGCCATAGCCTTAGCGAAAGAGCTTCAGCCGGATGTCGTCCTGATGGATTTGCGCATGCCGCGCATGGATGGATTGGCTGCCATTACGCGTCTCCACGAGCAGCTACCTCAACTCGCCATCGTGATCCTAACGACTTACGAAGAGGAGGATCTGATGATGCGCGGCCTGCAAGCCGGGGCGCGGGGCTACTTACTGAAGGATTCTGACCGCGAGACATTGTTTCGTACAATCCGTGCTGCAGCGCGCGGGGAAACCCTGCTTACACCAGACGTGGCCAAGCAAGTATTCGCGCACGATCCATCTGCAGCTTCGCAGGCCAAAGCGAAAGCCACACCGCTCACGGAACGCGAATCAGAAGTTCTCCATTTCGTGGCGCGGGGGGAACGCAACAAGGAAATCGCCGCTCGGCTGGGCATCACAGAACGCACAGTCAAAGCCCATCTGACGAGCATATATAACAAATTCGGTGTGGATTCAAGGGCGGCAGCCGTGGCTGTCGCAATGTCTCAGGGGCTGATTATTGAGTAAGGCAATGAGAACCGCCACCTACGCTTGCAAGGCCTGCACGCATAGTCGATTTGGAATGCGGTAGAATTTGTATCGAGGTGCACCTGTATGTCGAAACGAACCACGCCAAAGAATCCTGAAATATCCACCGGCGACCACCCGAAGCGCCGACCGGATTGGATCAAGGTCCGTGTCCCATCCGGAGAAACCTACGAACAGCTGCGTTCGATGATGCGCAGCAAATCTTTGCACACGGTTTGTGAAGAAGCCATGTGTCCCAACATGGGGGAATGTTGGGGCTCTGGAACGGCCACCTTCCTCATGATGGGTGACACATGTACCCGCTCCTGCGGCTTCTGCGACATCAAAACAGGTCGACCCGCGCCGCTCGATTGGCTCGAGCCGGAACGGGTGGCGCGCGCCGTGCAAAGTATGGATTTAAGGCACGTCGTCATCACGAGCGTCAATCGCGATGAACGACCCGACGGCGGTGCCCCGATCTTTGCAATGGTCATCCAACGGATTCGCGAATTACAACCCGGATGCTCGATCGAAGTACTGATCCCGGATTTCAAAGGCTCGATCGAGGCGCTGCGTATCGTCATGGATGCCCGTCCGGAGATTCTCAACCACAATGTCGAGACGGTTCCGCGCCTTTTCCGGCAAGTCCAACCCCAGGATCATTACGAGTGGGCCGAAGCGACATTGAGCAACGCAAAGAAGTTGGATCCCGACGTATTAACAAAATCGGGCGTGATGGTCGGTTTGGGAGAGACAACAGAAGAGGTCAAAGCTGTGATGCGAGATCTGCGCCGGTGGAACGTGGACATCCTTACCATCGGTCAGTACCTTCAACCATCGAAGAAGCACTTGCCCATCGAGCGCTACTATACCCCGGACGAATTTGAAGCGTTTAAGACCTTCGGCTATGAAATCGGCTTCAAATGGGTCGAAAGCGGTCCGCTTGTGCGCTCATCTTATCATGCGGAAGAGCAAGTGCGTCATTTAAGCGTCATCCACCGGAATTTGCAGAAAGAAAACTCGTAACACATTGTTCGTCAAACAGCTCTGTGGATTTCGCTCAATCCCGGAGCAGTACTTCCGCTTCATAGAAAATCACTTCAAAATAGTTGACAATTGGGCTTCAGCCGAGATGTGGAAAACCCTTTTTGCCGTTAAATAACCGTCGTTAGTTTTATCCCGATGTCTTTTATAATCGTGCATCATTATTGCAGGGGCAATTGCCCTATTATAAGGAGAGAAATAATGAGAATCATGGCAATGAGAAATTGGGAAAGACCTATCCGGATCGCTGTCATCTTGATCATGGCGCTGACACTTCTCAGTCCGCTGGGATCGGCTGTTTCCGCCGACGATGGAACGACAGAGGATCCACCCAGTTCGGAAGAAAGCGAACCGCCCCCAGAAGAGGGTTCCGGAGGTGAGGAGCAAGCTCCAACGGAGGCTGCGCCAACTGAGGAAACAGAGCCGACAGAAGAATCTGCACCACCGGAAGAGGCCGCACCCACAGAAGAAGCTGCACCAACAGAAGATGCAGAAGCAGTGGAAGGCAGCACACCCACTGAAGACGCAGAAGACGTCGCAGAAGACGTGCCTATCGAAGACGAGACCTGTCTTGCAAACGATGCCGTAGCAAGCGATGCAGATTCGGCTGCGGACGAAACGGAAGAAACCAGCGCGGTTGCCGATCCTTACTTTTATTACGGCGGCACAGAGTACAACTATACATCTATTCAGGACGCGGTAGACGATCTGAGCAACAACGGTTGGACACCGGATGATGGCCTGATCATCGTTGAAGACGGGACCTTCACAGAAGATATCCTCATCGACGGCAGTACATGGAATGGCGGTGCAGTGCCAGATGAACTCGCCCTGCAGAGCGAAAACGGCAGCGGCACGACCGTCATCGACGGAAATGTGATCATCCAAAACATGTTGAACTTTGTCCTCGAAGGGTTTGAAATCACGGATGGAGTTCAGGTTGTTGACAACGAAGGCACCCTAACTATCGAAGACATCGTCGTAACCAATGATGATGGAGATGCGATCTCGGTTGAGAATCAGACCGGTGACGTCATCCTGAACAACGTGGATGCAAGCAACGCAGGCAACGGCGTCGAAGGCGATAACATCGGCAACGGAGTGTACGTTGACGTAAACGCCGATGGCTCGATTACACTGTCAAACGTGACCGCGAATAACAACGAGGAATCAGGTGCACTACTGGTCTTCGACGGTGACGATGAAACCAACGTGATCACGGTCAGTGATAGCCAATTCAAAGAAAATGGTCAATTTGGAGTCTGGGCACAACCCGAAAACGGCACGGTTACGTTCTCATGCATCAAGACGGACTCCAACGAATCTGGCGCCACGATGGTCCCAGTCGGTGAAGAGGTGATCTGGATTAAATGCAAACCAAAGGAAAAAGAAGAAGAAGATCAATTTAAAGAATGTTCCATCAACGACAAATCTGGCAAGTACGTCAATGTCGGACATGGAATTATGGTGAACTTCCCGCCAATTGAGCCGATCGTCGAGGAGGATGTCTCATACGCACGCTACTTGCCGTTGTTGGTCTCAAAGAAATTGCCTGCCGATCTCCCGGCGGGTGATACCTTCATGGTAGGCATCGACATCCTCATATACAACGCTGAGATACCTGAAGGCGAGACGATCAGGATCGAGTTCTTCATCCCCGGATACCAGTGGGAGGAGAATTTTGCCGTGTTGTGGTTTGACGCCGATGGCGCAGATTGGGTGGACGTGCCGTTCACGCGGGAACCGCACCAGCGCATTCCTGGCGGCAAAATTGTCGCAGAGTGGGATCAACCCGGGATCTTCATTCTGGTCATTCGTGACGAGGACACACCAGACGCATGAAGCATTGAACCCAAGTATATCGAGTTCAATAAAAAACACACCCCAAAGCGCTTCGGGGTGTGTTTTTATGCCACTCATCCTGTGTATGTCCGAGCCATATCGCAGCGCAGCGAAATGGTATCGGACAAGGTAGATCGTGTTTCGTCAGATGTCGTTCCCTCGCTGCCGAGCAAATTTTCTGTGCCGTTCACAGATCATTCCGTGAGCGGGCTTTAATTCTGCACCCAAACACGAGCATCCATCACAGCCGAAAAGGCCGCATGGTTTCATTGGCTCTGGAGTGGAAATTCGTTGGTCAGTTTTCGGGGTGACTTGGATCGCTGTACTAGATGATCATGACATTTGCAGCTTGAGGTCCTTTTGGTCCTTCTTCGATGGAAAATTCAACTTGCTGTCCTTGCATGAGTGTTTTGAAGCCTTCGGCTTGGATGGCGCTGTAGTGGACAAAAACGTCCGGCGCATCTTCGCGCTCGATAAAGCCCCAGCCCTTTTCGCTGTTGAACCACTTAACCGTGCCGATGATGCGGTCTTCCATGAGTGTGATCTCCTTTCAAAAGCAGTTTGTGCAAGGAGCTGTGTTCATTCGTCGACGGTCGTATTCAGCACCACCGGGCCAAAGGTTGACACGATTGGAAATACCAACGGCGGCCTGAACGACTCACGCGATTGAACTCGCGTGCACCCTGCTACGATTTATCCTATCAGTAGTCAACCACCGTGTATACTCAACCCTGGTAAGGGGTCGACGCACAGCGGAAAAATCGTGATCCTACATCAAAATCTCGTGGATTTTTCGCCCAGCGTATGTCTATTCTGCCGTCGATAGGGAGTGTGTAATTAAGCTACAATTGTATGGCAACGAAAAGCGTGATGATGGAAATCCGGAAACTGCCCGTCGGCGAATATCAAGCGAACTGTTACCTCTTGGTCGACGCTGCACACAACGAGGCGGTGCTCGTCGACCCTGGAGACCAAGCGGAGGAAATTTTACGCTGGGTAAGATCGCTCAAGGTTTTGTGCATTCTGATCACCCACGGACATCAAGATCACGTCGCCGCTCTGGAAGAGGTGCGTCACACATTGAACGTTCCGGTCTACATCCACGCAGCGGACTCGGAATCTCTGGATCAGAAAGCGGATTTCACCATTCGCGACGGAGCTCAGGTCGATCTGGGCGACGACCGCATTGAATTCGTTCACATCCCCGGACATACACCGGGAAGTGTGGGATTCAAGCTCGTAGAATCCGGCCTCGTCAAACGCGCGATCGTAGGCGATTCGATCTTTCCAGGAGGCCCAGGTCACACCGAGTCGCCGGAAGCATTGGCGACTTCGATTGTATCTCTTTCCAAGTCCGTTTTTTCATGGCCAGACAGCGTCATCCTCTATCCCGGTCATGGTGATCCGACGACAGTCGGTTTGGAGCGCGAGGCTTTTGAAGCATTTTGCTCGAAGCCTCTCCCGCCCGATTTGTGCGGCGACGTGACCTGGTTGTGATCGCCGACACCGAGGGCAGCCTTTCGGTAGATGGATATGGAATGGCCGCAGTTGTTCGAGTTTCCCCACGGAAGTGAGTAACGATGAAATTCGACGCAAGTATTCAAGCCCGAGATCTCAATCAATTGCCGACACTGGTGCGCGCCGCGGAAGTCATCGGGTTTGACGCACTCTGGTCCCACGAAACCCAACACGATCCCTTTCTTCCACTGGCATTAATCAGCGAACACAGTGAAACCTTGGCCTTCGGCACGTCAGTCGCCATCGCGTTCGCGCGCAGTCCTGCGACGGTAGCCTACAGCGCCTGGGATCTGGCTCGAGCTTCAAGGGGGAGATTTATCCTCGGGCTGGGAACACAGGTGCGTCCCCACATTGAACGTCGATTTGGGATGTCCTGGCCGGACTCACCGGTGGGTCGATTGCGTGAATTCGTCCACGCGATCCAAGCACTGTGGAGAACCTGGCAAACCGGGGAGCGGCTGAACTTTCGCGGTGAACACTACAAGCTCACCCTGATGACCCCGTTTTTCAACCCGGGACCGATCGAAAATCCCGACATACCGATCTACATTGCAGGGGTGAACGTCGGTCTTTGCCGTTTGGCGGGAGAAATCGCCGATGGTTTCATCGCCCATCCGTATCATTCCGCACGCTACTTGCGGGAGGTCGTACGTCCGGCGATCGAACAGGGAACTTCCCTCTCAGGGCGGGATACAAATCAGATCACACTAACGACAAGCGTGATGGTGAGCACGGGACCAGAGGAGAGCGCGTTCTTGCGATCGCAAATCGCTTTCTATGCCTCCACACCCACGTACCGTCCTGTGATGGCACTTCACGGTTGGGGAGAAATCGCCGATCAACTGCAAATATTATCCCGTAAGAAAGCGTGGGAAGAGATGCCCGCCTTAATCGATGAGGAGATGCTCGACACCTTTGCGATCTCCGCCTCATCGGGCGACTTGGCCGAGGTGGTCAAACACAGGTATCAGGGCCTTGTCGACCGACTGTCGATTTACCGACCTTTCATACCTGGCGAGGAAGATAAATTCTGGAAAGAAATAGTATCGACGCTGCACGGAAAATAGATTGACATTCATGGGAATAAAGCCGGGGCGGGTGAAAAATCATCCGTCGCCTTCGAGACCCGAATCGTCTTGCGGGTATCAGCGAAGTGATGAAAGAATTGAAACAGTACACTCGGACCTTGACAGCAGCGCAGAACTACGGTTAATTGACTTCACCTCGACGCGGGATTAAGATTCTCCCGAGACCGAATAAGATGTTTTCGAAACACAAATTGCTAACATGTTCTAGAACAGCACCGGAGTATTGATACATGCCATCGTCCCCCCTTAAGCCATACCAAGTTCGTTGGGCGCGTTACTGGATGACACTCGTATTCATAGGCTTTATGATTTTTATTATCGGCGTCCAACCAGATCTAATCGGCATGAACCGCAGCGAAGTTGTCGGGTTCGTGCAGGTGGATGTTTGGCTGGTTGGATTGGCGATACTGCTTGTCAGCGCGTACGCAAGTGTACGCGTCATTCGCAATCACCGACCAATGTCGTTGCGGGCGGATATCGGGGTGCGTTTGATCGCCACCGGATACGTCGTTTCTGCGGCGGCATCGCTTGCCGATTTCGTCGGTCTCGGCGCTCAACATCTTCCGTATGTCGCATTTGGCCCCATACAGGTGATCGGCCTGGCGACTGGCGTCGCCATCAGCCTTCTTGGGCTACTGCTGTACTGGCCGCGCAATCCAAAGCCGAAGGGTGCCTCGAAAGGCTGGCACTTTCCTCGATTGAGATTACCGAAATTGAGCAGAAAGAGGACGCCAGGGAATAAATCTCGTGACGAGAAAACAACCGCTGCACCCTCAAAATCTGAGTCACGACGCCTGCGCTTTCCCCGTTTACGTCTGCCGTTCTTCCGCAACAAACAATCCGAACAGGATCCAGCGGTTGAAGAGAATCCGACTTCGGAATAAATTTCTCGCTGACACGCAGCGCTAAGATTTTTCTGAAATTTTTTCGCTGGAGTGACCGGGGAACACCTTCTCACCCGGTTTGATCTTCGTGTAGGCGTAATTGACGGCCACAGTCACCTGACCATAGCCAATCACGATTAGATTGAGCGGATCGAGATCCTCCTGCAACGCCACATCCCCGGCGGCATACACGCCCGGTAAGTTCGTTTCCATGTGCTTATTCACCTGGATATAACGGCGCCCGATGGTTTCAAGACCCCAGGTACGGATAGGACCCAAATCGGCCTTAAATCCCAGGGCGAGAACTGCAGCATCGATGTCGAGCGTGCGTTCTTCTTGATTTTGATTGTTGAAAATCACGGCGCGTTCGAGGTGAGATCCCCCCTGCAATTCGCGTAACTCATGAAATACAAGCACTTCGACCGGCGATTCCCAGAGCTCATTTACCGAAGAATCGTGGGCACGGAAACCATCCCGACGATGGATGAGTGTGACCTTCTCGGCGATGGGCTCGAGCGACAGCGCCCAATCTACTGCACTATCCCCACCACCGATAACGAGAACGCGCTGTCCCGCATATGCTTCAAGGTCGTGAACCATGTAGGTGACGCCTTTGTTTTCGAAACGATCCACGCTTTCATTTTTTAAGCGAATCGGTTCGAAGGCGCCGATTCCGGCAGCGATCACAACCGTTTTTGTGTAGTGGCGCTCTTTGTCGGTTTCGATTACCCAGACCTGTTTTTTTTGATCCGCGTCAGGATGGTTATCTCGCAGCAGATTCAACGCACGCTGGTTGAACACAAATTCGGGCCGCCACCGTGAAGCTTGTTCGAACAAATTCTCCACGAGTTCTTTCGATCGAATTCGATAATATCCTGGAGTATCGTAGATCCATTTTTCGGGATAGAGGGTAATCAGCTGCCCACCCGCTTGTGGCAGCGCATCGATGACTTTCACGGACAACTCGCGCAGGCCTGCATAAAATGCGCCGAACAAGCCCGTTGGGCCAGCGCCTATGAAGGTTATATCGAACAGTGCAGGGGCTTTTTTACCGCCCATAAGTTGTATGTCCTCGTTTCGTTCTCGATGAAAGTGATTTGCGATAAAAGCGCCTCTTCGTCCGCTTGATCGAATTTCCAACCGTAACTGTGAAAACCATTCTCTGGCCTTGTTTATTGCAAATAAAAGTCCCGCTCCGTCATTAGCATACGTTTTCAATTGAAGGAGCAGAAAAAGGTTGTCCGTTAATATAGTTTATCCGAAACTATTGATTGAAGGGACTGAAGATTGCCGCGAGACAAACGAATGCAACAATAGTAATTGCGAACACCGTATTCGCACCAACATCCTCCCAGGGTCGCTTATCGATCAACCGATTGGGTTGTTCCGGGGTTTGAACTCTCTCCCACTGGGGTCCGATGAGCCACCCGACAAATATCCCCCCGAGAAGGCCGCCGATGTGCCCCCAGTTGTCGATCATGGCAGACATACCCAATATCAGATTCAAGAATATTACGATGAGTATTCGCTGCAATTGATTCCTGGCAACAACTCCGAAAATATTTCGATGTTGAAAGAGAAACCATGCAAGGGCGCCGACGATCCCAAAAATGGCGCCGGAGGCACCCACCGAAATGTAGGAGTTGAAGGCAAGGCTGAAGGCGACGCCGGTAATGCCACTTAATAGGTATACGATCGCCGTTCGTTCTTTACCATAGAACATCTCCACCGAAGGGCCGACGGCATGAAGAGAGTACATGTTAACCAGGATGTGCCAGGAATTCACATGAATAAATATGGGCGTGATGAAGCGCCAGATTTCTCCGGCGGCGATGGCTTGGTTGATTTTCTCACCAGCCTGGCAGATAACATCTCCTTGTCCGCAAATGATCCCGTTGCCATTAACATACGCACCGAGCCACTGAAAAAGGAAAACGATAACCGTAAAGCCAATCGTGCCATACGTAACCGGGAAACGCGACAACAACGTGCGGAGGTCGATAGGCCTGTCCCTCCGAGGTGGTCTTGATGTCGTATGGTCGATACTGTCGTTCACATCTTAACTCGTCGCGGTTTCACGCGGTGGTGTTCGGCTTCAATGATCGCCATGATCGTTTCCACAGCATCATCCAATTTATCTTCTGCGTTGACTACCACGTAATCGAAGATATCGATTTTCGCCATTTCCTTGCGTGCCATTTCGATGCGCAATTTTCGCGCGTCCGCCGTTTCAGATTTTCGAGCTTCGAGACGCCGGAGTAATTCTTGCTCCGTACGGGTCGTGATGAAGATCAGCAACGCCTCGGGAAAAAGCTCCCGAATGGTCCCTGCACCTTGTACATCGAGACGCATCACGACATCCAATCCGCTCTGCATCGCTTCACGAACCTGTCGTTTGGGAATACCCTTGTAATCGTCGTAAACGACGGCATGTTCTAGCAGCTCGTCTCGCTCGATCATATCGTTAAATTCATCGCGACTTACGAAAAAATAATCCAGCCCTTCGACTTCGTCGTCTCTTTTCGGACGGGTTGTGGCGGTGACGACAAAATGAAAGGATGTGCCGATTCCCTTCAAGCGCTGAATCACTGAATCCTTTCCCACACCCGATGGTCCCGAGATTACGATCAAGAGTGGAAATCGTTCTCTGTTGAACAGTTGCTCGTCCATGCGTTGATAACTCCTGTCGAGGTCAGTATAATCGATTTGGCAGTTGCTGCGAATCAACCGTTCTCTTGAAGTCATACAAGAGGGAACGGCCGGTGTAAGGAGCCCGTTGTGCCGACGTATGACTATCTGTGTGTGGATTGTGATGAACGAATTTCGGTATACCAGTCGTATGAGGAATATGGCAGTGTGGCCGTCGTATGTCCACATTGTAAGGGAACGAATCTTAAACGCCTGATCAACAGAGTGCGCTTTGCCCGCTCGGAGGATTCGCGCCTGGAATCTTTGGCCGATCCTAGCGAGTGGGGAAATTTCGACGAGAACGATCCCCGGTCGATGGCGCGCATGATGCGGAAGATGGGACAAGAATTGGGGGAGGAAATGCCCGGTGAATTCGACGAAGTCGTAGATCGATTGGAAGCCGGCCAGAGTCCGGATGAAATCGAACAGGATATGCCGGATCTCGATATCTAAACCGACGAGGCGAGCGATCCGCCAGCGTTTTGAATCTTCCCAGAATCCTGCTTACGAAGTGATATATGAGCGCTGGAATAAGAACGCCACTCTCGCGATCAACCTTTCCACCCAGTGTCCCACGGACACACTGAATCCCTAAATCTTCATACGCCCGAAGCGATTGTACGTCGTATTTCTTAAACGCCCTCAAGGCACACGCCAAGGTATTGTTGTACGGATTCGACCAACGAGTTCTAAAGCTCTATTGAGAGACAGAAGGGATGGAACTGCAGTCCTCAGGCGGACATTGACTAAGCCAGTTTCGCCTCGACGTTTTTTTGGATTTCGGCATGAATCTGTTCGACGTCCCGCAGACCATCGATGACGATCCAGCGTTCTGGCTGACTTTTCGCCAAAGCGAGATAACCCTGACGAACACGGCGGTGGAATTCCAGATCGTAATCGTCGAGGCGATTCCAGTTGCCATCCTGTTCCCGGCGCTGCAAACCTTGTTCCACAGGCAGATCCAGGAGCAGTGTGAGATCGGGCGTCAATTCTTGCGTGGCAAAGGACGTTATCGTACGCAGCGCGTCCAGATCCAGGCGATGGCCGTAGCCCTGATACGCCAGGGAAGCGTCAAAATAACGGTCGCAGACCACGATCCCGCCATGCTTGAGATGTGGACGGATGCGTTCAGAAACGTGCTGCGCTCGGGAAGCGGAAAAAAGCAGAAATTCGGTTCGCGGGTCCATGAGTGTATTATCGAGAGACATCAACACCTGACGGATTTGCTCACCGATTTCCGTTCCACCGGGTTCCCGTGTGAGAAGGACATCATGCCCCAGCGTGCGCAGTCGCTTTGCAAGCAATGCGGCTTGGCGGGTTTTTCCACTCCCGTCGGGTCCTTCCAGCGTGATGAATAGACTCAATTGCGATAAATCCTTACCCGTCGTTGCGGTTCGTTGCCATAGGAATGCGAAACCAGGTTGGCCTGGCGGGCCATCTGGTGTTGGAGCCGGCGAACGTAAGCCGATGCTGGTGAAAGATCCACTGAACGTGCGCCGTCGAGCACAGATTGGACGGCACGTCGGGCTTCATCCATACCCGCTTCCAGGGCCGGATCATCGGAGGACAGCCCATCCAGATTGAACAAATCGGCGAGGAAACTCTCCATTTGATTGACCGTATTCGATCGCAAGACGTAGATGGGCATGCGGCGGTTTTCGGCGTTGGAAATCACCTTCTGCCGTTTCCGATAGTACGAGCGCAAAGTCACCATCACGTCGGCTTCACCCAAATCGTTGACCAGGACGACCGGCACACGCAGGCGTTTGGCCGCTTGGCGCAAACGATTGCGAGCCACACCGTAGGCGTAAATGCGAACCGTTTCCAGCGCCGTGCCGGGCATGCGGGGCGGAGTTGGAGAATAAGGCAGTCCGTTATCGGAAGGCATGGGCTTCGAGGGGAGTGCAGCTTGACGCCGGTATCCTTCCTGGCCGCGGCCTCGCGATGAGGTCATTTGCGGGGGCGTTTCGATCTTGACCTCACCATTTTCATCCCGGTAGCGAAGTTCGGGAGTCAGCGGGCGACCGCGTAGCATGGCGTCGACAGAAGCAGCAACGTCACGGTGGACCGCCAGTCTTTCACGATCCTGAATTTCGATCAGCACCGGGAAAGTTGGCGCCGCGCGGCGTTCGAGTACCGTTTTTTGTGTGCCTCGACGACGGGCTTCCTCGTCAGAAAGGGTAACAGATTCAATGCCGCCCACGAGATCAGATAACGTGGGATTGAGTAGAAGATTTTCCAGCGTGTTTCCGTGTGCCGTACCGATCAGCTGCACGCCGCGTTCCGCAATGGTGCGTGCCGCGACGGCTTCCAACTCCCGCCCGATTTCGTCGATAACGATGACTTCGGGATTGTGATTCTCGACCGCCTCGATCATCACCTCGTGCTGCAGGGTGGGTTCGCGCACCTGCATGCGTCGAGCGCGGCCGATGGCCGGATGCGGAACGTCACCGTCGCCGGCGATCTCGTTCGACGTATCCACAATAACGACCCGCTTCTCCTCGGCCAGGATTCGCGCTGCCTCACGCAGCATGGTCGTTTTCCCGACGGCGGGGCGCCCGACCAACAGGACGCTTTTCCCGCCGAGAATGAAATCCTGGATGATGTCGATCGTGCCATAGACGGCACGACCCACCCGACATGTCAACCCCACGATCTGATCGTGTCGGTTGCGAATGGCCGCGATGCGATGCAGCGTGCGCTCGATGCCGCCGCGGTTATCGGCGTCGAAACCACCGATGCGCGAGACGACGTAGTCCAACTCCTCACGCCCGACTTCTCGATCACTGAGGGTCACCTCACCATCAACGAAACGCGCCGTGGGTACACGTCCGAGATCTAGGATGACTTCGAGTAAATCGTCTTGGCGATTGATTTTTCGAATCTCTTTCGTAATTTCTGGCGGCAAGATGGCCAGAAGATCATCGAGATTGTCCGTAATTCGTTTTCCAGTCATGTTCATTCACGTGCCTGTACTGATGTTCGCCCTCGTTTGTTTTTATAATAAGCCTTATTACTAATTATAAACTTCAGCCTCATCGAACGCGTCCTTCATGGACGGTCTGGATTCATACTTGTCTGACGGAGTCTCCCACACGGTGTAAACGGTATCTCCGATTGAATTCTTGACCTCTTGAGGCTGTTTACCCGCTTGGATGAGAACTCGTTCGATCGACGTCCTAATTTCACCATACACCCATGGGGTAATTATAATCAAGCTGTGCTCATCGTGAAGCCATTCGTCATACTCCGGCTCGTCCTCCAGGACGCTTGTGACGTCCACTTCACTCAATTGTTCCCGGCAATATGGAATTCGATAGATGTCGAGAAGCTCGTACAGCGATTCCAGCAAATGTTTATCTGGTTGATTCAGGATCATAATCTGAGGGTTCACGTCATTTCTGGGCGCGAGTAATCGGGGTGCTTCCCGCAGGAACAAGACCTGGAATGAATGATAGCGATCCGCCATTCGTTCCTGCGCCAGGGGAAACGCCTGGTATAGATTGAGGCCGAGACAGCTAACCAATAACAAACCAACAATGACGGACATGATCGTACGTTGCGAATGTAGACACCGTACGCGGCGAATGATCCACGTAAACCCGAGCGCGGAAAATACGGCAAACCAGGGCAGCAGCAGGAACATGCGCGTGGTTGAAGGTGTACTGCGATCGTGTGTCGCACCGAGGAAGAACAACAAGAACGCGAAGCCGGTGACAAAAAAGGTTGCGAATTTGTGAGATCGGAATTTCGAAAGCAGCAGCGAGAGGCCAATCAGCGCGAACCCCGCAGACAACGGATCGATATACGAAGCGGCAACGAAGTGTGTTTCTTGCGGCGCGTAGAGGAAAGAAAACGTTGCAGAGAGCAGGTTACTGGAAAGATGATTGGCAATGCTCGATGGGCTCTGGCTCAATTCCGGCGTGTATAAAAAGGTGCCCGGAATTTTATTCAACCAGTATTCTTGTTGAGAGAAAAGGGGCAGGAGCAGAAACAAAAAGCAAAGTGTGAAAATGCCCCAGTTTCGAATCGCGTTCCGCCTAGTCGGTGGATCGTAAAACAGTAAAAGCAAAACCGCGAGTGGCGGCACGAACAACGCCGCAGGATAGACGTAGAAACATATGCTACAAGCGGCACCCAGTAATGCAAATTCGGACGCTCTACGTCGCGCGATCGCTTTACTGGCGAAATAGAGAACGACGGCAAGCAGAAAGAAAGCTTGCAGATTGTTGTAGCCGATCTTTCCAAACGAGATCAAGTACTGCGAGAAGGCCAGGAATAAAGCGGCGAAATCGGCAACCCGTTTGCGCAGAAAACCCCGGAATACGGAATGCAAGAGACCAATCGCCACCGCCGAAAGATATATGTTGCTGAACCGCCAGCCAAAGTTATTCACCCCGAATATTTTCAGAAACACGGCTTGAATCAAAGAAGAAAAGTAGGGATGAGTCTGATATACACCCTGGCCGTAAAAAAGGTGATCCCCGACATTGGATAAGTCTTGTCCTTGGACGATGTTTTGAGCGTAGCGCAGGAAGGCGTATTCGTCGCCAATGATCGAAAAACTCCAATGGTTGATCCCCTGTGTAAAGATAACCAGCGCCAGGGTCGCTATCCAGTAGCTGACGGAGATGTCGCGCAATGAATTCCGATACGCAAAGATGCTCAGCAGGAAAATGATGAGAAAAATCGGCCAGAACTTGCCGGACGTGAAAACACTCGCCAGAACCCCGATCAAGGATAGATGATTGATCAGTAAGAAGCCGAGTTTGCGACGTTTCTCTTTCCAATATTCACCGACGCGGTAAAGCGGATTTTCCCGCAACAGCCATCCACCCAGCAATAAGACATAGGCACAAACGTATCCCCAGTCCGGTAATGAGACATGTGCCAAAACATTAACGATGCGCCATCCGAGCCAAACGATGGAAACTACAACGAGAAAATTGCCGACGCGCTGTTGTCGCCGGGATGGGTGTTGGTAGGTCCGGCCGAGAAATGGATCTCGAGTAGATAGGTAAGTACAAACATCGTCGCTGCGCAAGATGAACAGGAGCAGAAGAAGCAGTACGCCGGGGAGGATGATCACAAAATAGGCCGGGAGGACGGCGTTACAGTAGTCCGCCGGGTAGCACCATGCGGATAGAAATTTAGTCGATATCCACCGGACATCCAACCAACGGTCGAGCACGACCAAAAGCGGCGGAAAGAAGGCCAAAAGCAGAATCACGAAAGTCATCACGTTTCCGTGAATAAACCTGGAACCAGAAAACCGTGATGCTGTATGCCGGATGCTCTTTAAATCGCGCCGCATTCTAGACAACATATTAATTCAGATCATCGCCGCTGCACGCCTGTGGATGACAGAGGATGCCGGTACGCTGCCGCTCAAGTGATCCATTGCTGCGAAGTCAGGATTCCAGGCTTCGGCGATATACTCGATCGTCCCACGTAATTCTTCCAGCGACGTCGAGAATATTATACGGTCGAAGTATATTCCCGCTATCCATGACGCAAGATGGGTGAATAATGAATTGTTCAGCTTGGCCTGCAGATAGCTCAGGGATGGATTACGTTCGAGTCGAGGTGATTTTGAATCGGATTCTCCGCGACCGTCTGAGTCGCAGAGGCGGATTGCGTAATCGGGGCAGTTGGCGACGTCTGCGTTCCTTCGAGGGCGGGTAACGGAGCAGGAACCCGATCTCGCATCACGGCAGTCAGACGCTTCACCATAACCGCTTGATCGCTTCGCAGGTCGAAACCGAGGTCCAATAAGCTGCGGCTCAAGCCAGCCTGGTATGATCGCACGCATAAATACAGCGGCTTTTGCTCACTCATTTTTACGTGCTTTAAGAATCTGATCAACAGGTCGTTCGTTTGTTCGACCGCAGGATGAATATAGGCTTGTGCCCAGAGACCTTTGGGGCCGTCTTCCAACTCCAGATACCCGAGAAGTTCATCTCGTTGCCAATGCACCAGGCTCCGATTGTTCGATGATGGTGGAGCTTCAACCTGCTGGACCAGCCCTGGTACCAGATTGTGATACAAACTGCGAATCGCCGTGACGTCGGTGTCCGCTTCGAGACGCCAATCCACATCGTTTCTCTCCAAGTCGGTGGAAAGTGGAACGGTATGTTCCCAGATTCTCTGACGTGCATAAACGGCGAAACCCGTTTGGCGCAAGAGTTCGAAGATGGGACTGTGCTCGTCGATTTCAGCAATCAAGTGATGGATGTTTTGCGATCCGGCAGCCTGACTCAATGCGTCGACGAGATTCAAACCCGGGGACAATGAGAGCGCTTCAACAGGACCGAGAAATGTGAGACGTGCGAACACCTGGTGAATTTGGCGCGTAAATTGACCTACGGCGATGGAGTCATCCGAACGGTCGATTAAAGTACATGTGTTTCTGCTTCGAGAAAATGGATCCAACAGCGCATCGTGAAAGGCATCCGGGCCTCGCGTACTGTCGAGTTGGGAGTCAAGGCATAACCCATGGCTACGCAAGCGATGCAGTATTGCCAGGTCTCGCCAATCCATGGGCCGAATCATGCGTCATTCATCCTTTCACGAGATCTAGATAGTAGCGATGGAACCGATCGTCTTGCGTGAGTTCGGGATGGAAACTGGTAGCGAGCAAACGGTCTTGCTGCACGGCGACGATGATTTCGGGCGAATCATCATCTGCCGGTAAGCGCGCGAGCACCTCGACGGACTTCCCCGCACGTTTGATGATCGGGGCACGGATGAAGACGGCAGGGAAGGGTTCCTGCGGGGATTCCAACGCGGGGACCCATATATCGCTCTCGAAACTGTCAACCTGCCTGCCGAAGGCGTTACGTTCGATGGAAATGTCCATCAATTTAAGCAGCGGTTGCTTGTGATGAATATCGCTCGCAAGCAAGATTGCACCTGCACAAGTTCCCCAAACGGCGTGCGTCTTCCCGAAGCGCTTGATGGGATCCATCATTTCGTACTGGGCCGCCAATTTGCCGATGGTGGTTGATTCGCCGCCGGGGATGATGAGACCGTCAATATTTTCGAGTTGTTCCGGCAGTCGAACGTCAACGGCGTCCACACCGATTCGTCGGAGCATCACGATATGTTCCTCGAAATCTCCCTGAAGTGCAAGAACACCGATTTTCACGAATCTGCAACTTTCCGCTTTCCACTCCAAGATTCGATCTCGATGGCAAATACTGTGGTGCGTTTGATTTCATCGCGAGTGATGGGGCGATAGTCTTCTCCAGGAATGTGATCCGGAAAATACTTGTCCAGAAGGCGCTGTAGTGCGAAACGAGCTTCCTCTTCGTCCTCGACGATTCTGGTCACTCCGAAGACACATACGCTGCTGTACTCCACACTGAATTCATAAGCCTTATCGGCAGGCAGCAATTTGCCCATCGTCGCCACACTGGCACTGACCTTGGGGTTGGATTTCACGTTCTCGCGCGTGCGGCCCTCTGCGGCGGTGTGGAAGTAGAGGGTATGGCGATCGGGATCAAACCAGTACAGATTGGGAAGGACGTAAGGTTGATCGTTAGAGCAAGTCGCAACGAACGCGACCTGTCCTTCGCACAGCATCGCGGCGATGGCGGCATCATCGAAAACCGCCCGGTCACTGCGCCGGATCTCTACTCGCTCATCTTGTGTGCGAGGCTCGCGAGCCGTGGAAGTTACCAACCGCGTACCGCCAATCGCTCTGCTTCGGGAAGCTCGCTCACGCCGATTCCGACCATCGCCTCGCCGAGACCGCGACTCACTTCGGCGAGAATCTTGGGATCTTGGTAATGGGTCGTCGCCTCAACGATCGCCTTGGCGCGCGCCGCGGGATTTCCGGATTTAAAGATACCCGAACCAACGAAGACGCCATCCACACCGAGCTGCATCATCAGCGCAGCATCGGCTGGAGTGGCGATCCCGCCGGCGGCAAAGTTGACCACGGGCAGGCGTCCAAGCTCTTTGGTCTCTTTGACCAGATTAAACGGAGCGCCGATCGTTTTGGCAAAGGCCATAAGCTCTTCATCGGGCATGTTTTCAAGGCGGCGGATTTCACCGAGCACGGATCGGGCGTGACGCACGGCTTCCACGATGTCACCGGTGCCGGCTTCTCCCTTCGTGCGGATCATGGCGGCGCCTTCCCCGATACGGCGTAAAGCTTCGCCCAGGTTACGGCAACCACATACGAAGGGGATCTTGAAGGGATGTTTATCGATGTGGTTCGCCTCGTCCGCCGGTGTGAGCACCTCCGATTCGTCAACGTAATCCACACCGAGCGCCTCGAGGATTTGTGCTTCAACGAAATGGCCGATACGGCATTTGGCCATCACGGGAATGGTTACGGCCTCCATGATTTCGAGGATGAGTTTCGGGTCACTCATGCGAGCCACCCCGCCTTGGGCACGGATGTCCGCAGGCACGCGCTCCAACGCCATCACGGCAACGGCGCCCGCATCCTCTGCGATGCGAGCGTGATCCGCTGTGACCACATCCATGATCACGCCGCCTTTGAGCATCTGTGCCAAGCCTTTTTTCACGGCAAAAGTACTGACTTGCTTCTCCACACTTTCCTCCTACGAGAGCATTTTCGGCCCTCACTGCGATTTTACCACGCTGACAGATTCAACGGCAATGAGACCCTTCCCCACGCGAACACCAGGAAATCCGGCGCCGCTGCTTGAAATACCCGGAGTTCTTACCTCGGCCGAGCTTGACAACACCGATTTAAATAGTACAATTAGTACAATGAGACAATTGGTACAATGTAGACGATGTTTCTAGAACTTGATTTTCGCAGTCACACGCCGATCTACGTTCAGATCGTTGAGCGCATCAAACACCTGGTCGGCACGGAGGCACTCAAGCCAGGACAACAATTGCCAACCGTGCGGCAGTTGGCGACGGATTTGCGTGTGAACTTCAATACTGTAGCCCGCGCGTATCGCATTCTGGACGAGGCGGGTGTGATTTCGACGCAGCAGGGACGGGGCACTTTCGTTCTCGAACCACCTCTTCCGGAAGATGCAAAACGAATGCGCAACGCCGCGCTCGATGCGATAACTCGTTCCTATCTATATGAAGCGTATCGCCTGGGCTTCGAGCCCGAAGAAATCGAAGAGATTGTGGAAAACCTGCTTGCACACTGGCGAGACGAGGGATCGCCGCCGGATGAATTCTAAAATTGGAAAGAGAGTCCGAATAGGACCAAGGAAGGTGTGAGATGATACAAAGAGCGTCACAAATTTCACGAGGGAAAGAAGGAAGAACGCAACAGAGGAATATCATTCACGTTCCCACCGTTGCGGTGGCGTTGAATCTACTTCTGCTCGTTATCTCTATTTTACTGGCACAGTTGATGCGGAAGATCGACGCCCCGGACTGGACAGTCACAGCAATTTTGGTGGGGGTCAATCTGATTGGCCTGTTCCTTTTATTCGGGGTGAAAGTTGCCGATCAATGGGAAAAAGCCGTCGTGCTACGCTTTGGACGATTCGTGGGATTGCGCGGTCCCGGTTTGTTTCTCATTGTACCCATCGTCGATCGAGCGTCCGCCTGGATCGATCACCGCGTGATGGTCACCCCGTTCAGCGCCGAGAAAACGCTCACCAAAGACACCGTTCCCGTCGACGTCGATGCGGTGCTGTTCTGGATGGTGTGGGACGCCGAAAAAGCCGCCCTCGAGGTGGAAGACTATCAGATGGCGATCGCTTGGGCCGCACAAACCGCCCTGCGGGAAGTGCTCGGACAGATGAATCTGGCGGACATCCTGGTCGGCAGGGCGCGCATGGACAAGGAATTGCAGAAAATCATCGACGAAAGGACGACGCCGTGGGGAATCACCGTTCAATCCGTGGAAATCCGGGACGTCGTCATCCCGCAAGATTTGGAAGACACCATGAGCCGTCAGGCGCAAGCCGAGCGCGAACGACAGGCGCGTGTCATACTGGGCGAATCCGAGCAGCAGATCGCCCAATCCTTTGCGGATGCTTCGCTGGCGTATAAGGATAATCCGACCGCATTGCATTTACGGGCGATGAACATGCTCTTCGAAGGCCTGAAGCAGCAAGGCGCGCTGGTGATCGTACCTTCCAGCGCCGTCGAGACGATGAACTTGGGCGCCATTGCGGGCGTAACTTCGCTCGCCGAAATTGGCCTAGCGGAAAGCCGGGGTGAACGGGAGCGGAAAAAGTGAGCGCAAAGTGGGAGTACATCGTCGAAGTGTTGGGAGGCTCGTTGCGCGCCACACGCCCGGAAGAATTGGCGGATTTGCTCAACCAGGCCGCCGAGGAGAACTGGGAGCCCATGGAGATACTGCCGCGCTCATCAAACGGCAATCAGTTAATGGTCGTATTGAGACGGCCCTCCCAATCCCGTTCGCGCGAGCGAAAAAGAGGCTGGCCGTAGCGGGTTATGTTTCACGTGAAACGTCGAACCGTTGCGTCCGCGAACAACCTGGTTGCTCATGCCGTCGCAGGCGAGCCGTAATCTGTAGCTAGGGATCTGGGAGCGATCAATGGACGTGTTTTTCCACTCACTCAACGCACTCGTAATGATCGGACTGCCCCTGTTATTGGGAGTCATCTTTGTCAAACGCCTGCGTGTGGAATGGCGGCTTTTCCTGGTCGGCGCTGTGACGATCGTCGCCAGTCAGATCGGGCACCTTCCTTTCAACTCGTTCGCCCTGCCCGGGATCTTCGAATTCTTCGGTTTTTCCCTGCAGCAAACGGGGTTTCCACTCATGGGAGCCGCACTCGTAGCGGGGCTTTCGGCCGGCGTTTTCGAGGAAGGTGCCAGGTGTCTCGTTTACCGCTTCTGGTTGCGAAAGGAGCGTTCCTGGCGGGAAGCCCTGATGTTCGGCTTGGGGCACGGCGGCGCCGAGGCGATCATTCTGGGCCTCTTGGCGACATATGGATTACTCCAGGCGATCGCCCTGCGTGGCGCGGATCTTACCCTCTACGTGCCCGCAGACCAGGTGACGCAAGCGGCGGCGCAGCTCGAGGCGTATTGGAGCATGCCCTGGTACGCCTCTCTGCTTGGCGCCGTCGAGCGCTGTTTTGCATTGACTATTCAGATCAGCCTGGCCGTGCTTATGCTGCAGGCATTTGCCCGCAAGCAAGTCCGCTGGGGAATTGCGGGGTTGCTCTGGCACATGCTGGTCGATGCGCTTGCGGTGTTTGCAGTTTACACGTGGAACGTCTATGTTATGGAAGGGCTCGTCGCAGTGACCGCCGTCGCCAGCTTGGTGATAATATTTAAATTACGCGGTTTTGAGACGGAATCTGTAGAACCGGCCGCCTTGCCATCGGTCGAACCGCCTCCAGCTGCGAAATCTGTTCCGGCAGCAGACTCTGAAGACATCACGGCAGAGCAGGTTGAGGACAGCCGATTTGTGTAATCCGACACACCATCAGAAGGCTTCCAACGCATTTTGGAGTTCTTCCTACAGGACGTGAAAAGGAGAAATTATTCCGAAATGCATGCGGGATCTGACAGGTTGAAAAGATGATCAAAACCGATTCGTTGACCAAGCAGTTTAACGACGTCGTTGCCGTGGATCGATTGAGTTTGCTAGTGAACTCCGGTGAGGTGTTCGGTTTTCTGGGTCCAAACGGCGCAGGGAAAACGACGACGATTCGCATGCTGACGGCGCTGATCGCCCCCACATCGGGAGGCGCTGTTGTGGCAGGCTTTGAACTCGGCAAGGAAGATACACAGATCCGTAGAGTGGTGGGCATCCTGACCGAATCGCCGGGATTGTACGATCGACTCAGCGCCGAACGCAATTTGGATTTCTTCGCCCGACTCTACGAAGTCGAAGACGTTCCCGGACAGGTCGAACGCTATCTGCGCATGCTGGAATTGTGGGATCGCCGCCAGGAAGCGGTGGCACAGTTTTCAAAAGGGATGCGTCAGAAATTGGCCATCGCTCGAGCCCTTCTGCACGAGCCCCAGATTTTGTTCCTCGACGAACCGACCAGTGGCCTCGATCCGGAGGCCGCACGCTTGGTGCGGGATTTTATCGCCGAACTTCGCAGCGAAGGGCGTACGATCTTCATGTGCACGCACAATCTGGATGAAGCGGATCGATTGTGCGATCGCATCGCGGTATTCAATCAACACATTCTAGCGCTCGACACGCCTTCCGCACTACGGCGCTCCGTCTACGCCCGTACGGTTGTTTTCCATCTGCGTGGCATCCACCCCGGCTTCGTTGAACGTATCGAGAATTTTCCCTTCGTGCGCTCCGTGGAAACGATGGGAGAAAAATTGGTCGTTGGTCTCGACGAGCCCGAAGAAAATAATCCCGCTATCGTGCGGGCTCTGGTTGAAATGGGCGCCGAGATTCAATTCGTCGGGGAACTGCGGCGCTCACTCGAAGATGTGTATTTACAATTGGTCAATCCACAGGATCACTACGCCGATGATCCTCAATAGTTGAATGAAAAATGTGTCGTTAACCGACGACAGAGGTGATGGATGAACAAGGTTTGGATTATCGTTCGCAAAGAGTGGGCGGAGGTTTTCAAGAATCGCTTTGTGCTTTTCACTGTCGCCTTCCTGCCCATCATTTTCACCGCACTGCCCCTGATTACTCTCTACGCCACCCGCAATTCGGCGGATATCAGCGGGCTTTCGTCTGCGGACATGCCCAGTGGATTCATGAAACTATGCGGTGATCAGATGAGCGCCGCGGAATGTACCCAATATTTCATCATCAGTCAATTCATGCTGTTTTTCATGATCATGCCCTTGGCCATTCCCGTGACGATTGCTTCCTACAGCATCGTTGGGGAGAAGTCCACGCGAACGCTGGAACCGGTTCTGGCTACGCCGATAACCACGGTGGAACTGCTTGCCGGCAAAGGTTTGGCGGCCATTCTACCGGCCATTGGCGCGACGTGGCTGGGGTTCGCGATCTTCGCGGTAGGCGCACGGATTCTCTCGACAAGCCCCGTCGTACTCGGTCGATTGGGGGATGCGCTCTGGCTGACGGCGATTTTCGTCGTGGGCCCGCTGCTGTCGATCGCCGCGGTCAGCGTGGCGGTGATGGTCTCTTCGAGAGCCAACGATCCTCGTGTCGCCGAGCAGCTTTCGATGCTGGTCATCCTACCCCTGCTGGGCGTTTTCTTCGGCCAAATCACCGGATTGTTCTTCATCAACGATCGGCTGATCCTCTGGATGGCCGTCATCCTTCTGGTGATTGACGCCGGATCCGTGGCCCTGGCCACGCATCTCTTTCAGCGTGAGACGATTCTCACGCGCTGGAAATAGTCTAATGAAAACGATACACCGCACATCAACGATCCTTTTGTTGTTGACTCTTCTCGTTCCACTTCGCTTCGCCTCGGCACAGGATGAGACCGGCTCGCTCAGCTTGAATCTGCGCAAAGACTTCGGCTTCAGCATGGGCGGAAAGATCCAGGGCAGCTTCACACTTTCGGCCTCGGGTCCGACTGGTCTTCGCGGCGTGGATTTCATGATCGACGATGCGGTAGTATTCCACGATGCCGATCCCCCCTTCGAATTCAAATTCCATACTTCGGATTACGGCCTCGGAGTCCATACCATCCAAGCCATCGGTTCGACGGCCACCGGCGCGTCGCTGCAAAGCGAAGTCTTGCGCTTCGAGTTCGTCAGCGCCGAGCAGGGTTGGAAATCAGCCTCGGGCATTATTATTCCTTTGTTTATTCTATTTGTCGTAATAGCTATCGCTGGAATGTCCATTTCTCTGTTCAGTCGCAAGGGGAAATTTCGAGTCGGAGAATACGGCGCCGCTGGCGGTGCGGTGTGCTCTCGATGTGGGTTGCCTTTCAGCCGCCACGTCTTTTCGATAAACATGCTTTTCGGAAAACTTGAGCGCTGCCCGCACTGCGGAAAGTGGGGACTCGCTCGTCGGGCGACGCCCACAGAGTTAACGCAGGCGGAAGCCCGCTACCAGGCCGATCGCCAGCAGGGGCGCATCGAGCCGCAGGATGATAAAGCCAGACGTGAGCGTCTGATCGATGAATCCCGTTTCGAGGACCAGTAATAGAAACCAGATATATCCCAAAGGACAACTTGCCAGCTGAGGCGACTAGTCTCCGCCTTGATTGCATGAAATGGATGGACGGACACATGCGCATTCGAACTGCGGGTTGAATTCTTTTCTCCTTCCCATGTAGAGCCACTTGAGGGTACAATCGAAACGATTAGCAAACACCGGCGGCGATAAGCCCCGGTTTTTCTATGGTGATACTGAATGCAAAAAGACCGCCCGCCCATCTGTGATTACGAAGGATCCGATTACCAGACACGGTTCTGGGAAAATGCCGATCGCGCCTATGAAGATCGCGTCGAAGCCGTCGCGCTGCGACGTTTACTGCCGGCTGAGGGCAACTTGCTGCTCGAGGTGGGCGCAGGTGCGGGTCGGAATACGCAGCGCTACTCGGGCTTCCAAAAAATTTTCTTGCTGGATTATTCGTATTCGCAGCTACGCCAAGCTCGCCGCCGACTCGGCGACAACCCGAGTTATTGCTACGTGGCAGGAGATGTGTATCACCTACCCTTTGCTGCGTCTGTTTTCGGCGGGGCTACGATGATCCGCACCCTGCATCACATGGTCGATCCACTAGCGGCTCTTCAACAAATACGAGCCACACTCAAACCCCAGAGTGTTTTCGTGTTGGAATATGCGAATAAGCGGAACATAAAGGCGATATTTCGCTGGCTTCTGGGGCGGCAATCATGGAGTCCTTTCGAACCCGAGTCCGTCGAATTTGCCGAATTGAATTTCGACTTCCATCCCAAAACCCTTCGAAAGTGGTTAGAGGAAGCGGACTTCAAGCTCGAGCGTCAATTATCGGTCTCCCATTTTCGACTTCCCATCTTGAAGCGACTCGTACCGCTTGGCCTCCTTGTGGCGCTGGATTCGGCGCTGCAGTGGACCGGCGCATACTGGCAATTATCGCCAAGCATTTTCGTTCGCTGCAGAGCAATCGCCGAGGCGCAGTACTCTATAGAGGATAAGTTCTGGAAGTGCCCCGCCTGTGAATCGACCGAGATGCAATCGAACGACGAGGCGATTCGGTGTACAACATGTGGGCGGGTGTGGGCGATACGAGAAGGGATTTTCGACTTTCGAGAACCTCTGTGAGAGTGGATGCCCTGACAGCGCAAGGAATCCCCGCATTCCCGCCATTTATCTCCGATCGCCTCTGCAAGACACGTACCAACAATAGACTTGAATCGACAACCGTCCTCGATTCGAATTAATCGGAGATATAACGTAAAATCAGCAGACGTCCCCGAGCAAGTGCAGACAACCCGGAAAAACGCGCGACGCCGGAGCCTATCTGCCGTATAGTAAGTTAAAGAACATCAGGAGGTTTTCATGGACACAAAACGACGCTCTAATCTCGGTGCGGGATTGGTGTTGATCTTACTCGGGATCGCATTTTTAGTCGGTCAGCTATCTCCAAATTGGTATGAATGGTTGGATCCAAGCCGAAACTGGCCTACGATTATCATTGGCGTTGGACTGTTATTGTTGATCATGGGTTTAATGATTGGCGTGCCGGCGATGGCGGTGCCCGCCTGTATCGTGGGGGGGATTGGAGCACTACTGTATTGGCAAAACGCAACCAACAATTGGGCGAGCTGGTCCTACGCCTGGGCCCTGATTCCGGGTTTCGTAGGGATCGGTGTCATTCTCTCCGGAGTACTCGGTGCGGGATTTAAACAGGGACTCCGTGAAGGGCTGAATCTAATCAAGATCAGCATGCTGTGTGTGGCAATATTCGGATCTATTTTCGGAGCCAACGATTTTCAGGCGCCCGTGTGGCCCATCGTGCTGATTGCTGCCGGCGTGCTCTATTTACTCCAAAGTATCTTCCGATGGCCCTGAGGACGCGTATACTTCATTCGATCTCGGACGGCTGTCCTCGGTGATGTTCCTGAAAAAAGGTTATGGAGAGCGTGATCATGGAAACGAAAAGGATGAGACGTAGCAGCACGGATAAAATGATCGCGGGGGTGTGCGGCGGATTGGGCGCATATTTCAACATCGACTCGACATTGATCCGCCTGGTCTTCATCCTGCTGCTATTTGCGCAGGGTGTTGGCGCGATCCTCTATCTGGTGCTATTGATCGTACTCCCTTCGGATGAAGAGATGGGGAAATCTGGAGAGCCTCATTCGATCCAAAATCCACACCCCAACACCTCTCGTACATCAGGTGACCAGATTGCATTAATCCTCGGTGGAATGCTGGTCGTGTTCGGTGGCGTGTTCCTGCTCGAGGAGATAAGCCCAGTAGTTTTCGCTACGATTAGTAATTATTTCTGGCCCGCAATCCTCATCTTGGGCGGGCTTGCCTTGATCCTGCGTTACCAAAGAGCAGAATAATATTGCCTGACGAGGCCATGATTTTGCCTTCTACGGTATGTCTCTCTGAAAGGAATCGAGAATGATGATTGCTTGGGACGATCTCTTGAGTAGCGAAGACGTGGTCCTTGCAGACGGGGGCATGGGCACCACGCTCTTTTCATTGGGACTCGAGCGGGGAACCGCACCGGAATTGTGGAATCTCGAGCGCCCAGATGCGATCGCTAAGATCCACCAAGGCTACATTGATGCCGGCGCACAGATCATCCTGACCAACTCATTCGGGGGCAACCGCGCTCGCCTCGGGCGGCACAAATTAGCAGAAAAAACGCGAGAGGTAAATCGGGCAGCCGCAAAAATTGCACGAAAGGAAGCAGATGCCGCAGAAAAGGCCATCGTCGTCGGTGGTTCCCTCGGTCCAACAGGTAGATTAATGGAGCCACTGGGCGACCTATCGCCCGAAGAGGCGGAGTCGATTTTCGCGGAGCAGGCATCGGCATTGATCGACGGAGGCGTTGACGTGCTCTGGATCGAAACGATGTCAGACTTGCAAGAAGTACATGCCGCCCTGCGTGGCTGCATGCAAGTCGGCGCCGATCTTCCTCTCATCGCTACGATGACCTTCGATACACACGGCCATACTTCGATGGGGGTTTCTCCCGAAGACGCGGTTGCGGATTTTGCAAACTTCGACCTTGCAGCCATCGGTGCAAATTGCGGTAACGGACCGGAGGAGATCGAAGTGGTGATCGCCAAGATGCACGCTACAGCTCCCTCTAAAATTTTGGTGGCCAAATCTAATGCAGGAATGCCACGACTTCATGAAGGTAAAACAACCTACGAAGCCTCGCCGGAAATCATGGCCGAGCATGCCTTAAGAGTATCCGCTCTGGGTGCGCGGATCATCGGTGCGTGTTGTGGAAGCACAGCCGACCACATCCGTGCCATGAGCAAAGCCATTCGTTCGCACTCCCCAAAATAAAGTTATCCGGAATGTACATCGCACAATATTCTCGTTCGATACGAAATATCGAAACTTAAGATTCGATGCAGTTGCCGTGGTAACTGCATCGGCCGGACACAGAGTAACAATTCCCCCATCATACACTCTCATATCCTCAACGAGACCCTGGGCTTTCGCATCCGAGTCTGTGATACTATCTTTAGAATACTGTTGACCGCTTTATCCGGGGCATGACTGTTGTAATGTAGATCTGCGTTGGAGGTAGCACAATTATGTTAACTTCACGGGACGATCGGCGTAAACTAGAAACCGATATGCGGAAATCTGGCCGCCTGCCACCGGGTCAATCGGCAACACTGAAGTTCCCGGTTTTACATTACGGCTCCGTTCCGTCCTTCGATCCCCAGGAGTGGACGTTCCGCATTTGGGGTGAAGTTGAACAATCCAAATCCTGGACCTGGACAGAATTCCAGGAACTACCCCGCACGAAAGTTACGTTGGACCTGCACTGCGTCACAAGATGGAGCAAATTCGACACAGTCTGGGAAGGAGTGGCGTTGAAATCCCTCATCGAAGCCGGCATCATCGATTTGAAACCTTCGGCCCGATACGTGATGCAGCATTGTGAGAATGGCTTTACGGTGAACATTCCCATTGAAGTCGCTTTGGCAGACAATTTCCTCTTGGCCACTAAATTCAACGATGCTCCAATCGAGCCGGGACATGGTTATCCCTTGAGGGGAGTTGTCGGGTCGATTCCAGGACGCAAGGGTATAAAAGACCTTTACTTGTGGAAAGGCGGAAAATGGTTGAGGGGCCTGGAATTTATGCCCTCCGATCGCCTCGGTTTTTGGGAGCAAGCCGGATATCACAACGAGGCCGATGTGTGGAAGGAACAACGCACCGCTTAGTACGACACAACATACCCATCACAAATCTATAGCGCCCACGTTTCCGCGTGGGCGTGCGCTTCTCTCCCATTCCTCGGGATTGTATAATCGAATGTGATGATGAAGGACGACAAGATACGAGAAGCGCGCGAGCGCATGGTGGAGCAACAACTTCGCAAACGAGGCATATCTGATGCTCGAGTGCTCGATGCCATGCTCACAGTTCCCCGGCACCTCTTTGTGCCCGACGAGAATCGAACCATAGCCTACGCCGATGCGCCTCTGCCGATCGGATGTCGACAGACGATTTCCCAGCCATACATCGTTGCATTGATGAGCGAACTGCTAGAGCTTACCGGCACGGAGACTGTTCTCGAAGTCGGCACGGGATCTGGTTATCAGGCAGCTATCCTCGCGCACCTAGCCAAGAAGGTATATTCTCTGGAACGCATCGAGGAGCTGGCCATTACAGCCCGGCAAGCGCTGCGCTCCCTCGCACTCGACAACGTGGAAGTAGTTGTTACCGATGGATCCTGCGGTTTACCCGAGCACGCGCCGTATGGAGGAATTATCGTGACGGCGGCGGCACCGGATGTGCCGGATCCGTTGAAAGAACAGCTCGATGACGGAGGTAGATTGGTGCTGCCCGTTGGCGGGCAAACCGGACAAATTCTCGAGTGCTGGCAAAGGCGCGGAGGACAGTTCAAACGTAAACACGTCGTGCCAGTCTCTTTTGTTCCGCTGATCGGTGAACACGGCTGGAAATCCGACGAGCGTCCATCCTCCTGGTGGTAGTGAAGCCGCGAACGCCGAAGGAAATCGATCGCTTTAGTGACGATGTAAATTTCTAGGGATACGATTCTTGGATATGTGCGTCGATCGTCAGCGCCACATCCTGAATGGGCACGACGGAGATTTCCCCATCCAGATAAATTGTGACGCAGTACACACCTGCGGTATCACGGCGGAAAAGAACCATATCGAACCGAAAATCAACATCATCGATCATCGCAACGACGGTAATTGCCCGGGAAGAATCGCCCAGGTCTTCCGGCATTCCCAATTCTTGCTGATCGATCACTTCTTGCACTGCGAGATCCTCGATCATTTGGTCTGTAAAAAGATTCATCTCTTGGATTTCGGCGTCGAAGTCAGCCTGGTCCGACTCATCTTCGATCAGAAACGTCCAACCGTAGATACCTTCGAACTCATCGCTGGAGTCAATGTAGCTAAATATATTGATAAGCGGATATTCCCCTTCAAACAGGAGATTTTCCGATACGATACCCAGTTCCTCCAGGGTAGTTGCCTCGAAATCGGCCGTTAAATCATCGCGGTTCAATGTCCAGGAAGCGGTATCGATGGGCACCTCCGTCAACGTTGGCGTTGGCGTCCATGTGGCCGGCAGCAGATTGCCTTCAACCGTTTCGGGAGTCATAGTCGAGGACGGTGATGGTTCACTCGTGGAAGTCATCGTTGGCGTCGCCGGAGACTGTGCCACAAGTTCGCTATCCGCACCCCCAATGAGCCCCGAATCACTGAGGACATAATATCCACCCCCGAGGACGACACTGAAAGTGAGTACGGCCAAAATAGCTAGAAATGCGATTTGTTTGCCCGTCATACCGAAGCGACTTCCTCGCTGATTGAAATTGCGCAGACTTTGATTTCTCATCAAAGAAATTCCTCGGTTCGTCACACGCAGATTGTTCTAATCATACACCGGATGTACGCGAATACGACAGGCTGCCTGTGCAGAACCACATCCCATTCCCCATAATTAATACTCATTTACGGATTGTTTGGCAATGTTGGCAGAATACGTTGATCCAATACGAATGCAAGATCTCGGATTGAGACGGCTTCCGGATAGCCGTCTACGCATCCCGTGAATATCATTGCCCCAGCAATGTCTCGGCGGAATACGACGACGTTCAGCCACAGTTCTATTCCTTCCATGTCCAGGAGATAGCGATAACCAACGGCAACATCTCCGAGATCTCCCAAATCGCCGATCTCCTCTTGTTCCAGGATGCCGTTGTGGTCCAGGGAATTGACGACCTCCTCAACCAGCAAATCCGGCTGGAAGATATGTTCGTCAAATTCCTGTTGTTCGTGTTCCAAGACTAGGCCCGTTATGCCGAAGACAAATTGAAACTCGTCGCCCTCTTTCGTGAAGGCGAACGAATTGATCATTGCACCACGCCCGTCCTCTCCTATGAGACCGGACTCTGAATCAAACTCTTCAACTGGCGCCTTGTTGAATCCGCCAGGCAGGTCGGAAAGCTGAAGTGACCATTGTACGTAGTCAATTTCTGAGAGACCGAAAGGTGTGGGAGTCCACGCTGGAGGAAGCACATTGCCGCCTACTTGTTCAGGTGTCGATGTTGGTGAAGGTTCACCAGAGGAAGTCGGAGTTGAAATTGTCGGTGGTTGAGCTACAATTTCGTTTCCTTTGCCGCCGATGATGCCCGAATCGGCAAGAACAAAATATCCTCCGCCAATAACGACTGCGAAACTGAGCACAGCCAATATGGCGAGAATCGTTATTTGCCCCCTTGTCATACCGAAGGGACCTCGACTCTGACCGGAATTTCTCATGATCATTATGCCCTAGAAATTGAACCTAAATCCGTCAAGCCTTGAGAATACTAGTCATACATCGAGCGCGTGCTTGTGCTTTCGTTTGACGAAATACGAATTTTTATGGTGATTGGCAATAGACCGTATTTACGGGTTACTCGGCAACGTGGATATGATCCGTTGGTCCAATATTCTGGCGAGATCTTGAACGGAGACTTCCAACGGATATCCATCGATATATAGAACAAATAATAAAGTACCAGCGACGCCCCTGCGGAAGCTGATGGTGTCCACCCGCATTTCCACGGCTTCCATATCCAGTACAGAGGTCAATCCGTAGGAAGAATCCCCAATCCCATCCAAGTCATTGATTTCATTTTGTTCCAGGATGCCGTTGTGATCAAATGTGGAGAGAATATCCCCAACGATAAACTCGGGTTTTGAGGTTAGATCATCGAATTTCGCTTGCCCGCTTTCGCTGGGAATCAGCAACGTCAGGCCGACGATCAAATGAGGAGAGTCGCCTTCCTCGGAGAATGCAAACTGTTTAACAAGCGTGGCATCCTCGATTTCGTTCGCAAGACCCGGCGGAATCCCTGTAGCATCTATTGACTCTTTTTCGAACCCGAGCGGTAAATCCGAAAGCTGGAGTCCCCATTGAGCGACGTCGATGCCCGAAAAACCTAACGGCGTCGGGGTCCAAGCGGGTGGCAAACCAACGCTCGAATCGGCGGGTGTGCTTATCGATTCGTCCTGCGCCTCAGTGCGCGATGGAGTCGATGTGTCGCCGATGATACCCGAGTCGAGCAAAACATAGTATCCGCCTCCAACCACAATGACAAGGGCAACCATGGTCAAGATGATGATCAGCGATTTCTGACGTTTGCTCATCCCCAGGAGACTCCTTTTTCGTCCCTACATACTCGAGATTCATGATTCGTTAATATCACGCACGTGTAGCCAACTGCGTATCGCTGTATGGGTAGAGAGCAAAAGGGGGAAACCACAGACCTGGATTGATGACGTCTCTGCCCTTCGATACGATCTTCAGCGACCAAGATGCATGGGCATGATCACGTGAATGAAGTCGGTTTGGTCGACAGGGCGAAGTACACCCGGGGAAGAGGCTCCGGTGGTTTCAAGTGCGACGTTGGGCGCCTCGATGACGTTCAGCGCCTCCGCCAGGAAACGTACATTAAAAGCAATCTCGATCGCTTCACCTTCAATGGTAGCATCGACGATGCTTTCGTTGGACCCAGTCTCTGCAGCAGTGGCCGACACCTCAACGACGCCCGGTTCGAGTTCACTCCCCGGTGTGATCCGCAAACGTGCGGAATGTGCCGCTTCACGGGCAAATATATCGGCCGCCTTGCAGGCTTTCAAGAACGCACCCGTGGGCAGCACACTTCGGGTTGTGTGGCTTGTGGGGATGATGCCCTGGTAATCCGGGAAAGTGCCTTCTATGAGCTGCGAGACAAGTTCGGCGTTCGTGCTGCGAAAGATCACCTGGCCGCGATTGGGAGGAAGATGCATGGTCACGATTTCGTCGTCCTCCGAGATCACGCGAGCCAGTTCTGCCAAAGCACGGGCGGGAATGATAGCCTTCAAGGGGTTGCTCGCCGGAGATGAAAGGTGCGCCTTTCTTACAGAGAGGCGGAAGCCATCTGCGGCCGCCATCGTCATTTCGTCACCATCTATTTCGACGAGGACGCCCGTAAGGACCGGTCGTGCGTCATCTGCGGACGCAGCGAAAATAACTTGACGAATGATCTCGCGCAAATCTTCGATGTTGAGTTCCAGTCCGTCATCCAGGTCGGAAGGCGGCAATGGGGGAAACTCCTGAGCATCGATGCACTTGATCTCATTGTTGAAAACCCCGCAACGCACGTTGATCGTTTGTGTGCGAACGTCCAGTTCCATTTCCACTTTTTCAGTGGGAAACGTGTTCACCAGATCAACAAACGTCCGCGCCGGAATGGTTGTCGAACCGTCTTCTTCGACCTTCGCTCCAATCCAGCATGTTATTCCCATCTCGAGGTTGGTGGCCGAGAGCCGGAGACGGCCATCTTCGGCGGCGACGAGCACATTCCCCAGTACAGGCAGCGTGCTGCGTTGCGCAACCGCACGCGCAACGGTGCTTAAACCGCTGGCTAAATTTTCCTGTAGACAAGAAACTTTCATCTGCAATTCATCCTTGGAATTCGATCGAAACCGTGAGGAAGTATACAACGAACATACATACGGGACAATGCCGCATGGACAAGGCAATGCATCTGGCTTAAACTTGAAACATGGACGAGACCGTTCCGTCATTTGATACCGAAGATCTACGCCGCATGGTGATCCGCCTATCCCGCTTGGTGGAGATCAGCGTTACGTTAAACTCAACGTTGGATCTCGATCGACTGCTGCAGTTCATCATTGAATCCGCAGCTGACTTGCTCGAAAGTGAAGAGGCCTCAATTCTTCTCGCGGATGAAAAAACCCACGAGCTTTGCTTCGTCGCCGCTACTGGCTCAGATCCGAGTGAACTGCGCAAGATCCCCGTTCCGCTCGAAGGTTCGATCGCCGGCACGGTTTTTCGGGACGATGAGCCCCTGATAATCAATGAGGTCGAAGCTGATTCGCTGCACTTCAGAAACGTAAGTGAAGCGATCGACCTCGAAGTGCGCTCCCTGATCGCGGTGCCCTTGCGCATTCGAGACAAAGTGACGGGGGTATTGGAGGCACTCAACAAGCGTCACGGGCGCTTCGATGAGATGGATCTGCAAACCCTATCCAACATCGCTTCCCAAGCCGCCGTTGCTGTAAACAATGCGCGCCTGGTCGAGGCACTCAAGCGCGCCTACGATGAATTGGGGGAACTCGACCGGTTGAAAAGCGATTTCATCGCTATTGCCTCTCATGAACTGCGTACGCCGTTGGGGTTGATCATGGGATACGCCGCTCTGCTGAAGGAAGGCATGGATACGAAAGCATCCGAACACGCTGACGCCGTGCTTTCCTCCGCGCTGCGTATGCGCGCGTTAATTGAAGCCATGACGAACATGAACATGTTGCAAGCGGGCTCGGCGGAAATGGAGAGCGTGGAAACGTCCTTGCAGAAGATCGTTCAAGCCGCGCACGACGAAGTGATCGGTTTGGTTGAAACCAAAGGCCAGACATTTAAACTTCAAATGCCCAAAGCGCCGATCGCAATTCTCGCCGACGAAAAAAAGCTTACCCTGGCTTTGGTCAACGTCTTGAACAACTCGATGCGTTTCACACCCGCCGACGGTCATATTCGACTCATGTTGGAAAGAAAGGGACGCGAAGCGTGGATCGAAGTCAGCGATGACGGCATCGGCATCCCTGCGGAACAACTCGATCGGATTTTTATCGGATTCTATCAAGTGGACGATCACATGAAGCGACGATACGAAGGTTTAGGGTTGGGCTTGGCGATCGCCAAAGCGATCGTCGAAGCGCATCAAGGCCGCATCTGGGCCGAAAGCGATGGGGTCGGCCACGGATGCACGATCACGATGGCGCTGCCGCTGACAACGTAAGCCTATGAAACGCCGTCCGATCTGCGCGCTTCGAAGCGCAAATTTTCCGAATTGAGTTTTGAATTTAATCCAGCGCAGTTATTTAGTCTTCGTCCGCGAGGCGATACACAATGTCTCCGTCGCGAACGCGGTCCTTGACCTTCATCGCCACCTCGGATCCCGCATCAGCTTCCGAGACGGTTTCGTGTTCGATCTGCAAGGATTTGATTTCTTGGGAAAAGTCGGTATGCGTTCCGACGAAATGTAGCTTCTCCCCGAGCTTGATTCCTTTGTCGATCTTCAAGACGGCTACAGTGATCTTTCCAAAGTAATGTGTCACCTTGCCGATCTTCTCTTCGTTGGACATACTCACCTTCCCTCAGGTCATCGATCGTTTCCGATTGATGATCAACGATCGCCATTTCGATTGTACATCCAGATTATCTCTCGTCAAACCGTACTGCGCGACATTCCGGTCTCGATCGAATGTTTCCGGGGCTCCGGAATTTTAATCAGCGCAAGGGATGAAAGCAGGAAGAGGAATGCAAAAACGGCGAACAACAAGGCGTATCCAAGCCCCGGCGTTTGTGGAACGGCACGGGTTATGGAATCAGCGATAGGGCCACCAATATATGCGCCCACGGCGCCCGCTCCCGCACCGGCCAAATTTGCGATTCCCAGGTACCTGCCGGCTTCATCTTTCGGAACCAGATCCGTGCCCAACGCCCAATTGGCGCTGTAAAACAAGCCGGTCCCTCCGCCGATCAGACTTGCGCCGATGAACAAAACTGTCAGGTTGGGAGACAGCAAGGTGACCAGGGTTCCTGTTGCCGAGACCAGACTACTGGTGATCAATATCCGCTTGCGGCCGTAGCGATCGGAAAGCCATCCGCTTGGAAGCGCGACGAGTAACAAAAATAAGCCTACGACCACGATCAACTGACTGGCCGGCACCGCAGCCTCTTCGTTGGTGAAACCAAAACGACCTTGCAGGAAGTAAACCGCGAAGGCCGCCAGATTCGATGCAGGTACCAGGTAGGTGAGACGATTTACAATCCACCAGAAGAATTCTTTCCTCTCCCGAATCACCTCCCCGACTGCAATGCGCACGCTGATCCATACGCCTAAACCGATGACGATCAGCACTGCCGCGAGCCCGAGTATTCCCAGATACGCAAGCAGCGTCGCTGTCGAAGGGATCGCTTCGAGAACTCCCGCTATGCGTTTTACAATTTCTCCGACTCCCAAGATTATTCCCGTGAATATCCCCGTCATGAAAACCAAGCGGAGAAATGGATCCCAATCCCATTTACTTGGAGCAGCTTCCAGCGGCTTTTCGCGGACAAGCATCGCCATCAGCATACTGAGAACGAGGATACCGCACGTTACGACGATCCCCGTAACCAATCTTCCCGCTGCAATCAATCTCCCTACCGTAAACGCAACCAAGATGATGGGTATGGGCAATTCAAAGATGACCTTAACGGCTGAGAAACGTCCGCGATGATGCTGCGGTACGAGGTCAGGTATAAGCGCTTGCTGCGCACTGTAAGCAGTGTTGGAAGAAATGGACAGCAGCGTGGCACTCACGAAGAGAACCCAGTAGCCCGTCATGCCCTCGAGGCCTGCGGAAAAGGCGATCAGTCCCAGAAAAACGAGGTCCGCTATTGTCCCCAGAAAAATGAAAGGTCGACGGCGTCCCCAGCGCAAGGTGCTTCGGTCGGACAACATTCCCATAAATGCCTGGGAAAGAAGGGCGACCATCAACGTCCACAGGCGGATGCTTCCCAGAAATGAACCCTTGACAGTCTCGCCGACAAAGCGCTGCACGAGCAGCGGTCCGATCAAGGGGGTAAGTGTGCTCGTGATCGTGGTCAGTCCGACCCAGTAGATATTGATGGTGAGGTAGTCGTACCAACGCATTTTTTTCGTCATGACCCCTGGCGATCCTTAAGCCGCTGCAGTTGAAATGGATTCCCTCATCACGAACTGAAGGAGTTATTCAACCCGGGCTGGATACAAATGGTTTACTTCGCGACTTGTTGAAGATAGTACACACAGATGTCCTTCAGGACGCAGCGCTGACATTCCGGATTTCTCGCATGACACACTTCTCTGCCGTGCCGGATCAGATTGAGGTGCGCGGCGTAGTACTGACTCTCGGGGAAGATTTCCGCCAGGGTCTGGTGCGCCTTTGCGGCGCTCATTTCTTCTGCCCGAATGCCGAGCCTTCCGGTGACCCGATACACATGTGTGTCCACCGGAAAGGCGGGTTTGTTCAACGAAAAGAGCATCACGATCGACGCCGTTTTGGGACCCACACCTTTGAAGCGGATCAGCCAATCGAAAACGTCTTCTGCAGGCCAAGCACGCAAGAATTCGAGATCGAGTTCACCGCGTTCTTGTGTGATCTGCTGCAACACGCGCTGAATGCGGGGGCCTTTCTGATTCGCCAGTCCGGCGGTGCGAATGGCTTCGATCACCAAATCGGGATCGGCATCGCGTACCGCTTCCCAGTTGGGAAAAGTGGCGCGCAGCGATTCGAAAGCACGGTCGCGGTTGACATCGTTTGTATTCTGGGAAAGGATCGTGGATACCAATTCATCCAAAGCGGGCAATGGGTTGCGCCATTCGGGCTGGCCGTAGGCATCCTGGAGGCGTCTGCAGACCTCCAACGCGCGCGCCTTGGTCGACTCCACGGCCGCCTAATTCCCCATGTGCTCGATCACCGCGCTACCAAATTCGGAGCACTTCAATTTCGTTGCACCCGACATGAGACGGTGGAAATCGTAGGTCACGGTCTTGGCCGCGATGGCGCCTTGCATGCCTCGCACGATGCATTCCGCAGCTTCGTTCCAACCCATATAGCGCAGCATCATTTCGCCGCTGAGGATCACCGACCCCGGATTGACCTGGTCCAGGTTTGCATATTTCGGCGCGGTGCCGTGGGTGGCCTCGAATATCGCATGGCCGCTCTCGTAGTTGATGTTGCCTCCCGGGGCGATGCCGATTCCACCAACTTGCGCCGCAAGGGCGTCTGAAAGGTAGTCGCCGTTGAGGTTCATCGTGGCGATCACGTCGAATTCACGCGCTCGGGTGATGGTTTGCTGGAACGCGATGTCGGCGATGGCGTCCTTGACGAGCAGACGTCCCGCATCCAAAGCTGCCTTCTGCTCCGCATTCGCAGCCTCTTCTCCCTTACCCGCTTTGGTATGATCCCACTGAGACCAGGTGTATACGCGGTCACTGAATTCCCGCTCCGCCAACGCATATCCCCAACTACGGAACGCCCCTTCCGTGAACTTCATGATGTTTCCCTTGTGGACCAGGGTCACGGAGCGCCTTCCGTTGTCCAGCGCGTAGCGGATGGCGGCACGGATCAGCCGCTCGCTGCCCTGCTTGGAAACGGGCTTCAAGCCGATGCCGGAGGTCTCTGGAAAGCGCATCTTGGCATATTCCTCGGGAAAGTTTTCATGGAGCAGTTTTTTGAACGTCTCATTTTCTGCGCTGCCCTGTTCGAATTCGATTCCGGCGTAGATGTCCTCCGTGTTCTCGCGGAAAATGACCATGTCGACGTACTCCGGATTCTTGACCGGCGAGGGAACCCCTTCGAAATAGCGCACCGGGCGCAGGCATACGTAGAGATCGAGCGCCTTGCGCAGCGCCACGTTGAGCGAGCGAATGCCGCCGCCGACGGGCGTAGTTAACGGGCCTTTGATGCCCACGAGAAATTCATCGAAAGCCTTCACCGTCTCCTGTGGAAGCCATTCACCGAATTGATCGTAGGCCTTTCCGCCGGCGAAGACTTCCATCCAAGCGATGCGACGCTCCCCACTGTATGCTTTTTCTACGGCGGCGTCTAAGACTCGCACCGAGGCGCGCCAGATATCCGGGCCGGTCCCGTCACCTTCGATGAAGGGCAGAATCGGGTTGTCGGGCACGTTTAGAACACCGTTGGATATGGAGATTTTCTCTCCATCGTCGGGGACTATGGAAAACTCATAGGTCATGGAATAATAACTCCTAGAAATATTTGGGTTCGGGTATTCGGGGGATTATAGCACGGGCTTACGGCATGGCCGCAGATTACTCAACGAAACGGGCTTTGTGCATCATGAGTGTAAAGAAGTCAGCGCGCCGGTAGAGCGTTTGGCAGCTCAACACGAATCGAAATCTTGTGTCTTCCCGTTCTCCCGCACGCGGCCATCTCAGGCGTATCCCTGGGGATGCGCTCGATGCCACTCCCAGGCGCTGGCGATGATCTGCTCCAGCTGTGTGAACTGCGGCTTCCATCCCAATTCGCGCACGATTTTATCTGCACAGGCCACCAGTCGCGGCGCATCGCCGGGTCGGCGGGGTGATTCGACGGCCGGGATCGAATGACCCGTGACCTTGCGAGCGGTCTCGATAACCTCCCGCACCGAATACCCGGCGCCGTTGCCCAGGTTATAGATCAAACGATCGTGGTCTTGAAGTGCGTCGAGCACCAGTAAATGGGCGTTAATCAAGTCCTGGATATGAATGTAATCGCGGATCGCCGTGCCGTCCGGTGTGGGGTAATCGCTGCCGTAGATTTGAGCTTCTTCACGTTGTCCGAGGGCGACTTGAAACACGAGCGGGATGAGATGGGATTCAGGCCGGTGCGCTTCCCCACGCCCGGGCAACGCGCCAGCCGCGTTGAAGTAGCGCAGCGCACTGTAGTGCAGACCGTGGATGCGGCGATACCATTCCAGAGTCTGCTCGATCATCAGCTTGGTCTGACCATACGCGTTGACCGGTTCGATGGGGGAATTCTCCGAAAGCGGGTCGTCGCTGGAGGCGTAAACAGTAGCCGTTGAGGAAAGCACGAAACGCCGCACGCCGGCTTTGAAACAAGCATCGATCAGGCCGATCGACAGCGAAACGTTGTTGTAGAAGAATTTTCCCGGAGACCGCATGCTTTCCCCGGCTTCGATGAACGCGGCGAAATGCATCACGGCGTCGTAGTTTTCGGCCGACAATTCAGCGTCTAGCCTATCCCGATCCGCCAGGTCGGCCTGCACAAATCGCGCGCCCGTAGGAACAGCTTCACGGTAACCTTTTACGAGCGAATCGTACACCGTGACCCGATGGCCATTCTCCAGCAATATCTGAGCCGCAGCCGAACCAATGTAGCCTGCACCACCCGTGAGAAATATGTTCATGTACATCAACCTAATGTGTGGGCATCAAACCGGCGATATTATAACGGCTTTTTCACCGCTGCTGGCAAAATATGTTCGATCTCCCAAGATGCTACAAACACGCGGCGGGAAATTGCCTCGCATCCTCATTCCGCCAGGATTTCCAGATTGGCCAACGACGCGACCAGGTGCTTCGTCTCGCCGTCGTCGAAGACGATGGTCACCTCCTCATCACCGAATTCGATTTGCGTGGACAGAACAGTCCCTTCTCCGAATTTGGGGTGTACGACGCGCATCCCCGCTTGATAGTGCGCTTGCGTACGAGTCGGAGCCGCATCTTCCCAGCGAGTTTGGCGCTGAAAAGAAACCTGATCCCAGGCATGTCGATTGGGGTGAATCCCATCGAGTCGATCTGGGGGAAGATCGTCGAGAAACGGCGAGGCATCGCTGAGTGTGGAAACGCCAGCCTGGCGGCGGCGAAAAGCACGTAACAGAAAAAGTCGATCCTGGGCTCGCGTGATTCCTACGTAGAAAAGCCGGCGCTCTTCCGCCATCGCTTCCGGATCGTTGAAGGATCGTTGATGAGGCAGCACCCCATTGTCCAGCCCGATGATGAACACGACGGGGAATTCGAGACCCTTGGCGGCGTGCAGCGTGAGCAACGTAGGGGCGTTCAACCCTTCCGTCAGGGTGTCTTGGTCCGAGACCAGAGCAATGTGCTCGAGGAATGTGGTCAATCCCATTTGTGCGAATTCCTGCGCCGCGGCGCGCAGCTCCAGGACGTTCGCCCAGCGCTCATCTCCTTCTTCCGTACCATCGTCGATGAAATCCCGATAGCCGATGTCTTTCAATATCCGATCGATCAAGGTATCAATGCTCAGTCCTTCATGCTGCTCGAGCCAGTCATTTAGCAGGCGGCCAAATTCGAACAGCGCATGTTTCGTGCGTCCCGAAAATGCCGCCTCCACCTCTGGTGCCGTATGGCCTGCCAATGCGGAGATGATTTCAATCGGAGCGAGATGCTGAGTTTCAGCGGTTTCGAGCAACGTTTCGATGGTCTTCGCCCCAATGCCGCGGGGCGGAACGTTGATCACTCGCAGCAAGGCGACCTGATCGCGCGGATTGTGGATCAAACGCAGGTAGGCGACGACGTCTTTGATCTCCCGCCGGCCGTAGAAGCGCTGGGCGCCGACGAGCCGGTATGCCAATCCCGCCTTCAGAAAAGCCTCCTCCAGCACGCGTGATTGTGCGTTTGTGCGATACATCACGGCGCAATCCCCAGGGTTGATGTCTTCCATCAACGTTAAACCGGCGATGGTTTCGACGATGTAGCTCGCTTCGTCGTTTTCATCATACGCTTCATGCAGCGTAATCTTTGCCCCCTCTCCCCGGTCGGTGAAGAGGCGCTTGGGCTGTCGGTTGGGATTGCGATCGATGACAGCCATGGCTGCGTCGAGTATGGTCTGCGTCGAGCGGTAGTTTTGCTCCAGCAGGATGATTTGGGCGTCCGGATAATCCTGGCGAAATCGATGCACATTGCGGTAATCCGCACCGCGCCAGCGGTAGATGGATTGGTCGGGATCACCAACGACGAAGAGATCCGGCCGTTCTCCCGCCAGGTAACGCAGCAGCACGTATTGGGCGGTGTTCGTATCCTGGAATTCGTCGACCAGAATGTGTTGGTAGCGCTGTTGGTACTGCAGGCGCAGGTCATCGTTTTCGCGCAGTAGAAGCACAACGAAGAGCAGTAAATCATCGAAATCGAGAGCATTATTTACCCGCAGTTGTTCCTGATAACGCTCGTAGACTCGCCGCGTGACCTCCGCATTGTAATTATCGGCCGTAAAATCCTTCAGCTCGATGAGTTCGTTCTTCGCGCGCGATATGCCGCTGTGGATCTTCCGTGGGGAGATCTGCTTGGGATCGATGTTCAGTTCCTTGAACGCATTGCGAATAAGGGCTTGCTGGTCGGCGTCATCGTAAATCACATAATCACGCGTGAAGGGCAAGCGATCCGCTTCACGGCGCAGCATACGAGCACACAGGGAATGGAAGGTCCCCAGGCTGACGCCCGTTTGCACGGCGCTGCGCTCGCTGCTGGATTCATCGAGCAGTTGCGCCACACGCTTCGCCATTTCACGCGCCGCCTTGTTGGTGAAAGTCACCGCCATGATGTGGCCCGGCGAGACGCCGACGTGGCTTACGAGGTAGGCGACACGATGCGTCAACACGCGCGTTTTCCCCGAGCCCGGCCCCGCGAGGACGAGAACCGGTCCCTGGTCTGCAGTGACCGCTTGACGCTGTTGCGAGTTTAGAGTATCCAGGAGTTTCATCATTCAGCAGGTCATGATAACGACGAAATGGGGGATTGAAGAAACCAGGGATCACGATCTGTGTCTCCCTGGCTTCGAATCCAAATTAACACTCGTGACAAAAGATACATCATTCTAACGAACCCTCGGAGGATCGACAAGACCAAGGCTTACGAAAGGTGAGGTCCCAGATAAAGGACCTCCGGACCGGCGAGTAAGCCTTCCAACGGCCTGGCCGCCAGATTCATCACCCGGCTGTCGGCGAAGTAGGGAAAGTCGAAGTGGATTTCGTCGCCCGGCTGACTATCGGGAATGGGCATGAGACGAGCCGTGAGTGGTTTGTTGTGTCTCAATGAAACCGCCCCGATGTCAACCAAAACGGCAGTAATGGCCTCCGCCGTCACGTCGCCCGGAAGAGGTATGGTGTCCAATCCGGTGCCGCACAATGTGGCATAAAGTAACAAATCATTGACGCTGAGCGCCTTTTTCGCCGCAGACGCCGCCAACACATAATCCTCTAATACAGGAAGGAACATGCCGCAGAAGCCTGTGCGAACGAACTGCGCCCGGTCCAGGCAATCGGCTAGAAATGCCACCCCTGCGGCCGTGCCGCTCAAGCCAACCGTCGGGATGCCCAGAGCTTCGAGTGCGCTTCCGATTGACCTGGTTTCCTCGGGATACGGCGCCATGGAAAAATCGATTCCCAGGAATTGCGTTTCGTGTTTTACGGCCGCTCTCTGGGCGATGCTTTGTATCGAGGCGGCGTGCGTTTCGATCGCGCCGACAAGACGCCGGCGGGCGAGGGATAAAGAACGTGCTTCTTTTAAGGATTCCACTGCCAGATCTGCGGCCTCGGTGGCGATGGCGACGGTCATGTTTCCACCCCGATGGTATGCGGCCGGGAAGAAGGGAGTACCCGGCGCAACGTTGGCCAAGGCAGCTAAGCGTAAATTCGAGAAACCGTCGTCTGTCAACAGCGATGTCTCCTGTATGGCGCGCGCACACGCTCGCGCGGCGGGGAGGGAAACGCCATTTTCAGGATCGGCGAACAATCCCGATGCGAAGACGATTTCCGTCGCACCGAGCACGTTGGGGATGAAGGCGTAGCCGTCGAGTTCATCCGGCAGCGCCGGGCCGATGGATGCATAGTCGATGGCGTTGACAAAACTCTCGGCTTCCAGTTGGCGGGCAAAGTTGGCGCGCTCCACCGGGGGAACAGGCTGCTCCATCTCGGCCGGTGGAGGTGTGGCGATGCGCAACGTTTGGACCTCATAACCGGAATCTTGCAGCATCTCCTTGCAGATCTGCAGGCATGTTGCAATGCTTTCGATCCGTTTGGATTCGACCGGATAACCGGGATCCAAGAAGCCTGTCAAGGCGCGTATTTTCATCTTACTCCTCGCTGACGAACGATTTCGTAGAGTATAACGGCCGTCGTAACAGCCGCGTTTAGCGATTCCGTTTTGCCCGGCATGGGAACGCGGACTCGATGAGCGGCGATCTCTTCGATAGCCGGCTGTACCCCGCTCGCTTCTGATCCAATGATCAATCCCGCTGCTTCCCGCCAATCCACTTCGAGGTACGAACGCTGCGCACGGGCATCTGCCAGATAAAGCTGCAGGCTTGTAAGATATTGCGGAATTTCTGCGGCGGAAGAACTCACAATGGGAAGGTAAAAATGAGCGCCCATGGCGCTTCGCACCACTTTCGGATTGTAGGCATCGACCGTACCGTCCGTCAGCAGTACGACATCCACGCCGGCTGCGAGTGCCGTACGCAAGATCGTACCCAGATTGCCCGGATCCATGATGCGATCGAGTATTACAGCCAAGGTTATGTCTTTGGGAATCGGACGCTCCAGAATCGGTAGAACGGCCAGGATTCCCTGCGGTGTAACGGTGTCCGAGCAGGCCGACATGACTTCATCGGAGACGGTAAACACCTCCGCACCGAGGCGCTGCATATTGTGGATCAGACCGCGCCCATTCTCATCGAGATGATTCGTATGAAACGCCGTCCGGATAGGCAGTTGCGCTGAAATTGCTTCGCTTATCAGACGCGTTCCTTCGATGATAAAAACCCCTTCATTTTCGCGGGTCCCGCGGCGGTTTTGGAGTCGGCGCAGCAATTTCACGCGCGGGTTATTGGTTGAAGTAATCATGATTCCACAACGCTATTCGGCCAACGCGAGGCGAATGCAGCGGTAAACACGCGCATAGTGTGCGCATCGATCAGGGTAATGCGTATGTCTTTCAAAGACGTGTCCGGATGTTCAACACAGAAGTCGGCAACGGCGTCCAGGATCACTTCCGCGCCGCGTTCCTTCGGGAACCCAAATATGCCGGTGGAGATGGCGGGCAATGCCACATTCTTGAATCCACGTTGATCCGCCAGGGATAACGCAGCAGTTACAGCGGTGCGCAGCTTGGCGTCCTCGTCACCTTCGCCCCATCTGGGACCGACGGCGTGAACCACATATCGGCAGGGAAGCGCCCCGGCTCCCGTCAGCGCTGGTCGAGCATGGGAAACTGGACCATGTTCTCGCACCCAGTCATCGCTTTCTTCCTGGATACTCCTTCCCCCTTTGCGAACGATGGCGGCTGCCAAACCACCTGCGTGGAGAAGATGAGCATTGGCAGCGTTGACAATGGCGTCTACCTTCTCCTCGGTTAGGTCACCGTAGACAAGACTCAGGGTTTGCCCCGAGGGAAGTTCGTGTTCGGCAACCAACTCGGACATAGCCTTCTTCCTCGACATGAACTCGCATTGATTGTAGCATCAGAATCAAATACACATGAGTTTCTCTGGAGATTAACAACTTAGAGCATGATGGGCTTTGAAACTCATTCTAGGTTATTGTATGCTGGTGGGGGAATGCAAAGTCAAGAGCTGCTGATCATTCCTCCATAAAGACAGCTGAAGTGGTTCACTTCACAACCTCGAAGCAGGTCTTGTTTATCGTGTCACAAATCGATTTTCAGCGACGTTTCAGATATGAGAGTTCATATGAATTCACCTTACCGGGATGAAAGTGATCATCCGATTGGTGGGAAAGGATGGGGAATATGCGCGCCAACCATTCACGGGACCGTTGTGGAGTAATGGCAAAGGCCTTTACGATCGGTATTGCATGTGTACTGATCGCTTCCTGTGGTTTGATGGGCTGGGGGGAATCTCTCGAACAGGAAGCAGACGAACAGAACGCTGAAGAGGTGCTCGAAGAAGATTTGGACCTTGGAGAAGCCGACTCCGAGGAAGATATGAGTCTGGATGAGATCGATATCAGCAGTGATGATGAGGATGGATCGAGTTTGATCACAGGTCCTGGCGAGTCTTGTCCAGACTATTCGAGGTATTACAACCTCTGGTACGATCACACCTGCGTTCTCAAGATGAGTATGCCAACGGTTGATCTCTACTTGGAGGAAACATCAGAATTCAAGCCTTTTGTCCTGCTCATCAAAGATGATGGAGAAGTGGAGGCCGACCTCGATCAAGAGATCGCGTTAACGATGTCGGGACGGCTCATTAGCAACAATTCCTCTTGCCCGAAAACGAATTACAGAGGGACGTATTCCATCCGAGCCGAGATTTCGGGAAGCTGTCAGAATGAGGCCGTATATCTGCACGTGAAATTGGAGAGGGTCAATTTTAATTTGAAGGGCGATTGCCAATTATCGACAGGTTTCGAGTTGCCACGCCCAAGTTCTGCGCCTGAAATCGATCATGTCTTCGTGCATCGTGAAAGTGGCGATGCGTATGTTATGAATGTCCCAGCAGGGGGCGCACTGGCGGACATCCCGGGTGTTCTCAATTGCACATACATCTTTGTGCTTCAGCCGGCAGAACTGGACGAGCCGGATTTGGAAACATTAGAACTGGTCCCACTCGTGCCAACTGAAGAATAATCGTTTTAGAAGAATAAATCGGGTCAAGAGCAATCGAGGGTAATTGAAATCTCAAAATAGTAAGAAAAGCAGGACGTCGATACGTCCTGCTTTATTTGTTCTCAAATTTGTAGATTATTTTGATGCTGCTTCTACGACGGATGCAAATGCTTTGGGATCGCGCACGGCTAAATCGGCGAGCATTTTACGATTGAGGCGAATTTCGCGCTGCTTCATGTCGTGGATCAAACGGCTGTACGTCGTGCCGTTCTGTCGTGCGGCGGCGTTGATGCGTGCGATCCAAAGACGGCGTAAGTCGCGCTTCCGGGTCCGACGGTCACGGTAGGCGTACCACAGGCTCTTGAGCATTGCCTCGTTCGCGCGTCGAAAGAGGTTGTTGCGCGTGCCGTACATCCCCTTGGTGAGATTGAGTACTTTCTTGTGACGGCGGCGTGTTACGATGCCGCCTTTTACTCTGGTCATGATCCTCGCTCCTGCGAACCCCTGGGCGCCGATGCGGTGAACTGCACCCGTTTGGTACACCCAACGGCCGCAACTCCGTTACCTTCGGTTACGATGATTGTCCCGTTCGAGCGTTCGGGTTGGCCTTGTATTTACTCAGATACGGGGCCAAACGACGAACACGCTTTGAGAGCTTCTTACTTTTGACCGGCACCATTTTGGAAAACATGCGCTTGGTCCGCTTCGGCGTGTTGCGGCGCAAATGGCCCTTGCCGCTGACCGTGCGAACGATTTTCCCTGTACTGGTCTGGCGGAAGCGCTTGGCAGTTGCCTTGTGCGTCTTGAGTTTGTATTTACCCTTACGTCCCACTGTGCATCTCCTTCGAGACAGCCCCGCGGACGACGTTCAGTCCGCGGGGTAGAACTTCCATCGGTTGTCGAGAATTCTACTGCGCTTACTTATTCTTCAGCGGCGCCAACATCATCAGCATCGTGCGGCCTTCCATGTCGGGCATCATTTCGATCGTGCTGACGTCAGAAAGTTCTTCGGCAATCTGCTTCAAGTCTTCTATCGCGATTTCAGGGTAGGTAATTTCACGGCCGCGAAATCGAATACGGACTCTCACTTTCTTGCCTTCGGTCAACCAACGTCTTGCGTTGCGCACTTTAAAGCCGCGATGGTGTGGTGACGTCTTTGGGCGCAGACGAATTTCTTTAATTTCTACTTTGGTTTGTGCCTTGCGCGCTTCACGATCCTTCTTCGATTTTTCGTAAAGGAATTTCCCGTAATTAAGAACACGACAAACGGGCGGATCGGCGGTCGGCGCCACTTCGACCAAGTCGAGATCGGCTTCCTTGGCAATGTCTAACGCTTCACGGATGGAAACGACGCCAACATTCTTGCCATCGGGACCGATGAGACGTACTTCACGCGCGCGAATGTGTTCGTTAATTCGAAATTCTGATGCGCTGATGTTGTGTTCCTCCGATTCCTACACTAGAGCCGCCCTGCGCGCGAGCGGCCCACTGGATTGTCGGATGATACCACGAGAAAGGGGAAATCGTCAAATCTGAATTGGTTTTTATGCATTCTCTCAGCATCTCCAGAATTGAGTGTTGGCTTATGAATTACAAAAACAGGAGGAAGCGCCGTACAACAGGCGCTTCCTTCATATTTTTCAAATCGTAAAATCGTGGGGTTAATTGAAAAACTGCCATGCAAATCCGAAGTTGACGTTGGCCTGATTCTCACCTTCGGAAATGGTGATGGTTTGGTAAAATCCATCCGCTCCACGCTGCGGGTAAGTCGGCCCACCGGGAATGAGAATAACGTCATTGCCATCTGTCAGGGCATTGTAGGACACACAGTATGTGCCTGCCGCCAAGCCGTTGAAGCTGTAAACCCCGTTTGCATTCGTAACTGCGGTGGCAAGTCCCGTCGATGGACAGGCGCCAACGCCGATGTGCAAAGTGACTCCGGACCATCCAGTCTCAAAGGCGTCGTAAATCTGATTGGGTCCAAACTCGCCAATGTCTGGGTCACCCCAGGAAACACAGCCCTGTCCCAGCACGACAGGTTCACCTGCTTCCCCGCCAGTGAACTGGCAGATATCGTGCCAGAGGACCCCTCCGATCGAACCCAGCACGGGAGTGGGCGTCGGGGGTGAGGCAACGATTTTCAGCACGGCCGGATCGAAATTGATCGAAACGATCGAAGCGGATATCCAGCAAGGCTGGGGGCGATCCGACAGTTGCGCCACGTACCAGCTGTTGTCGCTCGCTCTCCCAACTGCCGGTGCGGATTCTCCTTCGAGTAAGTACCCGTACTCGTCAAAAACGACGTTCGGGCCGGTACGGCAATTCGCGTTGACCTTGGCCGTCAACGTGGGGGGTTCGTCGGTCGGTTCGAGCGTTGCAGTAGAAGTCGGCAAACGTATTTGCTCTTCTTCGGTCGGCGTCGGGCGCGCATCCGATCCATCTTGTCTGTCCCGCGTCGGAGTCGCCGTCTGTGCCCCTCCATTTCCACCCCGAATCGTCTGAAAACCGGGAAAATCACAAGCCGTTAAAATCAGCGACGCGACGGCAATAATAAAGAACATCGATCGTCGATTGCGAATATGCATTTCATTTTCCTTTCCTGCAGGCAACGTTAGAAATCGAAATTATCGTCGGACATCATATGCATTTCCAATCCTGGAACGACTCCGGCGGTGGATTTGTGACGCGCAGATTCCACAATATCAACGATGGACAATCCCTCACCACATGAAAGCACTACGAAAACCGGAATCGCTCGTACATCTGGTGACCGATTATTCTGTCAAGAATTCGATTTCGATACGATCGATTCTTCGCTAGGAATCTTTGGTCAAGGTCATATCACCTACGGCAGAATCTCCCGCCGTAAAACCGACGATGTACTCGAGGGATATTCCCTCCGGGGACACCGTGCCGACCGCAGAGATTTTATCGATTCTCTCATCGGGCACCGATTCGCCCAGGATGACGACCTCACCGTCTTCCGTGATGGTGATAGTCAAATCGCCGAACAGCGAATCACCGGGGATATTGAAGACGGCGCCTTCGGCGTCGAATTTCCCGCTGTAGGAAATCGGCTCGGGATCGGAGGCGCCAAAGACGGAGCCATCCAAATCCACCACGATGGACAACGTACCGTCTTCGTCGGCGCTCACGATTGCGGTGACGGCGCCAGAAGAACCAAAGGTTATGTTGCGCCACTCACCACTCCAGCTACCCAGGTATGCCTGGATGGCAAGAAAGATAGGATCTTCCGTCGGTGTCGGCGGCACTTCCATGGTCGCCTCGGGTGCGAGCGTGGCTGTCGCTTCCGGCGTTTCGTTTTTGCCGCATGCGGAAAGCAGTAATACGACGAGCAGAACCATGACAAATACGTGTTTCCTCATTCTCTTCTCCTGATAGTGTCGGACAATTACTAATCCGTCATTTCATATAGACGTATACTATTGAGAACTGCGATGGATGCAAGTCCTGGAACACTGTTTCTCATCCCCGCAGATGCCAGTAAATACCCGAATAGCTTTACCAATTTCTCATTGCCCAAATTGCGATATTCGCTGATACTAATACTCTATAGTTGATCTTATGGAGCTTTATTATCCATGTTTAATTCCGTGTTTCAAGGTGATCGAAACCGCAGGGACATTCTCACGAGTTCATGCGTGGTATCAGAGTCGGTCCGCTGTGTACAATGCGGCATCTGTTCCTTTAATTGTCCGTTGGGAATAGACGTGCGCAGACAGGTTTGGAAGAACCAACCTATTGTAGAAAAAAGCTGTATCACATGTGGGGAATGTGTTTCCCGCTGTCCTCGTGGTGTACTACGCTTCGAAGCGATAAACTCACTGGAGGCAAGTGAAGAGTGATGAGGATCTCACGATGCCGCGGAAATATGTGATTGTTGGTTGCGGCGCTGCAGGCCTGAGTGCCGCGGAAAATATTCGCAAGTACGATGCTTCGGGTCGAATTGTAATGATAACCGAAGATCCGCATGGATTTTACTCGCGTCCCGGGCTGGCATATGTGTTGAATAGACTCATACCCGAGGATCAAATCCTTACCGATTACAGCGAAGCACTTGAAGCCATCGGTGTAGAAATCATGGTGAAGAAGGTGACGGCCGTGCAACCGGAGCTGAAGCGCATCGTACTGGATAGGGAGCGACTGGCCTACGACGCGCTTTTACTGGCCGTAGGTGCATGTGCCGTGCTGCCCGAAATTCCCGGGATCCATTCTACTGGAGTGGTCAAGCTGGATAATCTCGACGACATGAAAACGATCCTGCGATCGATCCGTCGTGCCCGCAGTGCAGTCGTCATTGGCGGTGGGATTACGGCTCTCGAATTGGCCGAAGGGTTTGCAGCGCGAAAGCTGCGAACCCATTACCTGTTACGCAGAGATCGATACTGGCCCAGCGTGCTGGATGAGTATGAATCGCGACTCGTGGAATCGAAATTGATCGAAGAGGGGATTCGATTGCATCATCGGACGGAAGTCGTTCGCATCATCGAAAAGCGGGGACGAGTGCATGCTGTCGAGACAAAAGACGGCGAGACGATCGAATGTCAACTCGTTGGCGTGGCAATCGGCATCCGTCCGCGCCTGGGCCTCGCGCGATCCGCACATTTGAATGTCGACCGTGGGGTTCTTGTCAACGAGTTCATGCAGTCGAGTGTCGAAGGTATATACGCCGCGGGAGACGTGGCCCAAGTCTACGACCCGTTCAGCGGCGAATACCGCCTGGACAGCCTGTGGTGGGTGGCCCGGCAGCAGGGTGCGATCGCTGGAGCCAACATGACCGGCGCCGCAATCGCGTATCATAAGCCGGTCGCTTTCAACGTCACGCACATCGGCGGATTGACCACGACCTTGATCGGAGCAATCGGAGCGGCCGAGGATGACGAAGACCTGGTTGCCATCGTGAGAGGCGAGAGTGAAACCTGGCGAGATCCATCGCAAGCACTTGCGTCAGAGACAGGAAATCACGATCATCGGATCCGGTTGCGCATTGGTGAACGACACATCGTCGGCGCACTCGTTTTGGGGGATCAAACCTTGTCGAGGGCATTGCAGGAGTTAATCGGTCACGAGGTCGATATTTCCTCGATCCGTCAACGTTTGATCGAAAATCCGAAAGGGATATCCACTACGATCATGCAATTGTGGCAGGAATGGAGGCAAAGTTCTCGTGCGAGCTCATCGTGAGATTTATCTGGCTTTTCTCGCAATACTTCTGATCACGGGGCTTTACGTAGGAATATCCCAGCGCACAAGCCCGCCAGTTTCCAGTGGATTGTTCGGGCACGGCATTGGGATACTTGGATTCTTGCTCATGCTCGCCACCGAGACTCTTTATTCGATTCGGAAACGCGCTCGGAGTGCGCGTTGGGGAAGGATGCTAACTTGGCTCCAATTTCACATTTTTACGGGTATCGTAGGACCCTATCTTGTTTTGCTCCACAGCGCGTTCGAATTTCGAGGCCTTGCCGGGATCGTGACGTTGATGATGGGTATCGTCGTTCTGAGTGGTTTCATCGGTCGCTATATCTATACTTCCGTGCCGCACACATCCGAGGGGATTATGGTCACACTCGAGGAATTGGAAAGAGAACTTGCTCAAACAGAAGAGGAGATCAAGAACCAATTTCCCGAAGATGTCCGGGGTGTTTTAGCCAAATTTCAAACACCTTCACGACAATATGACGTCTTGTTTGGCCGCGTGCTGCTGCGTTGGCGCGCCAACGCAGCCTGGCGCAAACGATTGCGCGAAGCGGATGCAAAAAACCGGCAGCGGATGCTTCAGATCGATGTGCTGCACAAACGCAGAAATGATCTCGTTCTGCAAATTCGGTCTGCCGCCGTCGCTCGCCGAGTCCTTGCTTTATGGCACAGCATTCACATTCCGTTGGGGATATCGTTGTTCGTGGCTGCATTCGTGCACATCGGTGCGGCGCTGTACTACGCCACCCTGGCGCGTTGATCGTCGATTGGGGTCGAAGGCATGAAGACTAAACCAGTGGGTTGTCTAAGTGGAAGCGGCATCATCGGGGGATTGATTACCGCGGCAGTCATTTTGACCGCGTTCGCCTTCTCGGATGGAGCCATGTTCAGCCCAGGCAAGCTGAACGCCATGGAAGGCGAGCTTCCCAAAGGCGGTGTTCTCAGCCACGCAGATCTCGTCAGGGAATGTGCGGCCTGCCACACGGCGTTTTGGGGTGAGGAACGAATGCAAGATCGCTGTCTGGTTTGCCACGTAGAAGTGGAAACTGAACTTACGGATCCCAGCAGCATGCATACTTCCTTCGTCGCATCGAACACCTGTCGTTTTTGCCATCCGGAACACCGGGGAGCTGCGGCGCCGCTCACGGATTTCGACCTCGTCGATTTTACGCACGAATCCGTAGGCTTCTCCCTGCAGTCGCATCGTACCGAAATGTCCAATCACCAAATCGATTGTCGAACCTGCCATCCGCAAAGCGTACGCCGATTCGACGTGGAAGATTGCCAGCGCTGCCATCTGGAGATCGATGAAGTCGGTATGAGCCTCCACATCGCCAATTTCGCCTCCACTTGCATCGGCTGTCATGACGGCGTGGATCGCTACGGTGCGGATTTCGATCATGAAACGACACGCTTCCCGCTTCAGGGAAAACATCTGGAAGTCGCTTGTATAGATTGCCACGAAAATGCGACAAGCGTCAGCGATCTGCAAGCCGTACCACACGAATGTGTCGCTTGCCACCTCGAAGCGGACATCCATGATGGGCGTTTGGGTTCGAACTGTGCGCAATGTCACACGCCATCGGATTGGAACACGGCCACGATCGACCATGCGCTAACAGGATTCTCATTACTCGGCGCACACGCGGAGTTAACCTGTCAGACGTGCCACGTCGCGAATCAGTGGACGGGCCTGGAAACGACATGTTACGGCTGCCACGCCGAACAGGACGAGCACGATGGCCGATTCGGCACCCGGTGCGAGGCCTGTCATCAAGAAACGGCCTGGAGCGATGTGACCTTCGATCATAACCTCTCCGCCTTCCCGCTGACCGGCGCACATGCAACTCTCTCCTGCGAGAGCTGCCATCTGGATGCCGAATTCACACCGCTGCCGACGGCCTGTGCTGCATGTCATATCGATCCCGCCTATCATGCCGGTCTGTTCAGCTCCGATTGTGCCGCCTGCCACTCCACTTCCGCCTGGCGCCCGGCCTCTTTCAAACTCTCGCATTCCTTCCCGTTGGGGCACGGTGGAGGAGCTGCCTGCAGTACATGCCATCCCAACAGCTTGAGTGCGTACACGTGTTATGGGTGTCACGAGCACAATCGAGACCGCGTGATCTCGCAGCATCGAGAAGAAGGGATCAGCAATATTTCCAACTGCCTGCGCTGCCATCCCGGCGGCCGGGAAGCGGGAGACGATTGACTCGGTTGGCTGCTTTTCGATACTAGTTAAAAAGCCAAAATCCCAAATATTCTCATGGCTGATGAATGGGTTGTCTGGTACAAACACAAGTATCCCACTTGGTATGCTTTCCTACCAAAACTATGGCATAATGATTTACGGCTTCCACAGAAAATCATCCAGCTTCGAACGCTTGGCGCATCGACCGGGGGGATCCGGCAATGTTGGGCAGCTTAAACGATGTCATCCTGAAAAATTTGATTGCAGCATCCATTGACAACAGTTCTACTGAAGATGCAGGCAAATCCCATCATCCAAAACTCATAATGTGCTTCCAACTAAAGGGAAACGCGTGTGAAACTGCATCGTGAAATCGTCTTGGCATTCATCGTCATCCTTTTGATAACGGCCCTTTATCTTGGAGTAGTTACGTATCCAGAACGTCCCGTCCCTGGCGACTCGGCTGGTCATGTTCTCGGCATTCTAGGATTTCTTCTCATACTGGCAACGGAGACTCTGTATTCGATTCGAAAACGTTCGCCGCGTTTACGCTGGGGGAGATTACAGACCTGGCTGCAGTTCCATATATTCACCGGCATCGTAGGACCATTCATGGTTTTTCTCCATACCTCATTTGAATTTCACGGCCTCGCTGGTATTGTGGCATTGGGAATGGGTATTGTGGTCTTCAGTGGATTTGTAGGGCGCTACATCTACATGGCCGTACCTCGTACATCGGAAGGCACCCTTGTGGCCCGTGAAGACCTAGAGCTGGAACGCATCAATGCAGAAAAAGAGCTTCAGAAGCAACTTCCCGTAGAAGCATCCTTCATTTTCCAGCCTCTGGATGGAATCTCGGGCGGAATCGGCACTGTCTTGAATAGAGTGTTTCTACGTTGGCGCACCAATGCAGCGTGGAGAAGAAGGCTGCAAAACGTCGATTCAACAACACGCGAGAAGATGCTCCAGGTTGAACCCTTACGCAAACGCAGAAATGAACTTCTTATTCAGATACGTTCCTACGAAATCGCACCGCGATTGCTTTCTCTATGGCGAAGCGTTCACATACCACTCGGGATTTCACTTTTCGTCGCAGCACTCGTGCATATCGGAGCGGCGCTGTACTACGTTATCCCGATTCGATGATGATGGATGAGGCCTACAATCGTGAAGATTAGACTTCGCAGTCTTCTAACGAAAGGCGGCGTACTGTCGGCTATCCTAACGATCGCCGCTATCCTGGGTACTTCCATGATTTCCGGAGGCGCGATGTTCAGCCCTGGTGATCTGAACAACCAGAAAGGTCCGTTTCCAAAAGGTGAGGTGCTCAGTCACGCTGAACTTGAAGACGAATGTGCTGCCTGCCACGTTCCGCTCTGGAGTGAGGAACAGATGCAAGACCGATGCCTCGCATGTCACACCGAGGTTGCAGAAGAACGCAAGATTGAGTCAAGCATGCACGGTTTTTTCGATACGTTGCATGCTTGTCAGGAATGCCACATTGAACACCAGGGCGCCACAGCACGACTCACAGATTTTGAAGTCGTAGTTTTTCCGCACCAGAATGTGGGATTCTTCCTCACTGCGCATCGGGAGCTACCGCCCGCAAGCCAACCTGAGTGTCAATCCTGCCACCCACAAAGCGTGCATGAGTTCGACGTTAATTCCTGTCGAGAGTGCCACGAACAAAATGACCCCAACGGTACACAGAAGCACATCGAAATCTTCCATTGGGATTGTTTAGGTTGTCACGACGGTTCCTTCCGCATCGGCGCCGGCTTCGATCATCAACAGGCCCTTTTCCCCCTCCAAGACGCTCACCTGAATGTGCCCTGCGAGGCGTGTCATACGATCGCCTCCAACATGGACGATCTGCAGGCGACCCCACATGAATGCATCGAATGTCATGCCGAGATGGACGAACATGCGGGCCAAATGGGAGAAATCTGCGAGCGATGTCATTCTCCGCTAGATTGGCAAACCGTTTCCGTCGACCACGACCTGACAGAGTATCCCCTCGCCGGTGCACACATAAGCGTGCAGTGTTCCTCCTGCCACATCGATAAACAGTGGGTCGGGTTGGACAAGGCGTGTTATACCTGTCACGCTGCGGAGGACGCGCACGAAAGACTAAACGGGATTCAATGCGAAATTTGCCATCAGGAGACGGCCTGGAGTGAGACGATTTTCGACCACGCCGACACCGCCCTGCCCCTCGCTGGCGGCCACGCGGGCATCACCTGCGAGAGCTGCCATGTAGAAGTCGAATTCGCCGGCATTTCACCCGCATGTGCGGAATGCCACGTCGATCCGGACTTCCATGCCGGATATTTCGGGACCAAATGCGGTAATTGCCACAACGCAGACGCCTGGATACCGGCGACCCACTGGCGCCCCCACAATGACTTTCCCCTCAGTCATGGCGGCGGAAGCCCTTCCTGCAAGACTTGCCATCCCAACACGCTCGCCACCTACACCTGCTACGGATGCCACAGACACAATCCCGACAGACTATTCCTGGAACATGAAAGATTGACGAAGTATTTAAAGCCGAAGGGTGGTCAAATCCAGAACTTCGACGCTTGTCACCGCTGTCATCCAACAGGCCGACAGTGCACTGGCCGCGTCCACTGTGAGTAACCAAGCAATCCTCTCCACGAATCTTAATTTCACGAAACGTGCTCCTCATTCCTCGTTGCGGCTGATCAACGGCCCCAATACTTCTCCCACGCTGATCAATCCCAGGCTGACGAACGGCGTCACTCCCCAGGCGCAGCCCATGGCCAGCAGCCAGCGCTGCGGCGCTGTGGCCTCCACAAAGATAACCAGCGAAAACAACACGGACAACCACACGGTCAGCAGCGGAAACGCCGCCAATGCGGTTAGCAAGAAGGTCGCCGACCGATGCAGTTTTCGCCTGCTGCTCCGTGCACGTCTGTGCGTCCAGTGCCAGATCAGTACCGACCATGCCATCAGGCTGTAGGTCATGAGCACGAAGGTGATCGCCACCCACAAACCGGGGTCGACGTGCCAATCGGCGAAGGCGCCTCCCTCGCTGAAATAGCTGACGATGGCCAACACGTTGACCGTCAGGCTGACCAAACCGCTGATGACGACGAACACATTCGAGCGTTTCATGGCGAAGTCCCCACTGGCCGCAGCAGCAATCGCTCACGACTTACACTTAGCATCGGAAGACGGGATTGAATTTCTGTGTCCTGCTCCTGAACTCTTGCACTACGTTTCCCGACCCAGATGAAATTGCTTTGCGCCAACAGCGGCATGCGGATGTCCGCGCCGGGCGGCGGCAAAACCCCCGGCGGACCCCAGTAGCCGGCGTTGGCCAACAGCCAGGTTTCCAACGTGGCCCGGTCGACTCCGACGGTGGCGAAGACGCTCTCGACGGCGCGCAGCATGAGCTCACCGTACGCTTCCCGATCGTAGGGAATCTCGCCCTCGATGTGTTCCCAGGCGCGCGCTTTTTCCGGGCCGGGGACAAGCAAGAAGCGCAGCCGCTCGCCGGGGCTGAGTTCCACACCCCGGTTGGCCAACTCTACAGCGACGCGGGCGGCAACCGTGCGTACGACGTATTCCTCCGGCCGGCGCGAGAGACGGTGGGTGACGACCAGTTCGTTCACCGGCACGCCGCCGGCGCGCAGCCGACGCAGGCGCTGGGCGGCATAGGCCACCGCAGCGGGCATGGCGGCGCGGAAACCGCTGGCGTCTTTCCCCTGCGCCAGGATATCGAGCATCCCGAGCTGGGTCTGCTTGATGTAAGGCGGCGTGTCGCGGCGGCGGGCTTCGATGCCGCGTATCTTCAGCGTGCCGTCCTCGTAGGCGCCGAAGTAACGATTGGCTACCGTCACGCGCGGCTCGGTGCGCGAGGGCAGAAACGCCAACCAGCGGTAGACACCCTCCAGGCCGATCTGCAGACCGGTCTTGGCGTTAATCTCTTCGAGCAGCGTTTCGTAATCCGGGCGCTGCTGCGCACCGGGTTTGTGGATCCAGAGACCGTCGACGTACAGGTGCAGTACGCGAAAGCCGCGCGCCTCGACCAGCTCCTTGGTGCGCAGCAGCACCTCGCGGCCGTAGGCGTTGACCGCCTCGTGCGCCTCGATGCGCCCGAAGCGGGCGTTCTTGTAGCCCAGATACCCGAAACAGGTCACCAGGAGCCATTTGTGCGCCGAGTAGCGCCGGCGGTAGGCCTCGACCCGTGGGTCATCACCGGGCAATTGACGGATGAGCGTCTTGTAGCGTTTGCGCTTTTCGAGCAGCGGCGCCAGCGTTTCCGGCACCAGTCCCTGCCGGTGGCGGCACACGCGAGTGCCCAACTCGGGGATCGTTTCTCCGGGGCAGCACGTCGCCCCGACGGTCTCGGGCGAGATGTTGAAATGCACCATGATGCTGGGATACATGGCGGTGAAATCGAGTTCGGCGACGTGTTCGTGCAGGCCGAGGATGGGCGTGTAGACCAGGCCGCCTTTGTCGGCCAGGCGCAGGTCGTTGCCGCTCTTGAACGTTTCGGGCTGGCGTTTCTGCCAGGGCACCATCACGCCGCGCCGCAGGGCGGTGTTGACCTGCATGGCGCTGATGCCGGTACCGGTGGAGACGCGCGCCGTGGTTTGCACGGGTAGGTTGGTCAGGCGCGAGATTTCGAGAATACCGTCCATGCCGTAGTCATTGGAGAGGAAGGCATTCTGGCGATCGAGGTGCCAGCGGCCGAAAAGCGTGTGCTGCTCGTTGCGGAAGACCACCCGGCCGTACGAAAAATAGGAAGAGGCTGATTTGCGCTGCACCGTTTTCGTGCGGTCGCGGTTGAGCGGCAGGGGAATGCCGTAGTGCCTGGAGAGCTCGAGCAAGCGCGGCAGGATGTAGTTGTCGCCGTAGGTGCTGACCAGTGCGTCGGGATCGAAGCGTTCGAGTAGATGGCGCATGCCCAGCAACAGATGGCGGCCTTTGCTGCGCGGGAAGCGGAACGTCTCCCCGGCGATCTCCACCAGCAAATCGCCGCGATGGCCGCGCCCTGGATCGCGGCTCTGGTCGGCGAGCCGCAGCGTCATCACCCGCAGCGGCGGCAGACGGTAATCGATCTGCCAGGGACTGTCCAACGCCTCGATGTTCCGGATCCGTTCCCCCTTCTGTTCGACGGCGCAGTACGCCAGCGGGAAAACGTCGCGCGCCAAAGCATACCGCTGCGGCAGCGAGATATCGGCGTCGTAATAGGTCAGATCGGGACGAAACTCGGCCGTTTGATGAAACAGACGCCGCAATAGTCCGGGGATACGCACACCGATCTCGAGCACTTCCACGGCTCGATCGAGGAACAGATCCAGGCGCTCTGTGCGCCGCAGGGTCACCGGCGCGCGCTGCGCGCGCAACATGCGGCAGACGGCGCGCAGCTCCTGCCGCGGTCCGCGAACGTAGAAGCAGGGCGTGAACGTGTCGCGCAGCAGGTGAGCGCGGCCATCTTCGTCGAGCAGCCACACGGCCATGCCGTCCGCAGCGGGATAAATATCAAAGATCCAGCCGAAAGCGGGTACCATCAACCCTCCCCGTCGGCCGCGCCCAACTTCCGCTGCGCACCGGCCTGCAGCGTCTCGACGAGATTCTCGAGATACTCGAGGCGGCCTTCGAGCTGCAGCACCTGTTTGTGCTCCTCGACCAGCATGGCCAAAAGCATCACCTCGAAGGGCAGCAAATGGGAGGCGTAGGCCGCTGCGGCCAGATGATGGCGCGAAGCGGCGAGCAGATCGTCGAGCGCGTGCTGATCCTCAATGCGCAGCGCGCGGCGGAAACGGGACAGCGATTGCTGTTCGTGGAGGAACGCCTGTGTAATGGAAGGAAGGGTTCGACCCATGATTTACCTCACAATGAATTGGGACGAGAGACCGGGCTGCGCCTACTTTGCCCGGTCCCCCATCCCATCAGAACAACCTCGGCTGCTGGTCGAGCGCCGCTTCCGGCGCTCGCAGCAGCCAGGCGATGTCGGCGGCGATCTGCAGTTGATCCAGAAAAGCCCAACGCGCTTTCGCCAGCTCGCGCGGCTCGCGCGCCCCAACGATCACCGGGCTGACCGTCGCCAACCGCTTCAGGTGGGAAATGGTGATCTCCAGCAGGCGTTCGCTGTCCCGCAGCGGCACGTTCTCGTCGTAGAACGTGGTGAGCAGATCGAGGACGAAGATCGGCTCCGGCCCGGTCGGCGTTTTTTCGATGCGCTCGGCCAGTTGGAAGCAGGTGAAGGCGCGCGAGAGACGGATGCGCTCCAGCGCAGCGTAGGGATGCTTGCACATGCGCCGCGCCAGGCGGGCGACGAAGTAGCCATCGAAGCGGTTGCCGCCGTCGAAAACACGCAGGGCTTGGCCTCGCGCGGCCAAAGCAGTCAGCATGGCCAGAAGCGCTCGCGTGGGCGTGTGCGCGCCCCAGAATAGGGCGACGCGCGGCTGCATCAACGCCTCGAGCAGCGCTGGATCGCTGGCCGGTAAGGGCAGTCGCACGGATGTGGACGGATCGCTTTGGGAATACATACCTAACCTCTCGGCTTCAGGGATGAAGCGCATCGCCTGTAATAGAACATTTGTTCTATATCATATCCGAGGATCAGGAAAAAACCCATCCCGCCGGGGGTGGAACCGGGCGGGGGATATTGAATCACCCACAAGGGGGAGGGACGGATTTCAATGGGATTGCGTGCTTCGGGAGGCGAAAGCGCCTATCCGGCTTCCTGCGTTTGTGGAGCAGCTTCGTCGAGAAGTTCTTTGAGGCGGGGGTGATCGGCATACACGCCGCGATAGGAGGGGGGCAGCAGGGCGGCGATGCGGCACATGATTTCATCGGTGTTGCGGCGCAGGTCGGCGGCGCGCGTCGCCTCGTTCAGCGGAGGTAAACGGAAAGGTTTTCCGATGCGCACACCGACATGTGGGCGACGCAAACGCAGCAAGGTGCGTAGCGCTTTGTCGGTGCCCACGACGGCCATAGGGACGATGGGGACGTTCGCTTCGTGCGCCAGATAGGCAGCGCCAGTCTTGCCGCGCGCCAAGGCGCCCGTTTTGCTGCGCGTCCCTTCCGGGGCGATCCCGAACACGTAGCCATTTTGCAGCCGGTCCACGGCGGCGGAGAGCGCCTGACGATCCACTTTGCCGCGTTGGATGAAAACACCGCCGTGCAGGCTCACGAAGGGTCCGAAGAGTGGGTGATGCTCGTATTTCTCCGCAGCCCAGCCGGTGATTCGCGGCACTTCGAGAGCCGTGAGGAGCAAGGGGGCGTCGAAGTAACTGAGATGATTGGCCACGACGATGTACGGCGGGAAGCTGGGCAGATTTTCGATTCCGACGAACGTACGTTGCGTTAGCAACCGGAAGGCGATGTTGAAAACCCAGCGGGTAAACGGAAATTGCATGTAGGGCCTCGAAATTTTAAACGCTGTCTGATTGTAGTTGCTTTTCTGCGATGCTACAATCCATTGGAGATATCTTATTCGGGAGGTCGCCATGATTGGCATCGAACAAGTGGATACCCGCGACAAGCGGCAGGTGCGGGATTTCATCGACTTTCCTTTCCGACTGTATGCCGGGCATCCACTGTGGGTGCCGCCGATCCGCATCGACGTCGCCACGCGCATGAACAGCGACAAGCACCCGTTCTACGAACACTCGGACGCCGAGTTTTTCATCGCCAGGACGGGCGATGAAATTGTGGGCCGGATCACGCTGTTGGAAAACAAGCCCTACAACCGCTACCACGACAAGAAACAAGCGCAGTTCTACTACTTCGAATGCCAGGGAGATCTTGAGATCGCACGCGCCCTGTTCGAACGCGCCGCAACCTGGGCGCGGGAAAGAGGGCTCAATCAACTTGTCGGCCCAAAGGGGTTCGGCCCGCTCGACGGCTACGGCATTCTGGTGGAAGGATTCGAACACCGTCCGGCGATGACGATGATGAACTACAACCCACCCTATTACCCGAAATTTATGGACGAGCTCAGCTTCCGCAAAGAAGTCGATTTCGTCTCTTGCTATCTAGGAGCCGATAAATTCGGATTGCCGGAGCGCGTGCACCGCATCGCCGAACGTGCGGCCAAGCGCAGCGGGTTGGCCGTTAAGCGGTTCCGCAACAAGCGCGAACTGCGCCAGTGGGCGCCGCGGATCGGGAAAACGTACAACGACACGTTTGTCAACAATTGGGAGTACTATCCGCTGAGCGACAACGAGATCGATTACGTGTTGAACGAGATCCTGACCATCGCCGACCCGCGCCTGATCAAGATCATCGTACACGGCGAACGCGTCGTCGGATTTCTCTTCGGCTTTGCGGACGTGTCGGCGGCCATCCAGCGCAGCAAGGGACGTCTGCTGCCCTTTGGCATTTTTGATCTGCTCATCGAAATGAAGCGCACCAAGTGGATCGCCCTGAACGGCGCCGGCGTCTTACCAGAATATCACGGACGCGGCGGCAATGCCCTGCTCTACGCCGAAATCGAGAAGACCATTCACGAGTTTGGCTACCAGCATGCGGACCTGACCCAGGTGGCCGAGTCCGCAGTGCAGATGCGTAGCGACTTGGAGAATGTCGGTGGGATTCCCTATAAGAATCACCGGGTTTACATCCGCGATCTCTAGAATTAACACATGTGAATAAAAGCAGCGGGCTGATGAATTTCACGACCCGCTGCTTCTTTTTAACACGCTCTTTACGAGGTTTTACGATCGCACAGGAATCACGAGCCAGATATAGACCTACAATGCACTCGCTAGCGCAGCTGCGCCAAGACCGAAGATGCTGAGCACAGCCCCGGCAATTGCCATGACGATGAGCATGGCAACAAAACCAATTACAACCGTAACGATCGTTTGAACCCATTCCAAATCCAAAGCTTCTTTGGCGGCGATCAACGAGGCGGCCAGTCCCAGAAGCCAAGCAATCACGAGCGCCGGTGCAGAAATACAGCGCAGCGCGTCCGAAAATGCGACGAGTGCTCCTAAAACACCCACGACGTTCCACACGTAGGCCAGGCCTAGCGTACGAACGAGTTCCTCGAACGTGACTTCCGCATAGAAAACCGTGCGCCCAACCCAATTAATAATGTAGGCGAAAAGTGCAAATGCCAACACCGCGAAGATGGCTCCAATGATCGTCGCCATGATCCATTTGAATAGACCGCCGCCGTGCGCTCTGGTTCCGAGTTGATTGAGAAATGCGATAACGGCTACGATGATCCAGGCTGTGTTGGTGAAAGTGGTATCGTTTTCAACCTCTGCATAGACACCTTGCCGAAATGTGAAAGCACCGATAATCCGATCCGAAAGCATGTTTTCCTCCGTGGGTTTTAGGCTGTAAGAGATCCGGGCTTCTTGTCTCGGTAGTAAAAACCCCAAAGCGGAGCTTTGGTTTCCTGTATTCTACGCCGATCCCATTCGACCGCAACCGATGTGCGCGCGGTCGATTCAGGCGCGTCCACGCAACCACTGCAGGGCGAAGTCGACGGCCTTGCGCTGCGAAAAGAGCCGGGAAACCGCCGAGCCCACTTTGCCCTCGAGCACGCTGCCGGCCGCCTCGAAATCCGCACCGATCTGCCCGAACGGATCATCATTGATTTCGATGTCGTCGAATTCCTTCCAGACGCGCCGGCCGTTCTCGACGATCGGCGCACCCTGCCGTGAGGGCTTGGGGTTGGGCAAACGGTATTCAGCGAGGTGAAACGAGGTATTGCTGTCGTAACCCACACCCAGGAGCAGCACCCAGCCGTCGAGATCGTAAACGCGCGCAAGCGGGGAAGTCTCCCCCATATCGTAATCCAGGAGATGGTTTTCCGTCACGAAGGCGGCTTGTGAGCCCCAGGCGGCGAACGACGTCGCCGGGTGGGCGCTGCGCCGTACGCCGGGCCACGTGCGAAAAACTTCGACGATGCGCCCCATCCCGCGCGTGGGTGTCGTGCGCGGATCGTATGCCGGCATGGTCTGGCGAATCGTCGGCCACCAGCTTTCGGGGACGGGCGGGTTTTTCCACAGCGCGGGATCGCTGAGGTCGCCGGAGTGCGTGGGCATCACCAACGTGCCGTCGGGCATGATCGCATCCATCAGCGCCTGGACCACCGCCACCGGACCCCCACAGACCCAACCCAGCGCACGCAGCGAACTGTGCACCAAAACGGTCGTGCCTGCCTGGAGGCCAAAGCGGCGCAGGTCGTCCGCCAGGGACGCTCGCGTGCGCAATTCGGGAGTCGCCTCGATCAACTTGCCTTCGCGCATACGCACACTCCTTCGTGTCACAGTCTTGTATTATAACCGTGAGGCGTGTGCGCATTTGCTTCAGCTGCGCGCCCTGCGTTCTCGTCCTGAAATCTTGCGACTTGTACCGCATGGACGACGGATCGCGTTCATCGCTCCCACCAGCGCACGCCCAGATCGACGAAGAGCAAACGCAGATCGGCCTTGCTGTTCACGCTGAACTTCTCCAGGACGTGACGCACGTGCGTCTTGACAGTTTCGGGCGAGATCACCAGGTTCTCGGCGATTTGTCGATTGGTGTGGCCTTGCGCCGTGAGCCAGGCGATTTCCTGCTCGCGCGGTGTGAGTGCGCCCAGCGCGGCTTCCGCCTGGGCGCGGAACGCTTCCTGCTCGAGGCCGCGCACAAGCAGTTCGCCCACCAACGTCTCCGGGGTGACGTCCTGCAAGCGCGCCGCCAACCACAATTGGGTGGAGAGTTCGCTGTCCGTCTCGAAAATCAGATGCCCGTTGCTCGAGGCCTGCCGCGATACCGGCTGGTCGCTTTTCCCGGCGTCTTTTTGAGGACCGGATGCCGCTGCTGCATGCTTGCCCTCTACGTCCCAAACTGCCGGTCGCTCGGCGATTCTGTATCGCTCGCGCCGCACTGAGGGAGCACGCTGACGTTCAAGGAAACTGCGAATTCGTTCCGGCCGCAACCAACGATGAAACCACACGAAATACCTCCCGCTACCAGGCCGATGGGCCGTGAAGTTCCGCAAAGCACACTGGTATCTTGATTATATAGAACAAATGTTCTATCGTCAAATGGTTCCTTTGGGGGAAGCGAGGGGCGCATGCGACGGTCGGGCTCGCATTCATGCGCCGGCTTGACGCTTGGCGTGCGATTCGCCTACGTCATGTAGACCGAGATGGCAATCCCTGTTACACTAGCCTGCACGGAACGTCGAATTCCGCTTCTCGCCTTGAACCTGCTGCAGGGCGCCGATTGAGGGAGAGCATGTCCGGCAGACAAGATCAAACCGATTCGCGCAGATCGCCCGACGGCGCAAATGACGCCGGCCGCACCCCGCGGCTGGTCGCCACTTTGGTGCTCGTTCCCAGCGTGCCGATGTTGATCGTCTCCATCGCCGCATTGGCGCTCTTCTACCTGGCGCCAACGCGTTTCGGCAATTTGATCGACCGCCTGCCCGGAGAAACGTTCATCCGCACGGCGCTGGTCTTCGCACCGGCGACGTTGTTCGCCATCGTCGTCCTGGCTGCGCTCTACGCCGTCGAGAAACCCGGAGGGGCGCAAGAAGCCGCGCGAGGCGAAACCGTTCCTTCTCGTCCGCGCGCCGCGACGAGCCGGGTGCGCCTCGCGCTCAGCGGGCAGCGGATCGCCCGAAGCGCCATGGCGTTACTCGTGCCCGCGCTGTTGTTTTCGGTGGGTCTTTGGGCGCTTTCCTTCGTTTCGCCGGGACGGTTCGATCGCTTGATCGAACCCCTGCCGGGAGATCGCTTCTTACGGCCGCTCGTCGGCGCAGCGCCAATCGTGCTCTTCGCGCTTACCTTGGTGGCTTTGCTGTTTACCTTCGGGCGAGAAGAGCGCAAGTGGTTGGAAAATGCACAGGAGCGAATCGTGCGCATCATCGTACGTGCCGTTCTCGTCCTGGCTGTGCCTGCCTTCTTGCTCACGTTGGGCGCATTAATGCTGCTGATTTTCTCGCCCGCGGATGTCGCGCGAGTTGTCGAGCGGCTGCCCTACGAAGAATTCCTGCGGCTCGCACTGGCGTTTGCCCCGGCCATCCTGTTGGCCACGGTGATACTTGCCGTGCTTTTCCTGAGTCGTTCGCAGTGGGACCTGGTTGAGGATTTGAAAGAGACGGCCAAACGACAGCTCGCTGCGCCGGAAATCCAATCCCTGCGCGCCCGCATCGCGCCATGGATTCTGGTAGCCGGGTTGACGCTCACGACGGCCCTGGGTTTGGGCTTACTGGGCGTTGGAGTCTACTTGCTGCTCAAATAAGTTCCCCCATTATTTTCAGTATGCGCGCTCCAGACGATAGACGACGCCGTTGTGATCGACGAGGTAGACGCCCCCGTCCGCATCTTCTCCGAAGGCGCTGATCACAAAACCCGTGTCCCGGAACAGGATGTCGTTCACCCAATTCCCGTCTGCGGTGTGCAGCAAACCCCAGATCAATCCCGTGCAATAGTCGCCATACAGGTAGACGCCGTTCCATTCCGGGAGCGTGGGATCGTGCACGACCACGCCGCCGGTAACCGAACAACCCAATGTGTGATCGTATTCCGCAACGGGATCCGTGAGGTCCTCTCCCGTCTGCCCCTCGAAGGGATGCATTCCCTCGCGAATGTTCCAGCCATAGTTGACGCCGCTCGGACCACCCGCCGGCCAGAAGTCCACTTCCTCGTAGGTTCCCTGGCCCACGTCGGCAATGTATAGATCTCCGCTCGCTCGGTCGAAGGCAAAGCGCCAGGGGTTGCGCAGACCATACGCCCAGATCTCGGGTCTCCCGTTGTCCAAGAAAGGGTTGTCCGGAGGAATGGCGTAGGGGCTGGCTCCGAGCACGTCGATGCGCAGCATCTTGCCGAGCAGGGAGTCGAGATTCTGCGCGTTCCTCTGCGGATCGCCTCCCGAGCCGCCGTCACCCGTCCCGATGTACAGGTAGCCGTCCGGTCCAAAGACAATTCCACCGCCGTTGTGATTTTTGAAAGGCTGCTCAATGCCGAGGATCAAACGCTCGCTGTTCAGGTCTGCGAGGTTAGGGTCGGTGGAAACGGAAAAACCAGCGATTACGGTATTCCCGGCGTTATCGGTATAGTTGACGTAGAATTCTCCAGTTGCCTGGAAGTCGGGCGCGAAGGCCAGCCCCAACAATCCCCGCTCGTTGGCGTCCCTGCTCACCCGGCTCTGGATATCGAGAAATGGCTCACCGAAAAGGACACCATCCTTCACGATCCAAATCACGCCGCGCTGCTCGACGATGAAAATCCGCCCGTCTCCCGCATTCTGCAGGTCAAGCGGTCGAATGAATCCGTCGACGACTTTCGTCCAACGATAGCCCGACGCGTCCGGCAAGGTGTGCACGGATTGCATCGATTCCGTTGCCGTTGCGGCTCGCGTTTCCGTCGGAACGGATTCCGTCGTCGGGGGAATCTGCGTAGGGATTGACTCGGTCGCGGTTGGGGATGAAGTTGAGGCGGAACATCCTACCAATAACAAAAATACCAGCACGATCAAGAAACTGCGCATGATTCACGCCTCCCTCGAGGGAAAATTGTACCGCGCGGATATGGCCCGCCGTTCGGCCTTCGGAAGATCGAGTACAATGTAGCGATGCTGATCCGGATCACAGTACCGGACGATGTCTGCGGTCATCCAGATTAAGGAGAATGAATGTTCAACGCATACGAAGCGGAAGCCGAATTTGCGGTCAGCGCCGTAGAGACCGCCGCACGCCTCTGCCGCCGGGTCCATGCAGAAATGGTGACGGACGCACTCTCCAAAGCGGATCACTCGCCGGTTACCGTGGCCGACTTCGCCTCGCAGGCCGTCGTCGCCCGCATGTTTCAGGAGACGTTCGATCAGGAGACGCTCGTGGGTGAGGAAAACAGTGCCGCGCTGCGTGAACCCGATGCTGAAGAGACACTATCTGCGGCGACCACTTTTGTGACATCCGTGCGACCCGAAGCGACGGATGACCTCGTCTGTTCCTGGATCGATTTCGGCGCACAAGAACCTGCGAAACGCTTCTGGACCCTCGATCCGATCGACGGCACAAAAGGCTTCCTGCGCGGCGACCAGTACGTCGTGGCACTAGCGCTGATCGTTGATGGGCAAGTAACGGTAGGCGCCCTGGGTTGTCCCAACCTGGACGCCGATCTTGCCCCAGATGTCGGCGGATTGGGGAGTGTGGCGATTGCCGTACGAGGCCATGGCGCATATGCACGCAGCATCGAAGGCGGATCGTTCAAGCGTTTGCAGGTGTCCCGGATCGACGATCCTACCCAAGCGCGGATTTTACGTTCCTATGAATCGAGTCACACAGACCAGGATAAGATGAACGAATTGGCAGAAGAATTGGGCGTGCAGAAAGCTCCGGTACGTTTGGACAGCCAGGCAAAGTACGCCGTCCTCGCGGCGGGCGGCGGGGAACTGCTCTTTCGTCTGCTTTCACCGAAAATGCCGCAGTACACGGAATACATTTGGGACCAAGCCGCAGGCTCACTGATCATCGAGGAGGCGGGCGGGAAAGTCAGCGATCTGTGCGGCGAACCGCTCGACTTCGGCCAGGGTCGGCGCTTGAAAGAGAACATCGGTGTGCTGGTCTCCAACGGACTTCTACATCAGGCGGGTCTTCAGGCATTACACTCCGTCGGGGCGGACCGCCGTCCGCAGGTTGCCGAAGGCTAAACATACGAGATAGATCGCGTCATCGTTGGCGATATTTTTCTCACAAGGAAACTCTTCCCGTGATTTGTGGCCAGAATAACACCATCCAACTTACGCGATCCGCTGCATCACTTGTATAATGGTATGTAAATTTGCTGTGATTTGTGATCGGCGCAGGAAGCGCCTTACAGCCGTACCGGCATTCGATTGGACACAACGTACGCCGAGAATGTGCCTTGAACAGGGAGAAATGTCGCACATGACATCGAAAGACACAAACCCATCCTCGAGAGCGATTTTCGATCGTGATTTGAAGGATTTACGCGAGAATGTATTACGAATGGCTGAATTATTGAAATCGGCCGTAACGGGTTCCCTGACGGCTTTACGCGAGGAAAACGTAGAACTTGGTGAGAAAATCATCGAGGGGGATTTGGTTGTAAATAAAATGCGTTACGAAATTGAGAATGCATGTCTCCACATGATCGCCACCCAGCAACCTGCCGCCGGCGATCTGCGCGCCATCGTTGCGGGGATGAATCTTGCAGACGACATGGAGCGCATGGGTGACTATGCCGCCGGCATCGCCAAAGTGTTTCTGCGCATGGAGGAGAAATGCGCGGGCGATTTACCCCCCAGCCTGGAAGAGATGGCGGAACTCGTGCTCAGCATGCTCAAACGTGCCATCAAGGCCTACCAGAAAGCGGACGATGAATTGGCCTACGAAGTCGCCTCAATCGATACGCAAATCGATGAGCTTTATCACGCACTTTATTCCGATCTGGTCGAACGGATAACCCATCACCCCGAGAGGACGACCGACTGTCTTTATTTAATGTTCATCGGACACAACCTCGAACGCTTTGCCGATCGAGCTACGAATTTGGCCGAGCACGTCATCTTCATGACCAGCGGCAAGGTCCAGGAACTGAATCCTGAGGACGGCATCTCTGACGTAAATTAAGAAACGCCATTCAGGACGAGTATCGAACTGGATCGAGCAGAAATTGGAGATCGGTACCGCAAGCGGAGCTGGTCTCCTGATACTTAACCCTACACCCGTCCGTCAGGTCGCTGGCCGAAATTATTCCCCCATCGGTTCACGTACCGGAGTTTCTCCCCGCAATGCATCCGTGTCCGTCTGTTGGGATAGAATTGTCAGATTGGAACGAAAATCCACATGCTATAATCCACGTGCTGGGGCAAGCGCCCCAGACTTTCACGTAAGGAGTTGCTCGAACCCGTGAGCGAGGAATCACCAGTATTACCCGACAGTCCCGGCCAGCACACCAATGGGGAGAAAGTCTGGCACGCCTTGGAAGCTGACGAGGTCGTCCGCGCATTGGATACTTCCCCGAAAAGCGGGTTGACCTCGGAAGAAGCGAAGCGGCGTCTCGATGAGTGCGGTCCCAACGAACTCAGCGAACAACCCGGGACGACGTTGTGGCAAATGCTCCTGGAACAATTCAACAATTTCATCGTCATCATCCTGCTCGTCGCGGTCATCATATCCGCGCTGCTTGGCGATTACATCGAAGCGGCGGCCATCCTGATCATCGTTATTCTCAACGCCTTACTCGGCGTCGTTCAGGAACGTCGGGCGGAGGAAGCGCTTGCTGCGCTACGGCGTTTGGCGGCGCCTGAAGCGCACGTGATTCGGGACGGTCACCACCAGACCGTATCCGCTCGCGAGTTGGTGCCGGGCGACGTCGTCCTGTTGGACAGCGGGAATTACGTGCCCGCAGACCTGCGCCTGGTTGAGACTGCTAATTTAAAGATCGAAGAGGCCGCCCTCACTGGCGAATCCGTCCCGGTTCAGAAAGAAGCGCGCGTGGTGTTAACCATGGATGTTTCCCTGGGAGATCGCCGCAACACGGCGTTCAGCGGAACCCTGGTTTCCTACGGCCGCGGCCGCGGCATCGTGGTTAACACCGGCATGCAGACCCAGCTCGGAATGATCGCCGCCATGCTGCAAGCGGTTAAAGAAGAACCGACACCTTTGCAGCGCCGGCTGGATCAACTTGGCAAAGTGCTTGGTTGGGCGGCCCTGGTCATCTGCGGTATCGTGTTTGTCGTCGGCTGGATGCGAGGCGTGGATCCGCTGGACATGTTCCTGGTAGCGGTCAGTTTGGCGGTTGCGGCCGTTCCCGAGGGACTCCCGGCCGTGGTTACCATCACGCTTGCCTTAGGCATGCGCGAGATGATCACGAAACATGCCTTGATTCGCAAACTCTCTTCCGTCGAAACGCTGGGCTCCACGACGGTCATCTGCTCCGACAAGACGGGAACGCTGACACAGAATCAAATGACGGTAACACGCTTGTGGGTCGATGGCGTGGAATTCGAAATTACGGGCGGCGGGTACGAACCTGTGGGAGATTTCATCGTCGGCGGCAAGACGGTTGCCCTCAAGGATTTCCCGGCCTCCACGACCGCACTGTGGGTCGGAGCGTTGGCCAACGATGCGCAGGTTGAGATCGCCGAAGACGAAAACGGGCAAGCAGAGCCGCGCGTGGTGGGCGATCCCACGGAAGCGGCGCTGGTCGTCGCGGCCGCAAAAGCCGGCGCGGATCGCGACAAACTCGAACGAGCATACCCGCGCATCGAAGAGATCCCCTTCGACTCGACGCGCAAGCGCATGACCACGGTTCACCGCATCCAGGAACCGCAGCCGGATGACGCCAGCCCATTCTACGATGATAAACTGCAGGAATGGGAAGTCGCGGCGATCAAAGGCGCTCCGGATGTGGTGCTCGATCTGTGTACCCAATATCAAAACATCGACGATCAATCCGTGCCGTTGACCGACGAAGTGCGGACGCGCATCCTGCAGGTAAACGAAACCATGGCGCAGCAAGCGCTGCGAGTTTTAGCAGTGGCCTACCGGGTGGAACCGGATGTGGCACTCGAAGTCACACCGGAAGAAGTGGAGCGCGATTTTACCTTCGTGGGGCTGTTGGGCATGATCGATCCGCCGCGTATGGCAGTACGTCCTGCCATTCAAAAAGCGCGCCAGGCTGGAATTCGCACCATAATGATCACCGGGGATTATCCCGACACGGCGCGCGCCATTGCGGAAGAGATCGAACTGATGCAGCCCGGTCATCGAGTCTTAACCGGAGCCGATCTGAACCAACTCGACGATGCGGATCTCCAACGCGAAGTGCTGGAAGTCGACGTGTACGCACGCGTCTCGCCGGAGCACAAGGTACGCATTGTGGATGCTCTCAAGGACAACGACGAAATTGCCGCAATGACCGGTGACGGGGTTAACGACGCGCCGGCTTTGAAACGTGCGGATATCGGGGTGGCGATGGGCATTACCGGCACGGACGTCGCCAAAGAGACGGCCGATATGGTCTTGACCGACGACAACTACGCCAGCATCGTGGCCGCCGTCGAGCAGGGACGCGTCATTTACGCCAACATTCGTAAGTTCGTTTTTTACCTGTTATCCTGCAACCTGGCCGAGATCGTCGTCATTTTCACCGCCGTGTTGGCCGGGCTGCCGTCGCCATTAACGCCCATCCAACTTCTCTGGCTCAATCTCATCACCGACGGCGCTCCGGCTCTAGCCCTGGGGGTGGAAAAAGGAGACCCCGACACGATGACGCGCCCACCGCGTCCCCCGACCGAGTCGATCATAAACCGCGAGATGCGCATTCGCATCGCCATTCAAACGGTGGCGATCGCCACAGTGACGCTGCTGGCTTACCTGCTGGGTCTCCACATCCAATCCGAAGGTTCGATGCTCGCCGATACCATGGCTTTCGTGACCCTTTCGGCATCCGAACTGCTGCGCGCGCTGACGGCGCGATCAGACAGGTATCCACTGCTGCGGATCGGCTTCTTCAGCAATAAGTCGATGTTCGTCGCCGTGTTTTCGTCATTGCTCATGCTGCTGGTCGTGGTTTACGTGCCATTCTTGCAAACAGCTTTCAACACGGTGGCGCTCGAATGGGAGCATTGGCGGACGATTCTCCCCCTTCTTGTAGTTCCGGCCATCGTAGCTGAATTGACGAAGGTCTTCATTAATCGATCACAGCGTAAAATGAAGAGCCAGCCCGTTTGAACGCTCCTTCCGTGTGATAATAGGCAACAGCGGTCAATTTGATGGAATCCGAAACAACAGTACTTCACAGAGTCCCGCTTCGCATGCGTTATTTGCGCGTGACGCTTTTCTTTGCCCGCATGATATTGAGCATATTCTTTTGGGATATCCTGCTGCGTCACCTGGGATTACGCAGCATGGCGAGACGCACAGCGGAACACCGCTATCAACGCCATGCTCGACGTTTCCGAATGCTTGCCACCCGCCTGGGAGGTTTGTGGATCAAGGTGGGGCAATTCCTCTCCACCCGATTGGATGTGCTCCCCAAAACCGTGACGGATGAACTCGCCGGTCTGCAGGACGAGGTTCCCTCGGAATCCTTCGATGCCATGCGAGGCAAGATTGAATCGTCCTTCGACCGTCCGCTGGAAGAATGCTTCCAACGGGTCGATGCCCAACCCCTTGCCTCGGCTTCCCTGGGTCAGGTTCACCGCGCACGTCTACCGGCGGGAGACGAAGTCGTCATAAAAGTGCAGCGCCCCGGAATTCGCGACTTGATCAAGATCGATATGGATTCACTGCAGACAGTCGTGCGTTGGGTCAAACGTTATCCCCCCATCAGTCGTCGTGCGGATCTGGATGCCATCTTCGCCGAATTCAGCCAAACGGTGTGGCAGGAGGTTGATTACATTGCCGAGGCCGAGAATGCGCGCCGCTTTGCCGAGATGTTCGCCGACGACGCGAACGTCCGCATCCCGAAAGTGTATGCCCAACAATCGACGAGAGAAGTCCTGGTGCTGGAAGATGTCTACTTCATCAAGATCACCGATTATGCGGCAATCGAAGCGGCCGGCGTGGAATTGGATCAGGTCGCCGAGCGCTTGCTGCACACCTACTTCCATCAGATATTCGATGAAAACTTCTTCCACGCCGATCCCCATCCCGGAAATTTGTTCGTCGAACCGCTCGGTTCGGGAAACTGGCGCCTGGTATTTGTCGACTTCGGCATGGTCGGCCGAATCACGCCGGAAGCGAAAGCGGGATTGCGGGACGCAGCCATCGCCATTGGGACCGGCAACGTTGATCGTATGATGCAAGCTTATCAACGTCTAGGTGTACTGCTTCCAAGCGCAGACATCGACCGTATCCGCGATATCGAGGAGGCCATGCTGAGCAGGATGTGGGGCAAGAGCATGCGCGAGATCATCCAGACGCATCCACAGGAAATGCGCGAGATTGCAAGTGAGTTTCGTGATGTACTTTACGAAATGCCCTTCCAGGTGCCGGCTGATTTGTTGTTTCTCGGACGCTGCATCAGCATCTTGATGGGCATGTGTGTGGGACTCGATCCGGGTTTCAATTTTTTCGAGAGTTTGCGTCCATTTGCGGAGGGACTATTGACGGAAGAAACAGGGGATTGGATTAACGAATTGATACCGGCCGTGATGGAGCAAATCCGTGCCTTAACCGTCCTGCCAGCCAGGATGGAAGCCACCTTATCCAAGATCGAGCGCGGCGACGTGAAGGTCACGGCCAAATTCGAACCGGGTGTGGAGACTCAAATCCGCCGCCTGGCGAAAGCCGCCAACCGCGTCGTGGCGTCCATTGTCTTCGCCGCACTTCTCTTGACCGGCAGCATCTTCTACATCAACGGCGAACACACGCTCGGGGGTGTGTGCTTTGGGCTCGGCGGGTTCGCGCTGCTGTTGACCGTGCGCGGCTGAAGCGGCGAGATGTAAGGGGAATCACGCACATACGTCGTTTGAGATTGCCCGCGTCACGACTCGTCGATCTGCAGTGGAATCACAAAAACCGGGCGATTTTGCACGCACACGACCGAACCCCACCTCCGATTTCATGTCGACACGGCATCGATCAGGATTGTTTAGTATACTCTGGTCCGAATCACGCAAGATCCACGAACTGGCGAGAGGAAGAGGAGACGCAATTTGAGCAACTTGATCAACCTCGAACCGTGGTGGCGTTTCGCTGTTGCGTTGTTAATCGGTGCGCTCATTGGCCTAGAACGCGAGTTCGTCCAGCAGAAAATGGGCGAGGAAGACTTCGCCGGAATCCGCACGTTTTCGCTCATGTCGTTGCTCGGGGCGATCGGTGCCTACCTGGTGGAAGACTTCGGGATATTGCCTTTTCTCGCAGCCTACATCGGCATCATCTTGCTGGTATGGGCCAGCTACATGGGTGAGATCGTTCGCAAGCATGAGGAGGGCATTACCACCGAGGTCGCGGCCCTCATCGCTCCGCTGCTTGGCGCCATGGTGATCTGGGGTGAGTTCGAAATTGCGTCCGCGTTGGGCGTCATAACGGCATTGGTGCTGGCTATCAAACCCGCCATGCGTACTCTGACGAGCCGCATGAGTGCCAGGGACCTGCGCGCGATCCTGGAATTTTTGCTGATCACTGCCGTCGTACTGCCGCTGCTTCCCAATCGCAATTTTGGGCCTTTCAACGTCGTCAACCCGTATCAAATCTGGCTTCTGGTCATCCTCGTTTCGGGTATCGGCTTCTTCGGCTACGTGTTGATCAAGATACTCGGAACCGAACAAGGCGTCGGGGTTACTGGCATTCTGGGCGGTCTGGTAAGCAGTACGGCGACGACCGTCAGTTTTTCCGGCAGGAGCAAAGCCAATCCGGAACTCTCCTCGATTCTGGCGCAGGGCATCCTGTTGACCTCGAGCGTGATGTTCCCCCGCATAATGATCGAGGTGGCGATCGTTTACACCCCGCTGTTGCGTGTAATCGCCATCCCTATGGTCGCGATGCTGTGCGCTAGTTTGGGTTTGGTGTTCTTCCTCCGGCGTCGACGAAAAACCCTCGATGCGGAGGAACGAAAACCAGTCGAGGTCTCGAACCCCTTACGTTTGCCGACGGCGATCACTTTTGCCCTGGCGTTTGTCGTGGTCCTGATCGTCGTGCAGTGGGCGAACGAAGCGTTCGGGGAAGCTGGGGTTTACGTTGCCAGCGCGATCAGCGGGGTAACAGACGTAGATGCGATCACACTCAGCGTATCGGAGTTAACTTCAAACAGTCAAATGGACTCCCAGGTGGCGGGGTTTGCGGTTGTATTGGCCGCCTTGGTCAACACGGCTGCGAAAGCGGTGATGGCTTGGACCCTGGGATCCGCGGAATTACGCAGAACGATCGTGCGCGCCTTCAGCATCGTGGTGCTGACCGGGCTTGTGAGCAGTCTGATAATTTTCGTTCTCGCGTAGCGATCCGATGCGGATGCGGCTCGAATTCAAGGTATACGTTCCGACCTAACTCAAACCGACCTACGCTTTTTCCCTGGCATCCATGCGCTCGATGGCGTGATCGATCAACGTGCGAGCCGCCATCAGGACTTCGCGCCTTGCCGCACGGCGGTGCTCGATAAATTCGGGCGGTAGAAGCGTTTTCCACGCTTCGCGCATTTCTTTACGTGCCGAGCGGAGATGTTCGCGCGTGGCCTCCGGCGTACAACCCGACCTCTTTTCATCTGTTGAGGATTTCGATTCTTTCGCCATACGATCCTCCCGGTAATTATTCCTATGAGTCCATTATACCTACTTGGCGCGCATCAAACGAGTGCAAAGAAAAACTGCCAGCCAGATGATGATCTATCGATTTCAATAACTGCTGAGGTTCGCATGTATGTCATCCGACGATGTAATTTCGATCCCGCTATGGTTTAATGTTCTCGTTGATGTACACTCATGGGTGATCTTCGAGGGGCAAGCGCACGTGCTTTCCATTTAACTGGAAGAGGGGACGCATTGTTCGGGATCAAGATTCGAATTCGACCTGGGCCGTTACTGATTTTCCTCGGTATGCTTTTGTTCACGGCCTGCGCCGAAGAAATTGAACCCCGGTCCGTTGAGATCGAGGACGAGCAGGATTTCATCGAAGCGCTGCAGGATGCCGGCGCCGATTTGCGCGAGACGGCGACCGAAGGAGAAGTCGTTCTGGGCGTTTCGGCGGAAGTCCTTCAGGTCAATTCAGCGATGATTTACGTCTACGAGTATGAGAGTGAGGAAGCGCGGACCGCGATCTCCGCCAGTCTATCCGGCAATGGGAACAGCATCGACGCCCGGCCTCTGCCGTGGCCGGATCGGATAAATATCTGGGCGACCGGTCGTTTGATCGTGGCGTACCCCGGCGCGGACGGCGGGACAATCATGCTTCTCAACGGGCTGCTCGGCGATCCGATCACGAAGCCGTCGTCGCCCGTTGACGAGCCATTTCCCCCCGCCGTGACCGCGGCGGTTGGATTTCTCGCGGATAGAATGGACATGAATCCCGGAGACGTGGAAGTCATCGAATTTACTCCCACATCATGGCCGGATGCCTGCTTGGGCTTGCCCGACGAGGGGGAGACGTGCGATCAAGTCGCGACCCCCGGCTGGAAGATCTTGATGCGCGTCGGCGCAGAAGAGTTCGAGATCCACAGCGACCAGATCGGCGAGCACGTGCGATTGAAAGAACTACCGGAATGAGGAGCGGGTCCCCAGCCCATAATCCAGAATCTGCAAAGGACTCACGATGAGCGACGAAATCAACAACACGAAAACACCTGCAATTCGGCGATTACCGCGCAACGTTTGGGTCATGACCGTCACAAGCTTTCTCAACGACGTGTCCTCCGAGATGCTGCTCAACTTGATGCCGCTCTTTCTGTTCAACGTACTGGGGGTCCGCACGGCCATCGTGGGCGTGATCGAGGGGCTTGCAGAAGCGACGGCTAGTTTGCTCAAGGCGTACTCCGGCTGGTTGTCGGACCAACTGGGAGAGCGGAAACGACTTGCCGTGTTGGGTTACGCATTATCGACCTGCGCCAAGCCGTTCTTGTATTTCGCCAATCGTTGGCCGTGGGTGTTGGGCGTGCGATTCACGGATCGTGTGGGAAAAGGGATCCGCACCGCACCACGCGACGCATTGGTCGCCGACAGCATCGATGAGCGGCAACGCGGCCTGGCTTTTGGGCTGCATCGCGCTGGAGATACCGCAGGAGCGGTGTTGGGGTTGATCGTAGCTCTGCTGGTCGTTATCCTGGCGCAGGGCAACAGCAATCAACTATCCCGCCCCACCTTTCAAACGGTGGTGTTGATCAGCATGATCCCCGCCGTTTTGGCGGTCCTCGTGATTGGATTCGGGGCCAGGGACATAAAGCACCAGCAGAAAAGCGCGTCGGCCAGAGATGAGGCGAAGAAGCAATCCTCACGTATACGATTGCGCAATTTCGACCGCCGCTTCCGCATCTTTCTACTGGTGATCGTAATCTTCACGCTGGGGAATTCGTCGGACGCCTTCCTGATCTTACGCGCCCAGAATGCCGGCTTATCCGTCAGTGCGGTGCTGGGCGTCATGATCCTGTTCAATTTTGTTTATGCGCTGGTCTCCACGCCCGCGGGTGCACTTTCGGACCGCATCGGACGACGAAAGTTGTTGATCGGAGGATGGTTTTTCTACGCCCTGGTTTATCTAGGCTTCGCGCGCTCGAGCACCGATTTGCATATTTGGGTTTTACTGGCCGCATACGGGATTTACTACGGTCTAACGGAAGGCGTGGCGAGGGCGTTTGTGGCCGATCTGGTTTCATTCGAGCAGCGCGGCACGGCCTACGGGGTTTACAACGCCGCCATCGGTTTGATGGCCTTCCCGGCGAGCCTCATCGCAGGCATCTTGTGGCAGGGCATCGGGCAGTGGAACGGATTTGGCGCGGGTGCACCCTTCCTGTTTGGTGCGATCCTAGCGCTGCTGGCCGCCGGTTTGCTGGCCTTGCTGTTGAAAGAATCTGAGAAAGAAGGATAGAGGACCAATTTCGGATTTCAGATGCAACGCCCGATGATCTTTACTGACACATTGCGACCAATCCGATCGCCCACTTACAACTTGTCCAACAATTCCCCGTATAGATAATATACAGACCCTGATGCCGTACGACAGACTCATGTTAAATGCGCTGTTTTTCGAATGATTAACGCCGACTCGTACGGGTGCCACGAGGCCTATAAAACAGGAAATTCCCTTCTTGGCCGGTTGTGTAAATGGTATCCTTGGTAATACGTCATCAGTTGTCGTCTCAATTAATTGAGTAACTGACATCGAAACCCATGATGAATGTCAGCGCTGCGTCAAGGAACGTCTGCGGGGAAATATTACAATGCACCCGTATCTGCAGGTCAGAAGACTTTTTTGATAGTGGCTGATGTCAATCAGTAGGCTGGTAGGCTGATCAGCCGATTGTTGGAGATCGAGATTTCGCTCACGGACCCGGATACGCAGAAGCTGCAGACTTCCGATATCGTTGGTTTTCGAGAACATGACACTGGAGTGCAACCGTAATGAATAAACCGAACATCGTGGTGGTAGGTGCGGGCATCGGCGGAATCACCACAGCGGCCCGCCTGGCACAGGCGGGTTGCCGGGTCACGGTGGTGGAAAAATGCGATCGGGTGGGCGGGCGCTGTGGAACGATCGAAAGAGATGGCCATAGCTTCGACACCGGCCCCACGCTGTATCTCATACCGAAACTCTACGAAGATGCCTTCACGGCATTGGGTGAGCGTATCGATGATCATCTGGACTTGCGACGCATCGATCCCAGCTACCACATCCACTTCGGAGACGGGTCGAAACTGATCCCGACTTCTGATTTGGTGGCCATGCGAAAACAATTGGAGGCGATTGAGCCGGGAAGCTTTGCCGGCTTCTTACGCTACTTGTCCGAGGCATACGTCCACCACGACCTATCCCAAAAATATCTGGTCAAGCGCAACTTCACCAGCTGGCGATCGTTTCTGACACCCCGCAATCTATTCTTGCTGCTGAGGCTGCGGGCGTTGAAGCGGCATCAGACGTACATCGGCCGCTACTTCAAGGACCCACGCCTGAAGCTCGCTTTCACGTTTCAAAACTTATACATGGGTCTGAGCCCCTACGAAGCACCGGCGATCTTCTCCTTGCTGCAGTACACGGAATTTGCCGAGGGCGTCTGGTATCCCATGGGCGGCATGTACGCCGTTGTCGAGGCGCTGTACAATATCGCCGAATCGCACGGGGTGAACTTCATGCTCAACACGCCTGTTGAGAGGATCGAAGTCAACTGCCGTAGCGTAACCGGCGTAACGCTGTCCGGAGGCAAGCAGCTTCCGGCGGACATCGTCATCGCCAACGCCGACCTACCCTATGTCTACAGCCATCTCCTGCCGGATCGAAAACTCGGAGAACGTCTCGAGAACCGCGAACACGGCTGTTCGGGGCTGCTCTTCTTCTGGGGCTTGGACAAGCGCTACCCGCAGCTCGGCTTGCACAATCTCTTTATCGCCGAAGACATTCGCAGCGGCTTCGAAGCTATGTTCGCTCCCGGTACGGTTCCCGAGAATCCACATTTTTACGTTCACGCACCAGCGTGCGTCGATCCATCCATAGCGCCGGAGGGACAAGAATCTTTATCCGTGGCGCTGCCCCTGGCACACTTGAGCGACGACGCGCCGCTCGACTGGGAGATCGTCGCCGAGAAAATGCGCTCAGCCGTGCTGCAGCGGCTAGCTGGAGTAGGGATCGACGACCTGGAAGCGCATATCAAATTCGAGAAGTTGTTGACGCCCAAGGATTGGCGCACCCAGCTCAACCTCACCAAAGGGTCGACGCACGGTTTGAGCCACGATCTTTTCCAGATGGGCTACATGCGCCCACACAACAAACACGACGAATACAACAATCTCTATTTCGTAGGTGCAAGCACCCATCCGGGAACCGGCATGCCCACAGTCCTCGTGTCGGCAGATCTGGTTGTTAGGCGCATCACTGACGACCACAGTATCGCCGCGGCAACAAGGGCAGGATAAGGTCGGCATGCCAACTGCGTTCGGGTTTCTAGTCGGTATCGCGTGCCACAAAAGAAATTCGGGAAAGGAAGGTCACGTTGGTTGACACCGCACAGCTCGCACATTCGATAACGCGGAAAAGCAGCAAGCAATCCTACTACACGGCCTGCTTTCTGGCAGACAAAGCCCTGGCGGACGACTGCCTGAAGGCCTACGCCTATTTTCGCTGGGCCGATGACGTTGTCGATGAGTTCTCCTCATCCCAATCCGAGCGGATGGCATTTGTTGCTCGACAGAAGCAATTGATCACCGATCTCTACGGCATGCGGCTGGTGGCCGGGTTGTCGCCGGAAGAAGCGATGATTGCAGATCTCATCCAGAACGACAAGTGCGAAAATAGCGGGTTGAAATCTTTCATCCACAATTTCTTTGCAATCATCGAGTTCGACGCACAGCGGAAGGGGCGGACGATCTCCGAGGAAGAACTTATATGGTACGCCACACGGCTGGGAATCGCCGTGACGGATGCCATCCAGCATTTCGTCTGCAACGAACACGCCTATCCGGATGCGGAGAACCGATATCTCGCAGCGACTGCCGCACACATCACCCACATGCTGCGCGACATGCGCTCCGATATTTCCGAGGGATATATCAACATTCCCGCAGAATACATCGACGAAAACGACTTGAATCTTGAGGATGTGGACAATCCAGCTTTCCGAGCCTGGGTACGAGATCGGGTCGAGTTGGCGCGGGAGTATTTTTCCGAAGGCAAGCAGTATCTGGATCGGTTGTCAGTCCTGCGCTGTAAGATCGCGGGCTACTGGTATTGCGCGCGCTTCGAGACGATCCTGAACATCATCGAGCGGGATGAATACGTGCTGCGTGCGGATTACAGCCAGCGGAGAGGTCTTTACAACTGGCTGAAGATCGCCGTGCTGGCATTTTCCGTCACGTTACGCCATGTGATCTCAAGCCGGGATAAAGAGGGAGACGAGTCAAGATGTTGCAAGATCTTCGACCGAAGGGAAGTGATCTGATCCTTGATGTGCCAAGGACGACCTATGCTCCGAGTTGGGTAGATCGGTTTACGGAGTGGGTCCGCCGGAGATCCGGGGTCCGTTGGCTATACTATACGGTGTTGGCTGGTGTAGTCATCGCACTGCAAACCACGGTCGATTGGGTGGAAGGCGCTGTTCCACCGGGAACCTTTATACCGGCGCAAATCTTCTTGTCGATGCTGTTTGCTTTATTCCCGGGTTTGATCCATTATCTCGACGACAGTGTAAAGTCCTCCCTGGCCTCACTGCGCCCCGCGCTGCTCACGAACGAAGAGGGATATCACGAAATTCAACGCCAACTTACAAACCTGCCGGCAAGTAAGACTCTACTTGCCGGTTTGTTGGCGATCGCCTTTGCACTTCTGATTGAAACGATCGGCGGGGAGCCCTATCATCTGGAAGTGCTAGATTCCTATCCCCTTTCGGCAGGGCTACTTCGGGCAGTCTACCTGCTAAGTTGGTGGTTGTTTGGTACGTTCATTTACCACATGATCCACCAACTGCAATGGATCCACCGTGTTTATACCCATTACACGCAGATCAATCTATTTCGCATGAAACCTTTGTATGCGTTATCCAGAATGACCGCACTCACCGCAGCGGGCTTTACATTAATCCCCTACGCTTGGCTGTTGGTTAACCCCAATGTGAACTTCAATGAACCGATTATCTTCGGCATATACTTGGCGATTCTATCTGTTGCGATCGTGGTCTTTCTTCTGCCGCAGTGGGGAATTCACAGATTACAGGTCGAGGAGAAGACAAGATTGCTTGGCGAAGCCAAACGGCGCTACGAAAATTTGTTGTCTAAAATGCACAAATGCATTGACGAAGATCGATTCGAAGGATTCGACGATATTCATTTAGCCATCAGCAGCATCGAGATGGAGATTTCAGCGCTCAAGCGAATTCCAACGTGGCCCTGGCAACCCGAGACCGTGCGTTGGTTCATCACGGCCCTCGTGATCCCACTGGGCGTATGGTTGCTGCAATATGCTCTACAGCGATGGATCGGCGCCTGAATCAGCTTAAGAGAAATGGTCTTCGAAGATCTTTTCCCCGGCGCGTATGGGCACGTTCAACCGATTATCAGCAGGTGTAACGGGGCAAGACCAATGCGGGCCGTAGGCACAGTAGGGATTGTAGGCCATGTTGAAATCGACATGGAAACGCCCATCCGTCAGAGGTTCTGGCTCCAGGTAGCGCCCGGCCGGGTAAGTCTCCGTTCCGGCCAAAGAATCGACGAAGGGCAAGAAGTAACCATTTTGATTAACGTAGACGGTCAGCGACGCAGGCTCACCGTCGACCTCGAACGTGAAGCGGCCAAAGCGTTCGTACTGCTGCACGTCACCCGTATTGGTCTGGATTTGAATCTCATCTCCTTCAGGGAAGCGTTCGATGGCAACATCGAGATTCAAAGCCTCATTTTCAGGAAAGTACAGTAGCCCGTTAAACGAGGCCTTTTGATCCGCTGTCAGTGGACTGTGCGGACTGGTGAGGAAGAATTCATCCTTTTGTTTGCGAAAAGTTTGCAGATCCGACATCATAACTCCTCTCGTTAATCTTGATGTCGAGCGAAGCCAGATTCTTACTTCACTCGCCGTCGGTATTCATTACACTCTCCATTTTCTTCGTGGGATTCGCCATGATTCAGATCGAGTATACAGCCCGGATGCGTTACACTTGGGATGGAAAATGCTCCGAGGCGGACCGAGTTGATCGTACTGTCGTATCTTCAAGTAGAAATCTTATACCAAGCAAAACAGGCGGGGGAATCACGCACTGCGGTTACACCCGATCTCGGACGAACTACCGTCGAAGTGCAAATCGAGTCAGAGGGTGTCTATTTTCCCTCGGGCGGGATGTTAAGTTGGTCGGACGCGGACAAGATTTTGAAATCGAAGACTGGGTGCTTTCAACTGCTCGAAGACGGGATGCAAAAAATCCAGGCCTTTTCCCAGACAACCCAGCGCGCCGTCAGCTTGATGCCAACCGAGGGAGCCCCGACGATGCTGTTGGCAGGTTTTCCCATGCACCGCATCAAGGACATCGATCCCATGCAGGACACGCTTATGAAGGTCAGGACCCTGAAACCCCATGACGGCCGGGCGCTCGACACGGCCACGGGTTTGGGGTACACGGCCATCGCGCTTGCCAAGCGCGTCGATCATGTCGTCACCATCGAACTCGATCCTGCAGTAGTGGAGGTGGCGCGCCTCAATCCGTGGTCTACAGCATTGTTCCATGATCCAAAGATCGAACGCAGGATCGGTGACACGTATGACGAAGTCGAGAATATCGAAGCCTCTTCCTTTGATTGGATCCTTCACGATCCACCCACCTTCAGCCTGGCGGGAGATCTGTATTCCGGAGATTTCTACCGGGAGTTGCTGCGTGTATTGAAGTCCGGAGGGAAACTGTTCCACTACGTGGGCGATTTGGACAGTCACTCGGGGCGGAGTGTAGGAGACGGCGTGGTACATCGATTAAAGGAAGCAGGTTTCAATCGAGTGGGGCGCAGTTACGATGCATTTGGCATTATGGCTTGCAAGCGCTGAGCAAATGATCATGCGGCATTACGGTGCAATAATGTGTAACAGGAAGTCAACTTAAATGTCCCTGCAGTACAGTACTACCAATCTAACTGCGAAGTGGGACATTTCAGCGTAAAGAAAGATCAATACATGATATTCATCATTTAATTGTGGGGGAGTGTATTGCCGTGAGTGCATCAAACCTTAAATTATTCTAATCTATCTAGAGTTCCCATGTTAAAAGAAAGGATGGAAATGCCAGGAAACAAATTTGCTGTGTGTGCCAATTTCTCTTCGATGAATAGTTCAGCTATCCCCTGATAACCCTTTAATGTAATCTTCGATTGGAATAAAGATATCGTAGCCAGCAAAAGTCTCATCATCTAGAAATTCGAATTGTGTTCCAAAGAGACAATTAAACAACATCCGGAACGAATTCACGGGACTTATCTCTGGGTAGAGGTATGATTTGCAAACTACGGGAACGTAGTATGCATTTAGGATCGCGATTTGGTCTCGGACTTCCCTTTCCGTTCGATCAGGTCCCTTAAAGGTCGGATTATTGCCATGATCAGATTGTAATATGAGGACAAAAGGCCTTTTTGAATTCTCAAGAAGATAGTCGATGATCTCTTCTAATCTCGAATTGAGATAGGTGATTTCATCATCATATAGCCTAATTGTAGTTTCTTCATCTTCCTTTCCATTCTCCTCGAGGCTGAATGAAGTGTCATGATTTATAGGCTCACCATTGGGTCCAAATTTATAAGGTGGATGAGGCGAGAGGATATGTACAAAGACAAATTTTGGTTCATCAATACTGGAGACAGTCTTCAAGTTATCAAATATCGCCAGTATGATTTCTCTCTGCACTAAAAAAGGTTGCTGCATACGTGCATTGATGTATTCGTAGGCCGTAGTAGCCTGCAAGCTCTCAATATCGAGGAGTATTTTCATAATTGAATTCTCGATCAACATACTTTCAAAAGCATTTATGCCGATCTGGATACTCACTCGATCCATCTGACCCATTTCAGGTGTAAAAACATAATCCGCGTCGAAAAATTCTGTTCTACTATAACCAGTTGCAAAGCCAATAGTTTTATAGCCAAGCTTATCAATTAAATCATGAACTGCACTATGCTGTATAAGACCATCCAGTAAGACTCCAAAGATGTATTCAGGGCCAGCGGCACCTTCGGGCACGATATCAGCAACATAGTTCATGTTTAAAGATGAGGATAAAGAGAGGGGCGTTATCATGTAATTGGAGTGGCTTTGATCGGCGATGTAAAACCCGCGGTCAGTAAGAAATTCATGAAATTTCGAATTGTCGTAATGGTACGTCTTCTCAAGCACATCCCAGCGAGCATAACCGTCGGCGATAATGTAATAGATATCCGGCAATTCGTCTTCGGGCATTGCCTGTAAATTGGCTATCACCTCATCAGGTATATTTAGATGTGTTAGCTGTAGAGAGGATGCCTGAATGTGAAATGCGAGAATGGAAATCAGCGGAATCGAGATCAAGATTACAGAAAAAATCGTGGCAACGTGATTGAAACGAGATAAATTTCGAATTTGATAGCCTATCAACCAAGAAAAGATTAGTATGAGGAAAATCCACGCGGGTATTAGATAGCGATGCCTTCCGATCGCAAAGTCGCCAATTTGAATATGCCTTGCGTAGTTATAAAAATGGCCGTATGAAAAAAAAAGTACGAGTATTAGAGAACCAAGTAATGCCCCTTTTGCAAGACTACGAAACAACAACGACATAATCAATGTAGCTAATCCAGCTAACAGCACTGAGAAAATGAGGGAACGGTAGATTTCTTCCGGCTTTGCTTCTCCAAGGTTGAGGGCATACAAAGAAATCGGGGTATAGAGACTGATGAGAAATGGGTGGATGATCTCACCATTTCTAATCAGTCGCTTCAGATATTGTATGAATTGCCTTCTCTTTCCCTTCATGGCGTAATATATACCACAAACTCAATCTAACGATAAAGGCCACGGCATGTTTAGCTATCCATATCCAAACACTCCGGCTATTTAACCCATCTCAATTTCTCGAGTCCATTTTCACTATCAAATAATAGTTGGTAATTCATTTATTTTGAATATGTATTGTTTCTTAGGAAAGGATGCCAATGCTTCTCCAACATCTTGTTAATACTCCTCTTGTGAAAATCGAGTATCATTTCAGCGTGAGGACATTTGAAATTGTGAGGTGAAATTCATGTCGAAAATCATAGGCATTGACCTAGGAACAACGAACAGCGTCGTTTCCGTAATGGAGGGCGGCGATCCTAATGTGATCACCACCGCAGAAGGCGGTCGGCTTTGTCCTTCCGTTGTGGCATTCACGAGTAATGGGGAACGATTGGTGGGACAAACCGCGAAACGCCAGGCGGTTGTCAACTCTGAGAACACCGTTTACTCGATCAAGCGCTTCATGGGCCGGCGTTACGACGAAGTCGAAACTGAACGCAAGATGGTTTCCTACGAAGTCGTCAAAGGTCCGTCGGACGACGTGCGCGTGAAGATCCCAGCCGCCGGCCGAGACTACACACCGCAAGAAATTTCGGCCATGATCCTAGCCAAGCTGAAGAATGACGCAGAAGCCTACCTGGGCGAAAAAGTCACCAAAGCCGTCATCACGGTTCCGGCCTACTTCAACGACTCCCAGCGCCAAGCCACCAAGGACGCGGGCAAGATCGCGGGTTTGGAAGTGATGCGCATCATCAACGAACCGACGGCGGCCGCGTTGGCCTACGGTATGGACAAGAAAGGCAACGAGACCATCCTGGTATTCGACCTGGGTGGCGGCACGTTCGACGTCAGTCTGTTGGACGTCGGCGACGGAGTCGTCGAGGTCCGCGCGACAAACGGCGACATGCACTTGGGCGGCGATGATTGGGATCATCGCATACTCAACTACATCGCCGATGAATTCAAGAAAGAACAGGGCATCGACCTGCGAGAAGACCGTCAGGCCCTTCAACGGCTGCGCGAAGCCGCCGAAAAAGCCAAGATCGAACTTTCTACCGTGACGGAAGCGGAAGTCAACCTGCCCTTTATCACGGCCGACGCATCGGGTCCGAAACACCTGCAGGTGAAGATCACGCGCGCCAAATTCGAGCAGTTGAGTGAGGATTTGGTCGAACGCGTCAAGAAACCGTTCCACGCCGTCTTGAAGGATGCGGGTATCCAGGCGGACAAAGTCGACGAGGTGATCCTGGTCGGTGGCGCAACCCGCATGCCCATGATTCAGGAATTGGTGAAATCCCTGACGAGCAAGGATCCGCACAAAGGCGTCAACCCCGACGAGGTGGTTTCGGTAGGGGCGGCCATCCAGGGAGGTGTGCTGGCGGGTGAAGTCAAGGATGTCTTGCTGCTCGACGTCACTCCGCTCTCTCTTGGAATCGAGACGCTCGGCGGCGTGATGACCACGTTGATCGAGAGAAATACCACGATCCCCATTGAGAAGAAAGAGGTGTTCTCCACGGCGGACGACAACCAAACGGCGGTAGACATTCACGTTCTGCAAGGGGAACGTCCGATGGCAAACGATAACATGACACTGGGGCGCTTCCGGTTGGATGGTATCCCACCGGCTCCGCGCGGCGTTCCGCAGATCGAAGTCGGCTTCGATATCGATGCCAACGGCATCCTCAACGTAATGGCGAAGGACAAAGCAACCGGCAAGCAGCAAAAAGTCACCATTACGGCATCGACCAATCTCGACGATAACGACGTCGAACGAATGGTGGACGAAGCCAAGAAACACACCGCTGAAGATGAAAAACGACGCGAAATGGCAGAAGCCCGCAACGCAGGTGACACCATGGCCTACCAGGCTGAGAAGGCCTTGCAGGAATTGGGCGACAAAGTCCCCGCAGGCGATCGAGAGAAGATCGAAGCGAAGATCAAGGAACTGCATGAAGCGCTGCAGGGCGATGACATGGATAAGATTAAGAAGTTGACCGAAGAGGTTCAACAAGCAAGCTACGCCCTGAGCCAACAACTCTACGCTCAAGAGGGAGGTCCTTCGATGGGCGGAGAGGCTCCGGACGGCGGCGGACCGGAAGAAGAAGGTGACGTTGTCGAAGGCGAATTCCGCGAAGCATAAATCGAGTCCCAAGGGAACGATACCGCTCGTCGTAACAGGCGAGCGGTTTTTTCATTCCCTCATAAGCCTTCTTCCAGGTCTCGCATAAATCGAGGCCGAGCGGATCGTAGGTTGGACGTAGATTTGATCGCTTGAAGTCAGCCAACGCCCGTTCTATAATTTCCTCATCGTGTGAAGTTCAAAGATCACAGTCATGCCAGGAGGAAACAACGGTGGCTCTTCCAAAATATGCGTACTTCGAAGGTAAAATTGTGCCTTATTCGGAAGCGAAAGTGGGCATCATGACCCATGCGTTGCACTACGGAACGGCAGCATTCGCGGGGATTCGGGCGTATTGGAATGATGAACAGGAACAGCTTTTCGTCTTCCGTCCCATCGATCACTTCATACGCTTGTTGAATTCGGCGAAACTCCTGGTCGCGAATATCGATAAAACGCCCGAAGAGTTGCGCGACATCGTGCTCGACCTTTTACGGAAGGAGGAACACCGCCAAGATGTGTACATCCGGCCGTTGATCTACAAGGCGGAGGAGATTGTCGGCGTCAAGCTGCACGACATTCGCGACGATCTCTGTATCTACTCGGTCCCATTCGGCCGCTACGTCGAGAAAGACGAAGGCGCACATGTTACCTTCTCATCCTGGCGCCGCATCGATGACAACGCCATACCGGCAAGAGGCAAGATCAGCGGTGCATACGTCAATTCGGCACTGGTAAAAACCGACGCCTTGCGCTCCGGTTTCGATGAAGCGCTCGTTTTAACCAACGAAGGTCACGTCTCGGAGGGCAGTGCGGAAAACGTGTTCATGGTTCGAGACGGCGTGCTGATCACGCCGCCGGTAACGGAAAACATCCTCGAAGGCATCACCCGCCGTTCGATCATGCTCCTGGCGCGCGAGGAATTGGGCGTAGAAGTAGTCGAGCGTCCGATCGACCGCACAGAAGTCTACCTCTGCGACGAATTTTTCATGACGGGTACGGCCGCGCAGGTCACTGCCATCACCCTGGTTGATCACCATCCGATCGCAGAGGGTAAGATGGGGCCGATCACGGCCAAGCTTAAAGCGCTCTACGCCGACATCGTGCATGGCAAAGTCGAGAAGTACCGCCACTGGAACGAGCCGGTTTACCGCTGACGAATCGGATTTGAAGACTCCCGAACAGCGGGGTTTTCTCGCTCGAACGACACACGTTCGTGATAAAAATCCTGCCATTTTTCAGCGGCACACTAGGAATTCCGCGATAAGAAGACGATGATTTTCATACCGAATCGAAAACTCGGCCTGACCCTGGGTTTTACGTTCTTGCTGCTCCTTCTGGCGGCTACGGTGATGGGCGTCGTCCAACTCGCACGGGCCACGATGTCTGCGTGGATCATCCTCTGGGTTTTGCTGCCGGTCTTCGGAGTGCCATCTTCTTTTTTGGTAAGCTACCGCATCTACGGCCTCTTGTCTGCGCGGTACCGTCTGGATCGGGAAGGTTTTTACCTGACGTGGGGGTTCGCGTACGAACAAATTCCGATCGCTGAAATTCGAGGCGTCGAATTGGCGTCCGCCACGTACGAGAATCTCAACCCCGAAGTCGGTTTTCGCTGGCCGGGTTGCGTCGTCGGGCACCTCCATGCGGAGGACGGTGCCCCGATCGAGTTTTTCGCCACGCGCAATTCGGAAGGGATTGTTTTGCTCACCACCGACGAGCGGGTCTTCGCCATATCCCCACCCAATCCGCAGGAATTCCAGAAACACTTCGTCGACACGGTAAGGCTGGGATCTCTACAATCGATCCCAGCCGTCTCCCAACGACCGGATTTCATATTCGCGCGCATGTGGAGCGACGCTCGAGCGCGTTTCTTGGTGCTCAGTGGAATCGCAGCCTCCCTTTTACTCTTCGGTTATTTGGCACTGCGCGCCAGAACGCTGCCCGCAAGCGTGCCCTTCGGATTCGATGCACTCGGTAACCCCGATCCGTACGCGCCGCCAGGGCGACTGCTTCTCCTGCCGATGATCGGAGTCTTTTGCTGGTTCCTGGACCTGCTCACGGGCACCTGGTTCTATCGTCGAGACGAAGACCGTCCCCTGGCATACGCAATTTGGGGTACAGCAATCATCGTTGGAGGGCTGCTGTGGGGGGCAACCTTGCATCTGCTGGCTGCGATTTGACAACCCGAAGTTATCCACACACACGCCGTGCTTTTCCACAAGAAACTACAAGTTATCCACAGATTTTACGCAGAAGATGTTGATTGTGTTTCCTGAAGCGATTCGCGTTTAAAACGGATGCCCTTTCCATTTGTAATATAAAATTACCTGCATTTTCATCGGCGCAAGCCTTGAGATATGCGATAAATCACACTCTCTTGCTTCCAGACGATCGATTATCCCGTTCCCAGCGCTGAATTGCATTTTGCAGCCAACTGGAGCAAGTGCCTTCGGGCTGTCTCTTCCGCTCGTACGCCAGCAGCCGCTCTACGACCGGCTTGTCGCCGCCCACTTTCTGCAGGAGATCGTCGTACAAGACGACCCGGTCGATCGCGCTCCCGAAGACTTCGTCCACGCGGTACGGCTTGCGCAATATTCTGTGCACGAAATCGTCAAGCCTACGAAATAAACCTACCCGGGATTCCCTGGTGTCGTCGAACCACTCCCGATCCGCGGTTTCCCCGTCGAGATCCAGCTCATAGATGTTCACACCGCAGTTGGGGCAGCGAGTCAATTGATCGTGAAAAAAGGCACCGCAGCGAGCATATTCCAACTCATCGTCCTCGGGTTGACGATCGAGGTGAAAAGGCAAGATTCACACTATCCCTACGGAAAAATGGATCAGCCGACCGAAGCTGGTTGTGGCTCTGTTGCGCCCATGGGTGTGATGGCGCGCAGAAAGCCCACGAATATCAAGACGGCTCCCAACAATTCACTCAGGTACAACGCACCACTCACTCCCATGCGGCTGAACGTCCCGCCGAACGCAGGCAGCATCGCACCGACGGCGATGAGGATATTGCCAATGGTCCGATGCAGCAACACCCGCTTTCGCCAGAATATCCACGCCGACCAAGCCGCACCACCCACCAACGTCAACGTGCCGTATATGTTGAAGAAAGGCGTCAGCGTTCGCACGCCCGGCGTGACGATGGCGTGACCGCTCATCTCACTACCGGTATGCAGGCTCGTCGTCATCAGCGTGGGGTCAAGCTCTGCGCCAAAGACGCGAATCAATCCATACAGCGAGCCGAGAGCAAGCACGGCCATTAAACCATGCGCCCACTTTCGCTTCGCCAGCAAGTAGACGGTGCCCTGCCCCAACCAGGCAGCCACCAAGATGGCACCGAACAGGTACCACAGACGGAAGATCAAAGCATTCCAGCCGAAAGCGCCGTAATATCCCTCGCAGAAGCCGCCGATGCCGTAGAATATCATCCCGATGCCCCAGAGCAGGAGATGCGGACCTCTGCGGGCTGCGTAGCGCTTGAGTACAAGAAAAGCGAAGATAAAACTGATGGCGCTGGAAGTAAACGGCAGTACAGTGTTCATAAAATTCATCTTCTTTTCGCCTCCCAATGTAGATGAATAAATCCCCCTGTATTTATTTTGATCTATTTTTTTGAATAGACGTATTAACGTTCGATTAAGGTCATTCATCCACTTCCATTGTGACACTGGGGCAATATTCGAAAGGACTACATCGACGCCTACGCCATTCATATGCAACAAACCCAGACTACAGAATGAAATGACGATAGCGGGCAGTTTCGCATCCCACTCCTCTCGGCTAGAATATCGGCGAATACCGCCCGTTTTGTATCGAGATACGAACGAACTCGATCGAGTGGTCAGGAGGTAATATGTTTCAGCGGCATCGAGAGAAACTTTTCCTTGTTTTCGAGATCTTACTGATCGCAGCCTGGGCGGTTTGGATCGGGAGAGATTATCTTGATCTCAACCCCCAAGTGATCCCTGCCGGACGGGAGTTTATCTCCGGCATTCAAACCCATCATCTCTGGACACAAGTCGGAGAGTGTGGTTGGTGCGCGTTCTGGAATGCGTCGACTCGCGGCGGCAATCCGGCTTTCGTGGATATACACGGTAGTATGCTGCATCCGATCGTCATGCTGACAACGTTGATCTGGGGCGTGGTCAACGGCGCCAAGGTGGCGCTCGTACTTGCTTTCTTCTTCGGGGGCGTAGCACAGTGGTGGTTAGCGAGGGAAATGGAGGTGGGTCGGCTGCCTCGCATGTGGAGCGCGTTGATAGCCGTAGCGGGTGGCCATCTCGCTGGAAAGATGGAGCTGGGCGCTTTCGGCGTTGTCATGTCTATGGCCATGTGCAGTCTGGTTTTTTCTGCAGTCGTAGCGGTAAGCCGAGGTGGCGGCAAACGAGCGGTCATACTGCTTGCTCTAACCGTGGCTTCTGCATTGCTCGCCGGACAGGGTTACATCCAGATCGGTATGGTCGCATCCATGCTGGCTGTCCCCATCTTGTTCATTGGCGTAGGTCAACCCGTGCGACGGCAATTGCAGCCATACTTGATTGCAGCAGGCCTCGCGGCGCTGTTGGCCGCGGTGTATCTGCTCCCGTTGGCACATTTCCTGCCCAACTTCGTGAAGGATGCAGATCCTGAATTCGCCACTGCTCAACCCATCCAATACTTACCTTTGAACCTGGTTATCGATGAACATGATTTTTACCTAAACGATAGCTTGCAGAAGTTCCCTTACGGGCATCTCTATACGATGTTCATCGGCTGGACAGCGGTCATTCTGGCAGTGCTTGGTCTTGCATGGTCGAAGGAAGAAGATCGACCGCGCAATGGTTACCTGGCAGCTGTGGTTTTAATAGAGTTCCTGATCGGCAGCGCAGTTCTATTAAAATGGGGTGAAAAGCTTTTTCCCTCGCTAGCAGGTATCCGACATCCCTCCCAGATCGCGGGTCTGGCAGTACCTCCCATTCTGGCGCTGGCCGCCTACGGCCTGGACCGGTTGCTAAAACACCCGTGGCCATCGCTCAGCCTGACCTACAACGAAGATACACAAAACCATGGCAGATCCCTATCGGTAAAATGGTTGTTGTTGATTCCCTTGATCGTGAACCTAAAGCAGTGCAACGATTTCACCAAACATTGGATCTATACGTCGCGCATTGAAGATGGGGTCTACGATCTACTCGAGGAACTTCGCACGCCAACTTTACAGTGGGTCGAGCCACCTTTCGGTGAACACCAATACATCGAGGCCGCCATATCTATGGGGCTCAAGCTCAGTCCGGGAATCCGAACATGGAACTGGAAAGATCGGCCTTTCCCACTAGCAAAACTGGAAGCCAACCGCGCGGGTCCACCAATAGATTCAGCAACGCTGATCGGGGAGGCAGACGGGATTCCAATCTACGAACGGGAGTACGTGAATTATGCCGCTGTGATGAGTCCCGAAGGCGTGCAAGCCTGCGAAGCCGTGGGCTCGGGAGGATTCATTCAAGTCACTTGCAACAATACGCTACCCGGCGAATTGGTTGTTCAGGAAAATACCTGGTCGGGGTGGCGGGCGTGGCGGGACGGGGAACGCGTGGAGCTGATCGGCGATGAATGGCTCCAGGTCGAGGCACCTGCCGGCAGGCACCTCTACGAATTCCGCTACTTTCCCTGGGACGCTCCGTTGGGTTTATTCCTGACTCTGGTTGGGTTAGGGCTGTGTGGGTGGATGTGGTTTCGTGATTCGAGCAGGACGAACCAAAACGAGATACACGTAGACGATCAAGAATAAACCTACTCTAAGCCTGATCGTGGCTCATCATTGCAATCAACCGTCTCCTGCAAATCCTTGCATCAGGTTTCCGAGTTGCAGGCATGGCGCGTTAGGCCCAGGGATCATCGGCGAGATATTCGACGCGCATGATGTCGACCGCTATTCCGCCGGGATGTATCCCATCGACCCGAAGGCGTCTTCCTCGACCGGGTAAACGTCTTCCAACTCGTACTTTCGACTGCCGAGTCCGAGCGCCTCGCCGTACTCCACGACTTTGTATGGATCCTTGAACGGGCCGTGCAGCCACTGAAAGGGGTGTTCCTCTCGAGTGTGGACTTCCATGCTGGTGGGGACGTTCTCCTCGATCAACTGCGTCTCGCCGAGTTTGTCCAACACGGCCTGGTCCAGGGCGACGATGTCATCCGAACCGAAGATACCCGCGTCGGGCAGGATCGGCATACCGGTAAACCCAAAACAATCACACACCGGGGTCATGTGGGTGGCCAGCACCAAATGGACGTGTTTGCCCGGTTCGAACGTGGAAAGTGTGATGTCCACGCTATTGGCGCAGGCTTCCTGAAAGACGTGGAAATTGACCGGGTCGATCTTCCAGCTTCCTGGCGGGGCTACTTCCAGGCAGCGGCCGCACTGGTTGCAGGGTTCGATGTGAAGGTGCAGATCTCCCGGGCTTTCTTTGTCTTCGGAAATGGCTTTGTGCGGGCAGGAGGCGATGATCTTCTCGTAATCACCCTGGCCGGCATTTTCCGGGAACCAGTAGGGATCGTAATGGCAGCTGTCATGCATGGCGGAGCGGGTGGAACCAACCATACATCCCAGGGCGATGTTTTTAAAAACACCGCCATAGCCGCACGTGGGGTGCCCCTTGGCGTGGGCGAAATTGACCAGAAAACTGGCGTCCTGAACCATGCCGGCAACTTTCCACTCGCTGATGTTCTTGAATTTTCTCTCGTGCGCGTAGAAATAGTCCCCATTGGGACCGCCCACGGGAAATACCGGGCATCCCAGGACCTCGGGCGTGTAGCCGCGTTCCGCCGCGCTGGTCGTGTCCCAGGCGATGTCGCAAACGAAGGGTTTCCCGCCGCCGTCTTTAACCGCTTGAACGATCTTGCGTACGAACACCGGATGGATTACGGAATAACCTATGTTGTTGCCGAGATGCAACTTAATGGCGACGACTTCGTCCTTCACCCGCCCGCGAATGCTCAACCCGTCTATGATGAGATCGAGTTTGGCGGGCAAGCTTTCCTCCGCCTTGAGCTGCGCCTGCCGCGGGGAGCCGTAATAAACGATGCTGGCCATATACATTTCCTTTCCCTTGAACCATTACAGATATTCGAAACCGACAGAATAACTATATCCGGACTGCATTACATTGCAACCTTTTCATGTTAACCTGCAACTATTTCCGGATCGAACGCAATGAGAACGCCTTGCTGGCGCATTTCAACTAAGAAACAGAAGTAGGCGCGATCAGCCTTCCTGCACCTGGCCTCCCAAACCCATGCGAATCGCATGGGCGGACGCTGCGGCGCGGGAATTGACGTCGAGTTTGGCGAAAATCGACTTGACGTGCCGTTTGACGGTGTTCGTGGAAATGAACAGCTTCGCGGCGATCTCCTTGTTGCTCAAGCCTTGAGCGACGAGCGATAATACTTCCTTCTCGCGATCCGTTAGGCTTTGAGGCAGCGAGGTGAGCGAGACGATTTGATCGACATTTTCGAGAAACGTTCTCCGCTCGAAAGACTGTTTTTCGAGGTATGCATAAATATTGTGTTCCGCGTAGGCTCGGTCGATCAAATCCGGATCGGCCGAACCGCTGACGATGATCGTTGGAATTCCGGCCTGGCGCGTGGTTTTCAACAATCGTAGGCCGTCTTCGTTGTGGTTGGGCTGGACCGAACTGGCCAGCGAAATGTCGACCACCGTGACTTGATAATGCGTGCGCTTCAACAATCCCAGGGCTTCGCCGTAGCTGGCACTCTCGTGAACTCGGTAGCCGGCATCCTGAAGTAATTCTGAAAGCAGGCTGCGCCAGCCCGCATCGTCCTCCACCACCAGCGCAAGTCCCTCGAAAGTTCCCGTAGAGTCGCCTGGACCGGACAACGCGGATCGGTCTGCCGCTTCGTCGACCGACAGCTGCTCCTCCATTTCGCGTTTGACGCTTGAAGCAGCCAGAGCCTGGCGGATGACTTTGCGGAACTCCGCGCGCCGGAAGGTTTCCTTGCGCAGGCAGGTCATGGCGCCGTACTCCTGGATGACCGCCACTGCCAGTTCGACGCTCGCATAGCCGGTCAACATGACGCTGACACATTCAGGTGCGTGCCGCTGAACGGCCTTTAGCACTTCCAACCCGTCTTGATTGTTGTGATCATCTCCCTCGAGTGACAGATCGATGATCGCCAGGCGATACGGCGTACCGCGAAGGCGCTCGATGGCGTCCTTCAGGTTGTCGCTGAGATCGATCTGTAGACCGAAATCCGTCAGGATGTCGGTCAGGATCTCCTGCCAGGAGGGATCGTCTTCAACGATCAAGGTGAGAATCGGTTCCCCCATCACGCGGCCACCTCCGCACGGGGCAGTTCGAGGGTGAAAGTTGTGCCCGAACATCCGTTGCTGTCCACCGAAATGAGGCCGCCGAAACGGGTCATCAGCGTTTTGACCCACCATAGACCAAATCCTAGATTTTCGTGCGTCTCGGAGGGTTGGCCGCTGTAGTTCAACTCGAAAATGCGTTCGTGCAACTCGGGGGGAATACCGGGTCCCGTATCGTGGATATCGATACGAATCCGATCCCCATCCGCGCCGCCGGTGACGCGAATCTCGCCCTTGCCTTTCATCGCCCGCGCGGCGTTATCGAACAAATTTATGAACACCAGCGGCAATCGCTTGGGACAAGCATGCGCAGGAGGCAGCGAATCCAAATCCTGGCATACGATCTTGATGCCCTCCGGCAGCCGTGCCGCGCTCAACGCGGTGTCGATCGCTTCCTGAATCTCCACCGAAGAGAAGCGGATCGGCCGCAGGAAAAACAGATTTTCCTTCAGGATTTCGATCGCCGTGGCCGCACTTTTTTCGATTTCCGTCAAATTCTGACTCAAGTACGAATCCGCTGCCAGACTGGGAGCGCACTTGTCCTGGATGCCTTCGATACGCACCGGTATGGCGCCGATCTTGTTGTTCAACTGATGCATCAGGTTGGAGGCGATATCGCCGATGGCCGCAAACGCCTCCGTCACCGTGCGTTGTTCCTGCGCCAAACGAGCGGCTTCTTGATGTGCGGCGTTTTGCATGGCCAGCGTCGCATAATACCCCAGGATGCTGAGTACGTTGCGATCCCACTCGGATTGCTCGAAATTACGCTCGCGATCGGCCGCGTTGTGGATGCTGAAGGCGCCGACGGGGTTGTTTGAGTCTGGTTCTCCGGGAGCAAAGAGGGGAACGATCAGCGACGAGCTGTAGTCGGCCGGATCGTAGAGCTCCAAAGGCAGGTCGACCTTCAAGTCCGATGAGATCACCGCTTCGCCGGACAGCGCGGCCTTCCCGATCAACGAGTCCTGCATGCCAATCTGGCGACCTTCCAGTCCGGGCCGTGTGGCTGCCTGAACCAGTAAACTATCGCCTTCCCGCAGCCACAGCACACTCAAAGGCACGTTGAGCAAATCGCAAGCCTGTTCGACGAGATTCTGGTGGATGGATTTCAGTGGCTGGGTGAGAATGTACGTCGAAATTTCTTGCAGCGCATCCAACAAGCGCACTTCTTGAATGGCAGCGACGGCATGCGTGGCCAGGGTTTGCAGGATGTACAGGTCCTGCTTGCTGAAGGCGTTCAACTGCGGGCTTTCCAGGTTGAGGACGCCTTCCAGGCGGCTGCTGGCCCCGATCAAGGGGACGGCCAATTCCGAACGCATGACAAGCTCATGGTCCAGGGGGTAATACATCTTGCTGTAAGGTTCCTCACTTAAGTCCGAGATGATCAAAGGCGATCGCTTCAATGCCACCATGCCCATCACGGATCCCTCATCGATGGGCAGCGACTCGGTCGCCGGTTTCACCTGCTGCTCTCCCACAAACGCATGCGTGATGAGACATGTCCCTTCTTTATCGACCAGGCGGAAGATGCCGTATTTAGCGTCCGTGACTTCCAGGGCCATGCGTAAAATGGCGTCGAGCGTGTCTTGCAGGCGTGTGTGGGAAGAGATCAACATGCCCGCGCGATGGAGCCGGCGCAGTTCCTTTTCCTTGCGCACCTGTTCGAGCTGCGCTTCCGTGAAACGCTGCGCGGAGGCGAGCGTCATGGCCGTTAAATTGACGATGTTGTCCAGCATCAGCAGCTCGAGTTCACTGAAGGTTTCACGTTCGTGGAGATACAAGTACAAGACGCCGATGGGTTCGCCGGCGATGATGAGCGGGTAGCAAACCATGGCCGTTGCGCCTGCAGCCACCTTTGCCGGGTGAATGTCCAGTTCCTCCTGTTCGTAGGAGAGTACACGCTTTTTGGCGGCGATGGCATGTGCGCCGATGCCGTTGGGTCGCGGCGCGTCGTCGGAATTCGGATCGTAATTCAACTCGGAAGAAACGCGCGAGTCGAGGTTGAATTCCCCGCGTTTTGCGTCATACGTGTAGATCACGGCCGACGAACCGGGCACGACTTCCGTCGCACTGTCGACGATCAATTCCAGGGTGTCCTGCAGGTTGTCCACCCCGCCAGAGGCGCCCGAATTGATCGCCGAACCGATCTGATTCAGCCGGGAAAGAATTGTATGCAGGTGGGTGTTCGTCTGCGCACTCATATCTATCATGGAGACAACCGCCCGGCGGTTACCGAGCGGTGTGATCACCAAGTACCATCCGATTTATCAGGATTGTAGCACACGAAAAAACGGTCTTCAATTTCATCGGAGCCGGCGGCGGCCCGTCGAGCCGGCGTAAAAGTGTCATGCGATTGTCCATTGCCCACCTTCAACTGCTCCCATCGACCAACACAGGATGAAACGCTGCGAGACCGGACCCGGTAAATGGTCGGGCTCTGAGGGCCGCAAAGCGAATCCCTCAGAGCCCATGAATAAGGAGTTGGCGTCACCAACCAACTTTACCCTTACTACCGCCTAAATATCGTAGTACATGACGTATTCGATCGGATGCGGTCGCAGGCGCAGCACGTCCACGTCGTTGACGCGCTTCCAATCGATGTAGGTTTCGATCAGGTCGTCCGTGAAGACATCGCCCTTGAGCAAAAACTCGTGGTCCGCTTCCAGATGATCGAGCACTTCGCTGAGCGACCCGGGCACCTGTTCCACGGTGGGAGCTTCGTCTTCGAAGAGATCGATGTCCATGGGTTCTCCGGGCTCGATCTTGTTCTGGATGCCGTCGAGGCCGGCCATCAACATGGCGGCAAACGCCAGGTAGGGGTTCGCCGAGGGATCGGGGCAGCGGTACTCGATGCGCACGGAACTGGGGCTGGTGCTGTAGACCGGGATGCGCACGCAGGCGGATCGATTGCGGCGGCTGTAGGCCATATTGACGGGCGCCTCGTAGCCGGGCACCAGCCGTTTGTAGCTGTTGGTCGTAGGCGCACAGATGGCCAGAAGGGCTGGCGTGTGTTTGAGGATCCCGCCGATGTAGTACTTGCCGAGATCGCTCAGGTGGGCGTAGCCGTCGGCGCTGTAGAACAGGTTCTTGCCGTCCTTCCACAGACTTTGGTGGCAGTGCATGCCACTGCCGTTATCGCCGAACATCGGCTTGGGCATGAAGGTAAGCGTCTTGCCGTGGGCCACGGCGGTGTTCTTCAGGATGTACTTGTAGGTCTGCAGTGCGTCGCACATCTGCACCAGGGGGCCGAATTTCAGGTCGATCTCCATCTGTCCGCCGGAGGCGACTTCGCCGTGGTGCACCTCGACCTCGATGCCCGCCAGCATCATGCGCAGGATGGACTCGGAGCGCCAGTCCTGCAGCGAGTCGACCGGCGGCACGCGGAAGTAGCCGCGCTTCGGTTCGGGCCGGTAGCCCAGGTTGGCGCCGAAACGTGCGTCGTGCTGGCGGCCGGTAGCCCAAGCGGCCATGTCGGATTCGATCTGGAAGAAACCGCCGCCGGTCTCGTAACCGAAGCGGATGCCGTCGAAGGCGAAGAACTCCGCCTCGGGGCCCCAGTAGCTGGTGTCGGCGATGCCCGAATCTTTGAGATATTGTTCCGCTTTCTTGGCCACGTAGCGCGAATCCTTGTTGTAGGGCTCGCCCGTGGTGGGATCGTTGATGTTGCAGACGATGCTAAGCGTGGGGATCTTCATCGCCGGGTCGATGATCGCCGAGGCCGGATCGGGGAAGAGGATCATGTCCGATTCCTGGATGTCCTGGAAGGCGCGGATGCTCGACCCGTCGAAACCCAATCCCTCCTCAAACATGTCCTCGGTGAGATATTCGGAGGGCATCGAGAAGTGGTGCCAGCGGCCCATGAGATCAGTGAACTTGACGTCCACGATGGCAATCTTGCGCTTACGCGCGTACGCCAGGACTTCCTTGGGCGTGCTGGGGTGCTCGACCTTGGACGAGATAGAAGCGAGATCGTGGTGGCCATTCATGTAGGTAAGTTCGACCAGCTCTTCCATCGGTAGTAAATGTGACGTTGCCATTTTCAACTCCTTTTTGATTATTCCTTTTGGACGGTTAACCTGTATCTGCACGGCCGGCCCGAAGCGATGGTTTTTCCGAGCCCGCCCTGCAAGGATGTTCGACGCTGAACAATCGCCTGTAGTATAGGGAACGGCGCCGCGCGTCTGTAGTACCCGTTCGGGTACTCTTTGTGCGGACAAATTCAGTGTCTGTGCGGTATGGGTCGGCGCTTCAGCGTGGAGGGGAACGAGCTGCACGTCGGGAAGCGAGGGAAAGGGTGAGGGTGGAGATCAAACCCCTCACCCTTTCCCTCTCCCCAATGGGGAGAAGGTGTGTCGTTCCAATCGACTTTTATAAGAGACGCCTACGTCCCGTTCCAAACGCGCCAAATGCCCTATAGTAGGAACCATAGAGGCGGGATTCAGCAGGCAGCGATCTATGAAATTGATTCAATCAGCGTTCGTGAATGGACAGGCAGCGTGATGGTGGTGTGTATCGCCAGCATGAAGGGCGGCGTGGGGAAGTCGACCCTTGCGGCCATGCTCGCCAAGCACGTCGCCAGCAGCATGGCCATCCCCGTCACCGTCGTCGACATGGATCCGCAACGCGGGGTAACCATTCTTCTTCTGGGCCCTAAAAATGTCGCTTCCCACACAGGTCCCACGACGTACGACGTGCTGCAGAGCGAACTGGATAACATTCCCTCCCACGAAATCCTCACCCAGGCGATCGTCCCCTCGGCCTATCACGAGGGCGTGCGCCTCGTCCCAGCCAGCGCCGCATTGGCCAGACTCGCTAGCCCTGAAACCCCGAGAGATTTGCTGCGTCTGGCATTACGTGAGAGCCTCTCCGAACTGGATCCGCTCGTCATCATCGACACCGGTCCCGACATCACGCTCTGCGAGATGAGCATCGCCGCGGCGGATTTGGTTTTCATCCCCGTCACGCTCTCGCATCAGAGCGGCGTGCCGACGTTGAACACGCTGCAGACGGCGTTTCGACTCGGTCGGCCGATTGGCGGTTTGATTCCGACGATGGTGGGAACGTCCCAATGGAGTGAAAAGCGCGTGGCGCAATGGCGCGAGAGTCTGCGCAACACGCAACTGGTTAAAAATCGAAATATTGGAATTCTGACTTCCATGCCGTATTCGCAGTCGGCCATTCGGGGAACGTGGCGCTGGGGAAAACTTCCCCAACTTTTCGTCCCCACCCTCAAACGGATCGAAGAGCAGATCTATTCGAACCGCAACTTGTCAAACGAAAGAAATGCCAACAAAGCCGATTCATGTGCGAACACACTTGAAGGGATTATGGACAATGGCTGATCTCGATCGAGGCACGGTGCTCGAGGCCGGCCTCGAAATCAGCGACCTGAATACTTATCGAACGGCCAAGCCGAAGCGCCAGGCAGGGCGGCTCGAGTGGCCGATCATGATGATACCGTTAGAAGCGATTGCATCAGGGAGTCCCACCCAGACTCGCCAAGAGGTGTTCGATCCAGATCGGTATCCCCAAGACGCGGAGTTGGCAGCAAGCATCCGCCAACACGGCGTGATCGAACCTATTCTTGTGTGTCGGGTTTCTGATCCTGGGGACGAGCCGCAGTATCAAATGATTGCCGGCGATCGACGCCGCCGCGCCGCGGTTCACAACGGGCAGAAGATGATCCCCGCAATCATCCACCGAAGCGGAGAGCAGATCAACCTGCTAACGCTTGCCGAGAACACCGGCCGGCGTGATCTTACACCTTATGAGAAAGCAATTGCCATAACCAAGATCATGGAAATGGACAAAGACGAACTTTCCTTTCGGCAACTGGCCAAGAAAACCGGCATCAGTCTTTCATCGGTCTCGAATCTACTCAAAGCTTACAGGGAATCACCGCCTGCCCTACGCAAGTTGTTCGCAGAAGGAATGGAATCGCGTGCTGTCGTCGAGCTGCAAAGTGTCTTCAAAAAATTTGACGAGTCGGAGCAGTTACAACTTGCAAACAAACTCCGAGGGTTATCCAAAAGGCAAGTGTTGGCGATCAAAGATTTCACCGAGCAAGAGGTCTCCATTGATGCGGCGCTGGAAACGATCATGGGATCCCAAAGGCGACCGAATGTTACCAGCAACGGACAGCGGAATGCGGTACTTAAAAAGAAAACACCCAATTACTCACGGTCTTATGAGGATCAGACCAAGGCAACTGTGGAACTTACCGGGGTTCCCGTTAAAGTCGTTAAGGATGTGTTTTCTACAGCAAAGAAGAGCCTATCTAAAATGGATGCGGTTTTTCTGGCGTGCGCGTTCATAGGGCAGGGAGGCACTCCATGCAACGCACTATTAAACGCCGAGTCCCTTGCGCAGAACCAAAAGGCGTTAAAACTTGTACGCAAATATCTCATTCTTCTGAACGAAGCGAAGAACTTCATCAGTCGCCTAGACGACGATTCCCAGAAGGAATTTCTTCAGATCATATTTTTAGGGGGATAAGTCAGTATGGGGGTTCGCGCCACAGTTAAAGATCATCTCACGGCGATCGGCGATTCGCCCGAATGGGTCATTTCATTGGCAGAGATGATCCAGAGGTTGCTTGGCTCGTCCTCGGCCATTGCATCAGCGAGGGCGCGAGATTTGAGTCGGCTTCCACCGATTGGAATAGGGCTCGAATCAATCATTCGAGGCTGGGAAATCATAAACGCTTCTGATCTCCAGCATTTATCACCCCTTCAGAGAGAGACCATCGAAAAAGTGGTCTCAAGAATCTTAAATGACGTTCATATAAACATCACCACATCGAGGAGGATGGAAACATGATTAATCGGGGTTTGTTAATTGTAGGAATTGTGCTCGCTCTCATTGGGTTCGGTGCAGCTTTTGTCGTCAACCAAATCATCGTTCAGCCTACTGACTACATCATTGCTGCACGAATAGATATTTCAGCCGGAACACACGTCAATGAACTCCCTGAAGATGCCTTTATCCAGGTTCCCGTTCAGTTCGAAAATTCTTCTGCCCGGAAGATGCTGGATGGTGTGGCACAACCACAGGACCTAGCCGCCATGCGGGCTGCGAATGCCGTGATCATTCAAGACATTTATACATACCAACCACTCGTCCTCGGCGCAGTCATCAGCGCGGATAACCCGGCTGCCTCCCGCATCGCTCGTCTTGGGTTAGACAATCCAGACATGATGGTTATTACTATTCCAACGGCAGGCAACGTTCCATCCGGTCTAATGTCAGGTGATCGCATCGATCTTGCCGTGACTGTCTCCTCCGTAGCAGATCCTCTCGAGCTTTCGGAAGATGAACCCGTCACAACCCTCCCCTTCTCACAAACAAGTCTTGGCGCCATTCCTCCAGAAGCACTTGCAGAAATCCTGGAAGCCTCAGGCTATTCTATTACCACGCCAGAAGAGGGGAGCGCAATGGACGCTGTAACGTCCGCAGATGAAGAGGAAAACACACACATGGACGAACCAGAAGAACCAACACTCCGCGAACCGGTCACCAAGCTATTAGTAAGAGGTTCCTTGGTTCTCAACGTTCAGTATGCAAGGTCGGTCACGGGGATAACTGCAGAAGGTGAAGCTCAGCTGATGCGTGGAGAAATTACAGGTATTGATGTCATCATCCCTCGAGAAGCTTTTGAATTTGTGACGATGGCCATAAACAGTGGTGACCTGCAGATTGGTCTGCTCTCGCCTCTCGTTGATGATACCAGCGCCGAGCCCTCACTTGGTGCTTCATTGCAGGATTTTCTGGATCTCTATTTGAGTGATCGGGAAGAACTTATAGCGGAATCGGAGACAGCGGACATATCGGAGTAAGAATGAATTTGGCGTTGCGGTAAAAAAATCTGCCCACTACTTTACGACCAAGAGGTTGCCTCGATGTCAGACCAACAATTCGAATATCTTACGGCGTTGCTGTTCGCCAGACCGGAAATCAGTGCACAGATGAACGCACAAATGCATATTGCTACTGATAGAAAAGTGCGACTCGTAACACTGTTGCCGCTGTTTAATCTTTCAAAGGCCGCCGAAATCTTACAGTCAATGAAACCTCAAGTGGTCATCATTGATGCCCATGTTGATGGTTTTGAACTCTCTCATGTCGTTGACCTTCGCCAGCAGGCTGCCGAGCCATTTGCTGTTGTCGGTCTCGCACAAGCGGGCTCAACAGAAATGGAGCAATTGCTGGGCTACGATCTCGACGCCACCTATACATTGCCACTCAACTTCCAATTATACGACCGCTTCGATCAAGATCTCCCAGCCAAATATGGTTCGGTATTCAAAGCGTGGGGAAAGGGAGCATGGGGAGCGGGAGCCCCCGAAGCGATCAAGGCGGCCACAGCTGCAGCCGGTTCAACATCATGGCAGCGATCAGCACTCGCAGTCTATTCCCCCAAAGGCGGGGTGGGAAAAACCGTTATCGCATGTGAGTTGGCCGCTACGCTCGCCGCTCTCGGTGGAAGAGATGTTGCCCTGGTTGACGCCAATATGAACGGCGGCCATGTGAAATTACGCTTGAATGTGGATGTTCTCCACGGGATACTCAATGCAGCCGCTACCTATCATACCAACAAGGGACATCCATCTTTGGAGGCGGACGCACTAAAAAAGGTTCTCGGATACCTGGTGCCGCTTGCCAGCACCAGCAATCTGAAAGTCCTCCCCGGCGTTGTCAATATGGAACAATCGCTCAACGAAAGTTTACTCGGGGAGGCAGGCATGGACTTCATGATGTGGTTCATTCCCATCCTCAAACGCCAGTTCGACTTCGTTGTAATCGACATGGGAAGCTCAATTAATGTCGGTGTACATATCGGTGTGCTCAAAAGTGTCGATTTCATCATCGCCGTGTGTGAACCCGATCTCACGAGTCTTGCGGACATCAAGGAAGCCATACATCGAAGCATCGTCACAAAGCATGGGATCGGTCTCGATCGAATCGGTTTGGTGATCAATAAATGGCAGGATGACCTGGGTATTTCCTTGAAAGAGGCATCGAAGTACGCCGAGGTCACTTCGATGGGCATCATAACAAACGATGGCACAGGAAATATCACGCGAGCCGGGAACCAAAGCCTGTCATACTTCGCCAAATACATCAACGAAAAGAAAAATCCCAAGGATACGGAACAGACGCTTCACGGGTTCGCCCAATTAGCGGGTCAGTTCTATCCCCCAATTTCCGCAGCCTGGTCGGAAAGATTGAAAAGCGGAAATAAGAAGAAACGGTGGCTATGAAGATGCAATTTGAAGATGACCATGCAGCGATGCTCAGCAATCATGCGCTTGAACGGATCGGAGACAATCCATACGAAAGCGGTCTAAAAAAGGTGCGCGATCGCATTGCGGGCGAATTCAATCCACAACAGATTGATAACGCTGGCCCATTGGTCACAGAAACGGCATCGCGCACCGCACACGAGATATACCAAATTTTTAACCAGGAAGCGCTTTCCAAGAATCTTGCCCGCATCATGATGCCCGAGGAACAATTTGTGGAAATGGTGCTGGCCGATCTGCTCGGAATGGGTGCAATCGACACTTTAATTCGTGACTCGAGCGTCGAGGATATTGCTATAAACGGGCCAAAAGAAGTCATGGTATACCGACAGGGCAAATGGGAAGAAACGGATCTCTCATTCCCGTCGGCTGATCGATTGCTAGAGATACTCAATCGTGGCTTGGCACACTCAAACCGCAAAGCCAACATGGTTACACCAATTGCCGACGCGGTGTTAAAAGGGAAACAGCGCATCAGCGTTGTGACCCATCCCGTGGCTTCACCTCACCCCACGGCCGTCATTCGTATCCCCAGAGTAAAAGACATCACCCTGGAAGACATGGTCATACCTTCCAGAGCCAAAGACGAAGACCACAAGGAAGAACTCACCATTGATTACGAAAGTCTTATGGATGGAGAAGCGCAGGGCTTACTCTCACCAAAAGCTGCTTTATATCTGCATGCTATCGTGTTGGCGGGGGGAAATATCGTTGCAATCGGTCCGACAGGGTCAGGAAAAACTACGCTCTTGATGGCGCTTGGTCGCAAGATTCCTAGAGGAAAACGAATCCTCATTATCGAGGATACACCGGAGATCGACCTACATCCAGATACCGACGAACCAGTTAACGTGCTTTATCTGCGTACTCGTCCGTCGACCGTGGAGGGTTTGCGCGAAATCCCTCAGAAAGACCTGGTCAGGTTAGCGCTGCGTCAAAGACCCGATGCGTTAACCCTTGGCGAAGCCCGAGGACCAGAGGTGTTCGATCTGCTCAACGCGCTGAATACTGGCCATAAAAATGGCCTTACCAGTCTACATGCTTATGGCGTGGACGAACTTTTTGGACGGATATTTCTGATGCTCTCCCAAAGTGAACGAGGACGACATTTGGATGCTTATCGCGCTGCAAATCTCGTGGCCTCAACGCTCCATGTCGCTGTTTCGATTGAGATGGTCGGTAAAAGACGCTTCGTAAAAACGATAGCAGAACTTACCGGGATGGTTAAAAAGATTGGGACATCCTACGAACCCGAGGTAAAGCCGATTTTTCAACGATCCGGAAACCGCAGCAAACTTGAAGGCCCCCTCATGGATTCTTCTCACGCCAATCTATTCCGCTTAGCAGGCATACCCAAGCATGTCTATTCGCTAGAGTAATCTTGTGGAAAATAAGAACGCACGATCTAGATAGGAGTAACCATATGCTGACCAATATCCTTCTTGCTGCTTCTACCGGTTTCGGTATTTTCTTTATCGCTATCTCGCTGCGCTATCAAGCGCCAAAACGGAATCTCGAGCGACTCACGGCGTTGCGAAGAACAACCGAAGAGATCGCAATGGAGTCAGAAGCGGAGGACTCGTTTTTCCGAAACCTCCGCTATCGAGGCCTTGATGTTGCATTGGCCCAGGCCGATCTTGATGTAACTCCTGTCGGCTTTATACGTGTTGGTATCTTGCTTGCTGCAATTGCATTCGCCTTGGGCTTTGTCATCAGTGGAGGCTTACTTGTTGCTCTGTTTATGGCGGGTGTTAGCATTTTCCTCTACTATTATTGGCTTGGATTACGGCGAGACGCAAAGATACTCGAATATGAAGAGGCAATCGCCGACACGTGTGACCGCATCTCCGCCGGAGCACAACTTACACCCACCTTGCAAGGTGCTATCACTCATGCCGCAGAAACGTGTCCGGAAATTATCAAAGATGACCTTATTCTGATCTCCAATCAATTATCACAGGGCGCCAGTATCGACGATGCCTTCGGTGACATCGTGGAACGAAGGCAAAGTTATTCCTTGGGGCTGATGGCACAAACACTCAAAATTTGGAGTGTGCGTGGAACGACACTTCCCCTTCAAGAGGTGATTAAGCCACTTAAGGATGCCATCCGGGATATGGCGGATACGGGCAGGAGAATGGACGCCGAACTTACACAATCCAGGTTAACGGCCACGATTGTCACAATCGCACCACCCGTTTTCGTGCTCTTCTTCAGGACTGCGATACCCTCGACAGCCCCAATCTATTCCAGCACAACGGGGCAGATGATCCAAGTTTTTTCCTACGCTCTCTCCACCATCGGCTTTATGTTGACCATGCGCATCATTCGAAACGTTCACAAGGTCCTGGAAATCCAGCAGGACTAGGAGATAGACATGGACTCTTCACTGTCTTTACCCCTCTCACTGGCGTTCCTGGCAGGGATTGGCATTTTCCTGGCTGCCGCCTCGATCAGCATTCCCGTGAAATCTTTAACCAGCCGTATTCGTGACGACGGCGCCGGTCCACACATCGGAAGCATGGCGGAAAGTAAAATCTTCCATGCTTTCTTCGTAGGCCTGAGCAAACGAATACGGCCTGTGACAGGAAATCTTGAAGACCTGTTGCGGCGTTCGGGATGGAGATTCGAATCCGAAATCCACTTCTATGCCCGCCGAATATTTGCCGCATTCATGGTGATGGTGCTGTGCGTTATCGTTGGAATTGCCCTGAACATCGTTCTGAGCCTTTCGATTGGTTTCTTGCCCATTGCCGTTTTTTCCGGTCTCGGTGCGCTGTTGGGTTTTATGTTGCCTGACATCGAACTCAACAACGCCATCGACCGTAGACGCATTCGGCTCAAGAAGGAAATGGGCTTTGGGTTGGACCAAATCCACATTTACCTCCAGTCCGGCGCGAATCTGATGGAAGCATTATCCCAGGTCGCACATATGGGTATCTTCGGAAGAGCTTGTGAAGCCATCAGCACCCTGGTCAGTACAGGAGAACCGATTAGTACGGTCACAGAGAACGTGCAAAAAACACTCCCGCAGACACCGGAGTTCGACGAGTTCCTCAAGCTTCTACGTGCGGGCATTCAGAAGGGTGAAACCGTTCAAGAACCTTTCCGTGAACGCGCAGCGGCGATGCGGCAGATGCTCGTTCGCTCAATCATCGAGGAAGGACACAAATCTAGAATCAAGGTCACCTTCCTGACGATCATCTTCATGTTGGTGGCCACGATGATCGTGACCATCGTGCCGATCACGTTGCTGTTGTTTGAGGGCGCGTTCTAAATGGGTATGATAAAATATCATACTAGAGGTGCATCTTGCCGAAAGAAAAAGTCGCCGTGACAATCGATAAAAATTTACTCGAGCGGCTGGATCGCTTGGTATCGGAGGGCCAATATCCGAGTCGCAGCAACGCAGTTGAGCAAGCGGTCGAATACAGCCTTGAACGAATTGAGCATGTTCGTCTTGCCAGGGAGTGTGCAAAACTGGATCCCGTCTTAGAGCAAGCGCTGGCGGATGAGGGTTTGGTTGGAGATCTTGCGGAATGGCCAGAATACTGAGGGGGGAAATCTATTGGGCGGATCTCAACCCGGTTCGAGGAAACGAGCAAGCAAGCCGCCGTCCAATTGTCGTCATCAGCCAAGATGTATTCAACGGACGATCGGGGACGGTCATTGCCATGGCGATTACGAGCCGGACGCAACGGGCCGGTTTTCCCCTTACACACAAACTACACAGCGGCGGGCTGCCGAAGGAATCGTGGGTTAAAATAGGCCAGATTCGAACGGTGTCCACGTTGCGATTGGGTGATCGCGTCGGCATGGTCGAACCGGAGGAAATGGCGAGCTTGATTAATGGGCTCAACGAAATCATCGTCGGTTAATCTCACGTTGGATACGCCATGACCTCTTCAAGAGTTTTTGACCTCATGATGTAGACTCTAATTTCGATCTTGCGGCAAGGTTATTTTGCATGAAATGGAAGAAGCTAATCGCCTACATCTTGGGTTTTTCGTGCCTCGCGGGATTGATCATCTTTTCCGCAATGGACGAAGTGTCGGCGAAGATTACCGATTCGTCCGATGCGGCGCAAGGCGCTCCACCCACGCCGAACTTGTCCCTTGAGGAACGGCTTTCCCTGGCAATCCCCCGAACCAACGTGGATCGCAAGGATTTGGATCGCCTCGTATATGGTAACCAGCTCGATTGGCCCGAGATGCGCTATCTCAACGAAGGCGCGGAGCTTTTTGGGCGAACGATCACGCCCGTCGATTTTCAGATTTTCCCGGGCGGGGACACAGTTAGTGTATATTCGCCGCGTGATGAACAATTGTACACAGATGCTCTCTGGTACATCACTGAAGTTCTTCAGGAAGGTCAAAGAGCTTTTGATGCAGTCATGATCCCCCCTGGCGGAAGTCTGGTGATGATTCAAGTCGAGTTCCAACCCCCAATTTCAAATCCCGACGAAACCTGCGGTTCATCCTACAAAGGACCTCGCGGGGATTCGTTCCGCATCGCCTATCCAGGTTTGGGGGAACACGCCGTTGCCTACACCCCTACTTATCCGTACAGCGGAGGGTACAAACTCGAGGAATACGCCGCGCCGTTCGTCGATTGCCCCGACGATGGTTGGCTGTACTTCTACCTACCTACGCTCGAACCGGATCCCGCCAAGATATGGCTCGAATTCATCCAAACAGAAGATAGGTATGACGAACGGACAGGGGAACGGATCATCGGGACAAAACTGGCCTTCTGGACGTTGACGGTACGGCCCTGAGCGATGTCGGAATCGAAATAGTCTGTAAGTTGGGCTGAGGGGATTAAATGATCATCACCGCACTCGCGAACCAAAGTGCCTGAAATGACCCTGCGCTGGTTGCGGATATTCATCCGCAACCGATACTAGGCAGATATGTATCTGCCTGCTTTACCTTTTTTTTTTTTAAACCCCAGCATAAGGATGACAAGATCGTTCATACCCCGAAATCCCCCCCTATCACGAACACCCGCGGATACACGTCCATCACCAGCAACAACCCTTCCCCTCATCCAGAGCGGAGCGAACCGCAGTTTGGTGAGCGAACTCGAAGGAGAGCAGGGGCAACAGCAATAAGCGTAAGGATGGTCTGTTTATCCACCACCCTTCGACTGCGTTCGCTTCTTCAAACCTCACTCCGCTCAGGATGAACAATCAGATTTTATGAACGTTCAGGAATTTGTTGGCAACAGCGCAATTTCTTATAATACGTTCGCTTCACGCTCTCTCGTTCGTGCAGCGACCATCCAACAATGCGTAGGGAAGGAAAATCATGCCGCCATACCGCAAGCTCGTACCGCCGATCATCCTGTTCCTGCTGGCATCCTTGGCCTGTATTATTACAGACATTCTGCCCGATCCCTGTACGGACGACTGGTTGATCGCCCAGATCAATCTCGCCAACGCCAATCCGGACCTCACCACCATCGACCTGGATGCAGGCTGCACGTATGAATTCGACGAGGCGTACGACGAATTGGTTATCTATGGCGACAATGCCCTGCCCATCGTCTCTACCCCCATTTCGATCCATGGAAACGGCGCCACCATCACCCGCAGCACGGCGGAAGGGACGCCCGAATTTCGTTTCTTCTTCATCGACTCCGACGGCAGCCTGACTCTCGAAGACGTGACGGTAACCAACGGGTATGCGAGAAGCGCAACCGACATCTACGACAGCGGTGGCGCCGTGCTGAGCATCGACGGCGATGTGGCCATCACCAACGGCACCTTCGCAGATAACTTATCCAAAGTCTCCGGCGGAGCGATCGTGGTCGTCAGAGGTGGTCTGAGCATCTCCAACAGCACCTTCGAGCGTAACCTCATCGTCCGCGAGACCGGCGCCGGGGGTGATGGGGGCGCTGTTGCGGTCCACGAGGGCGCGCAGTTGGCTGTCAGCGATAGCACCTTCGCCGATAACCTGGCCACCGCTGGCGGCGCCATTCACGTTTTCAAAACGAGCTCGACCATCACCAGCTGTACCTTCAGCGCCAACAACGGCGAAGGTCATGGCGGTGGGGCAATCTCCGCCGAGGCGAGCGACTTATCCGTCATCAATAGTGAGTTCATTGCCAATGAGGCAACGATCTCCTGCGGCGCGATCGAGTTCACCGGGCACTCCTTTGACGGGTATACGCTTACTTTATTCGATGTCGATTTCTCAATCACGGGTAGTATTTTTACCGAAAATGAAGCGGATCAAGGGGCGGGAGCAGTATGCCTAACCAACGCCCCCAATTTGACCATCACCAACACCACATTCGATAGCAATGAAGCCGCCGCAGCTTCTGAGTACTATAACTCGGGAATGGGAGGCGCAATTCGTATCAGGGAAGTCGTCGAAAACGTCACAACCGATGTGACCATCAGCGAAAGCAGCTTCTTTAGAAATCGGGCAGACGAGGGTGGCGCGATCTATGATGCTGCGGGATCCAGCATTTCTATCGGATCCAGCACATTTGCAGACAACATCGGGGACTACGGCCCGGCCGGCATCCAGAGCGACGGCAACCTCAACATCGTCAACAGCACCTTCTCCGGGAACACCAGCGACTGTTCGAGTTTCTCGGATGGCTCCTGTGGGATTGCCATCCACAGCTCGAGATCTGCGGGCATCATCTACAGCACCATCGTCGAGAACACGGGATCGGAATCCGACGCCGCGGTCTTCTCGCAGGGAGGGGTGATCAAAATCAACGGGTCGATCATGGCCAACAACATCGGCAGCGACTGCGGCAAATCCGCGGGAGGATCACTGGGAACGAGCTCCGCCGGCCTGGACAGCGACGGCTCCTGTCTGGCGCCCCTTACGGACGACCCGTTGGTCGCCCCACTGGCAGACAACGGCGGTACCACCCAGACCCACGCCTTACAATCCGGCAGTCCGGCGATCGATGCCGGTCCCGCCGGTTGTGTGGCCACCGATCAGCGCGGCGTGCTCAGGCCCTATCCGAGTGGTGGAAACTGCGATCTGGGCGCTTATGAAATCTCTTTGCCCATGGTTGACTATCCATCCGACCTCCCCCCCGTGGAGATCATTACCCCCACCAACACATCGTTCCCATCATGGACCGGCACCATCTTGGTGGACACGCTCTGCACCAGAGGACCTGACCCGGCCTTCGAGAACGTCAGTTCATTGACGGCGAACACGACGGTCGACCTGGTGGGAATCAGCGAGCAGGGCACCTACGTCGTGGTGGACAACCCCCGCTACCCCGGCGTGAACTGCTACGTGCGGGAGGACAAGATCTCGGTCGACGCAGAAGTCCTGGCGCTGCTACCCACGATTCCCGACCCCCGACTGCCCACGTCTACGCCGACCGCTGTACCCACGCCTACTTCTACTCCTCCTCCTGCAAACGGCTCGATCAGCGGAGTGATCTTTCAGGATCAGAATTCCGATGGCAACCAGCAGCCCAACGATGCCGGGATGAGCGGTGTGACGGTTTACCTCGGGCAGGGAGCCTGCAGTTCTTCGGGCTATCAGAGCCAGGTCACTTCAGGAAGTGGCGGTTTCAACTTCACCAACTTGCCGGCCGGGACGTACTGCCTGAGTGTAAACATCCCACTAGTCTGCGGTACGTACTCTTCGCCGACAACCGCGACCCAATACACCATCGTCCTCAGCCCAGGTGGGAACGTGTACAAATTGTTCGGTTTTGCGACATTCCCGTGTTAACGAGGCGTCGAACACAACAGCGGCGCAATGGGGGAAAGCGTTATCGTCATAAGATTTATCCCTTCAACAGGCAGGGCTGAAGAACGATTCAACTACTTCTGCCATCGGAACATGGAGTGAAGTGATCGAACACTGTTGTTTCATGATCACAAAGGAGGCGATCGAATGATGCTGGACACGAGAATCATTCTTGCAGGGCTATGGGTAGCCACAATGTTGACGTATCTCTGGGGGGATGTTCTGTCCGTACTGTCTGGAGAAGCTAAGCCCGGAGAAATATCCGGCACAAAACCCACAGAGGGCATGTGGTTGTTTATCGCAATTTTGATGATGATACCAATCCTCATGCTGGTCCTGACGCTGATCATGAAGTACCCCGCAGTACGTTGGGTAAACATGATTGCAGCCATTTTCTGGATTCTCTTTAATCTCGCCAGTTTGAAAGGCTACACAGTCAAAGAGCAGGTCCTGCTAATCACAAGCATGGGGTTTAATGCGCTTACGATTTGGTATGCTTGGAACTGGTTGACCTAGCGATAAGCCGGGTATCATGCGAAAAACACTGTTAAATGTTGGGAAAACTCCTCATGTTTGACTTCTTTGGAGGAGTCCTCCGTCACTAGAATATCGAGAACTGGAGGAAAGACGTGAAAGCGATTATCCATTCAAAATACGGACCCCCCGATGAACTTCAGCTTCAAGAGGTAGAAAAGCCGTATCCCAAGGACAACGAAATCCTGATAAAAATCCATGCGACAACTGTAACATCCACGGATTGTAACCTGCGCAATTTCACTTTTTTACCGAAATTACTTCGACTTCCCGTACGATTGGAGTTTGGTTTACGAACGCCAAAACATAAGATCCTCGGAGTCGAACTGGCTGGAGAAATTGAAGCCATCGGGAAGGAGGTACAGCGATTCAAAATCGGTGATAAAGTTTATGGATCATCCGAACCCACCTTCGGTGCCCATGCCCAATACATCTGTATGCCCGAAGACGGGGTGTTGACAAAGATACCCACCAATATTAACTATGAAGAGGCCGCCACCGTTTCATTGGCAGGACACACGGCGATATTTTTTCTTCGGGATCAGGCGAAAATCAAGGCCGGACAAAAAGTGCTGATCATCGGCGCTTCCGGCGCAATCGGAACCTTTGCAGTACAGCTTGCCAAATACTATGGCACAGAAGTAACCGGGGTATGCAGTACGACCAACCTGGAATTGGTCAAATCCCTGGGTGCGGATAGTGTCATCGATTACACCAAGGAGGACTTCACGAAAAGCGAGGAGACCTACGACGTGGTTTTTGACGCAGTTCATAAAAGTTCCTTCATGCGCTGCAATAGGCTGCTAAATGAAGAAGGCATCTATCTCGTGACAATGCCCAGCCTGCCATTCCTGCTTCAATTGTTATGGACATCCATAGTGGGTAAAAAGACAATTAAAAACGGGTCTGGAACAGCTACTGTGGACGATTTGCTGTTCTTCAATAAATTATTCGAATCGGGAAGGATGAAAGCGATCATTGACCGGCGCTATCCGCTGAAGGAGATCGTCGCGGCTTTCCGGTACGTCGAGCAAGGCCACAAGAAGGGGAATGTCGTAATAACGGTTGAACACAATTGAAAATATCGCATTGCGCAACGATGTCCGTACTGCATACTGGGGCAAATTCTCTACAGCCCAGCATCCCGGAAGACGTTTCTTCTCTTTGCTGCTTCGTCGATCATCTTGTCGAGCTTATCACCACATCTTTTTCGCTTTAACCGCATAATGCGCCGCAGACCATCTCCCAATGATGGTCGATGTGGTGTATCGGTGCCTCTTCTAACAAGTTGACATGAGAAATTGTTTCAAACGTATTCAATGACCAGGAATCGGCTTCTCACACGGATCATCCAACAACGCCGTCACGGTTCTCGATGTGTACCTCTATGGATTTGGCGCGCTCAGCTCCGCCAGCGAGAGAATGGGAACCATGTCGCTGCTGATCACACAGGTTTCCGTATCGTACTGAACGTTATACGCCGACACCTGTTCTGACATCCTGGCCCATTCCTCGTCGCTGACCTCGATGCATTTTGACGTGTCCGGAAAGGGAAACACCCGGTCGGTATAAATGTAGAGATTGTCGCCGTCCCTTTTCAGCGGCATGGACAGGGGCGGTTGGTATTTGTCCCGGGAAATCTGGTATATCCAGGCCACGTCCTCCGCAAAAGGCCGGAACTCGTCCGGCGTGTAGAGCCGCATCTCGGGCGGCACGTTCGTGCCCCCGATGATGTGATCCCCGTGGACGTAACGGTCCATCGTCGGCAAGTAGAGCACCCCGTGGCCGTGGACCATGAGCCGCAGGGCAGGAACGTTGAGCGAGTGCAGCATGCCCTCGATCAGTGTGGTCGGCTCGTGGCAACCGTTGACGCGCTCCTCATAGATGCGTTCGATGCTCAATGGGTAGGCCACCGGGCCGCCGTTGTTCAACGGCTCGCGCCCATCGAGGTAGACCGCCCAGGTGTAGTCCGGCGCGATGGCGTGGAAGAAATTCTGCTGGTACCAATCGATGAGGCGCAGGACTGTTTCTCGCTGCGTCGCTGCCCCGGCCGTGAGCCTGTGGGCCAGGTTGAATTGTTTGTAATGCGCATCCTCGATAATCTTGTCGACCCAGAGGGAGTAGACGTGCCATTGGACGTTGGGCATGTCAGGGAGGTCGCCGCGATGTAGTGAGCTGTCCGTAATGCGGTACGAATCGTCCTCGATGAACAGGTTGTCGATCTCTTGCCGCGAATAATCACCCAGCGACCAGGGCACCAATCCGTATGCTTCGACGTACAATCCAGTCGCTACGCTGACCAAGTAGATCCTGGCACCTGGATGGGGGAAGGTGTAATTGTCCAGTCCGGTGAACAGCTGCTCGTTGACCTCGTTCGCCGCCCGGGGGTCGTAGTGCTGCGCGCCGAGGATCCATTCCAGCATCTGGCGGCCGGTGAGGGACTCGCCACCCTGATTTGGCGTGATACGCATGGCGTCGAGCCGAAGTCTGACCGTTTCCAACGAGGGGTAGGAGTCGAGGATCGAGAGCAGGGCGTCGACGTCCGGCGTTGGCGTCGCCGAGGGCAGCGGCGTGGTGCTGGCCGTTGGTCCGGCCGTCGTGACTGCCGCAGTATCCGCTGCAGTTGCCGCTTGTTCTTGGACGGGAGCGTTGCAGGCCAGCAGGGCGAGCAGCAGCACGCCAACCGTTATTGCAATCGAGCCCCGCGTGCGGGTGAAGTGACAACAGATACTCGTTAAATTGATTTTCTTCATGACCATCGTCGCTTCCTTTTTTTTATGCCACCATATTTTCAACCTAAAATTCTTAAATGTTGTCTCGCACACACCACCATACTATAGACTGACTTCTGGAACGGAGAAACCGGCATCCAAACGGAAGCCCACCGCGGCGATCGATCTCAGACTCCTGCCGGGAGAACACCGTCGCGTCGCTGTGGATTCGTAAATACATAAAAAACAGATCTAGCTCGATATGTAATCTTCAGCATAATATCGCCAGGATACCCAACGCCCAATAAATGGCATCACGATGTAATCATCCGAATGAAATTTCCCAATGAGTAAAGCGAGCACGGACAGCCAAATCATCCATTTTCAGGGTAAGGGCAAGATCCCCCTCCCGGGCCTGCGACCACTGGGATCTTGAACTCGAGCGCCTCGGACATATCGAATTCGTCGTCCAAAACGATGCGAATGTCGAGAGGCACGATCGTATCTTCGGGGATCGGGGATTTCAGCGCATAATGCATCTCTTGTTCCATCCACACTCGTCCATCGTCATCTTTTTCCCATCCAGCTCCCCATCCACCTCCCCCTCCTCCTCCCCACAAAGGTTTGAGGTCATATAACAGTTCAGAATTGCTCGATTGGATGACGATATCCTTTATCGGCATAAATCCCCGTCGTGGAAAGTTGTCGGCCTGTGGCGTGTATCCCCGCACGGAAAATGTGAGGCTCAGACAATTGGATGCGATAGCTGCGTCGGTTATCTCATATATGACGCCATCTATCGTGATTGCGGATACGTCAACCTCCGCGGTTCCTTTTGACGATGAGCAGGCGACGATCCCGATCAAGAACAGGGTAGCGAAACCGAGCTGTTGGATAGTTTTCATGCGCAAGGGCTCCCGGGAAATCCGATTGAAGACAGTACCAAGTCGCGGACTATAGAACGTTCAGCGATAGCCGATCCGGCGAAATATGCCGTGAAGAATATCGATTGATTTAAGGCATTCTCGAAGCTTTTGAGAAGACCTGGGCGACAAAAATGTTTCTTGCTCAGGCACGGAAAACCCGTGCACGACACCTCGATAGATAACCCGCATTCCCATTCGATAATATACCACTACCAAACAGATTTCTATGATTCTCAGGCTGGCTCCGGCAGACCCGGAACGGCGTGTGCTTGCGGGGAATACATCAACGATCCGTATCAACACACTGCACGAAAGGTCCAGATGAGGTTATTTCCAAATTCAGACGAAAAGCGAAAACCATAAGCTTGCCATGCACTCTCGATTTGCTGTCCCCGGCATGTGTTTTCGAATTGGTTTGCTCGCAAGCTGTCCTTCCGAGATTATCAATTGGATGAACTTATCCAGCCACCACACCTATTCCAGCGTGACCGTAAACTCGGCCCATTCCGATAGTGGCCCCATATTTCCTGCGCCATCAATGGCACGCACACGCCAACGGTAATACCAACCACAATCGACGGAAACGCTGGTTTCCGTTGTCGTGATCCCGGTGTAGGGGCTTCCGGGCGGCGGGCTCCAGTTGAAGTCCCCACTGTGGGTACCTAATTGAACCCGATATTCACTGATCCCACTCGGATCACTGACGGGATCCCAGTTCACAATGATTTGTGAAGCACAGCCCAGTACTACGCCGCCCGAAGGGGAATTGGGTTTTGGAGCTGGTGGTGGAGTCTCGTCCTGCGTCGGTTTGGGCGTCCGCGTTGCTGTCGGTTCGATAATGATATGGATCGTTGTAGTCTCCGTCGGCAGAAGAGCCGCCGGTATGGGCGTGTCCGTCGGCTCGCCGGATTCAGAACAGGTGCCATCGAAGTCGGTGGTAAAGGTACGCACGACTGAGGTGGGTCCCCAGGTTGAGTCGACGCGTGCAGTCACACGCCAGTAATACTGCGTACAGTCCAGAAGTGGATCCCGGGCAAGCTGGCGGACGAATGGCTTGATCGCATCATCGCTGATCGTTTCCATCATATTGGGCCCAGCGAAGGTCGGATCGTCAGACAATTCCGGCTGGTAGATGTGCGGCAGACAATCCTCCGGGTGCGACCAAACAAGAACGACATGATCGACATCGATGATCGCTCCCTCTTCAGGGGAGACGAGTTCGGGGGCAACCAGTGAATCTGCCTCACAAACGGGTCCTGTGAAGAAACACTCGGTCCACGAGTATTCTCCGATGACGTCATGGATAATCCCCGCCACCTGCCAGTGATACAGCGTCATGGGTTCCAGATCTGCACTCGGAGACCATTCCGTGCTGGAACCGATCGTCTCCGAGAGAACAACATACGCATCGCTGTCCCATTCTGCAGAAGAACAATCGTGAGGGTTTGGTGATTCCGCCAACTGGATCTGATAGTTGAGCGGTCTGCAGTCATGCGAGTAAGACCAGGTCAAGGTCGGCATAAGATCGTCGATCATGGGGTATGCGATAAGTCTTGAACCACGTACTTCAGGTGATGCACGAAGGATGGTCGGAGATTCAGCTTCAGGCCGTACGAGATCGGCGGCCACTAGGCAATATGGGTAGCGGACTTCCGTGATTGGCGCCGACGGGAAATTGCACCCCGACAATAATAAGATTCCCGCCAGGAGGTAACCTAAAATATTAAAAAAAATCGCTCGCTTTGCCATCTGGTAAGCTCCCTTGCATAGTGGAAACAATGCCAGGTTCTCTGAAACGTATTCATTTTCGGGAAAATCGTGACGATCCAATTCAAGCCAGGATTGAGCGCACAACCTCCATGCAGGTACCGTATCATGGAAAAATGGTCTGCACAACTACGCCGAAAGTGAAGGAGGACAGGCCTATTGAATGCCATTTCGCTGCGCCATAGTATATAGCAGCAGAAATCAGACGCGGACGAATACGGTGATAAATGTGAGAATAGTAACTCTTTACGAAATCCGGCTATCCCCATTCAAGTTCCTGCTGTAAGCTTTCGATCAGAGAAGATATTATGAACAACAACCATGAAGTCATCCACACGTACGATCTCACAAAGCGCTTCAAGAACCTTACCGCCGTCGACCAGATCACCTTCGAAGTCCGCCGCGGCGAGGTGTTCGGATTCCTGGGGCCCAATGGAGCTGGCAAGACGACGACCATTGCCATGCTGCTGGGTCTCGTACGGCCTTCCGCCGGCAGCGCTGAGGTTCTGGGGCATGACATCCGCCGCGATCTGAGCACCGCACTCCGACGGGTAGGCGCCATCGTAGAAACCCCTGCCTTTTACCCCTACATGAGCGGCATCGACAATTTACGCGTTTTCGCGACCATCGACGGGGATGACACCGAGGCGAATATTCCGTCGATACTGGAACAAGTGGGGTTATTCAAGCGCGGAGTGGACAAGGTGGGCACCTATTCATTGGGGATGCGACAGCGATTGGGATTGGCCGCTGCGCTTTTGGGAGATCCTGAACTACTCATCCTGGACGAACCGACAAACGGGCTCGACCCGGCCGGCATGCAGGAAATGCGCATCTTGATCCGCCGCTTGTCGGAGGAGCAGGGGAAGACTGTCTTTTTATCGAGCCATCTGCTGCATGAGATCGAGCAGGTTTGTGACCGTGTACTGATCCTCAACAAAGGGCAGGTGATCGCACAGGGAGAGGTCAAGGATCTGCTACAACAGGCGCATGCTCTTAAACTACGAATAGAGAAAGCGACGGAAACGGATGAGATTCTATCTGGGGTCGATTGGATACAATCCACAAACTTGGAAGGGGATTGGCTGCATGTTCAGGCGCCACCAGAACGGGCCCCAGAGTTGCTGGCCATTCTAGCATCACATTCTCTCTATCCCTTCGAAGTACACCCTGTCGTGTCGACTTTGGAAAGTGTCTTTCTTGATCTCACCAACGAGCACGCTGAGGACGGCGATGCGTAGTTTCATTTCTGCAGAATGGCTGCGGATGCGGCGTTACTGGCTCACCTGGGTTCTCCTGGCCCTGCTTCTCGTCGTTCTCGCGTTACAGATCAACGGGAAACTTGGCGAATTAGAGACGTTGAAGACGGAAGTGGAAACGGGCCTCTCTGTCGACAATGGATCTCCGTTATCTTCCCCTCAGATCGAGGGGAACCGCTTCTTGATTCAAATTCTTACGGCGGACTTAAAGTATCCCGCTTTTATCGGGACCGTGGCGCGGATTTCTACGGAAACCGGCTGGTTTTTCGTCATTCTCTTCACGGTCGTCTTTGGCGGTGAGGACTTCAGCCGCAGGACGATCCCATTAATTCTCACACGCGGCATTAGCCGCAGGAATTACCTACTGGGGCGTATCTTGACGTTATGGCTCGCGATGGGAGCGGCCCTGGTCATGATCGTGGTGTTAGCTGCTGCTTGTGGTCCCTTCATCCACCGTCAGGTGACCGACGATTCCATTTCCCTGGCAGGATTGGGGCACGCACTGCTTTGGGTCCTACGTTCCTGGGTGACCTACTTACCCTTCATCGTGATCATCCTTTTCTGGGTAGTCATGGCGCGCAATATGGGGCCGGCCCTGGGTGTCGGGATCGGTACGCACACGCTCGAGGTCCTCTACGGGCTGGCTCTGCCGTTTTTCGCCACCATCTTCGCAAATGTAGAAACGCGCGGGGGAGCTGTGCCGTGGTTTTACCGCATTCAAATCGAAGTGTTTAGTCTGACGTTAGGCTACAACTCCGACGTATTCCTGAACTGGGGAGCTCCTTTTGCCCGGGATGCGATATTCATCACCGGCACACTTGGGCTTGGTGGCGAGACCTTACTGCCCATAACCCCATGGAGAGGGTTGATATTCATGCTGGGCTATACGGTCGTATTTCTGGTGTGGGCGATGTGGATTTTCCATCGTCGCGACGTACGCTGCGGCGGATAGAAAAGAAATGGGAAGGCTATGAATGCCTTAGGGACACTGTCACGGTTGACGCGAGTCGAAATCCGGAAGTTCTGGCGCAAGTCAACTGCCCGCGCGGTTTTGGTGTTCATGTTCGCCGGTCCTATCGCAGGAGAGGCGATACTGGCAAGTATCTCCAAAAGCGATGCCACCTTCCCAAAGGTCACCCAGTTCATGTTCTCCTCCGACATGCTCATGATGATCGCCCTGATGACCGTGGTGATCTCGGTCCTGGCGCTGGGCGACGATTATGAATTGGGGACCGTACGAGTCATCCTCAGTCGAGGTATAGACCGGCATATCTATATCGCCTCGAAAATCATCGCCACCGTATCAGCGGCTTTCATCAACGGTCTCGTGTTCATGATCGCCGCATTTGCCTCCACTTTCGTGGTGCATATTAAATTCAGCACTGTGCCGTTTTCCGAAGCGGCTGGTGCGGACATTATTTGGCGCTTCGTGGGTGCCACCGGGGTGATTGGTCTGGTTAACTTCGTGCTTTCCGGGGTAGTGATGGTAGCACTGGTATTGGGCCGCAATTCCTGGGCGGGAATGCTTGCTGGCCTGGGTTACTTCTTCGCAGATTTTTTCGTCGGTGGGTTGGGGTCTGGCAGCCTGCTCGGAGTGAACGATGCGTACCGATACACGATCGCCTATCATGCGATAAGTATCAATGAACTTTTCTTTCCCTCCGATCCATCGGTATCGCTTCCCCGGGCATGGATAGGTGCCGGACTGGCAAACCCTACGAGCGCAGTGACCGTCCTGCTTTTCTACGGTACGGTGCTCGCTGCTATCGCGATGTTCCTCTTTCAGCGTCAAGATTTGATGGCGAAAAACTGATCCCATCGGGCTTCACTTATCCGTCCGCCTGTGGATCGATCCACGCCGAGGAGATGGTCCCACAGTAAAGTTGAATCCTACTTCTCATTCAACCAGGTGCTTTAAAGCCTGACTCATCGTGGATCGGTAGGCATCGACTGCCTTGCGGCCAACCTCGGTCAGCCGTATCCGTGTGCGGGGCTTTTTTCCATCGTAGCCTTTTTCGATCTCGACGTAGCCGGCGGACTCCAGCTTGCTCAGATGGGAGGACAGGTTGCCATCGGTGAGCTTGGTGATTGTGGTCAGGAAAGTAAAGTCAGCGAACTCTACCGTGTACAGGACCATCAGGATCATCAGCCGCGCGGGCTCGTGCACGAGGCGATCCACCTCGGCCAGGTCGCCAATGCCCGGATCGACACTCGTCTCATCAGCCATATCAATCCCCCTCCGCAGGCAGCGGATATGTGCGCAAGAAGCGAACCAGCAGGACCAGTCCGACGAGCAGAATGATCCCGGCCGCGACCGCCATGGGGATCAGGAACGTCCAGCCCGCGTTGTGCGTCATGTATACCGAAGCCAGGTTGGCCAACCCGACCATCCAACCATAGAAGTACAGTCGCGTCACGCCAAACAGGTACCCCATGGCGCTGAATAACAGTCCCATCACCAGGACGACGATGAGCTCTACCAGATATCCCCGCCCGGAGGAAGCCTCCGCCGGAGCGTTCGTGGCGATTTCGGGCTCCGGGGCAAGAAGCGTCAGCACCACCAGCCCGATCGTTACTGCGACCATCACGAAGGTGATGACGACGAGAAGCCGCATCTTGGGCGTGCGGCGGGGTACGGCAACGCCGATCCTCGGTCCGCTGACGCTCCGCCGTAGGAGCAGCTGACCGATCGTCAGCAGAGCCAACAGGCCCACGAACAACACGATGTTCCATTCCGGCCCCAATAGCTCGCGGGTGATCGGGTAGACCGCAAGCGCGAGGAAAATAAGCCCCAGCAACAGATCAAAGAGACCATCCTCGAAGGACGCCAACTGGAAAACTCTTCGTTGGATCTGACGGAAGTCTGCTATCTCAGACATGATATTCTCTCCTGGTATATACTTTATATTGCAAGTTACTTGGCATTGCAAAGTTCTTGGCTTGAGTATAACAAAATTTACTCTCGATGTCAAGCGCGTAAAGGCGAAAAACGCGTTAAGGAGGGAATTCGATCTTCCAAATGAGAACGTTCCCGGGAGAACTACGTCAAAGGATTATGAAATGACCGCCTTGAAATTTCGTCCGACCTCAACTATCGTGGTATTAAGACGGGCACGTCCTAAAGAAACGTCTTCAAACGTCTCGAGTGTGCAAAACCCGGGAAAGGGATCCCGTTTCCTTGATTTCATTTTCTCGATGAGGGCTTTTCGATTAATGATCACGAAAACGAATTTCATTACCTACCTGTTCGATGCACCCCTTCACCTGTGGGCGGAGAAGCACGGCAGGATCGAGACCGTTCCTTCCGCTTATGACGTACACCTCATGGAGCAGGGTAAAGAGATCGAGAAGTTGGCGGATGAATTCCTTCAAGGTCGTCTTGGAACGTCCGGCTACGAACTTATCTCACAAAAGACCTTCACGGATGGCGATTATCAGGCCAGGGTGGATGTCCTGGCTGTGGATACCGACGATCAAGTCTACGACATCTACGAGATTAAAAGCGCCACCTCGATCAGCAAAGATTTCATCTATGACGTGGCTTTTCAACGCATGGTGTGTGAAGCAACCATTCCGGTACGCAGCGTGTATCTCGTGCTGCTCAACAAAGAATACATCCGGTCGGGCGAAATCGTTCTCGACCAATTGTTCGTCATCGAAGACCTCACACAGGAAAGCACGGACGTCAGGGACGAGGTTGCCACTGCTCGAGAAGGTGCCCGGCTGGTGGTAGTAACGGCGACTCATGAGGGAATCGCGAATTGCCTGAAACCGGAATCATGTCCGTGTCCTTCCCTGTGTCATCCGGAATTGCCTGAGCATCCGATTTACAACATCCCCAGGCTAAACCAGAAGAAGGCCAGAGGATTGCAAAGCCGGAATGTGTTGGCCATTAAAGACATCCCGGACGATTTTCCCTTGTCCGACCGCCAAACCCAACACGTGACGGCCGTGAAACGAGGAAACCCTTTGATCGATGCAGCGGCCATTAAAAGTGAACTGCAGCAATTGGTGTATCCGCTGTATTTCCTCGATTACGAAACCTTCAACCCGGCCGTCCCCCTCTTCGATGGATACAAACCCTATCGGCATATCGTGTTCCAATATTCCCTTCACGTCATCCCCAAACCCGGGAGCGCTCCGGAACACTTCGCATGTTTGATCACGGAACAGGGCGATCCGGGAAATAAAATCGTTCAGCATTTGTCTCAAAATTTAGGTCGATCGGGGTCCGTCGTCGTGTGGAACAAAACCTTCGAGGCGGGCCGAAACAAGGAAATGGCGGAAATGTATCCCGAGCATGGGGATTTCCTGCTGGGGATCAACGACAGGATGTACGATCTGATGAATCCTTTCAGCAAGGGATACTATATCCATCCCGACTTTCACGGAAGTGCATCCATTAAGAACGTCCTGCCGGCATTGGTGGGTGATACCGAACTCAACTACGAGCACCTGCCGATCTCCAAAGGAGACGAGGCGATGTTGGCCTGGGCGGACGTATTGACCGGCTGCATTCCCGGCGAACGAATCGAAGAAACGCGTGAAAACCTGCTGCGCTACTGCGAGCTAGACACGTTGGCAATGGTCAGGATTTGGGAGGTCTTGTCCGCGTGAAAGCGGGAAAATGATATCTATTCTGGATATCGGAACGCAATCACCAAAATCGGGGTCTTTGCCCCCATCTACTCAATACGCACAGTATCCTAACCGTCCAGAAATTTCGCATGTCCACTTCAACCGTGCCATTAAAAAAAACTTCCGGGCAAGGTAATTCCCTCGCAGGCTTAATCTTGGCCGTTCTCGGTATGATCATACTGGCAGCTCTGGATCTGCATAACACCGAAAAACGCGCAAGGGCGGAAAGCAACGTCCCGATTGCAATCCAACCCTGACAAAATAGATAGCGATGCCTTATCTCCCCCGTGACCTAGATCTCGATGTTGATAATCGTGAAATTCAGCAACATAACCTTTCCTTCTTTTCTCAATTTGAGATTTTTCTTAGCGCGATACCTCTTCTATCTCACAAACGGAGAACTTCCGCGATTCGGCCAATAGATGCGCATAAAGTATCTGAGTCTCAATGCATCCTTGACCAAAGCCTGGTCCTATCGACAAACCGCAATCCACCTTCAGTATTGGAACTTTCTATGGGCCAAATGGCGCTGGTAAAGCCGAGAGCGACTTGCTATGGTAACAGTGATGAAATCTCTCTGTGAAAAAATTTTACCCACGGATCAGGAGCCAGTAGCCAGCCAGAAAGAGGAGTAATGAGAGATGGGCACGAAATCAATTTCGAGGAGACAAATGAGGGCCATACGGCAACGCGAAGCACAGCGCCGTCGCCGAATTACGCTAGGGACGACGATCCTGGTTGGATCGATTCTGATCGCTCTAGCAGGTTGGTCCTTTTGGACCAATCGACAAGCGAGTGCAGCTACATTCAACTACGGAAGCGCAGACATTGCACATGATCGACCGTTGCACGCCGTCCACGAGATGGGAGCCGGGCCCCCAATCCCATTCCTGCCCAAAGGAGAACCTCAACCCCGAATTGCGATCGACGTCCGCTATTTTAATTTCGGCAGCATCGGACCTTACGAAATCGTGAGCCATGAGTTCGTCATCGCCAATCTAGGCGATGCCCCGCTTACCATCAGCCGCGCATATACCACCTGTGGCTGCACGACGGCGGATTTCACTTCAGCACTCATCCCGCCAGGTAAAGTTGCCATCGTGACTCTCACCGTCGACGCCGGATTTCACGATGTGCGCGGGCAGATCGTACGCAGAGGTTTAATCATCGAAAACAACGACCCGAGAAACCCGAGCACCGAGATCTGGGTTCAAGCAAGTGTACGGTTCGATCCATAAATGATTAAAGACCTTCCCGTGAACCCTAATCTCATGGGCCAGGCAAGAGTGATGAGCGGAAGGAGACGTCCATTGCATTTCATTAGAATTAATCTGTTCGCAGTCGTAGTGTTCACAGCGATACTATCGGCGGCATGTACGGCGGGTTCTCCCGTTCTCGATCTGCGGGAATCAGAAGCAGATCTCGGGGACATCGTCAACGGAGAAGTTATTTCGCTCGAGATTCCCATCCGTAATGTTGGGGCGGATGACCTCGTCATCGAGGCCGTAACCACTTCCTGCGGCTGTACGACCGCCGACGTGCAGCCCAGCACGATTTCCCCCGGCGACGAAGGTCGGCTTCACATCCGCTTCGATTCCGGGGCGCACGGGCCAGAGGCAAACGGAGTCGTGATGCGTCAGATTTTCATCGCCTCGAACGACCCGCAGCAGCCGGAGACGGTCTTCCGCTTCACGGCAAACGTGTTGCCCCCTGATTCCTGAGGTCCGGTTTAGAATGCTACTTCAAGGCAGAGAATCTTCGAGTTCGTCGTCGATGAGTTGCGTAAAGTTGCTCAACGGTTGGGCGCCGACGAGCGGAAGACCGTTGATGAAGAATGTTGGCGTTCCCGTGATTCCAAGTCCAGCGCCGTATTGTAAATCTGCACCGACTTCATCGAGATAGCGCTCGTTGTCCAGGCATTGGGTGAAGTCCGCTTCATCCAAACCCAGTTCGATGGCGTATTGTTCGAAGCCTTCCCTGTCCAGGTTGTACCGTCTGGAAAAAAGTGCATCGTGGTACGCCCAGTAGTCGATCTGTTCCGCGGCACAATTTGCCGCCTGCGCCGCTTCCAATCCCACCTGGCCGCCGCCGACGACCGGGAAGTCTCGGTAAACGAAACGGATCTGGCCCTCGTACGCATTCATGAGGTCGGTGAAGGTTTCTTGATGGAACCGCAGGCAGTACGGGCAATTGAAATCACTGAACTCCACGATGACGATGGCGGCATCTTCGGGACCGATGCTTGGATCGTCGTCTTCACTCACTTCGAAACGACGGGGTTGCTGTGGTTCCGTCGGCACAGCGGCCGAATTTATATCTACTTGAGCCGCCAGTTTCTCTGGCGCTGGATTTCGACCCCAAATCAAAAACCCGCTGGCGAGTCCGGCAACGAAGGCAAGCGGAAGAAAGGCGGCATAGAGATAACTGCGTTTTATGCGAAGGAAATGGTCTTCCCCTTCCGGGGAAATTGAATTTTGATCGTGCTCAGATGAAATGGTCACGTGCGTCACCTCCAACACTGATGCTATCAAAAGATGAATGACGGTCACGCGCATTTTGGCGCGTTCCTCGGTGCGCCTTGATTACCTTTGGGTGTCACTGGCGGCGGATAGAATCCTTGCTGAAAGTGTTCGGTTTTTCCTCGCCGACAGTTCCAACCAGGAGGCAATAATTTATGATCGCAGCACTGTTGATCGGTTTTCGTGAGGGAATAGAAGCAGCTTTGATTCTGGGGATCATCCTGGGATATTTGCGAAAAATTGGACGGGAATAACACCAACGAGAAATATGGGCCGGCGTCGGTTTCGCAATGGGGTTGAGTGTCGCTCTGGCTTGGGTCATCCTGCGCGTCGAAAAACAGCTTGAAGGCCGAACGGAAGAAATCTTCGAAGGAACGGCCATGCTGCTCGCCGTAATCGTACTTACCTGGATGATCTATTGGATGCGCTATCAAGCCAAACGCATTAAATCGTCGCTAGAGCAGGATGTCCAATCGGCAATCGACGCTGGCGAGCGCCGCGGATTGATCCTGGTTTCATTTGTTGCGGTGTTTCGCGAAGGCGTAGAGACCGCTCTTTTTCTTACTGCGGCCGCTCTTTCGACGGAGAGAAGTGAGGTTTGGATCGGCGCAATCTTGGGGTTAGCGTTGGCCTTTGGACTGGGACTCATTCTCTACACATTCACCATTCATCTTGAGTTGCGTTGGTTCTTCCGTCTTACCAGTATATTGCTGGTGATCTTTGCGGCCGGTTTGTTAGCGCACGGTATCCATGAATTTCAGGAGGCGTCTCTATTGCCGGCTTCGTACCCAAATGTATGGGACATCAATCACATCCTCGACGAAAGTTCTGGGGTCGGGGAAATTCTTGCATCCCTCGTGGGCTACAACGGAAATCCCTCCCTCCTGGAAGTGGTCGCATATTTCGGGTACTGGGGATTTATACTCTTCGGTGTCCGCTGGATCGTTAAACGCAAACTCCCGTAGCTTTAGGACATTGCTCTCGTACACCATGGTGAACATGATCGCTCCGTTTTTCATGGTATACGCCATATGGCTCTTTTTCCCTCGATCGGCTTCCGATACGATTGGACAACGCATCCTCACAATGAGATCGTCGAAAGGATTATGGAATGGCGCCCTCGAAGCACAAATACCTCATTATCCCGGCATTTATCGTGATTGGGCTGGCTTATGCTCTCCCAGTCTCGGGCTTTGCCAGCGAAGGAACGCCGGACAAGGTTCATATCTACTTCAGCGCAGGGTGTGCCGATTGCTGGCCGTATGTGAAAGAGGTGATGGTCCCCGCATTGCGCGCCGGCGGTGTCGCTGCGGAAGTCGAGATTCACGATTACACCGTACCGGCGGAACGGGCGAGATTGCTGGAGATGGCAGACGAAATCGAACTGCCGCGCTCGATTGCCGATTCGCTCTACACCTTCGTTCCCCTACCCAAAGGTCAGCTTGTCATTCTCGGCCACGTGCCTCCCGACCTGATCGAAGAGATCCTGGAAAGCCCCGAACTGCCGCCGCGGCTCGTGGTCTGGCAGCCGGAGATGCACGGAACACCCACGGAGTACCGGCTATGGGCTTGGGCGGGTGACGTCGTCACCTTCGACATCCAAACCCCCTTCGAGGAAGCCCTGCCGGATGCCTTGATCTCGCAGGGACCGTTGCCCGTCGGGCTCGCCAACCTCGGCCAGCTTCTCCCGGCCGTGATCGTCACCGGGCTGCTTGATTCGGTCAATCCCTGTGCTTTCGCGGTGATTCTGCTGTTGCTGGCGTTTCTTTTCACCATCCGCCAATCACGTCAACGAATCCTGCAGCTGGGTTTCGTGTACATCGGCATGATATTTCTGGTCTATTTCGCCATCGGGCTGGGATTGTTGCGGGCGGTGCGTTTTTCCGACGATCCCCATTTTGTAGCGCGCGCCGGGAGCTTCATCTTGATCGGATTAGGCCTCATCAATCTAATCGAATTCTTCTACCCCCGTTTCCCTATCAAACTCCACATGCCTTCGGTCGCCGGCCAGAAAACGAACGAATGGCTCAAGAAAGCCACCGTGCCGGCCACGGTGGGTGTCGGGATTCTCGTGGGATTGTGTACCTTTCCATGCTCCGGGGGTGTGTACGTTTCGATCATCACTTTATTGAACGCAAAGACGACGCTGGGCTGGGGAGTTGGATATCTGGCGCTTTACAACGTTCTCTTCGTCCTGCCCCTGATCGTGATCCTGATCGGCGCCGGGAACCGCATCGTCGCCAAACGCTGGGCGCGTTGGGAGCGGCTGCACGCGCTGCAGATCCGCTTGTGGTACGGCTTCATCATGGTCGCTCTTGGTGTGATCATGCTGTTTTGGGTGATTTCGTAAGTTCGCAACCAGGTTGGTACTTGGAGTGAAGGCGGAGAAAAGTTCGGGGTGGCACAAGGAGAACGTGTGCCACCCCAGCGAACATCACATATGATGTTCGTGGCCGGCATGTGCTCTCAAATCGATGTATTTTTGGGGATCAGCATCGAAAGATTTTTTACATCCGGGACTACAAAAGTGGTATTTCTTTCCCTCATACTCGGATGTCCACTCAGCCGTTGCCTCATCCACTTCCATTCCACATACGAGATCTTTCGCCATCGGAATCCTCCTTTCCGTTCTTATCTGCGTGTCTCTCAAGCGAAAAACGTAACGTAGGCCAGTATTGCGACGATAGCAAGGACGGCGAGTAAGAATATCCCGCCGATCGGATTGCTTGCCATCATCATCATCCCGCCCATCATGCCCGCGGTCATCGTGCCTCCAGCGAGCAGCAGATCAATCAACAACCACAGCAGAGCCGCACCCGCGATGATCAAGAGAATCGTGCCAACCTCCATAACTATTTTGCCTCCTTACCAATCACTGTCTTGACATCCAAACGACGATACCCATGAATACCTACAGCCATGATCTCACTTTATACTTCAGTCCCTTCATCACGAACTGTCCCTGGACCGCCATCGCGATTGTGACGAGGTCGCACTTATCTGTATCGCCGTTCCACCCCAATTCTCATCCATTATGGATCGCAAGGGGAGCGCAATTTGGCGTAGCTCAGAATAAGCGTTTTCGACGATGGTTGCGATTGGCGGGTTGGTGGAGATAGCTGCACTTCATGTGGTCGACGCTTTACGAAGGCTTGCTTACAAGACAACGCTCATGAATTCAATAAAAGATAGAACAGCTCACAACATAAACTTCGAAGTGAGCTGTCCCTTGACTGTCCGGTCTAGCATCAAGCCGCGATCGTCTGTCCGCGCAGTAGTTGGGCGTTAATAGCCACGATGACGGTGCTCAGCGACATCAGCAAAGCGCCGACCGCCGGCGAAAGTAGGATGCCGAGCGGTGCCAGGACGCCGGCCGCAAGCGGCAGGGCGATGACGTTGTAGCCCGTGGCCCAGATCAGGTTCTGCAGCATCTTGCGATAGCTCGCACGACTCAAGGAAAAGATCTTCACCACGTCCAAGGGATTGCTCTTGACGAGGATGATGCCCGCCGATTCGACGGCCACGTCCGTGCCGCTGCCGATTGCAATGCCCACATCTGCGCGCGTGAGCGCCGGCGCATCATTGACGCCGTCTCCCACCATGGCTACTTTGCGGCCATGAGCCTGCAGGTCAGACACTTTCTTGTCTTTATACTCGGGGAGCACCTCGGCAAAATATTGATCGATGCCCAGATCGCCAGCCACGGATTTCGCCACGGCTTCGCTGTCGCCGGTGAGCATGGCCACTTCGATGCCCATCTCGTGCAAGCGGTCGACGGCCTGTTTGCTCTCCGGGCGGACGACGTCGGCCAATGCAAAGCTGGCCACAACTTGTTTGTCCTGGATCAGGTGAACGACACTCTGGCCTTTCGTATTTGCCCGCTCCGAAAACTGCGCCAGGTTCCCTCTGATGGGAATCTCCAGCGTTTCCAACATCCTTGGCCCGCCGACGAATACCGCATGCCCATCGACGTTGGCCCGCACTCCCCGCCCCTTGATCGCCTCGAATTGCGTGACATCCGGCAGATCGACGTTTCGCTCTTCCGCGGACATCCTGATTCCGCGAGCGATCGTGTGTTCCGAGTCCCCCTCGATGGCAGCCGCCAAGGCGATTGCCTCGTCCTCAGACCAACCGTCTGCGGTAGCGAGGTCGACGACTCCAAACTCGCCCTTCGTCAGGGTGCCCGTCTTGTCGAAAATAACGGTGTCGACCTGGCGCGCTTCTTCCAACGCCAGCCGGTCGCGCACCAATATCCCATTTTTTGCCCCCAACGAAGTCGTTATCGCCACCACCAATGGAACGGCCAGTCCGAGCGCGTGCGGGCAGGCGATCACGAGAACCGTCGCCACCCGCGCGATGACATCGACGTTGAATCCGACGGCGATCACCCAGGCGATGGCGGTGAGCACGGCCACGCCAATGGCGACGTAGAAAAGCCAGCCGGCGGCTTTGTCGGCCAAAATCTGTGTGTTGGATTTGCTCTGCTGGGCCTCTTTCACCAGGCGCATGATACCCGCCAGCGCCGTCTCGTCGCCAGTGGCCTTCACGCGCACCCGCAGGCTTCCGTCGCCGTTAATCGAGCCCCCGATGACATCGTCGCCCGGCGCTTTCGACACCGGTTTCGATTCTCCCGTGATCATGGACTCGTTGACCTGCGAATCGCCCGTTTCCACTTCAGCGTCCGCCGGGATGCTGGCGCCGGGACGTACCAGTACCAGGTCCCCCGTTTTGAGTTCGCTGGTCTTGACCTGTTCCACGTCTCCGTTCGCCTTGACCCGCTCCGCGGTGTCCGGCATTAATTTCGCCAGTTCGTCGAGCGCACTCGACGCTTGGCGTATGCTGCGCATCTCGATCCAATGGCCGAGCAACATGATGTCGATCAGGGTGACCAGTTCCCAAAAGAAGGTGGCGCTCGTCGGTAGAAACAGCGCCGCAACGCTGTACACGAACGCGACGCTGATCGCCAACGAAATGAGCAGCATCATCCCTGGGCGCCTGTTCTTCACTTCCGGCACCGCCATGCGCAGGAACGGCAGGCCGCCGTAGATAAAAACGATCACGGCAAAGATGGGCGTGATCCACTCGCTTCCCGTGAACGTCGGCATCTCGAAGCCGAGCGTGTCTTGAACGAACGGGCTGAACAGGATGACGGGAATCGATAGGACCAGACTGATCCAGAAGCGCTTACGGAACATCTGCTCGTGGCCGGTATGATCGACGTGATGCTCGTGACCATCGTGTTCTGCGGACGTCATTTCGCCTTCACCATGTTCCATGTGGGATTCCATGGCTTGGTGAGATCCGTGCCCACGTTCGTGGCTATCTTCTTCGTGTTCCATGTTCATGTTTTTCCTCCCTTGCAAGTTGTCGTTAAGCTCGTTATTCAAATTCGATCGTCTCCTCGCATGAATGCCGCGAGATACAGACCATGCAAACCGTCCGATTAGCGGCTGTAAACATCCGCCGAGGGTTCTATTGCCTGAGCGATCAAATCATCAATTAGGATATTCGAACCATGCTCTTCCTCGATAATGGAAATTTCACATTGCCCCTCACTTCCATGAATAGCCAACGCACCCCACACGTCATCCTTCGAACGTAATGTCAACACGACCAGTTGACAGTTACAAGGAACCGTTCCATGATGGGGGCAAGGCGATTGAAGCGGAGCGCAGGCGGATTGCAAATCGAACGACTGCTGCATAAGAACGCCCACCGCTTCAAATGCATTTTTAAGGGTCTGCGTGATTTCGTCCACCGGACGATTGCTCACGAGGATTTTTCGGCCAAATTCCATCTTCAATCCTTTGGTTAAACTTTACCGCGACTTCATCACCAATCTATTAACATTGTCCTTTCGTATGAAAGAAATATGAAGCGGTATATCGCGTAGAAGCTGCCACGCAAATTGACTCGTCGGAACGACGTCTTCGTATGCGCCATTTGGCGTGTTCCCATCCCGGCACACAAAAATCGACCCCCTTCATCATCAGCAATCGCCTCCACATTCCTTTACAGATCCTTTAATCTGGCGACATCGCAGCTTTAAATTGACCCCTTACACTTCACCCAAGATATACCGGTCTTAGCGGACAATCAAATTGGAGGTGGTAAAGTGAGCAGGACCTTACGCAACACGTTGATCGCCCTGGCTGTAATCGTTGGAGCAGCGGCGCTCGTGCTCGCAGGAATAAGCTTCGGTCGCAGATGGTGGAGTCCCATAGGTTACGGGCCGGGAACCATGATGGGCGGGTACTTCTCTGCGCAGGATACCGAGTACCCATGGTCGTCGGATTACGGCATGATGGGGCCCGGGATGATGGGAGCATTGGAGAGATCTCGCTTGCCCAGCGTCGAACCGCTTTCTCTGTCCGAGGCAGAAAACGCGGTCGATGATTATCTCAACGCCGCAGGCAGAGACGACCTTTCCACCGGGGAGATCATGATCTTCGACAATCACGCCTACGCCCAGATCGTCGAAGAAAGCACCGGAATCGGAGCGATGGAAGTGCTCGTCGATCCGGCCACGGGAAGCGTATACCCCGAGTTCGGGCCAAACATGATGTGGAATCTCAAGTACAGCCCGATGGCGAATTCGGGTATGATGGGTAGGATGGGCGGCTACGGACGTTCGTCTCGATACGGAGGAATGATCCCCGGACAAACAACGGATTTCCAGGTTTCAGAGATGCCGGTCAGCCCGGATGAAGCCGTGCAGCTCGCGCAGGCATATCTGGATCGATATGGATCGGGCGAAAAAGCGGACGAACACGCGGATACGTTTTACGGTTACTACACGCTGCACATCGAAGACGATGGTTCTGTGATCGGCATGCTCAGCGTAAACGGGTTCACCGGTCAGGTGTTCGTCCATACTTGGCACGGCGAATTTATCGAAATATCCGAGGCGCACGAAACGGGATGAGCCTCCCGTGAATGCATACAGCAGCGAAAATCGCCGGGTAGAATCGGAAGGTAGAGAGGCACGGAAATCATGTCGAAATCAGAATCCGATACCACCCTTCACACCGAGCAGCCGCTGTCTATTGAACAAGCCCTCGAGCGAGTTGCCGGCGTGTTGAAAGCAGAGGAATATGGCAGCCGAGCAATCTCATCGCCAGGTGCATGAAAGCTAAATCGATACATTCCCCCGGGCGGCAATCCGGGGGAATATCCATTGAAAACAATCGCTCTCTGGAGCCATGTAGATTTGAACACGAAAATATTGGTCGTTGACGACGAGTCATCCATCATCGAGATCGTAAGCGCTTACTTCGAAGCGGAGGGCTACGAAGTCTACACGGCGATGGACGGCCCATCCGGATTGAAAGCAGCTCGCACGTACAAACCGGACTTGGTCGTACTGGATATCATGTTGCCAGGTATGGACGGTGTGGAAGTGCTCAGCCAATTGCGCCGTGAAACCGACGTGTACGTCATCATGCTCACCGCCAAAGCGGAAGAGACGGACAAGATCGTGGGTCTGTCCGTCGGAGCGGACGATTATCTCACCAAACCCTTCAGCCCGCGCGAATTGGTCGCCCGGGTGAAAGCCGCTTTGCGCCGGCTCAAAGGCGGTACGGGCTTGCCCGATGAAAGAGTTCTCGCATTCGAACACGTGCGCATCGACACCGGCAGCCGTCAGGTCTGGATGAACGAAAACCTGGTGGAACTCACCACCACCGAATTCGACCTGCTGCGAACGCTCGCAGAACATCATGGGCGCGTTCTGAGCCGCGAGCAGTTGTTGGAAAAAGTTTGGGGGCACGATTACTACGGTGAAATACGGGTGGTAGACGTGCATATCGGGCATATCCGCCAGAAATTGGGAGACGACGATCTGATCGTCACAGTGCGCGGCATCGGCTATCGCTTCGAGGACCGGGGAGATTGAACATGTTTGCAGCGATTCGAGGACATTTAACCTGGAAACTATTCCTCTCCTATCTCATCGTCATCGTGGTTGGCGTGCTGGTGTTGGCCACTGCGGCGGAGTTGAGCATACCGAACTCTTTTCAACGCCATCTGGCAGAAATGAGTGCCATGATGGGGCGGATGATGGGGGATGCCACGATGGGCATGGATCTCGAAACCGACCTCTTCACCAATTTTCGCACCGCGGTAAACGAGGCTTTGCTCCTGGCGACCGCCGTGTCGGTTCTGGCCGCCATCGTCGTAAGCGTGCTTTTCAGCCGTCAGATCGTCTCACCGGTGCGGGAGATGATGGCGATCAGCCAGCACATCGCAGACGGCCACTATAATGAACGGGTGAACATGCCAGGCGAACAGCAACCTTCGGAGATGGACGAATTAGCGAATTTGGCAGTCAACTTCAACCGCATGGCATCCAAGTTAGACCAAACGGAATCCATGCGCCGCCAGCTCATCGGCGACGTGGCGCATGAGCTGCGGACGCCGCTTTCCACGATCAAGGCTTCCATGGAAGGATTGATCGACGGCGTGCTTCCCGCACAGATTGAGACCTACCAACAGGTTCACCGCGAGGCGGATCGGATGCAGCGCCTGGTCAGCGACCTCCAGGAACTCAGCCGTGTCGAAGCCGGCGGGTTCGAATTGGAGCGGCAGGACGTCCGCATCGACGACCTGATCGAAACGGCACGCAAGCGCCTGGAGCGCCAATACGTCGAAAAGGGAGTCGAACTGGAAGTCGACGCTGCCCCGAACTTGCCCGTGATTCACATCGATGAAAATCGGATCGGACAGGTGCTGCTCAACTTGTTGGGCAACGCTTTGCAGTACACTCCGCCAAAGGGGAAAGTGTGTATCCAGGCGGCTCGCTCGAAAGACGAGATTTTGGTGCGGATTCAAGATACGGGCATCGGCATCCCCCTGGAACATCTGCCGCACATTTTCTCACGTTTCTATCGCGTGGACAAATCGCGCTCCCGCGCGGGCGGTGGCAGCGGTATCGGACTGACGATCGCCAAACACATCGTCGAAGCGCACGGTGGGCGCATCTGGGCGGAAAGCCCGGGGAAAGACAAAGGCAGCACTTTTTCTTTCAGCCTCCCCATTGCGACCCCTGCCTAGGCCGTGATGGCCCCCCGTTTCTCCCATTCTTTACCGTTTCTTTAAACATACGCTAACGTATCTTCATCCGCAGCAGATAAGATCATCCTAAAGACACGATCTTCCCACACGTTGGATGGGTGGGAAGTCGAGAAAGGAGATCGACATGATGGGCTGTTGTGGCTATGGCTGGTTCGGGACTTCCGGGTGGATTGCCGGAATCCTCAACCTCATCGTGATCGCTGGCGTCATTATCGGTTTCGTCATTCTCGCCATTTGGGCGATCCGGCGCGCTGGTAAGTCGAGCGGGGGTAGTACGGCGAATCAGGAATCTGGAATGCCCTCACCGCGCGAAATCGCACGTTTACGCTACGCTCGCGGCGAAATCAACCGCGAGCAGTACCAGGAACTGTTGTCGGATTTGGAATGAAGTGTGGAGCACGGTAAAACCATTTTTGATCTTTGAACGAATGCTATTGGAGGTGGAAAAATGATGATGGGTTTTGGCCTCATCGGGGTCGTGCTGATGATCCTGTTCTGGGGCGGGCTGATCCTCGGTGCGGTTTGGTTAGTCAGAGCGGTATTTCAAAACGGCACTCAATCCGGATCGCGGACGCAGTCGACTGAAGATCAGAATGCACGAGAAATATTGGATCGACGCTACGCTCGAGGGGAGCTCACGCGCGAACAGTACGAGGTCATGCGGAAAGACCTGGAAGCCTAAACCGAGTGGAGCGAATAAATCCCCCAAGATCGATCGCAAGCTGATCCTGGGGGATTTTCACATTCGGGAACCGATATTCGCCGGAAACCTAGGGCGCCTGGGGTTCTGGGGCGTGATTGCGGTTGCGTTTCACGAATTGGCTTGCGGCGCCTGGATCGAAGTTCTCGAACGCCTGCATGCGGCCCCAAGATGTCGCCACGACAGGAACGTCGATCGAGGCCCAGGGGAAAGCGATAACCTTGTACTCGGCCTCGTCAATGACGTCTTGAAGCTGGCCCTTGAGAACCTCACAGCCGGCGTCTTCCAGAAAGGCGCAGTTGTACCAGAAGATAACGTAGCCATGCTCGAGATTGTGAACCAGATAACCGGCCGGGTATGGATCGTATGCTTCCGCAGCGGCCTCGTCATACATCCCCGCCTGCAAGGATTCCGCGTAATGCGTTCCCGAAGTGGGCGGATCAGAATTGAACGGACCCGGATCTTCTCCGGTGGTGACGTGGCTGCTGTCGGCCATGATGGCCACGGCTTCTCCGACGACCGGCCTTAAAGATGGCCAAACGAGCGCACCGACCGTAACTGTGACAAATGCGATCGCTGCGGTCCAGATGATCCTGCTTCGCATCTGTTCTCGCTGCCGTCGTTTCTTCAATCTTTCCCGTTTTGTGGTTTGCTTCCCCATATGTCCTCCGCTGGTGAAAAGGTGATCCGAGATCTCGCCTTCGAATATCTAGATAATGGTCGAAATTACCGGATTATGGCGCTAGAAATTCATATCCTGCAGCATCCCATGATCTGAATCCGCCATCCAGGTTGAATATCCTTGTATATCCGAGACTTACCAATTCTCTGGCTGCGATGGCGCTCATGCTGCCGCTGCGGCAATACAGAACGATCTTGGAATTTGGATCGGCAGGCAGTTCATCGAGGTGAGCCGCGATCTGATCGAAGGGGATGAAGGCATCTGTATCAGGCAGTTCCCCCTCGTAAGGCACGTGCACGTTGACGAGGTAGAAATCCTTGTTCTCCGTCATGTGGGCTAACTCCTGCGGCGTGATGTCGATGTATTGCCCGTCGTCCCCCACCGGCACGGCTTGTCCGATCAACGTTTCTCCGCTTGAAGAACTCGAGATCGATGTCCCGCAAGCCGTGATAACCAGGCCAGCGAGAACGATCAGCCGGATGCTCTTGGTGCGCCATTTGTTTTCTCTCAGTACAGAACTGCTTTTCATCGACAATCTCCTGTGCATCGATCAAATTGATTTGTGCATGCGAATAACGGATTCGTCCATCCTCAAACAATGATGAGACGAAAGTATATTCTAATAAATTTTACCGGCTTTCTCTTGATATTTGTTGTTGGTGCGAATAGGCATAATGGCTTATGCACTTGTCTCAGCTTGTCTCTTCGCCATCGTCCAGCGCGAGATGGATCCTGATCTGGGTTCCCTTATTGGGTTCGGATTGAATATCCATCTGCGCATCGATTAAAACCGCCCGCTCTGCCATACCGATCAGCCCGTAGTGCCCATATCGCGCCAGATCGCTGGTCTGCTCCGGCGGCCGAAATCCGGCGCCGTCGTCGCGAATTGAAATCCCCACGGCACCCTCCTCGAAATGGACGGTTATCCACACATGGTTCGCATTTGCGTGCCGGCCTGCGTTCGACAACGCCTCCTGGACAATACGGTAAAGCGCGAGTTCGGTGTCTGCGTCCAGGCGTCGTACATCCCCCTCCGAGTGAAACGAAATTGGGACACCGATTTCGTTCTCCGTATCGCGTGCCAGCATTTCCAGCGCTGGGATGAGCCCCAGATCTTCCAGATAGATTGGCCGCAGCCCACGCGAAAGCCTGCGTACGCGTTCGATGGCCTCCTGCGTGGCTTGATGCAGTTGCTTGATTTCCTGCACGTCGTCAAGGCCGGCATTACGGAGCTCCATCCCGATCATCTGGACCTGCTGACCCAGGGCGATCAAGTCCTGGATGGTCTCGTCATGAAGCTCACGAGCCAAACGCCTGCGCTCGTCCTCCTGGGTGCGCGTCATCGTACTGATGTACCCGCGCAGTGCGTCCTGTGCATTGCGTATCCGCTGAGTCATGATTGCGAGCGTGCGTTGAAGATGGCGAATCTCGGTGATGCCGCCGACCGATTCCTCGACCGCTTCATGATCGCCCTCCGCGAGACGACTGGCCTTCTGCTCTAACTTGCGAAGCGGTGTGATGATTTGACGGGAACCGAACCAAAGTGCGATGAACATGACGATCAGAACAGGGACGAGAGACAACGGTGCAATGAGCGATAAGTTCAACACCGGGCTCGTGACCGCTTCCCACGGCTCTTCGACGATCAACGCCCATCTCGTCGGTAGGATCGAGCTGAAGGCAACCACATGTTCGCCGTCTTCTGCGGGCGTAAAGATCGAACCACTCTCCCCCCGCAGGGCAGCCTGCACGCCTGGATGGGATGCCATCTTCTCTTGTGGCATATCGGCTCCAACGCTGGCCAATACGCGCCCGGAGCGATCGGTAATGAATGCTCGATAGTTTTCCGATCCGATCGTCGGGCCTAGGGTCGCCGATCGCATGAGGCTCGCGACTGTGAAGGCGCCGATAGCAACCCGGTCCCCTCGACGGGTCATCACAAGGATAACCGCACCCATGTTTGTATCGAGGAAATCATCCGAAAAACGAAAGTCGCCGTTTTCCAGGCCTGCGATCAAACCTTCTGGGACGACGTCCAACCAAGATTGTGCATCACCGGCACTCGCCAGAGCGTTTCCAGCCAGGTCGAAGATGGCGAGGCCGCCATCGTAATCCTCGAGAAGGTGACCAACTTGATCCAGGACGATCTGTGGATAAACGCCATCTTCCACACGCTGGGCGATGGCGCGTACTGCCGCCTCGCGATGGTGCAGCTGCTCAGAAATAGCGGCGGCGGCGGCGCGCACAGACCGTTCGTCGCGCTCGGCGACGAGGCTGCGCATTGCATCCTGATGGATGCGAACGCCGGCGAACGCCAGAGCAAGCAGCAGCAAACTCAGCGGAAGGATGATGAGACCGAGTAATTGCAAGTGCAGCCCGTCTAAGTAACGCTTCATGCTTCCGGAAGTTGGCCGAGATCAGAGGGCAGCCACCCCAGCGACACGGCGCGCATCACCGCCTCCGTGCGGCTTTCTGCGTGAAGCTTGCCGAAGATCTTCGCCAGGTGTCCCTGCACCGTCCGGTCGCTGATGCCCAGCTGCACGCCGATGGCTTTATTGGTATATCCCTTGGCGGTTAGGGCAAGCACTTCCAATTCGCGATCGGTGAGCGATTCGACCGGTACGCTCAATTTCCTTCCCGACACATGCGCCAGTACCTTGTGCGCGATGGCCGGGTCAAGCGCTGATTGACCCTCGTCTACAGCGCGTACGGCGCGGATGATTTCTTCCGCTGCAGCGGTCTTAAGCACGTAGCCGTTCGCACCGGCCTGCAGCACGGCCATTACATAAGGATCGTCATCGTACGCCGTCAGGATGAGCACGCCCGTGGAGTGGGCGTTCTTGCGTACCCACCGTGTAACGTCGATGCCGCTGTTTTCCGGCATCTGGATATCCAGGACAGCGACGTCGGGTTCATGGGTTTGGATCGCTTCCATTGCCTGGGCGCCATCGTCCGCCTCGGCGACCACGCGGATATCGTCCACGCTTTCTAGAAACTTACGGATCCCCGCGCGAACTACGGCATGATCGTCCGCTAGGACGACACGGATAGGTTCAGCTTTGGTCATAATTCCACACCCACGCGGGAAAACTTCTCCTCGATCGACTTCGAAATATCTTCAAATCCCTGCTGGATATACGGAAACGCAAACCAAACCATCCCCGCCCCGAAAAGTATGCCCGTGATCAGCCGCATCCACGAATTGAAAGAGCCAAGTGCGTCACCTACATAGAATGTATTCGGCAAGCTGTGGTTTGTCAACGCCGCCAACCACTCGTTCGTATCGCGGAATCCCTGGCCGATTCCCGCCACGTCGCTGATCATGTGCGTCCCCCCATCGATGATCATCGGCAAGGCCAGCAACAATAGTTCGAGAAGCGAAATGGGGCGAAGCCGCTTGCGTAATTTCCGCCACACCAGCGCCGCCAGTGGGATGCTTGTGTATGCCGAAACCATGCGGTCCGACCAGGCCACTTTGTACCCCAGCGCCGCATTTCCGATGAATCCACGCAGCAGAACTGGGTCAAAAGTATGCTTGTAGACCGATTGAATCCGGTCGAGGGGATACATCATGCGCTGGCCGAACAGAAAGAATGATCGTTGGGGAAGCTGGTGACATTGATAGGAATACACGCTGTAAATCGTGTTCGCGAGCTTGTCCCACCCGAGCCTGGCGAATACCGGAGCCAGCCACGGCAGTCCAACCCAGACGCTCGTCAGTAGGATGAACCCGATGAACCAGTGTTGACTTATAGCATAAGCGATGCGGTTAAGTGCGATCGCCGTCGAACGCCTGCGCGTTTCCGTCGCATCGGAGGTTATTAAAGGCATATGCCACCTCGTTATATTAAATTCTAGCTGATTGACACTGTCTCATGGAGGGGCATTTGTGGGGTAGTGAAATAGGCCAATTGGCGCAGTGAGATGGGTACATGCTTCACCGTGGGGAAAGCTGCACGCGCTGAAATCGAATGTAACATCAATTCAACTGGAGGCGATTTCCATCTCGTCGATTCACAATCGCAGGAGGAAGTACTCTTCGATGCGCCGACAAGCAGCCGTCTAAAGTCCCTCCTGTTGGCTGCGTTTGCTACATCATTGGTTAATCATGAGCCGTGTTAGCTCATGCCATCCCATGTTTCCAACCAATCGAAACCAGCAGCCAGTTCATAGGATAAGTAAAAATGAAACCCACCAACAACCCCAATGAAGCAAAACCCCAAAATGCGGCTGTACCGGGATCCGGGCTGGAACCAACCACCGCCGGAGTCACAAAACGCATCACGAGGCCCATTCCGACCATGACCGTGATCATCGAAAAGAACTCGGCTCGTCCGGCTTTCCAAATCGAAGCCGCCAACCCATTGCCCATGTTGTGCATCGCCCAGGTTTGGAAGAGCAACCAGCCAAAAATGAACCCCACCAGATATTCATACCAGAATTCCGTCCAGAAAGGAAAACCCGACAGCCTGGCGACAATCATGGCCGTCAGAATACCCAACCCATCCCCGGCAACACAGTGGATCACCGATCCGGTGATTTTTTTCCACGGCGAACTCACAAATTGATGATGGTAGTCTTTCGCTTCTTCGCCATGTTTAGTGATGATGCCTGGAGCCCGGCAAGTCCACAGGTATAAGATCAGCCCGATGATCGAGAAGAAAGCAATGATGATCGGCCAACCAATTTTAAGTGCTTCGTTGACGTTCTTGTTCGCGGTGAGCACATCGATAAAAACCCAGCCGGCGGCGAAAAGGCCAAAGCCAAACCAAGGGACAACGAAAACCGGACTGGTTAGAAATGACAGGAATTCGAAATTCACGGTGATCGCTCCTATTCTTTTTTTGTATCCGTCTCTTCATCTTCTGGCTAAGTGAGGAGCAATCGCAATTTGCTGAAAATGTTACGCCTCCACATAATAGCCATAGATGCATATCAATTCGGGAATTTTGAACACCTTCAAGGCATTATCTTCACGGTGAAGGGGGCAACTTAATCCGTCCTGTTTCCCGATGTGTCCCACTAAAGATAATATCCTCTACGCCTCGTATCTTCAATAGTGCCATACAACGTAATGTGTACGGATGAAGTTTTTCCACCTGCTGGCCGCATCAAGGCACCCATTCTTGCATAGCGAGTTAAGGCTCACCCCAATTCACATACCAGACCTGACCGCTGAAGCCGTTCACGTCCAACTCTCCCACCAATTGTCCCGCGCGCTGCACATAGAAGACGTTGAACCCATAGAATGCTGCCGTATCCTCATCCAGCTTCAAATCGGCGCCGATTTCGACCAACGCCTTTTCTACGATGCTTTGTGCTTCATTCTTGTCGACGGCTATTTCACTTGAAGATTGGAGATCCACCATGCGCCCCAACATGCCGTAACCGCCGCCGACGGCTGCGATCATAAAACCGTACTTTGTGTTCCAAAATAAGTTAGGACCCGCCTTGGGTGAAACTTGCGCATTGGATTTACTCACCATAAGGTCAAATGCGTGCAGTCCGGTACTTTTCTCGATAACCTCAGCCTGATAGGCCCAGGTAAACTCCCGTAGGCGAAATAAGGCAAAGTCTGGATTACCCAGGCTGTCGATGTAGCCTCGAACCTCATCTACGACTTGCTGAGTGGGCAGGATGCCAGTCGAGAGCTCATAGGAATAACCGGCACCGCCGCTGACCATCCCCAATCCCCCGGGGCTGAGGCTGAAAGAAGGTGGACCTTCTTGAGCCGATCTGGGCAGAGACGAGGAAATTCGCCCCAAAGCGAATAATACTGCCCCAAAAAGTGCAATTCCGATACCCCAGTATACGATTTTCTTATTCATGCTTTTACCCTCCGAAAAACTGAAAGCTGAAGCGTTTTAGCTCAGCGATTTTCTTTAAGCATAGGACTCTCGAGTTCGTTACATAAGAGTTGTTTCACTTATCGTTGCATGGGCAGATTGGCGCAGTTGGTATGGAAACGGTATTGGATTGGACGGCATCTGTCGGCAAATAGGAGTTCGTGAACTGTTTACTACCCTGATATGCATCTGGTGAGCGTGTCGGTTTTGAATTTGTTTGTAGGGGGATCGTGCATCAAGATTCGTCGAACATATTCAAGCTGCTTAGAAACTCGACTGGGACCGGCCAATATGCCTATACCTGCATGCGCTAAGATCACCTTACTGCACGCTCGTGAATGCCCTAGGATTAGATCAGAGCACCCGAATGGGTGCAGGAGAACGAGCGAGAAGGAACGGTAAAAGTTGGTGGAAGCACGGAGAAAGTCAGAAATCCTGAATCTGCTGCGGAGCGTTGAAGGTCACGTCCGCGGTGTCAGGCGCATGGTTGCGTGCGACAGAAATTCCGTAGATGTGCTGCACCAGATTCGGGCGCTTCAGGGTTCAATGAAGAAGGTCAAGACCTTATTGGTGGAGGAATGTCTGAGGGCTGAAATCCTGCCTGTCTTTCGTGCGTCCGAATTCCTCGGAGAAGAGGAATTGTTTCAGAGAATCGTTGAATTGTTGGGCGAAGAAGATCCTTGGTGGAATCGAGAGCCGACTCGAATGTTGGTCGAGTCAGCATGAGACTCCAGAAAATGAAGCATAACTTCGATGAAACCAAGCGCCAAGGAGGCTGAAGTGAACGAACATCAAATAATTTTACCCATTCAAGGCATGAGCTGCGCTTCCTGCGCCAGCCATGTCGAGCAGGCTCTGGCTGGTGTGGATGGAGTCGCCGAGGCCAGCGTCAACCTGGCGACGGAAAAAGCGGCGGTCCGCTTTTCCAACGGTAGCGTCGAGACCGAAGATCTGGTTCAAGCCGTCCGGGATTCCGGGTATGACGTAGCCCAGGAGCACATGGTGCTTCCCATCGGCGGCATGACCTGCGCGTCCTGCGTCGCCCACGTGGAGGGTGCCCTGAGCGATACGCCAGGCGTTCTCGACGTCAGCGTGAATCTGGCAACGGAAAGGGCCAACGTCACATTCGTGCCCGGTCTGGCTTCCCTCGAGGATTTCAAAGCGTCTGTGGCCCGCACTGGATATCAGGTACTCGATCCGGAAGTTGTAGAGCAGAAGGATTCCGAAGATGAGACCGAGCAGAAAATGCATCAAGCCCGATTCCGTATGCTTGTAGCCTGGGGATTCACGCTGCCGATTACCTTATGGATGATCGCAGAGATGGTGTTTGGCATAGTCTGGCCGAACACCCTGATCTACAACCTGGGCATGATCGTACTGGCATTACCCGTCCTCTTGGGTGTCGGGCGTCGGACGTATCGAGGCGGATTCACGGCCGTCCGTCACGGCCACGCAAATATGGACACTTTGATCGCGCTCGGCACGAGCGTCTCACTCCTCACTGGCCCTGCGTCATTCATCTTTCCCGTCGCCAACTATGCCGGAGTCTCGGCAATGATCATGGCCTTCCACCTCACCGGGCGCTACGTTGAGGAGACGGCGAAAGGTCGCGCCTCCCAGGCTATCCGCAAGCTGCTCGAGCTGGGCGCAAAGACTGCCCGCATCGTACGCAGCGGTCAGGAGGTCGAGATCCCCATCGAAGAGGTTCAGGTGGGCGATCTGATGATCGTGCGGCCCGGGGAAAAGATCCCCACAGACGGTGTCGTGACCGAGGGGGAAAGCGCGGTAGACGAATCGATGGCTACCGGCGAGTCGATGCCGGTCAATAAGGGTCCCGATGCGGAACTCATCGGCGCTACGGTGAATCAAGAGGGATTACTGAAGGTAAAGGCGACGAAAGTCGGCAAAGATACTTTCCTTTCGCAAGTCATAAAGCTGGTGGACGAGTGCCAAGGTTCTAAAGTTCCAATCCAGGAATTCGCCGACCGGGTGACCGGCATCTTCGTACCGGTCGTCATCGGGATCGCCCTGCTTACGTTGTTGGCATGGGTGCTGGCCTCTGGCCCGATGTCGAGCCTGGTCAACGCAGGTTCATTCCTGCCGTGGGTCAATCCGAATCTGGGGATCGTCACCCTGGCGATCGTCTCGATGGTGGCAGTGCTCGTCATCGCCTGCCCGTGTGCGCTCGGACTGGCTACGCCCACGGCACTGATGGTCGGCAGCGGAAAAGGAGCCGAACATGGCATCCTGATCCGCACCGGCGAGGCAATACAGACCATGAAGGACATCGAAGTCGTGATCTTCGACAAGACCGGCACACTCACGAAGGGTAAGCCGGAGGTAACAGACGTCGTCAGCCTGACCGAGGACAACAAGAAAAGTCTACTCCAACTGGCGGGCTCGGCTGAATTGGGCAGCGAGCACCCACTCGGCCGTTCAATCGTCGAGCGGGCAAGAGAGGCCGGTTTGCAGCTTTACGAACCACACAACTTCAAGGCAGTACGCGGTAAAGGCGTAACCGCCGTTGTCGATGGCACACAGGTGTTCGTTGGTTCACGGCGATTGATGCGCGACCACGGGCTCGATCCGACTCCTGCGGAATCCGCCTTACAAAACCTCGAAGATGAAGCGAAGACGGCCATGCTCATCGGTATACCCGATAACGTGCTCGGTGTAATTGGTGTGGCGGATACACTTAAAGATGATTCTGGCCTCGCCGTAAAGGAGTTGCATCGCATGGGCCTGCAAACGGCGATGATTACCGGGGACAACCAGCGTACCGCCGAAGCCATCGCTCGCAAGGTGGGCATCGATCACGTCCTGGCCGATGTCCTTCCCGACGGCAAGGTGGAAGAAGTACAGAAGCTTCAGAGTGAGTTCGGTCTGGTCGCTTTCGTGGGAGATGGTATCAACGATGCGCCTGCTCTGACCCAAGCGAACGTAGGTATCGCTATCGGAACGGGCACAGACATCGCTATTGAGGCGAGCGATATCACGCTGGTGCGCGGGGAGATCAGTGGGGTAGTGGAAGCTGTCAACCTGAGCCGTGAGACGTTCCGCAAGATTCGCCAGAATCTGTTCTGGGCCTTCTTCTACAACGTGGCCATGATCCCGCTGGCAATCATCGGCTGGATGCATCCGGTGCTGGCCGAAATCGCGATGGCGACGAGCTCGGTCACGGTCGTGAGCAACGCCAATCGGCTGCGCAAGGCCGAGATCGAGCCCAGCTACCAACCGGAACCGCATGAAAGTATGGATATGCAAGCCACTATTCCGTCCGAGGTGAAAGTCCCGGCATAGGGAAAGGGGTTTATGATGAAGGAATTGAGTTACAAAGCTTCTGTCGTTGGTCTGTTGATCGCCTTGATCCTCAGCTACGTATTGTGCATCGCCGGAGATCTGTTGTTCGGGTGGACGATGTACCAGGCGTGGATGCCGCTGCTGCCCGGATTCGTCTGGCCGCTCACGGCTGGTGGATTTCTCATCGGCCTGGTCTGGCTGATCCTGTACAGTTTCTACGTTCCGCTGGTCTTCGTCTTGCCGTACAACTACGTACTCCGTCGGCGTACGACTGAGAGTGGATAGGGAAAGCAGGTGAAGGCCAAAGTTGAGCCCTCACCTGCTTGCTTTTTAATGGACGCATACGATGTCGTCATCGCCGGGGCAAGCTTCGCCGGATTGGCGGTAGCCAGCCAACTTCGAGGGTGCCGTGTCCTGCTCGTCGACCGTAAACCGGTCGGGACCGGGCAGACTTCGGCCTGCGGCACGACCCTGCGTTTGATGGAACGCTTGCCGGCGGCTTTACACGCTGCTCTATGAACACAGCGGCGCGCAGTTCCTGCAAGACGGCGTGAGAGGTATAAACGAAGACTCACTCGTGTCCTCTCACGAGACGCTCCGTGCACGTCTTATCGTTGATACGACCGGATGGAAGTCCATCCTCGCATCCCGCTTTCGAGCGCTGAAACCGTCTGCAAGAGTCGGGATGAATCTCGGACCGGATTTGGCACGGCCTTTCGAAGGCCTGGAGACACTCGATCGCACAAGACTGCATTTCTGGTACGGTCCTGCGCGCCGGCAAGACGAGTGGTGGCAGCACAGCGAATCAAGAAACTGAAAAAACCTCGCCGCGCGAAATCGCTCGACCTCGCTACGCACAAGGGGAGCTCACGCGCGAACAGTACGAAGTCATGCGGAAGGACCTGGAAACGCAGACCGAAGAGAGAAGATAAATCCCCTAGATCATCTGAAGGCCGCATGTCCTATTCGGGCGATGCTTTTTCGTCAGAATAGGTTATCATCGGGTATGAAATCGGGGTTGTTTATCACCATGGCGACAGGTTTTTGAAGATCATGGAAATTAACTTCTTTTCCATTCTAACTTTGATACTCCTGGTAGTTTGGATTGTCCAGGCGTTATTTATTGTATTTAAGCAAAAGAAATTCACATGGAAATCTATCCTCAATTTCATTGCGAGTGCCTGCCTGATCGTTGGTGCACTGGGCGTATTTGGTACCGATCTATCAGCAAATGCCGGGCTGGCATTTTCGAAATCATTCGAATGGCCTATCGGCAGCACCAGTGGTGCAGTAGAGCTTTCGGATGGCATGATGATCGTCCCGTACGAGCCAGCGGGAAGAGTACAAGTTTACAATCAATCCCTGGAGTTCCAACGCGGTTGGCACATTGACGCCGGTGGTGGGGTTTTAAAACTCGTTCCAGCCGACGAGAACTCTTTTTACGTTTACACGTTACGAAATGGCATGAAGTACCAGTATGATACAAACGGATCATTGTTGTCATCAGAGCAGTATTCCGAATCGTTTTCAGAAGTGATCTCACCGACCATTAACGTATCCATTCCCACTCCCTTCTATCTGATGGTCTTCACAAATCCGCTTTATTCCTGGGTTGTGGGGTTAATCGGCTTTTTGCTTTTGCTCGTTACAGGCGAAGCTTTCACAAAGGTCGCCAAACCCGTCGAGTAACAAAGAACACTGCGCGCCAGTGTGATGGAGACTGACAAGCCACTCCCCGCAGCCATGGCCAGTTCCCAAGCCATGCTGTGCTCGTTCTTCGTTAGCACCCACGCAAATTGGTGCTGGAGCGTTTCTCCAAACCTTATTTAGGCGTTAATTTCAAGACCAAATTTTCAATGCCGTGGGTCTTTATCGGTAAATCTATACAAAACTAACAGCGTCCTACCCAATTGGTAAATTTGAGCACCCACCCAAACTGAGTTTCCCATTTGATTGATCCGGATGCCGGTTTTCCCTCAAGGAAGCGTCAATCCTTGTATTGGGACCCAACCCTGGAGACCATTGCTGTCCAGCCGGATGTAGGCCCACCCCTGGGCCTCATCCAGCAGGTAGACTTCCACGCCTCCGGGGAGCTGGCCTATGACCTTCTGGTCTTCCCCGGGCCATAGATAGACGGGCTGCGATTGACCGGATTGTGCCGTACTGGCCAGGCTCAGCGCCTCCGCCGAATGGTCGAGCGAACGGACCGCGATGTCATCCATGCAAAGTGTGGTACCGGTTCGTGCCCGTATTCCCGCGTTTCCAATCGAAGTGTAGTCCAGATTCTGGGTCAATAGCAGGCGGCCATTCAGATAGGTGCGAACCTCAGTTCCTTCCACTTCCACTCTAAATTGGAGCCACTCCCCCTGTGCCACCGGGGTATTGATGCTCTTCCAGGCATAGCAGTCCTCACGGTCACAGTAGCTCTGGCTGACCCATTGACCGTCTTCACCCGAATTGATCGTGTGTTCGTAGTGATGCGAATTGTCTCCCCATCCTTCTCGCTGTCGGATCGCGGCCGCGGCGTTCGGTTCGCCTGTGATCCGCAGGCGCACGTCCACCTGGTAATCCGTCCACCCCATCGAACCGAAGGACATGTGCGTGCCGGTTGCCCCGTCGTACCCGCAATACATGACCGTTCCGTCCTCGTGCACGATCTCCCACGAGTTATAGGACGGCCAATGGTTAAACAGCCCCTCGTTGGTGTCAAAATCGATCCTCTCCAGCTCTTCGAGATAAGCCGGTTGTGGACCGGGGAGGGTCGCAGGGGGCATCATCGCTGCAGCCTCTTCAACGGTCGTATCCACCAGAACGTAAACCGGGAGAGACAGCCTTACGTCGTCCGCTTCCACCGAGCATGTAATTTGTGCAAAGCCCTTTCTTTTGGCATGGATCTGACCGTCATTTGTCACGACGACCGTGGAGATGTCGCTCGAAAGGCACTTCTGCAGGTAGTCGTTGGGATCCAGGAGATACCCGCTTGCAGTCCGCGCAGTGATCGTCAGCGTTGCCTCCTCCCCGACTTCAAGATGCAAGTTGGCGCTGTTTCTGGCTACGTCTGAAGTGATGTAGATTCTCCGCAGGGTGCTGTCGGGGGATTCAAATGGGAAATCCGCAGTCAAACCGATGTCCGCCTGATTGATGTCCTCGATACCCAACTCATAGGCCGGTGAATCAAAGCGCAGACGATAGTCGCTCGATCCGACATCAACGAACAAAGGATCGGCGACGATGGAGTTTTGATCGAAGCGACCGTCCGCCAATGCCTGCCAATCCTCCAGGGTTATCACGCCGGGAATGCCAATCACCCGGTACATACCCTGATCGCTGAAGAAGAGGTTCATGTCGGACTGCCGCAGCCAGGAGCCTTCTCCCCCGAAGCGAAAGCTGTAAATCGGCCCATCGTTGTTGTAGAAGATGTTGCCAACGACGTCGATGTCGTTCGGAGGTGTTGACGCTGCTGTGTTTGTCTCCGCACTTGCCTCTTCGACGCTGTACTCCCGGGGAAAGATGACGCTGGAGAGGCGCACGTTGTTCAGGACGAGGAAATTGTTGCGAATGACCGTATCAATATCGGCCGCATCAATCAAGCCCGAAATCCTGCCGCCGCCCTTCCACCCGAAATTTTCCACGACATTGTTGGTGATGGTATATCCTCGCGATCCCTGATCCATGTAAATACCGCCTTGGTAGGAAAAGAGACCGTAGATGTCATGCAGGTAGTTGTTGTGGATCACGTTATCCGGACCGGCTCCGCCGAAATAGATCGGACCCATGTCCTGGCTGTCCTGGAGCACGCTGTGTATCTCGTTGAATTCCACCACATTGTCGGACGTTCCCGGTTCTTCAACAATGCCCAGGCCCCCAAAACCGATGGCGCCCTTAGGGATGTCATGAATCAAATTGTGGGCAACGACATTATCGGAGCTGTTCGCGATGCTAATGCCCCGTGCAGAGGGAATCAGCAACCCGGTGTGGTGGATGTGGTTATTCTCGATGAGATGTTCATTGCTCTCATTTGGCATGGACCATTCACCGTTGATTTCAATCGCCGTGTCACCGATATGATCGATTAAGTTGTTTTCGATCGAGATGCGGCGTACGCCGTTCCCTATGGTGTAGATACCAACGCCTCCGATGTGCTGCAGGTGATTCCCCAGGAGTTGGATGTCTTCTGCGTTTTTCATGTAAATGCCATAGGCATCGTCCTCTGCGGCAGCCGCCTCTCGACCATCCGTGTGGCACAGGGTCAATCCCTGGATGACGATGTCCATGACCGGGTCGTTTTCGGTGCCCTCAAACTTGATCAGATAGTCCAGACGCGGTGCGATGACGGCGTGCCCTTCGCTCGGTGTCTGCCAGGGTCGATAGTAAAGTGTGTTCTCGGCGAGATAAAATTCACCCGGTGCGTCCAGTAACTCCTGCGAGTTTTGGATGAAATAATCCGTCCCCGGACCGAGCATGTCCACCCAGCGAGGGGAAATGTCGTTCAAGTCCGCCATTAGGATGCTGTCCGGATAGGAGATCTCCGTCACATCCCCCATGTAGGTTCTCCAGTGAAATTCCCCATGCTCCCCACCGTTCCAGGTCACCATCTCGAGAGTCGACCAGTCGTTCAGGACCGGGAACGTCCCCGGGTCAATATAGAACCCTTCGTACTCGTGCCCTTCGAGCAACGCCTCAATCTTCATGTATGCGTGCCTGCCGGGGTTGATTGCTTCCGGGTTTCGGTTCGGATGCCGCGCCGGAACGCCGATTTGATCGTCTTCGTAGAGCACGTTGAAATGTGTATCCACGTTGGTGGTGAAGGTGCCATCCCCAAGCGGTTGCCAATCCGTCAGTTCAATCCCCCCGCTGATGACCGGTGCTTCCCCGTAATAGTTCCGGAAAACCACCTGGAATCCGTCCCGGCCCGAGTCCTGCTTCTGGAATACGAGTGGAGCATCCAAGAAGTAGGTTCCCTCGCGGATGTACACCAAGATATCTTCCGTTTGCGGCTCCTTTAAACGCGAACGCACTTCATCTTTCGCTCTCTGGATGGTAAGAAATGGGCCGTCAGTTCCTGATTCATTGGGCGATTCCAACTGACCGCTCCACTCATCGTCACCGAGGGGTGAGACGAAGTAGGAAGCGAATGTCGACGGTGCCTTCGATGAATTTGCGGAGCCGCACGCGGCCAGCAGCAAGAGAACCACGGACGCCGCCAGGTACGCGAGCTTTCTCCCAACTAGGCCCTTGGACATGGACATCGCCTTCTCCTTTTGGGATTGAAGTCGCTCTCATGTCTGATGATATAACAAATCTTGGAATATCCAACCCGATCCCGGGGCTGTTTGCCCTGGGGCGAGGACGAAGACGTGACGGTCGAAAATGCTGTTGGGGGAAAGCCATACGTGCCCTGAAATAAAGTGCAATCCCGACCTCTCTCTTCTATCCTTTACGCCTTACCTTTTTACAAAGACGTCTAACATAAGCATCTTGAACTCACGATCCGCATTGGCCATCGGGGAATTTAAAGAGGCGCATCCGGATGAGGTTCCTCCCCTTACGGGTATTCTTCGTTCCAATATTCGTTACCTGCGCCGGTACCACCCAGAATCGAGCCGCGAGCAAGATGGGTCAGCTCGTGGAAAACAAACGCGATAATCGCCACTGCCGTAAAAGTCGCTGTCATCGTCTCCAGACCGAAGTTCCTCCCAATCGTCCCGATCAGGCCGGGGAGAATCGCCGACCCGAGTCCAACACTGGCCATTTGCAGACTGACTCCGTTTTCGGCGTGTTCCAATCCGACGCGCTGCGGGGTGGTCGTCATCAGCATGGCGAAGATCGGCGCTTCGGCAAACCCGACAATAATCAGGCCGATCGAACCGATAGTCGGCATGGGGTTCCATGCGAACAGAAACGTCCCCACAACGGCTCCCAACAAACACCCGCGAAGGAGACGGGTTGCATCGAAGCGGTTGGCAATGAACCCAAATAAGATTCTTCCACCGGTAAACACTCCCCAATAAACGCTGACCCAGGGGCCGGCAACCTCCGGCGCAATGCCGCGCGACTGAGTCAGCAAGGTATAGGCCCACTGTCCGATGCCGATCTCCATCGCCACATAAGCCAGGAAGGTGATCATGCTGAACCACAGCACCGGCAGGCGCAGCGATTGGCTGAAGCTGGCGCGGCGAACCGGTGATTTATCCGCGCGCCGGAAGCCCTCATTCCGCCACAGGTGACGGGTCACGATGAGCAGCGCCAGGATAACGACGAGTACAGCGCCGGTAATGGCATAACCGATCTGCCACTTCAGCTGCAGCGCACAGTAAGTCATAAGCAGCGGGCCGAGAGTAATACCGACTCCGAAGCTGGCATGCAACCAGTTCATTTCCCGCGCCGAATGATAGGTTGTGACATACAGATTCAGCCCGGCATCGATGATGCCGCTGCCAAATCCGGCGATCAGCCCGGACACGACGACCAGAACCCAGGTCGCAGCGTTCGCAATGGCGAACATACTCAGCGCCAGGATCAGGGCGCCACCGACCAGGCTCATGCCGCTGCCCAAACGCGCCATGATCCGTCCGATGATAAAGCTCGCCAGTGTGTACGTGATGGTTTGAACCACGAACAGCGCACTGACCGCATCCAGAGCCAGGTTGAATTCGTTCTGCATGTAGGGCCAAGCTACACCGAGCAGTCCGGCTGACAGTCCCAGCCCGACAAACATCAGAAAGGCGATCAGGATGGTTCTTGGGTCCTCGATTTTCGATATCATCAGATGTCCTCTTCAACTTGCATTCTGTGTGACTTAACCGATACTCTTGCCGAGGAGCGATTTGCCCTGCTCCGATACGGATCCATAATTACAACGATTACTAGGGTCCCTTACGTTATTATTAGGGCGAGATGTGGAGAAAACAAGCCGCTTCTCGCTCCGAAACGATTGCGGATTGCACGTGTTTTACGGGTTACAAGAGCGTTCAATGTTTTCCACCAGTTGAAAACCTGTTACTGAACTGTAAAACCGTATTCCCAAATTCAATCATATTCGTCACCGACTCGAAACATGTGACGCGTAAAATTATATCGAAGCCAAGCAGATAATTTGCCGAAAGGTTAACCGCTATGAAACATAAGACTCCGATCTTCTCACTCCTTCTGGTCACACTTCTCACTGCCTGCGGCGGTAGGACGACGCCCATACACATCGATTTTCCCACCATCGAACCCGACGCCACAGAAACCCCTACAGCCACACCTGGAGTCACAGAGACACAACCCACCGAGACCTTAACTCCCACTGAAAGCCCGACGCCCTCGAACTGGCTCGAATCACAAGGCTGCGAGCCACAGGCGATCGAACCCCGCTCGTCGGAGCAGGGCTTGTTAATTTTCGAGAGCGAGGAACTCGGTGTTGAATTCGAATATCCACCACCGACTGGCAATTACCGATACGAATACGCTTACCTGGTATGCCACTCACCAAGCTGGGACAGGTGGCCCACTGCCTCCGCTATCTTCTGGACCGTCGACGCAGTCAGTCCCTCAAACACAGGGCGATTCCAAACATCTTTCGCTGGTGCTGTCGCCAGCGACCATATCGGGTACGTCAGTGGAAGCCCCACCGACGCGATTCGCTTCCGGCGTACGCGCGGCGCCTACTATCTGGATTTCATCGACGGCAGGGAATTCGAGGTCGAGCCGCGGAAGATCATCTTACACCCCGACGGCGTTTATGCCCTGGTCTATAACCCACAGGAAAACCTTGGGCCGGAGTGGCCGGACGAGCTTGTCATTGTCATCACGCTCCCCGAGGGGTACATCAAGTATTTCGAGGCCATAAATATCCGCCTGCTCGACGAATATCCCATCGACTTCGTCGAACAACTGGTGTATTCCGTACGATTCACGGACCTGGAGACGGAAGAGCCCCAGTAGCTGTATGAATTAACGGGCAGCCTAAGCAGCGACATCTCGGAATGTGATCATATAGGGCGAAAACACGATATCCGTACGGTATTCCGATGCGACTTCTCATTAATTCGGTGTACGATTCACGTTGTCGTTTGTGAAAACCCAACCCAACAAAGAGCGAGATCGATGCTTGGTCCATCGAGACGAGGTTTTTCCCTGCACTGGCCGAAAATGAACATCTGTTCTTAAAATACCCAAAAGCGCCTGTAAGGGGAAAAATATTTCCATCCTGAATTATAGGATGCACCCTTTTTCCAACCAGGTTTATCATAACCATCGTGCTATTTCGGGATTCATCGGCTTATCTCAAGCTGATCATTCAACCTGGATGAGGTTCATTGCACCCCACAAGATGATACTACGCAAAAGCGCGAGGCGACAACTTTATCGGCGTGATGCCGATGTCCGGCCCCGACGCTCGATTTGGACGGCCGACGACATCCATCGCCTGATCTCGCTTAGCCGCATAAACCAATGCGTTCCCACCCACAATCGAATCCTTACAAGATACGCTGCAGCGCGTCCAACCCTTTTGGTATGATTCAATTACGCCCGAAGTTCATCGCGGAAATCATATCCTCCCGGCAGGAAGCTGCTCATGGCAACTTGTGAGCACTGGCCAAGCGCTTCGATGAAATTTCTGACGACGACATCCTGGGCCTGAATATTCCTGCCGGCATCCCACTCACATACAAACCGGGCGAGAACCTCGCTGCATCTAACAGGGTGATCTGGGCTATCCTGCCGCAGCGGAAGCCGCGGCGCAGGAGGCAGCCAATCGGGCAGCAATCGAGAATGGATTGAAAAAGGAGTTTGTCATCATGCAAATCGGAATGATTGGATTAGGACGAATGGGGGCGAACATGACGATTCGCCTGATACGCGCCGGGCACGCCTGTGTGGTCTATGACCATAATCCTCAGGCTGCGGACAAATTAGTCGAGCAGGGTGCTGTCGGTGCCGCATCGCTGGACGAGTTGGTGAAAAACTTGGATGCGCCGCGTTCCATCTGGTTGATGCTACCCGCCGCCGTCGTGGATCATGTGCTAGAAGATCTGAAACCACTGCTACAAACCGGCGATATTGTGGTCGAGGGAGGCAATTCGTATTATCACGACGACATTCGCCGAGCCGCAAATTTGAAACCGGCCGGTATCCACTACGTTGACGTCGGTGTCAGTGGCGGTGTGTGGGGACTGGAGCGCGGTTATTCTTTGATGATCGGCGGTGAAGCAGCGGCCGTAGGACATCTCGACCCCGTTTTCGTGGCATTGGCACCCGGCGTTGATGCGGCAGCGCGCACACCGGGGAGGGAAAGTGACGTTTCCCCCGCCGAACAAGGATATTTCCACTGCGGCCCGCACGGAGCGGGTCATTTCGTCAAAATGGTACACAATGGCATCGAATACGGCATGATGGCCGCCCTCGCCGAAGGGTTGAACATCCTCGCCAAAGCCAATATCGGTCAGCAAACACACGACGTCGACGCCGAAACAGCCCCGCTTCGCCACCCGGAATACTATCAATACGACCTCGATCTGAAGGATGTTGCCGAAGTGTGGCGGCGGGGCAGCGTTATCGGCTCCTGGCTGCTCGACCTGACGGCCGCCGCCTTGTTGGAAGATCCACAATTAAATCAATTTGAAGGTCGGGTTTCCGATTCTGGCGAAGGACGCTGGACAGTTTTAGCCTCCATCGATGAAGCCGTATCTGCTCCGGTAATCAGCGCTGCCCTGTATGCCCGCTTCAGCTCACGCGGACGGGATGAATTTGCCAACAAAATGATGTCGGCCATGCGGTATGAGTTTGGCGGTCATTATGAGAAGAAGGACTAATGTTTCGAGGTGAAATTAACCAGCCAATGACGAACCCCGCGAAACAATTGAGCCGTTTGCCGCCTCCGCCAAACGGCACTGGCTCTTCGGACAAAATGGTTCCTTACCGATGAGTCAAGAAGATTCTGTACACATATTAACCATTAACAGTGGTTCGAGCAGTATCAAGGTGGCGCTGTACCAAATTGGGCAGGAGGAAACGTGCGTGTTCTCCGGCAGCCTGGAAAAGATCGGGGAAGGCAACGGTAGTTTCCAGATTCACGGCCCCAATGGAGAGCAATCATTCAGCCGGCAGTTACCGCTCCCCGACCACCAAGCCGCCTTGAAAACGCTTTTTGACTGGTTCATGGAAGCCCATCCTTACCGCAATCTTGACGTCGTTGGGCACCGTTTGGTGCACGGCGGGGCCGAATTCGTCCAGCCCCTCTGGATTTCCTCGGACGTGCTCTCCCGGCTACAAAAGTTGATCCCATTAGCCCCCGACCATTTGCCGCACGAGCTCAAAGCCATCCAGGCCGTCGACCAGGATTACCCCAACGTCCCACAGGTTGCTTGCTTCGACACGGCCTTTCATCGCTCTTTGCCCCGAAAGGCGTACCTGTTTGCCCTGCCGCACACTTACGAACAAGAAGGAGTGCGGCGTTATGGTTTTCACGGCCTGTCCTGCGAATACATCTTGCAGGAGCTGGAAAAGGAAGCCGGCAGTCAGTCGGCCAAAGGACGCCTTGTCATCGCTCATTTGGGCAGCGGCGCCAGCATGACGGCCGTACTTAACGGACAAAGTGTGGACACAACCATGGGACTGACGCCGCTCGGCGGCTTGATCATGGGGACGCGCTGTGGCGATCTGGATCCCGGCGTCCTGCTCTATTTGATGCGCCTCCGCGAGCAGTCCGTCGATGCACTCGACCACCTTTTAAACCAGCAGTCGGGTCTTTTAGGCGTATCGGGCATCAGCGCCGATATGAAAGAGCTTCTGGGTCAAGCAGGGCAGGAGCCACGCGCTGCCGATGCGATTTCCCTGTTCTGCTACCAGGCTAAAAAATTCCTGGGCGCATTGTCTGCCACCCTGGGCGGCTTGGATACGCTCATATTTACCGGCGGTATTGGCGAAAACGCAGCGACCGTTCGCCAGCGCATCTGTCACGAAATGGCATACCTGGGTATCCAGCTGGACCCGGTTCGCAACCAGGCAAACGAGGCGATCATATCACCGACAGGTAGTCCAGTGACCGTTCGGATTATGAAAACTGATGAAGACCTGATGATCGCCCGGCACACTTTAAATCTACTCATCCAACGGGAAGGTGGCTTCGGCGCAGGCGTGCCACCTGATTAAATTACACATCGGACGAAGACCGGAGATCCAACCGGTCTCTAATCTCCAGCCTTCCGTCTTCGCCTGAACACATTTTTTGAATGACACTTTAGGAGGGCAACGTGTCCAACTTAACGCAAGACCGTCTGAGTAAAATAGGCGCATATTGGCGGGCCGCCAACTACCTGGCGCTCGGCCAAATTTACCTGCGGGACAACCCGCTGTTGCGTGAACCGCTCAGTGCAGATCATATCAAACCACGATTACTCGGCCACTGGGGAACCAGCCCCGGACTCAGCTTGATTTACGTGCATCTCAACCGGCTCATCCAGGATACCTCTGCCAACTTTATTTACATCATCGGCCCGGGTCATGGTGCCCCAGCCATCCTGGCGCATACCTACCTGGAAGGAACGTACACCGAAGTCTACCCGGACATCACGCTGGATGAGTCAGGCATTTTGCGTCTGTTCCGTCAATTTTCGACGCCAGGAGGCGTTCCCAGCCACGTAAGCCCAGAAACGCCCGGGTCCATCCACGAAGGCGGCGAACTGGGCTACTCCCTGACCCATGCATTTGGCGCGGTCTTCGACAATCCAGACCTTATCGCGGCCTGCGTGGTGGGCGACGGCGAAGCGGAAACCGGACCATTGGCCGGCAGTTGGAAATCCATTACTTTCCTGAATCCGGTGCGAGACGGCGCGGTACTCCCCATCTTGCACCTCAACGGCTACAAAATCTCCGGCCCGACGGTGATGGGACGCATGGAAGATGACGAATTGGAATCGATGTTTGACGGGTATGGCTACAAAGTCTACTTCGTGGCCGGCGACGATCCGCTGAAAGTACATCCGGCAATGGCCGCCACGCTGGATCAGTGCTACGCGGACATATGCAGCATACAAGAGGAAGCGCGCACGCATGGATTTTCAAGCCAACCGACGTGGCCCTTGATCATTCTGCGGACGCCCAAGGGATGGACATGCCCGAAGGAATTGGATGGCGTGCCTCTGGAAGGAACTTTCCGCGCGCATCAGGTTCCCATCCCCGATCCCGTCGCCAATCCCGAACATTTACAACTGTTGGAAACGTGGCTTCGTTCGTATCGCCCGTCGGAGTTGTTTGACGACGAAGGCCGCCTCATTCCCGAGTTGGCTGATCTTCCGCCCAAGGGCAATCAACGCATGAGCGCCAATCCCCACGCCAACGGCGGCCGCCTGCTGATCGATTTGAATCTGCCGGATTTCACAAGCTACGGAGTAGATGTCCCCACACCCGGGACGGTCATCGCCGAAGCCACGCGGGTGTTGGGTCGCTATCTGCGCGACGTCTTTGTGAAAAATGAAGAGGATCAGAATTTCCGCCTCTTTTGCCCCGACGAGACGAATTCCAACCGCCTGAATGCGGTCTTTGAGGTGACAAACCGCTGTTTCACCGGCAAAACGATTGCCATTGACGATCATGTTTCGCCCGTCGGCCGAGTGATGGAAGTGCTCAGCGAGCATCTCTGCCAGGGGTGGCTCGAGGGCTACCTGCTTACCGGTCGTCATGGTTTATTCCCCTGCTACGAAGCGTTCACGACGATCGTGGATTCGATGTTCAACCAGCACGCCAAATGGCTAAAAACGACGCGGGAATTGGACTGGCGGCATCCCATCGCCTCGCTGAATTACCTGTTGACATCGCACACCTGGCGGCAGGATCACAATGGGTACAGCCACCAGGGACCGGGCTTTCTCGACACCGTGATCAACAAGAAGGGCGCGGTCGTACGCATCTACCTACCTCCCGATGCCAACAGCTTGCTTTCCGTAATGGACCATTGTCTCCGCAGCCGCAATTACGTCAACGTAGTCGTAGCTGGCAAGCAGCCCGATCTGCAATGGCTGGATATGGAGGCGGCACGGCATCACTGCGCGCAGGGAGCCGGTATCTGGGCGTGGGCCGGGAACGAGGATAACCAGGGGCCGGACGTGATCCTGGCATGTGCCGGCGACGTGCCTACGCTGGAAGCGGTGGCAGCAGCCTGGCTCCTGCGAAAACACGCCCCGGAATTGAAGGTGCGCCTGGTCAATATTGTGGACGTGATGAGTCTTTCGCCGCCCGCCTACCACCCCCATGGCATGGATCCTGAAATGTTTCTTGATCTGTTTACCGGGGATAAACCGGTGATATTTGCCTATCACGGTTACCCACGCATGATCCACGATTTGGTACACGGCCGTCCCCAGCCAGTTCGTTTTCACGTGCGCGGCTACATGGAGGAGGGAACCACCACGACCCCATTCGACATGGTGGTGCGCAACCAGCTTAGCCGCTATCACCTGGCGATCGAGGCACTGCGGCGGACGACGCGGTTGAAGGACAAAGCGAACCAGGTGATCGCCGGCTTCGAGGAAAAGTTGACCCAGCACAAATACTACATCCGTGAAAATCTGGAAGATATGCCGGAGATCCGCAACTGGAGATGGCAGGTGTAACAGGGAAAGAACATCGAAAATGAATTGGCGCAGTGGGCACCAGTCATCCCCAGGCATTTACCGGGCGACTACGCCGGACCGAATCGTGAACGAGGGAAGAACCTTTTGATGACAGACTCGAATAAAAACCTAGCTCCCGGTGGGCCGGGCATTCCACCGCGTTGGACTTCCAGCGCCAAAAGCGGCGTCGGCGCCTCCTTCAATCCGCCCAGCCGCACCTGGTTTACCCTCAGCCACGGCATCTTCAACGAAATTTATTACCCGCGCCTGGATTACGCATGTGTGCGCGACATGGGGTTGATCGTTACCGACGGGGACACATTTTTCTCTGAAGAAAAGCGCCACTGCCGCCACGAGATTGCATTCCTGGCTCCGGCCGTGCCCGCGTACAAGCTCACCAATACCTGCCTGGATGGCCGATACACCATCACCAAAGAAATCCTGGCCGACCCGCAGCGCGACGTGGTCTTGCAGCATACCCAATTCATCCCCACCGTGGGCAGCCTCGCAGACTATCACCTGTACGTATTATTGGCTCCGCACCTGGGCAACCGGGGCGTGGACAACACTGCCTGGGTCGGCGACTACAAAGGTGTCCCGATGCTTTTTGCCCAGCGGGATGACATGGCGCTTGCGCTGGCGGTTGACGTCCCCTGGCTCCGGCGTTCGGCCGGCTTCGTCGGCGTGTCGGACGGCTGGCAGGATTTGAATGAGCACAAGGTCATGACCTGGGCGTATGATCTGGCCGAAAAAGGCAACGTGGCACTTACCGGTGAAATCGATCTGGTGGCGGGAGAGGGTCGATTTGATTTGGCGCTGGGATTTGGCCTCAGCGCCGAAGAGGCGGGACACCGTGCCCGCGCTGCCTTGCTGGACGGCTTTACCGCTTCGCGGCAGACGGCGGTTGCCGAGTGGCAGGCGTGGCAAGACAGTCTGCCCGCCATTGGCGAAACTGCCGCCGGCAAAGGAGGGCTCTATCGTATCAGTACGGCAGTGATGCGCACCCACGCCAGCAAACGATTTCCCGGCGGATTCATCGCCAGTCTCTCCATCCCCTGGGGCTTTGCCAAAGGCGACGACGATTTGGGCGGCTACCACCTGGTCTGGCCTCGCGACCTGGTCGAAACGGCAGGCGGATTATTGGCCGCCGGGGCGCTGGCCGACACTCGTCGCGTCCTCGAATATTTACAAATCACACAGGAAGCCGACAATCACTGGCCGCAAAATATGTGGCTGGACGGGTCGCCTTATTGGAGCGGGCTGCAAATGGATGAAACCGCTTTCCCCATCCTTCTCGTCGATTTGGCCTTTCGCCAAGGAGCGTTGACGAGAGTCGACCGAGAGCGTTACTGGCCCATGGTACGCCGCGCCGCTCAATTCGTGCTACAAAATGGGCCAGTCAGCCAGCAAGACCGCTGGGAAGAAGACCCCGGATACTCCCCCTTCACTCTGGCCGTGGAGATTGCCGGGCTGCTGGCCGCTGCCGAAATGGCTGAATTGATGGGGGAAGACGATGCAGCCGTTTACATGCGTCAAACAGCAGACACCTGGAATGCCAACATCGAACAATGGACGTACGTTACCGGGACCGATCTGGCCGGTCAGGTCGGGGTGGATGGATATTACGTGCGCATCGCACCGCCGGAAACGGCCGACGCCGCCTCCCCAAAGGACGGATTTGTGCCCATCAAGAATCAACCGCCGGGACAAAGCCTGGAACCGGCCAAACACATTATCAGCCCAGACGCGCTGGCCTTGGTGCGGTTTGGACTGCGGTCCGCAAAAGACCCTCGTATCGTCGACACGATCAAAGTGATTGACGCACTGCTGAAAACAGAAACGCCAAACGGTGCTGTCTGGCACCGGTACAACGATGACGGATACGGTGAACACGAAAATGGCGCGCCTTTCGATGGTACCGGCATTGGCCGCGGCTGGCCGCTGCTGACCGGGGAGCGCGGCCATTATGAATTGGCGGCCGGAAATAAGCGGCGAGCCCGGGGAATGCTGGCCGCCATGACAGCCTTTGCCAACGAAGGGGGTCTTTTACCGGAACAAGTTTGGGATGCCGCCGACATTCCAGAAAAGGAGTTGTACTTTGGCCGTCCAGCCGGCTCGGCCATGCCGTTGGTGTGGGCGCACGCCGAATATGTGAAGTTGTGCCGTTCGCTTGCCGATGGGGCGGTGTTCGATATGCCGCCGCAAACGGTCGAGCGTTACGTTGTGGGAAAAACCGGCTCACCGTACGCGGTTTGGCGTTTCAATCACAAGTGCCGCACCATTCCCATCGGGCAAATACTGCGGCTGGAGTTGTTGGAAGCTACCGTTATCCTGTGGAGCGATGACAATCGGCAAACCACCCATGAAATTCACACCCGCAACACCGGGTTGGGCGTGCACGTTGCCGATCTGCCCACTACGGAATACAAAGCCGGGACCGAAATATGGTTTTCTTTCCAATTGCTGGGTGATGAGCGTCGGCGGGACGAAGAATTTGTCGTGAAGATCGTAGGTTAAGGTTAATTTCAAGCATGGGTTTTTCCACCCTACAGGATCAACCATCCTATCCACCAACCCACCAAGGTAAGGAGTACCCAGAAAAATACATCCCTAGAGTCACCTACTAATGGGGCACGCCTCTCCTTGGATGGCATCATGGCTGACAACTCCAACCCCTTTCCCCGGGATGGGCCTGCTACGGAACCCGATAGATCGTAGGTTTCTCCCCATACTCGGTTGACCAGATTTGGACCACTTGCGAATAAGTAATGTAGATAATTTGGCCTGTGTCTGCCAGCGGCGCCAGGTCATCCAGCATTCGCTGCAGCTTAAAGTGCTCATTGGCGTCAAAGACGATGCTCTGGGGCACAGCCAGCGTGGCGGTGTAGATCGCATCCCGGTCTAGCTCACCGGCCTCCAGCTCAGCCAGCAGGTGGCGCACGAACTCGAGCGTACTACGGTGCCCGGAACGATTACCCCAGTTGGTGTACTCGCCCGGCCCGATATAAACCATTGCACCACCTGGATCGTGCTCCCAGAAACGCGATCCAGCGCCTCGCGGTCGCCATACGCCGCTGGCATAGTCATCGTCGCTAAAATCACCCAGGTGATGCTCGGAACCCACGGCCAACGTAACAGCCACCGGGTTCCAGGTGAAGGCAGGGTTTAGCAGTCCGACCTCACCCTCCGCCAGCGCCCGCCACTGGGCCGGGTCGTCCCACACCAATCCGCCCACGGTCTCGCTGGCGGCTGAAGTTAATTGCCCCAGCAGGTGGCGGATGTCAGCGTAGTTGTCCTGGCCCTCGATGTCCCATCCGCCCTCCTGATGGGGATCGATCTCGTAGCCGTACTCGCTGGCTAAATATTCCAGTATGTTCTGCCCATTGGTCTCGGCCTGAATAGTCAGCGTCTCACAGCGGCTGACTCCCGCCAGAAATTCGTAGTCGGTTTGCAGGTTGATGGGGATGTCATAGGGCGCCATCGCTTCAGCGAAGGCCAGCAATTTTTGGCGGAAATCGGGGAAGGCGTCGCAGTTAGCGTAAACGGGCACATCTTCGATATGCAGCGCTATGGTCACGTAGATGGGCGGGATGGAGGCATCATCCACCTTTTCCTGATTCACATCCTGAACCGGGGCTGCATCCGAGGGTTGCCCATCTACGCTGTTGGCCGATGGCTCGGCGATAGCGGGTGATGTCCCTGCCCCCACCGATGGCATGGAACAGGCCAACTGAGTCGCTATTACCCCCAATAACGCCGCCGCCAAGATTTTACGTGTGCGGTCCATCTTGTCCTCCCCGACTACTGCAAGCTTGTCGCCTACCCATTAATTAGACTGCTTGCATGTACCCCTATTCGTACATTCCCATACATATTCTTGCCGAATTGCGTAAGATCCTGTAATTGGAATAACTATATCCGTCCTGAAATTCTGCCTACTCTCACGTCTTACGTGTGTTATTTAGGATACACCATTTATCAACCGACATTAGCATAACCACCCAAGAATTTTAGGACACACTCCGCTGGTGAACTGCTCCTTGATCAACACGAATGAGGTCTTATAAATTTGTGCTGCGTTTTCTACAGCAGCCTTGAGACCCGATTCTAGCCCCTGTTTTGGCCCGATCTCCTGTTCCTGAAAGTTTACGATCGGTACCCGATGTTGCTTCTTGACAAACACGGTTTGTTCCAGTATTATAGATAAGATTTTGCTTATATGCTTATGGAGAAGTGATGAAACCATGGGTACGTGAAATGGCAGATGTGTTCAAGGCGCTTGGCGATCCTACACGGCTACGAATCATTCGGCTGTTGGTCACCAATCCATCGGACACCCTCAATGTATCCGATCTAGCAGACAGACTCGGGATGACGCAGCCTGCTGTTTCGCAGCACATCAAGGTCTTGAAGAACGTCGGGATTCTTGTACCCAACAAGCAAGGATACCATGTGTTTTACCACGTTAATATGGAAGTGATGCTCAGATATATAGAGCAGACCAAGATGCTGTGGGATACGATCGAAGCAGGCCCGCCACCCTGCGATGATCCTGATTGTGAAAATGACGGAGGAAAGCGATGAAATGATGGTTTTTTTTGACAATAATATTAAGATATTGCTTATAAACTTATATAAAGAGGTGAAATAACATGAAAACAAAAAGCTGGTTACCACTAACAATAGGCTCTTGCCTGATGCTCGTATCGCTGGTCCCCTTGTATATCTTTGCTGATCTGTGTGACCTTGGGTTGTATTCGTCGATTGCGTTCCCCCTGATGATGTTGGGTGCGACGCTCACAATACGACGTATAAACAATGAAAAGGCAAAGAACTTCCTTTTCGTCGGGCTCATTACGCTTCCACTGGCGTATGTTTTCGTAACGCCAATTGGGATGATCCAGCACGCTATCGCCAAAGCAGGCTCGTTCCAGTTCTTCTGGGATGAACGACTGCTGCTGTATGCAATCCTCGAGGTAGAGGCCTTGATACTACTTGCGTTGGCGGCCTACTACTACACCGATGCCAAGTCAATCCGCAGAGGCAGACTATTCTCCCGTTTACATTTGCCATTGCTGGCCGCATTGCTGATCCGCTTGTTCTGGATAACCTTCATGGAGACCAGACATCTTTCCCGCTTTTCCGTTGAGTACTCACAACTTGCCATTGAGTATATCGTTCTGATTTCAATCCCTCTGTTGTGGGCGATCCTGGTGTTAACGTCCTTCCGAATCCGGCTGGGATATCAGTTGGGGATTATTGTCGGATTGGCACATGCTTTGCTGGTAGAAGGACTGGCTGTCATGAACATCAATCCGGGCCACGGTCCGTGGGTTGTTGCGTCCTCTTCTCTTGCCATTGCGATCTTCTCTGCGCAAGGCATGGTTAGTACCTGGGCCGATAACGGTGAGAGTATGGGCGAGGTCGCTACTGGCATGATGCGCTTCATGTTGTGGCTTAAGGGCCACATCGAGAATCCAACTAAACCGTTGATTGATGCTGGCGTCCATGAAAACACGAGAATCCTTGATTACGGTTGTGGTATCGGCAACTATACGCTTGAGGCAGCGAAACTCGCTGGTCCTAACGGATCCGTTACTGCCGTTGACAAAGATGGCAAAATGCTTGAGGTTGCACGGAAGCGTATACAAAGGGATAAACTCGCGAACATTCAACTGGTACAAGCTACCTCATTAGACGAAATCGAGGACCAGAGCTACGACTTCATCCTGCTGATAGATGTATTACACCTGATCGCAGATCGACACTCCTTGATCGATGGGCTCCTGCGCAGACTTACCAGCAATGGTGGACTGCTCATCAAACTCGATCATTTCGACAAACAAGAAAAGGGCAGACTACTGGCCAGATACAAGGAGGCTGGAGTTGAGCAACTCAGGAACAACTGGTGGCTGCTCAACCAACGTGCACTTGCTTGACAAGAGTAGACTACTGCCGGCTTTCAACACCGTGACACGACAGTAACTACTGGACCTAACGTGACCATCCAAACCTTTCAGCAGCTTGTTACGGTAGAAAGACGGGCTCAAAGTTCGGTTTACTACACTGTGCTGTCCGAAAATGTAAATCTGTTCTAATAACGCCCTGTAAACCGATCCACGTATTACAATCACGGTCTGCCTTTCCTATCAGGAAATGGAGACCGTGATTTCATTCTAGATGTATGCCGCCGATCCAAAGCCGTCACTCGGTTGGCAGTGATTCGATAAACTCGCCCACCAGATTCATAGTCGCCTTTTCATGCGCCCATGAACTATCATCGTGTTGACCAAAGAATGGGTCCGCGGTTGTGACGATAATCATGTCTAGCTCGTCCAGCAAGACAATGAGTTGTCCGCCATGTCCCCATGCGAAAATGAAATCATGTCCTCCTGCACTGGCAGTCCACCACCCATAGCCATAGCCGAGAGTGCCAAAAGAGAAGCCCCAGCCGTATTCACGGGCATTCTCTGAATAGGTCTGAAGGGAATCGTGAACCCAGTCGGCGGGGATAATTTGATTTCCCGCATATTCGCCGTCGTTCAGAAACAACAGGCCGAATCTGGCCGCATCGCGAGCCGTAACGTGGATGCCCCCGCTCCCGATGTAATGACCGTCTCTGTCCTGCAGCCAATCACCAATTGTTGTATCGCTGGGTTGGAACAGGTTGTCTTGCGCATACGACTTGAGATCTGTTCCGCATGCCCGGGCCAAGAGTATCGCCAGCCAATTGTATGTCAGATTGCTGTAGTTGAACTCGGTTCCCGGATCGCCGACGAGTGGGAATTCCACAATCAGCTTCGGGTAGACGCCCCAATACAAGGCTTCCAGATAAGCTGGATCCGTCTCTTCATCAGGATAACCTGTCCGCATTTGCAGCATCTGGCGTATGGTGATTTGTTTTTTCCTCGGATCAACGATCTGGTCGGCAACATCCGGAAAGAACTCAATCATCTTTTGCTCGATGCTCGATAGACACCCCTGTTCAATGGCGATCCCGACCAGGGCAGAGATATAACTCTTCGACGCTGATTGTATTAGTGTCGCTTGCCCGATCGAACCGCCATTAAAGTAATCTTCTGCAATCAAATAGCCATCCTTGATCACAAGAAGACTGTAAAGGGTCTCCAGTTCGGCAGCATTTAAGTACAACTCAGCGACCAGTTCTGGGGCCAACCCTTGTTCTTCCGGCGTCGACACCTGCCAGTCCTCTCTTGGCAGCGGCGCGTAATCGACGCTTGCCAGCTCCACGTCCGAAGGACTGCAGGCCGTTAACAGCACGAATGTCAAAGATGCAAGTAGAGAGACGAGAAACGTATTCATCTTCGCTGCAGGTCGTGTAGATTGGGATTTCATCCGACTACCTCCTTTGATCGTGGTTGGCAACATTATACGTGAGGGAAAGAGTATGTGATGCTGTGCTGGTCGAAAATGTATATCTTTCTTAAACTGCCCAATAACACCTTCTTGGGCATTACAATCACGGTCTCCATTTCCTTGTTTTGAAGGGTAGACCGTGATTTCAACTCCACAGCTCTACGGTGAACTGGTCCTGAATATTATCGCTCAGTCCATTCGACGCCGGGTAAAAACCTGGCCCATCCATAACGCCCGGTTATCGCAGCAGGCCCTGAATGGTGGAAAAACGAGATCCGTAAAGTATTGTGATTCAATATCACCTCAGTCTGGTGTCTTTCACACCATATGTATCCACAACTGACATTATCATAAGCATCGTGCTGGTCCGGGGGTCCTCAGCTTATCTCTAGCTGATAAATCAACCCGGACGAGGTTTTCTCCCCTGCAGGTAGATCGCCGCACTCATCTACTCAGAGCACTTCAGGTTCCAATGATATTCTAATAAAGGCGTGCTATCGTTGATAGCACAAACAAACTCAGCGCCATGTGCTCGATGGCCGAGCGGCGGTCTCTAAAACCGCTTTTGCGAGTTCGATTCTCGCATGGCGCACCTGGGTTATGCAGTGCTTCTCAGGATCGCACATAGGAAGGAATATAAAATGACATAGTTACCTTACCTCAAAATCCGTTCGCCTCCTGTTGTATCTCGATTCATTGAATTGCTAACAAGTCGATTTTTACACATTTCAAAATAAAAGGAGATACAACGAATGAATACGCTTCCCCCATCTTTGACAACACAAATCTTCGGTAATAGTGAAACCTATAGTGCACTCCGCTCACGTTGGAGTTCATTAATGCAGCCCAATCAAAAGCACGATCTATCTGCAGCTCACCACCTTCTGTACCTTGCGTTATTGGGAAAAGATTGGCGTAGAGCGTTTACACCTCCTTCAAATCCACGCAAGCTGCGTAATGGCGCTTTTTATGCTTGGGGGCTGTTCCGTGCACTCGGAAAGATCCATAATTCAATGACGACATCGGATCTTCTCTCACCATTTGATGGCATCGTAACCCCGAATGCTCTACAACGGATCCGGGAATTGCTTCCAAAGGCAAGTCCATATACCTGTAAGCATCAGGACTTTGATCATGGAGAATACCCCTTCGATGCTTACAATGTTCCGGAGGAAATGATCTCTGAATTACCGGAGAAAGATCTTGATCATGCCTGAAATGTAGGTACACACCCATTACGTCTACGTATTCGTTCGCACCGATATCCCCCTACCCGATCAACTAGTACAGGTTGGTCATGCTTGCCTGGAAGCCGGCAACAAATTTGACCTTCCCAAAGAGCCCAGCAATCTGGTTCTACTTTCTGTTGGATCAGAAGCCGACTTGTGTTCTGCTGTGACATGGATCGAGGCTGCGGGTATTCAGTGTGATGTATTTTACGAAACAGACGACAAGATGGGTTATACAGCCGCTTGCACGGAACCCGTACAGGGGGATTGTCGCCGTCCATTCCGACGGTTCTCTCTCTGGCAAAGAAACTGAAGATAAGCACAAGCTCTGCTGGCCCAAATAGAGACCCATCATTCAGGATGGGTCTCTTCTTTTGCGGCTTTCGAAATAATTGCTATTATCTTAGATAATCGATGTTGGTCGGCAAGTGCTCGCGAAGGGATCTGGCAATGCAGATTAATAGAGCACCTGTACTTACCTTATGGGCTTCAATAGTTGCCCAGAGACTTGGGTATGATGAGGAGGAAGCTCTGACCCTGGGAAAGGCTTTCGCTGGTTATACTGCGCAAGCAAAAGGTAGGTCTCTTGGCATCTATAAGAAAAAAGTGAAGGACGAATCGGGTGAAACGCGGGAAGTTGAGTTCGAAATCAATTACGTTGATCTCATGGGTCGTTCAATCCCGGTGATCGAAGAAGAAAAGGGGATTAGAGCAATCTCAAAAGACAGGGCAATCTCCCCCGATTCTGTTAATAAATACATCTCCAAGAAGTTTGGAGACGCTCTTGATGAAATAAAGGCTGCTATGGTCGATCTAGCCACGTCATTCGAACCTGGCGCCTTGAATACTCAAGCCTTTAAGTTATATGAATCGTTCCGGCCCGACATACCCAAGGGGAAGAGGGGCTGGGGTGCCAAGGGCGAGCTAGATCCCGAAAAGATCCGGAGCCTTGTGAAAGACTAACATCCTGTAGGGGAGAATACGATATCCATATTAAATACGAATCCAACTCAAGCAAATTAAGGCGTCACGCCTTATCTTCCCACAACCGACATTATCATAACCGTTTGAACATTTCGTCTTGCTGTATGGATTACTACCATCTGGATGAGTTATTCCCCCCATACAAGAACATAACATTGCTTGATGCTTGTTCCAACTGGACGAGGTTTTTCCCTTACAGGATATCGAATTATCGATCGGACATTCACTGATTAACAATGTATTGCATTTAACACTCGTTTTGTGCAATGATATGGTTACATTCAAGCGGGGTGCAGTTCTCCATAAATAGAATACGCGACCAGTTTTCGCTTCTCCTAATTTCACCACCTCCTGAATTCTTTTAGGAGGATCATCGCTTCCCCAGGTGGGATTTAGCCTGAAGTTGCTCACGGAACTCCATTCTAGCGTTAAGGTCGTTTTGGGAGGCGAGGTTCCCGTTGGAGAAAAACTCAACGATTGGGCTTGCCGGATTGAAAAATGCGATGGTGTGAGCGTGTTTCTTTTAATGCAAAATTGACTCTACTTCCGTGCACAAAAGCCTGTAAGGGGGAAAACGATTTCTATACTGAATTCCTGTGCAATCTCACTTGAAGAGCCATCAATATCGCACCGACACAGCACCGCGAAAGGGGCAAAAACCATGGAAAAAGAGATGCTAAGAACCATTTTTAGCACGTGTGACCTTTCGAAGAAGCAGCTCAGTAAGATCGTGAACCAATACGACGAGCGTGTCGGGCTTTCACACGCCTTCTGGAATCAGGTGAAGGGGGATCCCTCGCTGGGTGAAGATGTAGCGTCGGAGCTACGTTTCACGCTGAAGCTTGGTGAGTTGACCATGTATCACTTGGCGTTACTGCGCGAGTTGCAACACCAGCGTCAGGAAGGAGTCATCAAGGGACCAAAAGACCTGCTTGACCAAGATTGGAAGTCCCTCATTAAAAAGCGTGTGGAGGGCAAGATCATCGGGACATCGCCTGATGTCTCAGGGGAAACCGAAGATGAAAAAGCCAACAACTACGCCGAGGCCTTGCGTGCGGGTGTCCCGCGTCTTTTCCCAGCAGCGGTGATCGCCCGTCGGGTGGAAAACCTGCGACAGGAACTGTTGGAGAAAACGGCTGTCGCAAGTAAAGCGGTCCCAACCAAAGCTGGCAAAGATGCAAAGCGCCCCGGTACGCTGCCCGGCGGAAAAGGATCAAACGCCGCGCTCGAACGTCTGAGCAGGTTCTTTGAGCAAAATCCTACCTTCGATTTATCCCTCACTCCTATCGATGAGCTACTTGACGCGGATACCCGGAAGGATCTCAAGAGTTTGCGAAGGCTGAGCAAGATTACGCCCACCAAGCCAAGTGCGAGTCTGGATTTACATATGGATGGTTTCGCTTCGGCTCATGATGTAGCCCGCATGGGACGTGCCAACTTCTTAGCACAATATGGCTCGAAGCTAGGGCTCGAAGCGAAGTCCATTCACGCCAATGCCGAGCAACAGTCGTTGATGGCTTCGGTCCTCTTCGCCCGATACAGCCCCGCGTTGAATTCCGTCGCCCCTGCCATGGTACCTTCGCCTGTTACAAACCTGTCTGATCGCCCTTCATCCAATCTGCCCGAATGGGCCAGCTTGTTCGGAACGCTCAACCTATGTGATATCGTCGACGACCGCTCCGTCTTGAGCGCGGGTGCCTACCTGGTCGACGTCCTGCATTTCCTGGATCAACAAAAACTCAAGTGCGGCGAAAAGGAAAAAACGGCGCTCGAGATACTCCTGGAGCGCAGGCCGGACGTCGCCTGGCTTGAGCTTTCCAGTTCAAATACGCATACGACGTTGCCTTACGTGGATCTGGTTAACGAGGTGCTTGAGGCGGCATTCTTCCCGCTACAGTTCAAAATCGATGCGGGGTCAGAAAAAGAACTGGACCAAGGGAAAATTCCAGAAAAGTTGAAACAACAATTCGAGGGTGAAGGTCATCACCTTACGGATGGCGCACGCGTTTTGATAAAGGAAGAGGACAAGGGAATCCAATGGCACATAAGAGACGGTGTTTGGATTTACGAGATTAACCTCGCCTTTGAAAACAAACTCGATGTCTCGGCAAATGTGACCTATCAAACCGCTGCCACAACCGACGAGTTGGCGGCCAACCCGGAATACCTCATTGCCGAGGTTTATGATCGCCTGGCAAACGAGGAGGTCTATCCGTGGAACCTGCCCTTCGGCTTGTGGACCGCAACGGCACGTCTTTACCTGAAACACTTGGGCCTGCCCCGCTACCAGCTCATGGAGAAATTTGGACCCGTAACAGAACGGGAGATTTCGGTGGCAACCGAGTATCTAGGCATGACCCCAAAAGAACGGGAAATCATCACCGCGGATAATCAAAAGGAGCAACCCTGGCAGTACTGGAGCTTGGAAAAGAAAGGCAACGACTTCCCTGATCTGGAAAATCCCGGGACAACGGTCAAGCTCGATTGGATTGAATCGCTGGGACGCGTCCCGGTCTTCTTGGAAAGATCCGGGTTGGACTACAAGCGACTGACCGAATTGCTCGCCACCCGGTTTATCAACAGCCAGGGCTCCATCGAAGTGAAGTTCCCTGCTCCGTCCGGGGCAGACTCGGACATCACCTCGGCCTGCGATCTCGACCGGGCTCAGATCGTTAATCTCAAAGCAACCCATCTGGATAAGATACACCGCTTCGTACGTTTGCAGCGAAAAACAGGCTGGTCCATTCCGGAGCTGGACCAGGTCATCCGGGTGTTGGAGAATGTGAATCTTGACGCAGATTTGATCGTCGCGGCCCGCTTCCTGCGACAGCTACAAATGGATCTGAGCATACCTCTCGACGAATTGCTAAGCTGGTACGCGAACATCGACACCATAGCGGCGGATAAAGAAATCCCCTCATTTTACGAACGGTTGTTCCTAAACAAGACCGTTTTACGCCCGGTGGATGAGAATTTTACACTGAACCAAGACCGAACCGATCTTAAGTTCAATGATGGGCGAACCATCAAACACAGTTTTTCGACGATCCTGGCAGCACTGCGTATCGATGCGGAAGAACTGGAGTCTATCCTCGACGTTGAATTTCCACCACAGAGCGAAGTGAAGCTAAATCTGGAAAATCTTTCCCGCATTCACCGCATCGTATCCCTGTCGCGAGCCGTCAAACTTTCCGTACAGGATTTGCTCTCTCTGCGGGCGATGATCGGTATCAGCCCCTTCGATCGCAAAAACATGGCGGCCACACAACGTTTCATCGAGATCGTGCATATGGTTCGTGCCTCTCGCTTCAGCATTACCGAGCTCGATTATCTACTGCGCCATCAATACGACGAAGCCAGGGATCACTTTGTTCCAACCGATGAAGAAATCGCCAGAGTTTTGGCCGACATCGGCATTGGACTCAGTAAGATCGACGAGGAGTTTGCGGTTACCGAAGATACTACTGGCGAGCTGACGCGCAAACGGCTGACCCAGCTTATGGAGCCGACTGAGGCACAGCGCGTCATGGACGTGCTCAGCAAGTCAGCAGATAACGATACCTCGCAAGCCGATGATTCACTCGAAGTGATTAGAGAAAAATTGAAGAAGGTCTTCCCATGGCTAATAGAGACACTTGAGATTTTCGAGAAAGCGTCGAAGGATTTTCCGCCACCAGAGTCCAAATTCCAGGAGGTTTTGAAGCGAGTCAACGACTATCTGAACCAGACATCGAGCAAGGCGCTGGTCGCCCAGCGGCTGGGCAGTGCCCTACAATTAGACGCAGATATCATTGACCTCGTGCTCAACCATGAAGGACAGTCTCTGTTGAATGACTTCCTGGCGCTTAAAAGTGGTGGGCTTTCCAGAGATAGCGTAGGGGGGAACTGGAGTGGAATGGTCCAGACGGAAAAGGGTGGACGCTACGAATTCGAACTCGGGGAGGGCGGTATAAAACTCAAAATCGGCAACCGTGAGATCACAAACGGAAACGAGTCGATCACCATGGACGCCGAGACCGGCGCATTCTATAACGTCGACCTGGTGTGTGACGGAGGTGAGTCGACCTCCATAATCTGGAAAACGCCTCGGGCGCCCGATGACGAGCAGGGGGTGCCAGCAAGCAAGTTGGTACCGGCCGCAGTCATCCGGACGTTTCGACAACTACACAAACTCTCACTTATGGTCAACAAACTCAGAATCGAGGCGACCGAACTGAATTGCCTGGTAGATCATGGGGCAGACTTTCAAGACTTCGATTGGAACAAGTTTCCGTTGGAACCGACCCGGGACGCTCCGTTGTTTAATCAATGGCAGCATCTATACAATCTGTTTACCTTCCGTGATCACTACATGCAGGCCGAAACTCGACTGGTCGACGTGTTGGCTGCGGCGCATCAATCACAAGATGCCGCCAGGGAGCAACTGCAGGTCCTGACTGGTTGGGACGAAGAGGATCTGAACGAGCTGGTCGGAGAGTATGGCCTACATCTGACTGATGCTGATTATCGAGGGGGTGGCAGGTTCGAGGAGCTGCACCAGGCGTTCATCTTGCTCAAACGCATGGGTACATCGGCGAAGCAACTCCTGGACTGGGCCGCTACAGCCGATTTCCCTCTGTCGCAATCACTCAAGCAAGCCGTTAAGGCAAAGTACGACGAGCAGCAGTGGCTGGAAGTTGCCAAGCCGCTCGAAGACACGCTGCGCGAAAAACGGCGCGCTGCCCTGCTGGCTTACCATATGGCCAAGGCAGGACTGCGCAACACTCACGATCTTTACCAGCATTATCTGCTCGACGTTGAAATGAGCCCTTGCATGATGACCTCCCGCACCAAGATTGCTATCAGCTCGGTTCAGCTTTTCATCCAGCGTTGTCTGATGAACCTGGAGGCGTGGCGAATCGCCTCCCCCCAGCAGGCCTTGGAGTGGAAGCGGCTGTGGGAATGGATGAAGAATTACCGGGTGTGGGAAGCCAATCGCAAGATATTTTTGTATCCCGAAAACTGGATCGAGCCGGAGTTGCGGCGCGACAAGACACCCTTCTTCAAGGAGCTGGAAAACGAGCTTTTATCGGGCGAATTGACGGCCGGGCTGGCGGAGAGCGCCTTTCTCAATTACCTGGACAAGCTTGACGCCGTCGCCCGGCTTGAGATCTGTGGTCTCTATCACGAGGTGGAGAGCGACACACCAAATGGCAAAGGAGAAATCACCGTCGACGTGCTCCACGTTTTCGGCCACACTCGGGGTATACCGAAGGTCTATTATTACCGTCGACGAGCCCACGGCGCGTGGACTCCCTGGGAGCAGGTGAATGTGGAGATCCAGGGCGATCATTTGATCCCTGTTGTCTTCAACCGACGGCTCTACCTGTTCTGGCCCATATTCAACGAAAAGACCGAAGTTCTCAAGGGCGAAGACGGTCAGCCCATAAAGGACAAGCAGGACAAACAAAAAATGTGGCATTTTTGGGAGGTGCACCTGGCCTTCAGCGAATACCGCCAGGGGATGTGGTCGGCTAAGAAAATCTCGGATCAGAGGTTAATCTGGGATCCAGTGCCTGAAGGCGATGAGGCCAAAGGTGCATTTACCGGACTTGGCGGCAAGGTAAGCCATCCTTGTGAGCCCCAGGACAGATCAAAGCTCACCTTCAAGACCCGTATCGCGGATGAAGTACTCCAGATTCTCTGCGCGCGACGTAAAGACGGTGAAAACAATGCTTATGCCTACCTGGGCGGGTTTCGCTTCACCCATGATGCTCAGGTAGATACGCACTTAAAAACAGACTTGGATGTCTTGGCCAAGGATTGTCCCGTCAGTTCTCCAGTAAAGAATGGGGAGTATGAAAACATGGCCGTAATCGCCGAGGGTGGGCTATCTTTCAACACCAACGACGGTGGTCAGCTTCTGGCCGAATCGCCCTCTCCCTTCACCCTCGTATTCCCCCACCAGCTTCGACAAAAGGATTGGCAGGATTGTTTCTTTTATCAGGACGCGGATCGGGTCTTTTTCGTGCAACGTGAAGGGTCCATACCGCGTGCCGATTCGGGTTCTCGAGAGGAGCAGGAGGTTCCAGCGGGCAACGTCTCTGTCGAGGCCGCACTCTCGGCACCAAGTTTCCCCGTCGAAACACTCGCGGATTCGTCCGACGCTACGCCCGCGACTACTGGCGCGAATGGAGTGGGCAATAGATATCGCTTCGAGAACGCTTACCACCCACTGACACACGAGTTTATGAAACACCTAAATCGCGACGGCATCGACGGACTTCTGCATCGGTCGGTGCAGCGACTTCGCCGCGAACCGCTGCTGTTTTGGCTTGGTGATTATGAAAGACAATTTTTCGAAAAAAACAATCTAGTCAGGGTTGAAGAAATCTTTAATGAGCACGACATCACTTTTTCGGGAGATCTTAAGATTGAGAAAGAAAAAAACGACGATTTCGAAAGGTGGAAAATCAGCGATAACGAGATAGTGGAGGGAGGCAGCACTAAACCAATCTGGACGTGCTACGTGGAGAAGGTTCCGGAAGGGCTGTATGCCTACCGGGACTTCGCCCAACAATACGCCCCTTGTGAAGGAACGGTAGAGGAACCGTATCCGGCTGGTGTGGCGGACTTCGACGCTGGCGGTTTCCATTCCCAGTACAACTGGGAGCTGTTTTTCCACGCCCCGCTCATGATCGCAGACCGTTTGAGCAAGAATCAGCGCTTCGAAGCGGCGCAGCAGTGGTTCCACCACATCTTCGACCCTACCGACATTTCTGGTTACAAACCGCCGGAACGCTACTGGCAGGTATTGCCCTTTTTTCAAGAGGCAACCGACGAAACCATCCAGGATCTCCTGGCTTTATTGGGATATCACGGTGACGATCAAAAACGGAAAGAAGCCAGGGAGAAGCTTGAGCGACAATTGGAGCAGTGGCGGCAAGACCCGTTCGAACCGCACCTGATCGCCCGGCTGCGGCTCGGCGCCTACCAAAAGACGGTGGTCATGAAGTACATCGACAACCTGATTGCCTGGGGTGACCAGTTATTTCGCCGCGACACGATCGAGTCCATCAACGAAGCCACCCAGCTCTACATCCTCGCCGCCGAAATCCTGGGGAAGCATCCGGCCATCATCCCTCTGCCTTGGGAGTCGCCGCCACAGACATTTGAGGAGATGCGGAAGGATTTGAACACATTCTCGGGCGGTCCCCTCCAACTCGAGGAGCGCCTTCCGGCGCCTGGTACGCATCTCATCCCTCAGGGCAAGGGCATAGAAGCCGTGCTGGGCGCTTCGCAATCGGTGCCGTACTTCGGTGTCCCCAGGAACGAGAAGCTGCTGTCGTACTGGGATACAGTGGCCGACAGGCTGTTCAAAATCCGCCACTGCCTAAACATCGAAGGAGTCGAGCGCCAGCTACCTCTGTTCCAGCCACCCATCGAACCGGGACTGCTGGTGCGGGCGCGAGCAGCTGGTGTAGACATCAGCAGCGTTCTGAGTGATATCGGCGCGCCGCTGCCTCATTTCCGTTTTCCGGTCGTGTTGGAAAAAGCGCTGGAGTTCTGCAAGGACGTCAAGTCGCTGGGGAAAGCTTTCCTCAATGCACTGGAGAAGAAAGACGCCGAGGGCTTGGTCCAGCTAAAGAGTAGGCAACTGACGCCTGACTTGCGTGGGATAAAAACACAACAAATCGAAGAAGCTGAGAAATCACTTGAATCACTGCAGAAAGCGCAGGAAATCGCAGTGGTGCGCAAGGAACATGCTGAAGAAGCGTCGGAGATAACGAAGTGGGAGGTAGCGAGCCTTGCATCTACTGCAGCTGAAAAAGCGACTCTTATTGGCGCATCTGTCGCGCATTCCTTCGCGTCTAACGCAGCCGTTTTCCCCGACTTCTACCAGGGAACTGCGGGAATTAGTAGTCCCTTGTTATTTGCTGTTACAGTGGGGGGTGGAAAGACACATAAGGCTGCGGACTCTTGGGCAAAATGGTTGGGATCTCTCAGTAAGGTTCTAGCGAATGCGGCTGAGGTCGCCAAGTTGGTGGGACAAATCGAACAGAGGACGTCAGAATGGGAACACAAAAAGAATGTGATTTCCAGAGAGATTGAACAAATCGATCGGCAAATCGAGGCTGCAAAGATCCGAGTCGCGATCGCTAAGAAGGATTTTGAGAATTACGAGCGTGAACTGGATAACAGAAAAGAAGTAGATACTTATATGCGTGACCGCTTCACCAACCTGGAGTTGTACAACTGGCACGTATCGCAGCTTTCCTCGCTCTACTTCCAGAGCTACCAGATGGCCTACGATCTGGCCAAACGCGCCGAGAAGGTCTTCCACTACGAACTTGGCGGGGACGAAACCAGCTACATCCACTTCGGCTACTGGGACAGCCTCAAGAAAGGCCTGCTGGCCGGCGAAAAGCTGAGAAATGACCTGCGACGTTTAGAGGCAGCCTACCTGGATCAGAACCGGCGCGACTTCGAGATCACCAAACACATCTCGCTGGCCATGTGTTTCCCCGAGGAACTTCTCGATTTGAAGACAGATGGTGAATGCAGCCTGGAGTTGCTCGAGGGCCTCTTCGACCTCGACTATCCAGGCCATTACCTGCGTCGCATCAAATCGGTCGGTCTGAGCGTCGATTGCGATGCCAGCCCTTACACAAGTATCAACAGCACACTAACCCTCACATGGAGTACGGTCCGCAAGCAAGCCACGCTCACGAATGGCGGGTACGAGAGGGTAGACGGCGATGATCCGCGCTTCCAGGATAAAGTAGGCGTAACGCAATCCATCGTCACCAGCAGCGCGCGGGATGACAGCGGGCTCTTTGAGTTGAACTTCAACGACGAACGGTACCTGCCCTTCGAAGGAGCGGGGGCCATCAGTCACTGGCATCTTGAGCTACCAAAGAAAAGCAACCAGATCGACGCAGGAGCCATATCCGACGTGATTCTCCACGTGCGGTATACAGCCCGTGACGGCGGTAAGAGCTTGAGAGAGGAGTCGCAAAAGGCAGTGTGGGACGAGATTTCAAATCAAGAATTTGGGCGCCTGATCGACGTGAAAGAGGCGTTCGCCCAAGCGTGGGATGACTTCCTCTCTCGGCCAGGCGAAGCTGGCAATCACGCCTTGAATCTTCCCTTGAGGGACTCGCTGTTTCCAGCGATGTTCCACGGCAGAGTGAAGATCACCGCGGCGTGGCTTTGCTTAAGGTTAAAAGATGAATGCGACGCTGCAGAAGAGTTTCCCTTGCCGTTCACCCTCTCGCCAGCAGGGAGTGGTGAATTCAAAGTCGCCAACGAATCGGGAGTGGTCTGTGCCAAGGTCGAGAACTTGGACCCATCCCCCGGCACCTGGAAATTGACAATAGAGGAAGACCACGCCAAGCGGCTTGAATCCGTGGAGAATATGTTGATATGGATCGCATACAAGGTGTAGAAGAAAGGAGCCAGAACTCTACGGAGAACAATGCCGATTTTCGAGCACATGGATCCGCAACAAATCTTTTCAATGGGAGGTGGAATCATGTCAGACTTGGACAAGCTAGAAAAAAAAGTGACTACTCTTCAAGCTGAAATCAACGCACTCAGTAAGAAAGCGGTGATCGTCGGAACCATCGTGTCTTACGGTGGCGAATCGGAACCCGGAGATGGCTGGTTATTGTGCGACGGTCGCGCTTTGGTCCGCGAAGATTATAAAGCCCTGTATGGCGTCATCGGCGTAAATTTCGGCGCGCCGGATGATACCCATTTTAATCTGCCGGATTTACGAGGCCGCTTTGTCAGAGGCGTGGATAATTCTCCAGAAAAGAGAGATCCGGATGGGGATGACCGCGTTGCATCCGCACTAGGCGGGCATGCAGGTAGACAAGTTGGGTCGATGCAGCAAGATGCCTTGCAGGGGCATCAGCATGCGACAACTGCCATAAATTCCGATTACAGTCATGATGCAGTTGCCGGTGCGAATAGAAATACATCCGATAGACACCTAGCAGTAATCCAAGGAGTTACGACAGATCCCAAGTACACTGACGCAAGGGTTTCTAAGGAAACCCGTCCTAAAAACATTTACGTCAACTGGATCATTTACGCCGGTGTCAAAATAATACAGTAGCGCCAAGGTACGGATAAGGCTCTTGTTGACTTACTTCTAGAATTTATTCCTTTCATTACGAGACTCTCATCGGCAACGAAGAAAAAGTCCGGGGGAATCGATCGTAGGAGGGAAAAACCTTACCCTGAAAAGGGGAAAATCGAAATCCGTGTCGAATTTCGGCAAAGCCTCACCGGAATCTGGTGTCTTTGACGCATTATCTTCTCACAACCGACATTATCATAACCATTGTGTAATTTCGGGATTCACCTGCTGATTTCTAGCTGATTAATCAACTCGGATGAGGTTCTTCCCCCATAAGATGAACGCGGGTATTTCTATAGGACAGTCTCTTTCCGGTCTTGATACGATATTCATGCCGTTTGTGAAAACCTAACATAATAGAGGGGGACTTGATGCTTTATCCATCCGGACGAGGTTTTTCGACCCTTCATGGTCAAGTTTCTAGAACGGATGAGATTTTATGGCCAGCACAAGTCCACCAGAAGAGACCTGACAGGTTTTGTGCGAGCCTTCGGTCGCGTTCCCTGTCAGGTCTTTATGTCGTCGTTGTACTATGAAGTTAACGGGAAAGGGCTGTCTCCCCTAACCCGAACTTTCTGACAATTCGTCCAGCACGAAGAAGATCGACGTGAATGCAATGACCAGCAGCGCAGTCGTGGTGAAGATGGTTGCCTTTTGAAGGAGGGTATTGATACTGCCGAGGACATCCTGGTACATCTTGAAGCCCCCCGTGATAATCTCCGAAACGGCCGTGCTCGACAGCTGGAAGGCCACGGCTGCGATTAAGAACTGACGTCCCTTCCGCTCGACCGCTTCATCGGCAGATTTGGGGGCTTCCAGATAGCCGCCCACCAACCCCAGAACCACCAAGGCAAACGAGAGGACATTGACGACCTCGGCAGGCATGAACGATCCCGGGTTCCACGCTAAAATGACAAACAAGATCGCCAGGCCGTAGATGACCTTTTTGAAGGTCGTAAAGTGTCCCTCCAACGAATCATACAGGCCTACGATGGCGGCGTAGATCAAACCCGCCGTGATAAAGATTTCCAGATTGCTGATGACGTTGGTCACGAACACCAATTCCTGGACGCCGGGCAAACTCAAGAAACCCCTCACGACCACCTTCAAACCGATGGCTGCGACGAGAAATCTCTCCATCTGGTCTTTACCGGTGATATTGAAAATGCCGACCAGAAGCCCGAGGACAACGATGACGACGCTTGTCCATTCCACCGTATCCATGGGCGGGACGCTTGCCATGAAGGCGACGACGATGGCCGCTGCGAACGAATAGACTCTCAACCTCTTTTGTAGACCAGGAGACATAATATTAACCTCCTCCAACTGAAAAAAAACGAAGAATGAATGACTAAGAAAGTTCAGGCGGGGGCAAAGAACTCAATTTGGAGCCTGACGGTTTCTTGTAGGATTTTATTATACAACATTTATGAGTCTACAATTCAAATTGTAAACCCGTAAGAGGCAAAATCTACATCCGTGCAGAATTCCCGAGTAGCCTCATTCTGTAGTATCGGAAAATCTCATTTGGATGATGTCTTGACATTCAATAAAGGCTTTAACCTAGAACGGATGTACATTTTCGGCCAGCACAATTATCGATATGAATGGAGTATTTCTCTCTTACAAGTCGCCTTTTCCTTCAGCAAGAAATCGATATACGAGAGAGCAACGTTAAGAAGTGTCTTAGATTTGCCGAGTGAATACGGCATCTTGAATCGATAGGTATTTTGATATAAGATGTTTAAGTAAAGCGAAAATCCGGAAGCAAATAGATTACATGGCGCCTCGGCGTAGTGGGGAGCCGGCCATTGACAGAAATGCATGCAGCCCGACTTCGAGAGAGGTCGGGCTTTATTGTATCAATTGCAAGAAAGCCGTATTGATCAAGGACGATCGACCCGTAACACGATTTGTTTATCCGGCAATTCAGTAACCATCTTGGACGTGAAATCAATACGCTGATCCACCTTGCTTTGAGCCGTAAGCAGCACAATTTTCAAGAATCAACCAAGGGAAAATGAACAAGGAAGAAGTTCGTTATATCAAGATAGGGGGCTGTCATCAAAAGTCGGTGAGCTAGGCAAGATCTTCTACGTGGCGAGGAATCAATCCCATCCGTCGCACGGCATTACCCTCTTGCATTTACCTAAATAGATTGGCCAACAATGTTCGTGCGAAAAATCATAAATTGGAGCAATAAGGATATGATCAAACAATGGCTTTCCAAGATGTTGTCAATACTTCGTACAATTGGTGAAGCGCTATTTCGATCAGGAGGGAGCAACATGCAAGACGCAAAAAAATGGACATTCATGGTTTACCTGGCGGGTGATAACAACCTGTCCGAAGCCGGAGAGATAGACTTGGGGGAAATGAGTAGCGTCGGCTCGAGCGATGATGTGAACATTGTGGCCGAGTTCGACCGTATCGGAGATGATGCCCACAGCAAGCGATACTATGTGCAGAAGGACAACTTGAAAGAATTGGTTGACTTAGGGGAGACCGATTGCGGTGATCCCAACGTGCTTCTCGATTTTATAAGCTGGGCGGCGGAAAATTTTCACGCAAAGCGCTACGCGCTCATTCTCTGGAACCACGGCGGTGGTTGGGATAAATCCTCTTTCGACACCATATCCCAGGAGGTGGGTACAAGGAATTATGGTCGCGCCGAAGCTGCTGAGCGCTCAGCCAGCCCGCTGGGTCGTGTGTTCTTTCGCTCCACACTGAAACGCATCATGTCCTTAAAGACGGCACACGAAAGGGCGATTGCCAGTGACGATGGATCCGGCCATTCGATCGATACAATCGAATTGGGAAAAGTGTTGCGCCTCGCTGCGGCGAAGTTTAAACAACCAATTGACATTCTGGGTATGGACGCTTGCCTTATGAGTAACCTGGAGGTTGCCTATCAAGCACGTGATCATGTGAAATACATCGTAGCCTCTGAAGAAAATGAGCCCTTCGATGGTTGGCCCTACAATACGGTGCTTGCCAAGCTGATTGAGGATCCAGACATCGCAACAGGGGAATTTGCATCCCACATCGTCGACGCCTATATTGCATCATACGCTAACAGTAGCTACACGGTCACGCAAACGGCAATGGATTTATCCGGGGTGGAAGAGATCGCTAGAGCACTAGACAACTTGGCTGATGCCCTTATCGCGCACATGCCCACAGCGGCATATGAAATATGGATGGCGCAAAGAAGTCCGGCCGCCAATTTCTGGCACAACACATTGTGGGACATCTCACACTTCTGCGAGAGATTGGAGCAAGGCACGGCCGATAACACTGTGAAGCAAGCAGCTATAAGCGTTCGTACGGCACTCGATCCTGGCAACGGGAACTTTGTTAGAGCCGAATCACACCGCGGGGATGAAGTGGAACGCTGCGGTGGCGTAACGATTTACCTGAAGCCGCCACCGGGTGAGATGTCCCGCTTTTACACCGAACTTCGCTATGCGGTTGATCATCGCTGGGACGCTCTGTTGAAAGCATACCACACTGCAGAATGAGTAGGCGGTGAACTAGAAATCATGCGAAAAGATATCTGGCGATCAATGGAGAGAGTAAGCACTATTGGCTACGCTTGCCAACGTATGTATGAATCCGTAGTAGTAGAACATAAAAAAGTCGATACTGCGATTCTCAGCGCAACAACCCTGCCGATATCTCTGATCATTAAAAAAACGAAAACCCTGACAGCATTTTAGATGGATATCAATGCCGGACATGATGGAGATGGATATATGTCCCCTAGCGATAACTTTCGAGAAATCGCAAAAGCGTACACGGATGGCGTAGGAGCGATGTTCACCGGACCGGGTTGTATGACCGGCGAGCGTGGCGTTAGAAGCCCTGTCTCATACGAGGATTTGGCTGACCAAGCAGAATCACTCTCCCCAATCGCCGAACGATTCAACAAGACGGCCGTGGACCAGCTCAATGACTCTGATTCGACGATACGAATCCAACGTGCTACAAGCTTGATGGCCAAAGCGCTGACCGATCTGCATGTAAGCGCTTACCTCCTTCAAGCCGCAACGGACGAGGAGGATGGCTTGGGATTCGAGGAGCTTGGCAACAGGCAAGAACGGGGTTTACCCGCCTTTGATCAGATGGAGAATCTCTTCAGCATCGTGCGCGGAGAGGCAGAATCGGTGGTGGACAAAGCCGAGAGAATTACGCGATTACCGGAGACAATCATCGCGGCTCGCTTGGCGCTGGCCAATTCTGTTGCGGATGCCCTGGACCTTATTTCTAATCGCGCAAGTCGGACAGGTCAGTCAGCCCTGAGCGGCTTAATGGGATTGAGTGGAGCTGAGTTATCCCAAGTTGTGGGAAACATCGGCTTGGAGATTGCCGGCACTCTGAGCCAGGCGGAGAAAGTAAGCCATTTATACAACCTCTTCCGTCGCTATGTTACCAGCGCAGTTGAGACCTTGATCGCCCTCGTAGGTCGCCCGGTGTTGGAGACAGCTATCGACCAAGTGTTGGAGTGGATGAACGATCTCAAAGCAGGTGGAGGATTTCGCCAGATACTGCAAAACCTGTACGCGACATCAGAGACCACTGAGAAACTGCATAACTCGATTACTAACAGCGAAGCCAGTTTGGAGCAATTTATCGCTGCCATCCAGGATGTGGACAATTTAGAAGATGCGTACCACAAGCAGATCAAGATTGCAGAAAAGTTGCTCAAGGGGCTGCGGTTTGTGAGCAATATTTCAGTCGCTGTCCTACCTTCTGGCGTGTTGTTGTTGGGAGGTGCTTATATCACTCTAGGGATCTATGTCATTGCAGCTGGCGGTGACTATGTTGATGCCCCGCGACTGCAGTTTCTGGATCGGGTCCCCGGTGTGCAAAAGGTAGTTGAGTCCAGATTGGCGGTCGTTACGTAAAAAGGAGGACTCGATGATACGGACGTATCATGATTTTATCCTCAGAGCCTCAGACGTGTCCCAGGACATCTATAACATTAACAGCTTCAATGTTCAGTTGATTCAATCACCCTTGGGTATGCTTGAAGCTGATTCCAGAACGATACATAAAGACCTGATTCGGCGTCTGAGTCAGCTCAATCGACGGAAATTGGATTTTGAGGAGATTGTTGCTATTGGGGAGACACTTTCCGATATTCTCCTAGGTGGCGAGATTGGGGCCATCCTGGATCAATGTCTATCGGAAGTGGTTCAGCCAGAACAAGGACTACGCTTGAGGCTGCTTCTCCCGCTGGAATTGGCCACTTTTCCATGGGAGTACATGTATCGTCAGCGAGGAGGTGGCGAGAAAGACGCAACCGGTTTTCTCGCTCTTGACCCACGAATTTCGATTACCCGCCAGGAGATTCTTGCACCCAAGCGAGGCCGGGACAATTCGCCAAAGATTCGTCGATTGCTAGTCGCCATGGCAAGCCCTGTCGATAGCATAAATCTCGATCTTGATCAGGAACGAGAGAATCTTACCAAGGCTTTCCAAAACAGCTCCACAAACATCAAACTCGATTTTCTGGAGGATGCAACAGCTGACGGATTGGGGAAAAAGTTGCGCGAAGTCGTGGACATCCTGCACTTTGCTGGGCATGGCGGTTTCGAGGAAATGGGTCAGGGATTGAGCATGGGGACTGTCACGGGTCAGGGCTCCATCATGCTCGTTGATCACAAAGGCAAGTCAGTTCCAATGCCGGCTGATCAACTTGCTGTGAATCTTATAGGTAGTGATGTACAGCTTGTGGTTCTCGGAGCCTGTGAAACCGGCAAGCGCGATGCCCAGAACGTGTGGAGCGGTGTTGTGGCTGCCGTTTTAGAGGCGGATGTCCCAGCTGCCGTAGCCATGCAGTTTTCAGTGTGGGACGATGCCGCGATTACCTTTACCCACCACTTTTATCAAGTATTGGCCGCCGGTCTGCCCTTGGACTATGCAGTCTGCGAAGCCCGTAGGGCGGTCTTCAATTTATGTAACCCACTACGCCAACATATCGATCGCTCCAAGTATTGGCGCGATTGGGGTGTTCCTGTGCTCTACTTACAAGTCGAAGGTGATTTTACCTTGCCTGCTATTACGGATGTTAATCAACGTAATGCCGTTCTGCTGTACTACGGAGGGTTGAATGCATACTATCGTCGGGACTACGACCAAGCGCTGGGTTACCTTTATGATGCCGTCGAGGCTGACCCAGGCTTTTCCGATGCCTGGGAGTTGATCGTCCACGTGCAACAAAGCCTTTCCATGCAGGACCTAAACTACAGAAAATATGACGCCGCAGAACAGAAACTGAAAAAGGCCCTGGATGCCGCCAAGCAAACCGACCCCCTCGACGCACGAGCATTAGCCGGGCGAGGTATGGTCTTTAAGTCGCTAGCACAAGTGGAAGGTGGCAGGGGGAATCTAGAAAAAGCCGGGGAACTTTATGCAAAAGCGGCGGACTTCTTCGAGGGTGCTATAAATCTCGACACCGATGACGAAGCTGCCCATCTCGGTCTGGGCAATGTACAGCACGCGCGAGGGAACTTAACTACAGCCATTGCTGCTTACTCTCGGGCCATTGACCTGAATCCCAAGTACACAGCCGCTTACCACGATTTGGCACTTGTGTATACGCTAATGATGGAGGCAGATAAAGAACACGCACTGGATTGGTGCCGCAGGGCTTTGGTTGCATGGGAACACACTTACAATCTTTTCGCTCATGACCCAAGCTTCCCGCAGGATTACGATCGCCAGGTGATCCTGCCCCAAATGGCTAAATTGATGGATCTATGCGATTCGGAGGAGAAAGAAGCCGCATCACCGCCTGAGTGATAACTTTATGTGGCGATTCCAGCCTGGTGATTTTTGTGTCGAAAACCTGGCGGGTTTGAATTACGGATAGGCTATAGTTGTTTGCGGCGCTTGGAGGACGGAGAATGGCAGGACGCAGATACCACGATTTTGTGATCTTTACCCATCTTCCGGAGACGGAACCGGATGGTTCCCTGAATGCCTTCACCTTGCGAATCTTCGGATCACCAGCTGGGGAAGGCGAAATAGAGGAAAAGGTTCCCATTCCTGACTACCGCAAGCTAATCGATCGACGCCGTCAACTGGGGAGTCGTAAACTCGGTTTGGATGAACGAATAACATTCGGCCAACGCCTTGCAGAGCTGCTGCTACCACCCTATGCGCACCGGCTATTCCGGGACAGCCTATTGGAATTAGGGCCCGATGAAGGGCTTCGACTGCGGCTTCGGTTACTCGACCAGCTGTCCCATTTGCCATGGGAATACATGTACCTCCAAGAAGCGGATGGTCGAGCAACAGCGAGCAACTTCCTCGTCCTTGATCCGCGCATATCCATTGTACGCCACGAGGCGAGAGCCATACCCGCTCAGCGGATTCCCCCGGGAACCACACGACGTGTCTTTATCGCCATGGCCACACCCAAACCGTTCGATCGATACGATCGGCTCGAGGATCTCCCGCTGGAACAGCGGATGATCAACGAAGCTCTTCGAGATGTGCAAGGAACCGATGTTACTTGTCTACCTGACTACAGAGGTGTGGTTGAGTATGAGACGATTCCCGGCGCGCGCCCTGAGGACCTGCAGGCAGAAATCCTCAAACTTGATCAAGTGGACATCTTTCACTTTAGTGGGCATGGTGGATTTAAGGAGCTAATGACGGACCGGCTTGGTGTGTGGGAGGGTACCGGCCACATCATCCTAGCGAGCGAGAATAATGAAGCCGTATTCGTCCCGGGCGACGAGTTGGCGACGATGCTCCGCGAGCGAGGCATTCGACTTGTCACCCTGGGCGCCTGCGAAACCGCAATGACCAATGTCTCTGATGTTTGGGGGAGTGTTGCCGGGGCGCTGTTAGAAGGTCGTATTCCTTCCGTTGTCGCGATGCAGTTCAGTGTCTACAGTAAACTTACCGCTGTCTTCATGGCGGCAGTCTATGAAGCCCTAATGGATGGACGCACAATTGACGAGGCGGTTTTTCATGGGCGGGCCGCCGTCCGTGCCAGATCCTATGGAGAGTTCGCCGGTGCTCGGGATTGGGGAACACCTGTGCTCTACTCACGCGTCCCAAGCGGACACATCTTCCCACCGGTTACGGACAAGCTTGCACGCCAGCAAGCTCAGCAGCGCATCGAAACCCGCTCGAACCTGCACCAGGCATGGTGGGAATGGATGGACAAGCGGGCGATGGCGAGCAAACATCAACTGCGTGAATTGGCCAAAGTAAAAGGACTGGACTTGCAGCCCACGCAGATCTTGCTCCTGCTCCGATCGGCACTGTTCGAGGATGAACCGATTGATCCCTGGCTGACTCAACTACGAGCTCGAGGCGCCAACCTGATTGCGAAGCTGGATAGCCCGGGTGATTACGCTCCATCGACGGATGATTTGGAGTTGACAGAGGGAGGCGAAATTTTGGGGCTTGGCAGCGCACCGAGTGTCCCTCCCCAGGATGTTGGCGCAGTCGCCTGGACAGCTGTGAGCCATACCGATGCAACCACGCGCCAGGCAGCCGCTGTGACACTCTCCGTTCTCCCTGCTGTGCCAGAGGAGGGACTCGAGCGACTCGACCGAGCGCTGCGCGGTGTGACCCCTCGCTGGAGACGTTTTGCTCGCAAAGCAGAACTGCGTGGCACGTTGGCCGACGGCGATCCCGAGATCGAGAAGTGCAATGCAGACTTGCCGCCGTGGGATCGGGTAGGCATCTGGTTTTGGCGCTTCTGGCGTCGGGCGAGGCGGGAACGCGACCGGATTCGCGCCCTGGTATTTGGCGCCGCGATCGGAGCAGGGGTGGCTCTGGGCACACTTCGTGGTTTGTTGGGCATCCCGGCGGGTCCACTGGCGATGACACGCTTTGCAATCAATTTTTACTGGGGTGCTCTTCTAGGGGCCGTCATCGGATTGGGCGTGGGTTTGGCCGAGCCGATGCTGGTGAGGCGTCGCGGAAAACCGGCGAATGAAGCACGGCCATTCTGGCGGGCACTCTTTCCTCCTGCAAGGCGCCTGGACCTAATGACACTCCTCCTCGGCACGCTTTTCTTTGGGGTCATGCACTTGCTGGTGGGGTGGTTCAACGGCTTGAACCTATGTAAGAGATCATTGATCTTGGCTACCGGTACACTAACTGGATTTGGTGTAAACCTAGCACTCTACCACCAACCAAAAACTGGCTATCGTCAAGGAATTGGCTGCTGGTTATTGAGGATATTCGCCGCTGCATTGCCGGCGGTAATGGCACAACGGGTGATCATTGCATCCGGGCTCGATTGGGCCGCCACGGCGATCACCCGAACGGGCGCACACCTGCGGGATAATTTTGGGCGCTACGATCAAATATTCCAGCTGATTGACGACAACCAGGATTTCTTTTCATACCTCGATGCGGCCCTCGTAGGCATTCTCCTGATGATTGGGATCACCGTCGGATGGCATATTGCGTTAAAGCGTAAAGAAAATGTCTCTGGACAAGTACGAGATGTCGAGAATTAGAACCACAGGCACTTACGAAGGTCTGCGTACAATCGGCTGAATGAAGATGAGGGAGGATTAAAATGAAAGGCAAGAATCAGACCCAGCATCAATTAGATCTGGAACGAGTTGTTGGAGCGTGTCTGATGTTACTACTGGTTCAATCAAGCTGCATCCCAACTCCGACAACGCCAACAAAACCAACAGAGGCTGTCGTTGTCCAATTGGCTGATTTTCAAGTAAAGGACGACTCGGCTAACGCATGGGCGACTCTATCATACGTGGACACTTTCGAGGAACTCAACACAGGCACCTTTCAAGATCCAGCAATTAACAATTGGCAGGTGACCACGGACAGTGATGGCCAGGCTCAGATATGCCCGGATGCGAACATCAACACAAGTACACAGACCTGTGATGATGTCGCCTGCCGAATCTATGTCTACGATGATTCTGTTTTCGGGGCCTACCCTTGCTCAGAATCGATGTCGGGAACTACTGGATGTTCCTTAATGGGCACGCAAGCCCTCGCCAATTGTCACATGACGATAGACACCATCAGCGCCAGCGCTACCGGGCTTGGTACTTGGTATACGCTGATCTACTTGTGGGACACCCAGATGACGATCGTCATCGCTGGCGAGGGTGTGGTCGAGGTTACGCCAATTGAAACGCTGGAATTCGAAGGGGAGGTACCTGCGTTTTCTCAGCTTTCCCAGATGGAGCCACAGGATAGAGCACTTACTGCACGCCAGCTTGTGATCCTCGCGAGGGAACCAGGTGCAAGTGAGGCAATCAGCATCGAGGAGGGTAACCCACAGTTCTACTACACTGCACCGATCGCCAAGCTGGAAGAACTAGGATTGGATCCCGAACTACCGGATCGTGAGTGGCGCCCGATAGATCAACTCACTTTACTCGTTCAACAAATCCGGCTCATAGAGCCGCAGCTTGAACCATGGCTAGAACGCATATGGGAGCGCGCAAAATTGGATGAAATACCCCTTATACCTCTTGAGGGGATCCTCCCAGGTGAGCAATTGGTCGTCACGACCGCGGGAGACTTGTGGCAAGCCCCACCAGCACGGGACTCGATCCTATACGCGGTCGACTGGAGCGTGCTAACAGAAGAGATCCTCGGCCAAGTCATGCCAGTCGGTGCAGTTCACCTCGAATCGACCGGCAACCTGAAGCTTATCAGCCCCGACGCGGGGAAGTTTACATACGACCCCGAACGGGCTAAAGCATTGTTTGATGAAGGCGGGTATACAGCTGACCAGCAATTGGTGTTATTGGTGCCGGAAGGCAATGACGCACTCGAAAAAGCGGCGGATTTTCTCGTGGAGCAAATGGATGCCGCTGGCATCAAGCTTGCGATCCAATTCCAGCCCGCGGACGAACTTCGAGAAATCCGAAACCAACTTGTTCTCACTGGGATATCGGTTATCACGTTGAACCTTAATTGATCCAGGAAATCTCTTGGGGTTAAACCCTGCATCGACTTGGTCATTTGCCAGAGGTGGCTCTATGTGGAAGGAAACACGCACAAGAAGCCTGTGCGGATATCTTCCACGTACAATCAGCTTTGGATGCAGATTTAAGCGTTACATCCTGGCACCTTAGCATGCATCAGTCATTCGCTCATTGGTTAACAACTTTCAGACCAGCTGAACTGCCAGAATAGTCTATGTGACTAAAGATCGGCGTGCACCCTCATCCAAAGGGGTCTTTACCCAGGACTAATATAGAACACAACCACGTGATGATTATTGAGTCACGGCTACACCGGTGTAAAAGATCGGCACGCAAAAGGTGAATAAACCCAGAACCACAGCGCCCATGAATGGTTGATAGAAACTAAGATATTGGAAGGGTCCCCCGATTGTAAACACCCATACGATTAAGGCCAGGGCTAGGATCACATGCTGAACAGGATCCGTCACGTTGACTATACGCCTTAGATAGAAGAAGTTTGCGACGAGCAAGATTGCCAAGACGCCCCAAAGCCATGCGACTAGCTGGGTTTGTTGGTCAGAATCACTGAGTGACGAGAGCAATACCCCCTCAATGAAGAGATACACGGCAATGGTTTCACTCGGGATTAGCTTGAAAAGCCGTTCGAGATATGTATCTTCTGTACTGGGCGCGGCCGTAGGAGCGCCGCGCATACGAAGCCCATCTTGCGGTTTCATGACTTGCCTTTCCATTGAAATTCCTCCTTCGGTAATTCGATCGTCATCTTCTTGCTATGCAAGTTGTTGACCATGAATAAAAAATACTTGTGGCCTTGAGATAGTCCCTTGGTCAAATATTGCGAACTTCCTCGACATATCCTATCCAACCACTTGTATCCAGTCCTTTCTTGAGGGCTCGATAATAATCGCGCAGTATGTCACCTTGCTGCTCTCGATTGAAATCGTCGAAATGTTTATTTTCTGCCCACGCATTCTTCAGATCTTCACCGCGCCCTTCAAGGGTCGTCGCTGGACTATATTTGTATGCATCGGCGCCCAAGGTCAGCTGAGAATAGACCGCTTGCAGAAGATAGATACATCCAAAATGTTGATACTGCCAGACATGCGTCAGCTCATGTGTTAACCATGCCATATCGCTAAGATATACTTCCTCGGAGTTTCCCGTCTGAGTTTTTAGCAAACTTGAAAAGCGGATGGTGTTTCCCAATACGATGGCGTTCGTATCATTTGGTTTTCGTCTCGAAAGTCGACTTCCTATCATCTCTACCCGGAGTGCAAACCAATCGTTTTCGACAATGCGGACACGGTCGTATTTCAAGGCATCCGCAAATACGAGCCTTGCTTCGTTAAGCTCCAGTTCGTTTAGAATGCGTTTGGTCATGGTTGAGGCGTCTACATCAATTGAATTATCCATCGAAAGAGCATCATTGTATGTCCTTAAAACATTTGAGAAAAAACGAGCATTTCACGAAGAGAGTCTTTTCACCCCCGATCTACACTGGAGTATACACCATCTCGCACATGGCATGATCCCTTGGCGTCGGATTGTCCGGCGCTTCATGATATCGATCGTTGTTGTAGTAATCCACAAACGCAGCTATTGCGTTCCTCAGGTCTGATGGGGAGTAGTCATTCCCCAGTAAAACCTGTAGTGGGTAAAAACTATACCCGTACTCATTTCTAATCCAATTTCACTATAGCCTCTGGTGTCCTTGCCATCCTCTCTGTTCATCACTAACGTCAAAGCGAGGTTGCATCGAGTTTTTAGCGGTGTGCTGGCCGAAAACGAACACACGTTCCAATAACATGCCCGAAAACACCATCATACTGTGTTGATCCGCTATGAATTAACATCCGGATACATCTCTCCAGATATCGTTAGCCATGATTACGGATGGAGGGGATAATTCGGCCGGTACAAGGTTGCAGTAACCTTACGGTAACTTTCTCGTGATAAATTCATGCATAGAAATTCTTGCGGGAGGTGAGAGATTATAGATGAAGAGCAAGTTTCTAGCCGTTATTTCTAACGTCGATGACACGCTTGCCGGCTACACGCTGCCCGTCTCAAGACGATCGGGCAACACCAGGTAATGGGGTGTATTATTGGTGGCTCGGCCATGGAGATATGGGAATGAAAAAATGGGGCTTAATTTTTCTCGCAGGATATTGCGTTTTCGGGGGACTTCTTCTATACATGGCAATCTCTCAGGAGTCTCCCACATATGTGTGTCGAGTCAGTGTAAGCGAACAGTCTGCTCGCCTTGTTTTCCCGGTGAACGATCAAGAGTGGGAGTGGAATAAACCGGAAACTCAGCTCAACTATGCAGAATACACATGGGCGATCAACATCGATAATGCTGACAAGACGATTGAAGCCGGATTTTTTCTTTTCAGGCATCCGGATGCACATCCGGGGCACGGCAGCCTCAACGACCTGCTGGATGAAGGCCAAATGAGTGTGTGGATCTGCATTGATGAGATTTGCAGGGTGGACGATGAATTCAATATTGAATTCTCAATTGAAAAGGGAACAGTTGTGGGTGTTGTTGAGGATTCTAGCACGATGAATCTAATGTTCTCAGAAAAACCCTCAAACGCAACGTGCCTCGTTCGATTACCGAACGCTGAAGAGGTCAAATCAGAGACCGCCGTAATATACGAGTAGCAATTTCGTGCTCGGAGTCAGTTGGATGTGGTCGTCGCTATGCGGCTTTATCTGCGTTTTACGAGATTGTCATGGAGCGTGAATCAAATCTGCTCCTGGCCGGCCCTGAGAACCCGATCCCTGACACCGTTTTCTCTGCGCTTGGATGTGAAACTTGAATGGCCGCAAACCGGTTCCTGTATTCTTGGTCGTGCTGTTGGCGACGATCGCTTGCAGATCGATCGTCTCCTTTTTCAAGATCGGTGGCGGAACGACCTCCGGCGCGCAGGAAACGCTGGCGTCATCAGCGACGCGCCCATCAACCGAGATTCAACCCTCCGCAACGATTGCTCCACTTACGCCGGTCCCCGCCACGGACAGCCCGATCTCACCGTCAGCAACTCCGGAACCCGGGATGCCCGTTGAAGATTTCCGCATGTTCGATCCCGAGCACGGCTGGGCTTGGGGCGAGCTCGGAGATGATGACCACATTTGGACCACCGATGATGGCGGCTCGACCTGGGAGGATGTCACACCATATAAAATGACCGTGTGGCCTAGAGAATTTGGCTTTCTAGATCCACTGAACGCCTGGGTTCCCGTCACCGACCTGCCTGATGACTCCTACGGTCTGGCTCGAACTTCCGACGGCGGAGAGACCTGGACGATGGTCAACGACTCGACATTTTGCGCCAGTGGTTGTAACTTTAAATTCTTCAACGAACGAGAAGGCATTATGTCGGAATTTGACGTTGGCGCCGGGACTGCTTTCCATATGTTTTATGAGACACAGGATGGCGGTGCAACCTGGTCGCCGTTCGAATTCATCTCCGGGCATATGTTATATTCTCTTGGTAATTGGCCAGGGGAGTATACAACGTGCAACATATGCGGTGACGCCCTGTATCTCGATATGGATCGAGTGATTGTTATCGACGGGACGCTTGCCTGCTGCGAGGCGGAATCCACTACGCTGTGGATCACATTGGATCGGGGGCAGGTCTGGACCCAGTACGAATTGATGCTGCCGCCCGGCCGATTCAACAGCAGTATGATCGATCCCGTGGCTCCGACATTCCATGGCAAAAATCGTGCCATACTTCCGGTGCATTTGGATGCCTATGAGGGAGAGGATCGTTATTCCGCCGTGGCTTTCTATGCAACAACCGATGGGGGCCTGACTTGGACTTTCCGTTCCCTCTTCGAAGAGGGAGATCGCTACCCGAAAATCGCCTCGGACGAAGACGTTTTCATGCGATGCGGCTCCGAACTTTGCGTCACCCACGACGGCGCGCGGACGTGGCAAAGAATCTCATCCAATCTGAATTTTGATAGTAACTTGGAGGGGGGTCCGTATGCCTGGCGTTACGATTTCGTTGACTCGGAGACGGGTTGGGCGTTTTGGGGTCGACACGACGGTGAATCCACGTTTTGGCGCACCACAGACGGCGGTGAATCCTGGACGATCATCGAGCCGGTCTTTCTACAATGATCCTGTACTAGCCGAAATGTACATCCATTCTAAAAATGTTGTCCTTTTTTTTTCCCACTGCAGCTTATTCTTTTCACAACGTATGTCATCATGACCATCTTTCATTTTCGGCCACCACACGCACGTGAACGGTGTTTGACTTTCGACCTAAACGGAATTTCTTCTTCTATCGAATATATAATAAATGTGATCGTGAGGATGATCACATGAAACCTCTGAGGCAGACCCAATATTTGATTATTCTGTTGCTCGCGACAGTGACACTCGGCGCATGTAGTTCGACTTCGTCGTTGTCGGAGGATGAGGAACTCGCTACCCGGGTCGCACTGACCCTGGCAGCGGCCACACCAGTGATGGAAACCTCCGAGGTCATTGAGCAAACCGCGACTGATGTCCCAAAAGAGCCCGTATCGGGCGACCTTCAACCCCTAAGCCCCGAAGAATGTGAACAGTTGGCGGGATTCATGATCAATCGGATGTTCATCCCTCCGGTTAAGCAACAGGAGATCGCCGTCGAACGCCAGGGGAAGACTGGGAGTGGCTGTCAGGCAATCGGGGTAGGTGACGGGGAGATGTTCCCCGATATGATGGTCCTCGAAGAGGCTATGCGCGGGATCTTGGGGGAACTGGGCTGGACTGAGGATCTGGATGCGCCGACCTGCCTGGGAACAGGAGGGTGGGGGCCGGGCGCCAGCAGCAGTTGCTTCACCCAGGCTGACGGTGTGTGCGAGTTGTTTATCCATGTCGATCCGATAACCGAGACTCTCTGCTCGGATGATGAGCCGATCAGCGTCTGTTTCGAACGACTGCCGCCGGAGCAGATCCTCTACACCGCTGAACTTACCTGTGCACGCGATATCAGCCCCTCGCCGAAACCGCTTGATTCAGACCTGATGCGGATCGAGTTCGAACCAGGCGCGATCCAGGCACGCGTCCAGGGTGAGGTGGCCGCTGGTGGTTCCGATCATTATGTGCTCTACGCCATAGAAGGGCAGGAGATGACAGTGAATTTACTGGATCGGGAGGATGAGATGATCGCCTACGACACAGCAATTCTGGTCATCTGGGGCGCCGAGGGCACGGTGTTGATCTCGAGCCACGCCGATGCCCTATTTTGGGACGGTGAATTGCCCTTCACACAGGATTACTACATCAATGTCAAATCGATCATTGACCAGCCGGTGCCCTATACCTTGGAAGTCATCATTCCACCCAAACAAGGAATATCTCTGGTCGAATACCACAACACCGAACTCGGCTTTAGCTTCTCGTTGCCGGCAAGTTGGGAAGGCTACTCGATTCTGACCAGCAGTTGGGAGGGTTTTCGGAGCGGTGATACAGGTGATGAAGTTGTGGAACAAGGTTCACTGATCTCCGTTGTCCACCCCGAATCGACGGCGCAGCAGCCCCGACAGGAGATACCGATAATGGTATTCACAATCGAGCAATGGAACCAGTTACAGAGAGAGGAGTGGCATATTGGTGCTGCGCCTTTTGGTCCGTCCGAGTTAGGCCGAAACAGTCATTATGTGTTTGCCCTCCCGGCACGCTACAACTACGCATACTTGGAAGGCTGGGAAGAGGTTGAACAGATCCTTCAAGGCCATCCTTTGGTGACATTTGAGCCAAGTGTTGTCCCCTAGCTTTAGTAGGGAAAAACCTGCAGGGGAAAAACTATATCCGCCATGAATTACTGTATAACCTCACCAAGTCTTCCCACAACCGACATTATCATAAGCATCTTTGGAACTCAGCCGCTCTCTGACGGCAACTTGCTGCATGATCCATCAGTATGAAGTTTTTACCCACTACAAGATATTCGCTGGACAACTATTCAGGACAATACATCTCAAAACCAGAGGCGCAGTACTCTACATTTCCACCAACCATTGTCATAAGTACCTCTATTTTCAAGATGTCATCGGTCGAAACCAGAAGAGGGTTATCAGAGAGAATGATTAGATCTGCAAACTTACCAGCTTTGAGGCTGCCGATCTCACTGTCGCGTAACAGCGCATAGGCTCCTTCAATCGTCATGATCGGCAGGATTTCTTCTATCTTAAGTACATCGTCCACCGCCCATTGGGGAGGTTCACAAATCGTGCCGTCATCCCGGAAATCGCGCCGGGTTAGAAAGCTGTAGATATTAATCATCGGATCCGGTTCGCTGATCCATGGTGCGTCTGAATGCCAGGCAAAATGTACTTCTGGATTGGCATCAAGGAGCGATCGCCAGCGCCATTCCCAGACATTGTATGGATCGGGGCTGGCCGAAAAAGTGCCATCGGCGAATTCACATCCGGTAAACTGCCCGAAAATATTAGCCACCAGATCCAGTTCGGTGTACCGCGGCAACATATCATCTCGAACAAGAGCGTTGTGCTCAAGCCGGTGCCGGAAAATATTAGGCCCTCCCGCCAGGACGATTTCGTAGGCATCCATGATTTCTTCAATCGCCCGATCTCCCAGGCCATGGATGATCACCTGGTATCCTCTTTCCTGGGCGGTTAAGATCATGTGAGCCAACTCCTCGGCCTCATAATACAGGTCCCCCTGCCCGCCGAGGGGGTATTCAAAGCTTCTCGCAGGTAAATTGCACGATCCGCCGTCGTTAAATATCTTGATTCCAGGGATGTGCAGCTTGGATTCGGGATCCACAGTTGGCGGGAAATCCTCCCAGTACCAGTCTCCGAGCAGTTCTCCACAGTTGTCACTATGGACCGGGTAGAGGCTAATCCGCATCCGCAGATTACCTGCTTGTTCAAAGGCCTGAAAATCGCGGATCAGTGGTTCTAAAACAAATGCCTCGGCAGATGTGGTAATGCCATTTGACAATAGAATTTGCTGCCCGGCTTCAAAATCCTCCCGCCATACATTGTTGAACCAGTGAGTATGGGTGTCAACGAAGCCCGGCATGAGCGTTCTACCCTCAAGGTCGATCATGAGCGCATCAGGCTGTGCATTGGCCAGGATCTCAGACTCTGAGCCAACGGCGATGATCCTTTCCCCCTGGATCTCGATAGCGCTGGCAATCTGGTTGCCTTCCATGGTCAGAATATACCCGTTATGGAAGATGACCGATGCATGATCTCCAAGTTGGGATTCGGGTGTTGATGAGACTACTGCGGCATCGTCCTCCAGCAACGTAACTGTAATCCGACGAATGATTTCTGAACCGTCACATTGATCCCAAATTCGGAAATCACCGCCATATTGACTATTCCCGAAATAGGCGTCATCCAGTACAAATACGGCTGTTCTATATTCGTTGGTTCCGGTTTTGGTGATCATCTCCGTATCGGTGAATGGACCCCCTTTCAGGGAATCATACTGGATGTTAAATTGATCCGTGCCCTGATCGAGATATTCAACCTCGATTTGCACCTTGGACGTAGGCAGTCCTTGATACATGAAACCATCATCAATCAGGATCCGGAGAGCGACATCGTAATCAGTATTGCCATCGTCAGCCGGTAAAACCTGGCATGAGCCGGTCTGGAAGGCAGTCATTGGACTATTCTGAAGAGTGACTTCTTCCACATCGATGTCCCCTCCGCTGTGGAGGATCAATCCATCATTCATATGATCAGCATCAAATACAAGGAACTTTTGTTGTATTGCTGGCTCAAGCGAAGATATTTCTATTTGTTGAGGGATTGAGATCGTCTCAACCCCTTCACTTTCTTGAACATTATCACTGTTCGAATCGCATGCGCTCATGGCGAATAATATGATGAGGAATAACGCAAGAAGTTTGACAACAATGAGGCTGGATTTAGAGTTTTCCATTTGTATTACTCCCATCATCTTAATGTAGATGTATATTATGCACGATTCACTGATCTGGTGAAGTACCGTTCATACTTTGGGGATTAATATTAGCTTCAACTCTACATATGGGTAAATTTGATCCGAAGCATAACGTGTAGGGGGGAAAAATTGTAGGGGGAAAAACTATATCCGCAATGAATCCTGATATAGCTTTATCTATATCTGGCGTCCATTTCAAGTTACCTTCCGCGTGACTTAACTCATATTCTTGCCGGGCCTTGTACCATAATATTGCCGATTGTGATATTTAGTAGCATATCGTTGCCGTTTGTGAAAACCCAACATAACAGAGGGGGATTTCGTGCTTGATCAATTTTGATGATTTTTTCCCCCTACTCCTAATGTTCTTACAGGGAACCAGGGACCTTCAGGTTATGAGTTCGAATCCGAAAACAGTGGCCTTGGACCGTCAGGCTGGGTTTCCAAGGTGAGCCTACCAATTTCCTGTGCCGTCGACAAACATCCACACGTTAAAGAAAATCTACTAAAGAGACTGAAACCCGTCCCATAAACAGAATTTCATCTTGAGCGGAGTGAGCTTCGCAGAAGCGAACGCAATCAAAGGATGATGGGAAAAGGTCGGGTTTCGTTCCTCAGCCCAACCCGCATGCTTACTTTTCTCACTTTGTCTGCTGCAAGCCGACCGGTCAGAATGGCAGTGGGTACACCGTTCGGGCTGTAGGACCATTGCCCGGCCTTGAGCACATGCGGAAACGTTGTTTTGACAGAATCATTAATCTGCAACAGGCTGTTGGTGACCGGAATAATACCTTCGAATGACCAGCCGACAATCGAGCCCTCAGAGCTTCCTGCGATGTTTTCAATGGTCAGGGGAGACGCCGAGAAGCGGAATACTACTTGATCCTTGAGTTGGGGATAAATGCTGCCTGCCAGCACGGCGATCATCCGTTCTACAGCAGCCGACTTGAACTCCGGATACCAGCCATCATCGCGTACTTTCTTCACCAGATCGTATTCAAACAGTGTGCTCACGATCAAACCGGTCTTGCCCGCTGGAGCGGCCGCTGGGTCTTTGAGCACCGGGATGGAAATTTCGTACGTGTTCAAGGCAAAGAATCGATCCAGCCACGATAGCACGTCTTCCCGCGAGACCTGCGCCCAGTTATGCAGCATGTCCTTCAGTTCTGAACGATGCGTTTCACCCAGGCCCTCTCGCGATGGCGTGTAGAAGAAGTGCCCGTGGGATATGCGCCGGAAGGTTTCCGGTGGCTCATTCAACCCCAGATAGAGCGTGAAGACAGAGTCCGTCCCCCGGCCGGCTAGAATGACGCTCTTTTCCTGCTCGATCCGATCCTGAACTTCTACCGGCAGGCCATCGTACTTTGCCATGCGATAAAGTGTCTTCAAATCGGCGGCCCAAATCAGGTCATCGTAGGCATATGAGATGCCCTGTTCATCTTCGAGCAGTCGCTGGGTTATATCGACCTTAACCACACGGGTTTCCAATTGAATTTCACCACCCAGCTCCAGCACCTTCTGTGTCACCTTTTGTGCCAGCTGGCCAACGCCGCCTTTGGGATAGAAATAATCCGTGTAGAGGTAGAAGTAACTCAATGCGAAGAAGGCCGGCGTGGCGCGGAAAAAGTGCTGGTCAACAATATCGCGCAGCGAACGGTTAGGCAGTAGAGCGGCCAGGAAATCTTCAACCGGGCCGCGCATATGGTGGATGCGGTAAAGTGTGAACGCAAATTTGAAGAACCAGGGTATGTAGTTGCGAAAAAAATACACCTTGTCTTGCAGGAAATTGTGAAACAGTGGGTTTTCCACGCCGTAGAGAATCTTCATATCCCGCATCACGCGCTGCACTACGCCAATCAACCGGTCAACCTGGTCAGGATCGTCCGGATACAGCGCTTTGAGCATCGCGGCGTACTCGACAATGTCATCCAGGCCCTCAACGTGAATGATTTGATCTTCCACCCCCACAGAAACCGGGCTGGGCACAAAATCGAGCGATATCTCCAATTCCCGCAGCATGGGCAGGATAATGCCGGCGCTTAACAGCGCCCGCACACCGCCTTCAAAGAGAAAGCCCTCTTTAGTGAAGGAATTAACCAACCCACCGCATTTCTCATTTTTCTCCAGCAGCAAGACGTTTCTTCCCGCTCGGGCCAGGTAGGCCGTGGCAGTCAAGCCTGCCATGCCACCGCCGACGACAATCGCCTCTTTTCGAATCACTGCAACCTCCCCAATGAGAGACTGATTTCCCAAAGACGTTCGGCAACTTCACGGTCCCGAGCCGGCGGCGCCAGCTCTTCTTCGTGGGTCATGTGAAAGAAGCGCCCGCTCCGGCCTTCAATCTTGGGTGAGACCCCGAGATAGTAAAGCGCTTCGGCAGACACTTGCGGCAAGCGCGAAATCCTGTCAATGGTATGTCGCTTGAGCCATCGGTATACAGGCCCGTTCTCGCGTCCGGTGTTGGTTAGCACCATGCTTGGATGCATGGCATTGATGGTGACGCCTGTTCCCTGGAACTGTTCCACAAACAGCATCATCGTTAATATGTGTGCCATTTTTGCCGCACCATATGCTCGTAATCCTGTATAGCGTCTCTTTTCCCAGTTCAAGTCATCCAAGCGAATCCCCCATACTGCAAAGCGATAGCCTTCTGAACTGACGGAGATAATCCGTCCACTTTTCTGGGATATCAGCTTATCTGCGATCAAGTAATTAATGACCAAAGGCGCCAGATGATGCACCACAAAATGCATCTCTAAACCATCTTCGCTCAATGTTCGCCGTGAAAGATATAAACCGGCATTGTGGATCAGCACATCAATGGGATTGTCCCAGTGCGCCAGGGTTTGTCCAAGCCGGTGTACATCATCCAGCTTGCTGAGATCTCCCAGCAAAAAATGACTCTCCGCGCCATACTCTGCCCGCAGTTCATCGCATAACGTTTCGCTTTTTTCCCCGTCCCGGTTTATCGTCAGAAGCTTTGCGCCTTTGGCGGCATACTTCCTGGCGGTGTGATACCCGATCCCTGAGGTGGCCCCTGTGATGACGACCTGCCTGTCGCTGAAGTCATCCTCGCAAATCTCCGGCATTGTCCGCATATTGTGGACCATTTCCCAAATGTTAGACCATTGGTATTGGGGCCAATACTTCTTAACGGAATGCCACTGCGTAGACATCTTCACCCAAATATTTTCTGCATGAATTTTCGATACAGCTTTGAAAACACCGGTATATTGTCAAAGATATCCCCCCAAAGATCATAGTAATCCCTTTGGGCGATGATTTTTCCTTTTTCGTTCAACGTCAACCGGCTTGCACCATGGATCACGGAGGTACGCGTCTTCCGAAAGAGGATGGTCATTTCCCATTCAAAAAAAATGATGTTTCCTTCCATGGAGGCATGTACAATGCGCATCTTAAGCTCGCCGGAGCGGCGAGCCAGGCGCTCGACCATGTCCTCGAAGTCCCGAAAACCGCGCAACTCCTGTACCGAATCGATGAAGTGAATGTCCTCATTGTAGTATGGAAGGATGTGAGACCAATCGGGTTTTCCTTCTGTATTGTAGGTTTGCGACCATAAACGTAAAAACTGATCCAGGCTGGTGATAATGAATTCGCCCATCACACCGTCCGTCGGCTCATCGAAATTCGATTTCATTTTTACAATACCTGTCGTTTGAATCCTTCTTCACTGCGACCATTCTGAGCGCTGCCCGAGGCGCAGACGGTGAGCAGGGGGGAAACACGCGATCCGCACTGCCTTCTAATACAGATACATTATAATGGTGTGGTGGCTCTAAATGTACATCCGCTCGATGAATGCCCAATAACAACATCCAAGGCATTGCAATCGGGTATGGGGAGAACAATCCGTGTCGGAATCCCATCCAGCCCCCGACAAATTCAAGGGTATATAGCACTCGATCTTTTACCAATGAATGTTTTCATTACCATCTTGCCATTTTCGCCTTGAAGTATGGAATAATCTTTACGGGATGATGGCTCCCCCTCCAGGGGCTAACCAGAAGACCAGGTCTTCGCCCATTCGTCTGGAAAGTGATCTTCAATCACCCCATTGCCGCGGACATCGCCAGACAAGCCGGAGAAAACGCATGATATATCACCTGGAACGCACGCAATTCATTCCTGCGCCGATTGAACAGGTTTGGGAGTATTTCGCCACACCGCGTAACCTGAACGCAATGACGCCGCCCGACATGGCCTTTGAATTCATCCACGGCGGTGACGAGCCAATGTACGCTGGGCAGGTTATCGAACACCGGGTCGCCGTCCTTCCGGGGCTGCGCGTGCGCTGGCTGACGCAGATCACACACGTAGAGCCACCGCATCGTTTCGTTGATGAGCAACGCAGCGGCCCGTATCGCCTGTGGATTCATGAACACCGCTTCGTGTCGCGAGCGGGCGGCGTGCAAATAACCGACCGTGTGACCTACTCCCTACCCTTCGGCCTGCTGGGGCGCCTGGCGCAAGCCTTATTCGTCGGCCCGCGTCTGGCGAAAATTTTTGAATTTCGGCGTCAACAAGTACAAAATGAATTTCATCCCAAAGCCAAGGAAGTGCGTTCATGAAAATATTCAAACGCATCTTGATAACCCTGTTGGTTATCCTGTTGCTGGCGACGGGCGGTTTTCTCTACTGGGCGTTGAATCCGCTGCCTGCGATGCCGGAGGCTCTTTCGGCGTTGAATGCCGATGAGCAGGTAAAAGTGACACAAAGCCCCTGGTTGACCTTTACCCCCCTGGAGAAGCAGCCTGCTTCAGGAGTGATTCTGTACCCCGGCGGCCACGTCGATCCGCGTGCATACGCACCCCCGGCGCGGCAAATCGCCGCCGCGGGGTATCTGGTAGTCATCCCACCCATGCCGCTCAATCTGGCGGTCTTCGCGCCCAACCGCGCCGAGGAGATCATGGCCGCTTATCCCGGGATCGAACACTGGGTGATCGGCGGACACTCGCTCGGCGGGGCGATGGCAGCCAATTACGCCTTTAATCACCCCCAGGTAGTGAATGGGCTGCTCTTGTGGGCTTCCTATCCGGCGCAAAGCAATCCACTCAACGATTTCCATCAACCGGTTTTGTCCATCTACGGGACAATGGATATGGGGCTGGCGGGCATCTTGGCCAGCCGGGATCTCTTACCGCAGCAAACCCAATGGGTGGTAATCGAGGGGGGCAATCACGCTCAATTTGGTTGGTACGGGATCCAGCCAGGGGACGGGGAAGCCAGCATCAGCCGCCGGGCGCAGCAGGAACAAATCCTTGTGGCCACGTTGGAATTCCTGGCATCGCTCACGCCATAAGAAAAATCCCAAAAGGTGAAAAGGATATCGAGACTGAATTCCTCTACAAGTTCACAACGATCTTGTGTCTTGCACGCGATATCTTCTCACAATGATATTTATCATAAGCGCAACCATGTAATATGGAAAAGCGTGTACGGATGAGGTTTTTCCCCTACAAGTTATATGCGCCTCATTAAGTCGTTTTCTTGGGGCGCAATACAAGGGACGCCAGTAACTTGTAGGGGGGAAATACTTTATCCGTACTGAACTCCACAATGTAATCACACTTTCCTGTGGGGTTCTCTACACATCGACTTACTGTGGCTTAACTCATAATTTTGCTTGACTCTATACCTGTAGAGGGGGAATTACTTGTAGGGGGGAAAAACTGTATCCGTCATGAATTACTGCACAACTTCACCAAGTCTTCCCACAACCGACATTGTCATAACCATCTCGAAATTGAGACGAGCTTTACCATCTATCAGCTGCATGATAATGCCGGATGAGGTGTTTGCTCCTACGGGTTATCAAGTTTACATCCCGCGAGATTCCATTCGGGAGCCCGAATGGGTTTCCTGATTCGGAAGGCTTGACAAAGAAAGTCTATGCTCAAAATACACCCATCGAAGGGTTCCAGCGAATGTTTGGGCAGCCGCTAGTCAATACGATATAGCTGCACCTTCCCCCCGTAAAAATCTCGATGCTGGATTAATGTCATCTCTGATGCAAGCGTTTCTGGGATGAGTCCCAGCGGATCAGTATAAAATTCATGGCTGTAAACCAGCCAGACTCTGTCATGTCCGGCCAATAATGAAATTAACCCGGGGATATCGCTTTCCGTCATCTCCGGTTCCAGGATACCGCTGTCGAACAGATCTTCAGGAACACCATATTTTTCCACATGGATATGATACTTGTCTTCATAGGTTTTAAAATAATAGTTGAATGGAATTTCCACAAAATTGGAATTGAAAAGGATCAAATCATCCTCTTCAGCGAAATTTGCGACATAACCGGCAGCAGTGAACCAATCCTCTTTTTGAAAGAACCTGATATAGTCGGTGGCAGAAAAGAGGTTGATCGTGCCAAAAATTCCTACTACCCCGACGATAAGAAAACGATATCTTAATTGCACGGCACCAGCCGCCAGCAGCAGAAACAGCGGAATCGTTGTCCAAATCAGCGTGCGATCATAGAAAATGGGTCGTCGAATGCTTACGATCAACTCGCCCAAGAAGGGGATGGCGAACATGGCAGCCAGAAAGAGGAATTGCGATAATTTTCTTCGGAGATGTACCAATCCCAAACAAAGCACCAGCACGTACAGGCTCCAGATCAGCACGGATAGGTCGGCTGGAAGAGGAGCAGATGCGTTCAGAAAGAATTTAATCGTCTGGAGAACGGCGTCCCAGGTTGGTTCAGGAATCCAAAACCTCTGAGAGACTGCGCTGGCTTGCTTAATGAAGGCAGATAACCAGGGACTCCAAAGTATGGCGATAGCGATTTGCGCCTTTACCCAGTTCCCCAAAGAGAGAGCCTGGACGGCAGGTTGAGCCTCTGATACCTTCCTCCTTTGATAAAGCATCAGACCGAGAACGAATATATTAGTGGCCAAGGGAAAAAGCACAGCCGTGTTGTGGGTGAGCATGGTCGCAGCCGAGAACATGATAAATGCAACCCAGGCCAGGTCGGTCTCAATGGCCCGGATGGGTAAAAAACGATGGCGGGAAAACCATGCCCTCCATCCAGTCCGATTGCGGATCTTATCCTTATAACTGAACTCTACATCTGTAATTGGCTCAGCCGGCCCAGAGGTACGCCAGGTACGCAGATATTCCCGAAATTGGCTCCCGATGGGCATGACGGAACGTGAATCCGTAAGCAACCTGACCAGGGCATACATCGCGACGGCCGCATTGAACGTCAGCAAGGTATACATGCGCGTTTCCTGGGCAAAGTAGATGTGAAAAGGCGACAGGGCCAGGATCGCCGCTGCCGCCAATCCCATCGCCCTTCCAGACATGCGTTTGCCGATCAGGTAGATTACTGGGATCGTGCCCACACCGAACAGCACAGAAAACAGACGAACAGAATTGGGTGCATCCCCTTTGAATGCCATCCAGAAATGGAGCAGAAAATAATAGAGGGGTGGATGTTGGTCAATCTTGACGATCCATTGCAGCATATCACTAATATCATGGTTGGCCAGCCACACGCTGAACGTTTCATCCAACCACATCCCTTTGCTATCGAGTAGAAGAACCCGCATCCAACCACCAAATAAGGTGATAATGACCACCAACCAGGGTGCCAGCTCTTCAATGTCAATTTCTTTTTCCATCGTCTTCAAGAATCCTTAGATTCATAGACCTGCCCGAAAGCAGGCCAAGTTATTTTCCATGTTCGAGCATGATTCGTCTGAACAAATGGATCGGGCGAAGGTCTACATCGTTTAGTGGAAACCATGAACTTGGCATTAAGTCGCCTCACGATTTTGAGCACAGCGGCCCACCCTCAACTCCGATCATACTCCAAATCCGGATGAATCCCGTGTCTTCTCCGTCGAATTGTCAGGCTTTCTCCAGTGCATCATCGAATTACACACATTGTTTACAGCCACCGGAAAGCGAGAACGATAACGAGAACGACTGCATCGAGCAGGACACCGACGGCCCCCTGTTGATCCAGGCGCTCAAACCGTCCATTCCAGAGGAAGATATAAAGAACAGACGATAAGACTGCTGTCCCCACGACAGCCGAACGCCACCATGTCTGGTCGAGCGCTAAACCGACTGCGCCGACCATGAAACCTAAGGCAGCAAGGGCACAGAACACAGCGGCGAGAATACGCGTGGCACTTTCCCCAAGTGCCTTCGAGAAGAGCCACGATCCTGCAGGCCAACTCAAGCCTGGTTGCAATTCAAAAAGCTTCGCGGCTTGGCCAAGGTAGAGTAAGTGGACCACACCATGTAAGACAAGAAAAATCACAGCAATAGTTCGGGTCATGGAGACCTCCTTTTCTTGTCCTGGCCGAAAATGTACTTCCGTTCTAAAAATGCTTGTAAGGGGGAAAAACTATTTCCATTGTACATTCCGATTAAACCTAACATCAACCCGAGGGCACATACACCTTAACTTCTCAAAATGATATTTATCATAATCATCTCGAAATTAAAGGGAGCTTCACCATCTATCTGCTCCATGATAATGCCAGATGAGGTTTTTCCCCCTACACGATAAAGAAACCACAGGGGGCAATACCATTATATGTCTCGATGCTCAAACGTGTGATTCGAGGATGAATTCGTAGCCCCGGCGCAGTCTTTCGAGCTCTTTATCTCACCCAATATCGTTCTGAATAGCTACAATTATGCCTTAGTAATCTCAAGCCAACGCCAGGATCGGTGACTCTCGATAAATTTCGATATGATTGCACATGGATGATATTTATCGGCCAGCACAAGGGTTTTCACAGCCGGTCCATCTGGAACTTGTCCCAGGGAATGTTCACGGATTTTTCCTGATTGATGATCTCATCCAGGTGAAGCAGGAGCGGGAAATCATCGCTCTTCAGCAAGCCTCGTCCGGCCAACTTCGGCAAAGCCCGAGCCACCCGAGTGGTGATCTCGACTGATTCGAGCGTCACCCCAGCCATGCGCTCCCGTGCATCGGCGAAGGTTACACCCTGCCCCAGCAATTTCCCCAATCGCACAGTCCGCCCGCCAAAGACGGTGACGTACAGATCGCCTGGACCGGGCAACCAGTGTACGTTATCAACGCCTCCCCCCAAAATGATGAGGAGCTTGTACATCTCGAGGACACTCTGCCCAAACAATGCCGCCTGGGGATTATACATGCGCGCCAAGCCATCCGGGCCGGCTGCTTCCATCATCCCAACTGCCAATCCCACGCCTAGGGCGTAGGCATTCTTCAGCGCCGCGCATACTTCAACACCGATCAGATCAAGCGAGATGGAGATGTGATAATAAGTTGTGGCCACCTGATTTCTCAAGGTTTTCAGTACATCCGGATCATGTCCGGTGAACACTACCTCTGTTTGCCGGCGCGCGGCGAGTTCATGGGCGATGCACGGACCCCCGATAGCATTGAGTTTTGCATGGGTCTGCAGATGGGGCGGTAGCTTAAGCCGCGTGGCTTCGGGCAACACCAGCAGGTCGCCGTTGGGTTGGTCTTCCAAGCCCTTGGTAACCGCCAGCACGGGTTGGTTTTCCTTTAGCAAGGGACCAACCGCGCTGGCGAACCAGTCCACGCCAAAACTGGATACGCCACTGATCACCCAGTCGGCCTCATCCAATGCCCTTGCCAGGTGGTTAACTTCAAAAGGGCGTACGCCCTGCGGCACCACCCGCTCCAGCGTAGGGTGGTAACCGTCTTTCTGCAGGCTGGACACGATATCGGTATCCAGCGGCGTCCCTACCAGGCGCACTTCGTGACCGTTATCTGCCAACGGCCAGCACATCGCGCTGCCCATCATGCCCGCACCAATAATCGTAACAATTGACATCATTCCTCCGGGACTATTTGGATTGGTCTGTCCCAACTATAACAGAACTTGAGTGGATCAAAGACAGTCTTCAAAAACATAAGGAGATTGTGCCGCTGTACCAGCGACGATAAAACTGTAATGACAACAATATGGCGCAGCCGGTCGCCCTGCTCGCCCAATAAGATGCGACAAATAATCTCCCGCTTAATCAACGGCAACAGGATCCATGCATCGGTGGGCGTGTCGATCAACCCGACAAGGCCTACCGCTGCGTATAACAGGCTTGCATCTAATGCTGTGCTGGCCGAAAATGTACATCCGTTCTAAAAACGCCCTATAACATTATCAAATGCATTACAATCACGGTCTCCATTTCCCAAAACGAAAGGCTGCCCGTGATTTCACCTCTCCACCATTTCATCGAAATCGTTCTAGAAACGATTACGAAGCAAATCAAAAGCCGGGTCAGACCTGAAAATCCATCGACGATCTCTGGTTTCATCCACGATCTCACACGCAGTAGATCAAACCTCGTGCTGGAAAACGCCTTTCTACGACAGCAGCTCATCGTACTCAATCGCCAGGTTGTACGTCCTGCCTGCAAACCCCACGAACGTGTCCTGCTGGTCATGTTGGCCAGCGTACTTCGATCATGGAAGCAGACACTGACCATCGTTCAGCCCGACACCCTTCTGCGCTGGCATCGCGATCTGTATCGCTGGTTGTGGAAACATAAATCTCGGAGAAGGAAACAACCTAGTCGTCCTCCACTATCCGAAGAGACTGTGAGATTCATCCAACAAATGGCTCGAGAGAACCGCATCTGGGGCGCCAACCGCATTCATGGCGAGCTGCTGAAGCTGGGGCTGCGAGCCGCGAAAATTACGATCCAGCGCTACATTAAATATGTTCGTGATCCTGGTTCGTCTCAGCAGCGTTGGAGAACCTTCATATACAATCACGCCAGTGAGATCTGGGCCTGCGACATCCTGCAGACCTACGATCTGTTCTTCCGCGCTATCTTCGTTTTCGTCATCATTGAATTGAATAACCGCCGCGTCGTGCACTTTGGGGTAACGCGCCATCCCACCGATAAATGGCTGGCTCATCAGCTACGCGAGGCGACGCCCTTCGGAGAAGGTCCACGCTTCCTGATCCGCGACAATGACCGCAAATATGGATCGTCTTTTGCGAGGGTCGCGATTGGGGCTGGGATTGAGTTGCTCCACACTCCCTACCGTGCACCGAAGGCCAACGCGATTTGCGAACGCTTCCTGGGCAGCCTCCGGCGCGAATGCCTGGATCACTTCATCCTCATAAGCGAACGGCATACCCATCACATCGTGAAGGAATACGTGCACAACTACAACTACGCTCGACCCCATCAGGGCATTGATCAGCAGATTCCTTGCCAGCCGGTGCACGTTGACAAGTCTGCCGCCGACGGGAAGGTTTTTTCAATACCGGTATTGGGCAGCTTGCACCACGATTATCAACGACGCGCGGCTTGAGGTCGATTTTCTAAGTAACCAGTCACTATGCAAAACCAAATGGATCAACACCCATTGGTTCTACCACACGCGATATGAGCGAGAAATCACAGCCCCAACGTGCTCTCTCGAGCTTGTTTACTCGCCAGGTTTCTTTCAAACACCACCAAATTTTCCGCTATCGACCTTGAATAAGTGCTGGAGTTAGTAGATTTTGATAGATTCAGCTATGATTACAAACGGATGAGATTTTTCGGCCAGCACACCCAAATTCCGGGTTGATCTCGGCAATCTCTTCCCCGAAGAAATGATCGATTGCCAAGCTGCCAACACCACTCAATGCCGGCCGAAGCTCGTAGTTTGGGTTGAGGGGTACCAAAACCCAACACCTCTCCCGCGTTGCATCCGAGTCAAAGGATTCGAGCGAAATGAACCATCGAGAATGAAAACGTTGGGTTTCGTCCCCCAACCCAACCTACACGTCGGTTTGCGCTCCCCCATTTTATTCCTTATCTGGACAATCTAAAGGTGGAACGATCGGCTGCCGATCGCGCTGCGATTATTTTTGATCTCGCTTCTCTTGAGGTTCCTCTTTCACTCGTTCATCGCGCAAGCGCCGGGCGCGGGAGAGGCGCAGGCCGACCAGGGCGCCGACGAACCCGAAGGCGAAGAGACGAGCGACCAATCCCCAGTCCATGCCTTAAACCTCTGCTTCCATTTTCGTGTATTCCAATTATTTATTAAATTCCCATAACTGATGAGAAATCGCCTGAGCACCCGCTAAAGCTGAATATACTAGCAATAAGCCCGCCACAAGCGATATGGTATTCTCTTCATTTATTCGTGAAAAGTACAAGCCTGTCAATGCGGCGGTACTCCCGATGGTCGGTAAGCCTACTAAAGCGATACGCAGGCAACCCTTTCCCAATTTCGTCTGAGGGGCCATTTGTTCACGAAACATAATTGTGGATATCGTCGGTTGGATATGGGGCAGCAACCATGCCAATGCGTAAGGTATTAATAGGACAATAACCCACCCAGTAGACAATGGCCGAATTGCATCGAAGGCACGCAGTCCCGTCGCGTAGAGCAAAAATAAACAGGAATGGATATAGATATATCCCCATGAGTGAAACGTTCTGGCAGTAATAATAAAAAATGCTGTGCCTAAAAGCGTATGAGATATGCCTGTAAAGACTGCAATGAATGAAGGACCGGTGGGGAGAAAAATCAGTAGTATTGAAGTAAAACTCAGCGTTGTAAGTGGCAGAAGGATTACCTTCCACAAAGGCCATTTTCTTGCTTCAATATTCATATTAAATAATCCTTTTACCCAGTACTTAATCTAGTAAGGATATTCTATGTTCAACAATGACATTTCATTTGTATAAACCTACTCGGAATCATTATCCACCAAACAAGCCGCCAAAGAAATCGCCCACGGCTTCAGCCGCATCGCCAACTGCAGCTTTCACGTTGTCGAGCCTGTTCTCCACAGCGGATCCAATATTATTCGCGGTCTGTTCGAGAGTCGCAGCCACATCGGTAACCGTAGTTTTCACGCTCTCGATCGTGTTGTTCACAGCGTTCTGGATGTTCTCCGAAACATGCTGCCCGATGATGTTCACATTCTGGCACATTCCGTTCCAGGTGGATAGACCCGCATCGAGCGTGGCCCCAAATTTCTGTTTGATCTCGGCGATCTCTTTCCCGAAGAAATGATCGAATACCCAGCTGCCATTGTACGCAACGCCAGCCCGTAGGTTGGACACCGAAATCCAACACCTCTCCTGCGTTGCATCCGATCAAAGGATTCGAGCAAAATGAACCATCGGGAATGAATACGTTGGGTTTCGTCCCTCAACCCAACCTACACATCGGTCTGCGCTCCCCCATTTTATAGCTAATCTGGACAATCTAAACGTGGAACGATCTGCATTCAGTCGGACTGCTTCAGTTATTGATCCATTTCTTGCTCATCCTCTTTCGCTCGTTCTTCGCGCATGCGGCGGGCGCGGGAGAGGCGCAGGCCGATCCAGGCGCCGACGAACCCGAAGGCGAAGAGGCGAGCGACCAGTCCCCAATCCATGTCTTATACCTCCGCTTCCTGATCCGGGGATTTCGTCTTGCGTGTCTGTTCCCAGATCTGGTGGGAAAATGCCTGGGTGCCGGCCAATGCGGTCAAGATACCTAAAATACCCATAATGAGATATACAGCATTTTCCTCCCCTGATCGCGACGTATGTAATCCGATTACTGCGGCAATACTCCCGATGGTCGGTAAGCCGCCTAAAGCGATGCTCATGCAGCCTTTTCCCAATTTCGTCTGAGGGGCCATCTGCTCGCGCAGTAGGATGGAAGACAGTTTGGGCCTGATGTAGGGCAGCAGCCAGGCCAACGCATACGTCACGAGAAACACCAGAAGCCACCCCATCGGGATCGGGTAGACTGCGTTCAAGGCGCGCAACCCAATTGCATACAGGATAAACATCCATGCATGCATCAAAGGAAATGCTACCCATTTGCCTTTTTCCCTTTTCCAAAGCGCGATGATCATGGCTGCGGTTCCAAGAAGTGTGTGGGAAACACCAATCCAGATCGTGGTGACAGAATTGTTATAGGGAGGAGTAAAGTATAATAGAATGGAAAACAGACTTAGTCCGATAAACAACCCGACTACTAATAGAATTTGCTTCCACCATGATATCTTTATCGGTTTACGGCGCATTGAAGTCTCACCTTTTGTAATCCCATAAAGTCATTGTAAATCTGATATCATCAACGAACTGGTAATGAATTCATCTTGATGTAAATCTTTTTAACCACCAAATATCCCGCCGAAGAAATCGCCCACGGCTTCAGCCGCATCACCAACGGCAGTTTTTACATTATTGATTGCGTTATCAACCGCGCTTCCAATATTATTCGTGGTCTGTTCGAGGGTCGCGGCCACTTGATAGTTTGGATTTTTTCCCAGCACAACTTGAAAGGGTCGAAAGAGAGAAATGTTATTCTTCGTTCTTCTGGCGATTGCGATAGTACAACCCGTTGATGACGAAGACCAGGCCGAGCAGGACGTAATATACGGAGGTTTTCCCGGCCATCCAGCCCAACAATCCCAGCAGCGTGACGATGATCCCGGGAATCAGAATCCAGAGATAGATGCGTTTCATGCCGTCACCTTTCCTTCTTTTTAGCCGCCTTCTCCTGCAGCTTCTGATCCACCTCACGGGCGTAGGCCAGACGGTAACGGTAGGCCTCGAGCATGCTGCTGGGTGCTCGCCAGCTCCCATTCTCCTTGTGAAAGATTATCTCCGCCGTTGCCAGAGGTGCGGCGAAGACCAACAACGCCCGGGCAAGGAGATCGACTTGCGTCAATCCTGGAAATTGTGATCTGTTGGCCACAATGGCCTCACTCATCGTGGTGGCCGCTTTTTGCGCCTCCTCGATTTTGTGGGTTTCGATGAACTTGAGCCTGGACTCTGTCGACGCCACATACGCCTCGTGATATGCGAGCATGTCGGCGTAACGCAGCTGCGTCATGCTGTCCCAACCGTGGGCTTCCGCCCACTCGATCTTCTTCCCGATGACGTCGATCGTGTTCAGTAGCAGTGCATACTTGGCCGAGAAGGTCTCCCGCACGACGTGAAGCTGATCCTGCATGCCGATGGCCAGCAATTCGGTTTCGAATTGCTCCAGCAGCGACGGCAAAACCGGCATGTTACGTTCGCTGATCCTGCGCAAATCCCGGTAATCCTTTGTGATCTGGCGTTCGAGCGTGCCCGGGCATAAGTCGATTGCATGCCCCCACATGAGCATCACTTTATGGAAGAGGTCTTCGTCGTCGATCCACTGTCCCTCGCGGGTGAAAAGCAATGGCTCCGAGCCGGGCATCAGATGCTTGGCGCCTCTATCGGCTCCGTGTGGTAAATACCAAATCAGATACACATCCCGATCTTCGACGAGGTATTGAACATAAAGGTCGAAGGGTACTTCATCTAAATTCTTCCTTCGATAACGACGATAGGCTCGAAATAAAGGGCGATTGGCCAAAAAGCCGTAGTGCGTATTATAGCCGCGACGATAGAAACGAATGAGTATATAAAGCCCTAAAAACAGGAAAATCCCGTAGCTCGTTGTGCAAGATCCCACGAAAGTCCCGAGAAACGGTTTTTTCAGAAGACCACCGATCCACCACAACAGAAAAATCGAGGCGATGAATGCAATTATGAAAATCCTTACCTGAATCTCAGATTTCCATGGCCTGGGCAAATCCGATGGTGGTGGTGGGAGCGAAGGCAGCTCGGCCGCAATGTCTTTCGCATCCTGTACGAGCTTCGATTCTTCACGCGTTTCCATGTGCTTTAATCTCTCAATCTGATATTGTTGGGGAAACAAACCTGAATAATCTATGGATACAATGTCGGTTTATCCATAATATCCAGGGTGATCGTCCTTCGGAAGATGATTTCAACATAACCGATATTTGATACACAATATCACTTTCCAAACAGACCTTCAAAGAAGCCCGTCACACCATCGGCGACCTTCTCGGCGACGTTTTGGGTAAAATGGGTAACCTCGTGCACGACGGAAGAAGCGATCCCTCCGGCAGCTGCCAACCCGTCGGGCACACCCGCTTCGCGCAACGTATTCCCAACTTCGACCGCTCGATCCGAAAAGCCTCCGGGTTGATTCGCCCAGGTCTCGACGCTTTGATTTGCGGCCGCAACAACCGGTGTATCTTTTAACAGGTCGTAGGCAAGCACTCCCGCACCAGTAATTGCGCCGACCCCAAGAAGAACAGGGGCCAGGCCAAGTGCAGCGACGGGGACGGCATTCCCAAATGCTAGCCCCGCCAGGGTTATACCAGAACCGGCAACAGTTGAAAGTCCACCAAACATATCCAATCCTCCAATTGCAACAGAACCTCCCTCACGGACTCTCTGCACACCGCTGTTAATCTGGAAACCACCTGCAAATACACCGCCGACTGAGCCTACCCCCTGCAGGACACGCAGGCCACTTTGAATATAGGGATGACCTGCAACTTCGACAATAACCCGTTCACCAATGGCTGATAATTCTGAAGTAACCCTCCCACCAATACTGGTGGATGCTTGAGCTACTCTGGCACCTTCGTGTGCTAAAGCTATAGACCAGCCTGCGTCTGCTGACTTCGAGGCGATGCTCCAACCCTTAAGTTCCCCATCACTCGCACCACCAATCTCTCTTGCCAAGCCAACACCACTCAATGCAGCGGAAATTAATCCGAAAGACTGGTAGCTCCTCGGCCAACTTCTGCCAAGAACACTGAGACCGGTTTGTGCAGCCGCTTTTCGGATGAAGTTGGCACCGATCTTTCCTCTCGCCACCTTCGTTGGCGCCGGAACAGGACTGGGTCTTGGAGTGGACGTATAATTGGGAGGAAACCATGTCGCAGAAGGTGTTGCAGAAGATGCTGCAGGCGTCGGCGTTTCCGACGGGGTTGGTGTTGAACTTCCGCCCAGTGTAGGCGTTGGATACGGATAGGTCGCGGTTGGATCCGGAGAGGATCGCGTGACGGTGGGTATATGGAGCGTTGCAGTGGTGGTTGGGGTCGGTGTTGATATGGATTTCGCTTTATTGATCAAACGCCGAACCGACTCTCCCGCTACTGCGAGAATTCCTCGAGGGGCCGAGGTTGTTTCGCTTTCATATATGATCGGTTGTTCATCGGTTTGCATAGCGGCTTCCGCGGCGGCGCCCCGTTCGACGATCCCGTCCAGGCTCTCCTGAATGATCTGCGCCTCCAATGCAGCTTTTGCCTGCTCCTCCTCCCACTTGCGCTGTGCGGCTTTCTGCGCCCGTTCCTTCTCCAGGGCGATCTGCTTCTTGTTGAACATCGACGCCGCGGCGGCTTTCTTCTTCTCCTCGTCTTTACGCTTTTTCCTCGCCGCCACGACCACGGCCATCGCCGATCCGACCGCCGCCACAGCCGCAGCACCAGCCAGCAGGTTGCTCGAACCCGAAGGCGGGGCGATCTCCTCGTCCGTCGTTTCCTGCACCCCGCCGCTCTCCCCGCCGAAGACGACCACTCTCGGCGGTTCGGGGGTGTTCGTGGGCATTGGAACGGGTTCCTCCCCGCCCGAGTTCGAGGGCGGTTCGCTCGGTTTTTCCGGCGGTTCGACGCTGAGCGCCGCCGAATCTTCTTCATCTTCCTCGTCAACTTCGTCCGGTTCGGGGATGACGATCTCGCCCCAGGCGGCGCCCTTGTTGCCCGCTTTGTCCCAGGCCTCCACCTCCACCGGGTAGCCGCCGATAGGCGCGACGATGTCCTCGAAATGCCGGTCCC
>DAOULU010000042.1:0-11997 GCA_034417075.1 Anaerolineales bacterium
CGAACGACGCGAGGATCCGCTCAAGGTCCGCGATCGGGAACCCCTCCTCGATGATCGCGGCGAGCGTCAGCGCGATCGGCCGGGCGCCCATCACCGCGAGGTCGTTGATCGTCCCGGCGGCGGCGAGTCGCCCGATGTCCCCGCCGGGAAAGAAGATCGGCTTGACCACGTGACTGTCGGTCGTCAGGACCAGCTCGCCCGTCTCGCCCTCGGGAAGCTCGATCGTGGCCCCGTCGTCGAGCGCTCTCAGCCCGATCCGCCCGACGGCGTCCTCTCCGAATCGCGGGAGGATCAGCCGTTCGAGCAGGTCCCCCATCAGCTCGCCGCCGGCCCCGTGCAGCGGCGTGATGTGCGTCTCCTTCTTCCCCGGGCTCACAGCGGGCGCTCCCCTCCGTAGCGGAACCAGATCGAGCAGGCGCCCTCCGCGCCGACCATGCACGGCCCGACCGGCGACGTGGGGGTGCAGCGGACCGAGAACAGCGGGCAGTCGCTCGGGACCGCGCGGGCCGTCAGGACGTCCGGGCACCGGCATCCCGGGATCTCGTCTCGCTCTTCGGGGAGCTCGACCTCGAACCGGGTCGTCGCGTCGAACGCCGCGAACGCTTCGCGGAGCCGGAGGCCGGTCGAGGGGATCGTCCCGATCCCGCGCCAGTTCGCTTCGGTGACCTCGAAGACCCGATCGATCAGCTCCAACGCCGCCGGGTTGCCCTCCGGCGCGACGGCGCGCGGATACCCGTTCTCGACCCTCGGTGTTCCGTCGCGGATCTGCCGGAGGATCAGCGCAACCGCGTAGAGGACGTCGAGCGGCTCGAACCCTCCGATCACCACCGGGACCCTCCGATCCGCCAGCCACGCCTCATACGGGCCGGGCCCGATGATCGTCGAGACGTGCCCCGGCGCGAGGTACGCGCCGATCCGGTTGTCCGGGAGGTCGAGGAGGGCGACGAGCGCCGGCGGGATCAGCTTGTGCGAAGCGAGGACCGATAGGTTCGACGACGGGGAGTCGAGGAGGATCGCCGCGGTCATGGGGGCCGTTGTTTCGAACCCGACGGCGAAGAAGACGACGTCACGATCGGTCTCCCGCGCGATCGCGGCGGCGTCGGCCGCGGAGAGGATCATCCGGACGTCGCACCCCTCCGAGCGGGCCTCGTCGAGCGACAGCTCGCTGCCGGGAACGCGGATCATGTCGCCGAACGTGCACAGGATCGCGCCGCTCCGCGCGATCGCGATCGCGGTGTCGATGTCCCGCGCCGGGGTCACGCAGACCGGGCAGCCCGGCCCCTCGAGCAGGTCGACCGTCTTCGGAAGGAACCTCCGGAGGCCGTTCCGGGTGATTGCCATCTCGTGCGTCCCGCAGACGTGGACGATCTTCAGTGGATCCGGCAGCGCGAGCTTGGCGATCGCGTCGGCCAACGCCTTCCCGCGTTTCGGATCGGAGAAGTGAAACGAGCTTGACACTACTCCCCCTCTGCGTACGCTGCGGTGTGGCCTTGTTCGTCTTCGAGGGACCTAGCCAACTCGTCGAACAGCTTCAACGTTTCTTCCCCGTCCTCGGGCGACAAACGCCGAATCGCAAACCCGGTGTGGATCAGGACGTAGTCGCCGACCGCGACCTCTTCGGCCAGCGTGTCGAGCCGACACCGCGTCTCGACCCCGCCGTAATCGACGGTGGCGACGTTCTCTGAAATCGAAAGCACGCGTGCAGGCGCAGCAAGGCACATAGTGATCCGGATTATAGCCGGTCGGGTGGAGGGGCTCAGGATGAGGCAGACTTCAGAGATCGTCCCGTCCGGTACCCCCTAATGGACTACTTTCGAACCAGAGTTTGAGAATCGTCCGCTCCGGTGACCGGAATGGACGGGTTTCGAACTCGCGGCTAGTCTCCGCAGTCAAGGCGGCCTAGCCGGACGCGCCTCAAACCATGTGTCCAACACTCTTCACGAAGAGGGCCCATCCAAGCAGCCTGGACGAGCTTCAAACCCTCACTCCCCACGATGTCGCGCAGCTGGTAGCCACCATGTAGACAGGGGAAGGAAAGTGTTCCTTCCCCATAAACGGCGGCGCCCCCGCAGGAACGGGGGCAACCGACAACCGCTACATCTCTCGTGTAGCAGAGTACAGCGTTCAAGGCTGTCTTGTCATGCTCCATGCTCATAGGGAGTGGCCAGTTCCACAAGCACCTTCCGGCTCAGTTCTTAGGGGACTACTGAGACGACCCGAAAGGTGCCCTCCTGCCGCCAAACGCCGGCCAAGGACAGAACTGGCCTCTCTGGAGTCGGTCGCCAGAGCGAACGACGATCGACTGACCATCGATACCGGTGTGGAGCTGAACAACCCGGCCCAGCGGTGAGGCGTGGCGGCGCTGTCGCTATACACGATCCATGCGAACGGCACCATTCCCCAGGGACTCAGTTTGTCCCGTGTAGTCCCTTCACAGGGGCGCAGCTACATATGGGGAGCGGGGCGAGTAGCTCACGACACGAGCGATCGACAAACACACCATTACATCGCCCTCTGACGGCAACTCCCTCAAACTCTGACCGAATCAGAAGCTTCGAGGGGCAGGCCGGGGCACTACGGGTTGGGGTGGTATGCCTCCCGCAACCTCAGAGACGATGAACCGCGTGAACAACACGTGCTGATTCCGCTTGCAGGATCATCTTCCACAGCACTCAAGAGCGCAGAGACAGATGAGGTGGGCGGCCAAGACCCACTGCCGTGACGATCGGCGTACTGGACTAGCCTTGTGAAGTACGTCAACTCGAACTGACTTGCCCACAAGCTCTAGAAGCGAATCCAACAATGAGGGCGACTCAGTTCCCGGATAACCAAGACACTGCGTTCAGGACAAATCTCCGATTGCTATCGTACCTTAGCCAGAAGCTGTCGATGAACGGATTGTCTGCGAGAACAACCACTCGTCCTTTTCCGTACTCGACCGCGGCTCCAAGTACAAACGGGCCAACACGCTCACTGGCAGTTCGCAGTCCATTCCCGTCTCTGTCCTGCCAAGTATCAGGATTGCTTTGCATTAGGACCTTAGCAGCAGGACCTGGCAAAAGGCTGCACCCCCAGTCCCACCTGAATGTGGCCAGCCCGGCAGTGACCGGGTGATCTGCTGCGAAGTCAGTGACGTGGAATCTCTGAGGATCGTGGTCCACGTAGTTCAGTGAGCAGACTGTCGAAGCGTCGAACGATGTGCCGAACACCGCAAGGAGCGCGTTGATGTCGCCCGACAAGTACGAGTCGCCGAGGACCAGCAGGCCTCCGCCGTTGGAGACGAATGTCCCTACTGCCTCGAGCTCGACTGCGGAGAAACTCGCGCATGGTGCGGAGATGATCACGACACTGTACGCCGCAAGGAGCGACTCAGATAGAGGGGCAAGCCCTCTCATGAGCGTGAAGTCTTCTGAAAGCGTATGTGCGAACTCCCCAAACAACGTGCACTCAGGGCGTCCCGGAAGGATCTCAGCTGCTCGCGCGAATGCAAGCGAGTTACGTTCATCGTGATACTCGTCGAATAGAACCCGCTTGTGTTCCTCGGCCGCTGCATGCTCTTCCTCGAGTTCACGGGGCTGTGACTGGCACCTCCGTTCCACGACGATGCTGTCAAAGGCTACGTCCGCCGGCAGCTCTGAGGCATCCGGCGGTGCTCCACCGACGTTCCCGGCGGCGTCCCTGAACTGCGCGAAAACCAGCTGCAATCCCTCTCCAGGAAGCGTCCACGAAATGGATTCCGAGAAACACCTCCACGGCGCATCCTCGAATCCCGGGCTGTCTGAAAGCCTTACCTCCACAACATCAGGCGCACCAACCAACTTCAGGATGACCTCTTCTGTTTCTGTACACGCGTCTCCGCCGTTGATCTCGATCTGCCCCCACGGCCTTATAGGATCGCACTTGGGGGTGACTGAGACGGGGGCACTGAGTCCACTGATCTGCCCATCTGCTCCCGTAGCTGCCATCCGATAGAAGTACGTCTGCTCGTTCGCAAGACCATCATCGATGTACTCAAGTACACTCGGGCAGATGTTGGCCGCAATCAGTTCGTACCCCGCTTGGATCTCCATGGACCGGTAGAGAGAAAGCGATCTGTGCGAGGACCTCGCGCCAAGACGGATTGTCGCCCTCTCGTTTCCAGCAACTGCACGGACCATCGGTGGCTGAATTGTGTCATCCTCCTCCATGCATGGGTCACGGCCGTGTGTCACCTCCGAATGGTCGTTCTCACCACCTCCGTCCGTGTCAGGGTCCGTAGGGCTGGTTCCGAGTACGAGTTCCTCGAGATTGCTTAGCCCGTCTCTATCCGGATCGCCTCCTGCGCCTTCGTCTCCGAGGTTGTCGTTGGGATCGAGTTCGTGTGCCTCCTCCCACACGTCCGGCAGTCCGTCTCCGTCCACATCGCCTGCTGGGTCTCTCACGAGATGGAACGCTCCGGTGGATTCACGTTCGAACGAGGCACCCTGATTCGACCGCCCCACAGCTCTGGTGACCACAGAATAGGTAACGCCCTCGAGCGCTTCGGTTGAGCCCAACCCCGACGTGCGCGTGAAATCATTGGCGTATACGCCGTCGTCAGGAAGACCGTCACCATGCGCCCCGTCATCATACAAGCAGATTTTCCAGGTCTCGTAGAAGCGGTAGTCAACGCCAGCGGTGATCGTCACCTCAACCGTTGCTCCAGTGATCGGAGTGTGATCGGAAAGGAAGGCCAAGATTGGCACTGCCTGACCTATTCTCAGATTGACTGGGTTCTTCCCGCGCCAGCCGAGGCCGGCTCCGTAGTAGGTGTTCAAGGTCACTGGACCTCGAACACTCGCTTCGAAGAGGTACTCGAGCTTTGCGATAGGGGGCGGTGGACGGTCTGCATACTCCGAGGGCAGGCTCAGTGCAAGTCGGTATTGACCAGCGGCAGGGTTCTTGATTCTCCAGAGGAAGTGCCCGTAGTAGTCCCCAGAGCCTGCAGCTTGCCTTACGTCCGTGAGAGACGGCCACATCACGCTTGATGAGTTCGGTCCAATCAGCACTGGACAACGAGGCCGCTGCAAAAGCTCGCTACAGCGAAAGCCAAAAGCGACAGTAGCTTCTTCCACGTCATCAATGAACACCGACTCTGACAAGGATCGGACAGCTGTGCCGACCGCTTCCCTCGAGCGAACGCGCTGCTCTCCGGATACGTCTTCCGCCACGGCCCGATAGATGTTCCCAAGGGCCGAAGCAAGGGTGCCTGAAGACGGGTCAAATGCGAAGAAGATCTGTCCATCGGAGTTAAGAGTGCACGTTTCGAGGTCAGCAACTTGAGCATCATTGCCAATTGCAACTACGTCCAGCCGGGTATCCTTCCCCCAGATGTCTTGGCTGAATACATCCATGAGCAGGGGGCTCTGATTCTCTCTGCCATCGGTTAGTAGGAAGATGTGGGGGGAATGGTCGGACTGGCCATTATCGTCCAGCTCTTTTTGGGCTTCTCGAAGTGCTCCTCCGATAGCGGTCAGATTCCCGGTCGTGATGCTGCTGATCTTGGTGAGGATCGAGCTGCGTATGCTCGACACTTCTTTCAACCCCTGGACCATGTCTATCACATCATCATATTGGACGAAGGCTAGGCGGTTACCAGCTCGCAGGGAGTCCACATACAAGCGGGCCGCGGCCTTAGCCGCTTCTATCTTCTCGCTGTGTTTCATGCTCCCCGACCTATCGAGAACAAGGACCGTGTCGAGCAAGGGTCCGGCTTCGCCCTTCTTGGCGTAACGAATTCCATGGGAACCGCCGGATTCCACACCGGCGACTGTGACGTCGAGGGACTGAAAGAGCTCGCTTCCGCTCTGCAGGACGGGCGCTTGCACCTCCAGGAAGTACAGTCCTCCGACGTACGCAGCCACAATTACCTTTCCGTTCCTCTTTGCGCCCTGATAGCTAACAGCTACTGTGAAGTCTTTGGCGGTTAGCCCCTCGATTGGTTCACCCGTCGAATCTGCAACTTCAACAACAGTCAGGAACTTGCCTGGGTTATCGATCGGCCCCACGTTGATGCTTCCCCAGTTGGGCGGCAACTTGACGTCCACTGCTACCTTCTCCCCAGGCGAGATGAAGTACCGGTACTTCGCCGGCGTTGTCTCGATGTTGTCGAGTCCAGAAACAATCAATACGATATTGTCTGAAGGGTCAAGGTTTGTGAGTACTCTGGTGAAGTTGCGGCCAGTGAAGGCAGGCTCATCGCGGACGATGTCATTTCCTCTGACCACGAGCAGTTTATAGAAGAGGTCGTTAGTGGTAAATTGATTCACGGTTACAATCGCGGTGTCACTGTCTCCCGGTTTGTACCAGATTGAACGTTCGTAGTAGTAGTAGCGAGGTTGCCACGCTTCTACCGAGTCCTGTCCCACCAGTGTTCCGTGACGAAGCTGTCCTTTCCTTCTGATGTCCACCTTGCCGTAGGGACCAGGAGGCTGCGCTTCATCGATGTAGCGATACTTGGACGGGACATTCGGCCCCGTCAGGTCCTTGGCGTAGTTCGCAACGACGAAATCCTTGAAGACGTCAACGAAAGTGACCTCCGGATGTCCCAGGTTGGCAAGCATCTGATCGAAGACCTCGAGTTCGTTGGCCTGGCTTCCGAGCTTTCGAGCGGCCTTCCAGTACTCCAACAGGGCGTCCATTCCGTAGCCAGGCTCCGATGTGAGCTTGCCGTACTGCTCTGTAACGTAGGTCCAGAACAGAGCAGCGTTGTAGACGAGGTTCATGAGATTCTTTGGATACATGAGATAGATCTTCGCATAGGTGTAGAGATCCTCCTCGGCTTTGTCGATGTCCGCGAAGGTCTTGTCCGGAACCATTGCCGCCTGGCCTTCGATGACCCACAGACCGCCAACAGCCCAGTCCTGCAGGTTCGTCTTATAATGATTCTGTATCAGGTGGAAGTACTCATGCGCCCCAACTGAAGAAGGCTCTAGATTCCATTCCGTGGGATCGATCTTCGGGACGTCTGCGCGAATCTCCATGTGCTGCCAGGTCTCCACGTTGCTGGTGACCGGGTTCGGTGCGCTCATCGGGCCGCTCTGTCCATTCGGTCCTATGTCCAGGAAGAAGACGCGGTGGTCATGTGGCAGTGCTTCGAAGCCGAACTTGATTGTCGTCTGTCTGGCATCCTCGAGAATCGTCCCGAAGCTCTTGACCAGAGACAGATCGATGCAGTCATCGGGGTAGGCCGCGCAGTTCGAGGTGAAGTGCAAATCGAAGTTCGTTGTTGAGTACTTCGCTGCTTCCCCGGTCGAAAGCATCTTCAGAAGGTCGCTCCAAGTGAGAGCCTCAATTCTAAGAGCGAGCGAGAACAGAGCCACCGAAAGCGCAGTAGCGACAAGAATCAACTTTCTCATTGTCTGGTACCTCCTATCATTTCACGGATGCGAGTTTGCGAACTACCCTCCCAAGCACCCACTCTGCTCCTTTCCTCACGGGACACTCAGCCAAGCCGCGTGCGACGACACAGGACGACCTTCACTTCCTCCTGCGCGAAGAGCGAGACCAGATAACGCACTTGGTTCCTCCGTCTCCAGCTATTGCTTGCCGAATAGTCGCCTCGCACTGGACACCAGTCGATTCGCCCATTCCCACGTCATATGCTCCACGAGCAGCTACTCCCAGGAGTCAACAAGGTTGGAGCCTCCAACGCCGGGCCGATTCCTCGTCAAACTCTAGTGGCTACCACAGCGACGGAACTCCGATGCGCAGCTGTTCTACGCCGATCACTCTCTCCAGGAGCAGCCGGCCTTCAGGATGACAGGCGAAGCCGCCGACCCAAGGCGCAAACACTTGGAACTGGTCAGGGGTACCACACACTACGTAGTCAGGGAGCAACCGAGCAATTGCTGCGAACGTATCGGGATCCCTACTGACTGCAATGTCGATCTCTCCTGCCTGCAGCGCAGTAAGCAGGGTGCTCTCGTCGGCTATCTCGACAAAGTTCACTTCGGCCACACCGGCAAGCTCCCCCCAATAGCCTGAGAAGGCAAGTAGGTCAGCGCGCACCGCATGCACGGGTTCGATCACGTGGGCCAGGCGGAAGGGGCCTGTCCCAACGAAGCATCCAGTACCGCTGGGCGAAGCGATCATCCCCTCTAGTCCCGAAAGCGCCTGAAGGAGATCGACGCCCGCATGTGAAACATGAATGCGAACGGTATAGTCATCAACCAGCTCAATCTCCTCGATACCTCCTTTGCTCGCTAGAGGCTCGCGCGTGATGCCCGGGAGTAGCTCCACTTGGTCCTCCAGGTTATGGAGGACAGCGTCACTTCGGAACAGCGTCCCATCATGGAAAACAACACCCTCACGCAAGTAGAACGTGTACGAAGTGCCTTCCTCATCTACGTCCCACTGCTTAGCCAGCCTTGGACTGAGAACTCCCGACTCACTAACGCTGACAAGGGTATCATAGATACTGGTGCAAACCCAGCAAACCGACTTCATCGCGGGAGCCAGTTTGAACACCACGCCACTCAACTCAATGCCATCCTGATGGCTCTCGTTGTACGCGCGAGCAGAAACGTCGAAGATGGCCGTCCCCAAAGGCACTTGAGATCCCATCGGCTGGAAGTGAATGCTGTTTAGGACTGGACAATCCTCAGGCCTCAGCTCGAATGTGCTTTGCTCAAGCTCGAATGTATACCACCGGTGACCCATCGAATCAGGCAGGACCTCAAGGACGATCGTTGCAGGCTCACGAAGCGGGTTCTCAACCAGGAATGTCCCTACGACCGGCGAGTTCACTATCTTGGGCTGGACATTGCGTTGCGTCACGTTGTTCGAGAAGTCCATATCGTAGGGGTATGCGATTGTAGCCTGGATGCATTGGTGGTCGGACCCTTTTGGCACCCACGGGAAGGTGACTGACGTCGTTTTGCCAGCTCCGAGCTGGCTGATGGTCCTCGTGCCTACGTCGTAGAATTGAGGTGTGCCAACCCCGAAGTCTTTCACACCAACGTAAACGACAATCCCTTTAGCAGTTACGCCCGTGCGGTTCTCAACCTTCACTGTGATCTCGTTCAGTGCTCCTATCTCCGGCGGGTCATACTTGAGAACGATGTCCACATCGTTGGCATAGGAGGGGCGGTTCCCCTTGAGCTTGCACCGCCGGACCTCAGGGTAGTTGTCGTGCTTGGCACTTGGTTCTAGAGCCGTCGGGAAGGTGATGTCAGCGACACCGCTCTGGAGCGCCTGGGCAGCCGCGGCAACATCCAGGAATCCCGCTCCCCACCTGACGTCGTAGTTGGGAATCCCCAGGTATGTGCTGAAGGAAGAGGGTTTGAAGGCCGTCTGTTTGAGCAATTCCTTCATGGACTCCGGAGGCACGTCGCTCTTCCCAGGCAGACTCAACAGCAGGGCAATCGCGCCCGCAACGTGTGGTGCAGCGAATGACGTTCCACCCCACGTCTCGTATTCGTTCTGTGTCCCAAGCTTGGGCACGTATATATTGAACCCCGGAGCAGCCAGATCGGGCTTGAGCATGCCCACTGGGACATTCAAGGCGTCGAAGCTGTTGGGATTGAAGTCGATTCGTGGCCCAAACGAGGATGACTTCATCACGCCGTAGGCGTCGCGCGTTATTCGCCTGTTGTCATACGCATTAGCTACCGCAATTGCACCGTCGGCTGCCGCCAGCGAGCTGAAGTTGCCGCTGCTGCCAAGGTAGCCCTTATTCCCCGCCGACACCACGACATGGACGCCCTTGGCAACTAACGCATTGATGATCTGACTAATCGTCTCCTGGCCTTTGGAGAACGTGCCGACACTCGCACTTACGTTGACGATGTCAGCTCGCCCGTCTTTGTAGATCCACTCGAGCGCATCCTCCATGGCAGTCCTCATGAGATCCCCTTCTGGTATCTTCACGTCGATCAGTTTGGCGCCCGGCGCTACTCCCGCATCGTTGTAGTCAACCTGCTGGGCAGTGGGTACTGTCTCGTCCTTCGGTGTCCGTCCCTTCTCCCATGACCCCACACCAATCCCCAACACAATCCCGGCAACGCCTGTTCCATGGCCCTCTGTGTCTACTGGGTTGCCAGGCTTCGGTGGTGTCTGCGAGAAGTCGTATCCTGCGACGAACTTCCCAGCGAAAGCTTTGTGCGTCAAGTCGTCTACTCCCGTGTCTACAACTGCCACGGTAATACCCGTTCCGTCTCCGGCGCCGGGAAGTGAGTCGTAGCTTGTGGGATAGGTCGAGCTTGTACGAGCTCGGATTCCGCGAGTACTCACATCCAGGTCGAGCTCCGGAGGGGTTGGCTTCTCAAGTGCTGCGACGTAGGGTTTCCGGGCCAAGTCGTCTAGCAAGCCCTTCGGCACGTTTTCTACCACAGCGTAAGCAACAAGCGTCCCTGTGCTTACGACGGCGCCGTATGCACTCAGTTTCTGCCGTAGCTCCCCAGGTCCATGACACTCGCTTAGTTGGACGATGACGTCGACCTGCCCAGTCGAAGAGACCACGTCAAATGCGTCGTCGATGAAGTCACCGTTCAAGTCACGTATCCAGCCAACGTGCTTGCGCTGCCCGGCAAGGGGACCAGTCTCAACTGGCGTCTGCCACTCCAACGGTACAAAGGGTGATGCGAAAGCAAGATGGCAAAGGGCCACAACCATTCCTACACCAAGTGACCAGATCCTCATCCCGCAGCCTCCTCTCAACTGCATTTGCAGACTTGGTAACACGCTAGGCCATGCGGGTTTCATTCCCACAGCTACTCTACATGAGATACTGTTGTGAAAGCCAATGTTGTGCGGCGTGTGTTTCGTGTGCTGTGTCCATTCTTGCTAAGCTCCCTGGATTGCCCTCTAGCAGCTCCAGAAGCGAAGTCAAAATCAGGACCCAAGTGGTCGAACCACTTACCCGTGAAGCTACGGTCAGGATGTCCCGGAAACGGTCCCTTCTGGGACAGCCGACGGCTTGGCTCGCAGGTTGGAATTGATAATCGCATCAATCGAAGGCTTCTGTTGCGAGAACTAGTAGATGAGATACAGCATCTTCGCGAGGTTCGAGTTCCGTAGGGGGTACCAGTCCGGAAGCTGTCCTCTCCGTCTCGAGTGTGCTCGGGTGTTCACTTCCCTCGCTCACCCGAAATCCAGATACTGAAGCCACCTCGCTTGGTGAAGGAGGCCCGTCATGATCGACCGGGTGCACGAGCACATCGTCTCGGAGCTGCAGCAGGGGGCGCGGACGGACACGGTTTTCGTGATCATCGCGGTGCTGCTGAACCTGCTGATGCTCGGGATCAGCTCCGGGATCGCGCAGGACTCGGGGGAGAACGGGACGAGGACGGCGGTGCTCGGGCTGTTCATCGCGCTGACGGTGGTGGTGAACCTCGTTGCGGTGTTCGGCCTGCTGAAGGGGAAGGAGACGAGGGCACGGCTGATCGGCGGGCTGCTGAAGCTGTACGCCGACCAGCACGTCGACGGCTACTACGACCCGGCGCTGCTGAAGAACTACGGCGCCCGCTACTCCCTGTTCATCCTCGCCGTCGTCTGCATGGGGGCCGTCGCGATCGTCGTTCCATTGCTGTTGCGGTAGCCGCAACGCTGCGCCGCTCTTGACAGCGCCGGGACCGTGCCTCGGTCTCCCGAGGGTTGACCGCTCCCCGGAATCGTCCTAGCATGGCTTCGCTGTCGCAGTCTTCCTGCCTTTCCCGGCGCAATCCTCATCACGAAGGAGGTGCGCGATGCTGTTCCGAAGCGCCCGTCGTGGGCTCGCAGGCGGGTTGATCGTAGGCGTCCTGCTTTCCTTTCTTGTCGGCGCGGTCGATTTCTCGGTCCCGTACGGGACTCCCGTCGGACCCGGAGACATCGACGGCGTTCTCGGCCCGGAGTGGGACGACGCGCAGCGACACGAGTGCAGGATGGGGGAGTACGCCGCCGAGGTGTATCTGAAGTACGACGACGAGTACTTCTACGTCGCGATGGTGATCCACACGTCGAGGGAGCATCGCGGCGACTTCGAGGGATGGGTCTTCT
>DAOULU010000043.1:0-108235 GCA_034417075.1 Anaerolineales bacterium
TCGCCAGTATTTCCCGAAGAAACTCGATTTCGGCAAGATCACGGATGAGGACGTCGAGTTTGTCATGGATAGACTCAACAACCGACCTAGAAAATGTCTTGACTTCAAGTCGCCGAAACAAGTATTCCTCAATCATTCATCCGTTGTTGCACTTGGTAGTTGAATCCAGGAGACATCACCGCCGACAAGACGGATGAAATACATGAGAAGATGATATAGAGATGATATAGGGAAACGCTGCATTGACAAAAGAAATTGCGCGAGAACGTTGAACCGATTCGACGATCGAGAGAGACTCGCAAACCGGAAAATCCGTCACCGACAGATGCACATGGAAGAAATCTTTGTAGAGACGCCCCAGTGGGGCGTCTACTGAAGCCGTCCATTCCAAACGCCCCTCCGGTGGTTTTTATGAGATGATTGGAATGGTAGACGCCTTTCCAGTCGTCTCTACGGAGGTTATGGCAACGTTAGAGACGCTTTTAGCGGCGACTTTGGAAAACATACACAGAATGATATAAAGGAAGTCGGGGGATTTTATTTTTATCACCTAAACGATCTTTGAGATCACAAAGTAAATTTATTAATTGATAATACAACCTGATACCTGCGGACATGCCACCGATACAATCCAATGGAGATTATTCCGTAGAGACGCCCCGGTGGGGCGTCTACTGAAGCCGTCCATTCCAAACGCCCCACCGGTGGTTTTTATGAGATGATTGGAATGGTAGACGCCTTTCCAGGCGTCTCTACGGAGGTTATGGCAACGTTAGAGACGCTTGTAGGTGCGACTCTGGAAAACATACACAGAATGATATAAAGGAAGTCGGGGGATTGTATTTTTATCACCTAAACGATCTTTGAGATCACAAAGTAAATTGATTAATTGATAATACAACCTGATACCTGCGGATATGTCACCGTTACAATCCAATGGAGATTATTCCGTAGAGACGCCCCGGTGGGGCGTCTACTGAAGCCGTCCATTTCCAGGTGTCTCTACGGAGTTGATTGGAGTGGTAGACGCCTTTCCAGGCGTCTCTACGGAGGTTATGGCAACGTTAGAAACGCTTTTAGGGGCGACCTTGGAAAACATACACAGAATGATATAAAGGAAGTCGGGGGATTTTATTTTTATCACCTAAACGATCTTTGAGATCACAAAGTAAATTTATTAATTGATAATACAACCTGATACCTGCGGATATGTCACCGTTACAGGCACATGGAAGAAATCTTCGTAGAGACGCCCCGGTGGGGCGTCGACTGAAGCCGTCCATTTCCAGGTGTCTCTACGGAGTTGATTGGAATGGTAGACGCCCTTCCAGGCGTCTCTACGTAAAGGATTGGAACCATAGACGCCCTTACGGGGGGTTCTGCGAAATGATTGGAATGATAGACGCCTTTCCGGGCATCTCTACGTATGAATGAATAAGCGCAAAGTTCGGGAAGGGGGAGATAAAGATGTCAAATGGAAAATACCGTCCTGAATCGAGACGGCTACAACATTGGGATTACACAACGCCGGGAGGATATTTCGTAACCATCTGCACGCACCTACGTAAGCCGATATTTGGCAGGATTAAAAACGGTGAGATGTATTTGTCCTACCTCGGCAAAATCGTAAATCAGGAATGGGTGAAAACCGCAATCCTACGCGATTCTGTCGAATTGGACGAATACGTAATCATGCCCAATCATCTGCATGGCATCATCATAATAAAGTCAGCCGAAGAGAGGTCCGGTTTGAAAGTCAGAAAGAAATCCGGCTACCGACTTGGTACGATTGTTGGTCAATTCAAATCCGCATGTACTCGTCGAATTCAAGCGGTTTTTGACGTGGAAATCGTATGGCAATCAAGATACTACGATCATGTCATCCGGGACGACAACGATCTTCAACGCATTCGGGGATACATCCAAGGCAATCCAAAAAAGTGGGAACTTGATAAGTATTATTGCGGGTAAACGTCCTAAAGGGAATCTCGTTGGAGGCGAGGAAGATTACAGACGCCTTTCCAGGCGTCTCTACGAAGGTGATTGGAACGATGGACGCCCTTACGGGGGTTCTGCGAAATGATTGGAATGATAGACGCCTTTCCAGGCGTCTCTACGGAGATGATTGGAATGGTAGACGCCTTTCCAGGCGTCTCTACGGAGGTGATTGGAATGGTAGACGCCTTTCCAGGCGTCTCTACGAAGGTGATTGAAACGATGGACTCCCTTACGGGGGTTCTGCGAAATGATTGGAATGGTGGATACCCCTCGAAAGTATCCTGAGGACTTTACTAATGATAAAAGTAGTTTGGCAGCAAGCGGACATGCCACCGATATATTCCAATGAAGATAATTCCGTAGAGACGCCCCGGTGGGGCGTCTACTGAAGCCGTCCATTCCAAACGCCTCTCCGGTGGTATCTATAAGATGATTGGAATGGTAGACGCCTTTCCAGGCGTCTCTACGTAAAGGATTGGAACCATAGACGCCCTTACGGGGGGTTCTGCGAAATGATTGGAATGGTGGACGCCCTTCGTAAGTATTCTGAGGATTTTACTAATGATAAAAGCAATTTGGCAGCAAGCGGATATGTCACCGTTACAGGCACATGGAAGAAATCTTCGTAGAGACGCCCCGGTGGGGCGTCTACTGAAGCCGTCCATTCCAAATGCCCCTCCGGTGGTTTTTATGAGACGATTGGAACGATAGACGCCTTTCCAGGCGTCTCTACGGAGATGATTGGAATGATAGACGCCTTTCCAGGCATCTCTACGGAGATGATTGTAACGATAGACGCCTTTCCAGGCGTCTCTACGGAGATGATTGGAATGGTAGACGCCTTTCCAGGCGTCTCTACGGAGGTGATTGGAATGATAAACCCCTTCTCCGAGTGTCGCGATCAGACCTTTGCACATGGTAAAGCTCGGCATCTCCACGCTATACCTTATATTGGAAGAAGTCCGATCATTAAACACTGTGCTTGATTAACGCTCCATCTCCACTTGCTGGCACTTGAACCCCCATCGGTCGATCAAGAATCATTCCAGCGATACGTCCTTCTCAATCTGCAACGACGGCCGCAGTAGATTCGAGACCGGGCAGCCTCGATCGGCTTCTTCGACGATTTCTTTGAACTCGGATTCACTGAGCGCATCGACCGAACCACGAATCTTCAGATGCATCTTGGTGATTTCGAACCCTCCGCTTTCCTTCGAGGCAATTGTACACGTCGCCGTCGTGTGGAGTCGATTGGGTTCGTGTCCCTTATTCTTCAACGTGCTCGCCAACGCCATGTTGAAACAACCGGCATGGGCGGCTGCGATCAACTCTTCGGGATTTGTCCCTGGTTCGTTCTCGAAGCGCGTCGCAAACCGGTAGGCAACATCCGCCAATGCGCCACTGGAAGTGCTCAGCTTCCCGGCTCCGTTCTTCAAATCCCCTTCCCAGACTGATTCTGCCGTTCGATTGAACTTTGGCATCGTTCTCCTCCTTTAACGATCTTCCAGACGATTCTTTATGTAGCTACTCGACGATCTTCGTCGAGAACCGCGCATCACATTCCCACAACGATGTTATCGATATTCTCCAGCGATTTCTTGTCGAATTTGGCTTTCACTTGATCCGGCCTTCAAGATCCGCCATTCTGAACGGTCCGGGTTCATAGATCAAGCGGCGGGCATCATCGATCCTGTCCCAGACGTTCCAAAGCAGGATACCACGTACGCGACCTTGATCGAGATAATACACAACCCCTTTGCGAAAGGGTTCCTGCCAGTCGCTGAAGATCTGCAGCTCCGGATTGAGTTCACCGATGGCCTCGTATCCGAGATCGAAAAGATCGGAGTAAAAATAAGGCAGGTAATCGTATTCGACATCCTCGCCGGCCATGGCTAATCCGGCCTTCTCACCCATGGTCAGGGCGTTATCCTCGTGCTCCACGCGCAGGGATTTCCCTAAGCCGGTGTTGTAGAAACGAGCCACATCTCCCGCAGCGTATACATCTTCGTGTGATGTCTGCAGTTTCGTGTTCACTTCGATACCGTCGTTCACATCCAGCCCGGCTTTCTCTGCAATCTTCGTGTTGGGCACGATTCCGATCCCCACAAGGACCGACGTGGTCGTTAAATCCTCACCCCGATCGGTGTGTAAAACCAACTGATCGTCATCCCGATCGATCCCCTCAACCAACTGGCCTTCCAACACCTGCACGCCTTTCTCCCGATAGTACTCGTTCAGATGCTGGGCCAAATCCGGGGGGAAATGCATACCGCCGATTCCAATATCGGGAAACAACTGCGTGACCTGTTTCCCGTTCATCGCCAGGGCGGCCGCGATCTCAGAACCAATAAAACCGCCTCCAATCACGGCAAACCTGGAATGCGATTGCGTCAACCTCTGAAGATGTCTGAAATCTTCAGCATAGCGGTAGTAAATCACGTCCTGTCCACCAAACGCCAATCGCCTAGGCTGCCCACCCGTCGCTAACAATAACTTCCGGTAGTGATACTCGTTCCCCGTATCGTCGATGACTCGATGCTGGTCCGGTTCGAGGCGAGTGGCCACGCGGCCGAGATGCAGATCGACACCCTTCTCGGCTGTGTTGCGCCAGATGCTATCGAGGTCTTCGCCTTTCCATAACCCTTTCGTCAGCGGCGGACGGTCGTACGGCGGATCGCTTTCCTTGCTGATCAAGCCAATAGTTGAATTACCGTCGCGGTCGCGAATCCCTTTTGCAGCCGCGTCCGCGGCTATCCCACCACCGACAATTAAATACCGATACTCATACATACATCAACATCCGATCTGGTTCTTGCCGGAATTACTTCTCCAATACCTTCTCCACCACTCGTCCTGCCATCGCGGAAGGCTTTCTCAGCGTTTTAACCGCCTGATTTCCTTTATCGATCCAGTTGGTAAAGGCTTCGTTGGCTCGATCAAGTGAATCTTCAACGTCCTGGATGGCATCTATAACCCGATGTTCTGCATCCGATCTCAAAGCCTCACTCTTCGTGCGGATCAACTTGCGCGTGGTTTTCCCGGAATGGGGAGCCAGTAGTAAAGCCGAAATTCCAGAAACGATCGCTCCGGCCAAAGCGCCGATCAGCAGACCGCTGAAAAATGTCTTTCGTTCTACATGATCCATCGTGTTCCTCCTTACTAAGTCTTTTCACCTCGTGGTATGCATATTGTGCGTCGTATAGCTCACAGAAGGCTACCGTTATAGATCGTAAACCTTACCGATCGCTCTCAATTCCTCCAATTTCCCATCCTACAAGATGAATTCATGATTCAGATTCTTACCGCTACGCGTGTTATTCCCCCTTGGCGATAATGACTTTTGCAGGACGCAGGACTTTACCGTCCATAAGATATCCCGTTTGTTCGACCTTCAATATCGTACCCGACTCATGATGATGGGTTGGCATCGCACCTATCGCTTCGTGAAGAGCGGGGTCAAACGGCTCACCTTTTGCTTTCAAGGGATATACGCCGTGTTTCTCCATCGCACGGAGAAACGATTTGAATGTGATTTCCAATCCTCGTTCGAGTTCTTGATCCTCGATCTTGCCCGCATAGAGGATGATCCGTTCAAGGTCGTCGGCCACGGGAAGCAAATCGAGCAGGATGGAGCGGATCGCTTCCTCCAGGTCGATATCGAATCTTTTCGAAAGTCTCTTCTTGGTATTTTCCAGATCTGCGAACAAACGCAGGTACTTGTCTTTCCATTCGTCGACATCCTCCGCCAGCCGTACATTCCCTTCGGGTTCGGATCGTTCGTTCACATCTCGATCTGACACCTGCAAAAACGGATCCTCCGCAGATAAGCGATCGATGGACTTTCCGTTGGATTTCCCGGGCGGTTTTTCGTCACCCCGCCTTTCTATTCGTTTCATGTAGCTCACTCCTATGTTCTGTGGGCGGACAACGCATCCACCTACAGTAGATGTTCGACGTCTTTTGAAAACACAAATCCGTGTACGATCAAATCCTCCACTAAAAAAATCGTTATATTTCTTTAAACTCCCCTTCGACAACACCTTCATCTTCCGGGCCTTGTTGGGCTTCTGAAGAACCTGTCTGCGGCTGCGATTGGGTCTGATACAGCTGTTGACTCAACGCATAGCTGGCCTGCTGCACTTCTTCGGCAAGACGCTTGATCTGATTCAAGTCATCACTTTCGAGTGCAGAACGAAGCTGCTTGATTTTTTCCTCAATCTGTTTATGGTCATTGGCGGGAACTTTGTCACCCAATTCGCGCAAGGCTTTTTCCGCCTGGTAGGCCATCGTATCGCCAGCGTTTCGTGCCTGGGCGAGTTCTTGCTGCCCGCGATCTTCCGCTTCATGCTGCTTGGCGGCCTTCACCATGCTCTCGATATCTGTGTCGCTCAAATTGGTCGTGGCCGTGATGCGCACAGACTGCTCCTTGCCCGTGGCCTTGTCTTTCGCGGTCACGTCCAAAATGCCGTTGGCATCGATATCGAAACTCACTTCGACTTGCGGCATCCCTCGTGGTGCGGGTGGGATTCCTTCCAGACGGAAGTTGCCCAAGGTCATGTTGTCTTTTGCCATCGGACGCTCACCCTGCAGCACATGGATGTCCACGGCGGTCTGGTTGTCTTCCGCCGTCGAAAAGGTTTCCGTCTTGCGGACCGGAATGGTCGTATTGCGTTCGATTAAAGTCGTCATCACACCACCGAGCGTTTCGACGCCCAGGGAAAGTGGAGTGACGTCTAAAAGGAGCACATCGCTCACCTCGCCGCCCAATACGCCGGCCTGAATTGCGGCGCCAACAGCGACCACCTCATCGGGATTGACGCCCTTGTGAGGCTCCCTTCCGGTGCGTTCCCGCACCAGGTTTTGCACCATCGGCATTCGCGTTGCGCCGCCAACGAGTACAACCTCGTCCACCTCAGAAATGTCGACACCGCCGTCCTTGAGAACGGCTTCGAATGGGCCCTTGACACGTTCGAGTAAATCCTCCGTGAGCTGCTCGAATTTCGCTCGTGTTATTTTCATCTGTAGATGTTTCGGTCCAGAAGCGTCGGCCGTGATAAACGGCAGATTGATTTCCGTTTCCGTACGACTGGACAACTCCACCTTGGCGTTTTCAGCCGCTTCTCGCAACCGCTGCAGCGCCTGCTTGTCCTCCCGCAGGTTGATCCCCTGTTCGCGCATATATTCGTCGGCGATCCAATTCAAGAGACGTTGATCCCAGTCATCCCCACCCAGGTGCGTATCGCCGTTCGTGGCTTCCACTTGAACGATGTTGTCTCCAACTTCCAATAAGCTGACGTCGAACGTACCGCCGCCCAGATCGAAGACGAGAATGACTTCGTCCTCTTCCTTATCCAAGCCGTACGCAAGGGCTGCGGCGGTCGGCTCGTTGATGATCCGTTCAACTTCCAGGCCGGCGATTTTGCCGGCGTCCTTGGTTGCCTGACGCTGCGAGTCGTTGAAATACGCCGGAACAGTGATCACGGCTCGATTTATCGGCTCTCCGAGGTAGGCCTCGGCGTCTTTCTTCAGCTTGGCCAGAATCATGGCCGAGATTTCCTGCGGTGTGTAATTCTCTCCCTTGATCGGGATCTTCACCCGCACGTCATCGCTTGGCCCCTTGACGACTTCATAGGAGACCATCTCACGTTCGATCTTGGTCTCATCGAAACGGCGTCCGATGAAACGCTTGATGGAATACACGGTGTTGTCCGAATTCACCACTGCCTGTCGTTTGGCGGTCTGACCGACGAGGCGTTCACCTTCCTTGGTAAACGCCACGACGGAGGGACACAGCCTTCCACCCTCGGCGGTGGGAATGACCACCGCTTCGCCACCTTCCATGACGGCTGCAGCACTGTTCGTCGTTCCCAAATCAATTCCAATTATTTTTGACATTTTTATTCAAACCTCCCGATTACTTCATCCATGTCGCCTAACCCACCCTATTCGAGTGGAGGACCGTGAACGAATTATTTATCTTATTAACTTAAGAATAGGATGGAATTATCAACAACGGGTTGCAGCGGCCTATGAAATCTCAATAAATTCTATCGATCTCCCGGAATTCTGTTGTGCCTCCATGTTCGAGGCAGCAGGCTCATCACTCCGCGGCATACCACGCAGCGACAAGCCCATACCTCCCCTCATGAGGTCTCAAATTTCAGGAAACCCGTCGGATTTTTACCCTACTTCGCATGTAGGACGAGTGCCAGAACAAGTTAACTCGATGATCCATTCGGTCTGAATGTGGGTAGACTGTTGAGGATAGTCGGTCCCATCGCCAGGCGGATCTCATCCTCCGTGATGCTCATCACCCATTCATAGGGAACAAGGACCTTCTTCTTGAAAACCACTCCTCTGGACACGACGAAGTACGTTATCTGATCATCTTCCGCTTCCGTAAGAATTCGCTCTACTCGCCCGAAACGCTTCCCATCCACGTCTCTAACGATTGCACCTTCTCGCAACGCCAACGTCCCTGTGGGGATGTTTTCAACGGTCTCTTTAATCTGGGCGTTTCGAAATGCGCCTTGATCGCTCATACTCATTCCAGTGAGTGGTGGATATTGAAAATGAGAATAATTCTCGCGGATTTTCTGAAGCGGACCGATCATTATCATCCGATCTTTCTCATTCAAAGGGGTGTAACGGATTTCTTCAAAGACGGGAAAAGCATCGAAATCCACCGGCGTTTCCCGCAACATCATCCTTTCATCGCGACTGGATTCCACGATATTAATCGGAACTACTCGCTCCTCTTCGAACAATCCGCCTTCACCGACCACAATATGCGTAACTTCTTTTGTTTTGGGATCAAGCACGACGCGCTCCACCTCGCCAACAATGTCACCTTCCGCAGTGAAAACCTTCTCACCTTTGTCGATTCTCATTGAGAACCTCCTTCCATATCAACACAAATATCTTAAGTGCTCATGGATCACTCCACAGCTAGCATTATTTATCCCATCTATGTATCAAGAAACGCTCACAAAGGGGAGAAATTTGTTTCGATGTGCTATCGATTTGAAGCCAATGTGCCTGGAATGGGTCGTCGAAAGCTGTCATCAAAACACAATACTGACCCGCGGAGCAATAGCCCAACTCAAGTGGAGCACGAAGATATGGCAATGCAGGCGGATAGAATTTGGAAAGATTTAATTGTAGACGATACAGAATCGTAACCTCACCCCAGTAACATACTCGTGAAAAAAGATCAACATAGAGTTTGCGCCATCCTTCACGGAGTAGAAATACATTTTGCCTTGGGATGGAAAAAAACTGAAAGGAATACGATCATGAAAAGTGGCTTTCGTCTTGGCCGGTTCTTCGGCATAGAAATACGCATCGATTGGAGTTTGATGCTCATCTTTTTCCTCATCACCTGGAATCTGGCATCGGGCTTCGGCAGTATCCATCAGAATTGGAGCGTCGGTCTGCGCTGGGGTACGGCGATCGCAGCCGCGGTGGTGTTCTTTGCCTCCGTACTTGCGCATGAGCTTGCACACTCGCTCGTCGCTCGCAGCCAGGGGGTTCCCGTCCGAAGTATCACGCTCTTCCTCTTCGGTGGCGTGTCCAACATACAGCGTGAACCCCCAAATCCTACATCCGAGTTCTTGCTGACCATCGTAGGACCAATCACGAGCATCGTGCTCGGAATACTGTTCGTTTTAATCGCAGGCGTACCCCTGCAAACGTTACTCTCCTCGAGCAACACAAACCTGAACTACATCAGCCAGCTCGGACCCATTCCGACCCTGCTACTCTGGCTCGGACCGATCAACGTTGTATTGGGATTGTTCAACCTGGTGCCGGGTTTCCCCTTGGATGGCGGCCGTCTCGTGCGCTCCATCCTCTGGGCGATAACCGATAACTTGCGCAAAGCGACTCGTTGGGCTTCCTATCTCGGACAACTGATTGCCTGGCTGATGATCGCAGGCGGGTTCGCCATGATCTTTGGATTGCAAATTCCCTTGTTGGGGTCCGGATTCATCAGCGGATTGTGGCTTGCCTTCATTGGCTGGTTCTTGCATAGCGCTGCGGTGAACAGCTACGAGCAGATCCTCATTCAGGATATTCTGGAGGACGTACGCGTCACGAGTATCATGCGCGACGACGCGCCCTCGGTAGCAAGAGACATTTCTATCAGTACCCTCGTTCACGACCACATCATGAAGAGCGACGATCACGCTTTCCCCGTACTTGATGGAGAAACCCTCCTCGGCCTGGTTACGCTGGATGACGTTCGCAGCGTACCGCGCGAAATGTGGGATTCCAAAACGGTTGCAGATATCATGACGCCAAAGGATGAACTTGTCGCCGTATCGGCGAAGGATGACGTTGCGGATGCGTTGTCCAAACTCCAGGAACAGGAAATCCGTCAATTGCCTGTATTACAGGGCACACAGATGATCGGTTTGCTACGCCGCAGGGACATCATAAGATGGCTCCAACTGCACAAAGATGGAGCCAGGATTTAACAAAAGAAATTGACGGAACGTCCACCGAGAAATCGTCCCGAGCGATGGGTCCAAGACATTCCATTCGATCGATCGCTCGGGCAAACCATAATCCGTACTACAAATCCAATCCGGCGGACCGTTGAAGAGTCCGAAATCGTTCGCTGACAAAGGAAATCAGGGTGCGGCGGATCCTGGCAATGCTTGTCGGGATGGGAATCATCCAGGAGGCTCAAACAATGATGGATTTTGATTTTATTCGAGGGTTGAAAAAGCACGAAGATACCAAAATCATCCTGCTGGTGATGGATGGTTTGGGCGGTCTACCCATTCAGCCCGGCGGAGCGACAGAGTTGGAAAAAGCACGCACGCCGAACTTAGACAATCTCGCCAAGCACGGCCTGTGTGGTCTGCAAGTCCCCGTCAGACCAGGCATAACGCCCGGAAGCGGACCTTCCCATCTTGGCCTGTTCGGCTACGATCCTTTTCGCTACCAAGTTGGCAGGGGCGTACTCTCGGCATTGGGCATCGATTTCGACCTCAGAAATTCGGACGTGGCTGCCCGCGGCAACTTCTGCAGCATCGACGAAAACGGTCTTGTGAAAGACCGCCGCGCCGGACGAATCGCCACGGAGAAAAACCAGGAACTCTGCGCCTTGCTGCGTGACATCAAACTACCGGGTGTTGAACTCTTCGTAGAGACCGTGAAAGAGCATCGTATCGTCTTGGTCTTGCGCGGAAAGGATTTGGAAGCCGACCTCGCAGACACCGATCCAGAGGAGGTTGGTGTAAAGCCGCTCGACCCGAAAGCGCTCACGACGGAGTCACGGAAAACAGCCAGTCTCGTACAGAATTTTCTGGAGCAAGCCGGGGCGATTCTGGCTGGACATCATCCGGCCAACATGCTGCTGCTGCGAGGATTTGCAAAGAAACCCGATTGGCCTTCATTCGAGCAAATCTACGGCCTGCGAGCCGCCGCCATCGCCGGTTATCCCATGTATCGCGGGGTGGCCAAACTGGTGGGCATGGAAGCCCTCCAGGCGGTCGACGGTGTGGAAAGGGAATTTCAAGTCGTGCGCGACCGCTGGCGGGATTTCGATTTCTTCTACGTACACGTCAAACACACCGACAGCGCCGGCGAGGACGGCGATTTCGAACGCAAGGTGTCCTTGATCGAGGAAGTCGACCAGCAGGTTCCCAGTCTGATCGAGCTCGAACCGGATGTGCTGATCGTTACCGGCGATCATTCAACCCCCGCCCTGCTGAAGCATCACAGCTGGCATCCGGTCCCGACGCTTTTATGGTCGAAGCACTGTCGCCAGGACAACGTCGGACAATTTGGAGAACGCGCCTGCATGCAGGGTGGTTTGGGACCTCGTTTCCCGGCAACCGATCTGCTTCCACTGGCAATGGCAAATGCGCTGCGTCTGGAAAAATTCGGTGCTTGACAGCACACCGAATGAAAACCTCACGCGTGAGAGTGAGTCTGGAATTCATCGGAAACCGGCGCTGCCTTCCTTTTTAGATGCGGCGGTAGTGAACTTATAACCTAACGAGTCAAAAATTGAATTGAAGATATAAAGCTCATAGGGAGGCGAAACATGTACGATCAAAATCAATCAAATTCCGGAAACAGGAGATTTGCACTCGTCGCAACTTTAGGTTGTGGCTGCATACTTCTTCTTGTTGTTGCGATCGCCGTGCCGTTTACGGTGGGACCCACGATTTATAACCGCGTCGTTGAACAGCTACAAGGAACAACCCCGAAATCGACCCAACAAGCTGTCCCCATCGTCGCGCCTACGTTCACGGAAATGCCCGTCACGCAGGAACCCACGTTCCAATCCAATTCGGGATTGCCTTCGTTGGTGGGATTTTACGATGCCTTCGGGTCGGGTGTTGTGAACATCAGGGTCTTTATTACGCAGGGAGGGACCATCGAAGAGGGTGCCGGATCGGGCTTCGTACTCGACGATACGGGACACATCATCACCAACAATCATGTCGTCGCTTCGGCGAACACGATTTCCGTCATTTTCTACAACGGGATTGAAATTGCAGCTGAAACTGTCGGTACCGACCCCTATAGCGACCTTGCGGTGATCCAAGCCGATCACCTGCCGGAAGGCGTGATCCCACTTGCGTTGGGCGATTCGGATGCCGTGGAAGTTGGGGAATGGGTCGTCGCCATTGGCAACCCGTTCGGGCAGCAAAGCAGCATGACCACAGGCATCGTCAGTGCGGTAGGCCGCACCATAAGCGCCGGATCCACTCCATTTTCGATCCCGCAGGCCATCCAGACCGACGCTGCAATCAACCCGGGCAATTCGGGAGGTCCGTTGCTCAATCTCGAGGGTCAAATCATTGGAGTCAACGCCCAGATCGCCACAGGAGGGATTAGCGCCAACGCAGGCGTTGGTTTTGCGATCCCATCGAACATCGTCCGACTCGTGGCGCCTTCGTTGATCGAAAACAATGAATACGTCTGGCCGTGGCTGGGTGTAACGGGAGCGGATCTTTCGCTTGTGCTGCGTGAGGCCAACAACATCGAGGCGCAGTTGGGAGCTTACATTACCGACGTCGATCCTGCGGGACCGGCAGCGGAAGCGGGTCTTCAGGGAAGCACGGGAACCAAGTCGATTGATTCGCTGGACATTCCCGTCGGGGGAGACGTCGTCACTGCGGTCGACGGAAAAGCGGTGAACAACTTCAGCGACCTGTTGGTGGAGATTGCATACAAACAACCCGGGGACGAGGTGAAGTTGACCGTCCTGCGCGGTGGCAACGAAATGGAAATCGACGTCGTGCTGGCGCCGCGCCCGTAAGGTTTCCTGCTGTACTCTTCCTGAGGTACATCTTGTATGTTCCAACGACACGACCCGGTCCAGCAAGCTGTTTGCCAGAACGGATTGAAGTTTGTTTTCAAGCTTCCAGGGATAACGGCTTACTACATTTAATGGGATTGAGACGTTGGATCATTCTCACCGCTGTACCGTTTCTTATATGGATTTCTTCCGCAGTACGGCGTGAGCCGTATGCCGGAGCGACGTAATCGAGAAGGATAAACGTGTGCCCGAATTACCGGAGGTTGAAATTTTTCGTCGCTACATGGACGCCACTGCGCTGCACCAGAAGATCCGCAGCGTCGATCCACGCAGCACATACATACTCGAGGCGACTCCCCGGTCCACGAAACAATGTCTGGAAGGACACGCCTTCGATTCGACGAAACACCACGGGAAGTACATCTTCGCCGCATTGGACAACGGGCACTTCCTGGCGCTGCATTTTGGCATGACGGGAAGCTTGAAGTATTACAAAGAACAGGCCCACGAACCCGAATACACCAGATTCTTGATCGAATTTACCAACGACTACCACCTCGCGCTGATCATGCCCCGTAAACTCGGCGCAGTTCAATGCGTACCCAGCGTCAAAGCCTTCGTTCGGGAAAAGGAATTGGGACCAGACGTGCTAAAGGGAATTTCCGATTTCGAAACCTTTCAGCACGTGCTCAACGGACGCAAGGGAATGGTTAAAGCTGTATTGATGAATCAGAAGATCATGGCAGGCATCGGAAACGTGTATTCCGACGAAATTCTATATCAAGCCGAAGTCCATCCGAAAAAACCGATCGACGAACTCGACGACGGGGTCTTGAAAGAGATCTTCACCAAAACCAGGCATGTACTGCGGACGGCCATCGAGCGAGGCGCCGACCCGGATCGCTTCCCGAACTCCTGGCTCATACCGCAGCGTCATGAGGGCGGACACTGCCCGCAGTGCGGCGGCGAAGTGAAAAACATACAAGTCTCCGGACGGTCCGCCTACTACTGTCCGAACTGTCAATCGATTTGAAATGGGAAAGGAATAGACGTGGTAAAGAGCGATGATATGCTAAAAGAATACAAGCAGAAGCGCGATTTCCAACGCACCTCGGAACCTCAGGGGAGCACGAGAAAGCCGTCGAAAAAACCGCTCTTCGTGATCCAGAAGCACGACGCCAGCAGCCTACATTACGATTTTCGGCTGGAAGTAGGACCCGTGCTGAAATCCTGGGCGGTACCGAAAGGACCTTCCACCGATCCTTCTGTAAAGCGTCTGGCCGTGCCGACCGAAGATCATCCACTGGAGTATGCCGATTTCGAAGGAGTCATACCGGAGGACGAATACGGCGGAGGCACCGTCATGGTGTGGGATACGGGTCCCTACCGAAATTTACGAGCGGAAAAGGAAGGCGATGGCGTCTCGATGGCCGAAGCCATCGAACAAGGAAAAGTGGAAATCTGGCTGCAGGGTGAGAAGCTTCAAGGGGGATATGCCTTGATCCGCACCGGAAATGGCGACGATGCGCGCTGGCTGTTGATTAAGATGAAAGACGAAGAAGCCGACGCGCGGCGCAATCCCACCAGCACCGAGAACAAATCCGTCCTCAGCGGACGCAGCATGGAAGAAATCCGAAACGACAATTAAGTGCAACGACTTTTCAAGGAAATAACCCATTCGCACCTAAATGAAAGTTAATTCGCAGGGAAGAAAACGATAAGAAATCATGCACGAAACATTAAAGAAACTACCAAAAGAAATCCAGGGGCGAATACAGAAAAGGAGCATGCCGAATTGGATGGATCCCATGTTGGCCACGCTGACCGACGAACCGTTCTCCGATCCAGATTGGATTTACGAGCGGAAAATCGACGGGGAACGCTGTCTGACGTATAAAAAAGGAGACAAAATCAAGCTGCTCTCGCGCAACCAGAAAACATTGAACGTTCATTACCCCGATCTCGTGGAAGTGATGGCTCAAAATCAACCCGGTGCGATCATCGTGGACGGTGAGGTGGTGGCCTTCGAAGGAAACGTCACCAGTTTTTCCCGACTTCAGAACCGAATGCACACTCAGGATCCTGAGCAAGCGAGAGATAGCGACGTCGAGGTGTATTACTATCTCTTCGACATTCTCTACCTGGATGGATACGACCTGACGCAGATCCCCCAGCGCAAGCGTAAATCGATCCTCAAATCCGTCATCAGCTACCAGGATCGGTTGAGATATACGCCGCATCGAAATCAATACGGAGAGAAATATTTTCATGAGGCTTGTAAAAATGGGTGGGAGGGGATCATCGCCAAAGACGCCGAAAGTCCGTATCAACATAGCCGCTCCAGACATTGGCTCAAATTCAAGTGCGTGCAGGAGCAGGAATTTGTGGTCGGAGGTTTCACAGACCCGCAGGGCGAACGCATCGGATTCGGCGCGCTGCTCGTCGGTTACTATAAAAACGGGCGGCTGCAGTACGCCGGCAAGGTCGGCACGGGTTTCGACGAAAAAACCTTACACAGGATGAATAGGAAGTTGGAGGATTTATTGACAGATGAAGCGCCGTTTCCAATCGATGCGCATATTTCAGAGAAAAACGTCCATTGGGTCAGGGCTGAACTCGTCGCGCAGGTGGGATTCGAGGAGTGGACGGATTACGGAAGATTGAGGCAGCCGCGTTTCCTGGGGTTGCGGGAAGATAAAGACCCCCACTCCGTCCGTAAGGAGGTGCCGCAATCATGAGTGCCATGATTTCGGCCAACGGCCTGGAAGTTGAAATCTCCCACCCGGATAAGGTGTTGTTCCCCCGGGATGGAATCACGAAAGGGGACCTCGCCCGGTATTATCAGAAAATTTCCGAAACCATTCTCCCCCATCTCGATCATCGGCCGATCAGCATGCAGCGTTTCCCGGACGGAATCGATGCGGAGGGCTTTTACCAGAAGGAGATCCCGGAGTATTTCCCGGATTGGATCGATCGGGTCACCGTCGAACTCAAGGAAGAAGAACGCGAGCAAGAACAGGTGATGTGCCAAAAGACAGCGACGCTGCTGTATCTGGCCAACCTGGGCTGCATCACCGTGCATCGCTGGTTGAGTCGCGCGGACCAACTCGATCGTTCGGATGTAATGATCTTCGATCTTGATCCACCGCGGGATGATTTCGAACCGGTGCGATTCGATGCGCTACGTTTACACGAATTCTTTAAGGAAAACGTGATATCCAGTTACGTCATGACGACCGGGTCCCGAGGTCTTCACGTCCTCATGCCGCTCGAGCGGAGGCAGCCCTTTGACAATGTCCGCGAGACAGCGGAGGGAATCGCGCATCTGCTGGCCCAGCGATATCCGCATCGGTTGACTACCGAAGTTCGCAAGGCGAAACGAGACGGCCGCCTGTTCCTGGACACCATGCGCAACGCTTATGCCCAGACCGCCGTGACGCCGTACGCACTTCGGGCGCTTCCCGGCGCCCCAGTGGCCACCCCACTGGATTGGGATGAGCTGCAAGGTCAGAATCTGACGGCACAGATGTATTGTCTGCAGAACATCTTCCGGCGTTTGGGGCAGAAATCCGATCCGTGGCGAGACATTGCCGACCATGCCCAATCCCTGAAATCGATCCGAAGGTCTTTAAAAGATCTGTAGGTCATGAATTGGAATGCGAGACCCCAATGCGCATGAAGAGGCAGTAACCCGAAGCGGTACTCAAGGGTTCATTCCTTCCGGATAGGTCGGACGTGGATTGCCGAGAACGGACAGATATCTCGCTCATGATTTCAAAAATTCTATTAACGTCCTCGCATCTTCCAGTGCATAACCCGAGACGTCGTTGTTGAAGTAGGCGTAAACCGAACGCCCTTCATCCAACCAGGCGTGAATACGTTCAACCCAGGGGCGCACCTTCTCAAGTCCATACTTGCCGCCATAATTCCCCTCACTGCCATGGAAACGGAGATACACGCTTTCGGCTGTTACCCACTGCGGGCAATCGACGCCTTTTTTATCGTGGATGCAGAAGATCATGCCGTGCCGCTCCAGAATGGTTCGCGTCTGCTCTCGAAACCAGTCCGCATCCCGAAACTCGAAGACATGGCGCAGTTCCTTTGGAAGCAATTCCACGAAAGCTTCCAAACGTTCGAGGTTGGCATGCCACCGTGGCGGTAGCTGCCACAGTATTGGCCCCAGATTCTCCTGCAATAGCAGCACTCTCTCGAAAAAATTCTCGAGCGCAGAAGAACATTCTTTCAGCTTTTTCATATGCGTGATGTAACGATTGGCCTTCACGGCATAGATAAAGCTGTCTGGGGCTTGCTCCCTCCAACTGCGAAATGTATTTTTCTCGGGCAAGCGGTAAAAAGTATAATTGATCTCGACCGTATCGAAATGCCGCTGGTAGAAGCCAAACCATTCGCTCTGGATCAAATCCTGCGGATAGAAAAGCGGCTGCCAATGCTTGTAATTCCAACCCGAAGTCCCAATGTGAACGTCATTCATGATTGTCTCGATCGTTAACTATCATGCGTGCGTCAAGCATCCCTCACGATTGGTCGTGAATTCTCTCAAGTTTCTTTCGCTCACGAATCAATCTTCAGCTCTTTATCCTATCCACAAGATATGTCCAAAGCCAAAAAGATCCTCCGCACGAATAATGTATAGAGACTACGAATGAGCGGGCAGAGAAATCATGCATCCAACACGATCTCGAATGCCGATCAATTCGCGTTTACATTCGATAGTCACGTGCAAAATGACGGGGACTTTCCGGCACGAAAATTACAGAATAAAGGCCGCCTTGTTTCAGACAGCCTTTGTGATTTCATCACTACGAATGAATTGAGGCAGACTATGCAGAATCAACGATTTCGGATTCCACACTTTCTTCCCGTCTCTCATGCATCCAGGCCATCTGTTCGTCGTAGCTGACCTGACGCAGGCTGAAACTAATCTGCTGTTTCTTGCTCTCGATCTCAATGATTCGCACGATCGCCTTTTCCCCTGGGCGCAAGATATCTTTCGGAGACGCGGATCCTGTGATTCCCAATTCGCTTTTATGAATCAGCCCTTGAACCCCGTCCGGCAATTCGGCGAAGGCTCCGAAATCCTTCACACTTCGAACGGTGACCTCTGCCAGATCACCTGCAGCATAACGCTCTTCCACAGACTCCCAAGGACTGGGGAAGAGCACCTTGCGACTCAACCCAATCCGTTCCCGATCAACATCAACATCTAATACACGGACTTCAACCTCTTCACCTTCCTGGAGTACGTCCGACGGGTGCTCAACGTGGTGCCATGCGAGTTCGGAAATATGAATCAAGCCATCTACGCCTCCCAGATCGACAAAAGCGCCGAAGTCTACGATATTGGTGACCGTGCCGTTAATCGTTTGTCCGACTTCAAGTTGTTCCAAAATTCGTCGGATTTGTTCTGAATTTGCTTTACTTGCAGAAAAAACAAGTTGATTTTGATTGCGGTCGACTTCCAGAGCTTTCACCAACAGCTTGGTCCCGACCATGTCCTGTTTGATTGCCATTCTCTGCGTTTTGCTCGCAGAGTGACCGATCCCGGGAATATGCGAGTTGGGGACAAAACCTCGCAGTCGACCAAAACGAACGACCAGGCCGCCTTTATTCACACCGACGACCTTGACTTCGACGGCTTTCTTATTGGCTAGCATTCTTCGTGCTCGAACCCAATCTGCCGATTGCAGTCCTCGACTGATCGAAACGAGCAATTTACTTGTGAAACGATTGGGGGTTCTTAAAATACTCACGGTTATTCGATCCCCCTCTTCGATCTCTTCCAAATCCGACTCGCGTAATCTCTCCAAATCCCTGCGCGGCACGATGGCATCCTGCTTCGCTCCGACATCTAGAAATATACGATCCTCGTCGATCTTTAAGATTTCACCCTCGACGACTTTCCCACGACGCGGCTGTTCTTGTTCGAATTCATCCAGCAGTGCCTCAAATTTTTCTGCGCTCGTCTCCTCCAATTCTTCTTCATCCTGTAAATTCATCGTGTTCAGCAAGTGATCTCCTTTCTTATTTGTTATCGTCGTTCAAACACATGATACCACCCGATTTTCTGCACCCTTATATCTCGCCAACTTGAACCGCAATCCCTGGAATCGGATTGCGTCCCAGGGATTGCCAGTTTTCACTATTTAACAGGTGCGAATTAACCCTCGGCTCGAATTTCTTCCGCTCGCTGATCGATCACCTTAGCGCCTTCCTCCAGCCAATCTGCTACGGACGAACGCGCCTTTTTGACCGCGGCTTCTGCTGACTGCCTGCCTTGCTCGATTCTCCCCTCGGCCTCAGTTCGTAAGGCTGCCGCTCGATCCTTGATCTGCTGCTGCGTCTCTTCACCCGATTGCGGAGCGAACAGCAATGCAGTAGTTGTAGCGATCAATCCTCCGACGATCGTTCCGAAGAGAAACGCGCCAAATTTTCCATTTCGATGATTCGTTTCCATCTGAAACACCTCCTCATCATGAACCATATCGCAGCTTTATAAATCCAGAAAACCGTGTTTAAGCTGACTATCTAATCTTTTCCTCTCTTTCATTTATTACTATACAAAGCGCTTATTAACTTTCTCTCTCATTCCCATTCGCGTTTCTTGCGAGAGTCTCTCGAAAATCTTCCTTCGCATTACCGTCCACCTTGTACATATACTCAAAGGCACCGGCAAACATCTCCCCACATCTCAAATCTGTATCCATCATCCAAGGTCCAGCTCACGGCTCATGCACAACCTCCTTCGACGCTCGCACGATCGCCGGCTCGAAGTTACGAAGTAGTAGCGCTAGTCTGACCAGCAGCTTACTTCACATCGTGCCCCACCAGAACGCAGATTCACCACAGATCCAAGCTCGTACTAACCTTTAACTTTCTCGGTCTATAGTCACTCTGGGAACAGTGCTATTTCGTTATTCGCATCCCGTTGACGGAGATTATGGGAATTGCCAGGAGAGGGGATATCGCTTAGCAACCATGTGAGACGAACTCACAAGCCTGCAACAAACCCGATGGGACCGACTTACTCAATTCGGCATGAATACATATCCCAAACCCCAGCGGGTTACGATAAATTGAGGATCGTCCGGATCGGCTTCGATCTTCTTCCTTAATCGACTGACGTGAACGAACAGATTATGCGGGCTGGCGTCTTTTTCCGTTCCGTAGAGATGTTCCAGTAAGAGATCATAGGTGAGAACTTGGCCCCGATTGCGCGTCATGTAAATGAGCAAATCCAGTTCGGTCGGCGTCAGTTCTAATTTCGCCCCGCGCACCCATGCCTCCTTGGTCTCATAATCTACGGTCAGGCCACCCTCGCTAAACCGATCCGGCTCCTCTTCCGCCCAGTTCTCCCTTCGGCGGGCGACGGAATGAATGCGCGCCAACAGTTCCGGTGTCCGGAAAGGTTTGGTGACGTAGTCGTCGGCACCCGCATCGAGTGCCCGGATCAAGTCCTCCTGGGAAGTTTTGGAGGTCACCATGATGATCGGAGCCCGCGTCCAACGGCGGATGTTGCGGCATACGTTTAGGCCATCCATTCCCGGCAACATCCAGTCCAATAAGATTAAATCGGGAGGGGAGACTTGAACGATGTCCAGAGCCGTCTTGCCATCCGGCGCCACTTCCACTTGAAACCCCGCTTCATCCAAAATCGTACGCAGGAGAACCTGAAAATCCGGTTCGTCTTCGACGACGAGGACGTTCATCCCAGCGTCGGATTCAATTTTCATGAGTGGCTTCTTATCATCGTGCGTCTTCGGACTCACTTCGATATCCGGCATAACCGGAAGTGTGAAGACAAAACATGCCCCCGGTCCCTCATCGGCCGGTGGCGCTTCGACCCACATTTTTCCGCCGTGGCCCTCCACGATGCTTCGACAAATATAGAGTCCGAGTCCGCCACTTTTTCTCTCTGAGCCTTCGCCGACGTATTTATCAAAGATCTGCTTTCGCTTTTCCGCCGGTACGCCCGGACCGTGATCTCGAACCACAAACCGCATCATGTTCGCAGACGGTTGTACTTGTATGTGAATGGGAGAATCAGGGGGAGCATAGCGTACCGCATTCTCGAGCAAATTGATAAGCACCTCTTCTACCCTCGCAGGATCGGCGCGCAGATTGGGAAGGTCATCAGGCATATCCACTTCTACATTGTGCTGCGTTAAGATCCCCTCCACTCGATCCAATGTGCTCCGGATGATCGACGCCGCCGTGCACGACTCGGGACGCAGCCCCAACCGGCCGGTTTCCACTCGTGTGAGCGCCAGGCTGCGGTCGATTTGGTGAATCAATTTATCCGTACTGCGATTAATCCCATCCAGGAAGTCCTCGACCATTTCTTCCCCCCAAAGCTGGAAATTTGCTAACAGCGCGGTTACTTGTCCTTTGAGCGTCGCCAAGGGAGCACGGATATCGTGCGCCAGAATAGATAGCAGCTCCAATTTCCAAAGCGTGCGCTCCCGCTCGTCGGTCACATCCTGCAGCACGCCTCCCCAACCCATGGTGTTGCCTTCCTCATCCCAGATCGGAAAGAAACTCAATTCGAAATACCTGGGGGTGTCTCCATCGGTTTTAATATCGATTATGGGCTTTTCCGTCACTGTGATGACCGCTTCGCTCAGTTCTTGTTGGACGACTTCCGCCTCCAACGCATGCTCCAAGATCAGTCCGAACAAAGCTTGGTATGGTTTACCCAACATGCTGTTTTCCTCAAATCCCAACAAGTTGGACAATTGCAGGTTTGTCACGGACAGATTTCCATCCGGATTGACCATAAACACCCCAACGACGAGGCTTTCAATCAAGGAATTCCGGCGCCATTTTTCATGCCGCAGCTTCCGCTCAATCCGCTTCTGATGCGTGATATCCATGAGAAGTAATTCGACGGCGGGCTGCTGATCGTATTGCAGGGAACGGCCGGAGAGAAGTATGTTCAGGTGACGGCCATGTCCATTGAGCATACCCACTTCCCGACGACGGACGACTTTTTTCTCTGCGATTTCCTCGAGAAGTACTTTTGCTTTCTGCTGATCTTCGAAATAATCCATGATCTGCTTCGGGGCGCAGGGCTTTTCGTCCTGTAAATTCTCGAAATGGATCTTGAACGCCTGATTGACGAGTAAGCAATCCCCATCGAGACTGATGACGGCACCCGGCATAGGAGAAAATTCGAAATAACCCTGGAAGAATTTATCGTCCCTGGACGACTCTCCTTCAAACGCTATCTGACGTGTCACCTTCTGCTTGCTCACGGATTCCTCCAATAAAGCGAACGAGCAATCGCGGATTAACTGCGACGCATCTTTACCCCCTACATTTTATCCCCATCCAACATTCAAAGAAGTTTAAGAGAAGATAAAATCCCAATAATCTACTGGGCTTACATTATGAGATTTGGCGATGTGAAAGAGAAAATCCTTCACACGAGCGAAAGAGTGCATGGCCTCTAGACTGTATCGTCCCGAGACGGCGGATCTTCTACAAATTTCGCGTGATTCACTTATCTATAATTTCACCGGCCGATCCGAATTCGGTTTGCAAGTATAGCCATGTAATCGTTGGTCACTCGACATCCTCCGCAATTTGGCGTTGCAGCGTTCGAATCTCGGCGAACAACTCCTCCTCACGCTCCGCCATCGCCAGTTCCATGTCTTCCATTTGGCAGAGCAAGTTCATCACTTGCCGTCTCATTCGCAGCACGATGCCAATCGCCGGGAATTCCAGGTCTAAATCATCATGCAGCCTTCGAATCCGAGCCAGGCGAGATACATCGCTGAGATTGAATACCATCTCATTGCCCGATTTCCTGCGCGGTTCAACCAACTCTTCCCGCTCGCATTGAACCAGAAATTCGATCGACACGTGGGCCATATTGGCTGCCGTCTCTTGTGAATAAAGAAATTTCTCGTCGGGTATGTCGCTGCTACCGCCTCTTTTCATCGATCTGCCTCCGCTGGACTTGCAAGCCGACCACTGCTGCTGGTTGAAATTGGCGTGGTTCGAACCTCGTATCTAACTCTTCCGCATGTCCTTCCACTCACGAACAAGCTCTTTTTCCTTGCGACTCAAGTTCTTCGGCAGCTTGACCTCGATGGTCACATACAAATCTCCTCGTTGTTTGGGATTACGCAGCTTGGGCATACCTAGATTTTTAAGTCGGAAGGCTTTGCCATTCTGAGTCTCCGGTGGGATCTTCAGATCGACCGAGCGATCGATTCCTGAAACACGCACCTCGCCGCCAAGAAGAGCCGAATACAAATCCACTGGAACGGTCAATTTCAGATCATCCCCCTGACGTTGGAAACGAGAATGGGGTTCGATTTCGACGCGTACGTAAAGATCTCCAGGCTGGGCGCCGTTCACGCCCGGTTGGCCTTGTCCGCTCAACCGAACCCGGGAACCGGTACGGACGCCAGGTGGGATTTTCGCTTCGATCCTGCGCCCATCTTCCCACTCGATGATCCGCGTCGTTCCCCGGAAGGCTTCTTCCAACTGAATGCGAATAGGGTATTCAACGTCCCGCCCTCGACGCGGCCGGGGAGCGTATTCACGCTGCCTGAAACTTCCAGATCCAGCACGACCCGCACCGCCGAACAAAGTCTCGAAGAAATCCGAAAACCCGCCCAATCCACCGCCGAACATGCCTTCGAATTCCTCTGGACTCACCTGACGGGTGTACACGCGTTGACCACCCGGCTGGGCCGTCCAGCGACCCCAGTCAAAGTCTTCCGCTCGACCTCCCGACTGCTGATATTGTTTCCACTGCGAGCCGAAGCGATCATACTTTTCACGTTTCTCCGGGTCGGAAAGTACCTCGTAGGCTTCATTGATTTCCTTAAAACGTTCTGCTGCGGATTCGTCTCCCGGATTGACATCCGGGTGATGTTTGCGCGCCAGTTTTCGGAAAGCTTTTTTAATATCATCCTCCGATGCGCCCTTCTTGACACCGAGAATCTTGTAATAATCTTTGTATTCCATTTTCGTTTTGCCCTAATCGAACGATTTTCGTTTTCCGCAGCCTCGCCAGCCAAATTCACATATTCCACTTACAGATTTTCCAGCCCTCCCGTAACAAGTACGAAAAGGCTCTTTAGCCGTGGATGTTGAACTTCCATGTGGTTTCATCACCTCGTCCCTTCCCAACTCCGCTTTCTGCCAGAGCACACTTTCATGACAAGTGGGCGGTTTTTACACTCCGCCCACCAACCGGTAGAAATAACAACCACCGATACCTAGATACTAACCGCATTATCTTAGATACGTATTAGAAAATTCAGAAATCGGAGACCGAAGCGAAAATCACGCCACGATCAACGTAATCGTTACAGCAAAAGTAGATCAAGCGCCGCCCGTATCCAACAAGCGCTCGATTTTTCGGCCTACGGTCCGAACGTCGAAGGGTTTATGCAGGATCGCATCGGGACAATATTGACGCACAATCTCTTTTCCCAGATGTTCGAAAGTAGTTAGGATCAGGATCGATACCGTCTGAGCTTGATTCAATCCTCGAAAACATTTGATGAGATCGTCCGGCTTAGACTTTGCCGGATCCAATTCGGTAATCAAAATAACTGGATTCTCTTTCTCTAAAAGCCGCACGGCGAATTTCTTCGACTTCGATTGAAGCACGCGCCAGTCCAGGTTTTCCAGGTACAAGGCCAGGGCCTTACGTAGTTCTGAATCTGACTCCTGCAGCAATATACTCCCTTTCATGAGAACCTCATCATTCTCCCCATCGACGAAAAGCTATTCAAAACGACATCTGACTCACTCGTATCCGCCTAGAGATGTGATCCTGACTCTCTACTCAATGAGATCCATATCCGCTCCCTCCCATATGACACGTAATCAGCATCATTTAACATTGAGTGTTTCAATGGTAGGTGCGATTTCTAACCGAAATCTTACAATACTGCATAATTTCTTACGGCCTCGTGACTCTTTGCCCCGTTTGGAAGAATCAGGTCATTGCGTTCTAATCAAATCGAATGCCAGAATTCTTTCGTCTAGCTCAAATTTAATCCCGCTGTGGGTTGAATGAACGTGTGCGTGCTTCTACAGCCACGGTCGATTTGCAAGACCTCTCTCTCGAATAAAAAAGACGTCCTTTCCGATCGGCACGCCGCAAATACAACGCCATGCCTACCGTTAGAGAACGTTTTGCAAGAACTACCCGGGCACGGTATTCAATTCGTTAGAGTGGGGAAATAAATTAAGTCCATGTAAGGAGTGCAGAATCTAAATCGGTTAAAAGAATGATGTGGATAACTCTAGTATGTATGTCATGGTTCAGTGCAGGTAAAAGAGATGGGAGAAGCAGTAGAAATCGCCGATATCTTTCTGGTGGCCGATATGATCGTTCATCCCTTCCACGTAGAGAACGATCAATCTACTTCCACCAATAGGTATAGCGCTGTTCAAGGATAAAAAATGCGTGAAGAGTTATTGCAGGCAGGTAATCAACAAACGTCAATCGACATGAGGGATGCACGATCAGCACCCTATCAATTCTGTTCAAAGGCATGTTTAACGTCTTGATTGGTACTGGCAATATAAAGGGTCTGTCTCGACGATTGAGGAAGTGAGAAATAACATGATGACCACAAATCTACCCATTGAATTCAACATGGAAGTACCTTCCCTTCCTCAAGGATTAAAGCAGGAAATCGAGCAATCCTTATGGGATTTGGCACAAGACCATCAGGACATAACGGGCGCTTCGGTCACGATGAGTCAGCCTGCGCATGGTGTGACACCTTACCTTTTCCGTGCCAGCATCGTGGTGTACATGCGGCCTGTGAACGTATACGCGGATGAAAAATCAGACTCCCCTGAATCCGCGATCAGCAACGCCATGCACGCCGTCGAGTGTCAGGTTCGGGAAGAGCGGGAAAAGCGAGGTGAACTTTGGAAGCGCCACGATCTTAATTCCAAACAGGATCCACCACCCGTTTTAGATGAAGGAGAATGACCTGGATAGGACTTAACCGGTGGGTGGAGATCTGCTATTGCCCACCCCGATTGAGAACATGATCGACGCTGGACGTGAAAAACCGAAATGAATTACGAGTGTAAGACGAACCAACTGCGATGTGCTGGAGGAGGAAATCATGACGAAAGTTGCAATCAACGGCCTGGGCAGGATCGGCCGAGCGACGTTGAAAATCCTGCTGGAAACCCCGGAATTGGAAGTCAGCGCGGTAAACGACATCGTGCCCATCGAGAATATTGCCTACTTGTTGAAATATGACACAGTTTATGGACGCTATCCCAAGACCGTAGAAGCTGCGAAAGACCATCTCACCATCGATGGCATGCAAATTCCTTATCTGAGCCAAAAAGATCCGGCGCAGCTCCCCTGGAGCGAGCTTGGAATCGATCTTGTGTTCGAATGCAGCGGCGTTTTCCGCAAGGAAGAAGACCTGAAGAAACATATCGAAGCTGGCGCATCGACGGTCATCTTATCTGCGCCGGCGAAAGGTAATGGAGTGCCCACAGTCGTCCACGGCGTCAACAAAGCTGACGGAGCAGGAATACACCTCCTTTCCTGTGCAAGCTGTACGACGAACGCCATCACCCCCGTCGTGGAAGTGATCGATCGGCGCCTCGGGATACAAAAGGCCTTGATGACCACCATCCACGCGTACACCGCCTCGCAATCCATCGTCGACGGACCGAGCAAGAAAATCCGCAGAGGACGCGCCGGCGCGGCGAACTTCGTCCCCACTTCGACCGGCGCAGCAATCGCCACCACAAAGGTGTTGCCCGTACTAAAAGGTAAATTCGACGGCGTCGCCGTTCGTGGCCCGGTCCTCTCAGGTTCGCTTGCGGACATCACCTTGCTCACCCAAAAGAAGACTACGGTAGAAGAAGTGAACTCGATCTTCCGTGAGGAAGCAGAAACCGATACGTACCGCGACATTCTCGGTGCGACCGACGAACCCTTGGTTTCCTCGGACATCCTTCAGGACACGCATGCATCCGTTGTCGATCTACGCATGACTCAAGTTGTGGACGGGAACCTTATAAAAGTCATGACATGGTATGACAACGAGTGGGGCTATACGAGTCAGATGGTAAAGGAAGCAGTACGGATCGTCTCAGAAACTACGGGCGGTGATTAGTCTCGCCAAGGTTCTGCAATGAATTGAAAAGTCATTCCAAAGAATTGACTTCGTTCCAGAACTTCGACGATCCGGGTTCAAGCCACGCAGAAAGGATTAAAGATCTCAATCATGGAAGTAATTCGGTCATCACTCTCGGCAAAGCGCATTGCCCTATTAATTCTTGGGCTGCTTACAATTTTCGGCGGTATTGCCATCTTCTCGGACGGGAATAAGATGCTGCAGGTCCTGCGGCAAGCACATTGGGGGTGGCTCCCCATCGCCGTCATCTTCATGATGGTTTCCTATTTCCTGACCAGCTACAGTTTTGCACGCGTCAACCGCATGCTCGGAATACCCATCGGCACCCGCAGGTTGACGGAGATCGGGTTCACAACCACGGCGCTCAATCATTTGTTTACGACCGGTGGATTGGCTGGGAACTCCCTGCGCTACCTGTTGATGAAACGCCCCGGCGTGGGCATAAAGGATGTCTTTACGACTTCCGTCATTCATTTCTACCTCACCAGTCTGATCATGTTGGGAATGCTGCCGCTTGGATTGATCTATTTCATCCTGCATGCCTCCGTTCCGATGGGAACGGCGATCATCATCAGCATCGTCTCGTTCCTGGCCGTCACTTTCTTCTTCGTCGGCAGCATCTTGATCTTCGTACCGGAGAAGCGAAAACCGATCATGCGGGCGATTTCGCGCATCACACACAAAATCTTCAAGAAAGACGTCGAAGCAGAAATTGACCAAATCAACAACAGCTTCACGCGCGGCGTAAGCGAGCTGCGCAGTCAACCGCAAAAGACGTTTCGTATTATGGGTTTGATTTTCGGTGATTGGCTTATGAGTGCAGCCGCTCTGTGGTTCTGCTTTTTTGCTTTGGGCTATTTCCTGAATTTTGGCGATCTGATTGCAGGTTTCGTGATCGGTGTCGTTTCCGGAGTGCTGTCTATGATCCCGGGCGGTCTGGGAATCCAAGAAGGATCGATGGCCGGAATTTTCACCTTGCTGGGGTCGACCTTCGAACAAGCCATCCTGGCGTCAATACTCTTTCGCGTCGTCTATTACATCTTCCCGTTCGTCGTTAGCCTCGTGTTGACATACTGGCTTCTCCACACGAAAGAAGAGCGGGAGGTTATTCCAGAAATGGAGGCGTAACATGCGCATCATGATGCTAAGCCATGGCTATCCTCCGACGATCAGCGGCGTAACACTCGTGGTGCAAAAGATCGCGCGTGCCATGGTGCGACGCGGGCACGAAGTCTGCGTTCTCACCGCCAGCGACCGCGAAGCTGCATACCGAGACGAAGATCAAGGTGTGAAATTAATCCGGGTTCGCTCTACAACCAATCCCTTCTGGCACGAAGGTCCGCTGCCGATTATCCTCAAGGGTGAACTTGAAAAGGTCACGCACGAGTTCAAACCGGACGTGATCAATACCCACGACAGTGCATTCTTCAGCCTGCAGTTGATCCGCATGAATAACAAAATCCACATCCCGGAAGTACTCACCTGCCATTACGTGCCGCGATTCGTCACGCACTTCTTGAACTGGGGGGACAGCTTTGAGAATTTGATCGAGAATCTTACTTGGGAGTATTCCATCCGCATGATCAACAGGTTCGACCACGTTACTTTCCCGACCGAAAGCCAGCAAGAGGCATTCATCGAGGAAGGTCTTAAATCTGACTCCACCGTCATCTCCAACGGGGTTGATACCAACCGTTACCATCCAGGGCCAGATGGTCGCCGGGACATGGAGGAAAAATATTTGCTGCCGGATGGTCCCCGCATTCTCTTCGTTGGTCGGCTTGCGAAAGACAAAAAGATCGATGTGCTGATCCGCGCCATGCCGCGCATCTGGCGGGAGGGAAATGCACATCTTCTCATCGTAGGACGTGGAGACGATCGCCCTAATTTAGAGTCGCTTGTCAGCCAGCTCGGACTCGAAGCCTGCGTTCATTTTCTCGGTTTCGTACCGGAAGAGGACTTGCCAGCCTTGTATCGGCGAGTCGATCTCTTCACCATTGTCTCGGACTCAGAAGTACAAAGCATCCCCACGCTTCAAGCCGTCGCAAGCGGGTTGCCCGTCGTAGCCGCCGATGCAGGCGCACTGCCGGAATTGGCCCAGAATGAAAGGAACGGATTCTTGGTCCCGCCCGATGACGTTGATAACCTGGAAGCCGCATTGTTGAACATTATTCGGAATCCTCAGACTGCCGAAGATTTCAGTAAAGCCAGTCTGACGATCAGCGAGAGACACAAGAACGAGTGCACATTCAGGAGTTATGAAAAACTGTATCAAGAACTTAAAATCCAACAGGGCCGATTGATACAGATTCCCTCACCAATGCAATGTGAATAGGGATTGCCGGTTGCCTTGCGGCACTCATTTCATTCCCTGACTCATGCGTATCTCACCACCGGTGTGATCTTTTAGAAAGACTCCCCAACCCCGAGTCAGGATTTCGTGAGAACTTCGGCCTACATTGATAACAGGAAAACTTAACCCGGGTTCCATGGGGATGCATTGGCATACTCGCAATCTCGAACATTTAAACCACTGCACTGCCATCAAGAACCCAGAAAGATGAGAAGGAGAACACAAATGGCAACAAGAGTGAAAGAGCATTTTAAGACGCGCAACGATTTACCGATGGACACCCAATTGAGCATGATTGATGTGCTTAACGCGCAATTAGCGGACACCTTCGATATGTTCAGCCTGATCAAACAGGCGCATTGGAACGTAAAGGGGCCCCAATTCATCGCCCTGCACAAGTTGTTCGATGAGATTGCAGAAGGATTATTGGGTTACGTGGACATGATCGCCGAGCGCGCCACGGCGCTGGGTGGAATGGCCTTCGGTACTGTGCGAATGGCCGCCGAATCTACACGTCTGGAAGCCTATCCAACGGATATCTTCGACAGCATGGGCACTGTAGAGGTGGTTGCAGACCGCATGGCCTCGCTGGCGAAGAGCACTCGCATGGCTTCCGATGAAGCCGAGAAAGTTCACGACATGGACAGCAACGACATGTTTATCGAAATTTCGCGAGACCTCGATAAGTGGTTGTGGTTCCTGGAGGCCCATTTGCAGGGCTAATGAAAGTACTTCGGTAAGAGATAAGCGTACGGATCGCCTCCATCGCAATTGATTCCGATCTGTTATATTCTGCGGAATCGATGGACGGAAGCGGTCCGTATGTAACTTTTTCTCGTTATCTAAGGTCGTCAGGTCAAGTACGCAAAATCAGGGGATTCGACTCGCAAAGATCTGCGCATGGGACAACCAGTTACCATTCCGAATCAATGAGTGCTTCGATCGATTCTCGATGTTCCTTGTAATGATCATACGTGTTGGCCGCAATTGCCACCAACATCGGCTCATCCGCTCGGTCTCCAACCAGACGCTCCCCGAGCATCTCTTCGAAGGACATTTCTCGAACATCCCGCATCGCCTGCTCGTGAAACGCATGGAATTCGCTGCGGATGGCCTCCAGCGCCCGATCCCGATTGCGTTCGTACAAGAGGACGTTGAAACCATCTTCCTCCAAAGCCTCGAACTCCTCCGGGCTCAGCCCGAAAGCCTCGTGTGCGGCTTGATGCTGCAGATAATGTAAACACATGAATCGTTCCCAAGCCGTAATGTGGGCGAGGATGTCTTTCACGGACCAGCCGCCGAATTTCGGCACTTCCATCCGATCGGCTTCGATCCCGGATATTACACCTTCAAGCAATTTCCATTCCTCTTCGATTCCTGCCAGCAGTTCAGTCTTACTCTGAGGTAGATTTGCTTCCTCGTGGTTGTCGTTATTCATGGTCTTTTCCTTTGTGGAGTGTGGTGCGGAATTATGAATCGACCTGCCAGCCTGCGTTGGCGGGGATCGCCACAACGATGGAAGCCTCATCGACGGCTCTCGTGGCTCGTGTGGCTTTGATTCTAAATCCGCGTTAGGACAACTGCGTTTCACAGACTCCGGGTGAGTGCTTTTTATTCGAAACGGATCGCTTACGCTGCAGCACATGCACCCTGCGCAAAACCTCTACCGGCAAGCGTACGACCGATAATATTGTCTGTATGAAACGCTTGGGCCTACTTTGTTTTCGCGCACTTCCTAGGCATTGCAATAATCGTTGCTGCTTTAATAGTTTCTGCAATTCTATTTGTCGTTCCGTGATCAAGTATTCCCAGTGGTTCAACGGTAACATCTTACACCTCCCACCATTTTTGAAATTTGACCGGTAAATTATAACCTGCTATAATTTGTATAGTGGTTATAGGATAGCACAGACAACCTAACCTGTCAAGTGTAATTAGGTGGTTATTTAAAAAGGAGCATCGACATACAATGGCGAGCTTGAATCGAGAGAAAAACTGGGATTTCGACGCCGGATTGCTGCCTTTGGACTTCGCTAATACGGCGGAATGGCATGCCCGATCGGATCCGCTCGAGAAACTCAATTCGTACGCCGACCTGGTGAATTGGTCTTGGAAGGCCGGCTTGCTGACGGAAGAAGCAGCGCTGGGATTGCTGGAAGCGGCCGAGCGGCGGCCGCAAGACACCCATCGAGCGTTGGAGCGAGTCATCGAACTCCGAGAGGCGCTCTATCACATCTTCTCTCATCGCGCGGCAGGAACACGGATCCCGGATGAAGATCTGGCTTTGTTCAACGCCGCCCTTGGCGAAGCGCTGCACCGGGTAAGACTGGATGCCTCGCCAGATGGATTTTCGTGGGGGTGGTCCGACGAGGATCAGAATCTGGAAGCCATGCTGTGGCCCATCCTCCGGAAATCGGCGGAACTGCTCACCTCGGACGACTTGAAACGGGTCGGGGAATGCGCCGACGACCGCGGCTGCGGCTATCTATTTTACGACAACAGCCGCAACCACAGCCGGCGCTGGTGCAGCATGGAAAGCTGCGGTAATCGGGCAAAGGTACAAAGACATTACCAGCGTTCGAAAGCGCAAGAAGAAACCGATGACGGGGGATAATCCATCCGAGTAAGAATTGCCCGCCAGCGTGACATCTCGTTGGATATCAGATATACTCACTCAGTGAGTAACCATGCCGAGAAGGTCTACAACCGCGCAATCGCTGTCCCCGGAATACGTCGTTTTGGGTTTGTTGAAACTGCAGCCAAGCCACGGCTACGCGCTGCACCGACGCCTCGACGAGGAGCTGACTCACGTCTGGCGCGTGAGTCTCAGCCAGGTGTACAACGTTCTCCACAGGCTGGAAAAACGCGGATACATCAAACCATCGAAGACCGATTCATCGGTGCAGCAAGCGGATCGGGTATTCTACCGGACCACGAAGACGGGCGATCGGCACTTCATATCCTGGATGCGAACGCCCGTCGGCCCCAGCGTACGGGCGATTCGCATGGCCTTCATCACCAAACTGTACTTCGCCCATCATCTCGGAGAACCCCCGTTCGGAGAATTGATCGAGAGTCAGTGTTCGGCGGTCGAATCTCAACTTAAACAGTTGGAGATGAAATTCGACACGATCCCCAAAGCGCAAGTTATCAACCGTCTGGGCCTGCAGTTGCGCATCAAGCAACTGCAATCGCTGCAGACTTGGTTCGAAGAAACGATCAACGATATCCCATTCACATCGGAGAGAGAAATATGAAACGTAAACACATCATCGCCGGCTTGATCGTACTGCTCACGATCGCCTTCGCTTCCTGCCAGAACGAACCCAGCCCGATTTCCCCACCCCCGACTCCATCACAGGCGGAAATGCAGCCAGAACCCGAATCGGAAGCAAATGTGACGGAAATCGAACCGATAACGGTTGTTGACGCCCTCGGACGAGAGGTCACATTTGCATCACCACCAGAACGCATCGTCGTCGCCGGACGAGCCACCACGCTGGTGGTAAACGCCGTCTATCTGTTCCCCGAAGCTCAAGAACGGCTGGTGGCCTTCGAAAACCGCAGCCAAAGAGGCTTTGAATTCTATCCCATCATCCAACCGCAGTTCGACGAATTCGAACTGCTCGAACGAAACGCGGGACCCGAGCAGATCGCTCCCCTGCGGCCGGACCTCGTGATCATGAAGAGTTACATGGCGGACAGCCTGGGTGAGGCGTTGGAAGAAATCGATATACCCGTGATCTATGTGGATTTGGAGACCCCCGAGCAATTCGAACGCGATATCGCCATCATTGGAACCGCCTTGGGAGACCCAGTTCGGACAGAAGAAATCATCGATTTCTATAACACTCGACTCGACATGATTGCATCGAAAGTCGAGAATGTCCCCGAAGCAGATCGGCCTGAAGTCTTGCTCATGCAGTACAGCGACGAAGAAGGAGAAATCGCCTTCGAAGTGCCTTCTGTGGATTGGATACAAACCGAACTCGTCACGCTCGCCGGCGGCATCCCGGCCTGGACCGACGCTGCCGAAGCCGGCGGCTGGACGGTCGTCGGGTTTGAACAGATCGCGGTCTGGAATCCCGATAAGATTTTCGTCATCAATTACGCCGAGGATCCGGCTGCGGCGGTCGAAAGCCTGAAGCAGAATCCCAACTGGATGGCATTGGACGCCGTCCAGAATGATGAGATCTACGGCTTCCCGGGTGATTTCTGGAGTTGGGATCAGCCCGATCCACGCTGGATCCTGGGATTGACCTGGATGGCCACGAAATTGCATCCCGCACTCACGACGGACATCGATATCCGTCAGGAGGTCATGGATTTCTACACCCAGATGTACGGTCTGGCTCCAGGAGTCGTCGAGGCCGAAATTTTGCCCCTGAGCCAATCCGGGCTCGATTGAGAGATTCGGAGCAGGTGATGCGCTTCGATCGGCGTAGACTACTGTTCATCACCCTCGGCGTGGCGCTGCTTGCCGGTTTTTTCCTGTCGGCTTTCATCGGGCGATATCCGCGGCCGTTCTGGATGCCCATGCGGTTGTTCCGCGAAGACAAGCTGGCGCGCCAGCTCGTGCTCGCACTACGGCTCCCCCGACTGTGCCTGGGCTTACTGCTCGGAATCACGCTTTCGGCGACGGGCGCGGTAATGCAGATGATCTTCCGCAATCCACTGGTCGAACCCGGCTTCCTCGGTGTATCGCAGGGAGCCACCTTCGGCGCAGCACTAAGCATCCTGTGGATCGGATCGTCCTGGAGCATGCACGGCATGGCCATCTTTTTCGCCATGGCGGGTCTCTTCGCTTCGTACTTCCTCGCCCGGCGCATGCGCTTCGGTGGCTGGGTCCTGCGTCTCATATTGGCGGGAATCGTCGTCTCGGCTTTATTTTCCGCCGGAACGGGAATCTTGAAAACCATGGCCGATCCCCTGACCCAATTGCCCGAAATTACCTTCTGGTTGTTGGGCGGTTTGTGGTCGGTGACATGGCGGGACGTGCTTCACATCCTGCCGTTCGTCATTCCAGGGCTGACTCTTGTGTACTTGCTGCGCTGGCGCTTGAATCTACTTTCCCTCGACGATGAAACGGCCTGGTCGCTGGGCGCGGCCCCGGCGCGCGAGCGCAGCCTACTACTTTTCGGCGGAGTTGCCGCTACGGCCTCTCTGACCGCCGTGGCAGGAATCGTGGGTTGGATCGGGCTCATCATCCCCCATCTCTCCCGCCGTCTGTTTGGCGCCGATTCCCGCCACAATCTACCGGGCGCCATGCTGCTCGGGGGAATCTTCACCATATTTTGCGACGACATTGCCCGCAGCTTGATGGCGGGAGAAATCCCCTTGGGCATTCTGACTTCGTTACTCGGCGCAGCTACGTTCATCGGCCTGATGGTCACGATAAGACGGAAACAACGCACATGAACGATTCCACGCTGCTGCAGATCGAAGATCTTTTTTTCCGGTACGACTCGAATCAAGCCTGGATCTTCGAGCATCTATCCGCAACGATCCCCGGAGGAGAGATTACCGCCATCCTCGGTCCCAATGGCGTGGGGAAAACTACGCTGCTGCACATTCTCATCGGATTGTTACCCGTTCAAAAAGGCTCCGTACGGCTTGCGGGTCGATCCTTGGAGCGTTACACGCGGGCGGAAATGAGCCGCCTCATCGGACTCGTGCCGCAGATGGAACGGATTCCATTTCCTTTTACCGTCAGCGAATACGTCGCCATGGGCCGGGCACCTCACATCGGTCTTCTGGGAACGCCCACGGAAGAAGACCAAAATCGCGTCGATCGGGCTCTCCAAATTCTCGATCTGCGAACGCTGGAGCAGCGTTCGGTGCAAGAACTCAGCGGGGGAGAATCGCAATTGGTGCGCATTGCTCGCGCCATGGTCCAGGAACCCCAAATTCTCTTGTTGGACGAACCCACCGCACATCTGGATCTGGGCAACAAACACCGCGTGCTCGAAGTGCTGCATTCCCTGCTTGACGAGCGCACCACGGTGATATTCACCACCCACGACCCCGACGCGGCTTTCGCCATCGCCGGACAGGCGCTGCTGATGCATGGATCATCGGCGCTGGCGTTCGGACCCGTGGACAGGGTGCTCGATGGGGATAATCTCTCACTCGCTTACGGACTTCCCATTGAGGTACGCCGGGTGGATGGACGCTTCATCGTCATGCATAAGGATAGAGACTCTTGAAACACCGTGGTGCGATCACCATCGTTAGCGGAAGTGTGGGGTCGGGGAAAACCACATTTTGTAAACGCGTGATCGATATGATACAGAATTCAACAAACCCAACGTGGCGCGTAAAAGGGATTCTCGCTCCGGCTGCGTTCGAAGGCGATACAAAGATCGGCATCGACGCACTCGATCTCACTACGGGGAAACGGCGGCGATTGGCGCAGCGACGAACAGACTCGGCTTCCGGCATTCACACGCAGCGGTGGTCATTGGATCGAGAGGCGATCGATTGGTGCAACCAGGTGCTGCGCCAATCCGTGCCGTGCGACCTGCTCGTTGTGGACGAGCTCGGACCGCTGGAATTCGAGCGGGAGGCTGGTTTTCAAGAAGGGTTGATTGCGCTGGATTCAGGACGATTCCGAGCCGCGCTCGTCGTCGTCCGCACGCAACTACTCCACTTCGCTAATAACCGCTGGCCGCACGCGCAAACGTTCACAATTCACGATCGGGACCACGCGCTGGCAAGCGCAGTACGGTTCGTAAGTAGCATCCACCGCTAGGGATGCGCCTCGTTTCACTGATTGTTGCATTTAACCAATGGAAGCTTCTTTTAAGTCAAGTTATAGTGCTTGAGAACCCGCAGCGCGCGCAGCGTGTTCCAGCGGCTGGGCTGGCCGGGCTTTTCCATCTCGAAGTGCAGCGCTCCGGGATAGTTCGCATGCAGGGGCCAGCGGCCGTCGGCGCGGCGTTTCTTCAGCAGCACCTCACACGCCGGGCGCATGCGCTCGTCCCAGGAAACACCGGCGTCCTGAAAATAATCGAGGGCGCGCAGGATGTTGTAATGCCAGCGCCCCGGGAAACGCAGCATCAGGAAATCGTTGTGGATGATCTCGCCCGTGTGATCGGACATGTAGAGCTCATGCAAGAGAATGAACTCCCGTGACGTCTCGGCAGTGGCATTCAATTCGTCTAGCCGATAGGTGTATCCCTGGCGAGCGTATTCCTGGATACCTTCCAGCACGCAGATCGTCGAGTGCAGCGAACTGTGTCTAGCGCCTTGTCGAATTCTCTCACAGTTAAAGCCACCGTCTTCCATGCGCTCATCGATGACATAATCAACGATGGACTTTAGCCGATCCTCATCCGCCCCAAAATAGCTGGCGTAATTGAGCAGCATGCCGTTGACGCACACATCGCTCGTCTCGATGGTCTTGGCGGGATTGATTCCGCCGTCCGAGGATTTACGGGTTTCCAGAATGAGTGCGATGCTCTGCTTTATGTCACGGTTATCCGGATGAATTTGCAGCGTCCTCAAATCGAGAAGCGTGTAGTGCGAACTCGTCCATTTTGGCTGGTAGAAACCGCGCCCCCAATGACCCTGCGGATGTCTCCTCTCGAGGAAGGCGGCTCCCCAACCCTCATTCGCGATGCGCGCCTGAAGATCTGGACGGGATTCACCCAGCAGGTCCCGGCGGACCTGGAATTGGATCGACACATCCCCCTCCAGCAACCAATCGCGAATACGCTCATTCATATTCAATACCTGTGGATCAAGTCACATTAGCAATGCTGGCAACCCGATGGATCCCGCGGCAGGTTGGTTAATCAGGAGACCGTTGCTTGACCTCCCTCATCCATACGCAGTATATCCCGCGCATAACCACTAACAATGGTGATCAGCAGCGTGACGAAATTAAATAACGTGAGGACCGGCACGATATCCGCATTGTCATAACCAAGGAAATGCCCCAGCAGGATCAATCCGGGGAAAACCGTAAAAAAGCCCAGGACCGATGCCGTTAAAGTCCACGGCCAGATTCGAGCAAGCAATGGTCGCACCCCTGATGGAAGAAGGCGACGCCACAGCTTTAACGGCTTGTTGATTCGTGTGGCGACTGCCCCCACGATGATACCGATCAGCGGCGGACCAAAACCGCCGCCAACGAGCAGTAGCAAAATTGAAAGCAGGATTAAAATGTAGCCGCCTCCCTTTCGATCGACGAACACCACACCCCAGGTCCCGGTGATGAGCGACATTAACACGGCAACTATGCCGGTTACACGCACGTTGGGAATGATGGTCATGGCCGGTTCGCCGGCCATAATGTCAAAAAGCTCGTTATCCGGCCAGGATTCGATGTACATTTCATCTGCAATCACATCCCCCTGCAGGATCTCGCCGACCGCATGTTCCATGCCCACCAGGCCAACGACGATGGAAAAAAAGAACACCATCCAATGTGTCGCACTTTTGGGTTTTATTCGCGCCAGTCCTTGTCCCACATCCAACCTCCAATCAATCTCATTGCGCAATCCCTTGGTTATGATTGCCATATATCTCGGAAAAAATTATAGATCAGAATCGATCAATGCGGGATGTGTTCCCATGATTTGCTGATACAATTGAAGGGAAGCAAATCTCGCTTGGCGATGTTCTCTCCTTCGTTTCGAAAGGCGGGTTACAGTGAGAGAATGGAACCACGCTCATAGATCTCAGCATGTTCGTTCGATAGGTCAATGCGTTATTTAACGACAGCGATCTAAATAGATAAACCGAATATGGAGTATTATGATGAAAAAGATATCCTTTTATCCGATCGTCACGCTGCTGACGACCGCCCTCACCTTGACGGTGAACGGATTGGCCAACGCCCTACCGATCAACGGTCAAACGACGGGGGAAATATCAGACCGATTCGCCGTATTCTTCGTACCGGCCGGCTACGTCTTTTCGATATGGGGGCTGATCTACCTAGCCCTGATCGCCTTCGCCATCTACCAGCTTCTGCCCAACCAGCGAGAAAATTCCTTGCTGAAAGAAATCGCGCCGGCGTACTGGTTGGGTAGTCTTGCCAATACCGCCTGGATTTTCCTGTGGCACTACGAAAACTTTCCACTAACACTGGTCGCCATGATCGTCCTTCTGGCGACTCTGCTGTTTATGTACGTTCGAATTTCGAAAGCCTGGCCAGATCTCGATCGAAACCAGAAGTGGTTCGTGCAGCTTCCCTTCAGCATCTACCTGGGATGGATATCTGTGGCCACGATCGCCAACGTTTCCCAGGTGCTTTTCAATGCAGGATGGAATGGCTGGGGAATCTCTGCAATCGCCTGGACGGTGATTATGCTCGCCGTGGCTACGTTTCTCGGATTAATGATGCAGTGGCGTGAAAACGACAGCGCCTATGTCCTCGTTCTGATCTGGGCCTTCATTGGCATCGCCAGCAAACATGCGAGCACCAACGGTGTGGCTTATCCAGCCTGGACGGCCGTTGCGATCCTTGCTCTTGGCCTGCTCAGCGGAGTACTCCGCAGTCGAGACGGAATTCAACAAGGGGCGTAAGATGGGCGTCAAGATCGTAACCGATTCGACCTGCGACCTGCCGCAAAGCATCATCCAACAATTAGACATCACTGTCGTCCCGTTATACATCAACATCGGCGACCAGGGATATCTGGATGGTGTTGATATCACGCGTACGGACTTCTACACCAATCTGCCGTACTACGATATCCACCCCACGACAGCCACGCCGGGGATCAAACGCTTCACCCAAGCATACCAGCAGCTTGCCAACTCGGGCGCATCAGAAATCCTCTCCATCCACATTTCCGAAAGTCTGAGTGCCACGGTGGAGGTCGCCCGCAAGGCCGCACAACGATTCAAAAAAGTCCCGGTCACGGTGCACGACTCCCTGCAGTTGAGTCTGGGAACGGGTTTTCAAGTCGAACTCGCCGGACGCATGGCAGCGGACGGGAAAACGGTCGATCAAATTCTAGCCCACCTCGCACAGATCATCCCTCGTAGCTTCGTCGCAGCGAGGTTGGACACACTCGATTTCCTGCGCCGCAGCGGCCGCATGAACCGCTTTATAAGCGGACTGGGCAGTCTGCTGCAGTTGAAACCCATTCTCACCATGAAAATGGGGCAACCCGGCTCGGAACGCGTGCGCACGAAGGCGAGAGCCGAAGCTCGTTTGATTCAAATGCTGGAAGAGAGTCAACCGATCGAACGTTTCGCTTTAGTCCACACCAATGCAGCACAAGAGGCGGAGAAGTTTCGAGCAGAAATCAGCCACTTGATTCCGCAGGGTGAAGCGTACTCGATGGACATTACGCCCGTCATCGGCGCACACATCGGACCGGGCGCCGTGGGGTTTGCCATCATCTCGAAGACGATAGTCTGAATCAAAGGAAAGGAGATTCGATCATGAAACAAGAACAACGACGTGCACTAGTCGCCATACCGGTCATTATACTCATCGCCGCCGGTATTTCCCTCGCCGGCAGCCAGGGAGGATACACCGTTGGGAAGGTGCCTGTGTTCGTCATGTGCGTGGCGCTGGCGTTCATCATTCAGTGGATCGCCTTCATCCCGGCATACCGCCTGCAGACCGAAAAGTTCTTCGATCTCACCGGCAGCATCAGCTACATCAGTGTTGTCCTGCTGGCATTGCTGCTCATTCCCAAGGTCGACGGCCGCGCCTGGCTACTGGCCGGCATGATCATCATCTGGGCGGTTCGCCTGGGCACCTTTTTATTTCGGCGTATCCTGTCCGCCGGCGAGGATCGCCGATTCCGCGAGATCAAGACGTCCTTCGCCCGCTTTTTGCTCACCTGGACATTGCAGGGTCTCTGGGTCACTTTTTCAATCGCCGCTGCGTTAGCAGCGATGACTTCCGAGCACCGAGTCGAACTTGGTGGAATTGCCCTTCTGGGCTTCCTGGTTTGGCTGTTGGGTATCGTTATCGAAGGGATTGCGGATTGGCAGAAGAGCAAATTCCGGGAGAACCCCGAGAATGCCGGGAATTTCATCCAATCTGGATTGTGGGCCTGGTCACGGCATCCCAATTACTTCGGTGAGATCGTACTCTGGATCGGCGTGGCCATCGTCGCATTACCTGTGTTGCGCGGCTGGCAGTGGCTGACAATGATCTCCCCCATTTTCATCTTCGTCTTGCTGACGCGCATCAGCGGCGTGCCAATGCTGGAATCTCGCGCCGACGAAAAATGGGGAGGACAGGCGGATTACGAAACCTACAAAGCCAACACACCGATCCTTATTCCGCTGCCGCCGAAAAAACCACCTGCAGTAAGCTGACCAAATGTAGATTTGAATATCGCATCGTTGAAATCGTAGGTTCTAAACTAACTGCTAGACGTGCACACGCACATTGTGCGATGAAAAAATCGAAGAAAAGGAGAATACCAAGATGCTGCCAGTCCTCAAGATAATTTCTGGAATCGCAACGATCATCACCGGAGCCGTCTCGCTCTTCTGGCCGCTGAAAGTGCTCGGTTTTACGGGGTTGGACGTTAACGGCGGCCGCGGAGTCACGGAAATTCGAACGATTCTCGGCGCACTCTTCATCGGGTTAGGCGCCGCCGTTCTCTACTTCAACACACAGGAGGCGTATCAGATCCTCGGCATCACGTACATCACTATGGCCGTTGTACGCGGCCTGTCGATGTTCGTAGACGGTGCCGTCGTTTCTTCGAACGTGATCAGCTTCCTCGCCGAACTCGTCTTCGGCATCATCCTGGTTCTGTAAGCGAGATTTACGCACATGCGATACGCCAAGCTGTTGTCTGCCTATGGCATCATCGCCATGACGGCCGTCTTGATCTACGGCTTTACCATTGGGGACTTCGCCTCGGACGGTGCTGCGCAACTGCGCGACCCCTGGGGCGTAGTGTCCATGATCGATCTCTACACCGGTTTCGCCCTCTTCTCGGCGTGGATCGTGTTTCGTGAGGATTCCTTCGGTCGTGCACTCGTCTGGGTTGTTCTGGTTTTGGTGCTGGGATTCTTCACCGCCAGCGTGTACGTTTTCCTCGCCCTACAGGCCAGTAGTGGAGAATGGGAACGCTTCTGGATGGGAAAACGTGCCGATGGATAAGCGCAGGGAATTGGTCGAGGAACTCCAGACGGTGTTCTCTGGAAGAGGCGCCGGAGCATTCGATTCCATTTTCCCCCTGTTGATCTTTCTGATTGCCAACTCGTTGTGGGGATTGAATCTCGCCCTTTGGGGATCTGTTGGAGCAGCGGGTTTCATCGCAATTTTCCGCCTCTTGCACCGAGAACCGCTGCACTACTCTTTGGCAGGTCTCGGCGGCGTGGCCATCGCGGCGTTATTCGTCAGAATCAGCGGCTCGGAGGCGGGTTTTTTCTTCCCGGGTTTGATCTCCGGTGCCGTCACCGTCCTGCTCTGCATCGTCAGCGTGGTCCTGAAACGGCCGCTTGTCGCCTGGACCAGCTTCGTGGTCCGGCGCTGGCCTATACACTGGTATTGGCATCCACAAGTCCTCCCCGCCTATACCGAGGTCACGTTGATTTGGGCTGGAGTCTTTGCTGCCCGTCTGGCTTTCGAATTCTGGCTATTCCAGCGGGATTCCCTCGATGCATTGGGGGTTTCGAGAATCCTCCTGGGCTGGCCGCTCATCGTCATCCTGCTGATTGGCACGTATCTCTACGGCTTGATGCGTTTGAGCCAATTGCAAGGTCCCAGCATCGAAGAGTTCAAAGCGAACAAACCCCCACCTTGGGAAGGACAGAAACGAGGGTTCTGATCTCGTATCCAATGATCAGGCTCGACCCAGCCTCGATTCACAAGGATGTTGATTTATACCATCTGGCGGATCAAGCCATTCTACATCATCGATTAATGAAAAAGACCTCCTTCAACGTTGAAAGGAGGTCTAGTTATTCTCTACCTATACGCTATTTCAATACTCAATCTCTTCAACGAGATCGAACGAATTACGAATCCACTGTCATTACGGCTGCGTAACGGTTCCGTCAGCGGCCCAGGAATAAGTGTATTCCGTCGGCAGAGATCTCAAGTAGCCGCAAAAATCACAATCCGCATCTGCTGCCGTGATCACGGCCGCAACCGCTCTAGGTGTGATGGTCGTAATGGTTGGATAATTCGTCGCCAGGTAAATGTCGACGGCGGTCTGAACCTGGTCCAGCTCGGCGGCCTTGGTGTTGGCGGTCGCCGAGGTGCTCAAACCGTTCAACGCCAGGGTGACGATACCGAACAACACGCCCATGATAGCAATCGTTACGAGTAATTCGACCAGCGTAAAACCTTCTTCGTTTCGCTGTAATCTTTTCAACATTGGAACACCTCCACTCCAATTTCAAAATTACGATATGATTAAACGAGCGACAATTAACCCGCAATTGACTTCAAGAGTTCGTACCAAATACCCCTCCTTATGTACCGTTCACATATGCGTAGTATTGCACAGAAAATTCGGTTTCTCACTTACAAGCACCTTTCATCCCAATTTCAGACGTCATCGACCAAAAAACTTTCGGGGCTCGGACTTTTCGCATCCGTACGCTTGATTAAGGTTTGCAGTGCTTCGCCGTCGTTGGCGACGGCGGACGCTTCTTCTCGGGAAATTACCTTCCGCTGGAATAATTCCTTGAGTGCCTGTTCGAGAGTCTGCATGCCTTCCTGTCCGCCAGTCTGCAGCACGCTGGCCATCTGGTGCGTCTTGCCCTCGCGAATCAGGTTGCGAATCGCCGTGTTGGCCAGCATCACTTCCACGGCCGCCACGCGTCCTTCCGCATCCAAACGGGGCAGCAGGGTTTGCGAGAGGACCGCTTCCAACGTCAAGGAAAGCTGCATGCGAATTTGGCTTTGTTGATGCGGGGGAAAGGAATCGATGATGCGGTCGATAGTCGTAGGTGCACCGCGGGTATGCAGTGTGGAAAGCACCAGGTGGCCGGTCTCGGCAGCGGTGAGGCACGCCGCCATAGTCTCCGGATCGCGCATCTCCCCGACCAAGATGACATCCACGTCCTGACGCAGGGCGGCACGCAGCGCCGCAGCGAAGGAGTGCGTATCCTTGCCAATTTCACGCTGTGTGATCACGCAGCGTTTATCCCGATAGATAAACTCGATCGGATCCTCGACCGTCACGATGAGTCGCGTATCGTTCTGGTTGAGATGTTCGATCATCGCAGCCAGGGTGGTCGACTTTCCACTGCCCGTGGGGCCTGTGACGAGGATCAGCCCGCGTGGCTTGAGGGCCAGGGTTTTGCAAATCTCGGGGAGTTCCAGTTCATCGACTGTCGGCACCGCGACGGCAATCCGACGGAACGCCAGGCTGATGCTGCCGCGCTGCACGCTGGCGTTGACTCGATAGCGAGATGCACCGGGCAGCGTGTAAGAGAAATCCAGGTCCCTGTTTGCGGCAAATTGCTGCCGGGTGCCATCGTCGCTGATCTGTTCGAAGGCCTGCATGGTCGCATCCGCCGTAAGGGGCTCTTGATCGGACGCCGGAACGAGTTTTCCATGCACGCGAAAGATGGGCGGCGATCCGGCACGCAGATGAAGATCGGATGCTCCGATCTCGACAGTAAATTTCAACAACGAGACAATGTCCATCGCAATCCTACCTCGACCACCAACGAATGATCTGCTCGCCATAAAACAGAGTCGTCAACGCCCCGAGCGCCAAGAAGGGCGCGAATGCGATCGGATCACGCCGTCCAATTCGACCCGCAGCCAGCAAGGCGCCGGATATCAAGCCTCCAAGGACGAACGACAAGAATAGGGCTAAAAGCACGTGAGGAAAACCCACGGCCAGACCGATGAACCCCATCAATTTGACGTCTCCCATTCCCATCCCGGCCGGGTAGAATGTCGCCAGCAAGAACAATAAACCAGAACCGAGTAAACCACCGAGAAATCGTTCGCCGAGCGTCGGCTCCGGGAAGATCAGGGCGGAGATCAAAGCGAACCCGATCGCCGGATAGACAACGCGGTTGAATATCTTCTGGTGTTCCAGATCGATGACCAGAATCACGATCAGAATGGCGCTGCAGCATGCGACGAAACCCGCATAGACGCTCGAAGAAAAACGCAGCCAAATCAAGCCGAAGAGCAGTCCCGTCCCCAATTCAACCCAGAGACAACGCGTTGGAATTAGTGCGTTGCAATAACGGCATCGTCCTTGGCGCAGCAGGTAGCTGACGACGGGAATTAAATCAAACGCCTTCAAACGCCGCCCACAGCTATCGCACTGCGAAGGTGGTGAGACGATCGACCCACCATTCGGCAAGCGGTCGATACACACGTTTAAGAAACTACCGACCGCCGTTCCCAGCAAGGCGAAAAATAGCGCCGACATCACAACCCTCACACCTTTTTCATCGCCAGGCCTAGATTGGCGGTGTACGTCGCCACAGGAAAGTCCTGGGGCAAACGCATGGGCGGTTGCGGGAGTTGGATCGGAAAAGACACTTTAGATTTCAACAATTCGATCATTTTCGGATCGTCGAACGGCGCTCCTGTCACGAAAACCGGCGTGCGTGGATCCAACGGGCGGTCCCGGTTGCTGTCGTTGTGAAACTGGATCGTCCGAGTGAGTTCCAGCGACAACCGGTCGATGGCCGCGGCTGGGTTGGGTTTCCCGTCGCCTTGCGGCATACTGCGCACGATCACCGGCACGCCTCCGACGACGATGATCACACCGATTCCTTGCTCTTCGAGATTAACAATGATCGCGTCGTTTTGATGGACCGCACGGATGAGCGCCAGCGGCTTTAAATCCATGACACTGGGTTTGATCTTCGCAGCCCGAAGCGTTTCTACCTGGCGGTCGATTACCAATCGCGGCACCGCCAAGGCAAACACCAGAATCTGGTCTCCTTTCTGCCGGATCACCTCCCATGTAAGATATGTCTCATCGAGAGGCAGCGGCATCTCCTGTTTGGCCTTGCGCCGAATCGCTTCATCCAGCAGATCAGGGTTGATTTCCGGCAAGGCAAGCAGCCGGGAGACAGATCGGTGCCCGGTAACGCTGGTCACGATCCTGCGTCTGGAGGCTTTATTCACGCTGAGAAACCGCGCCAGCCCCGTACCCATCCGCTCGCTCTCCTGGATCATTCCCTGATTCATCAATTCCGGAGAGACGGAGACGGTCGACCAGCGTATGGCGCGCTTTCCACGAACGACGAGCAGCCGAATATCACGTCCGTCAAAATCTAATGTAACGATCTTCCTACCTAGCAAGAGATTCCTCCCTGCGCTCGATGGCGAGCGCACAGCACGGCGAACGGAACGATCCCATCATTCGACATCCAGCAGCGTGATGCCGGCGATGCGGACGTCGAAACTGCAGGCCTCAAGCCCGGGTTCGATGGTAACGTTGTTCAGTGCCAGCGTTTCCTGCCCTTCGCTTTCCAGGTTTTCTAAGTACGCCAGACATGGTTCCAGTCCTGCTGAAGCCACGACGTTGTAGCTGGTAACTTCAAGCGAACCGAAAATCGTGGATTGAACTTCCGCACCCAGGCTGTGAACACTCATCACGTCCACGTCGTTCGCAGTCGCCAGAGAAAAGCCTCGGCGATACAAATCAAACGACGTTTCGAATTCCGGAAAGGTCTCTTCGAGCGAAGCCAGGTATCTTTGTGCCGCACTCAATTCTTCCTGGAGATCCTGCAAGCCTTCGCTGTCGGCTTCTTGCAGAAGCTGTACGTTGGACTCGAGTTCCTGGACCTGCTGCGCCAATTGCTGCGTCAGCCGTTCTTTCTGAAATTTACCCCCCAACAAGAGTAAATTCACACCGGCAAACACAATCGTAAAACCCAGCATGACCCAGGTGGGATTTTCTTTAATCCAACTCCGGACTTTTATCAACATATCAACCCGCTCCATGCATGCTGCGTCGTCGTTCAGACTTTCGACGAATATCGCCGTTACGGCTAAATCTTCCAAATCCATTCAAAAAAGCGGTTACCGTCATCGGGGGACCTCCTCGTCTCCGACTCCAATATCGAGCATGATTTCGAATTCATACTCCGGCGTTGGCAAGGTCGTGACGACTTCATCGCTTTCGGTTTCTTCGGGAAGTTGCTGGATCATGTATTCGATACGCGCCTCGACGAAGAGGCTGGTCTCCGTAAGGTCATCCGTGAAGATCGGCGGAAGACGGCGATTCTCTGCCAGCCCCACGATTCGAATTTCGTTATCGAGCTGACGTATACTGATGAGGTTTATTCCCTCGGGGATTGTCTCCACGATGGATTGCAGAATCTCACTCCACGCAACCTCCTGAATCACCGCGTTCTCGGCCACCGTTTCGATTTCCATGCTCTGATCCTTAACTTCATCGATCTCTGCTAAGAGTTCATCCTTTTCCGCCACGAGCGGTTCGTACTTATCGAGAACCATTTGAATTCCAGCGAATTTCAATTCCTGACGCTTCAATTGCACGTCGGCTCGGCGGTAGATCACGTAGCTTGGATAGATCAGACCGGTAAAAGCCAGCAACATCAGCCAGAGTCGCAATGTGCGCATCGACAGCCTGCGGCGGCGATAGCGCGGCGGAAGAATGTTCAGATCCAGAATATTTAACTGCTTGTCCGCTTTCCTCTTTGCTGCGTCCATAGCTGGATTTCCGCTCCTCTCAATTAATGTCCCACGACAGAACGGTCACGTCCGTTCCCGTAAGGTCAATCAAGCTGGTGATACTCATATCGCCCGCCTGGGCAACGATCTCATATTGAGAACCGCCTGCTTCGTAGCGGCCGAAATGCGGTTGATTACTTCCTCGCAATGCGTAGAAAACGCTGCCGCCCGTATAAACCAACGCCGCGCCTTCATCGATCGTCGCCGGAACGGCGGGTTGAGTCGACCAACCACCGCTGGAAATGTCGTAGCGCCAGAAGTCGGTGGCGTTGTCACCGCGCAATGCGTAGATCGAACCGCTTTGATCGTAGGCCAGCGATCCTCCGTCGCGCACTCGATCTGGCGCAGCCGTCTCGTTGTACCAGCGATCGGCGGAGATGCTGTAGCGCCAGAAGTCCGTCGTGTTGCGGCCGCGGAAGGCATACAGGTCATCGCCACCGGAGTGGGCAAGCGAGCCGCCCTCACGCACACGGCCGGGCGCGTTGCGCATACTGGTCCAGGAATCACTGGATATCGAGTAGCGGTAGAAGCTGTTTTGATTGTTGCCCCGCAGGGCATAGATGGTATTGCCGCCGGTGTAGACCAGGGCACCGCCGGCGTCCATCCGACCCGGTGTACGCTGCATGCTTTGCCAGGTATCCGTTGAGATACGATAGCGATAAAAGTCCCGCTGATTGTTGCCGCGCAGTGCGTAAACATAATCCCCACCCGCGCATGCGAGCGATCCACCGGCGCCGATATTTCCCGGTGTATCGGCCAGATACGTCCAACTGTTCCCCGAAATGCTGTAGCGCCAGAATTCACGGGAATTATTGCCGCGTAAGGCGTAGATGGTATCCCCGCCGGCGTAGCAAAGCGCCCCTCCTGCTCGCACCGTTGCAGGGGCATTCGTCATGACAGACCAGCCGCCACTGGCGATTGTCTCGGCGCTGATGTCGACCAGCAGTTGGTTGACCGCAATCGCAGGAAGTGCCACTGGGCTTCCCGGGCTGGCATCGACCGACGAGCGGTAGGCTGAATCGTACAGCAGCTTCCAAATTGCGAATTCGACTCCCGCATCCGCAGCATACTGCTCGCGTTGGTCGTCCCCCAAATCGAGGCCGGCGATGAGGCTGGTGCTCACGTGGGAAAGGAATGGCCCCATGAGGATCGCGCCGATGGCGAGCACCCACAACGCAGCTGGCAGCGTCTTTCCGGCATCCGAGGTATGGAGTCGTTGAAGCCCGTTCGCGATTCTGACGAACCGGGTTGTCGTCATTTCAACCACCGAGTCAAATCTCTCAATCCTTCGATGCACCATCAATGCACACGCATGGCCAGATCCAGCGACTTTGTTTCCGACACGGCACCGTCGTCGCTGGTCGCTGTGATCGACACATGAATCAGATTTCCGCTTACTGAGAAGGCGACGTCGCCTTGATTTTCGATACGCCTGGCGACGACGAGAGTCGATTGAACGACACCGCCCAGCAATTGCTCTCGTACGAGCGTCCTGTTCACAGGATCGTAGGAATAGCGAAATTCCACACTGGGATCGCCCGTGGTCAGCGTACCGTACACGAATCCGGTACCGCCCGAGGCCGTTTGAGCTTCGCTGACATCTCGACCGAGCCAAACGGATGCATTTTGTAGGCTCTGCAGTACGCTCAAACGATCGTTCCCGTTCGAAGAGACGGTGAAGAATTGGAACACGGCCGTACCGATCAAACCGGCCACGGAGGCCGTGATGAACATGGAAACCATCAGCTCCGGAATCGTGGCGCCGCGATCGCTTTGTACCGCTCGGCGTACACGGCTTTTGCAAGATCGCAGGCACTTCAACGCGATGGCCAACGCTTTCATCAACGATCCACCTTGTAGCAAGTCAAATCGAGAATCGCGCCCTCACTTCCCGATACCGAAACATCGATCTTCTGCATCCCATCGTCCCACAGCGAACTGATGAACGTCTCGCTGGAGGCTTGCCAGTATTCGATACTGACGGCAACCGTGTAGCCCGGTTCCGGTACAACAGCGGGATACGGCGCGGAAATCGGATCGGCACTGTACGGCGCGTCCTGGATCAATTCGAGTTGCGATCGAGCGAGCATCTCCGCACTTACCTGACGGTGTTTGGCCTTCACACCAGCCGTGCCGGTATAGATCGAAGTGAGCAGGATGCCCACCGATAAAGCCAGGATGGCCAGTGCGATCAGCTCTTCCACCAGCGCCTGACCGCGCTCGTCGCGGTGCAACACCGTCCGAGAGGCCGCGCGCCTCATTTAATCGCTCCCAACAATTGATACATGGGCATAATCACCGACACGGCCACGAACCCGACGACCAGTCCGACGAAAACGGTCATCGCCGGTTCCAGGAGAGAGGTCATCGTCTTGATCGATCGATCCGCTTCGTCCTCGTAAAACTCGGCCAGCGTCTCCAAATGGCTGTCCATCGTTCCCGTTTCCTCGCCGATACGCAACATGAAAGCGACCATCTGTGGGAAAAAGGGAATGCGCGAAAATGGCTCCGACACCGTCCGTCCCTGTAGCGTTTCCTGGCGTACGTTCTCTAAGGCTGCGGAAATCACGACATTGCCCACGGTCTGCTTGGTCAGCTCGATGACATCGGGTAAGGGCAATCCAGCCTGTAGCAGCGTCGCCATCGTACGGCTGATCCTCGATACCGTTCCTTGAACAAGGATGCGTCCCAGAATCGGCAGCCTGAGCAAGAACGCATCCCGACGCCGCTGTCCTTGTTCCGTCGAAACATACCAGGTGAGGAAGACGGCGATCAACGATGCGCCGACGAACAAATAGACGTTGTAGGCCGTGAAACCGTTGACCAGCGCCAGGAGCAATTTCGTCGTCCAGGGCAAATCGGCCCCGAATTCCTCGAACAACCCCATCAAGGGCGGCAAGGTAACGTTGATGATGATGATCGCTACGACGACAGCCAGCATCAGAATCCCGACGGGGTAAGCCATGGCGCCGCGGATTTTCGAAGCCGTAGCCTGCGATTTCTCCATGTAGGTGGCGAGCTGCCGCAGGATGACGCCGAAATTCCCCGTCCGCTGACCGACTTCGACCATGCGGCAATAAATGTTGTCGAAGGCCAGGGGATGTTTTTCCATGGCGGTGGACAGCGAGCTCCCCATGCGGACATCTTCCTCGATCTCGTGGATAGACTCGCTCAGCGATTTGTTCGTCAAGTGTTCGCCAAGAAGCCGCAATGCGGACATCAAAGCCACACCGGCATCGACCAGTGTCGCCAATTGCCGTGAGAACAAAATCACGTCGCGCTTCTTGGGTCCGAAAAGAGAAGGAAACCAGCGACTGAGATCGAAGCGCCTACGCACCTCCCGCAAGTCGACGATGGTCAGATTGCGATCGAAGAGGATGCGCTCCGCAGCGTCTTCCTTCTCGACGTCGAGAATCCCTTCAAGCTTCTCACCCTGTGGTGAGTAGGCCAGATATTTGTAAGGCATCGTGCTATCCTTCAGCGTTCAGCCGATTGAATATCGTCCGTAAATCATCCCAGTGTATATACATTCTTCATGACCTCACTTGGTGTCGTCACACCTTGTTTAACTTTCATCATCCCGTCCCGCCGCATGGGGATCATCCCGCGCCGCGCTGCTTCGGCCTTCATTTCTGAGGCGCTCGCTGAGCGCAGCAGCAGTTCGCGAATCGAATCGCCCACCGTTAAGACTTCGAAAACGCCGGTCCGGCCCAGATATCCCGTCTGGCCACAAAAGTTACAGCCCTCACCGATGTAGCAACTCACCAGCTCTTGCCCCATCTCATCACGGTATGCAGCGCGTTCTTGAAGCGTGGGTTCTTTATCGATGCGGCAGTGAGGGCAGATCTGCCGTACGAGACGCTGCGCCACGATTCCCACCACACTCGACACCAACAGATAGCGTTCGACGCCGAGATCGGCTAACCGGATCAAAGCGCCTGGGGCATCGTTGGCGTGAATCGAAGAGAGCACCGTGTGGCCGGTCAACGCGGCTTGAACTGCCGTGTTCGCCGTCTCGCTGTCTCGAATTTCTCCCACCATGATCACGTCAGGGTCCAGACGCATGATGCCGCGCAAGCCGGAGGCGAATATGATTCCCGCAGCCCGATTGACCTGGATCTGGTTGATTCCCGGAAAGTTGTATTCCACAGGATCCTCGATCGTCAGGATGTGGAGTTCGTCGCGATCGAGTTGATTGAGTGCTGCGTAGAGCGTGGTCGTTTTCCCGCTTCCCGTCGGTCCGCAGACCAACACCATGCCAAAAGGCGCGCGAATCATGCTATTGAAACTCGTCAATGGCGCCGGCAAAAAACCGAGCCCGGGCAAATCCAGGATCGTGTCCGAACGCCCCAGGAGACGAAGGACGACCATCTCACCCCAAGTCGTGTCGCTGGTCGCTACGCGGAAGAATACTTCCTCGTCGTCGAACGTGCGCGCGAATTGGCCATCCTGCGGGCGCCTGCGTTCTGCGATATTGATGTCCGCCAGGACTTTGATGCGCGACAGAAGCGGCAGATGGCTGCCCTTGGGCAGGGAGAGTATCTCTCGCATCGCACCGTCGATGCGGAAACGGACTTTAACCCCATCTCGATCCGGTGAAATATGGATATCCGAAGCCCGATCCCGGTAGGCCTGCTCGAGCATCAAATCGACGGAGCGTACGACTGGGTCTTGATCGATCTCGTCCGAAACCAGGGCCATTTCCTCCGGCAGGGCATAGTCAACCGAAGGAGCAAATTCTGCGATCTCCTTCTCGATCTCGTCCCTGGCGCGATAGTTGAGATCGATCGCAGAGTGAATGTCCGCACGCACACCCACAAGCGGTAATACCCGTCTCCCGGAACGAGCGGTCAGCTCCTCAATCGCTTCGATGTCCGTGGGATCTTCCATGACGACCGCGAGCGCGCCATCGACGATGTCGAGTGGAACGAGATGACGCTTTCGAGCGATGTCCTCCGGAATGCTTTGCAGCGCCTCCGCTTGAACGAGGTGGCGCTTCAAGTCGATGAGAGGCAAGCTCAAATGCAGGCTCAATGCCATCGCCAGGCTTTCCGAATTCACCCAGCCGTTATCGATGAGGATACTTCCCAGCCGTTTACCGGACGCATTTTCCATCTCCTGCGCCCGCCTCAATTGCTCGGCGGTGATCAGCTTCGAATCGAGCAAGACCTGACCCAGCGATTGACTCGGGAGCGGATTATTCGCCGACGATTGGTATGCCATCGTTTTCTCCATCCTGACCACCCGTATCGGCAAGCAGCTGCTTCACGGCACTGACAAGATCGGCCATGCCGAACGGTTTTTCGAGGTATTGTTTGGCGCCCACACGCATCGCTGTGGCTTTGTCCTCCACGCGGGATTTGGCCGAAATCATCAACACGGGAATGTCAGCAGTTTGTGGCTTTTCTTGTAGGCGGTGACAGACTTCATACCCGTCCATCCCCGGCAACATGACGTCCAGGATAACGAGGTCTACCTGCTCTTTCTCGACGAACTCCAGGGCTTTGATACCGTTGCCGGCTTTGAGCGTCTCGTACCCTTCGTGCTGCAAGGCGTACTCGATCACGTGCAGAAACGCCGGCTCATCGTCAACGATGAGTATCTTCGGATTTGTCGAAACCGGACGCTTGACCTTCTTGACCTTTGCCTTGAGAGGTAGTTTAAAATTGAGCGAGCTCCCCACACCTTGAGTTTCTTCAAACCAGATGCGTCCGCCGTGCGCTTCGATGATATGTCTGGCGATCGCCAAGCCCAATCCCAATCCAGCGGTGGCACCGGTGCAGGCGTCTGACGACTCATTCGATTGACATCCCAATTTCGCCAGATCTTCCTTTGTCATCCCGCCGCCGCTGTCGGTTGTTCGGACGATCAACTGATCGTCCTCCAACCCGGCGTTTATCGTCAATCGTGCGTTGGAAGGGGCGAATTTAATCAGCGTATCCAGGATGTTCAACATTGCGGTGTTGATCAGGCTTTCATCGCCTTCCACCGCCGGAAGTTCCGAGGTGCTGTCCTGGAGGAGAATGCCTTTGGCATCCGCCTTGAACGTCAACTGTTGAATACAACGCCGGATAAGCGACTCTATGGCGTACTTCGCGATTTTGAGTTCAAACTCTCCTGTCTCGATGGAGGAGGCAACGATTAAATCGCGGAAGCGATTGGCCAGATATTGCGCCTCGCGATAGGAGATACTTAAGAATTCCATACGCTGTTTTGGATCGGGAACCTTACCGTCCAGTATGAGTTCGATATAGCCACCGATCGATTGCAGGGGCTCGAACAAACCGTGGTACACAGTCGATAGGACGATTCCACCCGCGCTGATCTGCTGGTTCGCCGATTTTGCACCCGCCTTGATGGTCGATTCGGTTTTTTTCGTCTCTGTTGGTATTTTCGCTTCTGTCGTCATAGGTACCATTCCTACTCAATGAGCTAAGCCGTCAGCCGTGGCGTATAACGGCTTTCGGAGAACATCGAAATCGAATGCAGCTTCGACGAGTTTGATCACCCTTCTCCGCCCTTCAACCAACGTTCCTTGTTGCTTTCGAGATACTCGTCCAACATCACCTTGCTGTAGCGGCGATGCCCACCGTGCGTTCTGAATGGCACGAGGTAGCCATCCCTTTCCACTCGATTCAAGGTAGCGAGACTGACACCCAAGTAGCTCGCAGCCTCTCTTGCAGTGTAGAGTCGTGTATGAGCAGGCTTCATCTTTATGATCCTTTACCTACGCCTTCAATTTCCTGTTCCATCACGATTGCGATGGCTTGCAGTCCTTCTCATTGGTCTGATGCCGATTGACACTATTCACTATATTTGGAAATCGTTTGATCGTGTTTGATCCGTAAGGAGGTTGTAAATAGACCAAATGTTCGGATTCGGGGTATAAATGCGATTAAAAAAACCCGACTTTTATGGAAGTCGGATTATCTCGGTTAAAAAGTATTCGATTGTCTTGAATATTCAAACGCAATGGCTCAGACCGGAAACTTACTCGATGCTACTGCGATACCGTATTGCGGCCGGCTTCCTTGGCTCGATAAAGCGCTTCGTCCGCAAGTTTGACCAAGTCTTCCGGCGAACGTATTTCGTCGGAAATTTCGGCGACGCCGATGCTGATCGTGGGTTGCACGGTGACGTCGTTGCGCGTGAAATTATGTCCCTCGATTTTGATGCGAATCGACTCGCCGATCGTCTCCGCTTTCGAAAGCGGCGTGTTACGCAAGAATGCGATGAACTCGTCACCACCGTAGCGACTCGCCACGCCTTTTCGCCCGATCGTTTTTCGGATGATCTTTCCCGATTCAGAAATGGAAAACGATCCCATCAAGTGACCGTGGGTGTCATTGATGCGTTTCAATCCGTCCATGTCCATCATCAATAGAGACAATTTCTTGCCGTTACGTTTGCAGCGGAAGAATTCCAACTTGAATTCGCGATCGAGTATGCGCTTTACGGGAAGCCCCGTGAGATCGTCGATGTTCATGATCTCGTTGAGCTTCGTGTGGAACTTGACCTCGAAATCGTCTTCGTAGGTGAATTTCAGCACCGTAGCGCCAACGAAGATTTTATCTCCGTTGTTCAGTTCGGAAGTGTCCTTCTTTTCGAAATTGACCAGGATACCGTTTCTGCTCTGCAGATCGGTAATCGTGTATTGTTGACTGCGAGCATTGAAATCGATGCGGGAATGAATGCCGGAGACGGTGCGATCGGAGATGACGATGTTCGCTTTTGCGGGATTGCGCCCGATAATCGCCGGCTTGCCGTTCAGGGAAAATCGTTTCCCAAGCTCTGCCCCCGTGAGCACCAGAACCACGGCCTTAGGCTGTGATAATTCTGCTCCCCTGGCATAGTCGAATTCGGTATCACACGTTTCGTCTTCAAAGACTGCCACTTTGACTCTTCCTCCCGGCTGGTGGCAATCTTAATTTTACAACAAGCAGGACGAGTTCGTGATGGGTAATAGGTCTCACGCATCTCTCAATGTTCAAATATGCCGAATGTGGACGCTGTTCGAGAAAATCAACGTCCGCATGTCGCGATTAATGAACCTTGGGTGAACTACATCAACGGGAGAAAATGCTCAAGCGGAAGTTTCCAGATGATAAGTATGGATGCGTTTTATCCGCTATTCGGACGACCAGAATTCCCTCGACTGCTGTAGGTTCAAAATCGCCCAGCCGGAGGGTAATGCAATGGCGGCACCTACAACCTTCAATCCGTCACCGACCAGGAAGGGAAGTACGCCGACTTCCATTACGTTGTTCCAACCGACGAATTGTGCCAGCCACAGACAACCCGCGAGGTAAATCGCGATCATTCCAAACGACATGGCAAGCACCGTATGGATGAACCGACGATCCCAGCCACGCTCGCTCAACTTTCCGACTAGATATGCAGCGATCACGAAACCCACCAGATAGCCGCCAGTAGGACCTGCAAGGTGGTACAATCCCCAGCCGCCGCGCGAAAAGACAGGTGCTCCAAGCAAACCGGCTCCGATGTAGGCGGTCATGCTCAATGCACCCCGTTTACTGCCCAATAGGGTTCCCACGAGTAGAACAGCGAACGTCTGGCCGGTGATCGGAACTGGTGTGAGTGGGATCTCAATCCGGGTCAGCAGTGTCGTCAACAAGACGCCGCCGACGATCCAGATTGCGTCCCTCAAAAGACCGGCACCTGGCCAAAGGACGTCCACGAATGATAAATGCATGTCCGAGCCACGATTCATACCCATACTCCAGAACGTTGTATTCCAGCAGGTATCGAAAGAACATCAACTCCTTGTTTGTTAACACCGAAACACATAAGGTTACGCGAGACAATCTCGAATGAAAGTCTCCCCGGCGAGATCCTCGGAGAAGAAACCATTTATCTGCCCGCTCAATCCAAATCCACCGTCATGCGGCATGCCGAGCATTGCTTCACGCCCCGAAACAATCGTTCCCCACAAACCGGGCATTGGTAGCGCTCGATTTCAGATTGAATCCAAGCTTCTGTTCCATGGCCTCGCCAATACGGTACGGCACGTAGAATCGCTTTCTTACCAGCAGGGATCGGAAATTCTTCAATCCGCTCGCAAGGGAAATCGGCACAGGCATGACATCCCTCGATGCCTTTGGATTGCGTGCAGTCACGGATCGCACATACCTGGCAAGAAGGAAAACGCCTCGATGATAGGCACCCATCGCATAGCAATTCCTCAACGGGCAAGGCGGAAATCTGTGGAAATCGACGTGCGTAGAGCTTGCCCAACCTTTTCAGGTAGGCCAAGTCGTTTTCCAAAGTCGCCTGATGGATTCTGCAAACGCCGCAGTACAGACCGCATGGTGCATTGAGTACCGATGAAGCCTCTTGCATTTGTCACTCCATACCTTGCGTCCGAATCAAACCCTAATCAACGAACTTCTGTTTCAGGCGCCCTGCCTGGTTCAGATGGGTGAAGTTGTGCCGGGTTGGGGGCACCAATAGCAATCCCGCAATAGTTCGCCGTCTCCAATAATCGATCAATCCCTTCGCAGATTGGGATACGGCTCCTTCATCCATAACCCGCATCTAGTGGGAAGGTTTCACCTTTTTGGGGAATTCATGCGCCGAGAGATGGGAGACGATTTCACGCGTCCTGCGGCTCACGGCAGTTTTTGTTTTTGATTCCACAACCTGCGTTCGTCTTTCATACTCTGCCGTTCGGCTTATTAGCTGGAGATTTGGTTGAGCGAGCAATAAACGCCGCAGACCAACGAGAAGATACTAGAAAATGCCTCCGATCTCGATTCCAATTCCATCATGCTAGCGTCGCTTCAAGGGGGAGGCACACTTAATGGTGTCAATAACTCAAATTGAGCGGTCTTTAACCCATTATACGCACTCGGATTGCTTGGCAGATGCCATCGATCGCGGTGGTGATGCGCTTCTTACTTTCCAGCCCCATTTCCCAATATTCGGACTCGAAACCGCGTAGATAGGGATCGGGGGACCGCCCCCAGTCATCCAATCCTTCATCTTCCATCAAACGGATCAGACCCAAAAGTTGTTCGCAAACCGCTGCCGGATAGAAGGGGCGATTCTGTTCGATCCGTTTGTATACATCGGTATACGCCGTGGCGAACGCGGCGAGGATCTCAGCTTTACGTTGTTCGTCAGGTTTAATCGGGGAGTCTTTCATGATCTCCGGTTTCAGCAGACTGGTCGTCCTACGGAAGGAAATCAGAGAATCCCAGATTTCGGTGAGGATTTTGAATTCGTGCTCGAAACGAGCGGGGTGGATGTGGGATTGCCGCGTCATCATTGTCGACAGGAAATTGATATCCCGGTCATAGCGATCCAGAAATTCGTCCAGTTCTTGCAGGTCATTCCGATGTATGAGATTCGATTCGATCTTAGCATTGAGGGAAGATACTTTACGGAATAACAATAGAGCGGAGACAAGAACAACGCCCAGAATCACGATTCCGATAATGAGAATGGCGATTTCCATCGACTCAGCTCCTCAAGAACCACAGAGAGATATTTCGTTCACATTGAATTTTACACGGTTTTCAAAACCGCCAAATCTACATCTGATCTTACACCAATCCTACCATGTTGCCACTCACCGGCACATAGCGATTCCATCTCCCGGTAATTCCATCGGGACTCTCGGAATCAAGCCACGGATCGATCCGATCTACATCACCTGATAATTCGGCGCCTCCTTTGTAATCACAACGTCATGCGGGTGACTTTCGATGAGGCCGGCGTTCGTTATGCGGATCAGACGCGCAGTCTGCTGCAGCTGCTCGAGGTTCACCGCTCCCGCATATCCCATTCCGGATCGCAGTCCGCCCACGAGTTGATAGACGTACTCCTCCAAGGGTCCTTTGTAAGGAACCCGACCCTCGATTCCTTCGGGAACGGTCTTCCCCGATGCCACGATACCCGAGCCATAACGATCTCGGCCGTATCCCTTCATTGCACCCATACTGCCCATTCCCCGGTAATCCTTGAACTGTCTTCCTTCGAAAAGCACGGTTTCACCTGGAGATTCCTCCAGTCCGGCCAGTAAATTTCCAAGCATGACGGCATTCGCACCGGCAGCAACGGCCTTTACGATGTCTCCGGAGAACTTGATACCCCCATCAGCCACGATGGGAACGCCGTGCGCCTTCGCCGTCTTGGCGCAGGCATAAATTGCGGAAAGCTGGGGCATTCCCACACCGGCTACGACGCGTGTCGTGCATATCGAGCCGGCACCAACTCCGACTTTGACCACGTCGACACCCGCGTCGATCAAGGCGTTGGTCCCTTCCGGCGTGACGACGTTTCCGGCGATTAACGCCAGATCCGGTGCGATTTTGCGGATTCGCTTCACGGCTTCGATCACATCACTTGTGTGACCGTGCGCCGTGTCGACGGCGATCAAATCCACATCCACTGCCAATAAGCCTTCGAGGCGCTTATCCGATCCATCTTTAACACCTACCGCTGCGCCAACGATCAACCTCCCACGCTCGTCCGTCGCGGCCAACGGAAAATCGCGCTCCTTCTGGATGTCTTTGACCGTGATCAATCCCTTGAGCACCCCCTTCTTATCCACAAGCGGCAATTTCTCAATGCGGTGCTTCTGCAGCAAGCTCTTCGCGCCATTCAGGTCGATGCCCACCGGGCCCGTCACCAGCTTTTCACTGGTCATGTATTCCCGCACCGGACTGCGGTAGTCTTCTGCGCTGAGGAAACGAATGTCCCGATTTGTGAGAATGCCGACGAGGACGTCGCCATCCTCGACAATCGGGATTCCACTGATGTGGTAATGGGACATGATGTCTTCGGCTTCCTGAATTGTGGCGTCGGGTTGGAGCGTAATCGGATCGACGATCATGCCTGATTGCGATCGTTTGACCTTGTCCACCTCGGCCGCCTGATCTTCGGGCGACAAATTGCGGTGAATGACGCCAATCCCCCCCTGCCGCGCAAGCGCGATCGCCAGTCTCGCTTCCGTGACGGTATCCATGGCCGCAGACAGAATAGGCACGTTCAAACGTATCTTTTCTGTTAACCGTACGGAGACATCCGTGTCGCTGGGCAGCACGTGGCTGTATCCCGGAACCACGAGAACGTCGTCGAACGTCAGTGCAACACCCTGCTCGAACAATTCAGTGTTCATCCAATCTCTCCCACAACGATTCAATGACGGAAATGTCGCACACCTGTGAAGACCATGGCGATATTCAACCGGTCGCAAGCTTCGATCGATTGATCGTCACGAACGGAACCACCCGGCTGGACGATGGCCGTGATACCATATTTTGCCGCCTCCTCCACCGAGTCCGGGAATGGGAAGAAAGCATCCGAGGCCATGACGCCGCCTTTCGATTTTTCCCCCGCTCGCGTGGCCGCGATGCGCACGCAGTCGACGCGGTTGGGTTGGCCGCCGCCGATCCCCACAGTGGCCTCGCCCACACCAAAGACGATGGCGTTGGACTTCACGTGCTGGCACGCTTTCCAGGCGAAGCGCAAACCAGCCCACTCTTCTTCGCTGGGCTCGCGCTTGGTCGCCACGCGCCAATCGGTCTTCGAAGGATCTCCCATGTCGATGTCCTGACGTAACAATCCCGTGTTGACCGAGCGCAGTTCGTAATCCGGATCGAGATCCATCGAAGGCATTCGCAGCAACCTGAGATTTCCCTTTTTAGATAACAATTCGATCGCATCTTTACTAAAGCCGGGGGCGATGATGCACTCCACGAACAACTTGCCCAATTTCTTTGCCACAGCCAGATCGAACTCGCGGTTCACCGCGATTACGCTTCCAAAAGCCGAAACCGGATCGGAGGCAAGCGCAGGATCGTAAGCCGCAGCCAACGTCTCGGCCGACGCCAGGCCGCAGGGCGAAAGGTGTTTCACGATACAGACCGTCGGGCGATCGAACGAGATCGCAGCCCGCCAGGCCGCATCGAGATCGAGCAAGTTGTTATATGAAAGAGGTTTGCCCTGCAGCAGTTCTCCGCCCATTGGTCCGGCTTCCGGTGAAAAACCATACAGCAATGCCGATTGATGCGGATTTTCCCCGTAGCGCAGTTCCTGGATGGGAAAGAGCGGCACGTTGATCGCTTCTCCGGGCGCCAGGAAGGCGCTGATGGCTGCGTCGTACGATTGGGTGTGGGCGAATGCCTTCACCGCCAGTCGACGGCGCGTCTCGAGGCTCGTCTCCCCATTCTCACGCAGCTCCTGCAGCACGAGATCATAATCATCCGCATCAACGATAACCGTAACGCGTTGGAAATTCTTAGCCGCAGCGCGCAGCAAAGCCACACCGCCGATGTCGATCTTCTCGATGGCCTCCTCCAACGTCACGTTCGGCTTGGCGATCGTCTCCCGAAACGGATACAGGTTGACCGCGATCAGATCGATCGGCTTTGCGGATATTTTTTCCAGGTCGGCTGCATCGGCTTCGTTTTCGCGAGAAAGGATACCGCCGTGAACCGCGGGGTGCAGAGTCTTGACCCGGCCGCCCAGGATCTCCGGGTAGCCGGTGTAGTCTGCAACTTCCTTCACGTCGATCTTGTTTTCGCGCAGTAATTTTGCCGTTCCCCCACTGGCAATGAATTCCCAACCCAACGACGCCAATCCTTCGGCAAAGTTCGGTAATTTCGATTTATCCGCAACGGATAACAACGCAATTGACATTAGTTCACTCCTTACTGAATTTCGATGGTTTTCAACGCTTGCTGAATCGCCTGGACCAGCAAACGGTGCTCGACTCGATGAATGCGTTCCTCGAGGGATTCGAGTGTGTCTTCTTTACCAATTGGAACGGTTTCCTGCGCGATCACGGGTCCGACATCCACACCTTCATCAGGCACGTAATGCACCATCACGCCGGTCTGGCTGGTCGTCCCGTTTTGAAAGTCATTCCAGGCGCGTTCGATGGCATGCGTTCCGGGGTAAGTTCCCGGAAGCGCTGGATGCAAGTTAACGACCCGCATGGGATATCGATCCAGAAACGCCGAGGTAAGCACGCGCATCCATCCCGCCAGAATCACGAGCGCGGGCTCGAATTCGGCGATGATTTTCGCCAGATCCGCGTCATACGCCTGGCGATCTTTTCCCGCTTCCTTGTAAGGTTTCCAGGGATGGTAGCGGCTGGGAATGCCGGCCTTTTCCGCCCGCTCCAGCGAATACGCTTTTTTACGGTCGCAAACCACAGCGGTGACTTCTGCTTCCAGATCGCCAGACTCGCAGGCATCGATAACGGCCTGTAGGTTGCTGCCGAAGCCGGAAGCCAAGACGACCAGTCGGTTATCCCTTTTCTTTTCCGCCACAGAACGTCCCTCCCTTTTACGAACGGTTACACGAGAACCACGTCGTTCCCCGAACATACCTCGCCGATTGTATACGTGTCTTCTGAAATAGATTCCTGCACGCGCTTGACGTCAGCCGGGTCGACCACGGCGATCATGCCGATGCCCATGTTGAAGACTCGATACATTTCCTCGCGCTCGATCTGGCCGCGATCTTGAATCAATCGAAAAACCTGAGGGACGGGCCACGCACCGCCGTCGATCCGTGCACCCAGGTTATCCGGTAAAGCCCTGGGGATATTGTCAAAAAAGCCGCCGCCGGTAATGTGCACCATTGCTTTTAGCGGTCTCTCGGGCAGATCGAGCAGTTTCGAAAGATGAGGTAAATAGGAGCGGTGTGGCGCCAAAAAGGCATCGGCCAGGGTGCTGCCGTCCGCCATTTTATAAGCAGGTAAATCCTCGCCGGTAAAAATCCGGCGGATGAGGGAAAAGCCATTGGTATGCGGGCCCGATGAAGCCAGTCCCACGAGAACATCGCCGATCTGGATGTCGTCCCTCGGAAGGATCGCCTTACGCTCTACGACTCCCACGATCGCTCCGGCCAGATCCAACTGGCCCTCGACGTACATCCCCGGGAGCTCGGCCGTTTCGCCGCCCAACAAAGCGCATTCCGCTTCGCGGCAGGCGTCCGCCACACCGGCCACGAGTTCGGCGACCATCTGCGGATCGGTTGCGCTGCAGCCGATGTAATCCAGAAAGAACAGCGGCCGGGCGCCCTGCACCAGAATGTCATTGATGCAGTGATTGACAAGATCGACGCCGAGATCGTGATAGCGTCCCAACTGCACGCCGAGCATCACTTTCGTCCCTACGCTGTCCGTCGATCCGGAAAGCACGGGATCCTTCATCCCGGAAACCCGGGTCGCCTGGAATAAGCCGCCGAACGCGCCTACACCGGCAAGGACTTCCTCTCCGTGGGTCGATTCCACGGCTTCTTTCATCAGGGCCACGGCACGATTTCCGGCGTCGATGTCGACGCCCGCCGCCGCGTAGGCGGAAGCTGGTTTGGCGATGTCGCTACGGTACTGCATTCCATCGAATTGGATTCTTTCAATGCCCGTATACACAATCTTGCGCGCTTCGTCGATATTCGGGCCGCGAGCCGTCACACCCAGCACACGCCCGCCGTTGGTGACGATGGCTCCGTTTTTCTGCGCCGTCCCGGCGTGAAACGCCCACACATTGTCCGGCAGAGAATCTAACCCGGTAATTTCGATTCCTTTCTTGTATGTTCCCGGATAACCACCCGAAGCCAGTACCACGCACAACGCCGCACCGTCACTCCATTGCACGCTCGGAGCCGCGCGGGCAAGATTGCCTTCCACACAAGCCAGCATGATTTCCAGCAGATCGGACTCAAGCAGAGGCAGAATCACCTGGGTTTCGGGATCACCAAAACGGCAGTTGTATTCCAATACCTGAACGCCCGAATCGGTCAGGATCAAGCCGCCGTACAGTACGCCAACGAACGGATTGCCTTCTTCCCGCATGCCGTCGATAACAGGCTCCAGCATGCACCTACAAGCCTCCTCGATTTCAGCATCCGTCATACTTGGAGACGGCGAGAAGGTTCCCATACCGCCGGTGTTGGGGCCGCGATCGTTATCCAACAAACGCTTGTGATCTTGTGCGGTAGGCATGGGCAAGATGTCGCGTCCATCGCTGAACGCCAGAAGTGACACTTCACGACCGGCGAGTTTATCTTCGATCACGACCTGCTCACCGGCGGCGCCGAATCTTTCGTCTACCATAATTTCACGCAGCGCCTGCTCCGCTTCTTTCGGATTGGCGGGCAGGATCACACCCTTCCCAGCGGCCAAGCCGGAAGCTTTGATCACGTAATCCATCCCGCGGCCGCGTACGTGATCGAGCGCTTTCTCGTACTCCGTGAAGACTTCAAAACCGGCGGTGGGAATGCTGTGGCGCTGCATGAACGCCTTGGCGAACGCTTTGGAGGATTCCAACTGAGCGGCCGCTGCGGTCGGACCGAACACCCGGATCCCCTTTGTCATCAAGGCGTCGGCGACGCCCTCCGCAAGTGGGACCTCGGGTCCCACGACGACGAGATCGATCTCCTTCTCGATCGCAGCATTGACGATGCCGTCCGTGTCGTCCGCCGAAACCGGCAGGTTCTGCCCCACCTGGGCCGTTCCCGGATTTCCCGGCAGCGCGTAGAGGTCAGAAAGCAGTGAAGATTGTGATATCTTCCAAGCCAGTGTATGCTCACGCCCTCCTGAGCCGACGACCAGGACGTTCATGCCTTCCTCCTCACGTACGTTTTGCAGGTTGCGGATTCCCCCGAATTATCCAAACCGTTCCTTCACCAATTCCTCAATAACCTCGAAGGGGTATTTACCTGTAAAACACGCGTTGCAGTAGCCGCTTTCGCTGCCGATCGCCCGCATCATGCCTTCTAACGAAAGAAAATGAAGGCTGTCCGTACCCAGAATGTCGTTGATCTCGGAGACAGAATTCGTCGAAGCCACCAACTCCTCGCGTGTGGGCATATCCACGCCCATGAAACAGGGGTGCGTGAGCGGCGGGCAAGTGAGACGCATGTGAACCTGCTCGGCACCCGCATCCCGCAGGGTGTTGACCAGGCGGCGCGCCGTTGTGCCACGCACGATCGAATCATCCACCAGCACGACACGCTTGCCGTCCAGGATGCTGCGGATGGGATTGAACTTCATGTACACGCTACGTTCGCGCATGTCTTGTTCTGGACGAATGAAAGTCCGCCCGACGTAAGAATCCTTGACCAGGGCCATCTGGAACGGAATACCGCTTTCCTCGGCGTATCCCAAGGCGGCAGGGATGGAGGAATCGGGCACCGGCACGACCAAGTCCGCCTCAACGTTCCCTTCGAGTGCCAGCTCGCGACCGATACGTCGCCGCACCTGGTAGACGACCTGGCCGTCCCAAACGCTGTCCGGACGTGAGAAGTAGATATGCTCGAAGGTACACAAGGCCAATGGTTTGGCCGGTTCTATCGCCTGGCGAACGATCAACGCCGCATCGTGTAGTGCCACCACCTCGCCCGGACGAACTTCGCGCACCGCCTCGCAGCCGATGATGTCTAAAGCGCTGGTCTCCGAGCATACCGCATGGCCGCCTCCCGGTAGCAAACCGACCGTCAGCGGGCGCAATCCCCACGGATCGCGAGCGGCAAAGACTCCGTCGACAGTAAGAATGACGAGCGAATACGCTCCCACCCAATCCTGCATCGCATGCGCCAGTCGGTCCAACCAGGTGTCGCCGGGAGCACCGGCTAACATGAGCACCATCACTTCGCTGTCCGAGCTGGACGTCAGTCCCATGCCGTTCGTCAGCAACGTTTCGCGCAGCGCGTCGGCGTTCACCAGGTTCCCGTTGTGCGCCAACGCGACGGGTCCGTGACGTGTTTCGAGTAGAAACGGCTGTGCGTTCTGCAGACTCGAGCCACCGGTCGTGCTGTAGCGCGTGTGGCCGATGGCGAGTTTCGCAGTTAACGTATTGATCTCGTTGTCGGAAAAGAGGCCATCGACCAGGCCCATACGCTTTTCGACGTCGATCGAAAGCCCATCGCTGATCGCGATACCTGCCGACTCCTGTCCGCGGTGCTGCACGGCGTGTAAACCGTAATGTGTGAACTGGACGGCTTCCTCGCGCGGGGAGTCGATCCCGAATATACCGCACGCCTCGCGCAGTTTGTCCGAAAACATTGACCCGGAATACCGACTTAGATTTACCTCAGACACGATCCATCAACCTCCAAGCTCAGAATCGGCCGCCGCCAACAGCTTGCGTTGCTCTTCCTGACGTCGGCGTACCACCTCCGCAATCTTCGCAGAGGACAATCCTAAAATCTTCGCTGCGGCCAACCCCGCGTTCATTGGCTCGAGAACGACCATGGGCGCAACGCCGCTGGGCATGCGTAACGACGAATACAAGTCCGCACCGGCGAAGCTACTGCCGATCGGCGGGCATGCGATGACCGGCGCGCTGACATTCGCGTCCACCATGCCGCTCAAGGCGTTGCTGCGTCCTGCTACGGTGATATACACTTTAGGACGCGAATCCCCTTCGAATTCGGCAAGCAGATCGAGCAAGCGCTGCGGCGTCTTGTGTGCCGATGCGATTCGCTGCACGCACTCGATATCCATCGCTTCCAGCGCAGCCACGATCTGGTCCACGTGCTCTCGATCCGAGGGGGAACCCATCAAGATCACGACGAGCGGTTCTGATGCCATGGGATCACTTGACTCCTCAATGCAGGATTCCACCCGCACGTAAATTCGCTTCCAGACGCGGTCCGACCGGATAATCCGCCGGTTGAAAAATCTCACCGGTCAGTTTTTCGTAAAGGGACACATATCGCTCGGCAACCCGCAGCCAGAACGCTTCTCCCATCTCCGGTGGCTCGCCATCGCCGCGGTAGCCCTTCGCAGCATAATCCAGACGTAAAAATTCCTTGTCGTAGTTCTCCGGCTCTTCGCCTGCCTCAAACCGCTCTTCGTAGCTGTCCGCCAGCCAGAAGCGGGACGAATCAGCCGTGTGCACCTCATCGATGAGGATCACTTCGCCGTCCGCATCCAGGCCGAACTCGTACTTCGTGTCCACCAGGATCAAACCGACATCCCGGGCGACTTTTTGCCCCAGGTGAAAGACGTCAAGAGCAGCGCGCTGCACTTTTTCCCAGGTCTCGGCATCCAGATGCCCCCCTTCGACGACCTCGGCGCAGGTCAAACGCTCGTCGTGAGTTCCCGGTCCGCCTTTGGTCGTCGGTGTGATGATCGGTTCCGGGAGCGCCTGATTCTTGCGCATGCCGTCCGGAAACGTATGCCCGTAGATCGTCCGCTCGCCAAGATCGTAGCGATACCAAAGCGCGGTCTTCGTCACTCCGGTGATGTAGCCGCGGACGACGACTTCCACCGGCAGCGTCTCTGCCTTCCTCGCCAGCATCGCATTCGGATCCGGCACTTTGAGCTTGTGATTGGGAACGATCTCTTCCGTCTTATCGAACCAAAAAGCGGAAAGCTGGTTGAGCACCTGCCCTTTGTACGGCACCAAACCGAGGATGTGATCGAAAGCGGAGAGACGATCCGTCGTCACCAGCAGCAGTTCGCCGTTTTCCAGCGCATACAAATCCCGCACCTTGCCCGTATGCCGGTCGGGTAGTGGCAGCTGCGTTTCCCGGAATGGATGTTCCAGAGCCTGGGCGAAATCGTCTTGAGTCATCCTTTTTTTCCTGTGGATGAATGCCGGGAACGGATTCGCTCCGCCATATTACGAGCTCTCTGTGGAGCGAAGCCCAATCTCTGCTTTGTTTCCATCAACTCAGCGAGCGCCGCTTTGGAAAGATAGCGCTGCAGGTCTTTGTCGTTTTGCACGCGTTCCGACAGCGGATTGGGCTCTCCACCCACGACGATATCCCACGCGGCCATGGCGTGCTCGCGCAAACGCTCGTGCATCTCCTGGCGGTCGGCGCCCGCTCGACTCAAAGCCATCAAGACGGCCTCGAGCGCGGCGAACGGCGCGTAGCGGTCGAAATTACGCTCGATGCCGGCCTCCTGGATCACCCAATCATCGAGGATCTTGTTCATGGTAAGGAGAAGTTCATCGGCGACCAAAAACGCTTCCGGCAGGATTTCCCTGCGGTTGGCGCTGTCGTCCAGGGTGCGTTCGAGCAGCGACAAAGCGGCGTTGTCCCACGCCACGCGCGGGTACTGCGCCAGCAAACGAGCCAGCGAATCCATTTTCTCGGAGGCGACGGGATTCTTCTTAAAGGGCATTGCCGACGAACCCACTTGTTTCTTCCCAAACGGTTCCGACATCTCACCTACCGGGGGCGATTGTAAAAAACGCAGATCGAAGGCGAATTTGTGCAGCGAGGCGCCCAATCCTGCCAGAGCACAAAGAATGTCGTAGTCCTGTTTGCGTGGGTAAACCTGTGTGGTCACCGCGTAAAAAGGCAAATCGAGAATTTCCGAAAGGCGCTGCTCGAAGCGCTCCACGTTTTCTTCCCCAAGCAAATCGATGAAGGAGGCGCTGGTTCCCACTGCTCCCTTGAAGCCCTTCCCGCGCAGCGATGCGTGTAATTGGCGAAGGTGATTCCAATCTGTCAGCAAATCTTGAGCGTAGACCGCCAGGCGATAGCCCAGGGTCGTCGGTTCCGCCGGCTGCAGGTGAGTAAAGCCCATCACGGGAGTGTCCGCCCAGGATTCGATCCACTCGGCCAGGCGATCGAGGACGGGGTTGAAACGTTCGAGGATCAAATCGAGCGATTGACCCAGGCGAAGTGCATCGGCATTATCCACGACGTCCATGGAGGTCAATCCCAGGTGAATTACGCCGCCGCCAACCGTCGCTTTCTCGGCAAACGCTCTCACCTCGGCCATCACATCGTGCCCGATTTCCTTTTCAATCTCCAGGGCGCGTGGAATATCGATGTCATCCACGTGCGCTTGCAGGTCGTCGACCTGATCCTGCTCGACCAAACCCAACTCAGCCTGGACGCGGGCGACGGCCACCCAGATTTCCCGCCACAAGCGTCGCTTGGTGCGTTCGGCCCAGATTCGACGCATGGCATTCGAACCATAACGCCAGCTAAAAAAGGATTGATAGCGATCGAACTCGTCCATCGAATTCTCAAATGTAAGGTTTCATTGCGAACCTAAGCTATTTTCAGACCGTTCCCAAATAGCTTTAACCCCATAGAGCCATTTCCCGCACGGAGCCAGTGAGGATGTTGATAGGGATGGATGTGATCTTCGGGATGGGGCATAAGTCCAATTACGTTACCTTCTGGATTCGTGATGCCGGCAATATCGCCTACCGAACCGTTGGGATTGACCGGGTATTCACCGTTCGCAGCTTTTCCTGAAGGATGAACGTAGCGAAAGGCGATCTGGCGCTCTGGCAGTTCGTCGCCCTGGTCCACGACAAAGCGGCCTTCGCCGTGAGCTACGGGACAGAGAATCGCATCCAGGTCTTGCAGCCAGAGAGAAGGATTATCCCGATTGCTTTTCAGATGCACCCAACGGCATTCGAAGCGACCGCTGGCGTTGAACGTGAGGGTCGCGCGGACGCCACCTTGCGGCAGGAAACCCGCCTTGACCAGAGCCTGGAATCCGTTACAAATGCCGATCACCGGTCTCCCATCGTCGATAAAAGCGCGCATGAAATCCGCAAACCAGGTTTCGAGGTCGAGTGCAAAGAGACGACCGGCGCCCAGCGCGTCGCCGTAAGAGAAACCTCCGGGAAGCGCAAGCATTCCGAATTCTCGCCAATCGTGATTGCTCTTGCGCAGCGCAGAAAGGGGCGTGATGACGACCTCCCCGCCCGCTCGAGCGACGGCTTCCGCAAGATCGCCGTCACGATTGGTTCCCGGCGCGTGTAAGATCAGGACTTTAACTGGCGACATCGCTGCTCTGTTTCGTGTAAGCTTCCACAAGATTCTCTACTGGGAGATTTACGATCGTATTCCCATTGTGTTCGACGACGAACTTAGAATCGTTTCGAACGCTCCCGATGCGGTTCAGCGGCAATCCGTCGAATAGTTTTTCGAACGCCGCTGCATCTTTCTCGGCGACCTCGACGAGCAGACAGCCGTTTGTTTCTGCAAACAGCGCCAGATTGGCATCGGCTTGCAGATCCGTGAGATCCAAGTTCAGCCCCGATCTCCCGGCCAGGGCCATTTCCGCCGCAGCGACCGCCAAACCACCCTCGCTGAGATCGTGCGCCGTGCACAGAAGGTCATCTTGCACGGCCCGATGATAGGCTGCATAGACCTGAGGTGCATTCTCGCTCAACTGAGGTACCTGTTGACAGGCTTCGACATTCCCAAAAAATCCGGCATCGGCCAGTTTTAAGGCGTAGCCGCCAAGCAAAGCCGGCTGCCATAGACCAACGAGGAATATCTGATTTCCTGCAGCTTTCAGGTCCATGCTCACGGCTTTACGCACGTCCGGAAGAATGGCGATGCTCGAGATCAACAGCGTTCCCGGAATGGCGTGGCGCTCACCGTCCTTGCCGACGTACTCGTTGTTCAGTGAGTCTTTCCCCGAGATGAACGGTGTGCCAAAGTGAATCGCCGCATCGTGGCAGCCCTGAGAGGCGCGGATCAATCCCGCCAGCTGCTCGGAGTCGCGGGGATTTCCCCAGCAGAAATTATCCAGCAGGGCGATACGCTGCGGGTCGGCGCCTACGGCGACGGCGTTGCGTACGGCTTCGTCGACCGCGCTCACTGCCATGGCGTAGGCATCGTAGCGGCTCAGCGACGGCTTCACGCCGTTCGCCAGTACAAATCCCTTCCAGCCCTCGGTTTCCAGGGGTTTCAAAACAGCCGCATCGGAAGGGCCGTCGCCAAATTCGCCCACCAACGGACCGATGATAGTGGCGCCGCGCACCAGGTGGTCGTAGCGCCGGATGATGTCCTCATTGGAGGCGATGTCCGCATGCGCAAGCAACCCCAGAAGCAATTCTGCCGCGTTCGAGACGGCGATCGCGCTTCTTGCATCCTCTTCGATGGTCGTGCTGCCGTTTACCCGAAAATACGCTTTCAAGCGGCGCTGCGGTCGGCCATTGTGCAGGAATTCGTTGCTCAAATTAATGATCGAGGTTTCACCAACGCTGACCTGCAATCGTCCGCTGGCGACGAATTCGCCGACGTCTTCCCACTCTACCCAGTAGCGATCGCAAAATTCGATCAATTCTGGGACACAAGCCGGTGGAACGGCGAGGACCATGCGTTCCTGGGCTTCGCTGAGCCAGATTTCCCACGGTTCGAGGCCCGCGTACTTCAGGCGCACGTTGGTCAGATCCACGCGAGCGCCCAACTCCGAACTCATCTCGCCAATCGCGCTAGAAAGACCACCGGCACCGCAATCCGTGACGGCGTTGTACAGCCCCGCGTCGCGGGCGCAAGTCACGACTTCGATCACACCTTTCTCGGTGATCGGATCGCCGATCTGAACCGCCGATCCAGCGACCTTGCCGGTCTGCGCGTCCATGGGCTGGCTGCTGAACGTCGCCCCACGCAAGCCGTCTCGTCCCGTGCGCCCCCCGATGACGATGACTCGATCGCCCGGTTGGGGATTTTTGGGATGCGCATCGCGCGGACCAATGCCAATCGATCCACAGTAAACCAGTGGATTGGCCGTATAGCCCGGATGGTAGAGCACAGCACCGTTCACAGTCGGCAAACCCAATTTGTTGCCGTAATCCTCTATACCGTGCACAACCCCCTCGCGAATGCGTACCGGGTGAAGTACACCAGCCTGCAAATCTTCCCGATCCATGTTGGCGGGGCCAAAACACAACACGTCCGTGCTGGCAATCGGCCGATGCGACACGCCTAGCACGTCACGTACGACTCCACCAATTCCGGTGTTGGCGCCGCCGAACGGCTCGATTGCCGAGGGATGATTGTGCGTCTCGACTTTGAAGGAAAGATCATATTCGTCATCGAATTCGATCACGCCGGCGTTGTCCACGAACGCGGATCGCACCCAGGGCGCATCGATCTTCTCCGTTGCGGCTCTGAGGTAAGTTCGCAAGATGGAAAAGATCATGTCCGGGAAATGCTCGGGTCGGCTCTGGCGATCGAAATCCGCATCATACTCACAATCGATCTGCGCTCGGAAGGTTTTATGCACGCAATGTTCCGACCAGGTCTGCGCCAGGGTCTCGAGTTCGCCGTCCGTCGCCGGGCGATTCTCGGCAGCGAAATAGGCTTGAATCGCTCTCAACTCTTCCATATCCAACGCCAAACGCCGCTCGAGGTTCACCGCCTGCAATTGATCCTCATCCATTCCAACCAGATCGATGTACGTCGGGGGAACAATTTCACCCTCCTGAACGACGAACTCGGGCTGCATCTCTCCGATGGCATAGCGTTGAATGACGTCGTTGAAGAGAAAGGCTTCTGCTATCTGCTCGATTTCAGATCGGGTCAATTTGCCTTCGAGTTCGTAGCGCTCTCCGGTGGCGACCGATTCCACACCTCCATTCTCGAGACGATGGATGGCGCGTAGAAGCTCGTTGGCCACGTTGTCCGTCACGCCGGGTAGGAAACCGACCTCGATCACATGGACTTCTCCATTTACGGAACGTGCAGAACCGATCGTGTCGGAATCGGACAATGTGAAGTGGTATTGCTCTGTAACCGGGTCACAAATCAAACGCTCGGCGATTTCCTTGGGAGCGCCATCCGTGAACCGGCCTTTTAAGAAATACAGATCGCAGACCTTGATGGAAACGGGCTGGTGGACGCCAATCGAGGATAGCTGGGACGATAAAACCTCACCGCGTGTGGACAGCGGTGAGGTGACTTCGATACGACAGAGGCGCTGAGTAGCGCTTTGTGATCCCGATACAACCATATCGGGAGTGTATTATACATCAATTTTGAAGCAGATGTTAATCCACAACCTTAAAAATATTTGTTCATACAATTTCATTTTTTGAGGTCGGTCAAAGCTCGATCCAGATCTGCAATGATATCTTCGGCGTCTTCGATGCCCAGGGCATAGCGCACCAGGCTGTCGGATAGACCGGCTTCCTTGCGTTCCTCCGCGTCGAGGGAGAATAACGCTGCAGGTTGTTCGATGATGCTCTCCACGCCACCAAGCGTCGGTCCGATGTAGGGCAAGCGAATGCGATCGATAAAGCGCCCAGTGCCCTCGAAATCGCTGTCGACCTCGAAACTGACGACGCCACCAAAACCTTCCATCTGCCGTTGGGCGATGGCGTAATCCGGATGACTTGGCAACCCGGGATAATATACGCGCTTCACCGCGGGATGATTCTCGAGGAACGTCGCCACTTCGATCCCATTCTCGTTCTGGCGTTGAACCCGTAAAGCGAGGGTTTTCAATCCGCGTACCAACAAGTACGCATCGAGCGGGTTGCTGATTCCACCCATCACGCCGCGCGCGTCCAGCACCGGCTGCAGAAGCTCTCTCCCACCGGTTACGACGCCGGCGAGCAGATCGTTGTGGCCGCCCAGATATTTGGTCGCACTGTGCGCCACGAGATCGATTCCGAGTTCGAGTGGACGAAGATTAATCGGCGTAGCGAATGTGCTGTCCACCATGGTGGTTATGCCTCGCTGTTTCCCCAACGCAGCCAATTGTTCGATGTCCTGAATACGCAAATACGGGTTGGTAGGCGTTTCGGCGAAGATCAGACGCGTTTCCGGCTTAATCGCCGCTTCGAGCGCCTGCGGATCGGCCGCAGGCACCATGGTCGAGGTGATCCCCCAACGCGAAAGAAATCCCGTCGCAAAATCACGGGTGCGATGGTAACAGTCGAAGGCCATCAAGAGATGATCGCCAGCCGACAGGCAAGTCGCCATGGTCGTTGTGATGGCGCACATGCCGCTGGCGAAGAGCAGCGCCTTCTCGCCGCCATCAAGCTCGGCGAGTTTCCGTTCGGCGACCGTTTGCGTGGGATTGCTGTAGCGCCCATATTCATCACGCACGTCCACGCTACCGTTTGACTTGGCGTGCATGAAATCTAGAATTTCATCCGTGTCGGCGAAGGAATAGGTCGATGTCTGCACGATCGGCGTCGTCACCGCGCCGAACGGTTTCGGGCGTTCTTCACCAGCGTGCACGGCGCGCGTCGAGTGATGCTGCTTCATGGGTTTTTTCCTCCCGATTCATCCATGACCCAGACAATCTGTGTACCCACAGCGCAAGCGACAACCGCCGCAACGAGCAGGCATCGACTTGGATCATGGATTGGTTACAGAGAGGGGGAAAGTATGAGAGCCGTCTCAGCCCATCATACCGGTTGAAGCGGCTCTTGTGTGCAATTACGCCACTCTCATCTTCCAGTACCCGCTGAGGGTCTGTCGGAATTGGCACCATAGCACACTTTCTGCTTGGTTGCCGAGGTTTCTCAGGGCCGATCCCTCCACCTCTCTGGATGAGTATTTCTCATCGAGTGTTATTCAATTGTCCGAGATGATAGCACAAGCGCGGGTTTCCGTCAAACTCCAGATTGAATCCAACTACATCCACACACGCAGAACTGCCGTCGCCCGCCGTGTAAAAAGGAGCGACCACATCGATATTTCGCATTCGAATGTGCAGAGCAACGAGATTATAGGTTGAGTGCCTCTCGGGCGGCAGCAATATCGTCTGCTCCGAGAACCAGTCGCGTGTTCGTAGCCAGATAGGCCAGATTAAGGTTCACGCCCGCATCGCCGAGTTTCCCAGCGACCTCACCCAACGTCCCTGGCTTGTCTTCCACGTCCAGGATCAATACAGCGTTTTCTGCCTTGACCTGGATCCCCGCACCTTGAAGCGCTTCTCGCGCCGCAGCTGCGTCCTCCACCAGGAAATGGACTTCACCTTTGCCTGCGACGGTCACACCGCTCAAGCCATCGATATTGACTCCGGCGTCTCCGAGAACTTTTCCTGCTTTTGCTAATTCGCCAGGACGATCTTCGAGCATGATGGTTAAATCGGTTGCCATGACTCCCCTCCTTTGGTTGACATCGATTGGATGAAAGATTCGATGAACGGATGGGTAAATCGAATACGTACCTGATTGTAGATTAGAACATTACGGCACGTTTTTCAAGCATCAACCTGAGTTGCAAATTGCGGCGAGATCGGCTAACGACGAAACAGTCAAATCGGGTTTAACCTTACTCGAGGTCCCATGACCTGTGAGATCGATCCACACCGAGAAGATGCCCAGCCGCTGTGGAGCTTCGACGTCCCAGATCAGGTTGTCTCCCACCATCCAGGTGTCTTTCGCTTCGATTTCGAACGTATTCAATACGTGTCTGAAAACACGTACATCCGGTTTACCCATCCCCATTTCGCCTTCGATAAAAATGTGTTCGAAGAATGGCGCAAGTCGGAAACGCTCGATCTTTGGGCGCTGTTCAGAAGAATTGCCATTGGTGACCAAACCAAGGCGAATCCCTTGTTGGCGAAAACTCTCCAGTGTTTCGATCGCCTCCGGAAATGGATACAAGGATTTATTTCGTTCCTCGGTGTAGGCGTCGGCGATCTCGTGCGCCAGTTTGTTGTCGTTTCGTCCGATGTCCGAAAACGCAGCTGCCACGACTTCCCGCCGGGCTTTGGGCAAATCCAGTCTGCCCCGCTTGTGGCGCACTGGGTCGCGCCAGTAGTCTTCGCTGCTAGACCGGATCGCATCGAAGAGCTGGTCCGCGGCAAGAATCTCGGAAGCATAGCGGGCACACACCCGACGCCAGCAAGGATCCGAAGTGGCCGAATGCACGATGATCGTGTCGTCCAGATCCAACAGCATCACCTGCGGAAACGTTTGCACCGATTTCATCGCTTTAACTACACCCTTTGCGTCGATCCAGCGTTCGCCGAGAGATCAGCAAATAGGATCTCAAATCGACCCCAAGAGCAATCCGACCGCAACCAGGGTGGGTGTGAGAAGGGTAATCTGCACGTTAACGCCTAGCACCGGCACGAGTGACTCGATGTCATCCGCAAACTGCATTGCACCTTGAATAGCGCGCCAGGCGAGTGGCACTGTCAACAACCCGAGCAGCGACCACACCGGCAGCATGCCGTACAGAACGGCCAGAACGATCGAAGCGTAAGTCATCAAGAGGAATGCCGAGTAAATTCGGACGCTCTTCCGACGGCCGATCACAATGGGGTAGTGTCGCCGGCCGACCCCCCGATCCGCTTCGACGTCCGGGAATTGGTTGAGCAGCAATAAATTGGAGACGAGGAAAAACGGCACGAGGGAAGCGAGCCAGGCTTCGAGCGAGTATGTACCCGTAAGTGCGTAATGCGTTCCAGCGACCATGACGGGGCCGAATCCGACTCCCGGCGCGAACAAGCACAACAGTGAGAAGCGTGTGATCCATACCGTGTACAAGACGATGAGGACGATGCCGAGCAAACCCAATGGCAACAGAGCAAGGCCGCGGACGATTAAGAAATAAACCCCGATCAACATCGTGATCCCCAGACTCACGATCCCAGTCCAAAGCGCATAAAGTGCAATTTCGGGCTTATTGGGCAGCGTACCGCTGCCGCCGCTGAACGGCGTGCGTTCCGTTTTCGTATCCAGGAGACTCTTGTAATCGAAGTACTCGTTCAACGCGTTGACGCTGATATGCGCCGTAACTGCGCCGACGAGCACCAGTACGATGTGAAGCACATTCAATCCACCACTGACCCACGCTGCCGTGCCGATGCCCAACAAAACGCACACAGGAGCCAGAATCAGAAAAGGAACCCGCATCGGACCCAACAAGTCTTTCACTTCGGTCATCGTTCCCTCCGACTATCGAACTTGTAAAACAGCACCGAAGTTACAACACCCAACCTGGATGCGAGGTTGCGTTTGGGAAAAAACCGACTGACATTGACTCGAATCATCCAACGAATGGATTCACGAATGGGATTCCAGTACATGCTTGATCGCCCGCAAACGTTTCTCCCACGTCTGGCGAAAAGCGGCGCCGATAAAAGGTGCAAATAGTTTCATCACACCCCGGGGGTCGATCCACTCGAAAACGGTCAATATCGTCCCATTGGCGTGTGGGACGAACGAAATGCGTAAATTTCCTCGCATCCCGCCTCCCTGCCAGATGTAGGTAATTTCCGTTTCGGGTTCGAATTGCCTGATCTCCGAGAATATGTTGAGCGTCAACAACGGCAACATCTGCACCTTCTCCCGGTAGTGCGTTCCTACACTCACAGGGCCGGGTGTAATCTTCTGCACCAGCAGCACCTTGGAATCGTCCTCCTGCGGATGGTTTTCAAATTCCTTCATGAAGTCGAACACCGATGCCACCGGGCGGGCAATGCTGACCGTTCGGCGAAATTCCATGGTCCTCTCCCTCCGGATGATGAAAATTTATGAACCCGCGTCAGATTCGAACAGCGCCAAGAAGAAATCTCCGACCGACCGCCAGAACCACCACAAACCGACAACGATCAGTATGGCGGATGACAGCAGTCCAGCGAAGAGCAGAGAATTATCTGCGATAACAGACATGAGCAGGTCCCAAGTCACCCCTGTTTCCTCGAATGGATTCCGCGCGAGCTGCGTCGCCAAATCATAGCCGGCTATCCCTGCAAGGACGAGACCGGTAATCAACGTAAAAAAAAAAGCGATGACCCCGTAAACGACGTTCCGCCGTAAGGATACTTCCCGCGTGCTGTCCAGCAGAATCTCATCGACCAACGCTTCGGCCTGCGGCCAGGACAGGCCATGTTTTTCACAAATCGCAAAGAGGATATCATCTCTGCCGACGCCGCCCGTCGTTCGGGCAACGACGTAATCCTGAATTTCGTCGCGAGGGATGGTCGTAATTTCCTGCAAATCGCCCCTCCCCGCCGAATTACTCATCGATTAGAACCTGCAACGTCTCCCCATCGAAGGGGTTTCGACCCTCTTCGAGTTCTACGATCCACGCCGATCGGGTGGGGCCAAAGTGAAGATAGGCCGTAGGATTATTGTCTGCCAACGTGTCCAGGAAAAATTGGAATTCCTGCGCAGCTTCCGCGTAGCGGCCCAACAATGCCAGGGCCAGCCCACGGCTGTCGTTGGTGTAACCGGAGGGATTCATCTCGACAGCCAGATCACAATGCGACAACGCCTCCTCTGGCCTTCCGGCCAGGCTCAGATGCCAACACAATGTGTTTTGAAGGTCGTCAGATCCCGAGTGCTGCGACTCGAAAAGCAGGAGCATGTCGATCGCTTCATCTTGCTTGCCCGGGTCTTGGTGGAAAAGCGCAATGGCAAGATTGATCACCGCTGCTTCGTAACTCTGGTCCGCTGCCACTGCCACTTGGAAGTCGGCCAATGCTCGCTCCAGGTCTCCAGCCTGACCCCGGCCGAGATAGGCGACGCCTCGATTATTGTAGGCCGAGACCAGCTCCGGGAATTTATTAATGGCTTCCGAGTAGTAGGCGATCACTTCGTTGAGATTCGAATCAGGCGCATCGTCCTCTAGCAGTCCCAAGAAGAAATAGATCCGGCCGGTTTTCGAATCGTCTTGCGGAGCTTCGATCAAGGCGCGACGGAAAACTTGTTCCGCCAGATCATTGTGCTCCAAAGAGAGCTGAATCCGTCCGAGTACGTACAACGACAGCCAACGAACATCTTTGGGCAAATCGGTATTGACGATCGAATTCAATTCTTCAGATGTGGTAATGAGCCAGCGCTGTTCGCTGCTCTCGATCCGTTCCTCGACCATCGGTGCGCTGACGACCGCGATCACCCGCCCGCTGTCATATTCCCCCCAGATGACGATCGCGGCATGAAATTCCTCACCCATGTGCTGCGCCGCTCGCTCGTTCGTAACGATCTGTGGGAGTAGGTCGATGCGTACGTTTTCAAGTTCGGATTCATCAAAATCCTGCTGCAGTGCCTCTTGAATTCGGCCGGCGATATTGTAGCCGATTTGTTCGCCACCGTAGTTAGCAAATTCGCTCACCAGAATCAACGTCTCGTCTGGCGATGCCATTGTTGGCCAGGTAGGATATGTCGCATCGGTTCTGACGTCGACTCCGAATTTGCTTGCCACGTCCCGCCACAATCCGGTTGCAGCGAGGAATAATCCGATCAATACCAAACCGGTGATGGGGATCGAAATCTTTTTATGCGTCATCCATTGCCGTCTTAGCTTCGAGAGCACATCCGAAAACAAGCTGCCAGCTTCGTGTGCAATTTGCCCTTCGCCGACGCCGGAATGAGATTGGAAAGCGGCATCTACCGACCCTTCGGGGTGAAATCCGCCGGCGACCAGCAGCGCGTCGCGTTCTTCCGGAGACAGGCGCAGCTTCGATGCCAATTGAAGCACGTCTTTTCTATTCCGCGGCCTGCCGGTCTTTCCCTCCCGCCAGCGGAATATCGTCTGTCGACTCACACCAAGCCGGCGGGCAATCTCGCTATCGCTCACACCGATACGGTCGATGTATTCAGAAACAAGCTCAGAGAAGTTTTTCATCACGCTATCGTTGTTGCACAGGGTGTTGCATCAAATGTAACACACCTGGCGCTTGAAGTGTACTGGGGCTTTGGCAGGATATGGGTAAATTTCAAGATTTTCCAAGGAGGTTCCAATGTTTACCCGAAGAAGCTCGACAACCAAGATTGCCTGGCTCGCAGTGCTCGTCCTGTTCCTTACTGGATGCGCAGCGGCGCAAGACGTTTCGAAGTCCTACAGCCGTGCGGTCATCAATCAAGGGGAAATCGTGCCCGCCGAGAGCGTGCGCGTGCACGAATACTTGAATTACTACGAGCAGCGCTTCCCTGAATCCAGCGATCAAACGCTGGGATTAGATCTACGTCTCGGCAACACTTACATTCCCACCAGCGGCGGAGAAGTCTGGCTTCAAATCGGCCTGCAAGCGCAGAGTCCGGAAATGGAACAGCGCACACCGCTCAATCTGGCCCTGGTGCTGGACTGCAGCGGCTCGATGGGTCATGACAATAAAATGGATTCGCTGAAGCAATCGCTGGAAGTCTTCCTGATGAGCTTGCAGACGGACGACGTTATCTCGATCGTCGGCTACGAAAATAAAGCCTACGTGCTGCGCAGCGCCCAACCGCTGGGCAACGGCCGCTGGGTTCGCAGAGTCGTAAACGGATTGTCCCCGGGAGGGAGCACCAATCTGCACGACGGTTTGATTCTCGGCTTCGAACAGGTCTTGCGCAACTTCGACATCCGCCGCAACAACCGCGTCATTCTGCTCACCGACGGCATCGCCAACGTCGGTGTGACCAATCCAGATCGTATCGCCGCAGATGCGTTGGCTTACAACCAAAAAGGAATATACCTGTCCACGATTGGCCTGGGCCTGGACATGAACGACGATTTACTCAACACGCTGGCCGATCATGGTCGCGGGGCTTACCACTTCATCGATTCGGTGGAGGAGATGGACAAAGTATTCAGGGAAGAGGTGGACGGCCTCGTCGAACGGGTGGCCAACGACGTACGTGTCGGCATCCAGCCGGCGCCCGGCGTACGACTGACAAGCGTGAGTGGATACGAAGGTACGCCACCCAAAGACGGCGTGCAGATCGTCCTGTACGACATGGGCGCCGGACAGAGCCAGGTGTTGATCGCTCGCCTGCAGGTCTCTCCATGTAATTCAGGGCAGCAGGCGCTTGCCGAGGTCACCCTGCAATATACCGATGTGTTCGCCCAGCAATCCCGTCAGGTCAGCGGATGGGTGTCCGCCCAGGCCGTGGCGATGGATGCTTACGATCCGCTCGACGACATCGAGGTGTACCGAAATGCCACGATCGTGCAAATGGCAGAAGCGCTCAAAACGATCGACGCGCTCTGCGACTCCGGGCGATACGAACAAGCCTGGAACATCGCCTACGACATGGAACACGAACTGCGCGCGGTCGCCGTGCTGGCGGGTGATCCACAAATGGTGGAAGACGCCGATCTCTTCTCCCGTTACCAGATGACTCTGGAAAACGTACTGGGTTACGACCCGCTGGAAGCGGATTTCGACATCGATACGACCTCCTCGCAGGACCAAGATCAACGCTGGGGAGATCCGGGAAATTCAACGCTTCCCACGATCGACGTGGACTAAAGCGATCAGGATAATGCCAGATCACTCACAAAATCAGACCGGATGGTAGATTTTTGCCATCCGGTCCGAAAGTTAGTTTAGCAAAGCTAAGGATAACAAGTGAATTCACGTATTACTCCTCAATGAATTGGAAACTCTCCACCATCTGTTCATCATAGGCTTTACTGTATTCCGCATCGGCAGGGAAGTGATAGGACTGGCCGGTGAGCCAGGTGGCTGCTTTCCCCAACTCTAGGGAGTAGTAAAAGATATACCCACCACGGAGCAGACAGGTCGATTCCTCGACCGGTTTGCCATCACCCTGCACCCTCACCTGCTGGAATTCTCTGCCCGCCACAGGCGATATCTCGCCCACGCCGAAGCACTCGCCGTAGACCGCATCCACCAGCGCCTCGAGATCCGCCGGGGAGGCGATGTCCCAAACGACGATCTCCCAAAAGAAACTCGTACTCTCGGTTGCCAGCATACGGTCCAGATCGTTTATCACCTGCTCGCACCCATCGAACTCGGTCCGATAGCCATTTCCGGAGGGAATTTGCGTGGCCAGCGTCAGCTCGGAATAGTATTCGCTGGTGATGAAGACCCGATCTTCACCTTCGACCACAACGACAGGAACGATGTCATCGGACGGTCGATAAGAGCTGTCACTCTCCGTCTCATTCCAGTAGCAGTCCGCATCATGCCGATACTGCATCCTGGGGACGCGCATCGTAAAGCCCAAATGGTGATTGGTGTACTGATTCCATTCGTCATCGATCTCCACGAGTTCCGAGCCGCTAGTGGGCTCGCTGGGTTGGGCGGTTGACGTAGGATTCGAGTCTTCCAATGCGCTTGTCGCTGAAGGCGTCGCAACAGGGAACCTATCACAAGCCGCGAGGATCAAACTCAAAAGAATGAATACGGTGGGCTTCGGCAATTTATTCATCTCTAAGTTTTTATCCTTTTGTCTACTGTTCAAGCCCCCCGACAGGTCTTTCCGAGGAATGTCCATCTGCAGCGTGAGGATCACTCGATCTCGGTAACCGGCTTGCCGCTTGCCTGCACGAGGAATTCTTTGAACCCTTCGATCTCTATTTGCTTCTCGACGACTCGATTGGGAATGATCAGGTAATCTCGATCGCTGGTAAATAACATAAATCCTTCTCGGTAGGCGTAGATTTTCTGGACGCGCGACCACCCCACCCAAGTCTTCCAGTCTTTGAGATTCATCTGTACCGCCTGCGAATCGACGACGATCTCGTACTGCTCGTTTTCAGTTCGATTTTTTTGAAAATCACGCTTGATACGCCAGCGATAGACCGATTGGCCGAGGTCGAGAATCGAGATGACGAGTACGATGATTAGAATGGCGATTATGATGGCACCGATTTTGATCAATTCATTGACCGCCGGAATCCCGCTTATCTGCCTGAGCACCACCGAGATGATGAACAGCAGGGTGAACTGGATCAATTCGATCACAATGGCGGCAATCAGGATCACCATCATAATTTTGCGAAATCTATAAAACGGCCGTAGCTTTTGGCGGGCAGTCTGCGTAGATAATATGTCGTCGAGTTCAGTAGTGAGTGCGAACGAGAATCTCTGGTCCGAACCCGCATCTTCTCCCATGTTCACCTCCACGATTCGCTCGGGCGCCTATATCTCGCTCACGCGGTCCCGGCCAACTCGTCATCGATGCAGCGTAAGGTCATGTCCACGTCGTCCATCGTCAGCACCATGGGCGGTTTGATCTTGATCACGTTGTGGAACGGACCGTCCGTGCTGAGTAAAATCCCGCGTTCGTTGAGCCGCTGGATCAATTCGTCGGCTTCTTCCGCGGCCGGCTCGAGCGTTTCCCGATCGCGAACCAGCTCGACTCCAATGAACAGCCCCGCGCCGCGCACGTCACCGATTAGGGCGTGTTTCTGCATAAGCTGTCGAAAACCCTCCCGAAAGCGTTCACCCAGTTCGAGTGCCCGCCGCTGCAGATTCTCGTCACGAATCACGTCCAACACGGCCAAGCCGATGGCACAGGAGACCGGATTCCCGCCGAAAGTGGAGAAGAATTCCATGCCGTTGGCGAACGAAGTCGCAATGGCGGCGGTCGTCACGACGGCCGCCATGGGATGCCCGTTGCCGATGGGTTTGCCCATGACGACGATGTCGGGCACCACGTCCTGCAGTTCGAAGGCCCAGAAGTAGCTGCCCACGCGGCCGAATCCGGTCTGCACTTCGTCTGCGATACAAACCCCACCCGCATCTCGCACGTGCTGAAACGCCGTCTCCAGGTACCCGTCTGGTGGAACGATTTGCCCACCGCAGGACATCAACGGCTCAACCAGGAACCCAGCAACCGGAGCGTCCGCTTGCCGGATCGCGGATTCCACTTCATCACCGTACGCGACGCCCGTCTCGCGTTTCCTGCCCTTATGTTTCCCGCGAAAACCGTCCGGCATGGGAACGACGTGCACCCAGGGCTCGGCTTTACCACTGCCACCTGGCCCTCTGAATTTGTAAGGACTGAGGGCGATCAAATTCGCCGTGTTACCGTGATAGGCACCTTCGACCACCAGGAAATCTTTGGCGCCCGTGTGCGTCATTGCCAGGCGTAAAGCCAGCTCGTTTGCCTCGCTACCAGAGTTGAGCATAAAAACGGTTGTGAACGAATCGGGCAGCGTCTCACACAAGCGTTCCGCATAGTCCGTCAGGCTGTCATAGAGGTAACGCGTGTTGGTGTTCAAGCGTTCCATCTGTCGCTGACCCGCCTCGACGACACGCGGGTGGCAATGCCCCACGTGGCACACATTGTTGACCAGGTCGAGGAAAGGTCGCCCGCGCTGGTCGAAAAGGTACTGTCCTTCCCCGCGAACCATCTTGTGCGGCCAGCGGTAGGCGATGGAAAGCGCCGGGCTAGTGTAGCGGCTTCGCTTTTCAAGCAGCTCTTGCTCCGAAGCATCTGGGGATCGGACGGTACGGACGTCGATTTTCGAGGTCAATCGCTTTTCCGCCTCGGCAGGATCGATAGCGTAAAGCCGTTCCATCAGGTCCCAGGCACGCGCTTCCGTAGTGAACCAGGAGGAACGCTCGGGATCGATGCGGCGACGTTCTGCGGCGATGAGCACTGAGGTGCACAAACGTCCGCAGATCAGGGGGAAGAGGACACCGATTTCGCTATCGAGCAGCGGCCGGACGGAATGGTAGCCGTTTACGATTTCCGCGCCAGCAAGCAAGGGGTCGGGCCGATCGAGGATGGCATAGGCCAGTGCGATGGAAAGATCAGAGATCGTTGGATTGCGCAGCGCGTCGCTGAAATCAAGCAACCCAGTGACACGCCCATCCTGTACGACCAGGTTCTCGTCGTTGACGTCGCCGTGGATGACACCCTGCGGCAGTGTCGCAAGTCGAGGGACGGCACAAGCCGTATAGAAGTGGAACATCCACTCCTCGATGCGCCGTCGGTTGGGATCGCGGATCATCTCGATCTTGCTGCGGTGCTGTGCTGCTTGCGTCAGGTCCCAACGATGGGTTCGCCGGGCGAGGGGATGATCGAAGGCGGCAAGCGCCATGTCGACTTCAGCCAGAACCGCTCCCAGATGCCGGAGTTGATCGTCCCCCGGAACTCCTGCCGCAATCCAGGGCGTTCCCGATACGTATTCGAACAACCGGGCGCGCAGTGTGATTCCATCTTGCGTCTTGTAGGAGGCTTCCTCCGCACCCGATCGCGTGGGCACCAGATTGGGTAAATCCAGTTTCATGCCCGCGGCTTGCAGGTGGGCCACGATTTGCCGCTCCATCTCGAGCACATCGCTGGAGATCCGCTCCGTTATCCGTTTGAGAACGTACCGCCGGTCATCTACCAGCGTGACGAGATAATTTTCGTTTTCACCACTGAGCCGCGTGATCTCAACATCCAGGCCGTATTCGGCTCGAACCAATTCAAGGTATATGTCCAGGGGTGGAAGCGTAAGCTCCGCTTTCATTCCAGACGCTTTCCCATGCTGAGGCGCTCTTCACTCTCGTATCCGAGCGTCCGGTAAAAATCGGCGACGGCCGCGTTCGACGCACGCACCTGAAGGTTGACCTTCGGGCAACCGATCCCCGCCAGTCCGGATTCCACTCGCCGGACCAACGCAGAACCGATCCCCTGCCGACGGCAGTCTGGATGAACGGCGACGTAATACAGCCAGCCGCGGTGGCCGTCGTACCCGCCCATCGCGGTACCGACCAGTGTCCCATCGACGAGTGCAACATAAAACAGTTCCCGCTGTACCTCGAGCTTGCGCTCAATGTCTTCCTCGGGAACATTCCATGACGACGAATCCGGAAAAACCGTACGCCACAAGGCGGCGACGTCAGCTTGGTCGGACTCAGAATAAGATCGTATGTCCATCTGCTGCTCCTCTCGGATGAGCCGGCTTTACCGCTTCATCATCTCACATTAACGCATCGATCCGGGTAATACTACAAGATCGCAGGTGATAGAGAAAAAGCGGAATTATTGATTCTCGACGCGCTCCAGACTGTCCAGTGTATTCCAATAATAGGAATAATAGCTTTCATCCGGCAGTAGGGGATAATCCATGCCAAAGTACAGGTTTAATAGCACCCGGAATGAATTTACAGGACTGATCCCAGGATAGAGCGAGTCCGTGTTTTGTCCGGGAAAGCAGTAAACATTTAATATTGAAAACGTCTCATGAATGGCCTGCGGCGAGGGAGACATCCAATTCAATAGAGACCGCGGACCATGATCTGCTTGTAAGATGATCACGGGGGGAACACCCGGTTTGGAGAGGATCGCTTCAACGACATGCTCCAGTCTCCAGTTGAGATACTGCAGTTGTTCCACGTACCCCGAATGGTACTCCTCCACGCTTCCTTCAAAATCACTGCCGTCCATGAAACCAAATGTTCTATCGGGCAAGTTGATCGTTCCATCGGCCTGGAATACGAACGGAAGATGGGGCAGGATGATGTGGGTGAATACAAACTTCGGGCTGGGAATGACGTCGAGGGCGGGCAGCGTGTCGAGGATGTATTGCTGACGAGCGATATGACCGCTGTAAGAAACGCCGAAGGCCATCCGATTGAAAAGTATCGAAATCTCAGCAGGATAAACGACGATCGACTGCGAGAGTAAAATCGATTCGAAGGGATTCAAGCCATGGATGATCGGTGCGAGACGATAATCAACGGAAGTGAGCTCGGTCAGAGAGAATCCCGATTCAAATGTGACGATGTTGTAGCCCATTTCCTTAAAAGTTTGCATCACCAGGTTCTGATTCAGATAGCTCGAAAGAACACTCGCCGGAATGGTTTTGGGTTCTGAATCGGGGATTACGTTCTGCACATAATCGAGATTCAATGAAGTGATCAGACTCAAGGCAGTCTTTGTGTAATTTGCGACGCTTTCCCGAGCGACGTAGCAGCCCTGCGATTCGAGGAAGTCGAGAAAGTAAGTATTGTCGTATCCATAGATTTCTTCCAACACATCTGCCCTGCCGTACGCGTCCAAGATCAGATAATACACATCCGGCAGTTCGGTGGAATTTTCCGTTCCTTCAACTGGGACTACCGGACTCGTATCGCGTTTCGTGTCAAATTTCATCACCGTGAGGACATACCGGCCGATGAGAATCGCCGAGGTGATAATCGAGGAAAGCACGAGGACATTAATCAGCACGTCCATTGCCAGCAGCCAGGTGGAGCGTTTGTGGATCATGAAAATGATCCCGATTACGAGACAGAGCGGAACGAGAAACGTAATCGTCAGCGCAACACTATTCGCGTCTTCCTGGATGCCAGCAAACCTTGACCCGAATAAGGCGGTCAACGCGGAGGTCACCCAAGAAGGAATCCGACCAAATTGCAGGAGCACGAGCAGGAGAAGCGAGCTGGTTACCGCCGATTTCTTCCAACCTTTAGAAATTTTCTTGATCCCGATGAACGTTATGGCAGCCAGAGCGAGATTGATCAGGCTGGGTCGAACGATCCAGGTCAACTCAACCCGATCGGCGTTTACACCCAGCAAGGCAAGAACGGGCATGAGCGCGACGGCAACAACCTGGAGTACGGCGGTGCATGCAGATTTTTTTCGTGACGTTGATTCTTGCATGATCGTAGATGATAAAACAGAAGCGGTCCGAATAAAAGCATCTGGGCGAAATCGAGCCGCCACCAACGAATGCTTTCGAGTCTGGAATTAGAACAGGAAGGGTATGAACATTTTAGTGGTTTTCATGTAGTCCGCATACCGCTGGCCGAAGTGCTCGAGGTTGTCCGCCTCTTCCACTCTGGCGGTGGCGTACAAGAACACGATCAGCAAAACCATGAGCAAGAAGCCGAAGCCCGATGGAGATTTCAAAAACGCCCCCAGTCCGAGAAGCAGCAGCGAACCATAAAGCGGATGCCGGATAAATCGGTAGGCACCTGTGGTGACCAATTCCGTCGTATTTTCCAGATCATCTTCTGGTGCACCAAACGAGCGAAGCATATGAAAGCCGTGCAATACAAGCAGTAGAGAACCGACGAGCAGCAGCCAGGAAACGATCTGCAATGCAGATGCCGGATCCAGAAACCAGGCGTCAGCATTGAGAACGACCAGGCCGAGCGTACACTCAAAGGCGAAGAAACGAAAAAAACGATGACGATGCGGCCGGCGCAGCGTGAAGACCAACAAAGCGATCGAGAGTACGAGAAAAAGTATGACATACGCCATTCGATGTAGTCCCTTTCATGTCGGGCAGGATTTATATTGAACTCGACTTTGCCTGTGCACTGCCTTCACGGGTAATTCGTTGAAGTCCACCGTGAGATCTTTAGCATACTACTGAAAATCGATCTCAACAAAATAGGTCTTTGCAGATCGCCCCAGCCGCGCACCGATCATCCAAAGATTGAATGATCATTGAAACCGATGTGGATGGTACTCAGTTCTCGCATGACTAAATGCTCATTTCATTTTGAAGGAGTCATCGGTAATAATGGGAAACAGCATGGGGGAAATTCTATGCATGTGGTGGTACCGTGTTGGACGATGCTAATTTTTCGAAAAACCACGTTCAGACCAACGCCAGCTTTATCAGCGCCGGTTGGATTTCCGTGGGCTTCATCGCCCAGCGGTTAGCCGAGGAAGGCTCGAGAGGGGAGATCCATTTCGACGAAGCCTGCTTGCACCTCATCGCACTGAATTACCTGTTGCATAACATGGGATGCTTTGCGCGCTCAAGACACGGCGCACTCGACCTTAAAATCTCTCTCGAGACCCTCATGTCTACCTGGAAAGCACACAGCGAATCCTGGAGCGAGACGGCTCCTCCCGCATACGTTGACGCGGATCAATATTTTCGCATCATGGAAGCCACCGCGCTGCTGGGTACGTATTGGTCCATGCCTCAAGCGAATCAAGAAGACCCCTTGGTCGGATTGGTGCGCGGGATGAGCCTGATCTACCCCTCCTTGTGGATGCTTTCCATTCATTGGCTCGATCGAGTAGATCCCGTCCACTTCGACCGCTTGGATTTTTCCATTCTCGAAATTGCGGAAACGGGATTCAACTCGGATCAACCGCACTATCCGATATTCTTGCCTTATACCCCGGGCCTTCCACTTTCCTCCGATTCGGCATCGATTAACGGCTAGCCCCCAATCGTCAACCCCTGTTTAGCAGTTTTTTCACCGTTGCGGTTGTAAAGCGCGCTTGACATGACTTTGTTTTTATGCTACCATTCCGACGTAAAGCTGGCTTTACATAGAAGAAAGGGAGCCCATGGCTGACAAGGTCATTAACCGAATCAAGAATTATCGACTCCATCACAAGCTAACCCAGGAAGATCTCGCCAACGCCGTCGGGGTTTCGCGTCAGAGCATCAATGCCATCGAGCGCGGCCGTTACATCCCCAGTCTGCCGTTGGCGTTACGTTTCGCCCGTCTGTTCGAGACCTCGATGGATGACTTATTTCAACTTCAGGAGGAAGCCTAAAATGGCAGATTATCTAAGTGCATTCTTGAATTTTTTCAAACCCGACGAGCGCTTCATCATGCACCGCTACCAATCCTCTCGTGTTGCCCTGATTGTGATGGTTGTGATGATGGCCGTATGGTTTGAATACGAATACTTCGTAAACGAAACGATGCGCTGGGATCTGTTGATCATCCTCAGCGCATCACTGGTAGCCAAAGTCGGTTCAATGATCTACTACCGGCTAAGGCAATAAGACCTCAGGGCGTACACTCCGGGGGCGGCGTGCCGCTGTAGGTCGGGTTGATCGCCGATCCGGTCTGCACGAAGGCTGCGCCGTCCCAGGTGTACTCCAGGAACTGTCGGTTGCAAGGGCAACAGTTCGGTTCCCCGTACAGATAGAGCGATTCCTCCATCACGATCGTGTCCCCAACTTTACTCCAAGAACCATGAACACCGTCGTCGGTGTAGACGTTTGTCATTCCCGCGCCGTTCCAGACGTAGATTTTGAGCAGTAGTACCGCACCCGAACCGCCATACACTTCGGGGACGATCAACAGCTTCTGGCAGCCGAGGAACTCGTAGTAGCCGGCTTCATCCTGGATCTGTTTGATCATCGGATCGCCGCCAGCATAATTCCAGACATTGACCCACGAATCTCCGTCCCAATTGTCTACAGAGACGGTTTTCCCCGAAGCACCCCCATCCGTGATGCGCACGCGCTGATACGTGCCGTCGCAGTTCAAACTCACGCCACCCGGCGGTGGAGAATCGGTCGCCGTTGGCGTTGGACTTCCAGGCGATTCAGTGTCCGTTGGCGTTGGCACCTCAACAGTCGGCGTTGCTGTTTCTGATGTGGCTGCGGCGATCGTCTCGAGGGCGAAGGCGGTCTGCGTGGCAGCAACGCTCGTCGCCACCAGATCGTCATTATTTATGGGTTCCGGCGTCGGCGTTGACGTGGGCAATCCGCACGCCATAGCGGTGCCAACGAGTATAGAAAGGACGACAATCGGGAATCGGACCGTTCGTGGTTTCATGCTACCTCCTCACCCCTATTAACGAATAAACCAGTTGGATGTGACAAGCGGCGACGCCATCGCAACGGCAAATCGAAATTACACACCGGACTCATCGAACATCGTTCGACCGCGATAGACGCTTATGCCCGGTGTACAAGAATACGCCCAAAACTACGTAAAGGATGCCAACAGCAACGATGATGAATTTCGGCAGTGCACACCAGCGGGCGACTTCCGGCCAGTAGGCAAGCTCGGTCCCCAGCAGCACGCGGATCAGGGCGTAGTTTTCCAGCGAATCCAGCAACCCTGCTCCGATTTGTGCCCAGGCCAAGACCAGTCCGAGAGACGACAGAACACGGAAACGGGACGACAGCGCTCGCGAGACCAAGACGCATCCCAACCCGATACAAATCGCATAGGAAAAGAGAAAGAGATAATCGAGACCCAGATTCAAGCCAGCGTAAGTCTTGCCAGCCTGTCCCCAGGAAGCGACGATCGCCTCGGCCTTCTGCAGCGTTCCAGCAAACTCAAAAGCCACGATCCCCGAAGGCGCTTCCGCGGTCCTTAATGGTGAACCGAGGGCCTGTAAGCTGACCCCCAGCACGAGCGTCAGAATCAATACAGCCACGAATACAGCTGTCTGCGCTTGAACACCAATCCAATCGAAGGGACTCTTCGGTTTCATCCTTCGCTCCTCACGCTTCGAATATCGACTCTAACCACACTTCCGCCAACTTGCAGCGTTTCAAACACACGAGATGGAAACGTAAAACGTGACTTCATCTCCGCTGATACGTTATCACAAATCGCCGCACCGGTGGAGATTCATCGTCCATGAAATCCTGAAAAGCTCGCTCCACCAGGCCTTGAGATTTAAACTTGCCCAGCTCCTCCCGCGTGAGCGGCCGGGGGGAATTCCCGGGCGGATCGTCACCATCCCTGCCGCGAGCGATGAGCAGCAGCGTTCCACCATGCGCCACGAGGTCGGAAATCGCCGGCATCGCCTGTCGGCGGAGTTCTGCCGGCAGGACCTGCAGCGTGTAGGATTCAAGCACGAAGTCGAAAGCGGCTCGCCAATCCGAGGGGAGTTGAAATAAATCCGCTACGACGTATTCCACGCCGGAGTCGGGAAATCTTCTTCGGCACCATTCGATTGCCGTCGGAGAGACGTCAAAGGCAGTCGTCGTGAAGCCCCGGTGCGCTAATTCCTCGGCGTCATCCCCCAATCCGCACCCCACGACCAGCGCCTGCTTCCCCGAAGTATCGATGGCATTTGCATCAAGCCAACGGACCAGATTCGGGTTCGGGACCAGGTCGGCCCAGGAGATGGCAGCCGGGTCGCCCCGCGCCTGGACATACATCGATTCGAACTTATTCAAGGGATTCTCCACCAAAATCCTTCGATTCGTTGCAACCAAGCATTGACTTCGAGTTACGGATAGAGTAACACGGGAACCGGATTTGCCACGCGGGCATGTAGGCGATTGTAGCTACATGGGGAGAAGATGCAAGCAGAAAAACACGATCCACTTCGATGGATAGATCCGAAGTGGATCGTGGAGTTTTCAGTCCCTTCGTGTAAAAATTTACCAGACGCCCGGCAGCAAGCGATAGCGCACCCGCTCGGCATAGGTTTTGTAGCCATCGAGCTCTTTTTGCAAATCTCGATCTTCGAGTGCCGTTCGCACCACGAACAAAGTCGCATTCAAAGCGCCGAGTAAGAAAGCCCACCAGGAAGCTAGCAGCAGCGGCAGACTCAATTCGTACAAGATCGAGCCCACGTAACCCGGATGACGCACGAAGCGGTACGGGCCGCCGCTGGCGACGGCGTGCCCCCGCTCGGTTTGAATACGCACGATCTGCGAAAAATAGGCGTTTGATCCCGTCGCCCAAACGACCAGAGCGTAGCCGATCCCGCTGACAAACAGGGCAGCGATTTGCAGCGTCAGCGGGAACTCCCCCGTCCAACCATAGCGATAATCGAGTCCGGCGACGACAAGACGGGCTAGCGTCGTTATCCCGACCACGCTCATGATGGACATGTCCCAGGATTTACCGTCCACGAGGGCCCAACCTCTCGGCCAGCAGATCCGGATTGGTGCGCATGATGACGACACCCGTGGCGATGGCCCATGCGAAAGTAATCGCAACTACCGCCCAGGCCGGCCACCATGCGAGCGTGCCGGCTGACCAGAACAACGCCACGCCGACGATGATCGTTCCTATCGTCTCGCGAATGACAAAGCGAAGTAACAGCTTATCCTTCATTGCATCCATCTCCCGATTCGAGAACGATGCTCTCGAATGCAATACTAGTTGGCGAAGATGATTTCCAGAAGATTGCCCAGGTCGTCTGAGCCTTCGAGTGTTTTCAAATTGTAAATTTCGGTATAGCCGCAACTTCGGCACGAGACGTATGCGTAGCGGTAGGGTTGGACCTCGAATAGACGAGAAAGCCCAGTGCCCGACATGGCCAGGCGCTCGACGTGCCCGCCTTGGCTGCCGCACTTTTCGCAGACGAAAGCTTCACTCAGTTGTGCTTCGGTGTTCGCCATTGACCCACTCACCTTTCCTGCGTTTTGATCGTCAACTCATATATTTAAAGGTCAGTATACGTCACGCGCAGGCAGAAACCTGAAACGAGGCTGTCACAAGGCTGGCGACAATTGGTGTGGACGTTCCATCCATCCCCCTGATTTCAGTGTGATTCATGTGGTGAGATCTAGTCCAACACGAAGGATTCCCCGATTTTGACGAAGGTCGATTGATAACGAGACCAATCGGATTCATCGACATACATCGTTACGACCCAAATCCGTGTGCCATCGGCGTAGAAATAGATGTATTCTTTGACGGGCTGCGAATAGACAACCTCTCGCACCGTGAGGCGCCCGGCGGGCAGGCCGTTAATTTCGAGATTGCATTCCAATTTATCGATTTGGATGCCGAACGATTCGAAGTAATACTTGACTTCTGTGCATACATCCCCTACGTCCACAATATCGTATTGATATTGAAACTGCACGGTGATCCCGGCAAGCCAGAAGCCTTCATCGTCGGAGTCTACGGCTTCGAATTTGATCGTGTCGCCGGCGAACTGCTCTTCGAGCACGTTCCATCGCTCGGGCAAGATGATATGAAATCCGAGGACACCGTGCGCCATCCAACCCGCTGGCGGCGGCGTTGGGGTCGGCGTGGGTGAAAATTCCGACGTTGGCTGAGCAATTTCACCCGGCGTGGAAGTCGCTGTTGGAAGCAACGTCGGCGTCGGCGTATACGTCGGTGGGAAGGTCGGTTGGACTCTCGGCGATCCACTCACGGGTTGGACATTCCCTCCCTGGTTGGATCCCCCAGCTTGACCTAAAGAGGGAAGGTCACAGGCAATCGCGGCACATGTCATTACGAGCAAGACCAGGAGAATCGATCTTTTTGCGTTCATACCATATCCTCGTTCGAGCATTACGGAGTGCTGTGCTGGAATGAAAAAGGCAATCGAATGGTGCCCACTCTAACCCACTCTACGATAATTCGCAACATTCGAATAGTAGGTCTTGCAGCCTATCACTCAGAATGTGTGTTCAGAACATCATCCAGGTTCGCAGTCCACACGTTCCACTGCACGCGATCCGCCATCTCGGCTACAGCCGCCAACGGCACAGTGCGCTCCGTCATCGCGTCGGCGAGTCTGCCGGCGAAGCCCCACGATTCAGACTGCGTATACCAATCTTCCGGTTCGGTGTTGGCGTCGTTGTCCGGAAAGCCGAGTTCAAGCGAAGCGCTGGGATGGATTTCCGCCTGCACGTAAGCCAGGTCACAATTCAAGCGCGTCCACAGTCCCGCCGTCTTATGAAAACCATCGTAGGCTTGACGGATGTGGGGTTTATCCAGCGCGGTCTGTACATGATCGGCAGAAGCAAAGGGCAGCAGCACCCGCAGTTCGGGGAGCTTCTCGCCGATCAAGCCGTAGTTGTTCACCGTGATGCGGTAGGGCCAGAAATCGTTAGTCTGCTGGGGTGTGGCCAGATCGGCCGGCCAGTCGGCGAGCGTGAAGACGCCGTTATCCAGAAGCGCTTGGGTCAGTGCGTGCGAGAACCAGCGTTTTCCGTTGATGTTGGGACCTTTATCATCCAGAACGTAATCCCGACCGCCGGGCACTTCGAACATGGGACGGCCTTCCGGGAAGGTCGCGTTCTGAACCCAGGTAAGATGGCTGTAATCGACGCTGATACTCGTGGGTGTGTAGCCCTCGTGGTGATAATAGGGATTATAAATCGGCACACGCTGTTCGTTGAAATGACCGATCTCGAGCGGATACATCTCCGCCATGGTGGGATTCTCGCGGCCGACAAAATATTTCAAACCGGTCAGGCTTTCACCGTAGTACGCCATCACGTTCGTAGCCACTACGCCGGCGTGGGAAGACGCGAACATGCCAACATTATCGTAGAGGGGCTCTACAGCAATGATCTCATGCAGGTAATGCCCATCCACGTCCGGGATAATGCCCAACGCAAAACGAATGGTGTCGCGCAGCGCCGCCAGGCTGTTGGGTCCACCGAAATCGAAAGTTCCATCGCTCTGCACGCCGCTCTCCGGATCGGTCTTTCCCGGCCACAAGTGACTGATCGATATCACTCCGACGTCAACGGGATTGAATTCCAGATGGAAAGGCGTGGCCTCGAGATTGTACTTCTCTACGAACCAGGTGGATGCTACGACCACGATCGGCGCGCTTTCTCCGTAGCGCGGTTCGGCGGGTACGTCGATGCGCACGGCAACGCGGCCATTCTCCGCACAGTCTATCTGCGTATACCTCACAGTTCCCGGCGCTGCTTTTTGAGTCTCACCCGGACGATCCTGGTCAACTGTCGTGGTCGCAGGGGTTGGCTCCGGCACGTCCGTCGCTATGGCTGCGGGGAGATTGCAAGCGCCCATCACGGTCGACGCTACAATCGTCGCGAAGAACCAGAACGGATATCGTAATTTCATGCCTGCATACCTTCCTCTTCTTCCAGCTCGAATAAACCGGCGAGCGATCCAGACGGTGAGAACTCGGATCGCATTACCCCACGCACGAACAACCCGAAGGGAATGAAACAAATGAAGCCCATGATTGAAACGACGATGACATCGATCAGCGCGAATGGCGCATCCGTGATCAACGGTTGGATCAGCAAGAAGACGATCAATCCAATGAATAGCATGCTGGCTTGAAACAGCAATCCCAATGCAGCCACGTAGCCAAAAGCTTTGCGCTGCCACAGGCTGGCGCCACCGATGATCAATGCCGGACTCAAGAAGAAATCCGCAACGTTCACGGCCATGTCCGTCTCGGCAATCGGCACACCACTGCCGAGCGCCTCGACGATCAGTGCGATGACCCGCAGTAGAAACAACGCTCCCATGCCGATCAAGACGCCGCCAGCCAAGCGTTCCGGCACAGCGCCGCTGATTAATTGTTGAACGTCTTGCGCATCGATAGCCGCGACGAGCGCGATCATTGTGTATACACTCATACTGACCAACACGAGATGCATCAAAAACGGCAGTCCCAACGGCATAGCGAAGACATACACAAGGTAGTTGTAGAACACGAAGAACAGCGCACCCGGCCAGAAAAGCAGCCCGATCAGCTTCCCGCGCCACGTCAGCCACATCGAAGCGATGAGCATCGGCAGCCCGATGCACAAATTAACCACATCGTTGGCCAGAAAGGATTGACGCAATTCGTCTGACGGATAGACGGAATCGCTGTTGAGAACACCTGTCAGTGAAGCGGCAGCCACGAGGACAGTAATGAATATCGAACCGATAAAAATCATTTTGGGGTCATGTTGTACAGGCAAGTTCGTTGCAGCTGCGCGATTTGCTGTCATCGATAAAGCCTCCGTATCGCTCATGAATAGATGCTTATTGTTTAGCCGCGTGCAGTTTCTTCACAGCACTCTCGACGGAACGTTTGTCCTTGGCGTTCAAAGAAGGATCGGCCGCCCATTTTTCGTAGCGGGGAAGCAGCGACTTGAATTCCGGAAGGAAACCGGGAGTCATGCTGCGGATCACGTCGCACAACACCCAGGTGGCCGCCGCGTCCTGTGGAGGAACGTGGCGCTCGAGGAACTCGCGTACCGGGTCGATCGCGCCGCGGCAGCACAGCCTTATAGCGAAGCTGACCGCCTTCTTGACATCCACTTCCGTATCGAACAGCAAAATTTCCGCCATGTCCAGGCATTGTTGCGTGTATTCCGCACGCCTCATCGGCAGACGTCCGGCCACGGTGACGCCGGCCCGCCGCACCCACTTGTTCTCGTCCACCAGCCAGGGCTCCATGGCACTGAGCCAATCCTCGGGCTTCCTGCGCACGATGGGCTCGAGGGCGTCCATCGCAAGCCGGTCAGCGTCCTCCCAGGTGACGCACGTGCGGCACATCTCCTTCAGCAGAGACACGATCTTCTGCGGATCGACCAGTTCCATGGCGCCCAACGGAATCAACCCCACGACGCGCCCCTCCCGGCCGTATTCATCCCAAAGGAAACGCGTGAGCGGAATGAAATCGTCCACCCGCGTACGAGCAACCTTACTCAATCCTTTTCCGATGGTTTTTAACACCGGAACGGGAATGCCGACCGTTTCCTGCTTTTGCCGCAGCTCGGCTTTGATCCCTTCGATGCTCTTCGGCTCGAATCCCAGCCAGAGGTTGCGCAGGGCGTCGGCGGTCTTGGACGGCGAATTGGGGTCGTATGACGTCAGGATCGGTTCGAGCTGGGCGGCGATTTCTTCTTTCATGGATGCCTTCCCACAGCCTTCTATGGGTTATTGGTTCAACATCACGGCGATATATTTCAAGACACTGTCTAAACGATGCCACTCATCTAAATCTATAATCGTTGCCGTTCTCACGCAAGAGAAGGAAGTAGAAAAATCCTTGATCCACCTTTATTAACTAAATCTCACTAGCTCGGGGAATGCATCCCACATGTTAATCGTTTCCCACCCTACAGCTTTAATCCTAGTCTATCTTTTCAGATATTGGGGTATGATAGATTCAATCGATCACACGTAATTGGATATCTCATGAACACGCGCTTAGGGACAACCATCATCTGCTGCATATTCTTGGTGGCCTGCAGCCAGACCACACCCCAGTCCACCTACACTCCACCAGCGACCCCATCACCGCAGCCAAAACCGACCCTCACCTTCACGCCTCAAGCGACAGAGACACCAACGCCTTCAGCCGACCAGGAGCTGTTGAAAGAAGAATGGCGCATCCCGGTTGAAAATGCAATCGTCCTCTTCACCGCCTGCACATTCATGTTCGAAACGCATTCCGATTTTCAGCAGGGTGAAATCGACCTCGAAGCGGCGCAAGAGGAGCTGTCCCTGGCAGCCGACTTCCTCGCCTTCGCAGAGTGGTTTTCACCCGAATCCTACCGCAGTGAGACCTCCGCCAAATTGATGCTGGATCTGGAACTAGACATGCGTGCCCTGATCGAGCTGTACGATGCAACTGGCGACGAAGACATCGGTACCCAGGAAACGTTGGATGCGCTTTTCCCGATCTGCGAATCGGCGCAAACGCTGCAAACGAATGTCGTCTTCACAGCAATGGATGCAGGTTTGACAAAAGAAGACATCTCCGAACTCGATCCGTCCGATGCGGAGTGGTTTACCTATTACTACGATCGAATCATGTTCGACGAGTGACTTATTATCCTCAAACCTCAATCACGACATGCAGGCCGAGTGACTCCAGATCTGCCACCGCTCGTTCCGGGTCGATGATGTGCCCCATCATGTGCACACCGGATAAGCCACTGAAAGTCCCCTCGAGGTACTGGTTGATGAAGGCAACCATCGCTACGGCGGTGCTGTAGTAGTTATCTTCATGGTCGAGGAGGATGCGTACAGAACGCGCCACCCCACTCTTCTGACCGTCAGCCTCCAGCAGGATGGCGTATCCTGGCAGATCCCCCTTCATGAACTTCGAAGCGCTCAGCACGATTCGAGCCAGCACACTCCAACCCAGGCGCGGACGGACACCATCCAGGAACACCAGGATCTTGCTCACCAGATAATTCAAAAAAGCATTGGGAACTGCTCCGTACACTGCCAGTTCCTCGACACCTAATCGATCCGGTATATCCCGCATTTCTGTCAGATCGAGTAACGTGGAAGGACGCTGGCCGTAGCGCGGCCCGTAATCGATCGTGGTGCGGTCTTTTCCCAGGGGACGAATCTGCCAGCGCCCGTTTTGAAAGATGTGCGGTGGGTAATGGGTTACATAATGAAAGACGTCGATAACCTGCTCGGTGCGTTCCATGGTCTTAAAGCTGAGCGCCAGTCCGAGGCACATCTGCTGACATCGATCGAGTTTGCTGCACGCCAGGCGAGCGAAAGCCGCCGGCAATCCCGGCGCCAATCCACCCTGCGTGACAAATAAACGCCCCACTTCTTCCACCGCTGGCGCCATGGCCATCAGTGACTGTGTGCCCACCGCCATTTCCAGAATGTCAAAGTAATCGCATCCGGCATCCAGGCATGCATGGGCGATGTTGTCCGTATACTGCGGCGCCGTTGCGGCGACAATCACCAGCGAGGCTCCCTTGAAAGCCTCTCGTAAAGTCTCCGGTTTTGCGGCGTCGGCGTAGCGCGCTTCGAGGCGCCCATCGGGATCGTCGATCTGTGCGATGAACGCCTGCGCCGCATCCAGCCGGCGGCCGGCGACGATCAGTTTGGCATGCGTGTGTTCCAGGAGAATCACGGTCAGGGAACGGCCCACCTGTCCGTATCCTCCCAAGATCACGAGCGGTGCCGTTTTCATTCTGTCACCCCCATTATCGGAGTACGAATCCCACTTACCTTATTGAATTTCCCCTCTCTTCTCAAGCGCGATGATGCCCTCTTCCTGCAACACATCGATCAGCGCCGACCAAATATCGTGCAGCAATCGCCCTCCCAGAGTCAGCGGACTTTCCCCCGTGTTGATCAGGACTGTCACGGATACTCCTGACTCCGGTAGATAAAGCGCCGCGCCGGTGTAGCCCAACGACGATCCCGCATGCCCGATAACGTGTATATCCAGTATGTCCGAATAATCGACGACCCCCAATCCGTAAACGCCACCTTCGGGATCGCCGATCTCAACTTCCGGGTAGGACAACATTTCTTCGAGGGATTCGGGACGCAGCACAATCTGCTCATGATAGAGCGCGTTCATCCAGCGTGCGAGATCATTCGCCGTAGCGAAGAGCGTGGGATGCGTGAGCGTTGATTTCCAGTTGAGTGGAATGTCGTACAGATCTTCCAGTTGGCCGTCGCCATCGTGATCGACCCACGGATGGGCGACGGGATAATAGTCCGGCGGCGGCTCCCCCATGGTGACATATACGTCCCCCAGACTCAAAGGACCCAGGAAGTAGCAGGCCAGTTCTTCCGACACCGAAAGTTCAGTCACTTCTTCGACGATCGCCGTCAGGAGCAAGTAGTTTGTGCTGGAATAATGCTGCGTGGCGCCTGGCGGACCGTAGGGTTCGAGCACAAAAACATCGAACACCTCTTCGAGCTGCCAATCGCGAGCGTAATCCACGTCCGGCCTTACCCAGGGAAAATCCGGGTGCTCGAAGACGTTGAACACTCCGCTGCTGTGATCGAGCAGTTGGCGAATCGTGATTCTGCCGTCCACGTTCGGCAGGTACGGCAGGTAGAAAGAGATGGGATTATCGAGCGAGAGCAAATCGTCTTCCGCCAGCTTCAGCAGCAACGCAGCCTGGAAGTTTTTCTCGATGCTACCGGCGTCGAAGAGCATGTCGATCGTGACGGGCACGCCGGGTTGGGACACGCCGCTTACCCCGGTCCACACCTCGTACCCAGGCACGATCAACGCCGCCGATATGCCCAGTTCGTGTCCATTTCGGCCGGATTCCAGCGCTTCATCGAGGGCAAGCTGAAGTTGATCGGCGAAGGGCAGTGGTGGAAGCACAGGATCTTCCGTGACGATATTCGATCCACATGAAGTCGCCATGATGAAAACGAGAAGCGTTGAAACGATGATGATCAACGACTTCATCATTTACTCCTCTAGTGACGCTACCACAGCCAAAAATTCCAATTCTGACACGCGCATCAAGCCGCTCCCATCCGGACGCACGATCCACGTCCCCGCGCCAGTGATCTTGTAGCCCTCCCTCAGTACGATCCAGTCGTCCTGCGTCCAGGCGCGCGTTTCGAGCAAGGGCTGCACTTCATCGTTTTCGAAACCCATGTAAATCGACCTTCGCTGGCTGGAGTCGAGATCGAAGATGAAGACCTCGTTATAGAGTATCTGGACGTCCATCTGTGCCACGGTAAGCGCCAGCTCGTCGCCTTCCGGCGAAAAGAACAAGCGCCCCGCGCCCGCCGTCTCGGCGGGCAAGTTATGGACGACCTCGTGCTCCGAAATGGTGTCGCGCACTACGAGATCCCACGTCATACCATTCGGTCGCAGGTAAGCCAGCGAACGGCCGTCATCGGAAAGCGCGGCGTCGATCTTGCCGTATACTTCATCCGCAAGTGGCACGATGGTTTGTGAGGCCTCGGTTATGAGATCGAGCCTCGAGAGTGAAAACAGCGAGCCGGATACGTAAATCATTCCCCCACCTTCGATGTGCCAACCGTAGTACAAATAGCGTTCATCGGGGCTGAGAAATCCAAGATTGGGATAAACCACCCCCATCGAGATCCACTCCTGCAAATCCGCCGGAGCCTGCAGGGTCACTAACGGCGTCGTGGATCCGTCCGCCAGATCGGATTCGAGAATCACGAACTCTCCCGCAGACCAATCCTCTGGGGGGCGATACCACAGCAAACGGCTTGCATCCGGAGTCAGGCAGGCGAAGGTTGGATGAATCATTCCCGAGGTCTCGACGTTCGTCGACCGCAGTTGTCCGTCCGTGAGGATTTCCACGAGCCCGACATCTCTACCACCAAAATAGTAGACACGTCCCTGCCCGACTTTAATCATGTCTCCGTCGATCGTCCTCATCTCGTCATGAGTTACTATTGGCTGGCCGTTCTCCAAATCGATCATCGAGAACCCGCGCTCCTGTGTTTCGAACAGCCAAAACCCCGAAAACGGAACGTCGGCGACCAACGGGGCTGGGATGGTGGGTGTGTCGGACGGCTCGCTGGAAATCTCCCCCGGAGTGTCTGTCGATCGTACAGGCGTATCACTCGGTTCCGTTATTGAGGGCGTAGTTATGGGAGTACTACACGCGATCAGAATCACACTGACGACGAACAAGAAGTAACAACAAGACAGAACTCGAGAGGCTTTCATCCACACGTTCCCTTTCTCCGTGAGGTGCAGTGAGGCGACAACGGTGCAAAGTCCATCATCGGGCGGACCAAACGGTTGTTATAAGAACGATAATACACTATATATTTCACTAAACGTGGATCAGAGCAAGCAGGAAAAATATTTCGTAATTCATACGTGCCACTCTTCAACTTCTCTTTAAGTCCTTCCGGATTTGAAGCACCGACACGCCCGACATCATGACGAGCATCCCACCCCTTCCTACGACTCTTGTTGCGTTCAATCTCCTGAGATTTACGCGGGACGTATTCTTTCAGGAACATTAACGAACGTGCGTGGAGAGGCTATGATAGAATCCACCTGACCAAGTGGGGTATCGAACAACGATGCAAACGCAAGCCAGTATCGAAGAAAATATTCGAAGCAGTGATCGTCCGCGCCATCTGGATGAGATATGTGCCACCCGTGACCTGCATGCGTGGACACATGCCATTCATCTCTTTGCAGATATTGGGACTCGAGATCCGCTCCTCCGTTCGCTATCCGCATCGCTGCTCGATAACTTCCGCAGACAGGGGCATCAGATTCAGAACGACCCAGATGCACAGACAGAGCTGTTGCTGACGACGGCGGAATTTTTCGTTCCCCTCGATTGGAGAAATGCTCTGCTTTTTAATCAACGCCGGCGATACAAAATTGAACACAAACCACCCATATTGTGTTTAATGCACGCCACACCGGGCGAACTTGAAGCTCTTCTAGTTCGGCTCCAAGCCGCTCTCGACAAGCAGCCACCCGATCCGGCTGATTTCCAATTTCCTGGCATGGCACCCAGCGCTTACAAAGTCTTGATCGAACAAGGTCAGCGCGGCGGCCCCATCCTCGCGCTCGAGCGTGTGCTCCAATCGCAAGCCAAGTGCATCCGCATCCTGTTGGTCGTCGGGCAGGAGCAACCGGAATATGCCTATCTGTTCAACCTGGTTGGTGCCCATCCGCGGATTCCCTTCGACGACCCCGACCGGTTTTATGACGACGTCGTAAAGCGTCTGGTCACCGAAGCCTGTTCGCATGAAGTAACCAACCACCAAGTCGTCGGAGATGCCATTCCCAGCGAACAATTCAACGCTTCGAAAGTGCCGGCCGCGATGCGGCGAGCGAGTCTCGAATTGGGAAAACGCAATTTTTTCACCGCCATGGTGCGCATCGACGACCTGGTTCAAGTTCCGGCGTTGGACAGGGCCATTGCCGATCAATACAGCGAAGGTTGTTTCGCCACCTGGGATCCACAATTGTGCGCGCTGATTGCTACAGTGACGGGCAGCGCACGTCCCGTCGACAAGGGTGATTTAACCGACGACGATCTCTCGGTGATCGTTGGCGTTCATCCAGACGACAGCGGCGCGTTGGTGCGGCATGTTGCTGGCAAACGCAACGATTCCCCCTCATCCGAATCCGTGGAAATGATGGGCATGGATCGCTTTCTACCGCGCATCGAACTCGATTCGTCCTGGCCTTCGCCGACCGAAGTGCCGATCGTGCGTTCCAAGCTTCATGGACATCGCGGCATCGCATCCTACGATCCCAAGCTGGTGGAGCACGTCTACCTCGATCCCCCTTATTACCATTACCCGGTATCCTGCTCCACAGATTCACAAGCGCGCGCCATCATGGCCGCCTTCGCCCGATCAGTAGCTTTGCAGAATCCCAACGATCCCCGCCAGGTAGCCTTTGCCGTGCTCCCCGGTCATGGAATCGTGACCGTGGAAAAATGGATTCCAGGAAAGGCTCCATTCCAGATTTTGTGGGAGTATTTCGACTCGGGTGTAATCGAGGTCGTAAAAGACATCCCCCAAGGGCCGTTCGATTACGCACCAAACGCTGCCGGACAGATGATCCTGCACACGAGCTGATCTACGCAATCTAATTGTCGTAGTTAAAGCAGACTTTTATCGAACCGCTGCGCTTGTCCGTCGCTATAGAGACGGCTTTTTTATACTGTTCCAAAGGAAAGCGGTGCGTGATCAATCCTTCGTATTGAATTACCTCTTCCTCGAACATACGGATTACTAAGTCGAAGGTATGGATGCGACGTCCATGCCAATTTTCCACACCGAATGTATGAGATCCGATCAAATCGACTTCCTGGTACCAGATCGGATTTAAATCCACTTTCATCGCACTCAAGTCAACCCCGACAAGCACCACCGTCCCTCCAGCACGTACCCAGCGCAGGCCATCACTGACGGTTTGCTTTTTACCCACACAGTCGTACACGACTTCGAATCCACCCAACAGCATGCCCCGGTTCATGGGCGAGCGATAGTATTTCGCCCGTGTTATCTCTGCGAGTTCAGTGTACAGCTCGCCTCCCGTGAGGACCGCATCTGCGCCAAGCTTGCGCGCCATTTCGGCCTGATGCGGATAGCGGGCGAGAGCGGTCACGTGACAATCAGGCTCGACGATCTTGACCATTTGAACGATCAGTAATCCGATGATCCCAGCGCCGATTACCAACACGTGATCTCCTGCACGCGGAGGTTTTCGCAGCACGCTGTGCAGCGCCACCGAATTGGGCTCGATCAGCGAAGCCTGATCGGTCGGCATCTCCAACGGCACCGGCCAGACTTCGGTTTCGTGGGCAATGTAGCCGTCCCCCCAGCCGCCACCCACCCCAACGGCGCCGCGGCCCAGCGAAGCGTTTTCACACAGACGCGTTTGTCCCTGCGCACAGTAGATACAAGGCGGGTCGATCTCCTGACTGTGGCAATTCGGGCCCGCGAAACGAGATTCCATTACCACTCGATCCCCCACTTTGAATCGGGTTACCTGCGCGCCAACTTCCACGACTTCGCTCACGACCTCATGGCCGAGATAGAACCGCGTATTCCCCGGTAAGGCGGCCGGTGCAGAGCCGGGATCCGCGTCGACGAAGAGCAAGGAGAGATCGGTGGCGCAGATGCCGCATTGGATATTACGCAGCCGCAGCCATTTTGGTCCGGGTAACTGCGGTTCCTGCATATCGACGACGTGCGCGGGGGAAATCGGACTCCAGACGACGCCAGGCCACACCGATCGCAGAATCTGCACCATGAACATTCGGGGTATATTCTTATCGACATATATCGTTCGCATCTCAACGCTCCCGGATTTCAAACTGCATTACGCAGAGAAGCTCACCGTCACACGAAATCTCACCCACCTGTACATCCCCTCCTTAGGCTTTCAATTGGATTGAGATCGAACAATTAAATCTCGAACGTCACGTTACTTAGAGCATGGTAGTAATTCCCCCAACGGGAGTCGAAACGCAGAACGGAATAATCCGGATCGGTAACCCCCAGTGGATAATACCGTTCATATCCCTCGCGCCATAATCGTTCTTTGGAGACCGCATCGTGGAGGATTTCGACTTCGCCGACGAGCATCAAGCCCATCCACTTCTCGAAGTCGACGAAATAGACGCTCGCTTTCGAATCCCGTTCGAGCTGGCCGATGCGCCTCGACGAGGTGTTCGTGCTGAACCAGATCGTCTTCAAGCCATCATTTTCCATCTTGATCATGGCCTTGATGTTGGGATAACCATCGTCGCCGTTTGTCCCCAGCATGGCGATCTGCGCCGCATTGGCCAAAGCCAGCGCCTCGTCCATGGCTTGCTGCTTCTCCATCATGCGCTCCAATTGCTATAAGGTGATTCGGCTGTACAAAATACTCAATCTACGGCAAAGCAACGATACAACGGACCCCTTCTTTCATCGAACGGATGTGTGTTGTCTCGCGCCGAGATATTAACACCCACAGGAGAAAATACCAACCGTATGGGCTTGGATAAGGATGAACCGCACCTCAACAGTGAGGGGAATTACGTCAATTAATTTTAGCTAATCTCCAATATGGACAGGATGATTTTCGCCCCTCGCGCGCCCATCACGGCGCTGCCGACGCCAAAGGAGAAATATTCCACCACCGACGGTAGAACGCCGCTTGCCCCTTGCGGCACAAATCCCGATAAAACAGCTATGACGGCGAAAGTCACAAGCCCGCCCAGGAAACAGGAGACCATCCATTTTCCTGCGTAACCGATGACGTCTTGGAGATCTAAGAATTTCTTTTCACGCCGCAATGCCAGTGTGGTGATTACTCCACCGACCAAACTTGGCCCAATCCATACAGCGACCGAAAGAAAGACGATTAACCAAATGTAATTCAATATTGCCATGTCGACACCCTTCGTTTCATCCTGCGCCCATAGATCGGACCAGTACGGTAGTGACCAGGAAGAACAGCATGGCCGCTAATGTGGCCGCAATCGTCCAGGCGAAAACGATCAGATTAAATGAAGCCTGACTGATTTTTCCCTCACGAACGCGTACCAGGCTTGCCGTTGCGAGGCCCGATAATAATCCCGCGAAGGTAAAACCGAAAAGAAGTAGCGAAACGAAGAAAGACGGGGATCCGTTCATAGAATCGATTTTGAAGATCGTTTCGAGGACAAAATCGATCAATAAAACCATTAGCCAGCCGATGATATATGATAGGAACCAGGCAATACCCATGAACCGTACTGGCTTTTTATCTATCCATTCATACATGTCTGCCTCATTTCGGATGATCCAGACTTTGTGATCCGTGTCCTATTGTACACGATCTCTTATTCAAAAGATGCTAGACCCCATCGACGATCGTAAGTATATTCCGGCCCACGAATCTCGTTCATCCTATGCCGACGGTTAAATTCAACGCGATTGTAAGCACCGAGCTGACACCCTCCTCTTGCTGGGGAATCTCGAACGTCGCGCCATCTCGTAAAGGAAGCGGCATCTCAGATTCGATCCAATATATTTTCTCCTCGACTTGGCAGTATGCATTGACGGATTTGGTTGCTGACTTTGGTGACGATGGGTTGATGTTCAACTCCCGTCCGGGCATAGGAGGGCGTGATGGCCGTAGTGACACAAGAATACGGGGGCCAGTATTATAGCTGGTGGTGGGTCTCTCAGCCATGCCGCATTCGATTGAATGGAGCGTGGTCTGTACTTGAGGCATCGTGGTGCTTCTATAAAATTACAGACAATGACCAAGTACCTGTCTATTTCCGTTTTACCCAAACCAATCAAACAACCCATTACAGTATCTATATCTTCAAACGAGACCGAGGCTATGCCTTTTTCGAAACGAGAAATTCAATTTCCATTCGCCAACACGCGCTGGTTATTGTTAGCAAATGTTGTACTTTATCTAGTTATCCACATTTTGAGGTAAAGGCCAGGCCAATGCTTCCTCAACAAGTTAGATGTTTTATCCTTCGCGTCATCGCCTCATGAGCGGAGAATATTGCACCGATCGAAACATGATGCACTGATAGCATGATTTTATTCCTACGGATCTCGAGCGAAGATGAGCCAGTCCCCGATTCGTTCAATTTGGGAATAACCGGAAGATACGATTGCATAGAATTCGGTCAATTCCTCGGCAGCGCCCGAAGAACACCCCGAACAGAGGCCTTCTTCCACCGCATCTACCTGTGTTAAATATGCCGCGTAATCATTGTGGGCAAGAATCAATTCGGGTGGGTCATTCTCCAGGTCAGTAATAAAGATAGCAAGTTTCGAATCCTGGGCGCGTGTGGGGTATAAGAGCGCAATGGGATTGAGAAAACGCGTCGGACTCCTTCTATTGGTGATGAAATTCAATGCCGGGTGAACACCCCACACCAACACAGAGTCGTCCGACGTGCTGTTTTCGACAATATACTTTCGGACAGGTTGAAGCGGAACTTCTCCCTGGAACGTCACCTCTACGTCTCTCAATTGCTCGACGCTCGGCAGCACTTTGGCGGAAACCTCGACTCCCCAAGCGACCAGGAGCAAGACCATCATTGCTGTCCATGCGGCGCTCACAGATTTACTTCGCTGGATTCGAGTGGAAAGACTGGGAATCGCCTGAGACAGCGCTAAGGTTGTCCCTCCCACGAACACCGGCAGCGGGGTGAGGAAATAATGTCCGAAATTCCTTCCAGAGAGGAAAAGAAAACAAATTTCAATTGGCACGGCTAAATACATACATGCGGCCGTCCACGCAGATTGCCTGGATTCAAAGCTTACGCAAGAGTGGCCTGATTTTTCACTGCCAGATACTTCTTTCTTCTCATCGCGTGCCCCGGGAATGACGCAGTCGACGACGAATAACACCAATCCACTCAGACAAAGCAGAACGATCGTAGACATGGGCTGCAGGACGACAAGCGTGCGAAATGTGGCGTAAAGATTTCTGAAGGATAAACCCGCTTGCGCGTAATCCAAATTGAAAAGCAATGTGGCATCAATAAAATCGGACCATGCGCCTTTCGCCCACCAGAGAAGGATCACCGAGAGAATTGGAAGCAGCAAACCGCTGGTAAAGTTCACCAGTGCCGAACCAACAGAGCGCCAATCCCCTTTTCTCCATCGGAAGACGAGGATTACGATGAATGAAGCCAAACCGGTCGCGGTATATGTCTGTTTGAACAGCATGGTGATGGCTGTCAACAAACCCAGGATAAATATCCATCGCTTTTTGGACGAGTGGAAATAAGCATATGCAACAAAAAAGATAAACAACTGAGGCAGGAGTGAATAGACCTCCGAGAAATTGCCATCCAAGTAAAACGCCGGGTAAAGGATGGATGCCAGTAAAATTAATGCACCGACGGCGGCATATACCCGGCCTGTCAGCAAACGCAGCAAGAAAAAGAAAGCAATACTGACCATTGCCACCCATGCGACACCAATCCACCAAATGGACCACGGTGTGGACCCCCCAATCAAAATTGCCAGGGCATTTACGTAGAAAACAGCCGGAGGTTTATGGTCCCACACATCCCGGTAGAGAAGCTTGCCGTCCAACATTTGCTCCGCCCCGTACGCAAATATGCCGCTATCTGCGCCCATGGGGGAAACGTGCGGGCTGGAGGGCAAATGCAGTAGATAGGACAACACCAGAAGAAGAATTGGAAACACCCAACCGATACGGTTATTGCCTTTCGCGTTTATTGCCATTCCCATTCATCCTGACTGAGAGAAAACGCACATTTGTCCTTAATTGCGCTTTCCCTTATATTTATAATGGATTGAGATCGGGTCCACGAAACGATCTTTCCCTTCCAGAAATCTGTGGTTCGAAAAAATGGATTCTTATTACCGACAAGGTGCAACCCTTTATTCATAATAACCCAGCTTTATTGTGAGATGTGTCACAAACTCTGCTTAAAAACGTTATAAGTGGTAGATCGTCAGGTCATCGCGCTATTGATAAGATAAGGATCATCAAACATGATCACACATCCTACTCTACTACTACGTGCTCTTCAAGGGGGGTCATCTTCAGCGCGACACACAGAACGATGTCAATTCTACACTTTTATCTCGACACCCATTAACCCAACAGTATTGGACTCACAACACAAACCGAAGGTGAGAAACATGAAACATAAATGGTTCTATCTCAGCGTGTTCTTTTTCATTTCCCTCCTCATCAGCGCGTGTACCGGTGCGGCCCAAGTCGAAGGTACCTTCGTCTGGATCGATGCGCCCATTCACGAGCTTTCGGTGCCGCTTGGCGAGATCATCACCATCGATGGCCATGCTTCCAGCGCCAAAGGCATCTCTCGCGTCCAGATCTGGATCGATGACGAAG
>DAOULU010000044.1:0-5002 GCA_034417075.1 Anaerolineales bacterium
GCCAAGAGAAATTCGTGATGTGAAAAAATCAAGAGAAGCGGCCGCCCGAATAGGCGCAATGGCACTCCGATATATAAATGACCTAACCGGTCTATGTTGACAAGAATTGGCCGAAAGAATATTCTACGACAATGTTGAATACGATTCAACGACATCCGACAACGGTGATTCAAGTAGCCGACTTGAGAGTCGAACGGCACGGAAAGGCGTGCTGCACTGCCACCGCGCTAATGGGCCTAGTAGCAGTTTGTCGGAAGCGTCTACGGACGTGCGCGTTGATATCCGTTCGGCATAGGGTTCCGGGATTGCGCTATCAATACGTCGTTACGGGGTATTTGCGTACGCGTGCACATCTACTCACGGACGATAGGATGAACCGCAACCCGAGACCCGACTATGAGTAACGACGTTATGTGTCCCTTCTGTAACCGTCGAATTTGGGCTTGCACTTGTGTTGTCGATTTCGAGTCAGACGAGGACTTCGACGAAACGCCAGTCACAGACGACGAGTACGAAAACAGAAGGCAAGACAAACCCGTACCTACGATAGACAGAATCATACTAGACATGATTCGCGAAACGAGCGAAGCGGTCAACGAAGTTGAAGATTGCTTGGTGGCTTTGCGCATCATAAACAAAAAGGAACCCGAAAGCGACAAGTGAAAAGGGGGGCGTGTGTCGTTCCGTCAAGATGATTTCCCGTATCCTTATCGAAGGGTTTTACAGTTCAAGGACCGCGTCGAATTACATGGCTCGCTCGATAACGAAACTTGGGTTGTTTGCCATACCGTTTCAACGACGGACGAAAGCGTCAAACCGAGAACCGCGCTTTTTAAAGCCGCGAACTTTTTTAACGCCGTATCGGACACGATAGGTCAACCAGGCGCGGAAATACTTTCCCTTTTTAGTCAAGCGTTACTCGTTTTCGCGATTCACGCATCAAATGAACTCGTCGAAGCAGTTGTTGACGCCTTGGTTTGCGCTCTATTCGACGGCATAACCGAAAACACAAGCGAAATGCTAGAGGAAACAAGAAAAAGGGACATGGACCCAACGCCATGCACCGAACAAGCATTCAAAGGAGGTGATACAAATGGAGAATGAAAAAAAAGGGGAGCTCACTACGCGCGATGTCGTACGGATAGTCCGTAAAGAAATCATTGCGAACCGAAACGAGACAACGGCACTCCGCGCGGAAATCGCCGTCATGCGTACCGAACTATCCGGAATACACAAGGTAATGCAAGAGAATAAACTATTTATACAGTCAATAGCGCTATCAATGAAGGCAATTCGAGAGACGATGGTCGGCGCCGGCGAGAGCCTCGAAATCTTTTTTACTGACGTGAAAGATGCGGTTAAAGAACTTATTCCTGCTATCGAGGAAACTCGATACGGCCCCGTAGGAAAGGAAGAGACTGAAGACGAAACGAGCGACGATAATGATGATGGCGAATATGACGACGTCACGCCGACAGAGCCCGAAGAACCAGAACGTTGCGAGCGTTGTTCATTCACGATTGAAGAAACGAATTCATCGAAATTGCACAGGTGTTGTTTGGAGAAAGGTCACACCGGTGACCATTCGTATAAATGCGAATCACCTCTTTGTCCGGGTTACCCGTGGTTTGACACTTCAAAAAATCCTCATCCCATGACTACATGTCATATTGGCAACCCGAAAATGACCCGAATGAATCCCGAGACCTTTACGAAACCAGACGACGATAAAGAACCTCAAAACAAAGGGTAGTAGTAAAGAAATCGACGTGACAAGATAGGCAACCCGCAAGGGCAACCGTAAACCCAAACAAGGAGTAATCATGGCAAAAACGATAGTAGGTAGAGAACTGAACGCTCAAATCGACCGACTCGTAACGGAAAAGCGGCAACTAATGCGAAAGTTCGCGGCGTTAGAAAAAGCCTCCTGCGAGAAGGCATCCGAGGCGCAAGCCTTTTACACCCTTATCAACGCTCGATTCGACAGCGCGGCCGACCCGGAGGAAGTCGAAATCGCGAAAAAGGTATTCGCCGGAAAGGCGATTACCGCGAAGGCGGCCGCGGCCGCGGCCGAAGAGGTCGCGCTAAACGCCGAACCGGAACCCGCGCCACCGCCGGTCGAACCGGGCGAGGACGGGGAGGGCGACTAAACCGAAAGTTGAGGTCACAGTAGGGCAGCGCGCGAGCGTTGTCCTACTGATTTGAAACCATGAAACGAATATTAGCGAAATCGACGATAAGAACTTATGAACACACGCTGCGGCATTGGAACGCGTTTACAAACATCGACAAACAAACAAACGTATCGAACGGTCAGCTAGTCAACTACGTAATAAATTACATAGACTTTCTCGAAAAACAGGATATCTCGCCGGCGACGGTAAGGCGCGAGCTATGCGCCATTCAATGGAAACACGGCGACGCGGTAAAGTCGTTAGAGATTCGAGACCGCGTATCGTTATTCGAACACCGCAAAGGCAAACCGCCGCGCCGCGCAACGCCAATAGACCTCGACGATTTGACACTTATGACGCAGAACGCGAGCAAACAACGCGACCGAGCAATTCTTTGTGTCGGATGGGCGGGAGCTTTACGAGCAGGTGAATTGTGCGCTATAAAGCGAGATGACCTTAAGAAAAAGGAACACGGCTACGAGCTTACGATTCCGAGGTCGAAGACCGACCAACGAGGTCAAGGTAGGATAATACCTCTACCATACTACCACATATCTAGAATGCTCATCTGTCCGGCACGAAATCTCGACACCTACCTTATGCGACAGTCGGAATTGTTCGACGAGTTGTCAAAAGATGACGCATTGTGGCCGGTTACCACTCGAACAATAGCTCGCATAATCAACAAAGCGGCGAAAGCGGCAGGTCTGACCGCCAAATATTCGACGCATTCACTTCGACGCGGAATGGCAACGACCGCCGCAAAGCACAACGTTGACGACCGTACGCTTATGCGTCATGGCCGTTGGGCAACAAGGGATTCGGTCGACGGCTACGTTGACGCGGGTACGCTCTGGACTCGTACGGCGTTAGACTTTCTACGATAGGAGGCGGCGCGAGTATGACCGAAGGACACCACACCCCCCCCTATCGTGAAAGACTCCGCCGCTCGCTCCTTTGTTTGCTCGACCGTAGCAATCGCTTTGCTCTCAAAAGCGCTGCCACTCGTACGAATTCCCCAATAGACACGTCAAACACGCCCGCAACCGATTTCAATAGCGCCTTTTCTTTCGTCGAGAGCATTATCGTAAACCGTTTACGAGGCATGTTTAGACGTGAGACCACGAACAGTCGACCAGAGGTAGGGGGATATCTCTAATGTCGTCTGACGATTCATTGAGTAACATACTCGAACACTTATCTCAAGTCGTAGGGGTCGACGGTCTAAAGGATAGGTACGAGGCGTCGCTTTTAGAGGCGGCGAAAACTCGCGAGGTTACAGAGGTTATTCGCGAGTCAATACCGAAGCGTCAACCGTCGCCTATTACTGAACAAAAGACTCGTCCACAGCGGAAATCAACCCACGAAAAGTCGCAAAAAAAGGTCAAAGGAGCGAACCTACGGCTACTCGCGCGACTCAAAAAGCGCGTCAAGGAGCTTGTAGGCTACGATTACAAGCCGAAATTCATCTCTGCGGACCTCTGGTACGACTGCTATTTGATTGTTTGGGACAAAGAAGGCCGAGCCGTTCGTGAATTCTCACGACGCTGCTCGAATAAAATAGCGATTTCGCGCATCAACCGAGCGGCTTTAGGCATTATCAGTGAAAACGGTCAACGGGCGTATAGTTATAGAGGGGATTCTCGTGGAGCCGTTCGAGCGCGCTGTGTATTCGCTATCGGCTGGTTACTGCTCAATTTGGCAGTAGGTACACGGCGCAAAGGTCCGTATAATCTTCTCGTCGCCGGAATTCCGCAAAAGGCGATTATAGAAATGCTCGCCGGCGGACAAAACGAGGACAAAATCGGGCTCTCGACTTTATCCGGAACTCATCGAAAGACAAAACAGGCCGGCGAAATCGGCTATCTGGACGCGTTGAAACAATCCGGCTTTTGTTATACGCGCCAAGCGAAATGGCGCGGAGAGAAGCCAGATACAAAAGGCTGGGAAGACATTAGACCGAACGAGGTAGCCGGCGAAAACCCGAAAACCGGACTGAAGTTTTCTTTGGCACGATATTGGATTATTACCCCTCGATTCACTGATTCATCAAAGGAAGACGAGAGGCGTAAGCTTTGGGTTGACCATGTCGCGGGCTCGCAACCTCCGGAACGTTGGCTAGAATCAACTGTCCCAATTACGGCTGATGCGCACGAGAAAACAAGCGGTTTTTCGTCCGGAACACCTCCGGACTGACACGCTTTATATCTACTGACCTTCGATGTCAGTATGAACAGTTCGCGAACAGTTCGCGGAAGTGGCGAACTGTTCATACTATTTTTTGCTAAACGCTAGTTTAGTATTAATTTGTCCGAATTCTGTTCAACATTTTTAGGCCGTTCGGCCGGCCGCGTCCGGACCCGAAAAGAGTTACAGTGCTACCAAAAAATTTTTTTATTTTACGCTAAAAGGTTAGCATCAGATGATAAGACACCGTAAGGTCGTTAACCTTACGGAGGTTAAATTCTGCTGGGTTGTCTATCCCGTTTTGAAGTCCGGCGACTCGCCGTAGGTCAGTGCGGACAGCGCGGTTAAGCCTGCTAACACGTCGTGACAAAACACCGGGGTCTCTTGTCATGCTTCCAGGTCGTTCGCGCTTATTTGTATTACGGCCAATAGGCCGAATCGCACGACTCGTGCCGAGGTGCCGAATCATGCGGTCGTGAGTGCGCGAGTGCAACCTTTTTTTGCCGTTCGCAAACGTCGTAGAACAAACTGCGGTCGCGCAGTGTCGAAAAACAGGGTAATAACACCCGTACAACCATTCAAAGGTCTTGAGACCGGAGGTGAAAAAGTGACGCAATACATTATTGAGGGGAATATAGTTG
>DAOULU010000045.1:0-32067 GCA_034417075.1 Anaerolineales bacterium
TGAACCCCGAGCCGCGACCGGCCACGTTTAGCCTCAACCCCACTTCCGGATCGACGAAACTCCCCTTGGCTTCGATCTGTATGATCGCGCTCTTGGCGTCCTCCAACGAAGAGGCCGCCCCTCCTCCGCCACACGCAGAAAGAAGGAATGAAAAGCAACAAATACTAAAGAACGCAGTCCTCAAGCCTCTGGGTATCATCATCTTCCTCCATTGAAAATACGAACACCTGGACCAATATTACATGCAAACGATACACGAGACAAGCAGCCGATAGATCGGATCATAATATCGGTGCGATGACTTCAAACGTCTCCAGAATATGGTCCAGAGCGTAAAGATCATCTTCCGTTATAACCTGGATGATAATCCGCACAAGCACATCCTGCGTCGAATCCTGGAGTTCAGCCACGAGCGCGAGACGCATTGGCCCGCCGGTCCCGTTGCAATCCGTGTAGAGATCGAACATCCCTTTGAAATTGGGTTTTTCAAAGGGATAACGATCATTGAAAACGCAATCATCTTGACGCACGAAAGGATCTTCTAATTCCTCTTCAATCGTTCCGACGAGCAGGTACTCCCGGTTGAATGCGGCGAACGAAACACCTGGCCCCTCTTCGAAAATCGTGAAATCGACCAGATCGGGAGCTGCCCACAGGCTAGCGGTGTAGTCCCACAAGATATCGGGATCGACGTCACTCCATGCCGTCGGCACTTCCATTTGAATTTCGTTTTGGCTGTCCCGGATGACCATGTAATCTTTATAGGCGCCGGAGGGCAGTTGTTCATCTTCCTGGACGTTCGAAGCCAATTCCCGTCCGAAGGAGTACGACACCTGCAGCGGCGGACCGTTCACACGACCTTCCAGCACCTCCTGTGATGCAAAGCGAAGAACCTGAACGCTCATCACGGAATCTTCACCGTGCGTCCGCAAGACATCGCAGTAATCCGACATCGTTCCATCAGTCGAGAGCACGAGCCCTTCGAGGGTGACGATGATGTCGCCGGGTCGGACGCCCACAACGTCCGCCGGGGATCCCGCCGTAACCGAGTAGACCCAGATACCGTACAGACTCTCACCGTCGTTCACCGCCCCGCCGTTGATACCTATCGAGGTGACGTATTCGCCCGTGCGCAGTCGATCGATGATCGCCGTGGCCTCGTCAGCTTTAATAGCGAAGTATCGCGCTTGCGTACCAGGACGTTGGCTGGAAGCAAAATTCACGCCGACGACCTTCCCGTCCTGCGTAACCAACGGACCACCTGAGTTGCCCGGGTTGAGCGTGGCATCGTGTTCCAATACATTGTCGACGGAGGACCACGGTGTGTCACCGCTCGTCTCTTCCTTCGATACGATACCGGAAGTTAAAGTAAACTCCGGATCGCCCAAGGGAAAACCAACGGCGTAGACTTCGAGGCCTACCTGAATATCTCCCTCGTACCACTGTAGATAAGGATAGTCTTCGCCGTCGATATCAATGAGCGCCAGATCCGAACATTCCGATACGCCGAGAATCGTCGCGTTGCGTGACGCATCTTCACCCCCTACCCACACCTCCAACGTCGCCGCACCGCTGACGACGTGGTTGTTGGTGACGGCGATGCCGGATGGGTCAATGATAAAGCCGGATCCGCGCCCGGCAATGTTGGAAAGCAAGCCCGCCTGTGGATCTACAAACGTGCCCGTAGCCTCGATCTGAATCGTCGCATATTTGACGTCATCCAAATCGTTGACAGCTTTTCCCGCCAACTGCGCTGCTCGATCCGAACTGCTGCACGTCGAGGTGAGAAGTAAGAAGAGAAACGACAGAAGCGACCGTACGATGATGCGTCTTCGGCGCATGGGGGAACCCTCCGCTTGAATCAGAAACTCACTGCCTGCACAGGATCTCGATTTCATTGCGAATGTGCACGTTCCAATCTCGATATTCAGTATACATAGAATCGGAGGCCGTTTACTGCTCCCAATATGCGATCTCATCGACCACGACTTCGAAATTCTCCGTCTGCTCAGCAGCGACGAACAATCCGAAGCGCCCGCTCTTGAACGTGCTGTCGGTGAGCGAAGTCAATAATTTTCCATTGGCATAGAGTTTGAATGTGCTGCCTTTTACGTATATGCCCAGGCGGTTGGTCTGATTTGGGCCCGAAACGATGTACGGGGAGCTCGACCAGCCGGCCAGGGCTTTGAACTCGCCATCGTTCCAACGGTAGAGGCGGTACTTTCCGCTGCAAGAGAAGCCGAATACATAGGCGTGGTTTGGATCGGACGCTCGAACCAGAACGCCGTATCGATCCAGCCCGGCGCAGTTATCTCCGGTCGTGGCGATCATCTCGAGGTAGAAATCATCCGCCACCGGTCGACTGGAAAGCCCCCACTCATCCAGGCCGCCTTTGCTGAACGTCTGCATCACCATCTGGTCGTTCTTGATCTCGAATTTAGTTTGATCTGTATCCAGCAGATACCAATAGATGTATCCGTTGAAGCTGTCTCGCCATGTCGCTGGACCAAGATCGAGGTCTTCCACCTCGCTGGATACGACGATTTCCACCCAGAAGCTTTGATCGCCGTCCTCGCCCGTGCCGAATATCTCACCGGATGTACTTTTCAGGCGCCAATCCGATCGATAACTGCCTTCGAGTTCGGGCGCTTGAAATTCGATGGACAGATCGACTTCATCGTCAGACCGCACCTCCCCTGCGAGCGGATATGATTCCTCGGCGCCCATCAAATCCCCATCGAAGAAGACGAGTTCGTATTCGCTGTTCCAAGTGCAGGTTCCTTCGTTTCGCAACCGCCACGTCTTGGTGAAGGAAGTTCCCGGTTTGAATTCCGTGCCGTCCGCGATGGTAACGTCGTCGACGAAGATCGCCCGGTCACAATTCTCGTCACCAGGCGTGGCGGTCGCGGTTGCCGTACTCGTCCCTTCGGAGGTTTGCTTCGGCGTCGGAGAGGATTGGCCTCCCGATGTGTCGGGAGTCGATGAAGCGACGACTTCATCCTGCGTCAGCCGTGCTTCGACGGTCTGAGCGGCGGACGTTCCCAGGAGATCGGGCGTCGATATTTCGGGAGCCGGCATGTTACAGGAAGTCATCAATCCAATCAGCAGTATAAGTGCAATGAGAGTCAATCGATTCTTCACTGGGCTTCGAAGCATATTTCTTCCTCCTGGGCTAAAAGACGACTTTTCGTAGCGTATATTGTAATTTAAATTCGCAGAATCTCGCTATCTCGATGCTATTATAAACAATGAAATTACCCATTTCGTCCCCACAGTCTATCGTCGCAAGAAAAAGAACCGCCGGGAGTACCACCGGCGGTTCGCGACACAGTCTCGTGAGTGGGAACGTTGAATTTGTATAGATACCTCGATTCGATGCGACGTTCGGACGCAGACGGGCGTCACGACCTCATTCGACGGTCACGCTCTTTGCCAGATTCCTCGGCTGATCGACGTCTGCGCCGCGAATGACGGCGATATGATACGCGAGCAGCTGAAGCGGGATTGCCGTTGTGACCGGGCTCAACATCCACGGAGTCTCGGGAACCCAAATAACGTGATCCGCGATCGTCGGCAGCAGCTCATCCCCATCCGTAGCTACAGCCACGACGACACCGCCGCGCGCCTTCGTTTGCTCGATTTGACTGAGCATCTTTTCGTACCAGAGATCCTTTGTAGCGATGGCGATCACGGGCATTTCCTTATCGATCAGAGCGATTGGACCGTGTTTCATCTCACCAGCGGGATAGGCTTCGGCGTGGATGTAAGAAATTTCTTTCAACTTCAACGCGCCTTCGTAGGCCACGGGCATCTGAATACCCCTGCCCAGATAGAGACAATGGTCGATGTCCTTCAACGACCAGGCGATCTTCTCGACATCGTCTGCCCGGTCGAGGCACTGTCCTACCAGATCCGGTATCAAACGCAGGTCGCGCACCAGATCGCGCCGCCGTGAATCGTCGATCTCGCCGCGCATATCTGCAAGCAAGATCGCCAGCATGTATAAATCGATCAGCGGCGCGGTGAAGGCCTTGGTCGAAGCCACACCGATTTCTGGACCTGTTTGCATACCGATACATCCATCGGCAATACGCATCGCCTGCGAGCCGATGGCGTTCACGATGCTCCATAACACAGCCCCGCGCGCACGCGCTTCCGCCATTGCCGCCAGTGTATCCGCCGTTTCCCCGGATTGACTTATCGCCAAGACAACCGTATTCTCATCCACCAACGGCTCCCGGTAACGAAATTCCGAGGCGATATCCACCTCCACAGGAATTCGCGCGATGCGTTCGATCAATACCTTTCCGACCATACCCGCGTGTGCAGCCGTACCGCAAGCGATAATTACAATCTTCTCGATCTTCTTTGCAAGCTCCGCCGTCAAATTGAGCTGCGGCAATATGATTTTTCCCCGATCGAAATCCACGCGTCCCGCAATCGTGTCTGTCGAACCACGCACTTGCTCGAAAATCTCTTTGAGCATGAAGTGCTTGTATTCCCCTTTTTCCGCGGAGACTGGATCCCAAGCCACAGATTGTATCTCGGCGTCGACGACGTCACCGCGAATGGAGCTGACTTGGAAATCATCCCGCTGCACGACGGCCATCTGACCCGATTCGAGAAAAACCACCCGGCGTGTGTGCTGCAGGATGGCAGGGAGATCCGAAGCAACGAACATCTCCCCCTCTCCCACACCCAAGACGACGCCACCGGCGTTCCCGATGCGAGCTGCCACGATTCGATCGGGCTCTCGCAGGGAGAGCAGTACGATCCCGTGCGCCCCCTCGATATTCTCGATCGCCAGGCGGGTCGCTTTGGCGAGGTCATGACCCAACGCCATGTAGCGTTCGACCAGGTGAACGATGATTTCGGTGTCCGTCTCCGAATTGAATTCGATCCCCTCCGCGCTCAGTTCATCTCGTAGGGAAAGATAGTTTTCCACGATTCCGTTGTGCACCAGAACGACTTCGCCGGACGCGCCGACGTGCGGATGTGCGTTGCGCGCAGTTGGCTCCCCGTGAGTCGCCCAGCGCGTGTGACCAATGCCAATCGTGCCGTTTACGGGATCGGTCTCCAGAAGCTCCCCGAGACGCTCGAGTTTCCCTGCGTCTCGCCGAATTTCGATTTTCCCATCTTCAATGATCGCTAATCCTGCTGAGTCGTACCCACGGTATTCCAACCGTTTCAAGCCGTCGTAGATGATCGACTCGGCACTACGCGTGCCGACATAGCCAACGATGCCACACATGCTTCGCCTCCAAGTTGATGGTATGTACTGCTCACCACAACCCGATGCTTTGTACGTGTCGTTGCCAACACACATTTGTACACCCGGGTTTTACATATTCTGGGGAAGGATCGGGCGGTGGTTCACCCGGAGGGCATCCGCTGATCATTCGATTTTCCTGGCCGTGTTTTGAGAGCGTTGTCCTGGCCAGTTAACCCTGCCTCGCAGCTAGGGAACCCTCATCCTCGTCACCCCGACCGTACCGGGGCCGTGCGCTATGCCTTCCCGAAGCACTTATCTCTCGACGATAGGCACCTCCATTCCTGTCGTATTAGCTCAATTATACCGTTATTAATGCGACTCAACATCCTTCGTTCAAGTATCGTTGACTAACCGTAGCCCAGTCATACGAATCTATCTATAAAGACTGGATGGAGCAACACAGATTCACAAATATTCAATCGTGTCACTCGTTGCCTGTGACAGATCGGAATAGTACCCCCTTCGTTCTTCCGGAAGCATTTTGGCCAAGACGTACATCGCCTCATCCGTCATCTTCTGCAGAAGGTCTCTGCGTAAACGTCCATTGATTTTCCGAAAGTGAAATGGCCTGCCAAGTTTCACCACGGCACCCGGTTGTCGCAGTCGCTTCGGACTGAGCGTGGGAAACCCTTCCGTCCCCGTTACCGCCACGGGCACAATGGGAGCTCCGCTGCGGTACCCCAGATAGGCGATCCCTTCCCGCGCTTTCTGTAGCGCAGGACTGCGTGTACCTTCCGGCGCGACCAAAATTAATTCGCCCGATTCCAGGACTTCGAGCGCCATGCGGATTGCACGCCGATCGACTTCGTCGCGATGCACGGGTATCACCCCCCAAAGATATGGGAAAATACCCCAGAGCGGATAATAAAACGCTTCCTGTTTCGACAAGGGTACCAGATTGCGCGGTATGCTTCCCAACACCACGATTGGATCGATGAAAGCGATGTGATTGATCATCACGATCGCGGGTCCATTCGACGGTAAATTTTCCAGGCCTTCAACGCGCTCGACCTTCGCCAATACACGAAATCCGATCTCGTCGATCAGCCAACGTAATACTCGCCTGCGAGGTTCCAAACGAGCATGATTGTATCCTCCGGGCCATCCATATCGTGCCCGCTCATTTGATTCCGCTCGGATCATCTCTTCCTCCATACTATCTAAACCTTCTGACCCATTATCCACAGTCTTCTACCAGCGTGAAAACCCGATCGAAAACCTGCGTGATATTCAACTGCGTGGAGTCGATAACGATCGCACCCTCGGCAACTCGCAAGGGTGCGAGTTCTCGCGTCGAATCGATGCGATCGCGGCGTTTTACGGCTTGCAGAATCTCTTCATAACTCATCGAATTCCTGCGTCCTTCGTTTTCCAGGTACCGCCGTCTTGCACGAGCCTCCGCGGAAGCATCCAGATATATTTTTAGATCCGCATTGGGCAGCACCACCGTCCCGATATCGCGGCCTACCATGACGACCTTCCCACGCATTCCGATCTCTCTCTGCCGGTTAGTCAAAATGTCTCGCACGCCTGAATACATCGATACCTGTGAGACGTTGCGGTCGACTTCGGGCGATCGAATTTCCCAGGTGACATCCTCGCCGTCAACGAGGATATCGTTTTGCCGGCTGTCGTTCTTCGTCGGCGGATGGACATCGATTTCGATGTCCGAAACCAGCCGGGTTACGGCATGTTCATCCTCAACCGGAATGGATCGCTGGAGGACGGCAAGCGTGGCGGCACGATACATCGCGCCTGTATCCACATACAAATATCCCAACCGTCTCGCCAGCGCGGCGCCCAAGGTCGATTTTCCTGAGGCCGCCGGTCCATCGATGGCGATGACACTCACAGGTTTCATCGAGAGTGATTATCCGATCTACTCAGCGTCCACCCCCGATAATATTTCCGTCGCCCCGGGAACCAGATCCGCCCGCACGAAGAGGGTCCAGCTCTCCTGGGATAGAGGCGCCTCACGCGTTATCCACCATTTCAAAGGATCTGGTGGAAGGAACCCACTCCAGGCCCACCGTTCTGTTAGCCTGAAACTCTGTCCGACATAGTCACCGGAATATGCATTTAAAGTAGCACCGTTTGGCGCGAGGATCAACGGCGGAGCGGCCGGAGATTCTTGATCTGCTGCGTTTTTAGAAACATCGCGCATCGTCCAGGCGACATCAGCATGCGAGTCACTCTCATAAAGCTGCAGCGGAAGTGCGTCCTCCCGGCCCGTATTCATGGCAGAAATCAAGTGAATTGTCGACTTAACAGTGTGCATGCTCCTTGTCGAAGATTCCGGGTACCAAAGTTCTCGGGCACCCGCATCGGTGAAATTCAGATGCCATGTTGCAGAAATTGTGAGCAAGGTAAGAAATATTACAGCAGCGACTCCTACAACATCGACAGCAGTTCTCACCTCCCACCCGAGCGCAAAAAAAACGACGACGAGAACCAAGATGAGGCAGATTCCCAAGACAATGAGCGGATAGAATTTGGGATCGATTTTGCGCAAAAACCCACTCAACCTAAATCCGGACACATCCACATTGAGCAGCATCAGATTGTAGATTAGCAGGAAAAAGATCAAGGAAATTAGAAAGAAAAAACTCAGCCATTGGGTTCTTTGTCGAAGGCGAGTGACGAGTGTGACGAGCAACGGCGCAGCTAAAAGCACCAACGGTATCACAACCCAAACGAGATCGACCGGTTGACGTGCAACATAGAGTAGATTGATAACCAATGCGGTACCGAACCAAAGTGCGGCATTTCGCCCCAGTCGATCCGAATTGCGAACTGCGAGGACGATGCCCACGATTCCGAAGCCAAAAACGAGTGGCTCGTAAAGCGGCACAATCAGCGTGGACGTGATCCCTGGAAGTTGTCCCGGCGTAAACCACCCGGAAAACCAGTCACTGATGGATTTGGCGATCCCAGAAAATCCGACGAGTGAGAATCCCAGGCCACTGACCGCAGCGACCCAAGTGATCAATGTGATCGATGCATACTGAAGTATTCGGTTTTCCTTGAAAGTTCGGACGATTTCTTCGAACGCCTTGTCCTGAAAGAGCAAAAATCCAGCCGCAACGCAGATGGTGAGCAAGGCGTGGAACGCATCGGCTCCAGTTGCCAGCGTCAGACCGAGGGCAACCGCGATCCAAGGCATTCGGTCCCGCAAGGATTTCTCAGAGTCTGCTCCGATGATCAACAACAACGCCGACACAATCCCGAGTGCAGTTAGAGCAGGTCCGCCAGCGACTCGCGACACTGTAATTAATATTGGCGAGAGACAGAAAACGATCGACAATCCGATTGCGTTTGCACGCCCGAGCCGCTTGCGTGTAAAAAGCGGCGCCAAAACCAGCGCCGTACCCGCCAAAGCACTCGCAAACCGTGCGATCGAATCCGAGGCGCCCAAGAGGTTGAATAATATCGCAGTAAGGTTGTTGTAAACCGGGTTGGTCGGCGCCACGATCTCACCGCCCTGCCAGTACGGCGAGGCTTGCGGCGTGATACTTGCTGCAGCGAGCGCATGGCTTGCTTCAGCTTCGGAAAGCGGGGTAGCACCCAATTGAGCCAACCTCAACCATGCGGCTACGAAGATAATGAGGACATAGATTGCAATTTCAACACTAATCGACTGACGCCTGGCAATCACGGAACCATCACTCCCTTTCTGGCATAAATTCGCACTTCATCCTTGTTATAAATCAATTCCATGTGAATTTCGAATTTCTGCTCGGATAGATACTCGTACTTCGTTCGTTCCGCGGAACCAACGTACACATAATCGATGCCGTAGCGATCGAGGATTAATTGTGCCTCCTCCCAGTAAAGCGATTGGTATAGCGCAGTGATATCATCCTCGCGTGATCCAATTTCCTCATACCCGCCGCGCCACTGGCTTTCGTGCCCGGGCCATCCCAACACCGTTGGCAATCCGGTGTTTGTGGCGATACGCGCATAATTCGGATTATAACTTCCCCCCACAGCTTCGCTGATCACGCCCATTGGAAGATTCTCGCGAATCCATTGTATGGCCTGATAATCCGAAGGATTTCCTAGCTCAATGAAATTCGCGCCGTCCAACGTATACCCCTCATTCGGATGAAAGTGATTCGTTTTCGTCCAAAGTGTAAGATAGGGATATAAAAGGCCCAAGAAGAGCGGCAACAATACCAAGGCGGTCAATCCACGTCGGAGAATCAATTCACCAGATTTTGCCAACAGCATCGCTTTCCCAACGTAGAAAAACCACACGACCCAAGCCAAGACATACAGACCCAACACCACGGTCGCGATTTCTGCCGTCTTCCCTTCCAGTCCGTTTGTAGATAATTCGTCGTACAGATTGAGGAAAATCGGTGCCGTAGGCAGCAGAACGGCCAATGCGGTGATACGCCGCCAGCCCCAACGCCATATCTCACTCACCGCATATGCAGCAGCCAGCCCCCATAAAATCCATGCTGCGAAATATAACTTGAAGATCGTATTCATCCGATACCCGAACTGATCGCGCAGGTAGAAGAATTCCGGGCCGAGTACCAGGAGCGCACCGATGATGATGAGCATGGCGACAAAGACCCACGTCGGGTTGTCTTCTCCTTCGGACTCTTCACGAGATCGTAAACGCTGCACCAAGAGGGCGGCCCCCATTCCAATCAACAAACTCACTCCAAGTGCCGTCCAACCGTTCCCCAATCGGGAAAGCGCCGCTTCGAATATTTGTTGAACCGTCTCGGCTCCCAACCCGGCCAAACTGAGATTCAGCTCCTGTTGGCTGATGACGGGAAGGATGACACCCCAGGTAAACAGCCAAGAGAGGAGCATCAACCCCAACGGTAGACCGATGGTTAAAACCAGGATGAGTCTCTTGTCTACACCCTGCCGATAGTCACGCACTTTCAGAACCAGCCACCACAGAATGGGCAACAGCAACGGGCCAAACATGATCAAGAACTGCGGAAAGCGCGTGGGAAAAATCAAATTCGGGAGTACGCCGCCCAATTGAGAACTAAATGTCGGATACCAGGGGAAAAACAGCAAAACTGCAGTTGTTGCGACAGCAACGAGCGTGTTGAAGGTATGTTTCAATATCTCGATTCGAGCCAGGTCCCTGAGACGCCAGATGATGCACAACGCGAACAACGTCAGATATATCGGGGAATCCCAGGTATTTAAGAAGATCACACCACCGAAGATCCAGGCGCTCATCCAGAATTCCACTGCGGTTAATGCGGATTTTTCCACGCCGGAGAGAATTCGGAACAACGTCCAGAATAGGAATACCCCGATCGTAGGAAGGATGCTGCTTTTTATCATAACGATGACTACGGAGCCGAAATCCATTCCCGGCGTGACGGAGTCCACAATTTTGCGTGCGACGACGAACACCAGAAAAATGAACAGGCCAAGATTGATCACGTTTTCGACGTTCGCCGGAGGCCGTTCCGAGCGCAAGCGAACCGCGTCTTGTTTCCCGGTAAAGAAAATGTGCAGCGTCAGCGTGACTGCCAACAGCACGAACGGCAGCGCCAGGAGATGGGGGTGATTGTCTGCGAGGAGAAATGAGAAGAATGGGAACTCATCGATCATCTCATTTTGCACGCCAACGAGGTTCACATCGGTAACGACGCGTGAGGCGCGCCACCACCACCAGAAGCGCTGTGGTATCCAGCTGGGATCAACCGCAGGCGCGTCTACGAGCTGCTTGATGTTTAACCAACTCCAGAAGGGGGATTGCAGTGCTCCCTCGATCGTTTGGCGCCAAAAGAGCCCGCGTGCGTGCAGCACCTCCAGAAAGCCTTCGAGATTGCCCGTGATCAGTACAAAGATTGGACCTAAAAACGAGGGACCGAACCGCGGCCGGCCGTCCCGTCGGCTGAGCAGGTTGTATAAGATCGAAAAAGTACCCACAACGCTCATGGCGAACCAGAGTGCGTTGGCGATGTTGAAACTAACGCTGCCCAACACACCGGTGAATTTCGCCAGAAACGCAATCTGGATATATCCAAAGTAATAGTAGGAAATCGCGTAGCCAGAGAGCCAGGGATCAAGAGGTGGGAACGGTTCCGACCTGAGGATGCCGTTAACGAACGCGAGCTCCATCGGTTTTTCCGTGTGATCCAAATCCGGCATCGTGGAACGCACGAAGGCCCAGAACAGAAATGCCGCCAGAAAGAGCACCTCCATGACGATAACCGTCTTGCGGTTTGACCGAAGCCAATGCTGCATCTCGTGCCACTGATGCCGTGAGATAAACACGCTCAGAAATGCAAGCAGAATCAAAACGAAAACGGCTCCGCCGAAGGTATTGCGTAACAAACCAAAATTTGCCGCGATCCACAGCATGTAGCTCGCAGCCATGATCCCAAAAGCGCGCACGAATCCAAGGCCACGATCGGGCAGTCTGGGGAAGATGCGCCACACGACCGGGAGGACGATCAAGGCGATCAACGTGCTTGCCGCCCACCATCCGATGACAGCGAAGATCATTGAATTACCTCAAAAATCTGCGTCTCACCGAAGTGATACACTTCTCTAAGAATTCCGGAATCAACCATCGAGTCGAATTTTTCCAATCCATACGTAGGGCAGGCTAGCTGGCTATCGGTTTCACCCGCATGGATCGGTTCGCATTCCGATGCAGGCACGTCCGGTTGGCGCATGCCGTATGGGTAGCCACGCATGTCACAACTCACACTACTGCCGTCCGGTCCGCTCATGCACGGTTGTACTTTTTCGTAGTAAGCCCGCTCGAGGCGGCCGAGAACGACGTAGCGGACGTCGTATCGTTCGAGCACCTGCTGGGCTTCCTGTATCGACTGTGTCAGGTAGAAACGCAATACATCCGCAGCACGCTCTTCGACCGCGCCAGGCGGTCCCTCGACGCGTTGCTGCCGCTGGTGATTCAGCCAACCAATGATGCCCGGTAATCCGGTGTAGATCGTGAAACGCGAGCCCCAGCGGTATTCGGGTGCATTGGCTTCGATAATAACCGGCGTTCCCTCAACGTTATCCTGCATCCAGCGTATGGCTTCGTAATCCTCTTGAAGAGAAAACTGGTCATGCAATTCGTCTCGCACTGCGAACGGCATGAAAGCTATGCCATCCAACGAGTGCGGGGCTTCGCTTACCCATCGATCTTTGATTTTGGCCGGAGTGGCAAACACCGGATAAAGCAGCGCTGACGCAATTAAAATGCACGCCAAGAAAGACCAGATGCGTCTCCAAATTCGCTGCCAGTCAGGAAAATCTGCCAGGATCCAAACGAAAGCCGCGGCGGCAGCCAAACTGAGCATGTCCCATACTTGCATGTAGAATTTGAAGACCGTATTCATGCGATCGATGGTCGATGCTACGATCACGACTTCAACGAAGAACGTCAACGCAATCGCCACACCAATAAGCACCAAAACGACTCGCTTTTCTAGCGCGATATCCTTTCGTAAGAGCAGCACCCCCGCGAGGGTTGTGATCGGCACGACGAACAATGCAACGGAATATCCGAGTCCGATCAATATCGCAGTGCCCGCCGCGAGTGCGATTCCGCTCAGCGCGATGACCCCAAAATATGGCTTCAATTCCTGCAACGCCGAGAGCGGAGTTTCGTCCATCCAGCGAATTCCTTCCCAAATCATCCAGGTCGTAATCATGAACAAGAACAAGCCATGTACGGTGAAGTAGTCCACAAGGGAAGTTTTCGAGCCCTTCCATATTTCCAGATTGTTGTATCCTTGAGCGTATGCATCGTGAAAGGGTTGGAAGAGTATATTGGCCAGGCCGATCAAGAGGCCAGCCAATATCACTGCCTCGAGAACACTGCGGAGACTCAGTTTTCGCCGGAAGAGCAGCACCGCATACGCAATTCCCAGCGTCCCCAATGCCCAATACACGGGAAAATCAGCCATGTTCGTCGGACCGAGTGCGCCGAACAGCAAGCCGCCGAAGAAAAAGGAAAGTCCAAACTCAAACCAGCGGCCACGCTCGCCACGCGCCGCAAGCAGCAATTGGGACAGGATCCACCCGATACATAGTACCGTCAACGGTCTGTCGATCATGTGGGCGTGTAAATCGGCATACAAAAACGTGAAGAACGGAAATTCTGTAATCGGACCGACTTCACCCGACCCGGGTGTGATGGCACGGCTGGGGTTCCAGTACCAATGATGCATTGGTATCTGCAGTTGAAAGCCGTTGGCAAGAAAACGAATCACCCCGGCCAGTGCTTGAAAAGTCCCTTGCAGTCCATGAGCTTCCGGACTCGACGCTGCGCCGAGCGTCTTGAAACCATCGTAGAGCATGTCCGCCGTGCCGAGGTTGCCCAAAACTACGAGCAGCAAGGCAGCGGCGATCCCCGCCGTGCGCGCGTTGGGTAGGCGAATTTTCCTCGACCGACCCCGGGTGAAAGCAACCAGGTTGTAGGCCACGCAATAACCAGCCATGGCAAGAAGGGAATAGAGCGTCGGAATGACGAGGTTGTAAGCCATGGAAGGCATGATGCCCAATAGCTTGATCGGCATGCCGACGATCACGAAGCCAAAGTAGTAATAATTGATGTACCCGCCTGCAAACCAGGGGTCGTATGGTGGAAACGTGCTGCTCTTCAGCACCGCGTTCAGGTAGGAAAAATCCATCGGTTTCTCACCACCAAAGAATGGATGCCATAAATCCGGATTCCCCAGGCGGATGAACAGGTCGAACAAGAAGAATGCGAAGATGATGCCTTCGGTGATCCAAATCTCGCGCTTGCGGTTTCGCAAGAAAACCAGGAAGCTAGCACGATCTGTCCAGACGATGAGTGCAGATATGACGGCTACAACCGCTACCACCGCCAGGATCGTCAGTCGGGATACCGATATACCCAGACTACCCAACATCCAACTGCCCCAAGCGACCAACAACAGTCCGACGATCCTTGATACTGGATATCCCCCGTTCTTAAAGCCGCCGAAAACAGTTCGAGTGATTGGGAAAGCAATCCAGCCGATCCCGGCAATCGCCAACCACCAGACGACGACCGCAGTCACGTCGGATGTATTGACCATACTCGAGCGGTCGAATAAATCCGACCACGTCCCGGATTCCTGCTGCTTCTCCCAGACGCTTTCTTTCAAGAGTAGGCTCTTTGGGGCTTCTACCTTTCCGACGTCCTTGGGCAAAATGTGTTGAACCTGACTGAGGTCAACTTTTTCCAGGATTTCCGTGACTCGATCGGGTGTGAACGAATCCGTTTTCTTGAAGATCAACACCTTTGGATGATCGTAGACCGTGAATGCCTCTTCGGCTAATTGATCGGAGATCTCCAGTAGACCTATTTGGGGGTTGCTCTCGAATACCTGAATGAGTTTATAACCGAGTAAGTTTCCGGTTTCGCCGACCTGCGCACTTGCTCCACATGTCAGGACACTCTCCGTATCCGGACAATCGAACAATGCGCGGTAGTATGCGATGGTAAGCGGGTAGCGGATGGGAACGCGGGTGATCGTCCCGTACTGCCGGTTCGAGGTGATAATGAGGTAGTCCCCTTCCGTCAGGGTCGAAACAATACGCTCCAACTTGTCCGAAACCCCGCTTCCGTCTTCATCAGTGTCGTCCTGCCAATACAATTCCTGGTTGAGGCTGCGATACCGACCGCCGATGTCGTAGCCGCTGACCCGAAACGGTAGACCGTCATCCCAGGTCGTCTCACTGATGATGGCCGAAGCCCTCATGGCCAATGCGCTACCCTCGAGGAGCGACAAACGCAGGTAATACGTCTCGCCGTCGATGACCGGAATCTCTTTATCGAAGGGAATCTCCAGGTCGGTTTCCGTATCCACAGAATATCCACGATGGATAGCCACCGCTACAGGACTCTTAGAGGGATCGCGTAGCAATTCGATTTGCAGGTTTCTATCCGATCCTGCATTGCTCGAAGCATCGAACACAAACGGGAGGAATATGGAGACGATCTCCCCATCATGATGGATCGTGAATTCATGGATGGGTGTGGTAAATCCGCCGAGCGCGTACTCCGACTGTGGAAGTCTGATCGCTTGTCGATTTTCCGAACCGGACACGTCGATGACGACATCGATCTCGCGATTCAATTCCACCGCGCCGGTCGATTCAAGGTCGAGGTGAATCTGATAGTAGCTTCCAGCCAAGACTTCAACCGGTTCGTCAAAACGCAGGTCCACGTTGATCGGAGCATCCGGGATCAGCGCTGATGTAGTCTGTTGTTTTCCCAGGCTAGCTCCGCCCCGCTCGTTCTCCGTGATTTCAACCGAAAAAATTGTCTGCTCATTTTCGCCGGTCAAATCACGAACGGAGGCCATTGAAATTCCGACCAGCCGTCCACTATGTTCACTCTTGAAGCTCGTTTCGTAGAGTTTATCCGCAGCCACAACGATGTCGAGCGGGAGCGAGAGGGGCTCAAGCAAGCGCTCGCCATCCTCATCCACGACGACGTTCACCGCAGCTGGTACATGGGAATAGATCCACTCCGATCCTTCGACTCGAGTGAGTGGACGAGTGTAGATACTGGTAAACGCCAGCGCCCAAACGAAGGTCCAAAGTACGGTTACACACGCGATTCCCCCAACGATAACCTGTACCAATCGTCGTCTATCGGCTCGGATTTTGCCCGTTTTCTCCCAAACTCGCCACAAACCCCAAGCCGCCATTATCGCCAGGGTGGGATACACGGGGATTTGGTAACGCATTGCCGGTGTAAATCCCCAGGACTGCCAAAGGAAATATGCGCCCGTCCAAATAACGACGATGAAGTGGCGTCGCCATCTTCCGTGGAACATTTCCCACAAAGCCAAACCCCAACCCGCCCAGGCGATCAATCCAAGGGGCAGACCCAAACCCCATAAAACCATGTTTTTCAAGGAGAAAAGGATGGGCGGTCGATCGGCCCACTGCAGAGCGTATGGCGCATCCGTATTGCCGCCATTCATCGCCCGGATTTCTGCCATATTGTTCAGCCAGTGGTCATTGAGTCCAATGTTGAAGAACGAAGGACCTTCGAAAGCGTACGGTTGGAAAATTCGAAACGTCAACAAGGATAGGAAGGCTGCCAATGCAAGATATCCAGCCGCTCGTTTCAGTTCGTGAATCAATCGCTCGCCACCCGCAGTAAAGACCCTTGCAGCAGCCGCCAATGCCGCCATGAAGGCCAGCGGCGCGGCGTTGATCTTTGAAGCAACCGACAGACCCAGCATCAGACCGAACAACACGTAGTCCGACCCCTTGCCTTCATCGAAGATCCGTATAGCGAAATACAATCCGGCTAAGATGAAAGCGTTGGCGACCGGATCTACGACGAAGAAATGGGCATGTTGGATTAGCAGCACGGAAAGGGCTGTTAAAAGCGCAGCCAACAGCCCCACGCGTTTGCGATACAACCGTCTTCCGATCAAATAAACGACATAGATCGTCACTAGATCAAACAGCACGGAGACCATTCTGCCGACGAAATGGACCTCGTCATAACCTGTCTTATGCACCCACTCGGCGACAAAGCGCACGAGAAAGATCGGAAAAGTGCCATACACGAAGAACCCATGGCCCATGTTGTGTGGGTTCATCGTCGAATTGTCGGTGTCGAAATACTCACCGACCGATTCGGGAATGCGGATGCTGCTTTCGACCATGGTGAGGAAGCGTTCGTCTGGATGATTGTGGCTATACGCATCCCAATTCAAGCCCACCAAACGCACCGATGCCGCCAAAGTGAGGATCAAGAGCAGCATCAATCCCGGAAGGTACGAACGGAGAGTCTCAAAGAAGAAACCCGAACGAGAGGGGTGTGGTGATTGTGGTGACGAGTCAGTACTATTCATCGCACTTCACTTCCATGCCCTTCGAGAGCCTCCCGTTCGGAATCCGGGGGAACAAAATACAATAAAAAGTCCTTCCCCTCAACGTCATTCTCCCGCCTGGTGAGCGTCCCGGAGGGGAATAGGTCCACCAATTGGGAAACCGATTCCTGGTCCTCGGGGTTAATGATAAACAGCATCGCGCGTGGATCCGACAATAATGCTTCGAAGGAATCCGCCCAGATAGCGTAGTCGCGAGCCGGTTGACCGGCATTGATTCCCACCAGACGTGTGTCCATCCAGTAAGCATAGGCAACGACGTAAGCAGTATCGTATGATCCCACCGATTCGGCAAAGCCCTCGATCACGTCGCCCGCATCGCTGGTGTTCCATGAGGCCCGCCGATATCCTTCTGCATATTCGTCGAACACGAGCTGGTAATTTTCGACCACCGCAACGAGTAAAAGCACTGAGATCGATACGGCGCTGGCAATTACGTGCCATCGTTCCTTCCCCATCTTTCGGAAATAGGCTGGCACGGCCGCAAGGGCAATCCCCGCGATCACGAACGCCGGGATGAATGCGCCCGCCGCCCGGTTGGTGGCCGGATTTTCATTGGGAAACGCTATCGACAGCGTCGAAGGCAGTTGCAAGAAGGGAATCGAGAGAATGAGAAATAAATCGATCCAATTTCTTTCACGGACATAGCGCACGAACACGATCACCAAGCCCAGAACCAGAAGTGCCGCCGTGATCCAATCGAACGCAGGTCGATGGGGAACCGAGTTTACCCAAACCTCACCATCGTCCCACAGAAACATCCCCAAACCTTTGATGACGTTCGCCGCAAATATATTCAGCGGAGATACCGCGATCTCACGTTCTGCATCCCCGACTCGCGTCAATGTTCGGAAGAACACTTCATCCGGTCTTTCGATCGCCACCCGAAGCAACGGAAGCAGGACGATCAGGGCGATGAACCCGATGGCAATCAGGCGTGAGATCAGAGCCCAACGTTGGTCACGCGACTCGCGGTGTAATAGATACAGGGCCACGCCCAAGATGATCACGATGGGTATGACGCGCGCCGGGCTGTACCCGTGAAGTCCCAGTCCGACCGCCAGACCACACAACAGCAAATCGTTCAGTCTCCTACGACGGATACCGCGTATCAGGTAGTACATGGCCGGCGCAACGAAAAGGGGATAGAGCGGGAAACGAAGGCCAACACGGCTGATCACGTTCGGCCAATAGCCGATGCCAGCCAGCACCATCGCAGCCAGTCCGACCTCTCGACCGCCGACTTCTTTACCCAACAAGTAGATATAGGGCAAGGTGATCAAACCGGCGAAGACTGTACCTATTTTCAGCGTCATGTACGAAATTCCGGTGCCTAACCACTTTGCCGTCGCCGCAGCCATGTAAAACTGTAGCGCTTCCCTTCCTGTGTTACGCGGGAAGAAAATCGAGGTTTTTCCAGCCAGGACGTCCATGACATCGAGTAGCTTCTCCGCATGATCGCTAACCATCTCAGGCGGCACGGAATTCAAGTGAAGGATACGGAAATACAGCGAAAGCCCGAATCCAACCAGGACGAGCAGCGACCATGCGTCAAGCGTGATCTTGAATTCTCGATCAAGTAGACGATTCTTCCAACGCACGAACGTAGGCCGTAGGGAAAATTCTCCTTCCCAGAACGCCATTAATGCGGATATCAACGCCGCTACCCAGAACACTACGGTGGACAAACGAAAGGTGTCCTTGCTCGAAGCAAGATACGTCAGCATGGAGAAAATTATGGAAATTAACAGCGGCATTGGGCGAAAAGCGACGACACTGGCCTTTCGCTGGATCGTCGGTAGCGGCTCGATGCGGAAATCTCCACGGATCAGAGAAAACGTGAGGATCATAGCCGAAATGACGAGTAGATGTAAGCTAATAAAAACCAGAGCATATTGCTTGGAGGAACAACAATCAGGGCTGGTCTTGATGGTCTCGATGGTAAATTGAGCGATGACGGCAAGGATCAAGGCCAGAGGAAATCGCATCTGGGACCACGTTGGCATTTCCACAGGTCTGGATACCGCTTCCTGCGCCGAGCGTGGTAGATGGTGGCTGGGCGGCGTCGTTTTCTTGTCCGCGATGGTGGCTTTTTCCGGTATATGAATAGGATTAAAACGCAGGATGGATTTCACCCAATCGAGAACCGTTGGTTCTTTAGATTGACTGGTTGGATCTTCACGGTCCAAAGTACGATTTCCTTTCTCTTTCAACGTCGTTTGCGTACCTTATAGAAACTATACGTGCCGTCTTTACCCGGACTTGGATCCGCGTAGCGCCGAACAATACGATCCGTCCACTTCAGATTCCATCGCCGCGGAACGAGAATCCATTTCCCGAATAACCAGCGTGGGATCAAACACGGCGCGCCAAAATAATGTCCCCATTCTAATGCATGTAGAGAAGATGGGGGAAAGTAGCGAAAAGTCTGTTCGATTTCAAAACCCGTGCGAGAAAGCAGTTCGCCCCACTGATTCTCATCATAAAGGTTGTAAGTCCTGGACATCCACATGAAATATCGTTCGTATGCGTCACCCATGAATCCAAGGCGCAGCCGCCGAAGCAATTGGGGGAAGCTGAGTCGATCTCGATAACCCGGATTTGGAACCGTAAACACGAACAATGCGCCGGGCCGCAGAACCCGGGAAGTCTCTGCAAGGACGGATTCAAGGTCCGGCATGTGCTCCAGGACGGAATTACTCAAGGCGCTGGCGAATGATCCGTCTTGGAATGGTAAGCAGCTTCCATCGGCTTGCGTTATAGCCCGGTAGGCTTTTCGAGACTGCGCTTCCCGGATCGAGGGGAGATCAAGATCGACGCCCCAATCAACTTGTTGATCCAATGCTACGGAAGCAAAATGGCCGTCGCCGCAGCCCACATCGAGTATCGGATGGGAAAGCACAACGCTCTGAAAGAGTTGGGCTTCAACCGCTCGCAGGATCGAGCGAAAATACGGCAATTCACGTAAATGTTCACCCAGAAAATCTTTTTCCATTCGCTCTACGATTCCCTATCCACCGAAAGCAATCGTTGGAACAATTTTTCGTACTCCCGGGACACGTGAGCCGAACCGAAATGGGAAGCTAACGTCCCACTCCCGACGCAATAATCCTCGGGACTGGAAAGCATGTGCACGATCGCTTCTGCTAACGCCTTTGAATCCCCCGGCGGAAATATCTGACCCATTCCGGTTTGTATGACGGGCTGTCGTATTCCCGGCAGGTCGCTGGCGATCACTGGCGTGCCCAGGAACATCGATTCGACCTGAACCATTCCGAAACTCTCCGTGGCGTTGATGCTCGGAAGCACCGTGAGATCGCAGAGCGAGAAAAACGCAGCCAATTCATCTTGAGAGAGCGACCCGACGAACAGCCAATGCTCTCCCAAGTCGTCGATCAACGGCTGCAAGCGTCGTGCATACGTTTCCTCGCCGATCACGTTTTTATATTGTCCAGCGTATATTACACGCGCCTTTGGCCAGTGCGTCAACACTTGCGGAAGGGCTTGCGCCAATACCTGCGCTCCTTTTTCCGTTGCCAATCGTGCGGCCATACCGATGATCTGCTGACCATCCTTGATTTTCCAGCGTGATTTTAGATCCTTCACGATTTCAGCGTCCACATGCGATACTTCGATCGGTGGCGGGATGACTTGCAGCTTCCCAAGAAAGCGGCGTAGGAATCGTGATTCTTCCGCGTAATCCCGCGTGTTGGTAACCACAACGTCCGACAGCGTTGCCGAGACCGTATTCGCGAAGCGGGAAGCCTGACTGGCAATCCAGTTGACCGGTGACGGCGGTAAATTCAAATCGCAATGATAGGTAAGCACGACCGGTTTTCGTAACATTTTTGCTAACGTGGCGAAAAATGCAGCGTCCAATTGTGGCACATGAAGATGGACGACGTCATGTTTGGGTATCAACCGCATCGCCCAATAGGGGATGGTGGGCATTACCGGACCTTTGCTGATCGTCAAAGCGACGTTGATCCGCCGAACCTGCACTCCGTTCAGCGATTCAAGAACAGCCAGATCCCGGTCATATCGCGAAGTCAGGATCGTCACATCGTGTCCTCTGGCGGCTAGTGCTCGAGACAATCTTTCCGTATAGACGGTCAGACCGGAGTAATGTGGACGATAGTAATACAAACTGGTGAGGATACGCATTCAATCCACCGGTTTCTTCGCCTGGAGCAAAAAGCGCTCACGTGCCTGTAGCAGGATTTGCCATATCGTATCGCCCTCGCCGATGAATGCAAGCGCACCAATCGCCGAAGATATCAAGTAGACCATTGCATGCAGAATTAAAGTAACCGCAAGTGCCTGGCCTTCGGGCACATGAAAAGCCGACAACGCAAGCACTCCCGCCGCCTCGAACACGCCAATATAACCTGGCGAAGAGGGAATCGCGACGCCCAGCATTGTAATGGTAAGCATGAAAAAGGCCCAGTGAATCTGCCCCTCCGGAACAATCGAGACTAAAACGAGCCAATACTGCAATCCTGCCAAAAACCAACTGATCAAGAGCAAACCCAGGCTCACGAAAATGATTCGCGGGCTGCGCAGCGTCATCAATCCTTCTCGGAAGCGGTCGAAGTGAACGCCCCATCGTTTTCTTCCTCCCGGGAGGAGATCGATCAATCGGAAAACGATGTTGGGATAGCGAAGGAGTAGGAACAAGCCAAGTACCGCAAAAACGATCACACCGATCGCAAAAAACGCACTTCGTGAAACGCCTGGAATTCCAACTGCAAACGGAATCAACGCAGCAAAAAAACCAAGTGCAATGATGATATCGTATAGTCTTTCTACGAATATCGAAGCGAGAACTCCTTGAGCGGTCATCGTGGGTCTTCGTCCAAGCAGGATGGCACGCCCAAATTCACCCAAACGCCAGGGAAGAACGTTGTTGATCAGGTATCCCTGATTCAACACGGCAAACACACGCCATAGTGAAACAGGTCGTTGAAGGAGAACACGCCAGGCAGCGACGCGAAGAAACATCGATAGTAAAAAGGTGATCAGTGCCAGGCACAAGAAAGGCAAACGAACAGCCCTTAGCGCTTCTTCTAATGCCTCAAACCCTGCCCACTGGAAGGCAAGCAGCAATGCAGCCGCACTGATACATAAGCCGATGAATAAACCGATGTATGTCCGTGGTGATCGTTTGCTCATTCGGACACCACACGTTTCGGAATATCGTCCACCATCCCTCGAGACGAAGCTCTCATTCATCCCCCAGGCGAAGTACGGCCATGAAGGCGTCCTGCGGGATGTCGATGTTGCCGACTCGCTTGAGGCGCTTCTTGCCGCGCTTCTGATTTTCGAGTAATTTTCTCTTCCGCGTAACGTCTCCTCCGTAGCATTTCGCCAAGACGTTTTTCCGTAGCGCACTGACGTTCGTCCGCGCGATCACACGTCCGCCCGCCGTAGCTTGAATGGGAACGGCAAACTGCTGCTTGGGAATGAGCTTCTGCAGCTTCGCCACCAATGCTTTTCCCTTGGCATACGCCGCACTTCGATGCGCAATTAAAGCCAACGCATCCACGGGCTCGTTGTTGATCAGGATTTCCAACTTGACCAAATCCCCAGCCCGATAGCCGAGAAATTGATAGTCCAATGAGGCGTAACCCTGCGTACGAGATTTCAGCACGTCGAAAAAATCCACGATCATTTCTGCCAACGGAAGATTGAAGTGCAGTACGATCCGATCGGCTGCGGGAAATTCTTGCTCAACGAATTCACCGCGGCGCCCCGAGATTAGTTCGGATATGGCGCCATAGAATCGTTCCGGTGAAAACACCTGCATGCGCATCCATGGCTCACGGATTTCATCGATTTCACCGCTCTCTGGCAGTTCGGCAGGAGAAGCCACGCGCAGTACGTCACCATTTCGCAGTACAACCTCATATTCGACCGATGGGGCCGTCGCGATCAAGCTGACATCATGCTCGCGTTCCAGGCGTTCCTGCACGATGTCCATGTGAAATAGACCCAGAAAGCCACAGCGAAAACCGAAATTCAAAGCTTGCGAAGTCTCGGGTTCGAACACCAGCGCAGCGTCGTTGAGTTGAAGTTTTTCGATCGCCTGCTTGAGATTGTGATACTCCTCCCCTTCGCTGGGATAGAAACCGGCGAAGACCATCGGTTTCGGCAAACGATAACCCGGCAGGGATTCCTTTGCGGGGTTCTGCGCCAGGGTCATCGTATCACCCACACGACATTCACGCAGCGATTTCAGTCCCGTAGCGACATAACCGACCTGACCGACAGCGAGCGACGAGGCTTGAGTCATATTTGGGGTAAATACACCAACTTCCATTGGTGTGAAATTTGTGCGCGAGGCCATCAATCGAATTTCATCTTCCACGTGCAACGATCCGTCAACTACACGGATGTAGGCTACGACGCCCTTGTAGGGATCGTAATGCGAATCGAAGATGAGCGCCCGCAACGCTCGATCTTGCTTCGACGACGGGGCGGGAATTCTGTTGATAACCGCATCGATGACGGCACGGATGTTTTCACCTTGTTTGGCCGAGATCTGTAAGATATCTTCCTTCGGTGTCCCAAGCAAGGCGTGGATTTCATCCGCGATCTCTTCCGGACGCGCGGCCTGTAAATCAATCTTGTTGATCACCGGAATGATTTCGAGATTCGCATCGAGCGCCAGATACAAATTGGCCAAGGTTTGGGCCTCGATCCCCTGGCTGGCATCCACGACCAGGATCGCGCCTTCACATGCAGCCATGGCGCGGCTGACTTCGTAACCGAAATCGACGTGCCCCGGTGTGTCGATCAGGTTGAGTGTGTACGACCTTCCATCCGGCGTTTCATGTTCCATGCGCACGGCGGAAGCCTTGATCGTCACGCCTTTTTCACGTTCCAAATCCATACTATCCAGGACCTGGTCTGTCATTTCCCGATCGGGAATGGTGTGGGTAAGCTGCAAGAGCCGATCGGCCAGCGTGGATTTACCGTGATCGATATGGGCGATGATGCAGAAATTCCGGATATTTTCCGTACTCATCGGGCGATTCTATTGCAGGCAGTTTCAACGATGATCATCGAGAGAGAAGTATAACCGAGAGGCACTCACAGGGACAGTATCAAGAAGCGAGAAGACAAGATCAATTCGTAAGGTCAAATGTTTTGAGCTTTAACTAAGCGCGAAAAAATCGATTTCGGCAACGCCGGTCAACCGAGAACCGCTCAATCGTATTGAAAGAGGTCTACCGGCAAATCGATTTCCGCCGAACGAGCATCATTTCGACACCAGAAGAGAAATTCGACGTTGCCCTTAGGACCTCGCAGGGGGGATTGCATCACTCCAAGTGGGGCCAATCCGTGCTCAGCGGCGGTTGCAATCACGCGCTCGACGACCTGACGGTGGATCGCTGCATCTCGAACGACGCCGCGTTTACCAACAGCTTTCTTCCCCGCTTCAAACTGCGGTTTGATGAGCGCGATTACATCCCCTCGTGGTATAAGCCAGCCGCAGACTACAGGCAGTAGCGTACGTAGGGAGATAAATGAGACGTCGATCGTAACTAAATCTACAAGTTCAGGGAGCGACATCAATTTGCGCGCGTTGGTCTTTTCCATGACCACAATTCGGGAGTCGTTTCGTAAGCGCCAATGCAGAAGACCTTTGCCAACGTCGATGGTATAAACCCGTACGGCATCGTTTTGCAGCAAACAGTCTGTAAATCCACCTGTCGAAGCTCCGACATCGGCACAGACCTTATCGACGACGTCGATCGAAAACCGCGCCAAGGCTGCCGCCAGTTTCTCTCCACCCCGTGAGACGAATTGCGGTAACGATTCGATCTCGATCTGCGCGTTGCGCGCCACGCGCTGGGATGGTTTGTGGATCATCTGTCCTGCGACGCGAACCTGACCGGCCATGATCAAACGTTGCGCTTGGGATCGACTCTCGACCAGACCTTTTTCTGCCAGTATGATATCGATGCGTTCCTTCTCGCTCATATCCAGATTGTACACAAGTTATCATCCGTCATCGCAATTACTTGCTTGTGCATTTGGTTCCTGCTATCATCGCAGCCATGATTAAATCCATCCTGAAAACAATGCGTCCAAAACAATGGCCGAAAAACGGCTTTATTTTCGCTGCACTGGTGTTTGACAAGCAGATTTTCGACCTGGAACCACTTCTAACAACCATCGCCGGATTTTTTCTGCTCGGCATTGGCGCCAGCGCGGTGTACTTCATCAACGACCTAGCGGATTTGGAACAGGATCGCCTTCATCCAACGAAACGTTACCGACCGCTTGCCTCGGGTCAGCTCTCGTTGACGGTTGGCCGAATTACCGCGGGTGTACTGCTCGTCGTGGCACTCGGCGCGGGTTTCGCGCTCAACACCTTTTTCGGTATTGTGATCTCAATCTATTTGATCATGAACATCTTTTATTCCTTTTGGCTCAAACACGTACCCATCATCGACGTTCTCGTGCTTGCTTCGGGATTCGTGTTGCGCGTCGGCGCCGGTGTAGCATTGATCACCACCGAACGTTTCTCTCCGTGGCTTTACGTCTGCACCAGCCTACTGGCTCTATTCATCGGACTAGGCAAACGCCGCTCGGAGCTGGTATTACTCGCAGAAGACGCAAATTCTCATCGGCGTGTTTTTGACCGCTACACAGTAGATTTTCTCGACCAATTGATCATCATCGTTTCTAGCACCACGATCATCGCCTACTCACTCTATACTTTCTCGGCTGAAAATCTCCCCACCAACCATCTCATGATGTTGACTATTCCTTTCGTCATCTATGGAGTCTTCCGCTATCTCTACCTGGTCAACATCGAAGACGCCGGCGGCGCACCGGAAGAACTCGTGTTTTCCGATATGCCTCTCCTGGCGACGATCGTCATCTGGGGAATTTCATCCGCAGGAATTCTCTATCTGGGATCATGACGCAGGCAAGCGCTTCAGGTAAATTCATTCTCTTTGGAGAACATGCGGTCGTTTACGGACAGCCGGCGATCGCATTCCCACTCCGCAAACTGCACGCTAACGCGCAAATTCGCCAACTTACGGATCAATCGAAAGGCCACGTTCGTTTCATCGCTCCGGATATCGACTTCGACAAATGGCTACACGAAACCGACAGCGACGACCCGCTACGTAAAATCACACAGTTGACGCTGGAAGAAATCCGGGTTCGTTCATTCCCGGCAATCGAGATACGCATATCGTCGGATATTCCCGTCGCTTCCGGACTCGGTTCGGGCGCCGCCGTCTCGACTGCCGTAATGCGCGCACTCTGCCGTCATTTCCATCACCCGCTCGAACTGTCACGCCAATCGGAACTGGTTTACGAAGTGGAAAAAATCCACCACGGCACGCCCTCGGGGATCGACAACACCGTCATCGTTTATGATCAAGCGGTCTATTTCATTCGAGGGTGTCAGCCGGAACGACTTTCGATCGGAAGTGAACTTTCTTTCATCCTCGCCGATACGGGCTTGCCCTCGAACACCGGTGAGATCGTCGCCAACGTACGAAAGGCTTGGGAGCTGGATCGGGCGTCGTTTGATGCAATTTTTAATGAGATCGGTCAAATAACCGTAGCTGCCCGATCAGCAATCGCGGATGGGGACATTTCTCTTCTGGGCAAACTAATGAACCAAAATCAGGAAAAGCTCCAAGCATTAGGCGTCAGCTCGAAGACGATCGAAAAGCTACTTTCCGCAGCACGAGATTGTGGCGCTTGTGGCGCGAAGCTGTCTGGAGCCGGTGTTGGTGGTATCATCGTTGTACTCATCCAACCCGGCACCGGTGAAGATGTCACAGAAGCCTTGCACGCTGCCGGAGCTGTTTGGACTCGTATGACGAGGGTATGACCATGATCTACCTCAAATTGGGTGGCTCGTTGATCACGGAAAAAGACCAGGCGCAAACAGTCAGGTATCTCATTCTGGAACGCACGGCAATGGAAATCGCTCGAGCCCGACAGAATAATCCAGATCTGCGTATTCTGATTGGTCATGGGTCCGGATCTTTCGGACACGTCACAGCGGCGCGACACGCCACGAATCGCGGCGCCTCGACACCCGCTGAATGGCTAGGGTTCGCCGAAGTATGGGCAGCAGCCCAACGCCTGAATCGTTTCGTAGTCGATGCTTTCCTGAACGAAAAGCTACCAGCACTGGCATTTCCGCCATCTGCAAGTGTCATCAGCGCAGCTGGGGAGATCCAGGAAATGGCCCATCAACCCATTGCGCAGTCAATCGAAGCGGGCTTACTGCCAATTATTTATGGCGACGTCGTCTTCGATCGCAATCAAGGTGCGGCGATCGTCTCCACCGAGAACGTCTTCGCATATCTGGCGCGACGTCTTCAACCTTCGCGCGTCCTCATCGCAGGTATCGAAGCCGGTGTATATGCCGACTTTCCAGAATCGAAGAAAATCCTGCCTTCAGTAAAAGCGGAAGATCTGGATAAAATCGACATGGAAATTACGCAGGCAATCGACGTTACCGGCGGAATGCGCGGGAAAGTCGAAGCTGCACTGGCCATCGCCAGTTTGAGCCCACAAATTGAAGTGCGAATTTTTTCGGGCGAAGAACCCGGATCGATCTTGAATGCGCTCTTGGGGGCGAAACCAGGCACGCTCGTGAAGTCGAGCTAGCGTTGTCTGAACCTCTCCGGTCTACCGATCCGACCAAATCGAATGATTTGATGAATCTGACATTGACAGAACGCGATGTTTGGTTGAGCACGCTGGTCTTCGGCGGTATCGGGATTCTCCTGTCACTCCCGCTTATATCTTTATATTCGGATGAGCGATTCACGATCGCAGTCAGATCTATCGCCATCGGCTCGGCTGTCTTCTGGGGCATTATGTCCTTTGGTTTAATGGGACGCTATTGGGATATCTATTATCGTTACATCTACCCGGACTGGATGCGTTCGATCCGTCTCTCGAACATACTGCTCTATGCTGCAATCGGATTGGGAATGTGGAAGCTTGCTCTCGTTTTTGAAAACCATTTCGTTCTCGTTTTCTGTGCTCTCGGCGGGTTGGAAGGCATCGCCGAACATGTCTTTGCGGTGTATGGACTACACGTGCTGGAGAAGGTACCCTTTCTTCGAGGGTTGAAACCTTTTCCGGTGATCCTGTTTTCGTTCGTTGAATACATCGTTTACTGGTCCGTCGTTGCCTGGGTGGCACTCGGCATTACCCACCTTCTTCCGCTGCTGTCCGACTGAAAAAGAAACAGGACGGCGATCCGCCGCCCCGTTCAAATTCAATCCATACATTTGAATTTTGGAGCAATACCCGTCATGGGTTATTCGCCTTCCGGACTCGGGGTAAAATCCACGTTCAGCACCGGAATTCCGCTCTCCTCGCCATAGAAAGTAACGGCACCACTCCATACCCAGCCGTCCTTACCCTGATCGATGCGTCGGATATACCACCAGGTTGGCGGATTATATTCCGTGTTTTCGTAGCGGCCGATTACTTCACCTCGCTGACCCTCGAGGAAATAATCGACGAACGCAAACGTTTCATCAGGCCCTTCCCGCACGTAGGCATTGTAGTCTGCTTCCACGATGGGAGGCCCCTCCGTCGCGGTCGGTGTTGACGTCGGTCCAGGAGGTGTTGCTGTCGCAGTGGCAGGTTCGGGTGTCGGCGGCAAAGTCTGAAGTGTTGCCGCACGCGTGAGATCAGCGAGAGCTTCCGCTGTAGTAATCACGTCCGCAGCCGAACGAGTCGGTGTCCCTGCACCAATGCCTGCACACGCTCCAATGAGACTTGTCAGCAGGACAAGGATCCCCAGGAACACTTTCCGCGACATCATCAACCACTCCTTCTGATCCGATTTTCGTCTCACGATTGCTGCGGGAAAGACAAAAAAATCGACATCCACTTAAAATGCCAGCGTTGAGTATACCGCATCCCTCACCTTCCGTCATAGAGTTATTTTCATTCATTGGTACAACCGTCCTCTGACGTATTTCATAGACCAAATGCTATGATGGTTGCGTATGGGAGGCGCTTCGGATACCATTATAAGCGCCATGACGGAAAAGGCGCAGAAGACCGAAAAGAAAGCGAAACGAGCCTCTTCAGGGGAAGAAAACGCAGAATATCAAGACGCGTTGGATTGGCTCGAGCGTGCCCGAGAGAAGTTCCTCTCTGCGGCGATCGCTTTCTGCGACGGGTTGATCAGCGAAGGACAATTGAGAGCCGCTCGGGAACTCCTTCGTGAATGGGAACAACGCGTCTCCAAGATGGAAGGCGAAGAGGCGGCGCCCTTTGTAGACGAAGAACCATCCACGATACACCCTCTACCTCCTGACGTTGTAACTACGGATCCCATCAGCGAAACCGCAGTCGAAGAAGACGCAGTCATTGATGAAGATTTACCACAGGATTTAAAACAACGTCTCGCCGCACTCAAACAAAAAATCAACCGGCTTGAACAAGATTACCAACAAGGCAGAATCAACGTTTCACAATACCGGGCGGTACGGCGTCATTACATGCAGCAGCGCGAAGTAGCGCTTCGCATGAATAAAATGCATCCGGAAAGCGATCGGTGGCAGGTCGTACTGGAAGAAGGGAAAACCAGTTACCTGATGCAGCTCAATGAGGCCACTTGCCACGCAGTAGGACTGTACAACATCAATTCCCGAGAACGAATATTTGTCGAAGGGGATATGCCTGAGTCTGCCGAAGACGCGATGGGATTGTTAGGAACCTTCGGTTCCGCCGAAGAAGAAGGAAAGACTTCACGGATGTTCGCTACACAAATCGACGACGGTTCAGCTTTGCTACTCATCCCCGGGAAAAGGACGGTATGTCTCGGTGTCTTCTCGCAATCACCTCCCGCCTGGCAGGTACGTGCATTGCGGGAAGTACACCGCAATTTTGAAGTCGTCAATCACACCACGTTGCAAAATGACACCCTCGATAAACTGATCTTTCCGGACCTCACGCGCTTCATCAAAGAAAGTTCGTAAATTCTCCATTTCCTGCATAAATTCGACTACAATAGGTCATCACGCATACCCAGCAGTCGATCATGACCGCAGACGACGTCTTTTCGATTTTTCAATTCTCTCTGCTTGTTTCCTTCGCCGCGGTAATATCCCCCGGTCCGGTAACGGCGGCAATTTTGAGTGAGGCGCCACGCAGAGGCTGGCGCTCAGGACCGCTCATCGCCTTCGGACACTCCGTTTTGGAACTGGCGATCCTCATTCTGATCAGCTTCGGTCTTTCCGTCGTGATGCAAACCACAACGGTGCTCGTAGCGATTTCGTTCGGTGGTAGTCTGATCCTGTTCTGGATCGGAGGCAGCTACATTCATGCGGTGTGGAAGAAAAATGTACAACTCCCCCAACCGGGTCGAATCCAAACGTCGAGATCTGCCTCGGCTCTCGTTGCCCTGGGAATGTTGACGACGCTGTCCAATCCATTCTGGTACATTTGGTGGGTTACGGTTGCTGCGGGATATCTCACGCAAGCGAAAGCGATCAGCGCGGCCGCAGTCGCTGCGTTTTACGTAGGCCACATCAGTGCAGATTTTGCCTGGGACACAACGCTTGCCGCGGCAACGAGCAGTGGACGGCACTGGCTGAGTCAGCGGGCGTATCGGGCCCTGATCTTGATCACCGGCGGTTATATGACCTATCTGGGCGTCCGATATCTCGCCAACGCGCTCGTACTGATTTAGGCAGCAAGCCGTACAGAATGTCTGAAAGCCCGAGACGAATGGGCATTCGAAGGCGGACGAGTCGATGGAAACAATTGTCATCAGTCAAGACGCACAAGAACGAGACATGATCGCCTTCATCCTGCGTCAGGCGGGAATGAAGGTCATACAGAAGACAGAAACTGAATCAGTCATCGGCAAATGGACGGAAGCGCCGGCAGTCTTGTTGGTAATCATCAGCACGGACATCGAACGCACAATCCGCGATTTGAAATCCATCCGCAATGTGAGTGAAGTCCCCGTTATCGTGATCGCCGAGACGCTGTCCAATACGCAGATCGTGGACATGCTCACGACCGGCGCCGATCTCGCTTTACCCATGCCGATCCATCCCCGTTTGTTGACCGCATATACCCACGCGCTGCTCCGTAGAGCTCGTGTGGCGCCCTTACTGGCCACACCAATGTTAGACCTGGAGACGATCGCCCTCAACCCTTCTACTCGCAGCGTTCGGGTGTATGGAAAGGAAGCGCAGCGACTCACGCAATTGGAATTTCAACTGCTCTACGTTCTCGTGACCAATCGCGGATTGGCCATCCCGACGGATGTACTTGTTGAGCGGGTGTGGGGGTACAGCGAAAAAGGGAACCGTGAATTGGTCCGCGGCCTTGTCAGTCGAGTGCGTGCGAAAATCGAGCGCGATCCCTCCTCGCCTGAATTTATACATACCATTCCCGGCATGGGCTATCTATTCGATATTGGCACCAATTGATAGCATTTTGATACATTCTACGACCTTTTTATACTAAATTTTCATAAGAGTTAGACACAATTTCTACACCTTCTGCGTATGATGCTGGCGAAACGCATTTTTTGTCAGGAGGTTCTCCATGACACACGCATTTTGTCCAGAATGTGATGCAAAGATCACAGTTGGACGAGACCCTAGTGAAGGACAGCAAGTCAGTTGTCCACAATGCGGAGCATATTTGATGGTCGTAGGCGTTTCACCGTTGGAATTGGATTGGGCTTTCGACGACGAAGAGCTCGAATACGACGATGATTACGACTACGAAAGAGAGGATGAATATTAAATCCATATCGGTAGGTTATTAACGAGCCTGGATTCAACTACCAAGTGCAACAACGGATGAATGATTGAAGAATACTTGTTTCGGCGACTTGAAGTCAAGACATTTTCTAGGTCGGTTGTTGAGTCTATCCATGACAAACTCGACGTCCTCATC